>CAVWIP010000007.1:0-199452 GCA_963755125.1 uncultured delta proteobacterium
GCCAAGTCGCCCTTCTTGACCCAGATGGTTGCGTAGAAATAGCGCGCCCGCAGGTAGTAAGGACTGCTGGCGGGTATGGACTGGAACGCGGCCAGGGCGTCGTCGAGGCGGTCACGCGAGTAGGCGGCCTTGCCGCGCACGTAGGGTACGGAGGGCTGCACGGATGCGGCGGGGATGCCACTCAGGAGCGTCAGATAGTCGTCGACCCCGTCCATGTCACCGGTGCTCAGCGCGATCTCGATCAGCCGACCGAGCGCGGTCTGTTCCTGGCCAGACCCAGTGCGCTTCTGGATGGCTTGCCGATAATAGTGCCGGGCCGAGTTCAGATCCTTGTCCTGAAAGCACGACTCAGCGAGAAGAAAGATAGCGTCGTCGTACGCGTGCGCACTGGGATAGTTGTCGACCACGTCCAGCAGGACGGTGGCGGCCTCCCGGTAGTTCTTCAAATTGAACAGCAGCTCCGCGTCGAGCAAACGTCGGTCGGCCAGGTTCGGGTCCGCGACCGGTGTGTCGCGGAACTCCGTGGACAAGACCCGCACCCGCTCTTCCAGATCCACCAGACGGCCATTCGCCTCCTCGACCTCACCGGCTCGGGCGCGCGACGCCACGAGCGCGAGAGGCAAGAAGGCCGCCACAAGGAGGGGTCGCCGCACAGCGCACTCGCCCAGGGAGAGGTGAGGCCCGAGCCGTCGAGAATGCCGCATCCGGGGGTCTCCAGGAACGTTGGCCTTACTTCTTGGCAGCCGGGGAACCGCCGGCTTCGGGCGTGACCAGATTGACCCGGAACTCGACTGCGGGCTTGTCCTCCATGTTGGTCGCGATGCCGCCTTTCTCGTAGCCCACCACGACAACCACAGTGGCCTTATTGTCGGCCGCCACGAAGGTGTGGCTGGAACTGGCCTTGAACTTGTAGCCCTTGAGGTAGCTGAACACGCCGAATCCATAGCCCTGGTAGATGAACTGCACGGTCAGGGTGTGGCTTCCTGGCTGGATGGCACCGTTGTAGATGTCGAACTCGGTCATCTCGGAAAGGCGGCCGGTGTCATCCGCCTTGTTGAAGATCTGGACGCCGTCCAGTGCATAGACTGCCTTGATGAGGCGGAACGATGCGCCCATCTCGTTCTTGTGTTTGATGACACAGCGGGAAGCCCCGATGACGCCACCCAGAACCGTCTCCTTGAGCAGATTGAGGCGCGCGCGCGTGCGGAAGACCTGCTCCTTGAGATCGTTGACGTTGCGCTCAAGTGCGCGCAGCCGCACCGTGTAGGCCCCGCCCTCGGCAGCAGCGGCCGGGGCCAGCGTGGCCGCTTCTGGCGGCGCCCCCATTGGCGATGGCGCTGTTGCTGCGGCCGGAGCCTCGCGTGGCGCCGCTGCGCTGGTCGTGTCGGCCCGCGCAGGCTGCGCCCAGCAGGCAGCAGCTAACAGCAGAGCGGGAACCCCCCAGGTTCGTGGACTTGTCATTTCATAGCTCCTTGTGAGCCTCTCAAATCTCGCGGTACTACACCCTTGCTCCCCACGTTCGTGGCAGAGAGTATCCTTGTATAGCAGGCAGCTTCAAGCCCCGTCAAAAGGTACATGACATTCGCGGAGTTACCTGCCGTTGGGCTGTCCAGCGGCGGGCGCCATCCTATCAGATACTCGGGTCGCGCGCGATGCCGTGTCGCGATGTCGGCCCCGAGGGGGCGTCCCCGGAGGCGAGCTGCGCGGCTCTTGCCTTTTCCAGCGCGCTCCACAGGACCGCGTGCAGGCCGGCGATTCCCTCGCCCGTGGCAGCGCTGATAGCCAAGAGGCGCAGGCCCCGCCGGGCAAACAGGCGCTGCAGGGCGGGGAGTTTCTTCCGGGTCGCAGGCAGGTCCAGCTTGTTGAGGACCACCACCTCCGTGCGTCCGGCCAGCGCGGGATCGTACAAGGCCAGTTCACGCCGCAGAACCTGATAGTCGCGTAGTGGGGTCCGGCCGGGGGCCGAGTTCAGCTCGAGCAGGTGAACTAGCACCCGCGTCCGCTCCAGGTGCCGCAAGAATCGAAGTCCGAGACCAGCACCCTCATGCGCGCCCTCGATGAGTCCGGGCACGTCTGCGACCACGAACGACCGATCGTTCGACAGCCGGACCATGCCCAGGTGGGGAATCAGCGTGGTGAATGGGTAATCCGCGATCTTGGGACGAGCGGCGGATATGCGGGCGATGAGGGAAGACTTCCCCACGTTGGGAAAGCCCACCAGGCCCGCGTCGGCGAGCAGTTTCAGCTCCAGCCGAATCACGCGCTCCTCGCCTGGCTGTCCCGGCTCGGCCCGCCTGGGCGCGCGATCAGTGGCTGTCGCAAAATGGATGTTGCCGCGTCCGCCCTTGCCACCTGCGGCCACCACGAAGCGCTGGCCCTGTGTGCGCAAGTCAGCCAGCAGCTCGCCTTTGGCATCGTCGTAGACCTCGGTTCCGGTGGGCACCCGCAGCACCATGTCCTGTCCCCCGCGGCCGTACTTGTCTTTGTTGCCGCCGCGTTCGCCCGCGGGCGCTTGATACTCGTGGCGATAGCGAAAGTCGAGAAGCGTCGACAGGCCTTCGTCGGCCACCAGGATCACGCTGCCGCCGTCGCCGCCGTCGCCGCCCGCCGGGCCGCCCTTGGGAACGAACTTCTCACGTCGAAACGCCACCACACCGTCGCCGCCGTCACCGCCACGAACGCTCACCCGTGCCTGGTCGACAAATGCCGTCACAGAAGCACTCCCGACTCAAAAGCCGGACCTGCGACGGAGGGTCGCGGCTAGGCCGCCTCGATGCTGACCCGCTTGCGGTTGCCTGATTGGCTGAACTTCACCTTGCCGGTCTTGAGGGCGAAGAGTGTGAAGTCGCTGCCAATGCCGACGTTGCGGCCGGGGTGGAACACGGTCCCGACCTGCCGGACCAGGATGTTACCTGCCAGCACGACCTGGCCGGCGTATCGCTTGACCCCGCGGCGCTGCGACTGCGAATCGCGGCCGTTGCGGGAGCTGCCCTGCCCTTTCTTGTGTGCCATGGCTGCTTACGCTCCTGCCTTGATGGCCGTGATCTTCAGGGCCGTGAACGGCTGGCGGTGGCCCGTCTTGCGCCGGTACGACTTGCGACGCTTGTACTTGAAGACGATGATCTTCTTGCCCCGACCCTGCTCCAGCACCTCGGCCTCGACCTTGATGCCGCTGACCTGAGGCTTGCCGACCTGAACGTTGCCGCCATCGTCAGCAAACAAGAGAGGCACGAAGGACAGCTTTTCGCCCGGAGAGGCAGGCAGCTTCTCCACGCGCAAGGTTTCCCCCTCGGCGACCCGGTACTGTTTTCCTCCGGTCTGGATGACGGCGTACATGTTTCAAGCTCCCGAGCGAGGCACGTAATCTAGAGGAGTTTCTCCGGCTGTCAAGGGCGTGTCCACCTGACCGCCTATCAGATCGAGCCCGAAAAAGCTGGATCATTTCGATCACTTACGAAATAGCGTGAAAAATAAGTGGAAAAGGGCCCACGGGTCCTCCGAAGTTTGGTTTTTGCCAACTAAACGCAGGAGGTTTCCCCGTGAGCCCAGAACGAACCTACCCATTTCTCAGCGACTTGCTCGACCCTTTTCATAAGGCGCGCCGCAGAACGCTGGGTCTGATCATCGCCGCCATCGCCGCCACTGGTCAGGCTCGCTCGTTCGCCATCGCCACGACTCTGGCCGGCTGGCTGCGGACCAGGCTGGACAGTGCGGTCAATCGCTTCTACCGGCTGCTGCGCAATGAGCACGTCGACTATCTTGAATTCGCCACGCGGTCGCTGGATTTGCTCGCCCGTCGCCCGGATCGGCATGTCCTGCTCGCTGTGGACTGGACCGAATGGCACCATGACTTGCGCCTCCTGGTCGCTGCCATGGTCACCGGCAAGCGGGCCATCCCCGTCTTCGTTCAAGGTTGGCGCAAGTTGATCCGAGATCGCTCGCAGAATACCCGGGAGAATACCTTCCTGCGCTTCCTGGCCGACGTCACCCGTCGGGCGGGTGTCACCGCGACGATTCTGTGCGACCGCGGATTTCGTCGCGCGAGTTGGCTGGCGTTGTTGCAGACGCTGCGCTTGGGCTTCGTCGTCCGTTTGATGGCCGATGTCTACGTCGAGCTTGAGCCTGGTGTACGTCAACCATTGGAGGCCATTCTCCTGCAACCAGGGCAGGTGCTCGATCTCGGCGTGGTTCCGCTGCGTGCCGACGGTGTTGTCTCGGTTCGCATCATCGGATACTGGGCTCCTGGTGCTCATGAACCGTGGTGGGTCGCCACCAGCGAACCCGGTTCCGCCAAGCAGGTGCTGGCGCTCTATGACCGCCGCATGACCGTCGAGGAGCAATTCCGAGACACGAAAGGCCGACGTTTCGGCGCCAAGCTCTTTTGGACCCAGTTCCGCGACCCAGTGGCCCTGGCCCGCTTCGTTAGCCTTCTGGCCGTAGCCCTCTTGATCTGGACTCTGGTGGGCATCACCGCCGCGCTGATCGATCCCTCTTTGCGCCTGCGCTGCAAACGCAAAGGGCCTCGTCAGTCCTTCGTCACCATCGGCATCAGAGCCTTGGCGCTCGGCACATTCTCCGCGCGCTTCGACCGCCTCTCCGTGCCCCTGATTCTCGAACCACCCACCATGCGTCCTCTGCGTCTCCTGGAGGCGTCCAAATGACGTTATCCACAGGCATTTCGCGGAGTTCCCGCACCAATGCCGCACTTTTCGCCAAAGATCAACGGTCAGCGTGTCCACTGTCCCGCGATAGCCGCAGGCGGTCGTGGTCGCGGCCACGACGGGCGCGCGCGAAGCGCGCGGGGGCAGGTGGGGTGGGCTGTCCGTCCCGAAGCCCCCGAAGGGGGTGGCCGACGGTGACACGGACAGCGACGGTGACGGCGAGGTCAACGCCCGCCCGTGCGGATACTCACCGACCGCGCGTGGGCGGCCAGACCTTCCACCTCCGCCAGGGCCACGATGTCGTCTCCCTGTCGCGCGAGCGCGTCAGCATCATATTCAATGAAGGAAGTGCGCTTGGTGAAGTCGGTCACCCCAAGAGGAGACGCGTAGCGCGCGCTGCCGCCGGTGGGCAACACGTGGCTCGGCCCCGCGAAGTAGTCGCCCACCGCCTCGCAGGCATGATGGCCCACGAAGACCGCTCCCGCTGCGGTCACCTGATCGGCCAGCGCGGCAGCGTTGGCCAGCGCAAGCCCCACGTGCTCGGGTGCCAGCCGATTGACCAGAGCGATGGCTGCGGCCGCATCCTCGACCACGAAGGCCACGCCCTGATTGTCGACCGCCTTGCTCGCTATCTCTCGCCGCGGGAGCGTTGCCAACTGGCGGTCCACTTCCGTCGCCACCGCCTCGGCCACCGCGCGCCCGACCGCCACCAGGATAGGAACCGCCAGCACGTCGTGCTCGGCTTGCGCGAGCAGATCCGCTGCCACCCAGGATGGATTCGCGCTGGCATCAGCCGCGATCGCGACCTCGGTGGGGCCCGCGATCATGTCGATGCCGACATCGCCGTAGACCAGACACTTGGCCGCGGTCACATAGGCATTGCCTGGCCCGGCAATCTTGTCGACCCGCGGAACTGTCTCGGTGCCATAAGCCAAGGCGGCGATCGCCTGCGCGCCACCCAGGAGGAAGACCCGATCCACACCGGCCTCCAGCGCGGCGGCCAGGGTCTCGGGCGACGGACCCGGCGTGGTCATGATGATCTGGCGCACACCGGCCACCTTGGCCGGGATCGCGGTCATCAATACAGTCGAGGCGAGGCAGGCGGTGCCGCCGGGAATGTAGAGTCCCACGCGTTCGAGCGGCGTCACGCGGCAGCGCAGCCGAACTCCGGGCTCGGTCGATTCGTAGGCGCTCGGCTTCTCGCGCTGATGATAGGACCGGATGCGCGCGGCGGCGTTGGCCAGCGCCCGCCTGACCGGCAGGCTGACTCGGCCGGCCTGCTCCACCCAGTCCGGGCGCTGCAACTCGATGGCGTCCAGTTGGCGACGTTCGAACCGCTCGGTGAACTCGCGCAGGGCTCGGTCACCCTGCCGCCGAACCTTGGCCACGATCTCCGCAACGCGGGTTTCGATGTCCCTAGGCACGGTCGTTCCCCGCCCAGCGAGAGCCGACAGCCTCGTCTCGTAGTCCGGATCTTGCGGGCTCAGGATGCGTAGCATGAACTCAAGGCTAGCAGAGCAAACCGCGGCTGGGGCGCAAACCGCCGCCCCGCGACCGCGGGCCAAGCCAACCCTCCAAGTGCGCTGGGGAGCGGCGTTGGCCGAAGCCGCGAGCCTGGTCTTTCAGTCGGCTCACTTGGCTGCGCGGCGCTGGGCGCGATACTTCTTGATCAGCGCCTTGGACACCTCTTTGTGCTTGGACCAAACCATGCCAAATTTGATTCCATGTTGAGGTCAGAGCCCGTTGCGCGCGGAGGATTTCTATCGCTGCTGAAGACTGGTGACGTGCGCGCGTTGTTTGCGCGCTACTCGGACATAGCCCTGGCTTTGCTGGTGGCGGTGATTGTCGGGATGATGATCGTTCCGCTCCCGACCTTCGTGCTGGATCTGTTCGTCACACTGAACATCGCCGCTGCGGTCAGTCTGCTGCTCGTCGCAATCTACGTGAGCGAGGCGCTGCGCATTGCCACTTTCCCCTCACTGTTGCTGATTACCACCCTGTTTCGACTGGCCATCGAGGTGTCGGCCACCCGATTGATTCTACTGAAAGCCAATGCCGGGCAGGTGATTTACGCTTTCGGGAATTTCGTGGTGGCCGGCAATCTGGTGGTGGGAGCCGTGGTCTTCCTGATTCTCACCCTGATCCAGTTCATCGTGATTGCGAAGGGCTCCGAACGGGTGGCGGAAGTGGGCGCCCGTTTCACCCTGGACGCCATGCCCGGCAAGCAGATGTCCATTGACGCCGAACTGCGCGCGGGCCACATCGACCACGCGGAGGCACGTCGGCGACGCGCCTTGCTTGCGCGCGAATCCCAGTTCTTTGGGTCAATGGACGGCGCCATGAAGTTCGTCAAGGGCGACGCGATTGCGGGAATCATCGTGCTGCTTACCAACATTGTGGGTGGCCTAGTCATTGGAATCGTCCAGAAGGGAATGGACCCAGTCGCGGCGGCCAAAACCTACACTCTTCTCACCATCGGCGCGGGGCTGGTGTCACAAATCCCCGCCCTGGTTATTTCAACCGCAGCCGGAATTATCGTTACCCGCGTTTCTTCGGAAGAGGAGGGCAGCCATTTGGGCAAGGACATCAGCCGGCAGATTCTCGCGCAGCCCAAAGCGTTGGCCATTGCGGCCGCGCTACTTGGGCTTTTGGCCATGGTGCCTGGCTTGCCCACAGCGCCCTTTGCCGTGCTGGCCGCCCTGCTCGGCTTGGTCGCCTACCGAATTATTCATCTGGACCGTCTGGCTGCCCAGAGGCCGGCGGGGGCAACTGTCGTTCCAGAATCGCACGCCGCTGGCGCGCAAGCTCCCGCGCCTCTGTTGCTGCCCATTTCGATCGAGCTGTCGAGCGTGCTGTCGCAATCGCTCCTGCGCCCGGGCAGCCCGGATCGAATGGAGTGCGAACTCTTGCCAGCTGCGCGCGAGCGTTTCTTCTCCGAAACCGGCATTCCGCTGCCCGCAATTTTCTTGCGTCGCAACACCACAGGTCTGGCCGCGGGCGCCTATGTGCTGCGCCTGCAGGAAGTCCCGATAGGCCGGGGTGAAGTTGTCCCGGGTTGCGGCGCTCCCGAAGAAGTGATTGTCGCTCACCTGCTGCAAGTTCTGCGGCGCTACGGTCACGAATTCATCGGCATCCAGGAAACCCAGTCACTGCTCGACCAACTCGAACGCACGCACCCCGCGCTGGTGCGGGAGGTGGTGCCTAAGCTCGTCTCCTTTGCCCTGCTCGCCGAGATTTTGCGCCGTCTGGCTGCCGAGGGTATCTCGCTCCGCAGCTTGCGCGAGATCCTGGGCGCACTGGCCGAAGCGGCGCCCGCCGATTCTGACCCGGTGACGCTCACCGAGCGTGCGCGCGCGGCCCTGCGACGCCAGATCACGTTCGCCCACGCGGCTGGATCAGGCGTCCTTCAGGCCTACTTCCTGGACCCAATGATCGAGGACACTGTGCGCGAGGCGATCCAGCGCACCGCAAGCGGCAGCACGCTCGCGCTTGAGCCCGAGCTTGCTTCCGACATCGTCAAGGCCGTGGGTCGCGCGGTTGCTGACAACTCGGCGCCGGTGATTGTCACCACGGCCGATATCCGCTGCCACGTGCGCCGCCTGATCGAGAGCGAACATCCCGAGGTCGCCGTGCTCTCGTATCAGGAGATTGAGCCCGACGTGAAGTTGCAGCCCCTCGGCCGGATCACGGTATCGGAGGGTTAGCCGTCAACCGGCAGGTCTTTGTGGATGTAGTGGCGTCCGCCGGGACCGTATTCGGTCGTGGCTTGGCCGTGGCCGTAGAGCAGCCAGCGATAGGTGAGCAAGCCCTCGACTCCCACCGGGCCGCGTGCATGGAGTTTCTCGGTGGAGATGCCGACCTCCGCGCCCAGCCCGAAACGGAAACCATCGGAGAAACGGTTGCTGGCATTGTGGAACACACAGGCCGCGTCGACCTCGGCCAGAAAACGGGCTGCGGCCACCGGGTCCTGGGTCACTATGACGTCGGTGTGGCGCGAGCCATGGCGGGCGATATGGGCCAGCGCTTGATCCATACCCGCCACCTGCCGGATCGACAGGATGAGTGCGCCGTATTCCGTGTCCCAGTCTGCTCCGGTCGCGGCGTTCATTTGCGGGTGGAGCTTGCGCGTTTCCTTGCAGCCGCGCAGTTCCACGCCCTGAGCGGACAACGCGGACACGCAACTGTCCAGCGCCGCAGTGGCCTCGGCATCCCACAGCAGCGTTTCCACGGCATTGCAGGCGGCCGGGTAACTGCACTTGGCGTCCACCACCAAACGCGCGGCCATGTCCGGATCCGCAGCCGCGTGCAGGTACATGTGACAGATGCCGTCGGCATGAGCCATCACGGGGACGCGCGTATGGCTGCGCACATGCTGAATGAACGACGACGAGCCACGCGCAATCATCAACTCGACCAGATCGTCCATGGTCAGAAGCGCGTCCACTTCGGCCCGATCTTCCAGCAGCACCATAGCGCGGGTGTCGATGCCGTGAGCGGAGAGAACCCCATGCGCCACCGCACAGAGCGCGCGGTTGCTGGCGCTGGCCTCGCGGCCCCCCTTGAGCGCCACCGCGTTGCCACTCTTCCAGGCCAGGCTGGTGATCTGCACAAGCGCATCGGGGCGCGCCTCGAACACCACGCCCAGCACGCCGAGCGGACAGCTCACACGCTTGAGGATGAGACCGTGGTCGAGCGCCCGATGGGTCAGCGTGCGGCCGACCAGCTCCGGCATGTCCGCGAGCTGCCTGATGCCTGCGATGGTGGTGTCGAGCTTCTTGTCGTCCAGCAGAAGTCGCTTGACCAGAGCTGAGCCGAGGCGACCCGCTGCTTCCTCTTCGCGCGCACTGGCCATGTCGCGAGCGTTGGCTTCCAGCACGGCCTGACGTGCCTCGGGCCGCGCCAGGGCTACGGCAAAATCGGCCAGCAAACGACTGCGCTCAGGCCCGGTCAACTCCGCCAGGCGCCGGGCCGCTGCGCGCGCTGCAATCAGGCTTTCTCGCAAGTCCATGATGAGAGTTCACTATGACGTTATTCTGGCGTGACTGCCAGGGCGCTCAAACCGCGCCCATCACCAGATTGTCCCGGGTGATGAGAGCATCGTAGCCTCGGTACCCGAGAATGGTGTCGATCTCGTCGCTGTTCCGGCCCGCCAGCTTGCGGCAGGCGTCGGCGTCGTAGTTGACCAGGCCGCGGCCGTGCACGCGGCCGCTGCCGTCGCGGATCTCCACCAGCTCGCCTTTGTCGAAAACGCCCTCCACCGCCACCACGCCGACGGGGAGCAGCGAGGCCTTGCCCTGCAGCAGCGCCTGCAGCGCGCCCTGGTTGACGACCAGCGCACCCTGCTTGCGACCCGAAACCGCGATGTGGCGCCAGCGCGCTCCGCGCCACTCGGCCGGCGCAATCAGCGTGCCCACGTCGTCGCCAGCCAAAATCCTGTCGAGCACCTCCGGCATGCCTCCGTTGGCGATGACCACCGCCGTGCCCTTGGCCGTGGCCAGCCGAGCCGCTTCCAACTTGCTGCCCATGCCGCCGGTCCCACCGCTGGAAGCGCCGGTAGCGCGGGCCATTGCTTGCTCGTCGACGGAAGACAACTCGGCCACGCGCTGTGCGTTGGCATCGAGCGCGGGATTGGCCGTGTACAGCCCGTCCACGTTGCTCAGCATCAGCAGCAGATCCGCATCCAGCGCCACAGCCACGCGTGCTGACAGGCCGTCGTTGTCGCCGAAGAAGGGCCGGGAGGTCGCCTCGCCCTCGCGGCGCCGGTGCTCGACCAGCTCGCGCACGCTGACGCTGTCGTTCTCGTTGAGCACCGGGATGGTTCCCAGTTCCAGCAGCCGCATCAGGGTGGTGCGCAAGCAAAGCGCGCGGTCCCGATCAGCGAGATCTTCGTGCGTGAGCAGAACCTGCGCGGCAACCACGCCGAAATCTGCAAAGGCTTTGGTGTACAGTCCCATCAGGTGGCCCTGCCCCACCGCCGCACAGGCCTGGCGTAGGCCCAGCGAGCGCGGCCGCTGCCGCAGGCCGAGCAAGCGCATGCCCATGCCCACGGCGCCGCTCGACACCAACACCACGTCGCGGCCGGCCCGGCGCTGCCGCGCCAGACCCTCGACCAGATTCATCACCCGTTCGCTGGCCACGTCCCCGCCGTCCCGGATGACGACATGGGTGCCCAGCTTCACCACCAGACGGTGGGTCTGGGCGAGGGCGGCGCGGCCGCTGAATGAAGTGGAACTCATGGGCGCGGTCTCACTTTACCTTGGCCGTGGTTCGTGTGGTAATGCGGCCGTGAGCATCTTAGAAGGAAACAAGACCCTGACCCTGATTGGCGCCGGTACCATGGGGGAGGCCATCCTGCGTGGAATTCTGCGCGCAGGCAAGCTTGGCCCCTCTCAGGTGCTTGCGTCCGACCTGCGTGCCGACGCCCTGGCTGACCTGGCCAAGCGCCACGGCATTCGCACCACCACCGACAACCTGGAGGCGGCGCGTGCCGCCACGGTGGCCCTGGTTTGCGTGAAGCCGCACCAAGTGGGTACCGTGCTCAACACCGATGCCATGCGGGAGGCTTTGAGCGGCAAGGTCGTCATCAGTATCGCGGCGGGAGTACGCCTGCAGCAGCTCGCCCACTGGCTCCCAGCCAGCGCCCTCATTCGCGCCATGCCCAACACACCGGCCCTCATCGGGGAGGGCATGACCGCGCTCTCGCGCGGCAAAGGAACGAACGACGCTGCGATCACCTTCGCGCTGGATCTATTTGGAAGCGTAGGGCGCTCGACGGAGATCGACGAGGGCCAGATGGATGTCGTGACTGCGCTGTCGGGTAGCGGTCCGGCCTTTGCTTTTCTGGTTCTCGAATCGCTGGCGGACGGCGCGGTGAAGATGGGTTTGCGGCGCGATTTGGCCATCTCCATGGCTGCCCAGATGCTGCAAGGCTCGGCGCGCATGGTGCTGCAGACGGGAACGCATCCGGCGGTACTGAAGGATCAAGTAACAACCCCGGGCGGCTGCACCATCGCAGGACTTTCGAAGATGGAAGAGTGTGGCGTGCGCCACGCGCTTGCCAGCGGCGTCGAGGAAGCGGCGCGCGCCGCGAGCAAGCTGGGGCAGAGTTAGTTCTTTCTAGCGCCGCTGGCAGCGCGGGCAGAAGAAAGTCGAGCGTCCTGCATCGGGCGACCGACGCACGGGCTCGCCACAGGCGCGGCAGGGTTTGCCTTCCCGGCCGTAGACCAGCAAGGCCGCCGCGTTGTCGCCGCTCCGGCCCTCGGAGTCGACGAAGTCGCGCATGGAAGTTCCCCGATTGGCGAGCGCAATCCTGAGCGCGGTCCGGATGGCGCGCAGGAGCTGGGTGGCGCGGCCTGCGGCACGACGCGCTGGCGTGCGGGGATGCAGACGCGCGCGAAACAGCGCTTCGCAAGCGTAGATATTGCCCAGCCCCGCGATGCGCTTCTGATCAAGCAGAAAGGACTTGAGTGGCGCGCGCGACGCCGCCAGCAAGGCACGCAGTCGAGCAACGTCCAGCTCGGCCAGGGCGTCCGGCCCCAACCCAGCCAGCTCGGGCAGGCCATCGACATCGCGACTGGCCGCGACCCAGCCGAACCGCCGCGCATCCACGAAGCGCAGCTCGCGGCTTCCCGTCAGCGACCACACCACATGAGTGTGTGGGGTGCGTGACTCGCTGGCGGCCTGCAGCCGCAGTCGCCCCGTCATTCCCAGATGGACCAGAATTCCGGCCTGCCCTCGGTCCAGGTCGATAAGGATGTATTTGCCCTTGCGGCGCACCGCTGTGATCCGCGCTGCGACCGAGAATCTCGCGAGGGCCGCGCGATCGACCGGACGGGCCAGGCGCAAACCCTTGCCACTGGTCCACACCGCTTGGATGCGCGAACCCAGCAGGCCCGGCCGCAGCGTGCGTACGACTGTCTCGACTTCGGGCAACTCGGGCATGGCTATTTTCCCGGCCTAGCATTGCTGATGAGCAGCGGACCGAAAGCGTCTGCCAAGCGGGCGAACTCCGCCACCGAGAGCTCCTCGGCTCGCCGGGTTCCCTCGATTCCCGCCTGCGCCAGCGCACGGCCCGCCGTTTCGGCGCCGGCCAACGGCTCCAGCGCCCGCCGCAACATCTTCCGGCGCGCGGCGAACGCCTGCTTGACCACGCGAGCGAACTGCGCCGAATCGCGCACCGGTGCCAGCGGCGTCAGCCGAGGCCGCAAGCGCAAAACGGTCGAGGTGACCGCGGGGCGAGGATGAAAGGCACCTGGACCGACGTGAAACAGCATCTCGCCCTCGGCCTGTTGCTGCACCATCACCGACAGTCGGCCATACACCTTGCTGCCCGGTGGCGCCAGCATGCGCTGGGCGAACTCTTTCTGCACCATGAGGATGGCTCGGCCGATCACCTGGCCTCCAGCCGCAGCGTCGGTGATGGCAAAAAGCAGCGACGACGTGATCTGGTAGGGCAAATTCCCCACCACCACGAGCGGCCGGCCCACTGCGTGCGCCGCTTTGGCGAAATCAAATCCCAACGCATCGGCACGCTCGATTCGCAGGCCGGGACTCGTTTCCAACTCCTGCTCGAGTAGAGTGGCCAGTTCCCCGTCATGCTCGATGGCGATGGTTTGACCCGCGTGCGCGACCAGTACTCTGGTGAGCGCGCCCAATCCGGCTCCGATCTCGACCACCACGTCGTCGCTGCTCACCGCCGCTGCCGCGACGATGCGCTCCTGCACACGCGTGTCGACCAGGAAGTTCTGCCCCCACGATTTCTTGGCGCGCAGCCCGTGGCGCCGCAGTGTCGCGCGCGTCGATTGGGGACTGTCCCCAGACCTCGATTGAACGACCATCACAGGGGCAACCCCGGATCCACACTGAGATCCAATGGCGCCCTCTCGCCGCGCGCGAGCGCCCAAGTGCCGGCCTGTGCGATCATCGCGCCGTTGTCCGTGCACAGCTTGGGCGTCGGCGCGAAGAGCCGGAACCCGTCTTCTGCCGCGGCCGCGGCCAGCGCAGCCCGTAGCCCGCGGTTGGCTGCGACGCCACCGCAGACGAGCAGGTCACCCAGGCCCTCACGCTTGAGCGCGCGCCGCGACTTGCGCACGAGCACGTCGACCACCGCAGCCTGGAAACTGGCGCAGAAGTCCGGCATCTGCGCTGGCCCTGGCAATCCCTGCTCCCTGATTCGTGTCGCCACGGCCGTCTTGAGACCGGAGAACGAGAAATCGAGATCATGTCGGCCCGGCAGGGCACGCGGAAAATCAATCGCTTCCGGATTGCCTCGGCTCGCCAGTCCGTCGATGACCACGCCGCCCGGGTAGCCCAGGCCCAGCAGCTTGGCCACCTTGTCGAATGCTTCGCCAGCGGCGTCGTCGCGCGTGGCCCCGAGCGACTTGACCTGGCCCGGCCCATCCACGCGCAGGAGCAGCGTGTGGCCTCCTGACACCAAGAGCGCAAGGTGGGGATAGCACGGTGGCGCCGGGTTGCCAGGGTGGTCCAGAAATACGGCGGCCAGGTGCCCCGCCAGATGGTTCACGCCGACCATGGGACGAGCCAGCGCGTAGCTCAGCGCCTTGCCCATCTCCACGCCCACCAGCAATGGCCCCACCAGCCCGGGCCCGCAGGTCGCAGCGATGCCGTCGAGAGAGCGCGGCTCCACGCCCGCTCCGGCCAGCGCTCGCTTCACCACCGGCACCACGGTCGCCAGGTGCTGGCGCGACGCCACTTCGGGGACTACCCCGCCGTACTCGGCGTGGACCAGCACCTGCGACGCCACCACATCCGAGCGCACACGCCGGCCGTCCTCGACCACAGCAGCAGCCGTCTCGTCGCAAGAGGTTTCGATGCCCAGAACCAACATGCAAGGACGTTTCTGCGTCGCCGGCTGCTACAGGCTGTCCAGAATCGCACGCAACTCGCGCGCATGACGGCCGCTGGGCGCTAGCTCCAGGTATTTCTTGTACGCAGCCTTGGCCTCGGCTGGATTTTCTGCTTCCTGTTCGGCTCCTCCCAGCACGACGTAGGCGTCCGCCAAGTCGGGATTGACATCCAACGCCTTCTTCGCCCAGGACCGCGCCTCAACCGCGCGTCCGCGCTCGAGCTCCGCTGAGGCTACTATCACCATGATGTCCGCCGCCTCGGGGTCGGCCTCGATGGCCGGTCGGCACGCTGCCAGTATGACCGAGGGTTTGCCATTTCCGCCGGCATGGGCTTTGAGGCAACGCTCGCGAGAGCCTTCGGTCGGGGCGGAACCGACGGTGGGCGCACGGGCCTGTCCGCCGTCGGCTGCCCGGCTCGGCGACGCACCAGACGCGACTTCGGTTTGACTTGCTGGTTCCCGCCCGGCCGCGCTTGTCGGCTTGGCCTGGGCATCTGGCGGGGCTGCAACCGGTTTCTTTGCCGCGACCAGCGCGACGGTGGGCTGCGACTCTGACAGCTTGCCGCCAGGCTGAGAGGATTGCCGATCAGCTACGCCTGGGCCCGCGCTACTTTCCGACGGGGCACTTGCCCTCGGGGCTGGTGCCGCCGGCAATCCCGAACGCGAAGCCAGCAGGGACCGGCCCCCGGTCGGACCGATTCGCAGGGCGAACCAGCCACCGACGACGACCACGACGAGGATCACGGCAAAGAGCGGCCAGCGGCGTTCGTGGGGAACAACGTCGCTGTCTAGTTTGTCGACAGTGGGTCTAGCCGTGACTGACCGGTCTTCCGTCGACGGGCTGGACGCCGGCATCTCTTCAACCATCATCGGGGCTGGCTGACCGAATTGCTGGGTTCGAGCTATTTTGTCGGAGACGGGCGCCTGTCCCTGTGCGGACTCTGCGGCAAGTGCTTGTGGCTCGTGGGAACGGCCAGTTGCCAGTTCAGTGGGCTTTTCGCCCTCCTCGGCACCGGGCGCTTCGGGCTGTCCTGGCTGGCCCTTTGGCGCCGCCTCGTTCTCCGCACCCTGGCCCCAGGCGCCCCAGTCCATTTCGCGCGCGGGCTCGCGAGGACGCTCGAACGCAAACGCCGTGCCCGTGCTCGCGGATGGTGCGAGGGCACTTTCTCGAAGCCCGAACTCGATGGTCGTCCGCGCCGGTCGATCGCCGTCACTGACCGCTGACTTCGGTGGAGGGCCCGCCTGGGCCGCATCGGCAAGACCCTCTGGTATGGGGAAGCCCCTCAATGTGTCGGGCTTCACCATGGCGCCTGCGGCAGGAGCCGCGGGCTTCGGGGGCTCGGTCGGAGTGGCATCGACCCCACCCGGCGGTGTCCGCGGTAGCCCAAGCGCCAGTTCGGCGGGCTCGCGCCAGGAACCCTCGACCACGGCCGAGACTTCGAGCGGTGACGCTGCCTCGACCTCCCTGTCTTGGGTGGGGGACACAGCGGGCGCTTTCACCGAATATGTAGGGGCGGACTCCTGCTCGGAAGAGACGGCGGTGAGTTTCAGTGTGTTGCCCGTCAGCTTCGGAGCAACAGCCACCTTGTTTGGCTGGGCCGTGGCCTCCGGTGCCACGCTTCCGGGCGGGCGCGTATCGAGTGAGAGGGACGCGGTGTCGAGGGAGAACGTCTTCAGCGTCTTGCTGCCTTGCCGCTCTCCGCTGGACAGCGCATCGTCGGTCGTGGCCCTCTGCTCGCCCGCCACAACGTTCCTCGAGTCGGCCGGCTCGACCTCCTCCAGGAACTGCCGGGCTGCACTCGCCTCATCTCCACCCGCATCCTCCGCATTCCCCTCCGCCAACCAGCGTGCGAGTTCGCTGCTTGGCTCTTCCTCGCCGCGCTGGCTGGTCAGCTCGCGGGCATAAATTATGCCTTGCCCGAAGAGTTTGCTGACCACGGTCAAGGCCTCGAGGTCGGGGTAGTCGCTGTCATCAATCACGGCGAGCAAACTGCGAGTACCGTCGCACAGCCGAAGAAGTCCATTCATCTCGTCGGGCAGGTCAGCCAGCTTCTCGGCCAGAACACCAACATCGACCTCGATCACGCTATCCAGCGCCGGCAGCGTTTCCAGCAGCCGGGTCCACTCGTCGAGCCGCCGCATTCCCTCCATGAGCAGCGCTGCTGACGGAAGATCGATGACATCTCTTCGCCGAATCGGCTTGAACTCGACCTCGAACTGCCCATCCGACCACGAGAACAGGCGGTACATCGCCTCGGTGCCCGACAATCGGCCAACCTCGGCGTCGATGACCCGGCCATCGCGGAAGAAAACCGCCCCGCGCCGGCTGTCACGATTGACGATGTGAACGATGCCGGATTTTCGGTTGAGGTCGATGGTCTGCACCAGGTCCACAACCCCGATGTCCGAGAGGTCGCCCGCGAACTTGGTGCGGCCTTCGCGCCGTGACTCCAGCCGCTCGCGCTCGGCGCGTTGGAGCGCGGTGCGGACGCGGATGCCAATCTCCTTTATATAGATGGGCTTTGTCAGGTAATCCTCGACGCCCAGCTCGAGTCCCCGGATCTTGTCTTCGATTGACTTGCGACCCGACACGAAGAGGAACGGAATCTTGGCCCACTCCGGGTTGGCTTTTATCTGGCGGCACAGGTCGAATCCGTCCATCCCGTCAAGGTCCGTGTCCGAGATGATGAGGTCAGGGAGGGTGGCCTGCAGGGCGCCGAGTGCCTCACTGCCCTGGGTCGTGGTCACCACCTCGAAGCCGGCCTTCTTGAGGCTGACCTCGAGAACCCGCAAACTCTTGAGATCGCCGTCCACGAGGAGGAGACGATGCTTGCTTTGCCCTGTGTCCATACGACGCCTTGAATGATCCGTGGCGATTGTATCCCCGGTGGGCGTTGGTCGCACGTGGCGTTGTGGAAAACTCCCCACGTCCTCGGACACTTCGGCTTATCCGAGATGCGACCTTTCACTATTTACGTGTTATATCAAGTAGTTCTGCATACAATTATATTATGATCGGAAAAGAGACATTACACTGGGCCGGCGCATTGCGGTTACACCTCATGTACTACCTCACGCCCGCCTGTCTGCGCCTTCAGGAGTTCGAGTGGCATATACTGCGCCGGTGCGCGAAGACGCAGCGGCATGTTTGGCGAGACTCGCCGAGGAATGGAACTTCCCGCTCACACCCGAGATGGTGACCCGTGTGCTGGGGTTCTGTCGCCTGTTGATGGAATGGAATACTGGCGTCAATCTGACAGGCGCCCGATCGGTGGCGGAAGTAGTCGGCGAGCATGTCGTGGACAGCTTCGCCATGGCCCGTCTCGTTCCTTTTGGATCTTCACTCGCGGACGTGGGCGCTGGCGGCGGTCTTCCGGGGCTGCCGTTTGCCATAATTAGGCCAGACTCCCGCGTCACCGTGGTTGAGCCACGAGCAAAGCGGGTCGCGTTCCTGCGAACTGCCGCGCGCGAGTGTCAACTTACGACCACAGAGGTATTCCGACAACGCGCCGAGGGATTGGGCCGAAGCGGATTCGATGTCGCCGCGTCGCGTGCGACTTTCCCACCAGAAGAATGGCTTGGCCTAGGCCTAGGCATGGTCCGGCCTGAGGGATCGGCTCTGGTATTCTCCGGAAAGGAATGGCGGCCAGAAAATTCGGCAGTTCGCATGTGTGACGCGATTGGCTACACGACTGCAAGTGGACGAAGCCGCTGGATTGGCGCGTTCCGTTTCACGTGGAACATTCCGTCCGCTGCCCATCCAGAGCATTGACACCCGCGTCGGGCCATCCCTATGGTCAGCTCCGTGCCCCCAGTCTTGGACGCCTCTCTGCAGGCTGAATTGACGTCACTCGAGGCTCAGGACCGAATCCGCTTCTGCCCCGCCGCCTCGGGTCAGTCACGAACAAACCCGACAATCGACGCTCAGCCCCTTCTCTCGTTTTCTTCAAATGACTACCTAGGGCTCGCGGGCCATCCTGCCCTGGCCTCCGCGGCGGCCACTGCAATCAAGCGTTCCGGATTTGGTGCTGGTGCATCTCGTCTGGTCTCCGGTGACATGACCGAGCACCGTGAACTTGAGGCCGGCCTCTCCGCTTTTCTGGGTGTGGAAGCCGTGCTTCTCTTTCCCTCTGGATACCAGACCAATCTTGGCGTTCTTGCTGCACTGGCAGGGCCAGGAGACCTCGTCTTGTGCGACCATGCCAACCACGCAAGCATTATCGATGCCTGCCGACTTTCGCTTGCCCGGCCGAGCTTTTACAGGCACCGCGATGTCTCGTCTGCCGAGAAACGGCTGCTCGCCCTGGCGCCTGCCACTCGCCGAAAGCTGCTGGTTACCGAGTCGCTCTTTAGTATGGACGGCGATATCGCTCCCCTGGCAGACTTGGCCGCCCTCGCGGCGAAATACGGGGCCGCCTTGGTTGTGGACGAGGCGCACGCCATCGGCGCACTAGGCCCTGGCGGCCGTGGACTGTGTCGGCAGGCTGGAGTCACGCCAGATGTCCTCATCGGAACCCTGGGCAAGGCATTCGGTGCCGCTGGCGGCTTTGCGGCCGGCAGCGCGACCCTACGCAAGTACCTCGTCAACCGCAGCCGGACATTAATCTTCTCCACCGCTCCACCCCCTCCCGTTGCCGCCGCCGCACTCGCCGCCCTGGACATCATCCGGGGAAACGACGGTAACGCCAGACGTGACGCCCTAGCGGATCGTGTCCACCAGCTCCAAAGCCGGTTTCCCCCCAAAGCTAGCCCCCTGCCGCTTTCCCCCATCTTCCCGATCGTCCTCGGGACAGATCGGGCGGCCCTCGACGCCTCCCGCGCCCTGCGAGCCTGCGGGATCTTCGTGCAGCCAATCCGCCCTCCAACCGTCCCCGATGGCACCGCCCGTTTGCGAATCACGCTCTCGGCCAATCACAGTCCAAGCGACGTCGCCTCCCTCGCCCACGCACTCGCTCAACTCATCCCCCAATGAACCTCGACGACCTCGACCGAAGGTATCTCTGGCATCCCTTTACACCCATGCGCGAGTGGCTTGCGGAGCCTCCTCTCGTCATCGAGCGGGCCGAAGGGAACGAACTCATCGACACCCAAGGCCGCCGCTACCTGGACGGGGTCTCCTCACTCTGGGTGAACGTCCACGGCCACGGCCACCGGGCAATCAACGCCGCTATAGCCGAACAGCTTGGCAAGGTAGCTCATACCACCCTGCTCGGTCTGGCCAGCACGCCATCAATCCTGCTGGCAGAGAAGCTCGTGTCAATCGCTCCGCCCGGACTTTCTCGCGTTTTCTTCTCTGATTCAGGGTCAACCGCAGTCGAGGTAGCTTTAAAAATAGCATTTCAATTCCAACAGTTACGCGGATTTTCTCGTCGAGCTACATTTCTCGCCTTGCAAAACGCATACCATGGCGACACAATCGGCTCCGTTTCCTTGGGAGGCATCGACACGTTCCATCGGATCTTTCAACCCCTACTCTTCCACACCATCCGCGTCACCCCGACCATAGACGATCTGCAGCAAGCCTTCTCCAACCACGGACACGAACTCGCAGCTTTCGTCCTCGAGCCTGTGCTTCAGGGCGCAGCGGGTATGCTCCTCCAGCCTCCCGGGTTCCTGCGGCAGGCCCGTTCTCTCTGTAACCAGCACGGCGTGCTCCTAGTCGCCGACGAGGTCGCCACGGGTTTTGGCCGCACCGGCACTATGTTCGCGTGCCAGCAGGAAGGAGTCACCCCCGATCTACTAGCTCTCGCCAAGGGCTTGAGCGGCGGATACCTCCCGGTGGCAGCAACCATGGCAACCGACGAGATCTTCCATCAGTTTCTCGGACTCCCCGAGGACCGCTTGACTTTCTTTCACGGCCACAGTTTCGGCGGCAACGCTCTCGGTTGTGCCGCTGCACTGGCTTCGCTCGATCTCTTCGAGCACGAGCACACACTGGCCAACCTGCCCCCCAAGATCGCCGCCCTTCGTGCCCGACTGAACGAGAAGATCTCGCCCCTCCCGCACGTCTACGAGGTCCGCCAGAAGGGCCTCATGGTGGGCATCGACCTCCGACGGTCTCGCTCCCATGCGTACTCTCCACAGGAGGCCATCGGCGCGCGCGTCTGTCGAATCGTCCGGCGCCACGGGGTAATCCTGCGCCCGCTCGGCTCCGTGGTGGTTCTCATGCCTCCACTATCCATCACTCCCGCCCAGATCGACCGCATCGTGGACGCGACCGCCGCCGCCATCACCGAGGCCACCAGCGATCCTCCGCTCACCCTCTCCGCCACACTTCCCAGTCCACCACTGCACAGCACAGCCCTGGAACCCCTCCGCGGCATCTTCCTCGTCGGAACAGATACTGGGGTGGGAAAGACCACGGTAGGCGTGGGCCTCCTTGCCCTGGCGCGCGCTCGTGGGTTCGCCCCAGTCCCTTTTAAGCCCGTGGAAACCGGAGCCGCCCCCGACCCCGAGGACGCTCTCCGTCTCCGCTCCGCCGCTGGCCGTGATGATCTTCCGCGTGAAATCATCTGCCCCTACGCATTTCCCACTCCCGTGGCTCCCGCCCTGGCTGCGGAGCAAGCCTCCACCCGGCTAACTCTCGCGGATATCCTCGCGGCAGCACGTCGCGCTGCTGCGCACGGGGATTTCCTCCTGGTCGAGTCAGCTGGCGGAGTTCTCTCTCCCTACTCCGAAGACCTCACTGCGGCGGACGTGGCCGCCGCCCTCGGACTTCCTCTTCTTCTCGTCGCACGCAACACCCTCGGAACTATCAACCACACCGCTCTCGCCGTAGCGGAGTTGCGCCGCCGTCACCTCCCGCTAGCCGGCGTCCTCTTTGTAAATACCACGGCCGAGTCCACGCCGGATCGCGCCCACAACCCTCGATTCGTTCACGCTCTCACCGCTGTCCGCGTCCTCGGCACACTTCCCTTCCTACCGCTCCCCACGTCCGACGGGTTGGCCGCCGCCCTTCGCGCCAACGTCGAAGTCGACGTCGTGTTCCCCAACCTCAAGTAGCCTGCGCTGGCCTCGACTTCGGGAAAATCACCACCCGCCGGGCCGGACCCTCTCCCTCTGACTCAGTCCTAACGCCTGGATGCTCAGCCAGCGTCGTGTGCACAACCTTGCGATCATGCGCACTCATCGGCTCCGCCGGAACTGGACGCCCCGACCGCTCCGCCTTCTCCGCCAGCCGCCTGGCCAAGTCCGCCAACGAGTCCTCGCGCCGTCCCCGGTAGCCTTCGGCGTCGACGACCAAAATTGCAGCCTCGCCGGGCTTCTTGAACACGATTCGGCCGACCAGGTACTGAAGCGCGTCCAGCGTCGCCCCCTTCTTCCCAATAACCAACCCGGACTCCGATCCATGTGCGTCGAGAATAATGCGCTCGCCGTCGTCAAACGCACTCACCTCAGCATCAACCCCCATGCGCTCAAGCACATCCCGCAGCACTTTCGCCGCTAGTTCACGCTTCTCGCCCAACGCTCCCTGGTCGCTCATTGCTTCTCCCGCTGTCATCAGATGTTGAACGTGGCAATCGGAGTCGGCAGAGGCGGTGGTGCTCCACGACTCTCGGGTTCGCGCCCCGGCACAGGGACCGAAGAAACAGGGCCCGTGCTTGCTTTCACCGCTGCCCCCGGCGTCCTCCCTTCTCCGACCTTGCGCTGCTTCGCTTTCCGCCGCTCCTCATCCCTCGCCCTCCCGGAGCCCACCCTCATCGGAGTTCCGTGTCGCTTCCCAACGCTGCGCATTCCCCTGATCTTGGACGAACCCCGCCCCTCGTCTCGGACGCGTCTTCTCCCGCCGCTGCTGGTCCGCGCCCTTTTCTTCTTCTTGCTCGTCACCTTCATGGCCACGTGGGACAAGACCCTACGTTTCACCCCCCACCTTGTCAACTCCAACCCTTCTTTCTCAAATACCTTCGCCTGGTTGCGTTTGAATGCTAAAATACCTTTCACTATGTGTGGGTTGCGCCTCGCATCATGTCATTCCAGGATCTTGACCATTGCGTAGTCTCCAATACAGATTCATATTGACGGGTTCAAAGCAGCTTGGTAAAGTGCGCGCGCTTCGGCTTCCGAAGCGCGCTGTTATTAAACATCACGAGAGGATCTAAATGGAGCCATCGTTCCACGTGGGAGACTTGGCGGTCTACCCGGCTCACGGGGTGGCGCAGATCATCGGTATTGAGACACGCGAGATCTCGTCCAGCAAGCACACCTTCTACATCCTGAAGATTCTAGACAACGGGATGAAGATCATGATTCCGACGAAGAACGCCGGTGCCGTAGGTCTGCGTGAGCTGATCCGCGCCGACGAGGTCGACGAGGTCTTTGAGATTCTCAAGAGCCGGGAAGTTTCAGTGGAGGGGCAGACCTGGAACCGACGCTACCGCGAGTATATGGAGAAGATCAAGACCGGCTCCGTGTTCGAGATCGCAGAGGTCTTGCGGGATCTGCAGCGCCTGAAGGGGGACAAGGAGCTGTCCTTTGGTGAGCGCAAGATGCTCGACACCGCTCGCACCCTGCTGGTTAAGGAAATTGCAGTCGCGACCAAGTCCAACGAGGGGAAGATAGAAGAAAAGCTCAATCGCATCTTCGCCTGCTAGCCGATTCCTATTTCGCGAAGCCCCGGGCGGACTCCTGACCGGGGCTTTTTCATGCGCCCGCGCGGGGATGTCCCGACCCTGTCAAACGTCGAGGTTGCGCACGTTGAGCGCGTTCTGCGCGATGAACTCGCGGCGCGGCTCAACCAGGTCGCCCATCAGTGTCGAGAAGAGTCGGTCGGCTTCGTAGGCATCCTCGACCCGCACCTGCAGCAGAGTGCGGCGCGCTGGGTCCATGGTCGTTTCCCAAAGCTGCTCGGGATTCATCTCGCCGAGGCCCTTGTAGCGCTGGATCTGCAGGCCCTTCTTCCCAACTTCGTGCACGTGCTCCGCCAGATCTTCGAGCCGATTGAAAGCCACGGCCTCGGCCCCAGCTTCCAGGTGATAGGGCGGGGCACCCAGCACCGCCAGCTCTTGGTACAGCGCAGTCAAGTCAGCGAACTCAGGCGAATCGAGGAACTGGAAGTCGATCACGGTAGGCCGCCGGATTCCCGCGGGTCGCACCGGCGCCTCGATCTTGTAGCCCCCGTGCTCGCTGTCGGGCGCCAGCTTGAGCACCACATCCTTCAGCTCAGGCGCATAGGAATCGAAGTACTCCTCGAGGCGGGTCAGCGCCTTGGCCAGGATCTTCGGATCACGAAGATCGGCCTTGGCCAACCGGGCCGCCTTGACAATGGCGTCGATCAGACGCGCATCGCACTTCCGGTCCAATACCCTCAGCAGCCGCTTGTAGCGACCAGCCTGCCGCGCCAGGTGGCGCAACTTGTCCCCCGTGACGGCTCCACCACCCGTGCTAGGTCGAAGCAGCAGATTCTCTGTTGCGCTCTCCAGCAGAAACTCCTCCATCGCCTGCTCATTCTTCAGGTACAGCTCCCGCTTGCCCTTCTTGACTCGGTAGAGCGGCGGCTGCGCTATGAACAGATAGCCGCGCTCCACTATCTCAGGGAAATGCCGGTAGAAGAAGGTGAGTAGCAAGGTTCTGATGTGACTGCCGTCCACGTCCGCGTCGGTCATTATGATCACGCGGTGGTAGCGAATCTTGTCGATCTCTTTCTCTTTCTCGACGCCGCAGCCGAGCGCCGTGATGAGAACGACGATCTCCTGCGAGGACAGCATCTTGTCGAGGCGAGCCTTCTCGACATTGAGTATTTTCCCGCGCAGGGGAAGGATGGCCTGGTCCTTTCGGTTGCGCCCTTGCTTGGCTGAGCCGCCAGCGCTGTCGCCTTCGACGATGTACAGCTCGGAAAGGGCCGGATCCCTTTCCTGGCAGTCGGCGAGCTTCCCCGGAAGCGACGAGATGTCGAGCGCGCCCTTGCGCTGAACCAGCTCGCGCGCCTTGCGGGCCGCGTCGCGCGCGCGCGCGGCCAACACCGCTTTCTCGATGATCTGCTTGGCTTCGCGCGGATGCTCTTCCAGGTAGCGACCCAAACCCTCGTTGACCACGCGCTCGACGATGCCTTTGACCTCCGAGGAAACCAGCTTGTCCTTGGGTTGGTTGCTGAACTTCGGGTCAGGGTGCTTGACCGACACCACGGCGGTGAGCCCCTCGCTGATATCGTCACCACCCAGGCCACTCTTGAGATCCTTGAGCAACCCGGCGGACTGGGCGTAGCCGTTTATCGTGCGAGTCAGGGCCGCGCGGAACCCGGTCAGGTGCGTCCCGCCGTCTTTGTTCTTGATGTTGTTGGTGAAGCAATAGATCGCGTCCTGGTATGAATCGTTCCACTGCACCGCGATCTCGACCTGGGTTTCCTCCTGATTACCTTCGATGACGATGGGCTTCTCGTGCACCGGCACCTTGGAGGCATTTAGATCAGCCACGAACTGACCCAGGCCCCCCGCGAACTGGAACTCGTGCGACTTCCCGCTCCGCTCGTCCTCCAGTGTGATGGTCAAGCCACGGTTCAGATACGACAGCTCGCGCAGTCGCTGGGACAGCACCTCGAAGCTGAATTCCGTGATGCCCGCAAAAATTGTGGGATCCGGTTTGAATGTCACCTTGGTGCCGCTCTTCTCCGATACGCCGATCTCGTCGAGGCCAGTCGCCGGATCGCCGCGCCGGTACTCCTGGTAGTAGACCTTACCGTCGCGTTTGATCTCCAGCTTCAGCCACTCCGACAAGGCATTGACCACCGAAACCCCCACACCGTGCAGCCCGCCCGAAACTTTGTAGTTCGAGTGGTTGAACTTGCCGCCGGCGTGCAACACCGTCATAACGATTTCAGCCGTCGGCCGTTTTTCGGTGGGGTGCTCGCCTACCGGAATGCCGCGTCCATTGTCCTCCACGGACACGGAATCATCAAAGTGAACGGCTACGTCGATTCGATTGCAGAAACCAGCAAGCGCCTCATCCACGGAGTTGTCCACGACCTCGTAGACCATGTGGTGCAGGCCCGTGCCGTCATCCGTGTCACCAATGTACATGCCGGGCCGCTTGCGCACGGCTTCCAGGCCCTTGAGAACCTGGATGCTCTCTTCGTTGTACTCGCTTGCTGCCCGGTTAGGCTCTTGACCCTGGGCATCATCGACATCCGGCGCCATAGCAAAAAAACCAAGAAGTTACAGTTACATAGCACCCGGAATGTGGAGTGTAAAGGGAAACCTATCTGACCACAATCCCAACCTACATACGCCGCAGTTCACCTCCGCTGACCATGTAGTCAACGCAAGCAGGCAGCGGAGGCAAATGGTCCCGCTCGGTGACCGTGATGAGACTCTGGCAGGAAAGGGCGGCCATGGCCGCAAACAGACTCCGCCGTCTCTCCTCGTCCAACTCGCTCGCCACATCGTCCAGCAGCAGAAGAGGCGCTTCGCCCAGCGCCTCACGCAAGTGTTCTACCTCCGCCAGCTTGAGAGCGAGAACCAGCGATCGCAGTTGACCCTGCGACGCGTGTTCGCGCGCCAGGTGCCCCGCTAGATCCAACTCCAAATCATCTGTCTGCGGCCCGAATCCGGTAAAGCCCCGCCTTTGGTCAGTCTCCCTGTGCGCGAGCAGCCCCTCTCGCAAGGCTGAGACGATGTCTTCCTCGCTGTCCGCAACCTGGACGGTTCGCTCACTTGTGTAGCGCATGCCCACGGCCGCCTCGCCGTGAATCTGGAGAAACGTGGCTTCCAGCCGAGGCAAGAGTGAGCGTACCATTTCGCGCCGCCTAATCACAATTCGCGCTCCTGCCTCGGCGAGTTTCTCGTCGTAGCTGGCCAGAAGCGTTGCTTCCACCGAACCACCGCGCAGGAGAGCATTGCGGCTCTTGAGGACACGCTCAAAGGTCAGGACCTCGCGGAAGTAGGGCCGATACGCGCCAAACACAGCCCGGTCGAGAAAACGCCTCCTTTCTGCTGCTGCAGCCTTTGGCAGCCGCAGGTCCTCCGGCCCGAAGAGCACAGCCCCGACGCCCAACAAAGCAGACGAATCACGCCGCACGGCCTTGCCATCGAGGAAAGTGTTCTTGCGTCCTTGCGAGATCTGAATCTTGAGCGTCCGGTCGAGAGTGCGCGCCGTGATCTCGGCCTCGATGGTGGCCCCCTGGGTCCCCCACCCGACCACGTCGGACAAGCTGCTGGTGCGAAAGGAGCGAAAACAGAGCGCGGTGTAGGCCGCTTCCAGGATGTTGGTCTTTCCTTGCCCGTTCTGGCCGAAGAGAACCGTAGCACCCGGCCCAGGCCGGAAGGCCAACGCGGCGAGGTTTCGCCAACCTCGGGCCCGCAACTCTCTGAGGATCACAATCTCATGGGCATGACCACGCCAAGGTAGTCGCTATCGTCGGCAGGACGGATCACTGCTGGGTCCAGATCCTCGCCCAACTCCAGCCGCACGTCCTTTGAAGCCATTTCCGACAAGAGGTCGATGAAGTAACGGGCGTTGAAGCCGATCTGCAGCGCCGATCCCTTGTACTCCACATCCAGCGTCTCACGGGCGTTGCCAAGATCCGGGTTGTCCGCCTCGATGGAAAGAGAACCCTTGTCAAGGCTTAGCCTGATGCCCCAGGTCTTGTCTGAAGCGATGATGGAAACCCGCCGAAGCGCTTCCAACAGAACCTCTCGCTCGATGACCAGGATCTTGTCGTTCTCCTTGGGGATAACCTGCTCATAGGGAGGGAACTGCCCTTCGCCTAGCTTCACCGTAAG
The DNA here is from genome assembly GCA_963755125.1 of uncultured delta proteobacterium. Lineage (GTDB taxonomy): Bacteria > Myxococcota_A > Polyangia > Fen-1088 > Fen-1088 > Fen-1137. The sequence continues at coordinate 27,240 of CAVWIP010000007.1, forward strand.
GGTCACATCATCGGCGCGCAGCACGAAATACCCCTGATGAACTCCTATGTCGCAGGCGGCCTCCCGTCCCTCGATGGCCCTACGAATCTCGCCCACCCCTTTGCGAGGGATCAAGACACCGCTTGATAGCTTGGGTCCTTTAGCCAGGGCCTTGCCAAACTTAGACAGACGATGCCCGTCGGTCGAAACCATGCGGGCAGTCTCTCCATCTGCCTCAAAAAGCACGCTGGCCAGGTGAGGTCGCGTGTCGTCCTGCGAGATGGAAAATACCGTCTTTCCAATCATCTCAGAAAGCACCACTGGGTCAACGGAGCTCAACTCCGCCTCGGCCACTGCGGGAAGCTTGGGGTAGTCCCTCTCGCTCATACCAACCACCTTGAATTCCGCCCTCCCGCTTCGAATCTCCAGCCAGTTGTTCTCCGTCCTACGCAGGTGAACCTCTTCCCCCGACAGGCCCTTCGCTATTTCGAAGGCTTGTCGAGCTCCAATAGTCACGCCTCCTTCTCCCTCGACCTTCGCAGGCATAGTCACCACGATAGCGACTTTGAGATCTGTCGCTGCGCACGAAACGTGATCCGCTCCCTCGCTGCGGATGAGCACGTTCGCCAGAATCGGCATCGTGCTCTTTCGGTCGGCTATGCCATGCGCCAGGTAGAGGCCCTTGAGTAGCTTGCTCTTGTCGATCCGGATGTCCATCAGTCACCCTCGTCCTGTTGTCTCATCAATGTTCCTTCTGAATCTATTAGGATCTGATCGAAGAAGGCAGAAGTATAAGGCCCTGTGGATTCCTTGAAAGAATCGTTTTCTCGTCGCAAGGAGTGGAGAGAAGTATGGGGAAAAAACCGGAGAAGGGAGGGGAGAAGAAACTTGGAAACCGGCTTGCGAAATTGTCAACTTCCGCTCCACAGCTTTGTCCCATAGATTCAGAGAGTCAACTGTTGATAGACGAGCAAGGAGACGCAATCCAGAAAGGGGAAGGGGTGGCCACCTGGGACCGTGGACCAGACGGAAACGAGTAGACAATAGGAAGACCAGACCCATGCACAAGGCGGGCCTGGACCATGTGAGAGGGAACGGGATTCACCGCTGGCGCAAGTGGCTCTCGATCGTGGTGACCACACTGCGTAGATTAGCGTCCTGAGCGATCAGACGTTCGATCTTTTTTACAGCGCTTATGACGGTTGAATGATCCTTGCCACCAAACCGGTGGCCAATCTCCGGAAAACTCGATCCGGTGAGCTTGCGCGCCAGATACATGGCGATCATGCGGGGCCGGGCGACCGATTGCAGACGCTTTGGCCCCCGCAGATCGTGCAACTTGATATCGAAGTAGGTTGCCACCTCCCGCTGGATGGCCTCGATGCTGAAGCCCTGTGGGGTCGCGCTCACCAGATCCTTCAGAACCTCCTCCGCAAATTCCTTGTCGATGCTGCGGCCCGTGATGGAAGATCGGGCTGACAGCTGCAGCAGGGCGCCTTCCAATTCGCGAACATTCGACCGGACGACGGTGGCGACAGCCAAAGCCACATCGTCACTCAGAGCCATCTTCTCGATCTCGGCCTTGCGCTTGATAATGGCAACCCGCGTTTCCAGGTCGGGATGGCCAATCTCCGCGATGAGCCCCCAGGCGAAACGGCTCTGCAGGCGCTCCTCGACACCGGGCAACTCGGCTGGCAGCTTGTCGCAGGTGAGGACGATTTGCTTCTGCGCCAGATGGAGGGCGTTGAAGGTGTGGAAGAACTCATCCTGTGAGCTGTCTTTGTTTGCGAGAAACTGGATGTCGTCGACCAGGAGAACATCCGGCGTCTCTCGGTAGCACGAGCGAAACTCTTCCATCAGACTGACGCTGCTCGGCTGCTTGCGCTGGTTCATCATCGACCGAATGAAGTGAGTGACGAACTGCTCGCAGGTCACCACTGTGATCCGCCAATCCGGGTGCTGGCGGTGAATCTCGTGCCCGATGGCGTGCAGGAGGTGCGTCTTCCCCAGTCCAACACCCCCATAGAGAAACAAGGGATTGTATTTTGAGCCTGGAGAACTGGCCACCATGCGCGCCGCCGCATGACCAAACTGATTTCTCGCGCCCACCACGAACGTCTCAAAGGTGTAGCGGCCGTCTAGCCCTCCCGGCGTCGGACGCCAAGCGGGAACCTCCCCAACTGACTTGCTCGCGATATCCTGTGACGGGACTGGCATCGGCGCCTCCTCCGCAACTTCGAACTCCACAGCGAACGTTCGCTGCGCACGCATCCGGAGATTCTCTAGAATGGATGGAAGGAAGTTGTCTTCGAACCATTCTTTGTGATAGCGGTTGGGCGCCCGCAAGCGGATGCGGCCTTCGCTGATGCCCAGGCATTCTATTGGGCGCAACCACTGGTCGCGGTTTGCCGGCTTGATCCTTTCCTCGATCGAACGGACAGCTTCGCCCCAGATCTCTATCATTGTTCTATCCACAACAAGATCGGCAGAGAAACCCAAACGATGTCAGCAAGTTGGGGGCCATTTCCCCCTGTTCGTCAACAGGCACACCGCGGATGCGCCCAAGGTGCCCTTTCGCGTGGGGCCCAGCAAGACGACCCGATGGCAGGCGGCTTAATTATCAATCGAGCATCTCACCAACAAGACCAAAAACCAGGTGCGGTGAAGATGCCGAAAATCATGATAATTTTCCACGCGAGAAGATCGGGGCGCTTGCCGGGAGACATGCTGGCGGGTCTCGGCTGCGCGCAAACCGTCCGCGATCGCTGAGGAATTTGGCGACGCAAAGATCGGGGATCCCGCTCGCAGCGAGATCTGCGGGCTTGTCGCGCGACCGGGCGAGGAAACCAGCGCAGGATGCGGCTTGGAGCAATCGCGAACCAGCGATGGGCGAGTTCTCCGACGGGCGGAAAGCCTCACCCACCAGACTATGTTTCAAGGCGCCGTCGACACGAAAATGGCACACCCACTTGCGGCCGCAAGTTCTCGACGGGCAGACATTCCGATCGTGCGCGCCCGCTCGACGGCAGCCTCGGTGCCGGTGATCTTCACAAGCGCGCAGCGCCCTCGATGCCGGGCAACTGCGATCAACATTTCTGCGAAGACCAGAGATCCAGTATGAACCATGGCGACGTTGACACGGCTCACCCGGGGTGCTAGGTCAGCGGTCCCACACGGTCGAAAGCCGGAGGATCACGTGTCGAAGAGGACTTTCCAGCCGCACCGAAAGAGCCGGAAGCGAACCCATGGCTTCCGGAAACGTATGAGCACGCCGGCCGGCCGCGAGGTGCTTCGGCGCCGTCGGAGAAAAGGGCGCAAGAAGCTCACGGTGAGCGTGGCCAAGAAGTAGGCCCCGTGCGCGACAAGGGCCGCCACCAAGGGCTGGGCCGCAGGGATCGCTTGCGAGCGCGGTCGTGTTTCCTGGCGGCGCAGCGGCGCGGGCGCAGGATTCCAGGACGCAATCTCGTGGTCTATGTGCTGTCATATCCCGAAAACGAACCCAGAGAGCGAGCCAGAATCGGGATCACCGTGAGCAAGAAGGTCGGCAATGCGGTGGTTCGCAATCGGGTGAAGCGGTGGCTGCGCGAAAGTTACCGTCGCATGGCCTCATCTGCACCGGGTGGTACCGATCTCGTCATCATCGCTCGGCCTGCGACGGCGCACAGCACATACCAGCGGACGGCCCATGAACTGAGTGAACTCATCGCACGCGCAGGATGGCCATGAGATGTGAACCCGCCCATGGCAGTCGGATAGCCCGTGGTTTCACGCGTGCGCTGCTGCGCGGTTACCGAATCGCCATCGCGCCAGCCATCGGCCCGGTCTGTCGCTACACGCCTTCTTGTTCGGACTACGCCGAGGAAGCCGTGGAGCACTGGGGCGTGGTGCGGGGAGCTTACCTGGCCTTGCGCCGGGTTCTTCGCTGCCACCCATTCGCGCGCGGCGGCCTGGATCCGGTTCCCACCGCTCTCGACCGCGGCAGGGATCGGTAGGAGACGCCCATGGACAAGCGGCTCGGGCTGGCCATCGTCGTCTCCATCGCCATTCTCTGGGCGTGGTCGGCGCTGTACCCGGCGCAACGGCCGGCTGCCCCCACAGCCTCGCCCCCGCAGGACGCGACCCAGGCAACCACGCCAGCGAGCCCAGCGGAGGCTGCAAAGCCGGCGCCGAGCTCAGCGACGCCTGCGCCACAGCCCGCTGTTCGCCCAGCGGAACAGGAACTTGCACTGGATACACCCGACGCGCGCTATTGGCTGTCGAGTTGGGGCGGCACGCTTCGCCAGGTGAAGCTGAAGAATCGGCAGTTCCTACTCAACCGCCGCGATCCGGAGAGCGGCATCGAGCTTGTGAATACGGGAAAGCCGGAGCTGGCGCCGCTCCGCACAACCTTCGCCAAGGCGGATTTCTCGTTCCCCGACGACGTGGCATGGATAGCCGAGCGGCCAGCCCCGGACACCGTCGTCTTCCGCGCGCAGACTGACGTCGTCGCAGTTGAGAAGTTCTATCGGAGTGAACCGGAGCGCTATCGGCTAAACTTCAGCATGAGCGTGCAGAACAAGAGCGACAAGCCGCAGTCACACGGCCTGATCGTGCATCTGTACGCCCAGCAAGATCCCGAGAAGAGGGGCGGCGGATTCATGAGCTACGCTTCGGCCAACCTGGCAGAAGTGGTTTGCTGGGGCAACGACAAGGCCCACCGCTCGGCGGTGGAGCCTCTTGCCAAAGAGCCCATCGACTTGGTAGGCGGCGTGCGCTGGGCGGCGACAGGTGAGAAGTTCTTCACCGTCGCGGCGGTGCCTTTCCCAGAGAGCCCGCCCAAGGAGCGGAGGTGCGGCGCGCGCACACTTGACCCGCTCACCGGCGAGGTCTTCCTTTCTCTCAGCAGCCGAACCTTGGCGCCTGGCGAGAAGACCGAGTACGCCTTCGAGGTTTTCGCCGGTCCCAAGTACCACACCGATCTCGACAGAGTGCGGCCGGGCGGCGAGGACGCCCACCTGGCGGACGACGTCGATGTCACCTTCGCCGTGTTGTCGCGGCCTATGTTGGCCATGCTCAAGCTCTTCTATCGGCTCTCCGGCAACTGGGGAGTCGCCATCATCCTGCTCACCATTTTCGTCAAGCTGGTCACCTTCTATCCGACGCAACGAACGCTGCTCTCGGCCAAGAAGATGCAGCGGTTGGCACCCAAGATCGCGGTCCTGCGCAAGAAGTACGAGAACGACAAGCAGAAGCTGGGTGTGGAAACCATGAATCTGTACAAGGCCCACGGCGTCTCGCCGTTTGGTGGCTGCCTGCCCAGCCTGATCCAGATGCCCATCTGGATCGCCCTGTTCTCCACCCTCAACTATGCGGTCGAGCTGCACCGCTCGTCGTTCCTCTACATCGCCGACCTGTCGGCCAAGGATCCCTACTACGCCACCCCTCTGCTCATGGGCGTGGTCATGTTCCTGCAGATGCGCATGTCGCCCACCGGCGCCGATCCGCAGCAGCAGAAGATGATGGCGTTCATGATGCCGATCATGTTCACCGGGTTCTCGCTCTTCCTGCCGGCGGGCCTGTCCACCTACACGCTGACCAGCTACCTGCTCGGAATCCTGCAGCAGCTCTACGTGAACTGGGCCGATCGTCGCGCCACCGCCGCGGTCTGAGCGGCACCTTGCTGGATATCGGGGTAGTCTTCGCCCAGCCGGAACGGGGCAGGCCAGCCCTGGCGTAGCGATGCGAATTCGTCAGCACGTCAACCCACTCAAGTCGAACTTCTTTCAGATCGTGGTCGAGCCACCCGAGCTGCCGGCGGGAGTTCCAGTCGAGGTGGAACTGGGCTCGGCCGAGGCTCACTTTCTCATGAGCCGGGCCGCGGAGGATGCAGGCCGTTTCTACGTGGGCGTCGAGATCCGCCGCGACCTCGTGGCGCTGGCAAACGCCACCTGTGAGCGACAAGGGCTCAAGCAAGTGCGCAGCGTGTTTGCCAACATCTCGGTCGACTTGCGCCGGCTTTTCCCTGCCGGCCGGGTGAACCGTTTTTTTCTCAATTTTCCTGATCCATGGTGGAAGGCACGCCAGCACAAGCGGCGTGTCATGTCGCCCGAACTGGCCGCCGAACTCTTCGACTTGCTGGCCGAGGGTGGCGAGATCTACGTGGCCACCGACGTATTCGACATCGCGCTCGACGCCATGGCGGTCTTGGAACACGACTCCTCGCGACGCTTCGTCAACCTGCGCGAGCCGTGGACCTTCTTGCGGGAAAGCCCCTTTGCCGCGCGTTCGCGCCGCGAACGACAGTGCGAGACCACGGACATTCGTATCTGGCGACTCGGCTACCGGCGGGTTTCAGCCTAGGTCCATCTGAAGTTGTTCGAGCTGCAGGATGCGGTCGCGGATCGCGGCGGCCTTCTCGAACTCCAGCTCCTCGGCCAGGTCCATCATCTCGGTCTTGAGCTGGGCGATCACACCAGGCAGCTCGTCGAGCGGCAGTGCGCGCTTCCCTTTCTTGGGTAGGGCCAGCTTGCCCAAATCGACGAAGTCATCCTGGGCTGTGCCGCTCAGATCCTGGATGGCCTTGCTGATGGTCTTGGGGGTGATGCCGTGCTTGCGGTTGTGTTCTTGCTGCAACTCGCGCCGCTGCCGCGTGATCGCGATGGCCCGCTTCATTGAATCAGTCTCGTGGTCGGCGTACATGATGACCTTGCCGCGCACGTTACGAGACGCGCGACCGATGGTTTGGATGAGCGAGCGCTCCGCACGCAGAAAGCCCTCCTTGTCGGCGTCGAGGATGGCCACTAGCGAAACCTCTGGCAGGTCCAGCCCCTCGCGCAGAAGATTGATCCCCACCAGCACGTCGAACGTGCCCAGACGCAGATCGCGCAGGATCTCGATGCGTTCCAGCGTGTCGATGTCCGAGTGCAGGTAGCGCACGCGCACGCCCAAATCCGTGTAGTACTCGGTCAGATCCTCGGCCAAGCGCTTGGTCAGCGTGGTGACCAGCACGCGGTCGCCCGTCGAAACCCGCGTGCGGATCTCGGCCAAGAGATCGTCGACCTGCGAGGCCACCGGCCGGACCTCGATCTCCGGATCGAGCAGCCCGGTGGGCCGGATGATCTGCTCGACCAGGACCCCGCCGGCGCGCTCGACCTCATAGTTCGCGGGCGTCGCCGACACGAAGACGACCTGATGGATGCGCGCTTCCCACTCCTCGAAACGCAGCGGCCGGTTGTCGAGCGCCGAGGGCAGACGAAAGCCGAAATCCACCAGGGTCTGCTTGCGCGAGCGGTCGCCCTTGTGCATGGAACCGATCTGGGGCACGGACTGGTGCGATTCGTCCACGAAGGTCAAACAGTCCTCGGGGAAGTAGTCGAGCAAAGTGGGAGGAGGCTCGCCGGGCTTGCGGCCCGAAAGGTGGCGCGAATAGTTCTCGATGCCCTTGCAGCGACCCATCTGCTCCAGCATCTCGAGGTCGTAGAGCGTACGCTGCTGTAAACGCTGTTCTTCCACAAGGTGATTTCCCGCGTGCAACTCGGTCAAGCGCTCGCGCAGTTCCTCCTTGATGCCGCTCATGGCTCGTACCAGTTGCTCGCTCGGGGTCACGTAGTGCGAGCCGGGAAAGATAGACACCTCGTCCAGCTTGCGCAGTACCTTGCCGCGCAGAGGATCCACCTCGGAGATGGTCTCGATCTCGTCGCCGAACCATTCCACACGCAGGGCTTTCTCGCGTTCGTAGGCCGGAAAGATCTCCACCACGTCGCCGCGCACGCGGAACTTGCCGCGGGAAAAGTCCATGTCGTTGCGCTCGTACTGGATCTCGATCAGGCGGCGCAGGACCGCATCGCGCCGCACCTCCACGCCAGCGGCCAGATCGATTTTCATGTCGAGATACGCTTCCGGCGCACCGATGCCGTAGATGCAGGACACCGACGCGACGATGATCACATCGCGCCGGGTGAGCAGGGCGTAGGTGGCGGCGTGGCGCATGCGATCGATCTCTTCGTTGATGAGCGAATCCTTCTCGATATAGGTATCCGTCGACGGGACGTAGGCCTCCGGCTGGTAGTAGTCGTAGTAGCTGACGAAGAAATGGACCGCGTTGTCGGGGAACAGGCTCTTGAACTCGCCGTAGAGCTGGTGGGCCAGCGTCTTGTTGTGAGCCATCACCAGGGTGGGGCGCTGGGCCTGGGCGATCACGTGAGCCATGGTGAAGGTCTTGCCACTGCCCGTGATGCCGAGCAGGACCTGCGCCGCATCGCCGCGCTTCACGCCGGCGACCAGCTCTGCGATGGCGCGCGGCTGGTCCCCGGTGGGCACAAGATCACTTGTCAGCTTGAATGGCGTCGGCATGTGCGTGTCTCGACAGATCGGGCGCGCGCGACATAGTGTACCGGCCAAATGGCGCTCGTGCTGCGCGGATACTACGCAGTTCTCAATCTACAGGGCGAGGCACCCGAGGAGCCGGGCGCTCTGCTCGGGCGCGCCAGAGCGCGGCTTGCGGCGCGGCCCGCGTGCCTGCAGCTCCGGGCCAAGCGCGTGGGCGCGGCCGACCTCGGGCGGACCGCGACGCTCCTCTTGCCCGCTTGCCGCGCGGCGGGCGTGCCCCTGTACGTGAACGACAGGCTCGATGTGGCATTGGCCGTCGGCGCGGATGGCGTGCACCTCGGACAAGACGATCTGCCTCTGCGCGATGCTCTGCGGATTCGCGCCGGCCGGCGATTGATCGTCGGCGTTTCTACGCACGATCTGGCACAGGCCCAGGCCGCTGCGCGCGAAGGGGCCGACTACATCGGTTTCGGCCCCATCTTTGCCACGCAGAGCAAGGCCAACCCCGAGCCGGCGGTGGGCCTGGCCAAACTCCGCCAAGTATGTGCTGTGGTTTCGCCTCCTGTGGTCGCGATTGGTGGGATCACTTTGGCGACCGTCGACGCAGTGGCTGCAACCGGGGCCAGCGCCGCGGCAGTCATTGCAGCTATTGATCAAGCCGACGATCCTACGGCTGCAGCCATGAGGATCGCGGAGGCGTTCGTTACACGCGAACCGCCACCACGAACTTGAGGTAGTTCCCCTCGGGGAACCCGGGATGCACGGGAAAGTCAGGGGGAAGACCCAGGCGCTCGATGACCCGCAGTTCGAAACCCCGCAGGGCCGCGCCTTCACCCAGCGCCTTGTCCACCTCGGCGGCTGATAGCTTGGCCGCGTTGTTGGCAAACGCCAACAGTCCGCCTGGCTCGAGCACGGCTCCTGCCGCTCCGGCCAGCTCAGCCAAGTCCGATGCCGCTGAAAAGGTCCGGCCGGGGCCCTGACCGTGGGCGAAGGTCGGCGGATCGCAGATCACAATGTCGAAGCGGCGCTTGCGCGACAGGAAGCGTTCGAGAATCTTGCTCGCCTCGGCCGTGACTTGCTCCATGCGGGCCGGATCGAGGCCAGAGAGCTCGTAGTTGCGCCGCGCGCGCGCGTGCGCTTTGGCCGAGGTGTCCACCGCGACGACCTCAGCGGCGCCGGCCCGCGCCGCGCGTACAGAGAAGGCACCGGTGTAGGAGAAGAGATTGAGAACGCGGCGCTCGGCAGCGCGCCGGGCTACGCTGTCGCGCCCGAGGCGCAGATCGGGGAAGAAGCCGACGCCGAGAGGCGCCGTCACGTCGACTGCGAAACGGCACCCGGTCTCTTCAACCACCACTTCGAGAGGGGCCTCTTCGCCGCGTGCCCGGGTTGCGGGATCCGCCGGAGCCTGGCCGGCCAAGGGACGCAGTCGTTTCTGTTCGTAAATACCACGCGGATGGATCGCCTCCGCGATCGCATCCAGCAGTTCATCGCGCCAGGGCAGGGCGCCCGGCGAGTACCACTGCACGACCACGAAGTCGCCGTAGCGATCGACAGTGACGCCCGGCAGGCCCTCGCTCTCGCCCGCAAACAGGCGTAGGGCGGTGGGTCTGTCCGGCCCGAGCAGCAGCCAGCGCAGCTGTACGGCGCGCAGCAAGCGTTTGGCAATGGTTCCGGATCCTGGGTGTATCCGCTCAGCCGGATCACGCGACAGCACGCGAACGGCTACCGAATGGTCCCGGTCCACGTATCCGCGGGCGACGAAGGCGCCGTTTCCCGCCATGAGATCAACGACAGCGCCGGTCGGCTCGCTGATAGCCCGTCCGGCCAAGGCCTCACGAAAGACCCATGGGTGGCCGCCGCGCAAACGTCGCGTTACGTCATCGGGAATCCGGTATGACCCCGCGCGAACGAACATACCAACCACGGGGGCCCGGGGAATTCTGGACGCACCACGCCCTTTGCGGTTCATTCTGACACTCCGAGACAGAAGCGAGCGGGAAGGTGCATGGCGGCGCAGAATACGACGGGCACGGCGTGGGCTCGAACCATAGGGAGCAGCGCTCGCCCTGTCAAACCCGTTAACGCCCACACAGGGGATTGACTTTGAACTGCCTCGCCGGGAAACTGCCACTGCAGTCTCATACGTCTAGCGCGGCGAATTGCTTGTGATCCGAAAGAAAGGAAATTCTCCATGACGAGCGGGCCCGGGGCTACAGGGAAGACCGACGTGCCCCCAGACGAAGCCATTGAAGAGATCTCCGGCCTCTTGGAAATGGACGACTTAAAAGCCGGCGAGTCGGAAACCACAGACGGTTCCGAAGCGCCAGAGGCTGATGCCGCGCATGCTGCCGAAACTGCCGCTGGCGATGCTCTCGACGTCTCCATGGAGACCCCGGGCGCCGTGAAGCTGGACTCGTATCTAGTTCCTCCTCCCGTCGGCGAAGAGCCTGCGAACGGGTCCGAGCCGGAGTCCGCCTCGGCGACCAACATGGCGTACGAGGATCTGCTTGAGAAGCTGGTTCTGCCCGCACAGCCAGCCGCTCCCGATGAAGCGGAGGCAGCCGAGGAGCCGCCGCCGTTCGCCTCGCCCCAGTCCAGCTCGGCGCATCTTTCGTCGACGCCATTGGCCAGTATCTTCCCACCACAACCCGCCGCCACCGAAGAGCGCACGGTCGTAACAGCCAACCCGCTCTTGGCCGAGGAACAGGAAGCGGCCGCCCGCGAGGCCGAGAACTACATTCTCCCAGCGGCTCCGGTGGAAGCGCCTGCATTCGTGGAGTCACCGATCGTCGCGCAGCCTGTCCGCGCGAAGCTCCAGCCAGCCGGCCTGGCCCCGAGCAAGTTCATCCAGATTTCCTACCCGATGTTCGGTTTCATGATGCTCGCTGCGGTGATGGTGGGTGGCGTGTTTTCCCGGCTAGTGGCTCCGCCGCGTGCGGTCGTGATTTCGCCACCTGCTCAGGCCCCGATCCTGGTAGCCAGACCCGTTGTCCCGGCGCAGCCGGCGCAACCCGCGAACCCCGCGCCTCAGGTGGTGCCGCTGCCCACGCCCGCGGAGTCTCCCGCAGGTGCCCCGGCGGCCGCACAGCCCTCCGCCACTGCCGAAGCCAAGCCGCCATCCGAGATCCCGACGGCCGAGCCCGCGCCGGAGGAATCGAGCGCGGGCGAATCCAAGACTGCGGCAAAGGCCAGGGTGCATCACGCGACTAAGTCCCCTCGAACCTCCAACAAGAGCGCTGCGCCAAAGGCGGCCCCGGCCAAGCCAGCGGCGCCCAAGAAGCCAGCCAAGGGCGGCTGGGTCGATCCGTTTGCTCAATAGATGTGCCGTCGCCTGAGCCGGGCCGGGTGGTTCAGACCGCGGCGCCTGCGAGCGCATTAGGGTTGGGCGACCGGCAGAGAGTGGTTCTTGCCTCGCTGCTAACCCACTGTTACTGTTTTACAATTGCTAAAGGAGCCGCTTGGATCTGACGACGGCTCATTGGGGTAACATGAGTCGACTAGGAGAGCTCTTACTGCGGGATCAAATCATCTCGCCGGAGCAGCTCCAACGCGCACAAGAAGAAAGCAGGAAGTCGGGTGACCGACTGGGGAATGCCCTTATCAAGACCGGGGCAATCCCAGAGGAGGATCTGACTCAGTTTCTCTCCAAGCAATATGGCGTGCCCGCAGTCAACCTGGCGGAGTTCGACATCGACGCAGAGGTCATCGCCCTCGTACCCAAGGACGTGGCCCTCCGTCATCGGGTGGTGCCGGTCAACCGGGCCGGGTCTTCGCTCATCGTGGCCATCGCTGATCCTTCCAACATCCTCGCCATCGACGATCTCAAGTTCGTCACTGGCTACAACATCGAGGCCGTGGTGGCCTCCGATGTTGGCATCTCGGAGGCCATCGAGAGGTACTACAACAAGAAGGCAGAGCTCGACATCACCAAGGTGATGAACGAGATCCAGGAATCGGTGGAGCTGGAAGCCTCCGCCGATGGCGAAATCAATCTTTCGGACCTCGAGCGCGCCGCCGAAGACGCACCTGTGGTCAAACTGTGCAATCACCTCTTGCTCTCGGCCATCCAGCAGGGCGCTTCCGACATCCACGTCGAGCCCTACGAGAAGAGCTACCGGGTTCGTTTTCGCATCGATGGCGTGCTCCACGAGGAGATGTCGCCGCCGGTGAAGCTCAAGGCCGCGCTCTCCAGCCGCCTCAAAATCATGGCCCACCTGGACATCGCCGAACGCCGTTTGCCCCAGGATGGCCGCATCAAGCTCAAGGTGGGCGAAGACAAGGAGATGGACTTCCGCGTGTCGGTACTGCCCACCTTGTTCGGCGAGAAGATCGTCCTCCGGCTCTTGGACAAGAGCAATCTGCAGCTCGACATGACCAAGCTCGGCTTCGAACCGGACCAACTGGCCGACTTCAAGTCCGCCATCGAGTGCCCGTACGGAATGGTGCTGGTCACCGGACCGACCGGCTCGGGCAAGACCACGACGCTGTATTCAGCCCTCTCCGAGCTCAACACCCTCACCGACAACATCTGCACGGCCGAGGATCCGGTCGAGTTCAATCTTCCCGGCATCAACCAGGTTCAGATGCACGAAGATATCGGGCTGAACTTCGCCGCGGCTCTGCGCTCGTTCTTGCGGCAGGATCCCGACATCATCATGATCGGCGAGATCCGTGACTTCGAGACGGCCGAGATCGCCATCAAGGCGGCCCTCACCGGCCACCTGGTGTTGTCCACGTTGCACACCAACGACGCGCCCTCCACCATCACGCGTCTGCTCAACATGGGGGTCGAGCCGTTTCTGGTCACCGCTTCGGTGCAACTGGTGCAGGCGCAGCGGCTGGTTCGCAAGATCTGTGCGAACTGCAAGCAACCCACGCCAACGCCCAAGGACGAACTCAAGGCCCTGGGCGCCACCGACGAGGAAATCGAAACCGTGACCTGCCAGCGTGGGGTGGGCTGCCAGGTGTGTGGCGGGTCCGGCTACAAGGGTCGCGTCGCGCTCTATGAGGTTATGCCCTTCAAGGATGCCCTGAAGGAGCTGGTGTTGCAGGGCGCCGCTGCGGTCGAGATCAAAGCGGAAGCCATCCGCCAGGGCATGCGGACCCTGCGCATGTCAGGTGTACGCAAGATCTGCGAAGGCGTCACATCGGTGGACGAGGTCGCCCGCATCACCGCCGCCGACTAGAGGAGCACTATTGGAGACCAACCCGAATCAAACCCCGGCGCCTCAGCCCGGTGGGCTCACCGTAAACCTGCAGCAGCTCCTCAAGGCCATGGTGGAGCAGGGCGCCTCCGACCTGCACATCACCACCGGCACACCCCCGCAACTTCGCATCGATGGCGTGCTGGTTCCTTTGCGGGTGAATCCGCTTTCTCCGGTGGACACCAAACAGCTCTGCTACTCGGTGTTGACTGACACGCAGAAGCTTCGCTTCGAGGAGGAACGCGAACTGGATTTTTCGTTCGGCGTGCGCGGGCTGGCGCGTTTTCGCGCCAATCTCTTCATGCAGCGCGGGGCTGTGGGCGGCGCCTTTCGGACCGTCCCGTTCAAGATTTCGTCCTTCGCGGAACTGGGGCTGCCGCCGGTCATCGAGGAGTTGTGCAACAAGCCGCGTGGGCTGGTGCTGGTCACGGGACCCACAGGCTCGGGCAAGTCGACCAGCCTGGCGGCCATGATTGACAAGATCAACTCCGAGCGGCACGAACACATCATCACTGTCGAAGATCCCATCGAGTACCTGCACCCGCACAAGAAGTGCCTGATCAACCAGCGCGAGGTGGGCTCCGACACGGAGTCCTTCAAGAAGGCGCTCAAGTACATCCTGCGGCAAGACCCCGACGTGGTGCTGGTCGGCGAGATGCGGGATCTGGAAACCATCGAGGCCGCGTTGGTGACCGCGGAAACCGGCCACCTGTGCTTCGCCACCCTGCACACCAACTCGGCGGTGCAGACCATCAACCGCATCATTGACGTGTTTCCCCCGAGCCAGCAGTCGCAGATTCGCGCGCAACTCTCCTTCGTGTTGGAGGGTATCATCTGTCAGGCGCTGTTGCCGCGGGCGACGGGGCAGGGACGCATCCCGGCCCTGGAAGTGATGGTTCCCAACGCTGCCATCCGCAACCTCATCCGCGAGGACAAGATTCACCAAATCTACTCGATCATGCAGATTGGTCAGGGCAAGTCGGGCATGCAGACACTGAACCAGAGCCTGGCCAGCCTGTATCTGCGGCGCCTCGTCACTTTGGAGGAAGCCGTCGGTCACACCTCCGAGCCGGAGGAACTGGAGCAGATCATCTCGGCAGGAGGGGCCGCACCCGGCGGCCGCCCACCGCTCGGCGGGCGACCGTCCTTGGGAAGGGGGTAGACACAGATGGCCGCACAGCTCACAGCATTCATTTGGGAGGCTCGCACCCGAACCGGCGACGTGAAGAAGGGTGTGATGGAGGCCGAGAATGAGGAGGCCGTCCACAGCAAGCTCAAGCTTCAGCAGCTGCAACCGGTTGCGGTCAAGAAGCAGCCGCGCCAGCTCACCCTCAACATCGGCACCGGCGTCAGCGTCAACGACATCGTCATCTTCACCCGCCTGTTCGCCACCATGATCGACGCCGGTCTGCCCATCGTGCAATGTCTGGAGATCCTATCGTCGCAATCGGAGAACAAGCGTTTCGGCAAGATCCTGGGGCAGGTGCGGGCCAACGTGGAAGGGGGCCTTACGCTGTCAGATTCGATGCGACGCTTTCCCAAGATTTTCGACAACCTCTTCGTCAACCTGGTCGCCGCCGGCGAGGCGGGCGGCATCTTGGACACCATCCTGCAGCGTCTCTCGGTCTACCTGGAAAAGGCACAGAGGCTCCGGCGCCAAATCAAGGGCGCCATGGGCTATCCGATTACCGTCATGTGCATCGCGGCCATCGTGGTGACCGTCCTGCTCACCAAGGTCATCCCGACCTTCGAGAAGATGTTCAAGGACTTCGGTGGCGGCAAGCTGCCAGCACCCACGCAGTTCGTGATCGATCTCTCGTGGACGCTGCGCAACTACCTGCCCTACCTCATCGCAGGCGGCATCGCGCTCTACGTTCTGGTCAAGCTCATTCTCCGCTCGCACAAGGGGCGCCTGGCCTTCGACGGCATGTTGCTCAAGCTGCCTGTGCTGGGTCCCGTGCTGCGCAAGACCGTGGTGGCGCGCTTCGCCCGCACCATGGGAACCCTGCTGGCCTCCGGCGTGCCCATTCTCGATTCCATGGAGATTGTGGCCAAGACCGCCGGAAACGCCGTCGTACAGGAAGGCATCATGTTCGTGCGCGCGCGCATCTCGGAAGGCAAGGATCTGGCCACGCCGCTCATGGAAACTGGGCTCATGCCTCCCATGGTGGTGCAGATGATTAGCGTCGGCGAGCAGACCGGCGCGCTCGATGCCATGCTGTCCAAGCTCGCGGACTTCTACGAGGAGGAAGTGGACGTGGCGGTGGGCTCCATGACCAGGATGATAGAGCCCTTGCTCATGGTCTTCCTGGGCGCTGTCATCGGCGGCTTGGTCATCGCCATGTACATGCCGATCTTCGAGATGGCCGGCAACATCAAGGGCGGCTAGAGCGCCGCATGGGTGAGATCGAGGCTCGCACCACGCCGGAGAGCATCTCACTCGGTGTCCCGGTCGCGCGGGGCACGAAGGGCGTCGCTCAAGGTGAGGCGACCCGAGAGGAGTCGCTACGAACCGTCACCTACTTGATGCTCGTGCGCACGGCGCTGGCGACCGTGCTCATGATCTCGGTGATCATTCTGGCCCTCACCCTGGGGAGCGCGGATACGCTTTCGGGTCCCTTCGGACGCTTCGTCTTTGCCCTGCTGGCGACGACCTACGTGGCCACCTTGGCCTACGCCCTCGGGCTCAGCCGCATCCAGGATCCGGTTCGCTTCGCTGATATCCAGATCGGCGTCGATCTGGTGTTGGTCACTTTGCTCATCCATGCCACCGGCGGCGCCCAGAGTGGATATACATTTCTCTACCTAGTCGACGTCGTCGCGGTCACGCTTCTGCCCAAGCGCTTCTCGCCGGGCAACGTGGCCACCGCGAGCGCCCTGCTCTTCGTCGGGATTTCGCTGCTCGGTTACCTGCGTATCCTGCCACCCATCACGGGGCAAACCGTCTTCCCCTGGGACCTAACCCTGGAAGAGCTGGTGTTCCGCTTGGTCGTCTACCTGGCGGGAGTGGTTTCCGTGGCGGCGTTGGGCATGAGCCTCTACGCCAAGACCCGTGAGGCGCGTGAGCGACTGGCCCGGCACGAGCAGATCGCAGGCGATCTGGCCTCCCTGCACGAGAACACAATTCGCTGCCTGTCCTCGGGACTCGTGACCACGACCCTGAACGGATCGATTACCTCCATGAACGACGCGGCTTGCGAGATCCTGGGCATCGGCGCGCCCGCGCCCTTGGGTCAACGGCTCGATGGATTGATTCCGGGCATGGCCGCGGTCTTGGCCGAGGATCTGTCGCTCGGCCGGGTGATCCGGCAGGAGGTGGAAGCCATGCACACCGATGGATCGCTCCGGTGCCTGGGAGTTTCCGCTACGCCGCTATCCGATCACACGGGCCAGACCGTAGGCCGCGTGATTCATCTTCAGGATCTGACCGAACTTCGCAGCATGGAAGGGGCCATGCGACGTTCCGAACGTCTGGCCGGCATTGGCCGGCTGGCGGCCAACATTGCCCACGAGATCCGCAATCCTTTGGCCAGCATCTCCGGATCGGTGGAAGTCCTGCGCAAACAGCCCGGAACCGACGCCGAAGCGAGACAGCTCATCGACATCGCCGTGCGCGAGGTGGACCGGGTGAACGGTCTCATCTCGGGCTTGCTCGACTATGCCCGTCCGCGCACCGAGGACTTCCAGCGCCTGGATCTGGGCGAGATGGTGACCGAGATCGCCAAGGTGTTCGAGCAGGAGCGCCGGCCTGTCGAGGTTCGCGTCGACGCGGACCTGGAGCCGGGTGTGGCCATCGAGGGCGCGTCCGGACAACTACGCCAGGTATTGTGGAACCTTCTGCGCAACGCGGTCGCCGCCATGCCGGGGGGCGGTCGTGTGCAGCTCTCGGTTTCGCGTCGCGAACGAACCAACGGCATGGCCGACGCGGTTTTGTCGGTGAGCGATACCGGCATCGGTATTCCCCATGAGGATCTCGATCACATCTTCGAGCCGTTCTTCTCGCGCCGAGTGGACGGCACGGGCCTGGGACTTGCCATCACCGCGCGCATCGTGGAGGACCACAAGGGGACAATCGCGGTGTCCAGCGAGGTCGGCAAGGGCACGACCTTCGTGATCCGCTTCGCCGCCGCGAGGTGACCAATACCTGGGCGGCAGTCAGCCCTGGAAGAAGCGATTGAGCGCCCACACCTCGCGAGCACGCAGGCCCTGGAAGCGGATCCCCATGCCGGGAAGCTGCTCGCCTCCGCCGGGCTCAACCCAGCGGACCTCGCCACCCACCTCAATCGGCTCAGACTGCGTAGGAATGCGGAAGCGGATCTGAAGCCTGGTCTGCAAAGGAAGAGGCGTCGCGGTCTCCACGAACACGCCTCCCAGTGAGATGTTGCGCGTGGTGGCGACGTGTCGGTCTTCGCCGACGACGACCTCCACTTCCAAGCGCCGTGCGTATCGGGGATCGGTTCGTCGAAAATGCTCAGACAAGTTATGCCTCACTGTCGATACGGGTGCAGGAAGCGGGAGTGTGTCCCGCATCTCCCGCGACAGGCTCAGCCGGGCCAAGCTCGCCCGAGCCCACGCGGTTGCGTCGCTCGACAACGCCAGTTTAGGTGAGGAGCGCAGGTTAATCAATGCGTCGCACGCGATTCGAGCCAGGGTCTGTTATATCGCGTCAACGATGAAGCGCCAGATTTCGGCTAGACTCACGAGGCTTATGAACCTCGACACATACCCCCTGATCCAACTCGCGGCCCGCGTGGGCACGCCCTTCTTTCTGCTCGACGCGGAGATTCTGCGCGGGAACCTTCGCCGTCTAAATGCCCTGGCTGCGGGTCCGCAAGTCGTTGTGCGCTACGCCATGAAGGCGAACTCGGTCCGACAGGTGCTGGAACAGGTGTGCAAGGCGGGTCTGTGGATCGACGCCGTGAGCGGCAACGAAGTTCTGCGCGCGATGCGCGCTGGCTTTCCCGGCGGGACCGAACCACCCCGGATCATGCTCACGGCAGACGTGTTCCGCGACAATGCGCGGGAGGTGTTGCAGCAGCATCACATCCTGCCCAACCTGGGATCTCCCGGCATGATCCGGCAGCTGGCAGCGGCCGGCTACCGCGGACCGGTTGCCGTGCGTGCGAATCCTGGCTTTGGGCACGGCCACGTCGAGGCCTGCGACACCGGCGGCCCGTCTTCCAAACACGGTGTGTGGCACGAGGACCTCGAAGACCTGCGCCGGGCTGCTGCTGGCGCTGGGCTGACCATCGTGGCCCTGCACGCGCACATCGGCACTGGTCCTCAGCCGCGCGAGTTCGACCAGAACATGCGCAAGCTGGTGGACTTCTTCGAGGCGATCCTGCCCGAGTTCCCCGACGCGAACGCCGTGAATTTCGGCGGCGGCATCCCGCATCCCTATCGGCCCGACGAACCGGCCTACGATCTGTCTTGGTACCGGCCAGTGATCGAGGAAGCCGTCGCCCGTTTCGCGCGGGCCGTGGGGCGCCCCATTCGCGTCGAGATCGAGCCCGGCCGCTACGCGGTGGCCGGCACGGCGGCCCTGGTATGCCGGGTTCACGACATCAAGACCACACGCGCGAACCCCAAGGGTCCGGGCCACCGGTTCGTCATGGTGGACGCGGGCTTCTGCGACCTCGTGCGGCCGGCGATGTACGGCTCGTATCATCACATCTCGGTGGTGGGTGCCGGCGCCAGTCGACCGCCGGAACCGCTGGTGGTGGCTGGGCCGCTGTGTGAAAGCGGCGATGTGTTCACCCGCGATGCGAACGAGATGCTCACGCCGCGCCTCCTGCCACGGCCCGAGCCATGCGATCTGCTGGTGCTGCACGACGCGGGTGCCTACGGCTCGGCCATGAGTTCAAACTACGTGTCGCTGGGCCGCGTGCCTCAGGTGCTGTGGGACGCGGGCCGTGCCACTCTGGTCACTCGCCGCGAGAGCGTGGACGACGTGGTTCGGGCCGAGTGTGAGGAGCCACTCGACTGACCAATGCGAGACCGCCGGCACGCGAAGAAGGTTTTCCCCGGCGCCGTGCTAGGCTTGCCGCAAAGGAGGAAATCGTGCCGCTCTACGAATACGTGTGCCGCAAGTGTTCCAAGCAGTTCGAGACACTGATCTTCGGCGCCGACGTGCCTGCCTGCCCGGCCTGCCAGTCCACCGACCTGGAACGCATGCTGTCCGTGGTGGCCGTGGGCAGCGGCCAGCCGGCGCGCGAGCCGAGCGCCTGTGATTCCTGTCAGGGCCGAGGCCGACCCGGCTGCGGCATGAACTAGAGAAGCGATGCCTCAAACCGCCGAGTCACGGACGGCCGACGATCCGACACCATGGCTGCGTTGGGCCTGCGCTTCCGGTCCTCAAGTACATCAGTACATTCCGGTCCGGTTCTCGGCCCTCCTTGCCATCGGGCCGGCTTGTCGGCCGGATTCCAATCGCCATCCCGATCTTCACCTGGGCGCTGGGCATCGGAACCCAGTCTTGGCCGTGTTCACGTGTCCCTATCAGGGGGACTAGCCCGGATCGCATGGCCTACGCCTCGCTCAGGGACTGCGTCGATGACCTGGAGCGGACGGGCCAATTGCGGCGAGTGGATGTCGAAATCGACGCCCAGTTGGAGGCGGCCGAGATCCAGCGCCGCGTGTTCCGCGCCCACGGCCCGGCCCTGTACTTCGCGCGAGTCAAGGGCTGCCGCTTTCCCATGGTCAGCAACTTGTTCGGGACCATCGAGCGCGCGCACTTCATCTTTCGCGACAGCCTGGACAAGGTCCGCAGCCTGGTCGAGTTGAGAGCCGATCCGGGCGCGGCCTGGAAGCGCCCGCTGCGCTACGCCGGCGTGCCCTTCACCTTGCTACGCACGCGGCCCAGGCGCGTGGCAGGCGGTCCGGTCTTTGCCGGCCAAGTCGAGGTCAGCGATCTGCCGCAACTTCAGTGCTGGCCCGACGACGGCGGAGCCTTCATCACGCTGCCCCAGGTGTACAGCGAGGATCCAGAGCGACCCGGATCCGGGCACAGCAACCTGGGCATGTACCGCATCCAGCTTTCCGGTGGCCAGTACCAGCCGAGCCGCGAGGTGGGCCTGCACTATCAGATCCACCGAGGCATTGGCGTGCACCACGCGGCTGCCATCCGGCGCGGCGAGATCCTGCGCGTGAACGTGTACGTGGGCGGCCCGCCGGCCATGACCCTGGCCGCAGTCATGCCGTTGCCCGAAGGCGTGTCGGAGCTGGCGTTTGCGGGCGCGCTGGGCGGCCGGCGCGTGCGGCTGGCAGCCCAGAAAGGCTGGCCCTTGCCCGTGCACGCTGACGCCGACTTCTGCCTGCTGGCCGAAGTGGATCCAGAGGTCCGCAAGCCTGAAGGGCCGTTCGGCGATCACCTGGGCTATTACAGCTTGGCGCACAGTTTTCCGGTGCTGCGCGTCCGTCGCGTCTATCACCGCGCGGAGGCCATCTGGCCTTTCACCGTGGTCGGCCGGCCGCCCCAGGAGGACAGCGTTTTCGCCTCCCTCATCCACGAGATCACGAGTCCGCTGGTTTCGTCGCTGCTTCCCGGCGTGCACGCGGTGAACGCGGTGGATGCGGCTGGCGTGCATCCGCTGTTGCTCGCTCTGGGCAGCGAGCGCTATGTGCCGTTCGAGGAGCGGCAAGAGCCGCAGGAGCTACTCACCCAAGCCAACGCCATCCTGGGACAGGGCCAGCTTTCTTTGGCCAAATACCTGTTCATTGCGGCAGCCGACGACGATCCACGGCTGGACGTGCGCGATGTCGACGCATTCCTGCAGCACGTGCTGGCGCGGGTCGACTGGCGCCGCGACCTCCATTTCCAGACGCAGACCACCATCGACACGCTGGACTACTCGGGCACGGGCCTGAACCGAGGATCCAAACTGGTGGTGGCCGCGGTGGGACGGCCACGGCGCACGCTGCCCACGGCGCTGCCCCCCGGCCTACGCTTGCCGGACGGTTTCACCGACGCGTGCGTGTGCCTTCCTGGCGTGCTCGCGGTGCGCGCGCCTGCGTTTGGCTCCGACGGGTTGGCGGAAGACTTCGCGGCGTTCTGTGCCGCCTTCCGGGCCGACGATCCCTTGTGCGCCTTCCCGCTGGTGGTTCTCGTCGACGACAGCGAGTTCTGTAGCCACAGCCTCGACAACTTCCTCTGGATCACGTTCTCGCGATCGAATCCGGCCGCGGACGTGGGCGGAATCGAGGCGGCCACGCTCCACAAACACTGGGGCTGCCGCGGATCGCTGGTTATCGACGCCCGCGGCAAACCTCACCACGCGCCATCCTTGCTGGAGGATCCGCAGGTCACCGCACGCGTCGACCGCCTCTTCACCCAGCACGGCCCGCTCGCCGGCATCGAATAGGGGAAACCGCGCGACGGTCCGGTTCTAAAGGTTCCTCATGTATGCGACCAGATCCTCAGGCAATGGACTTTCGACTGTGACGGGCTCGCGCGTGCGCGGATGCGGGAAACACAGACGGGCCGCGTGCAAGGCATGGCGGGGCAGGCCGTCGAAGGCCGCTAGCAACTCGGGCGTCATCCCGGTATCGCAGTAGTCCATGAAGGCCTGTTCGCTGGCGCCGTAGAGTTTGTCGCCCACCACGGGATGCCCGATGGCGGCCAGGTGAACGCGGATTTGGTGCTGCCGCCCGGTTTCGGGCGAGGCCTCGACCAGCGCGTGCTCGGTAAAGCGGTGCACCACCCGGAAACGCGTCAGCGCGGGCAAGCCGTCGCACGCGACGCCCATCATGATGCGCGTCCTGGTGTCCAGCAATCGCATCGGCCGATCGATCACGCCCTCAGGCTCCGCCGGCACGCCATGGACCAGGGCTAGATAGTTCTTCCTGATCAGCCGCTGCGCAAAGGCGCGCTTCAAGAACGAGGCCGCCACACGGCCCCGGGCCACGAGCAGCACACCAGAAGTCTCCCGATCCAGGCGGTGACAAATCTGCAACGCCTCGCTGGGAAATCGCTCGCGCAGAAGGGCCACCAGCGTGTTCTTCCAGAACTTGGCTGTGGTGTGCATGGGCAGCCCGGCCGGTTTGTCGAGCGCGAGGAAGGTTTCGTCCTCGGCCAGAACCTTGAAGTGGCGGGGCACTTCGGGCTCCACCGGGGCGGGACGGTCTACGATGATGGTCTCGCCGGCCCGCACGCCCAGCGCCGGCCGTGGTCGCCGTCCGTCGGCCAGTCGGACCTGGTGCTCGATGACGGCGCGGATCTTCGCACGCGACAGGCGACGGATACGGTGCTTGAGGAAATGATCGAGGCGCCAACCCTCGCATTCAGGGGGTACGCGCAGCCGCAGCGGGATGATCTCCCGAGGCGCCTCACAACCATCCGCAGGAAGCAGGTCCGTCTCGATCGTGAGCTAATCCTCGTCGAGAACGCCTTTCCAGCGCCAGTTGCCACGCTCGCGTTCCTCGGGCTTGGGCCGCGTCGAACGTTTCTTTTCCGGGCGTTCGCGCCGGCCCTCGGGCTTGCCGCCGGCACGGTCATGTCCTGCCGCGCCGGTGGCAGGCGGGCGCGGCGGGCCGAAGTTCCGCGGTGAACCGGGAGAGGAGGGACCCGCAGACCCCGAGAAGCGAGGGGCCCCACCACCGGGGCCGGGCGATCCAGATGGGGCTCGTGGGCCGCCAAAACGCGGGGGACCACTGGGGCCACCCGGCCGCGGTGCGCCCGGCGCGGGCCGAGCCTGGGCTTCCTCGACGATCAACGCGCGGCCCTGTACCAGGCGGCCGCTGAGTTTCTCGATAGACTGCTTGGCACCATCGTCGGTGGCAGTTTCAACAAAAGCGAAACCGCGTGGGCGGCCGGTCTCGCGCTCGCAGGCCACACGGACACTGCGGACCTCAATACCCTCGCTGGCGAAGGCCTCCTTCAGCTCCAGCTCGGTGACGGTGTAGGAGAGGTTGCCTACGAAAAGGCGCGTTCCCATGAACTGCGTTCCTCGAAATCTTCGTCCTACTGCGCAGCCGGGCGTTCGCCGTTCACGCGGTCGCGCAACTCCTTCCCCACCTTGAAGGTTGGCGTCCGACGGGCCGCAATCTGGATGGTTTCCCCGGTGCGTGGATTACGCCCACTGCGCGCCGCAGACTCACGAACAGCGAAGGCGCCGAACCCCCGGAAGTCTATTCTCTCTCCCTTGGCCAAGCCTTCGGCCACGGCATCCAGCAGGCTATCAATCGTCACTTCAACCTGAGGCCGGGGCAAGCTCTGCCGTTGGGCCACGAGGTCCACCAGATCGGACTTTTTCATCGGTCGCTTGTTCTCCTTGTTTGCGTAGCGTTGATCTTGGGGCACGAAAGAGCCCCTACAGGTCGTCGAAAACTAGATTCTAAAGATATGGCGGCATCTCACTCATGGTCAAGTGCCGCTGCGTCTGCAAGAAAGGGGTGGCGCTGCTGCCTTGCGACGCAATGCGCAGGACGCGCGATTGGGGGACTCCCCCGCCGGTGTGTCCTGACGGCAGCGAGATCCTCTATCCGAAATGGCCCGCACGGCGAGGCAGCCCTTGTCCCTATCGCTGCGTGCCGGCGCGGGCGCGCTGCACGTAGGCTTGCGCTGCGGGAAGGTCCGGATCAGACGCCGGGGCATTGGCTACGAACAGCTCCCACGCCTTGACCGTGCGGAGCGCGAAGGCCGGATCGATGCGCGACAGGATCTCGTAGCCGATCCCCAAGTCCTTGAAGATGGTGGAGTGAAGGTCCAGCGAAGGGACGCCAGGCGCGGCGGCGATGCTCAGCGCGGGCGAGCCGCCTGCCCGACTCACGACCTGCTCCATCAGCGTCACCGCCAGGCGCGCGGGCACCTCCGCGTTGCCCATGTCGTGACTGTACACCAGAGCAAGGTGAGCCCGCGAGGTCTGCATGTTGAGCGCCAGCTCACCCAGCATCTGCTCCCACGAGCCCGCGGGAGACAGCAGCGCCGGCATGGGATCGTAGCTGCCCATGGCCTGGCGGTCACGTTCGGCCCACTGCTCGAAAGCGGGAAAGCGATCGGTGGGGACCAAGGGATGGGTGAGGCCCGTGGTGGCCAGCTTGTACCCGTCCTTCCAGCTTTCGTCCCACGTTACCAGTCGGTCCAGCACCACCAGAGGGCGATTGCGGTTGGCGTCCATGAGCTGCTTGATGGTGAACCCACCTGGCAGGTACACGCCCGCCGGCAGGACCAGATCAGGGTGGCGGCGAAGGGCGCGGTCGCAGTACCAGCGGTAGCCCAACAACTGCTGATCGAGGTGGATGACGTCGGGTCGCAGTTTCTCGACTTCATGGAAATAGAAGACCGCCCCGGTCACGTGATCTCCCATGGTGACCACGATGGCGTCACTCGGCAGCGAGGCAAAGGCGGTGGAGATGAAGTCGCG
Organism: uncultured delta proteobacterium; assembly: GCA_963755125.1. Classification (GTDB taxonomy): domain Bacteria; phylum Myxococcota_A; class Polyangia; order Fen-1088; family Fen-1088; genus Fen-1137. The sequence goes on from CAVWIP010000007.1 coordinate 52,090, forward strand.
AAACACAGTGTTGCGGCGCTGTCCGGCGTCAGCGTTGATGACCGCGCCGGCCAGAAAGACCAGGGCCGCACCGGCCAGGGACAGCCGCGAGACACGAGCAGGAGAGGCCGCGTGCATCCCCAGCCGCCGGAAGAGACCGGCCCAGCCGAGTCCCGCAGCCAGGGCCACGAGAAGGTCTGATTGGATGAAGAATCGGGACAGCACGTGCTGGTAGAGCGCCTTGGACGTGGACATGTTGGACATGGCGCAGAAGACGAAGGCGTAGCCGAGCAGGAGAGCGAGCAGGACGCGGACCTGGGCGCGGTCGGGTCGCTTGCGCGGAGCCAAGGCATATGCGGCCACGGCCAGGAGCGGCCCCAGTCCGAGCAACCGTCGCAGCGATCCGCCCAGCATCAAGGTGAGGGTCGGGAAGAACGTGCCGCTCTCGACGAAAGCATCGACCCTGCTGCCAGCTTTTCCGAGGGTGAACGTCCCGTAGTCGCGGCGCAGGAAGTGGCCAACAAGGCCGTCAAGTGTGCTCTCGTCGCCCCAAGAGACCGCAGCCGCCGAGCGGGACGCGATGGCGAGATAGGCGTAGGGCAGAAGAGCAAGGGCACCACAGAGAACAGCCAGCGCCACCCCGCCGACGCGCAGATCGCGTCGTGCAACCCAGAGCGAGCGCAGAAGAACAGGTGCCCCGATGAACACGAAGGTGTGGTGGTTACCCGTAGCCAGGCCGCAAACCAAAGCCAGGGCGAAAACCTGGCGCCGTGCCGGCGCAAGCTCGACGCGCAACCACAGGTAGAGCGCAAGAGCTCCGAACATGGCGTTCAGCCCGAACACCTCGGCCGTGGTGGCGTGGTGCCAGACCAGGGGGTCGGTGCCAAAGAGCCCCGCCGCAAGCAAGCCTGCCGCAGCGGTTGCAGTCCACAACTGGACGGTCGCACAGAGCAAGCCGGCCGCTGCCGCCGTGGACACGGCGGAAAGCAGGTTCACGCGCCAGGCGATGGATGGGCCGAAGGGCAGGGCCGCGAACAGCCGGGCCAGCAGCGCAAAAACTGGATAGCCCGGGGGATGGGGCACGCCGCCGGTGACCGCGGCAGCCGTCAACTCGCCACTGTCACCGCCTCCGACGGTGGGAGCCAGGGTGGTCGCGTAGAGCACCAGCAGCGCGAGGAAGGCACAGAGGGGCGCGAGCCAGGGTCGAGCCGAAGCTCCGGTTGCGCCCGACCAGGGCTGGTCGACCTGACCACTCCTGGGCGGGCCAGTCGGTCGCGCGGCGCGGGCACGGCCCGCAAGTCGATCGTTTCTTGGGTTTCGCCCCATCGATGACCGCGATAATGCCATGAAGTCGGCTGACCACCCTCTGCCACAGGAGTGCGATTCTTGCGCGATCTCGGCAAACTGGCTCTCCGCGACGGGCCGCGCGGCCGATTCTCCGACGGTCAACCCGCAACGGCCCCACAAACTCTGGATCGGGCCAAACCTCGGGACGGGAGGGGCGAAATGCTCCGTGGACACGGCGGCTTCATGTTGTAGGCTTGGTAGCGAAAGGTGGTAGAGCGCGTGCAAACCGAATTCGTAGGAGGATCCTTCATGCGTCAAGAGACCAGAAGCCGCCGCGTGGTCATCGCGGAGGACAACGACGACATGCGCGCGGCGATACGTGAGTTGATCGAGAGCTTGGGCGCGGAGGTCGTCGAGGCCGCCAGCGGAGGCGATCTGATCATGCTCTTGACCGACGAGAAGCCGGTGGATCTGCTCATCACGGACGTGCGTATGCCCTGGATGACGGGGTTCCAGGTTTCGTTGGCGGCGCGCAACGCTGGCCTGACCATGCCCATCATCGTGGTCACCGCGTTCGGTGACGATCACTTGCGCGCGCAGGTCGAACGTCTCGGTTCGGCCAGCCTGCTTTCCAAGCCTTTCCGACCCGAGGAGCTGTTGTCGCTCGCGCGCTCGCTCTTGCCCTCCTGACCGCGACCGACCTTCGCTAGCGCAGCATGAGGCTGGCTCGAAAACTGATCCTGGCCACGCTGGCAGGGATCGCGCTGGTCTTGGCTGCGAGCGCCTATTTTCGCTATCTCCATGTGGCGCGGGAATTGGAACAGTTCGAGCGCGACATGATCATGGACCACGAGGTGTTGGGTCGAACCCTGGCCGACGCGATGGTTCGTGTGTGGGAGAAACAGGGGCGCGACGAGGCCCTGAGCCTACTCCATAACGTGAGCACGCCTGATGGACGGTTTCGCGTCCGCTGGGTCGAGGGCGAGTTGCGAGCCGCACCGACTCTTTCGCAAGAGCGCCACTACACGGACGTTCCCATCCGCGTGCGCGGCCAGGCCGTGGGCTTTGTTGAGCTGTCCGAGTCGCGCGGGTACGAGCAAGCATACGTTCGCGACACCCTGATTCGCACAGCATGGGCGACCCTGGCGGCTCTCTGCGTGGCCGCCCTGCTGGCCGCGGTGCTGGGCGTGTACATGGTCGGGCGGCCCCTGGCAAGGCTCACGCAAAAAGCCCGGAGCATCGGCGCTGGCGATCTTCCGGGACCGCTCAATCTCAGGCAACGCGACGAGATTGGCGAGCTGGCCCGTGAGTTCGATGCCATGTGCGACCGCCTGGCGCAGGCGCGCTCGTCGCTGGCTGGCGAAACCGAGGCGCGCGTGCGAGCCATCGAGCAACTGCGCCACGCAGACCGTTTGGCCACGGTGGGCAAGCTGGCTTCGGGCATTGCCCACGAGGTGGGAACGCCGCTCGGCGTGGCCCTGGTGCGAGCCAACATGATCTTCTCGGGCCGGATCGCCGGTGATGAGGCCCGCGAAGGGGCGCGCATCATCGGCGAGCAGGTCGAGAGGATCGCGCGCATCATTCGCCAGCTTCTCGACTTCGCGCGCGGGCAGTTGGTGAGGCCGCCTGGCGCAGGCGCGCGCCGCGAGCCGGTGGACCTTGCCGATCTGGTCGAAAAGACCCTCTCGTTGGTGCAGCCCATGGCCGAGAAGCGGCAGCTCACGCTCGACTTCCATGCAGCGCCTGATCTGCCCAAGCCATCGCTTGACCAGGCGCAGATCCAGCAGGTGCTGCTCAACCTCGTGGTCAACAGCATCCACGCCAGCGATCGCCCAGGCAAGGTCGCGGTGGATATCTCACTCGTGAACGCGACGGCGCCTGCGGATCTGGGCGGCGCCAAAGGCGAGTACCTGTGCCTGTCAGTGGCGGACCAGGGCGTGGGCATCCCGCCCGAGATCCTGCCGCGCATCTTCGAACCCTTCTTCACCACCAAGAGCGTAGGCGAAGGCACGGGACTGGGCCTGTCGGTGGCCTACGGGATCGTGCGCGAGCACGGCGGCTGGATCGACGTGCAGAGCGCTGCTCGCGAGGGCAGTCGTTTCTCCATCTATCTCCCGGTGAACAGGGTAGGTTAGCGGAAGCCCGTTCACGCAGATGCCGAGGACGACGAGCCGGAAGGCTTCCCCGCCGCTCCGGTGAACCGGCTAGCCAAGAACCGGCAATTCCCCTATGCTGCTGCTGTCTCACTGGGGTATGGGCGCCCGGGTAGTCATTCCCTTCGATATCGGCCGGAGGTTGTCCGATGAACATTTCCCCGCAACGATGGCTTCGCAGTGGCGCGCTCACCCTGGGCGCTGTGATCCTGCTGACGGGCGGGCAGCGAGCCGCCGCTGAACCCAAGGACGCACCCCCGAAGAAAGAGGAACCACCGGAGTTCCGTTTCGACTTCGGCCTATTTGGCGGGGGCCACTTCTTCGACGCCGACAACTCGCTGGGCCGGGCTCCTGGCAGTTCCGAGGGGCTCTCGCCCAAGTCGGGCGGGGTTTTCGGCGGCCGGCTGGGCCTGCACTTCAACCGCTGGTTCGGGCTGGAAGCAGAGGTCGATGGCACGCCCACGAAGACGCGTGACGGCCAGACGTCGATGTGGGTCTTCGGCTATCGCGGCAGCCTGATCGTGAACCTCACCGATAGCTACGAGTTCCAGCCCTTCATTCTGGCCGGGTACGGCGGACTCACCTCGCTGGTCAGCGACACGACGGTCGTGCCCAGTTCGACCTGGGGGTTCATGCACGCCGGGCTGGGGTTCAAGATCGGGTTCACCCCGTGGACCGGCCTGCGCGTCGACGGGCGAATCATGGCGCCGTGGACCGCGCTCTCGCCAGTCATTCCCCAGGGCAATCGCATCGGCTACAGCGGGCCTGACTTCGAGGTGCTGGGCTCCCTGTTCGTCAACTTCGGCGAAATAGAGAAGGTGCACATCTACTCGACGGTGATCAAGGAGCCGAAGATCGGGGACCGGGACGGCGATGGTATCCCCGATAACATCGACAAGTGCCCTGACCAGCCCGAGGACTTCGATGGCTTCCAGGACGAGGATGGCTGCCCGGATCTCGACAACGACGGCGACGGCATCCCGGACGCGCTCGACAAGTGCCCCAACGAGCCCGAGGACAAGGACGGCTTCCAGGACGAGGATGGTTGCCCAGATCTCGACAACGACGGCGACGGCATCCCGGACGCGCTCGACAAGTGCCCCAACGAACCCGAGGACAAGGACGGGTTCCAGGACGATGACGGCTGTCCGGATCCCGACAACGACGGCGACGGCATCCCGGACGCGCTCGACAAGTGCCCCAACGAGCCCGAGACCTTCAACAACTACATGGACGAGGACGGCTGTCCAGACGAGGTGCCGGCCGCGGTGAAGAAGTTCACCGGCGTGATCGAGGGCATCAACTTCAAGACTGGCTCGGCGGACATCCTGCCGGGTTCCTATGTCATGCTCGACCGAGCGGTGAAGGTCCTGCAAGACTATCCCGAGGTGAATCTGGAGATCTCCGGGCACACCGACAACCGAGGCAAGGCCGACTACAACCGCGATTTGTCCCAGCGTCGCGCCGATGCGGTGAAGACCTACTTCGTCACACGCGGGATTGCCTCGCAGCGCTTGCAGTCCATCGGCTACGGTCCCACGCGGCCCATTGCCGACAACAAGACGCAATCCGGGCGAGCTACCAACCGTCGCACGGAGTTCCGGCTGATCAACCCCAGCGAGAAGTAGTCCACAGTCCCGCGACAGCGGCAGAAGGTCGTAGCCCACCACCGATCGCTCTGATTGGGTGCGCGGCTCGATCGTGGAAAGGCATGTCTCTTCCGAGATGGGCCGCGCCTCCGCTTGTCGCGCGCCTCCGCGCCTACCCGCGTGGCTTGCGTCGCTCGTGTGAAGCGTGCACCCAGTCGCTGACCGCGTCTTCGGCTCGACGCTCAGTCTGCTTGTGTTGGTCAGCTTCTTGGCGTGCTTTCAGCTTTTCGAGGGCCAGCCGCTCTTCTCGGGCGCGGCGGAAACGCGCCGCCGCCACGTTCTCGGCGGCCCAGGCTTGGTCCAGCGGGCCTTGCCTGTGCTGGGCTGCCCTTTTTGCAGTGAGCGCCAGCGCCGCAGTCAAGCGCTGCCGATAGCGTTCGCGCTGGAGGCCATCGCCGACGAAAGCGGGCGCGGGCGCGGCCACCCAGCGTTTCGTCTCTTGTTCCAGCGCATGGCGCGCCTCTTCGGCTGCGGAATCGAGGCGTTGCTGTTCCTCCTCGACGCGCAGGCGCGCCGCCGCCGCTTCTCCCAGGGCCTTGTGCGCCTCCTCCTCTGCGCTGCGGCGCAGGTTCAGCAACAGGGCCAAGTTGGATGCCATCGCGATTAGGGTGACGTTGCGTCCGCGGACGGGTGAGCTTACTGTTTGTGAAATGGTGGCACAGATCCCCTCGAGAAAATACCGCATCGAGCGGTATCTGGCCGAGGGAGGCATGGGTGCCATCTATGTCGGCAAGAAGATCGGCGCAGGCGGCTTCGAGAAGGAGGTCGTGCTCAAGCAGCTTCTGCCGGAATTCACCAGCCGGCCCGAGTTCCGCGACCTGTTTTTCCGCGAGGCCAAGATCTCGGCCACCCTCGACCACCAGAACATCGTGCGCACCTTCGATCTGGTGACCTCGGAAGAGCGGCTGTTCATCGTCATGGAGTACGTGCGGGGCGCCGATCTGCGCTCGATTTCCTGGCGCGCGCGGCGCAAGCGCCCGCTCTCGGCACAGGCCATCCTGCACGTCGCACTCGAGATCCTGGCCGGTCTGGCCTACGCCCACCGTCGACGTTCGCCTTCGGGCGAGCCCCTGGGCATCATCCACCGTGACCTGTCGCCTTCCAACATCCTGTGCTCGGCCGAAGGCGAGGTGAAACTGTCCGACTTCGGCATCGCCAAGGCCGCGACCTACTCCTCTGCTTTCTACCGCGTGCGCGGCAAGGTGGGCTACATGTCGCCCGAGATGGCGCACAACCAGCCCATCGACGCGCGCAGCGACTTGTTTTCACTGGGCGTGAGCATCTACGAGACCTTGATCGGCGAGCGGGTGTATGCGGGCGACCTCAATACCCCGGCTGACCAGATCTACGCGCAGTCCGTGCCACCTCTGGTGACCAAGTGCCCCGGCCTGCCGCCTGAACTGCAGGGCGTGTTCGACCAGGCGCTGGCACTCGATCCCAACCAGCGCTTCCAGGATGCAGAGTCGTTTGCCGATGCCGTGCGCGAGGTGGCGCATCAGCACGGCTTGCTCTATTCCGCACCGCAACTGGCGGCCGAGTTGCGCGAGTTGCTCGGTCCCAATCCCGACCACTGGCTTCGCGACGAGGGTGACCCGCAGCGCGCGCGGACGGATCGTCCGGCCAATCGCGCGTCCGACCTTGAGGGTCAAGAGGCGTCGTCGGTCACGGTCGATAGCGGGGCCGACGTCGGGCCACCGACCTTGGTCGAGCGCTCGCGACCCCGCACGGCTCGCGAGAGTGCCGCGGGCGGGAATGGGACGGGGGATCCGCAGGCCCTGGCGCGCCCGTCGGCCGTCCCGGCGCCCGTTACCGGCTCCTCGGCTCCGGGCTCAGCCGACCTTTATGCTGCCGTCAACCGAGCGGACCTGCCCGGCCCCGCGACGCCTCCCCTCGCGACCGGCCCGAAATCCTTCAACCTGCCCCCGCCAGGGCCTTCGTTCATCCCGACTTCCCGAGGCGGAGTGGCCGCTCTTCGACGCTCGCGAGGGAGGCTGTGGATCGTGCTCGCGCTGGCGACTCTGGCGCTGCTGGCCGCTGGGGCACTCTTGCTTCGGCCTAGCGAACCCAGAGCACCGACGGGCACAGGGACGATCCCTGCCACCGCGGCCTCGCGCTCGCAAGCGCAGAAATAGCTCAGCGGTCGGTGTCTGCGCCGTCCCCTACCGCCACTACCTTGGGCCGGGGCATGCCGTTGAAGTTGGTGGCACTGGCCGTGGTGTAGGCGCCGATGTTCTCGCTGGTCAGCAAGTCGCCGAGATCCAGGTTGACCGGCAGTTCCTCGGCCACCGACACCACGTCGAGCGCGTCGCAGGTCGGCCCGAACACCGACGAGAGCTGCGTGGGTCCGCTCTTGAAGGCCTTGAAGTGGTACTGGCAATGATCGAAGAGCACGCCCGAGTAGGTGCCATACACGCCGTCGTTGATGGTGTAGCACTGCTTGCCATTGCGCACGGCCTTGCCGATGATCTCGACCACCAGGGTGGCTGCGGTGGCGACCAGAAAACGGCCCGGCTCGGCCAGGATCTCCATCTGGGGTGGGAACAGCCGCTCGAATTCGGCGTTGAGCGTCCGGGCCAGCTCGGCGAAGGGCCGTACGTGCTGGTCATACGGGGCCGGAAAACCACCGCCGATGTCCAGGATGTTGACCTTGTGGTAGCCGCGGTCCCAGGCCTCCTTGAAGATGCTGTCGGCGATGCCCAGGGCCTGGACGTAGTTCTGGAAATTGGTGCACTGACTGCCCACGTGAAAGGACAGGCCCTCCACCACCAGCCCGGCGTTGAAGGCCGCCTCAATCAGATCCACGGCCTCGCCCGGTGCAGCGCCGAACTTCGACGACAGCTCCACCACCGAGCCGGTATTGGGCACGCTGATGCGCAGGATGAGACCCGCGTGCGGGGCGTGGCGCTTGACCTTGCCCACCTCGGCCAGGCTGTCGTAGGTGACCAGCGGTTTGTAGGGATCCAGCTCGGCCAGGGTGCGGTTGTCCTTGACCGGGTTGGCGTAGATGATCTTGTCCCAGATCCAGTCCTGTCGCTTCTTGGCGGACATCGACTGGATGTTCTCGTGCACGATCATGAACTCGGGCATGGAGGCCACGTCGAAACTGGCGCCCGCCTTGAACAGGGTGCGCACGATGCCAGGGTCGGGGTTGGCCTTGACCGCGTAATAGGCCTGCACGCGCGGCAAGTGTTTCTTGAAGGTGGCGTAGTTGCGCCGAATCGCACGATGGTCGACCACGAAGAGCGGGGTTCCATGCTGCTCGGCCAGTTGCTTGAGAAGCTTGGGTGAAAGCACGCGGGATCTCCTTGGGAGGGAATAGTCTACAGGCGGCCACGCGCGATGGCGCAGGAAATGGGATTCGGAGTCGGGGGCCGGGGACGGGGTCGGAGGCGGTGAAGGGGCCCGTGACGGGGCCCCGCAGGATGGGGCTCAGCGTTTCGGGTGGGTCAGGCGCCAAAGGATGGCGACGATGCGGTCGAGCAGCGCGTGGGCCGAGGCAGGCGGCGCCTCCCTGAAGCGCGGCTTCAGTCGATTCAATTCGCAGAGTGCAGCAAGCGACGAACGCGGAGTGCGCGTGCAGCACGCGCGCGTCGGGGAAAGGAAACTACCCTCAGCTATCCCAACTGCACGTCACTCTTCATCTGCGAAGAAGTCCTCGTCGATAGCGAACGACTCGTAAATCCTCTTCACCGCCACCCCGAGTCCGCATCGTAGCATTAGATCGCCGACGCCTTGGCCATCGCAGTCAGCTTCAGGAGCGGCAGAAGGATCGACTGGAAGTCCGGCAGCGACATTGGAGCAGTCTATCGGAACTAGGCGGGCCTTGCTATGCACCCTCCTTTTCAATGTTCCGCCGCCAATTTTTCTGAGTCAGCCATCTCATACACCGATCCGTCCTTGCGGCCTCCCGTCCCCGTTAACGACCTCGTCCCTGGCTCGTGCTCCGAATCCCAGAGGCGCAAGAAAGGCTAGCCCGGCGCCGCCAAGATGGGCGATGCTTGGATGGCCGGCCTGAAGTACTGACCCCGGAGCGACGAGTTGAATCTGCTTACATCCTGGCGACCGAGCGAGCTACCCGATTCCTGGGCGCCGACCCACGGTTGGGCGCTGGCGCGCGCGCTGGCCGTGGTCGCCATCCTGGTGGTAGCGGGCTTCGTCGCGCTCGAACGTCCCTGGGTGACCCGCCGGCTGTCGGTCGCGGCCCGGCGGCTGGGACGGCGGGTGCTGCTGGGCGTGCTCGGCGTTTCGGCCGTGCTGGCGGTGGCCACCTACGTCGACTTCGGCGTGTTTCGCTACGGCACGTATCTGAACGAGTGGGACTTTTACCACTACTACGTGGGAACCAAGTACGCCCACGAGCTGGGCTACACCAACCTCTACGGCGCCACGCTGGTCGCCGACCACGAAGGCGGCTTGCGCTACCACAACCCGCGCCACGAGATACGTGACCTCGCGACGGCCGAACTTCGCGACGTTGGTGAAGTGGCGGGCGAAGCAGCCCGCTATCGGGGCCGATTTAGCGATACACGCTGGCGCGAGTTCGTCGCGGACATCACCTGGTTCAAGATGCAGCTCCCCCCGAATCGCTGGAGCCTGATCCTGGCCGACCATGGCTACAATGGCACGCCGGCCTGGACGTTCGTGGTGGGCGGCCTTGTCACCCGCCACCTCTCCGTGCGCAATCCGGTCAGCCGGTGGCTCATGCTGGCCTTGGATCCCCTGCTCCTGCTTGCGGCCTCGCTGGCCGTGGCTTGGGCTTTTGGCCTGCGCACGGCGCTCCTGCTGGTCGTCTTCGTCGGCACCCACTACCTGCTGTCGTGGGGTCACCTCAAGGGCGCGCTGCTGCGTACCGATTTCGCCATGGCTTCGGTGCTGGCCGTGTGTCTGGTCAAGCAGCGCTACTACAAGATCGCCGGTGTGCTGCTAGGCTGGGCCATCCTGTCGCGCATCTTCCCGGCCTTTTTGCTGATCGGACCGACCGTACTTTTGCTGGGACGGCTCGCTCGAAGCCGCAGCATCGATCGACAGCTGCTGGGATTGCTGGGCGCCTGCGCCGCAACCGTGACCCTGGGGATGCTGGGATCCTGCGCGTATTTTGGCACGACGGGGATCTGGCGCGAGTGGAGCCTCAAGATCGCGACCCACTATTCGGGTGGCAGCGATTGGGATCTCGGCTATCGGACCCTCGCCGAAGCGAGCTTCGTGAACGGCGTTCCCGCGCGGGCCGTCGTGCATGCGGTTGTGCAGAGCCCGGCGTTGTTTCTCGGCAGGCCAGCAACCGTCGTGGCCATGCTCTTGGTCTTGCCCGCGCTCACCTTCATCCGCGGTTTGGCAGACCACGAGGCCCTGGCCTACGGTTTCGTGTTCGTGTTTCTGTTTGCCCTGGCGGCCTACTACTACTACCTAGTGCTCTGCGTGCCCTTGCTCTTCTTCGCTCCCCAACTGGAGCGACCGCAGCACGCCCTAGGCGTGGCCTGCATGTTCTTCACGGGCATCGTGGGCTATGTGCTGTTCAGCGGCTGGCCCCCGCTGGCCGGGTCGTGGGTGATGTTCCGCGGCTGGCGCCAGACCTTCCCGACCTACTACTTCCTCTGCTACTTTTTCACCGTGACGGTCGCCCAGATGATCCTGTTGGCCGGGAGCAAGACCTTGCGCGCCGAGCGCCGCCCATCCGGTGGCAGCCCGCAGCCGTCGGTCCCGGAGCCCCGGTAGATCTTCTCACGCGGTTACGGCTTCTTCGCCGAGTGGACCTCGCTGCCAAATACCGACGACAGAGCCATCGTCTTTGACGACCGGCCCGCCAGGGCCTCCTTTGCCGCATGCACCACGTCCGGATTGGGGCTCTTGCTGAGTTGCTGCAGAACCTTGTGGGCTCTGGCCGAGCCCAGTCGCCCGAGCGCCGAGATGGCCGTGATGAGTATGTCGGCCGGCGGGGCTTGACGGCCGAGCAGACGCCCGAAGAACCCGATGGGCTTGACCAACCGACAGAGGGCGTCGTCGGCGTCGATGGCGGCGAGCGCGATGGCCTGCCGCCGGCTCACCACCACTTCGATGGCCGCGCGCACGACAGGAGGCGACGCCCCGCGCGCGTCGTGTGAGATGAGTTGGATGGCGTGCGGGACGATCTTAGCGCTGCCGACGCCGGTGTGGGCGCACAGGAGCAAGGCCCGAATGCGCACGCTCTCGTCGGGATCGGACAGGGCCTCGGCGACATGGCCTTCGGCCACCCTGGGGTTGGCCTCTGCCAAAGCGGTCAGGGCATAACGCCGCACCTTGGGCGATGCGTGTTTGAGCTGCTTGACGAACACGGACGCCGCCTCGGGCCCGGCGCCTTCCTTCACGCAGGCGAGCAGGAGGTAGGTCGCTTCTTCATTTTCCACGCCCGCGTCGAGCGCGCGCAAAGCCGCCGCCACCCCGCGTGCCTTCATCTCGGTCAGGACCCATGCCCCGGCCTCGCGCAGCTTGGGCTCGCCCTGCGCGACCACCGCCGCTGTGGAGTCGGCGGCTACCTCTTTCCCCTCTTCCAGCAGCGCGACGATGCCGTGCCGGCCAGCAGGATCGTCGGGGAAGCTGGCCAGGATGGCTTCCAGGGTGGGCTCGTCGAACACGCCTGCAATGGCCTTGGCATTCGTGATGCGCAGGCGCATGAGGATGGCGTTGGCCTCCACGAAACGACGACTGGAAAGGGCGTAGCGCATCGCCTTTTGCAGCAGCCGCACCGGATCGATGTTGGCGCTGCCGGCGGGAGGCTCGGTCGACGCCCGCTTCTGCAGGGCCTCGACCCAGGTTTCGGCCAGCACCCACTCTTGCAGGTCGGGTGGCAGGCGTGTGATGGGGACCACGCCTCGTCGGCACATCTCACGCAGCATCTCGTCGGTCTTTCGTGCCGGCGGCTCCTTGAGCAGACGCTCAGCGATCGCGCGCAGCACGGTCATGGTGGGCTCGGCGGGAACCTGCGAGGCCTCACCCGCGTCGCGCAGGATCAGCTTGGTCGTGCCCACCAGGGCCAAGGCGGGCAACCCGCGCACCAGGATGTCGCGCGCACGGAACGCCGCCAGCCCGGGCTGCGCGCCCAGGATTTTGTCGAGTGCAGGTCCCGCCCACAGGATGGCGCGCAGGACATCGAACTTGCGGAAGAACGAATAGGCCATGCTGTTGGCCAGGCGTTCACTCTGATCGAGCAGCGTGGTCGGCGTGGCTTCCCCCTGGGCCAGCAGATGGCGTACGTCGTGCCCCAGCCGGCCGAGCGCCGTGCGCACCAGCCACGCGCCGTGTGCATCCTGTGGCGGCAGCTCGACGTCGCGTACCAGCGCCACGTGGGAAACCTTCTTGTCGAGCAGCGCCCTGGCCAGGCGCGCGCCTTCGCTGGCGTGGTCAGCCTCGACTGGCGGTGCGGCCATGACTTCGAGGAAGGTGTTCCACTCGGTTTCGGTCAACCCGCGGCACAGGGCGAGGATGGCGAGAGAGCGCCGCTGCATGAACTCCAGAAACTGCAAGACAAAGGCGCCGCCTATCGAGGGCCCCACCAGGTGGCGCAACTCGGTCCGCACGGGTCCGGTTCCGTCCACGTGCAGTTCAGGTGGACCGCCTGCGACAGCCGGCGGTCCGATCAGGTACGCGATCTCGGCCTGCGTCCTCAGCAGGCGGGTCAGTTCCTTGAAGAGTCGCTGGCGTACGCGCGGGAAATTGGGCTTGGCCGGGTCGAACTGCGCGACCCGGTGAAACGCCCGCACCAGGGTCATGGTGAACTCGACCACCTCGTCCGCTAGCGTGTGCATGCCGCCCCTTCATTTGTAAGGGGCGGCGCTCAGCGGCGCAAGAAACCAGGTCGCGCGTTGCAATTTCGATCAGCCGCGGCGGCTACTTGATCGGCGTCGCGTCCTTGTTGTGGGCGAAATACTCTTCCGTCAGCCGCTTCATGAGTGCGGGCCGGCGGTCGTACAGGCGCTTCAGCTTGCGCTGTCCCCGGCGCGCCAGGGCGTAGTGGGCCAGCATGGGCAGCGCGATGGTGGAGTCGGTGTAGCAAACCACGGCGTCGGGAAGCTGGTTGGGATCGATCTTGCCCCAGCTCACCGCCTCCGAGGGCGTGGCGCCCGACAAGCCGCCGGTGTCGGGTCGCGCATCGGTGAACTGCAGGAAGTAGTCGTGCCCCGCTTCCTTGATGCGCAGCACTTCCTGGATCTGCGGCTCGGTCTGCAGGGTGAAGTTCTTGGGCGAGCCGCCGCCGACCAGGACCACGCCGGTCTTCTGCTTGCGCAACTTCGCGTCGAGCACGATGGCGGTGGTTTCGTTCACGTCGATGCTGGGATTCACGCGCAGCTTGTTGCCGCGCAACTCGACGCCCGCGATGTTCATGCCGATAGTGGAATCGCCGGGCGACGAGCAGAAGCAGGGCACGCCCGCGCGATAGGCAGCGGCCAGGACCGAGGCGTCCTTGAGCCCGCTCTGCCGCTCGAATTCAGCGCAGTATTTGCCGATGAGGTGGTGCAGCTCGGCCGTGCCCATCTCTTTCTGGAATTCCTTCTGGATGAGGATCTTGCGCAGGATATCGTCGGTGCGCATGAGCACGTCGTCGTAGTCGAGCAGGATGTCGTAGATGCGGACCACGCCATAACGTCGTAGCTCGGGATCGCGCACGAAGGGCGATCCCCGCCACAGCGGCAGGTTCATCGCGTGGTGCATGTCGTGGTACAGGTTCGCGCCGGTGGCCACGATCCAGTCCACGAAGCCAGCCTTGATGAGGGGAATAATGGCGGCGCTACCCAGCCCCGCCGGGGTCAGCGCTCCCGCCAGGCTCATGCCCACGGTGACGCGGTCGTTGGCCAGCATCCTCTCCGCGAAGAGGCGGCAGCCCTCGCTCAAGCGGCCGGCGTTGTAGGCGAGAAAGGTGGCGTCGATGAGATCCGGCAGGGTTTCCTTACCTGAGATCGGTTTGGGCAGGATGCGCTTGCCCCGCAAATACAGCTGCTTGCCCTTGGCAAACTTGTGTGGGTACTGGCTGACGAACTTCTTGGGCAGAACGATCTTGCTCATTGCCGGTGATTCCTTTCCCAGATCATCCCCCGCACGCAGGGGTGGGCGGACTTTGGACAAAAACCCGAGCCTTTGCAAGACCAGGGGCTAGTCCCCGAACACGATGCTGCGCACGCCGGGCTGCAAGGTCACTTCCTTCTCATGCACCTTGCCCAGCGCAGGCACAAACAGGCCAATCTTGTGCACGCCGGGGTCCACGCGCAGCTTGTTGAACGGACAGAGGATGCCGGTCTCCTTGCCGTCGACCACGATGGGCAGCTTGCCTTGCGTGATGCACTCGGCGCGGAAGCGAGCCTCGCCGGTCATGGGCGGCGCAACCGCCACCAGGTCCTTGGATACCTGCGTATCCTCCCCGGCCCTCACATCGACAGTGGCCGACGCGTGGCCGGCGAGAACCAGCACCACGCGCGTGGGGCCGGACTGGACCCTGACCTGCAAGGGCGTCCGGCCGCGTTCCTTGCCGCTGATCCACACCGCGGCGCCGACCGGCTGGCTGGTTACCGAGAGCATGACCAGGCTGCCCCCACCGTCCGAGACGCCCTTGCTCCAGGTTGTCGGCGCCGCGTCTCCCGCGGCGATCACCTTCTTGTCGGGCGAGGGTGCCGCAGCGGTCTTCTGGCCAGAGGGCGAGGGTGCCGCAGCGGTCTTCTGGCCAGAGGGCGAGGGTGCCGCAGCGGTCTTCTGGCCAGAGGGCGAGGGTGCCGCAGCGGACGGGGACGGCGCCGGCGGGCCCGACGAAGGCCCGGCCGTCGTTGGCTTCAAAGGTTTTTCGGAGCCACTCTTCTTAGCAGCGGAGGGTTTCTCTTCGACGGCTGCAATCGTGCGACGGGCGCTGGTTCCTGGCGGCTTGGACGTGGCCTCGCTGTCTGACGGCTGCGCGGCCTGGGCCTCGACATCGTCTGGAACTGCGGGCGCCGGCGGCGCGACAGCCTTTGGCTTCGGCAG
This sequence comes from uncultured delta proteobacterium, assembly GCA_963755125.1. Lineage (GTDB taxonomy): Bacteria > Myxococcota_A > Polyangia > Fen-1088 > Fen-1088 > Fen-1137. Next base: position 67,136 of record CAVWIP010000007.1, read on the forward strand.
AGCGGGCAGTGCCCTGCCTCCTGGTGCTGCACCCGACGGTTGGCCCCGCGTCCCGACGAAGAAACCGGCCAGCCCGCCCACCACTATGCTGGCACCCAGCACCGAGGCCGCGATGGTCCAGACCATCCGCCGGCGTCCCTGCTTGGCTGCCGGCGCGTCAGGCGACTGGGCCCAGGTGGGGACTGATTCTTGCTCGCGGGCGGGGCGTCTGGCCCCCGCGCCACGCGCCACGCCACCCGCCGGCGCTTCACGGACTGGCGGCGAAGGTCGAGACGCGCGGGGCGCGGAAGCTTCTGGCAGAGCGTGGATTTCGGACTCGGGCAGCGGCTGACCAGCATCTTCGAAGTATGCGGGGGCTGCCGCGGGCTGGCCGCCCTCGCCCACGTCCACGTAGGCCTCGGCCTCAGGTGGGGGTTGGCTGCCGTCTTCCCTGAACGCCACGGCTTCGGCAGCCGATGGTGGCTGGTCGTCCACAAAAGAGAAAGCCTCGGGCAGCGGCTGACCAGCAAGCCCACCGGTCGCCTGGCCCCCCAAATCGTAGGACGAGGCGGGGTGGACTCCATCCGGGGAATCGACCAGCTCATCCTCGAGCAGGCCGTCGCCCCGAGGCTGATCGACCTCGCCTGGGGTCTCGATGTCGGCCGCCACGGGCTCCGCCCAGCCGGATTGCGAACCGAAATCCGGTGCAGCCTCCATCGAAGAATCGTCCGCTGGTGCGGGCTCAGCCAACTGCGGCTCATCAAGGGCGAAAGGCCGCTGGCTCCGCAGGGGGCCGCCCTGGCCAGCCGCGGGCCTCAGAGGAGGGGAGCCGGCCAGCGGGACGGATTCCGGAGCTTCAGCCTGGATGTCGTCAAGCAGCGCCAGCCCGGCCGATTGGCTGCCGGACGAGGAGCCAATTCCAGCCTGACCGCCAAGTGCGGCAAGGGCGCGTGCGCCCCAGGTCGAGGGGCGTGGATCGAAGGCCGACGCGCCCGGAGCCATCACCTCACCTGCGTCCGGCGCGGCGAATGGTTCCGCCTCGCCTGTGGATGGAGCTTGCGCGGGCGCGGCCAAAGGCTTGGCAGGCGGTGCGCTTGCTGGCGTACCCGGTGCAGACGGTCCCAAAGGCGGTTTGGGCGCCAATCTTTCGGCGGCCGCGCCAGCTGCCGGGGCAGCGGCCACCGTAGCCGACAAAGCATCGGGGGCTGCCGTTTCCTTCGGCCCGAAGGCAGGCAAGGTCTGAAATCGCGCTCGGTTGGCCAGGCTCGGGGCCGGCGCCGCAGAAGGAACGGTGGCCGGAGCGACCACGGGAGAGCCCGGAACCGGCGGTGGCCCGAGGCGCAGCTTCGCGATGCGGGCTGGGGTCACGGATTCCGCGGGTCGGCTTTTGGCCACGAGGTCAGCAATCACGGCCGGCTCGCCCACGGCAGTGAGCTCGCGCGAGGCACGCGACTCGTCGGGAGGCGCAGGCGGTGGCACCGGTCGGACCACGGGTTGGCCCGCTGCCACCGCTTTGGCCAGCCCACCCGTTCGCTGGTGCAGCGATTCCTCGAACCCGAAGTCATCGTCGTGTTCCACATCGGAAGGCGGCGGCGGCGCGTCGTCGGCTGCTTCGGGTGCGCCGGCCAAAGACACGACGGCCTCGGGCGGTTGCTCCGGCGCCGCACTGGAGGTGGAAGAGCGCTGGACGAGTGAGGAAAGATCGGCGGCCAGTACCGCTTCGGGCCTACCCGCGTAGACAGCCGCCAGGGACGAAACCACGTCGGCTGCCGTGGGCCGCGCTCCGGGACTCGCGGAAACCAAACGGCCGATGACGAGCCCCAAGTCCTCCGGCAGCAGGGAAAGAGCGATTTGCATCTCGGAAGCGCGTCGGCCCTGCGGCGGCAACTCTCCACTCGACAGCTCGCATAGCAAGACGCCGAGGCTGTACATGTCGCCAGCCGTGGTGCCGTCAGCGGCCGGCGCAGCCAACTCGGGTGCGATGTAGGGCAGAAGGCGTCGCGGGCGCGGCTCGAAGGGGCGACGGACCGAGGCACGCAGGCCGAAGTCGAGCAGCCGAACCGCCCCGCGTGTGGTAATGAACACGTTGCCGGGGCAGAGAGCACCGTGCATGACGGGCGGCTCCTGCGCATGGGCAGCCTGCAGCCCGCGCGCGATCTCGGCGCCGATGTAGGCCACCAGGCCATGCCAGCGGCGGGACGCCTCGTCCTTGCCAGTGGCCAGCACGCCCGCCTCGCGCGCCCGCTGCAGGAACTGGCCCAGATCCGCGCCTTCCATGAACGGCGTGACAGCAAAGACCAGCCCGTCGCCCGAGTCTGCCTCCACGACCTTGGCGATATGGGGATCGGCAAGGGCCGCGCTACGCCGGGCGGCTTGCAGGAACGGCTCGCTGACCGCGCTCGGGACTTCCGATCGCTTGAGCCGCAACACCTTCACCGCGAAGCTGCGGTCGAGCCCGGTCAAGCCCTTGACGCGCGCACGGTAGGTTTCAAAGCCGCCGCTTCCGCCGACTTGCTCGGTGCACTCGTAGCGGCCCAGCTTCTTGAGGCCAGGTGGATCACTCGCTGCCGGAGGTCTGATGGTTGACGGCATCAATTACCAATATCGGTCGAAAGCTGCGCGCTCTGGAATGGTGTTCCGCGCGCCTGGCTGGCGCAGGAACAGGCCGATTCAGACCGCGTGATATTGTATGATCGTGGGCGGTTGGGCCGCAACCTTGCATCCGCCGCGGGGCACCATTGACGGTTTGCGCCTAAGTGTCTAGAATCATGGCATTTGAATACCTTCAGGCCACGCGACGCCGCAGGCGAACAGGCAAGCGCCGCCCAGGCTGAGGGTGCGCCTTGGACCCTCCGCTTCATCTCCGGCAAGTATCAGGGGGGGGAATTTCCTCTGCGCCCGAACCGCGAGATCGTGATCGGACGCTCGTCTGACCTGGACATGGTCCTGGTCGAGGACATGGTTTCGCGCAAGCACGCAAAGATCACTACCGACGGCCGGGCGGTGTCGATCCAGGACCTGGGCTCGACCAACGGCACCTTCGTGAACGGCGAGAAGATTCGCAGTGTGCAGCTCAAGGACGGCGACCGCATCCTGGTCGGCACGTCCATCATCAAGTTGGTGGCCGGGAGTGGCGAGGCACGCGCGCCAGCGGCTTCGCTGTCCGAGATCGAGGCGCGTTCCAAGATGCAGGCCACTGCCAGTCGGCGGGTGGCGCCCAAGTCGATGTCGGGCAACATCGAAGAGATCCCGCTGCCCGACCTTCTCCAGTTGCTTTCCACCAGCCGCAAGTCAGGCGTGTTGGTGCTGCGCTCTGATTGGGGCACCGGCCGCCTGCACCTGCGCAAGGGCCAGATCTACTTCGCCAACATCGACGAGAGCTTCGACGTCAGCCCCCGCAAGGCCATGTTCCGCATGTTGACGTGGAACCAGGGCTTGTTCGAGTTGGAACCGCCTGACGATCGCAGGGTAATGGAGGAACTGCAGGATTCCACCGAGGCCCTGCTCATGGAGGGCATGCGCCAGCTCGACGAATTCAAGGAGCTGTCGCCCAAACTGCCGCCACTGACGGCCGAGGTTTCCGTGCCCACGCCGCTCGGCCCGCGCCTGCGCGATCTGTCGCCCGACCATCTCGACGTCATCCAGATCGCGCTGGGCGGCGCCACGGTGCAGGCCATCCTGGACCAGAGTCGCCAGACCGATCTCGACACCGCTACGGCCATGCTGTCGCTGCTGGAGCGCGGATATCTCGTCGTGGGATAGCCACCAACGTGGCTCGGCCAGCGTGGGCGAGAACGTGAGCGTGTCCGGCCCGCGAGTCGCGGTCCGCGGCATCGGATTCACTCATTTCTTCGCATGCGTGCCCTCTGCCCGCCTCACACCACCCGAACTCGCACACGCGAGCCGGCTCTCCTATCCCGTCGCACCAACCGACAGGCTCTGCCTACAACACCTTCCTGAGAAACTGCCCAGTGAAGCTGGCTGCCACCTTGGCCACCTCGTCGGGAGTGCCCTCGGCGATGACTTGGCCGCCGCCGGGACCGCCGCCCGGGCCCAGGTCGACAACCCAGTCGGCGGTTTTGATCACGTCGAGATTGTGCTCGATCACGATCACGGTGTTGCCCGCATCCACCAGCCGCGCCAGCACGCGCAGCAGTTGATCGATGTCGGCAAAGTGCAAGCCCGTGGTCGGCTCGTCGAGGATGTACAGGGTGCGGCCAGTGGCTTTCTTGGCCAGTTCGCGCGACAGCTTTACCCGCTGGGCCTCGCCGCCTGACAGGGTGGTGGCCGACTGGCCGAGAGCCACATAACCCAGGCCCACCTCGCGCAGGGTCTCCAGCTTAGGCCGCAGCTTGGGGATGTTTGCCAGGAAGGTGCAGGCTTGGTCCACCGTCATGTCGAGCACGTCGGCGATGCTGGCCTGGCGGTACTTCACCTCCAGCGTCTCGCGGCTGTAGCGCCGCCCGCCGCAGGCCTCGCACTCGACATACACGTCGGGCAGAAAGTGCATCTCCATGCGCACGATGCCGTCGCCCTGGCAGGCTTCGCAGCGCCCGCCCTTGATGTTGAACGAGTAGCGGCCCGCGCGGTAGCCGCGCGCCTTGGACTCGGGCAGGTTGGCGAATAGATCGCGAATGGGGGTGAACACGCCGGTGAAGGTCGCCGGGTTGGATCGTGGCGTGCGGCCGATGGGCGACTGGTCCACGTCGATGACCTTGTCCAGGTGCTGCAGTCCATCGATGCCGTCGAATTCCGCGCTGGGCGCCCGCGCCCCGTGCAGACGATTCTTGAGTGCGGGCAACAGGGTGTCGACGATCAGGCTCGACTTGCCCGAGCCCGACACGCCGGTCACGCAGGTCAGCGCGCCCAGGGGAAAGCTGACCGTGAGGTTGCGCAGGTTGTGCGTGCGTGCCCCGCGCAGCACCAGCGCGCGCTTGTTCGACCCGCGCCGATGCTTGGGTGCCTCGATGGCCTTTTCGCCCGACAGATACGCACCGGTCAGCGATTGCGCATTGGCCTCGATCTCCTTGGGCGTGCCCACCGCCACCACCCGGCCGCCCAGATCGCCCGCGCGCGGGCCCATGTCGATGACGTAGTCGGCGGCGCGAATGGTGTCGGCGTCGTGCTCGACCACCAGCACGGTGTTGCCCAGGTCGCGAAGCTTGATCAGGGTTTCCAGTAGGCGTGCGTTGTCGCGCTGGTGAAGACCGATGGAGGGCTCGTCGAGGATGTACAGCACGCCCTGCAGGCCGCTGCCGATCTGGGTGGCCAGTCGGATGCGTTGGGTTTCGCCGCCCGAGAGCGTGGCGGCCGGCCGGTCGAGCGACAGGTAGTCGATGCCCACGCTGATGAGGAAGCCCAGGCGCGCGGTCACTTCGCGGATGATGCGCAGGCACACCTGCCAGTCGCGCTTGGACAGGGCGAGGCCCTTGATGAAGTCGTGCGCCTCCCGGATGGTCAGCGCGGTCATCTCGGCGATGGTCTTGCCACCCACGCGGATGTGGCGCGCCTCCTTGCGCAGGCGCGTGCCGCCGCACTCGCTGCACGGCGATTGCGACATGTAGCGGTGGAACTCGTCGTAGATGGCCTCGAAATCCTCGTCGGTGGTGCGGCCTTGCTCGCGCCGCCGGCGCTGATACTCGTCGTAGCGCCGCTGCAGGTTGGCCAGCACGCCCTCGAAGCTCTTCCTGAAGGTGTGCTGCTTGCCGTTCTTCTCGAAGGTCAGGTTCACCTCTTGGCCCTTAGAGCCCTCGAGGATCAGCTGGCGCACTTCCGCCGTCAGCTTGTGCCAGGGTTTGTACAGATCGATGCTGTAGTGGGCGGCCAGCGAGTCGAGTAGCTGCTGAAAGAAGGCGCTGTTGCGGCGTTCCCACGGTTCGATGGCGCCCTCACGCAGCGACAGGTCGGGATCGCTGACGACGAGGTCGGGGTCGAAGTACATTTTGGCGCCGATGCCGTCGCAGGCCGGGCAAGCGCCCGCCGGGCTGTTGAACGAGAACAGGCTGGGAGTCACCTCGGGGAAACTGACGCCGCAGTCGGGGCAGGAAAACTTTTCGGAAAAGAGCAGATCGTCGCCTTCCAAAGGCGAGATCTTGACCAGGCCGCCTGACAGCTTGGCCGCCAACTCGACCGATTCGGCCAGGCGCTGCTCGATGCCGGGCTTTTTTACCAGGCGATCGACGAAGACCTCGATGCTGTGTTTCTTGCTCTTGTCGAGCTTGGGCGGGTCGGACAGATCGCAAAGCTCGCCATCGATGTTGGCGCGCACATAGCCGTCCTGGCGCAAGCGATTGATCTCGTCGCGGAAGTCACCCTTCTTGGAGCGCACCACCGGCGCCAACACGGAAAAGCGCGAGCCTTCACCCAGGGCCAGAACTTGATCGACCATTTGCGGGATGGTTTGCGCGGCGATGCGCTGGCCGCACTGCCAGCAGAACACCCCGCCCACGCGCGCCCACAGCAAGCGCAGGTAGTCGTAGATCTCGGTGATGGTGCCCACGCTGGAGCGCGGATTGCGCGAAGCGGACCTCTGCCCGATGGCGATGGCCGGCGACAGCCCATCGATGGAATCCACGTCGGGCTTGCCCCACTGCTCGAGGAACTGGCGGGCGTAGGCCGACAACGACTCGACGTAGCGGCGCTGGCCTTCGGCGTAGATGGTGTCGAAGGCCAGCGAGGACTTGCCCGAGCCGGACAGTCCGGTGATGACCACCAGCCTGTCGCGCGGGATCTCCACGTCGACATTCTTCAGGTTGTGCTCGCGCGCGCCTTTGACGACAATCTTGTTCATCGCTGCAGGCGGGTCGTCGGAGTCGTGGACCCGAAAAGCGGGGTCCACAGCCACGGCGCCCAGCCTGCGACCTTACCAGGAATCGCCGCGCCCGTCAGCGATAGTCGATGGCCGTGACCGTCAACTCGCGCGCGCCTGCGTGCCAGCGCACCACCACCGTGTCACCCACTTGCTTGCCCAGCAATGCCTTGCCCACCGGCGACTTCCAGGAAATGACCCCTTCCGACCCCTCGACCTCGTCCTGGCCGACGATGCGATACACCAGCGTCTCTCCGTCCTCGTCCTCGACGGTGACCGTGGCCCCGAAGAACACACGGTCGCGCCGTTTCTGTTCGCTGGGGTCGACGATGACCACATGGTCCAGGCGCTTGGAAAGGAAACGCATGCGCGCGTCGATGTGGCGCAACTGGCGCTTGCGATAGATGTACTCGGCATTCTCCGAACGGTCGCCCTCGGCGGCCGCGTCAGCCAGGGCGCTCACCACCTCGGGCCGCTTGCTCACGTGCAAGAACTCCAGTTCATCGACCAGCTTCCGGTAGCCCGCCTTGGTGATGTAGTTCTTCTCCTGCGGAGAGCGCGCCTCTTCCTCGGGCGGATCGTCGGGGTCGAAAACCATGAGGAACCGGGAGTGGCAGGCACGGCCGGGCCCGCCGCGACGGACGGTCGCGGTCGGCTCGGCCCCAGGGCTAGTCGCCGCGCTTGCCGATGCGGTGGTCGAGCATAACCAGGCTCGAACCCTTGTCGCCCACCATCTTGAGCTGATCCAGGATCAGGCTGGCGTTCTTCTCTTCCTCGACCTGCTCCTTGATGAACCACTGGAGCATCTCCATCGAGGCGTAGTCGTTCTCCTTGCTGGCCTGGGCGTAGAGCTTGTGAATCAGGCTGGTCACCTTCTGCTCGTGGGCCAGCGTGCGCTGGAACACGTCCGTGGCGGACTTGAAATCCGCCGCAGGCTTCTCGATGGTGGAAAGGCTGAGCGTCCCGCCACGGTCGACCACGTAGTCGAGCATCTTCATCGCGTGGGTCTGCTCTTCGGCGAACTGCACGCGCATCCACTTGGCGAAGCCAGGAAGGCTTTGCCCTTCGAAGTAGAGCGCCATGGAAAGGTAGAGATACGCCGAGGAGAACTCGTTTCCAACCTGCTCGCTGAAGGCATCCTGCATGGTCTTGCTTAGCATCGCGTCGAACTCCCTTCTCTGATCTTTGATTGCAGCAAGAGTCGCCGAGTTTCACCCGGAATTCAACGAGGAAGCATCGGTGTGCCAGCCGGTGACGACTGCCTGTGCCGCAGCCAGGTCCTGGGGCGTGTCGATCTCGCGCCACTGGCCGTCGATGAAGACTGGGTCAAGTCGAATGCCCCGGTCGGCCAGCGCGTTGAGCGCATCGGTCAAATACGCCTGGCGCAGCGTCGGGGCGAAACCAAAGGGTGCCTCCAGCCCGCCTGCCGCAAGAGCCCCGTCCCAGACCGCACGAAGCGCTGCTGCCCCCGTGGCAGAAAAATAGGCTAGGCCGATGAACTCACCCACCGCCTTCTCGCGCGGCACCGCGCCCTTGCCCACGCGCACGACTCGCCCCTGCTCGTCGATCCTGGTCAGCTCGGCCTCTGAAACCGGGTGCAGGGTGCGGCCCTGGTAGGCATCGGCCCAGCGCCGGTCGATGATCAGCGATGCGGGCGCCGGGTCGCCTGCACGCGCGCGCGCCGCCAGGCACGCCACCACATCGGGCGTGTACACGATGTCACAATAGGAAAAGAAGAAGCCGCCCGGCAGGCGATCCGCCGCGCACAGCAGTGACGCCAGGATGTTGTTCTGCGGCCAGTCGGGGTTGTCGATGAAATCCAGGACCGCGCGTCCTCCGTCGATGCGATCGCCCAGATAGCCGCGCACCACCACGACGTCGGAGAGGCCCGCCGCCGCCAACGAGCGCAGTTGCCAGTGCAGGATGGGCTGGCCCGCCACGCGGACCATGCACTTGGGAATGCCGTCGGTTTCTGCGCCTAGGCGCCGGCCGCGGCCAGCCGCCACGATGATGACTTTGTCGCTCCTCACGCCGTTCTCTTACCCAGCTTGCGCAGGACCGCAAGAATCGTGCGACCGGCATAGGCAGCGTTGATGGCCAGGTACACGTGCAGAAAAAGATCCAGGCGATTGGCGGCGGCCACAAGCACCAGATAGCTCGGGTAATGAATGATCAATCGGCCCAAAGCTTCCACCACACCCATCACCCTGGCCACAAGCGAACGCGGTGGGGCCGGAGCCGGCACGGTTCCCGCCAAACCATCTCCGTAGTCGCCGGCCATCTGCGGCCGGGGCGCACCGGTGGCACACAGGTACTCGGGCCGGCGCACGAACGTGGTCAGGCTGATGGCCGAGGCCACCACCACCAGTCCGGCCAGCGCCTCGACCAACCACTGCGTGCGGCCATCGGCACGCCACAGCCGCGCGCCCAAGGCTGCCACCAGCATGAAAGCCTTCAGCTCGTCCATCAGGAAATCCAGGTGCGCGCCCACCGGCGACGAGGTTCCTCGCAACCGAGCCAGCTGGCCGTCCACGCAGTCGAGGACATAGGACAGCTCGAGCACGGCGACCGCGATGAGCAGGCCGGTCCATCCGGGCAGGCCGACCAAAAGAGCTGCGGATGCAACGAAAACCGCCAGCGAGGCGAAAGTTACCTGATTCGGGGTGACACGAGTCTTGGCAACCGGGACCAGCAGGACCGCGGCCAGCGGCCGCGCCACCAGACGATTCCACAGGATGTCTTTGGGCTTCTTCGTGCGCCGGTATGAATCGGCAATCTGTGAGAACAAGCTCACGGCAGCCCAGTAAAGCGCTCCACGGTTGGAGCGCCAAGAATAATCTACGGTAGCGGCAACCCGTAGTAGGCGGAGTAGGCCACCACGATTGCCGCACCCAGCACGACGCCGAGGAGCACGTGCACCAGCAAGGGCCAGTCGGCCAGCCCGCGCGGCGCGCGTCGCTTGCCCGAGCGAACCCGCGGGCCCTCGATATCGACTGACAGGCCATCAGGCTGGACAGAAGCGGGTCCCTTGATCCGCTGGGTCGGCTGGCCCTCTGACTGCGGCCGCAGCGAAACCGGTGTCGGGGTGGACTGCGCCAGCGACCCCATGATGACAGGCTGCTGCGGCGGAGGGGTGTCCACGAAGGCGGCCGGATCCTGCATGTCCTCCGACAGCTCGACACCAAAGGGCCGTTCCTCGGTTCCGTGCACCGGCGTCGCAGGGCGCCTTATCTCGCCCGAAATGTGATTCTGCGCCGACGGGGCCATGTGCGCTGCCGTGGTCGATTCTCCGCGAATCGCGGAAGCTGCTGGCGACTCGGCCGGCTTTGAGGGGCGCGGGCGCGAAGTCGCCTCGGGCCTTTTACCAACCGCTGCAGATGCAGCTTGGGTGGAAGGCGGCGTGGCCAGCGCAGGCGCCGTACGCCGAACCGGCGCCGCCGGCGCGCCAGCCGCGAGCGAGTCTGGCGCAGAAGCCTGAGGCGGATTTCCTGCCGAGCCTTGCGAGGCCGTCGGAGGGGCGGCCGGGGCCTTGGCTGCCGGAGGGGACATCGGTCGAGCAGGGATCTGTGCCCCAGAGGTCCTGGCCGCGAGCGATGGGAGTGCCGCCTGCGACGAGGCGCCGGCTGCTCGCGCATCGCGGGCCACCGGTGTGGCGACCGGAGGTGCGACCAGGGGTGCCTGTGTCACGCGGGCAGGGATGCGAGCCAAGGGTTGTTTCGCAACCGCCGCAGGCGGTGCGGGCGTCACCTCGGTCCCGATGGGCGCGGGCGCCGCCGGCCCAGCAGGCCGCGTGGTTCCTCCAGCCTGCGCCGCAATGGCCGGGCTCGACAGGGGGCGGGCCGGGGACACCTCCAGGGCCGTTGCTGCCGTGACAGGTGCCTGCGCGGTGCGGGCCTGCGCCGGGGCGGTCGGCGGTACCGATGACGGGGCGGTTTTGCTGATCGGCGGGGACAGAAGCGGAAAGGCGGAGGCCGGAGCAGATGGGGCCGGTCGTGGTTCCGTCGCTTGCGCGGGTCGCGCCGGCGCGGCTTCGGCGACCCGCGGCTGCAGCCCGGGCAGGGGTGAGCCCGGCCGCACCTTGGGACCGCCTTGTCCCGTCGACTGCAGCGCGCCGGCGGCACGAGCGGGCGTGTTCGTCTTGACGGCGTCGACGGTAATGAAGGGATCGGTCTTGCGCCGCACTCGCGCTCCCGCCGGCGGCTGCGCGGGTCGCGCCGGCGCGCCAGCACCGACCACCGCCATCGAAGCCGAGCTGCGTTTGGAGATCGCGGGCACAGGCGGTGTCACGGGCGGGGGCAGGACGATCTCGAAGAACCCCTCCTTCCAGCCCATGACTTCGGGCAGTCGTTCAGGAGTATCACTGCCGCCGACCGTGGTCCCGACCAACTCGCCCCGGCGATAGCTGATGCGAGCTTCCTCCTCGCCACGCCACACCTCGATCGCGCAGGTCAGCACGTACTGCTCGCAGTAGCGCATGATCTCGACCAGCGGCCGCTGGGCCAGATTCCCCTCGGCAGGGCCGGGCTTCGCCAGCGATCCGGTTTCTGGGTCGGGCAAGCGAGTGTCGATCGCGAAACGGGCGCTGGCCACCCGCTGCAGGGCGGAGACCGCCTCCGGGCCTCGTTCTGCGCCGGCAAACGCGTCGCTGACTCCGCCGGCCAGCAGGTGCACCTCGCCCGCCGGTGCAGCCCCCGGGCCAGGTGCGAACACCTGGATGCGCGCGGGCAGGGCCGCTGCCGAGAGCACACTCATCAGTTCACTGAGCGTGCCGCCTGCCCACTCGGTGATGCGTTCGCCTGACGGCCCGTTCATGCTTCTGACCCCACGCTAGGAATCGACGCCAGGGCCGGACTCCTGAGCCGACGCATCGGCGGGCGTAGCCTCGAAGCCAGGCTCGACCGCGTCATCGGCCGTGCCGGTGTCTGCTGCCGCTTGGCCGGAGGAGATCGCGGCGTCAGGGATCTGGTAGTCGGTCCCGGCATCCGTGCCGAAGTTCTGATCGCGCCGATGCGAGGATGAGCAGCCGCCGAGCGCGGGGAGAGCAGCCAGGAACGCGAGCCCGAGCATGACCAGCAAGCGGGGCAGCATGGGCGGGACGCTAGCAAGCAGCTTGCGCCACCGCAAGGGTCGATGCTCAGGATCCTCTAGCGCACGATGCTCGCCTCGACCACGAAGTCCAGATCGGGGAAATCGCGCGCCAGGTAGGCGTTGCCTTCGGTCTGCATGCGGCCCTGGTTGGGGCCCCTGCCCTGGGGTGCGCCCTCCCCATAGCCGCCGAACAGCCCGTCGACCACTTCCATACCGCTTGCCACCTTGCCAAAGGGGGCAAATCCCATCCCGTCGAGCTGGGTGTTGTCCGCGTAGTTGATGAAGACCTGGGTAGTCCGCGTGTTGGGCCCCGCGGTAGCAAAGGTGATGAAGCCACGCTTGTTGGATTGCTTGACCGGATCGTCAGGGATGCTGGCGTTGCGCCAGACTGCGTTCACCTCGCCCTGACCGTGGATACCCCACTGCACCATGAAGCCCTTGATCACGCGAAAGAAGCGAACGTCGTTGAAGTAGCCGTTCTTGACCAGATTGAAGAATCGGTCCGCACCCTGCGGCGCCCAATCCCTCTGCACCTCGACCACGAAGCTGCCCTTCGAGGTGGTGAACTTGGCTCGATATGTCGCCGGTGCCTGCTCTTTGAAAGCATCGACCTTGAGAAGCGACGGCTTATCCACCGGCGCGCTGGGCGCAGGCGGCGCCGCCACTGGTTGCGCGATCTGTGTGGGTGGCTCCCCGGCTGGCTTCTTGCAACCCAGGCTGGCCAGAGCAGCCAAGACGAACGTGCAAGGAACAAGTGGTTTGATCATGCGGCCGAGCATACCGCAGGGCAGGGGTTTGTGAATGGGGAGTCGCAACTCACGAGCCCGGCGTCCGACAACCCTTGTCGGGGCACTGTTTGCCACCTCAAGCGATCTGTCACGCGCCCAAAATCAACGGCGCTCGTTGCTACGAGCGCCACCGACCTGAAGAGACATTCTCGGACATTCAGAGACCTGATGACATATGGAGAAAAGCGGGTTCGTTTGTCCTATGGTCCCGCCTGCCGCGCGTGGGGTCACCACAGTGGTTGACCTGATAGGTGCTCGCGGGTCCTAATTCATGCACATGTCCTCTGCAGCGGAACCCGACTGGCAGCGCCGCGCGATCGAGCGGGCCAAGGAACTGGACCATGAGCACCGGCGGAGGCCGCGCAGCCTGTGGCAGTCGGGGGCCGGCTTGGCCCTGTCTCTGCGTTTTCTGCGCACCGCTGCCCGACAGCTTGTGACCGTCCCGCGCCGGCCCGAGCCGCGGCGGGTGGAGCATCCGGGTCCCGGTCAGATCGCCGTCACCTTTGTCGGTCACGCCACGGTCATGCTGACCACGCCACTCGCGCGCGTGCTCACCGACCCCTATTTCGGCGATTTCTTTCTCGGCCTGCGCCGGGCCGAGGCGGCTTGCCTGCATCCGACCGATGCGGCCGACGTGAATTTGATCCTCATCTCGCACGCGCACCGGGATCGTCTGGACCTGGCCAGCCTGCGGCGTCTGCGCGGGCGAGCCGCAGTGCTGGTCCCGCCCCGCTGCGCATCCCTGGTGGATGGCCTGGGCTTTGGCCGCGTGGTGGAGCTGGCGCCGGGCAAGAGTTTCGAGTTCGCGGATGTCGAGGTGACCGCGGTGGCGGCGCGACACGAGGGCGTGCGCGGGATTTTCGACCGGGCCTGGCGCGGCGCCTGCGGGTACCTCGTGCGTTCGGCCGGAGCCAACGTGTATTTCGCAGGAGGCACTGCCTATTTTTCCGGTTTCGAGGAGATCGGCCGGCGTCTGCACCCGGACGTAGCGCTGTTGCCGGTGGCCGGGTACGAGCCGCCCGCCTTGCGCGAGAGCAACATGTCGCCCCTCGACGCTGTGCAAGCCTTCACGGATCTAGGAGCCAAGCTGCTCGTTCCCGTCGGACACGGATCGTTCCCGCTCAGCTACGAGCCGCTCGACGAGCCCCTGCGTTGGCTCAGACAGATCTGCGCTGATCGCGGCATTTTGGGCCAACTCGCCGTGCTTGGACATGGCGAAACCTGTCTGGTGCGGGGAGTACCGGAGGCATAGCCTTTGTTTCGGCGCACTGCTAGAGTGCGCCCGCTGCAAGGGTCAGCCCCGAAAAAGATTGAGCCATGAGCTTCGTGGAAAGATTGCGCCGGGTTCCACCCGGCTGGTGGGTGGCGCTGTTCGCGATTGCGCTGATCCTGCCCCGCCTGGGTTCGTTCGGGTTCTGGGATCCGTGGGAGCTCAAGCTGGCGGAGCGTGCGCGCGACATCGCCCGTTCTGAATCTCTCTTCGACGTGACGGTCAACCGTCGCTTCACCGCCGCGCCGCCGCTCGACTTGGCCGGCAACGCGCTCGGCATGCGGATCTTTGGCGTGGGCGAATTCGGCGGCCGCATCTCGGATGGCCTTTTCGGCATCCTGGCCATTCTCGCGGTGTATTGGGCGGGCATCGGCCTCTTTCGTCGGCGCGCGGCCGTGCTCGGCGCCCTGGCGCTTGGCTCGATGCCCCTCTTCCTGCTCGAAGCGCGGCAACTCACATCGGACATGCCGCTGGTGGCCGGTCTGGCGCTCGCCATGGGCGGGCTCGGCCGCTACGCCTGGCCGGCCGAAGGCGTGCGTCGGCTGCGCGACCTGCTTGTCGCTGGCGTTGGCCTGGTCATCGGCTTGTTCTCGGGCGGGGCGCTTCTCGGCGTGGCGCTGCCCTGCCTGGCGTTCAGCTTCGCCATCCTCGCGGGGTGGGGCCTGCGGCCGCGGCCTGCCGATGATCCAGCGGCCAGCAAGCTCACCTCGCCTGGGTTGGGAACTCATCTGCCCGCTGGCTCCAGCCTGGGCGCCAGCCTGCGTTCACCCGGGGTGCAGGGCGGCGTTGCGCTGATTGTGGCCGCCCTGACCGGTGTGCTGCTTCTCGCGATCACCATGACCAGGGCCAACGTGGCCGGTCAGTATTCCTTGCTGCTCGGTGGGGTTCCGCGCAGCGGGGCTCCCAGCGCAACCTTCGATACCATCATCCGCCAGCTTGGGTTCGGGTTGTTCCCCTGGAGCGCGCTGGCCATCTTCGCGCTGGGCCGGCCGCTCATCCGTCTGGGCGGGGGCGACGAGCCGGATGGCGATCGCCTGGCGTTTGGCCAGCTCTATCTCCTCATCTTCGCGGCGTTCGGCTTCGCCCTTTCCACGGTGTTCGTGCTCATGTGCGGCGAAGCGCGCTTCTGTGCCCTGGCACCGGTGGCGCTGGCCGTCGGTGCCCTGCTCGATGAGGCACTGGAGGGCGACCGCGCGGAACCCGTGCTGGGGCTGCTGGTGGCGACCGGCACCATGGTGGTCGCGCGCGATCTGGTGCTGGCGCCTGAAGATTTGGTCTCGGTCCATACCCTGAACAAGGTCCAGTGGCCGGCCAAGCTCAAGCTCGGGTGGCTCTTCCTGGCCACCGGTCTGCTGGTTGGCGCTGGACTGTACACCGGGCTGGCTACCCGAGGTCGCGCTCTGGGACGCGTGGCCCTGCGCGACCTGGGAAATGCGCGGCGTTGGCACCGATGGTTCGAGAAGGCCGTGGTCGAGATCGGCCGTTGGGGTATCCAGGCCGCCGTCGTGGTGGCGGTGCTCTTCGCCCTGGCGCTGAGCCAGCTGATCGTGCCCAAGGTCTCCGGCGACCTGTCGTTCAAACCGCCGCTGGAATCGTATTCGCATCTGGCCCGGCACGGCGAGCCCATCGGCCGGTACAAGGTCGAGGGCGAAGGCGCGAAATTCTACAGCGAGCGCGAGATGACGGACTTGCCTACGCAAAACCGCGTGGTCGAGTTTCTGCAGGGGAGAGATCGGGTGTTCGCTCTCGTGCCGGGGAGCGAGCTGGCGGCCCTGGATGCGGCGCTCAAGTCTGCGCGGGTGGCCTACGCGGTCGTGGACGCTCGCTCCTCGCGCTTTCTCTTGCTGACCAACCGCTTGGAGCAAGGCGAGCACGACAGCAATCCGCTGAAACAGGATGTGTGGATGGCGCCCCGGCCACCCCAGCCTGTGATCGAGCCCGGCGCTACAGAGCCGTCCCGCTACGAATGGTTCGACCCGAAGCCGCCTTGGCAGTGGCGCGTTCCGGCCAGTGTCACCTTTGCCAACGCCATCGAGCTGGTGGGCGCCGAGTTTCCCGCCGTGGTGCGCCGGCCCGGCACCATCCGGCTGTCGCTTTTCTTCCGCGTGGACAAGAAGCCCCCGGCAGGATTCCATATCTTCGTGCACTTCGATATTCCCGGCGAGCCGCGGCTCATCGGGGATCACCTCCCGCTCAACGGCGCCTTTGCCACCGAGTACTGGCTGCCCGGCGAGTACATTCGCGACACCTACGACGTGGAGGTTCCGCTCATGACCACTCCCGCGGGAACCTACACCCTCTACATCGGCTTTTGGCCCGGGGGCGAAGGCAAGCGGCTCAAGATCACGGCCGGCAGCAACGACGGTGGCGACCGGACCCGGCTGGGAACTATCGAGATCAAGTAGCCATGCCCAGCAAAGATCGTCGCAAGCGTGTCGTGCCGGTCGGCAGCGAGCGGCGCACCGGGCGTGAACGGCGTGAGCACCAGCGCGTGCTGGTGTCGATGGAAGTCGACTACCGCTGCGACAACACGTTCCTCTTTGCGTACATCACCGACCTGTCCGCCATGGGAATCTTCATCCAGACCAGCAACCCCATGCCGCCGGGCACCCTGCTGAACCTGCACTTCCGGCCCCCGGGCGGCGGCCCACAGATCGATGTCGAGGGACGAGTCATCTGGGTCAACCCCCCGCGCAAACAAGGCAGCATCAACCCCGGCATGGGCGTCCAGTTCGTGGACCTGACGCCGGCGCAGCGGGAGCAGATCAAGGCTCTGGTGCGGACCTTCGCCTACTTGAGCGACGACGAGGATCAGGTCCGCGGGAATAGCTGAGACAGCCTGAGTCCCGCACGGGCCGGAGCGAGGCCGACACGGAAAGTTGACATAATCCGGGACGCCCCCAACACTCGCAACATGCGGCCTGCGCGACGAGTGATCACCCGCCAGAGGCGTCGGATTCTGCCCCAGCAATCTCGGCTGATCGCGTGGGGAGCCGGCGAGCTCCCCCTGCGGGGACTTCGGGACGGCCCGCCACCCTGCCCACCCCGCGCGTTTCGCGCGCGCCCTCGTTGCTCGCCGCGGACCATCGCGGGAGAGTATGGCGAGGCCGAGCGAAGCGAGCGGTGGGTGGTGGCAGGTGGGGGGCCGAAGGGCGAAGCGAACCCTCCCAGGGTTCCCATGTCAACGATACCGCGAACTGTGGCGGCCCTGCGGCACGGTCGCAAGCTGCTCACCGACATCGAGGGACAGCTCGGCAGCTTGCTGGTCAGCCTGCGTCAGCCACAGCCTTGCATCGACCCTGGCGCTGTTGACCGGCTCACCGGCGCCACGGCCCAGGCCGGCCGCGCCATGGCGGCGTTGGACGGTCTGCGCTGCTTGCGATGAAGAGACTCCGCTAGGCGGCCGTCCCCGACAGGTAGGTTGTGTTGGACGAGACAGGCACGGTAAGCAGAAAGAAGGCCGGGCTGGTCGAGCCCGTGGTGACCTTCCTGGTGGCCACTGCTCTGGCGGCGGGCCTGTTCTGGCTGGCGCGAGGCGTGCATTTCGTGGCCGAGATTCTCCACGGCGCGATTGCCCTGATCTTCCTGCTCGGGCCTTCGTATGCGGCACGCATCACCGGCCGGCCCTTCGACTATCGGGCAGCTGGTCTCGGCCTGACGCCAGTCAAACTGAACCTGCGCATCCTGGCCCTGGCGCTGGTCTCCACCTGGCCGGTCTTCTTCGGGGGCTTTCTCCTCTACTACGGCTTGCTCTGTTCGAGCAGCGCGCCCGCCTGGGCCCAGCATCTGACCGGTGTTCTTTCGCCCATCTGCCCGGGCTGGCTCGGCCTCCGTGAATCTTCCTTGCACCTTCCCGCCGGCTTTGCCCTGCTGGCGCTCTCGCAGATCCTGGTGGTGGCGCTGCCCGAGGAGGTCTTCTTCCGCGGTTACCTGATGTCGCGCTTGGAAGAACGCTGGCCCTCGCGACGCCATCTATGGGGCGCCTCTGTGGGCTGGCCCCTGCTGATCTCCAGTGCGCTGTTTGGCCTGGGCCATTTCCTGGTGGACTTCCAGCCCGCGCGCCTGGCCGTGATGGTGCCGGCCCTGGTCTTCGGGTGGATGCGACAGCGAACCGGCTCACTAGCCCCAGCCGCCGTGTTCCACGCCCTGTGCAACTTGTTCTCGGAGGTCCTGCACGAAAGCTTCTTCGGATAGCAACTTCCTCTCGCGAATGCCGACAACCAGAGCATGTCGCGGAGCTGCGTGCTCACTCTCATGTTCATGCTCGGGCTGGTCCCGCCGGCGCGCGCGCAAAAGGCGTCCCTGGAGGGCGTGGTCAACGTCAACACCGCCTCGCCCGAGGAACTGCGCCTGTTGCCTGGCGTCGGTCCCGCGCGCATCCGCAACATCCTAGCGTATCGCCACAAGCATCCCTTCCGCACCGTCGAGGAGCTGGCGCGTATCAAGGGCATCGGTCGCAAGATGGTGCGGCACTTGCGCGTCCACCTGGCGGTGAACGGTCCCACCACGGCGCAGAAGATCATCCGTCCGGTCTCGCCGGTGGTGGCTCCGCCCGCCCCACCCGTGCAGCCGGCACGTCCTCAGCCGCGGCCCGTGTCCGGTCAACGTCCCCCGCCGCGCAAGGGCGAGCCCGCCCATCAGGCCGCTGCCAACAGCCGGGGAAGCTCTTGCCTGCCTCCGCCCTGAAAACGAGGCCAGTTCGGGCGAGCCCTCCAGCATCCTGGCCAGCGCTGGGCAAAACCCGCTCAGTGGATCTTGGCCATTGCCAGCAGACCGGCCACAACCAGCACCACCGACACCAGCAGCTTGACGTAGTACACGTAGCAGGTGCGAGTGGTGCCCGAGGTTTGCAGCGCAAGCAACTCGACATAGGGCGTGGGCGCGCGGCGGTACCAGCCCTTGGCCACGACCTCTGCGCCCTGCAACTCGCCTCGGCGGAGCAGGCCGAACAAGAACTCCCAGATACGCAGGGGTTGGCGATAGTCGAGGAAGATGATCCCGGTATGATCTCGGATGACGAAATCTTCGCTCCAGATCAGGCCGGGCACGCCGCGGCCGATCACCGTGCCGCGCAGGGTGCAGGGCACGCCGCGCACCGCTGAAACCTTCACCTTCTTCAGCAGTCCGGCCACGTTCAGCGACGGGAAATCGCCTGATGAGTAGCTGAACCAGGTCTTGACCAGCATGCCCGCGCCCAAACCGGCCAGGCCCAGCCAGTACAGGCGCGGCTGGCCCGCGGCCAGGCCCGCGGCTAGGCCGGCCAAACCAAGGATGAAGGGCAGAAACATCACCAGCACGTCAACCAAGAACTCATCCCAGTAGGATTCGGGCTGCTTCTCGTCGAACAGCACCATGGGCGCGATATTCATACCGGCCGCCTGGCGCGACAGGAAGTCGAGCCGGTTGGCGATGAGCGGGTGGGTCGAGTGCAACTCGTAGAACTTGGCCCAGGGGTTCCACAGATCCCAGCGCATGGCACCCTTGAGGTGGTCGGGGTTCAGGTTGGCGCCGCCCGCAGCCACCGCCGACATGGTGAACGCGCGGGCCGCGTTGCCGTCGAAGATACCCAGCGCGCCCAGCGATTCCACGCCCGGCCGGCGCGCGCCCGTGTCCTCGCCACCGGCGCGGGCCTTCTGCTTGCCCTGGCTGGCCAGGCCGTAGCCGATCTTGACCAGGGCGCTGGCCAGCAGATTCGGGTTGCCGGTGACCCGGCCGGAGAAGTTGTCGGCGCGGTACTCGCGCGTGCGCGACAGCCAGAGTACCAGATACTCGGACACGATGTAGACGAGGTACGCGCCGATGGCGATGCCAATGCGCGCACCGGCCGACTTGCCACGCGAGCGCATCCCGATCAGCGTTCGGTACAGGTAGTAGGCAATCAGCGGCACCAGCTGCGCCGCGGTCATGATCAGCATGTCCCACTGGACCGCGTGTCCAATCTCGTGCGCCACCACCCCCTCGACCTCGTCGTCCTGCAACAGGTCGTACAGTCCTTCGGTGATCACGATGCGGGCGTTGTTGGGCGTATGTCCGTAGGTGAAGGCGTTGGGCGCGCCGTCGTGAATGACGCCGATGCGAGGGAACTTCATGCCGTGCTCGCGACACACGCGCTCGATGAACTGGCGCAGCCAGCGGGGCAACGATTGCGGGTCAACCCAGCTCGCGCTGTAGAACCAGTCGATCGAGATGTCCATGATCCACGGACCGAAGAGGAACTGCAGCGTGACCACCACGACGCCGATCAGCACGGCGAAACCGGCCGGGATACGGCCGGTCTCGACCACGGCGATGAGCAGTGCACCCAGCAACGCGTACATCACGACCAGCAGACTGATCGAGCGCACGAACAAATTGGGCAGCGGCTTCATCCCGGCTGCGTAGGCCGCCAGTTGCGCGCGTGAGATGGAGCCGTCGGCGTTGCGCTCGACGGTCGAGCGGGTCGCGGCCTGGTCGACCGCGAGATTGAGATTGGCATCGCCGGCCGCCACCACCTGCTGCAGTTCGCCCTTGTCCAGCCACAGGCCACCCGTGTCGCTGCACATGTCGAGCTCGACGCCGAACACGCTCAGGCGCTGCATGGGCTGGCCAGTGGCCGGGCTGGCCAGGTTTCCCGGGCGCGCCGCCTTTTCGGCCCGTTGCAATTCCACGATGAGCGCCTTGGCCGAGCGGGCGAAATAGAAGATCTCTCCTTTGTCCAGCCACACCCCGCCGCAGCTCCGGCAGTGGTCGACCTCCACCCCCTGCTTGGTGAGGGCCGCGACCAAAGGCTGGCCCGCGCAGTGGGGACAGGTCATCGATCTCGACTTGTTCTCCATCGTGGTTCCCCCGGCGAAACGACAACCGTCGCATTGTTCCACGCGCCCTCCGGGCACACAAGGCAGGGGCCAGTCTGGGCGCTGCACCCTGCGAGACGTGTCGGAGTCGAGCCTGTGAGTGGACCAAGGATCTCCTGGTTGGGCCGGCGTGACTGGCCCAACTGACAGCGGCCTGGGCGGGGCGCGATGGCGTAGACTGCGTGCCGTGGTCGCGACAGGCCCTTCAGCACGCGGCGGCGGCTGGCTCCGCTTGGCGAACCCGCTGCGGCGGTTTCGCCGGCGTGGCGAGACCGGGAGCGATGCCTGTCCCACGCGTCGGGGGCCCGATAACCCGCTGGCAATCGCTTGCGCAATGCTGGTCGGGTTTCTCGCCTTGCTCTACGCGCCCCTGTTTTTCGGTCGGGTGCTTTACCAGCGGGACCTGTCGTGGTGGATCCTCCCGGCACGGGCCTTCGTTCGCAATGCGCTCGCCGGCGGCTACGCGCCGACGTGGAATCCCTTTGTCGGACTGGGTTTGCCCGTCTTGGCCAATCCGCTCTTCGGCCTCTTCTATCCGCCCAATCTGCTCCACCTGGTCGGCCCGCTGGCGTGGATGGTGACCGCGGTTCTCTGGCTGCATCTCGTGTTCGGCGCAGTCGGAATGTTGCTGCTGGCCCGGCGATTCGTCTCACATCCCGTCGCTGCGCTGCTGGCCGGGCTGGCCTGGGCGGCCAGCGGCTTTGCCACATCGATGTGGACATTCGGCATCCAGATTGCGGCCTACGCGTGGACGCCCTGGTGCGGAATCGGCTTCATCGCGCTGCTTCGGGCCTTCGACGATCCCGGCCGCAGCCGAGCCGGCGCCCTGCTGCGCGGCGCCCTGCCCGTGGCTGCCGCGCTGTTACTCGGCGATCCCTTTCTCGCCATTCTCAATGTGGGCTTTGGCCTGGCGGTGACGCTGGTCTGGCGGTACGGCCAGCCCGCCGATCATCCCGCCGTGGCCAGCTTCGCGCCAGGGCGCGTGGTGGCGGGAGCGCTCGCGGGAGTGCTGATCCTGGCAGTGGCGCTGGCCGCGGTTTCGTGGCTGCCCACGGCGTGGAATCTGTCCGGTACCGAGCGCAACCAGGCCCTGCTCTCGTCGGTGGCGGAGCAGGCCTCGTTGCATCCATTGCGCACCTTGGAACTGGTGGCCGCCGACAGCATGCGCGCTGCTTTCGAGTTGCAGCCCGAGCGCGTCGGCAGAATGCTGGGTGGCTTGCAGCCGCTCACCACCAGCGTGTACGCCGGTGGTTCGGTCCTCGCATTGGCGCTGCTTGCGTTCGGCCGGCGGCGCAGGCAGGCGTGGATCCTCGCTGGCCTGGCGGGACTGGCATGGCTGCTCGCCATGGGCCACTACACGCCGGTACACCAGGCGCTGCGCAGGCTGGTGCCACCGCTGGCGTTCATGCGCTACCCGGAGAAGTATCTGGTGCTGCTCTTTGGGTTCATCGCGCTGCTCGCGGCCATGGGCGCGCAGCGCTTCCTCGAGCAGCAGCAGCGCCGGAGTATTTGGAAGCGGGTGGCAGGGTTGCTTGTGTTCGAGGCGCTGCTCTTTCCGCTCGCGCTGTGGGTGCTGCCGCGCGACCTGGTGCCGGCTGCCTGGCGCGGTCTGGCCCAGGGACTCTTGGCCACATTGTTGGTCGGGCTGCTGACCACGCTTCGCCCTGGCTGGCCAGCGGTGGTGCTGCTGGTGGCGACTATCGCCGTCGATCTCGGGCTGGGCGCGTTCCCCCTTTTGCGCTGGTCGACGGCGCAGCGGCTGGCCGAAAAGCCGCCCATGGCTGTCGCCATCTTGGACACCGCCGCGCGTGCGCCTGCACCCCCGAGGCTGTACCGCTCGCCCAGGCTGTCCGAGACGATGCGGCGCTATCTTCCGCGCGACCAGCCGGTCACCAGCGTCACTTTGCACGACAACTTCTCCGTGATCTTCGGCATCGCGATCCTTCCCGGCTACGACGCCGCACTGTCACCCGCCCTCGGCCGACTGCTCTCCATGGGCCGAAATCAGACGCTACGTCTCATCGGCGCCGAATTCGCCCTGCTGCCCATGGACGATCCAGCGCGCAACCTGCCCGCGCGTCCCGAACTCGAGCCGCTGCTCGATCCAGTGCCAGGCGCGCGCCTCTACCGGGTGCCCAACGTGTTGCCCCGGGTGTACCTAGCGCCCGAGGCCGTGGTGGCGGACGACAACCAGGCTCTGCGCGAAGTCGCCGAACCGCCGGTGCTCGACGGTCGGCGGGTCATCCTGGCACCGGGATCTGGTGCCCAGGCGCGGGTTCCGACCCCCGCGACGCGTGGCAACTGCTCACTCGAAGCTTTCGCGCCGGCGAACATCGAAGCGACCTGCGAGGGCGAAAGCGCGGGATTCGCAGTCTTCCTCGAACAGCACGCGTCGGGATGGACCGCGACCGTCGACGGGATGCCGGCGCCCGTGCTGCGAGCGAATCTGGTCATGCGCGCGGTGCCAGTGACGGCCGGACGTCACCGGATCGCACTTCGCTACTGGCCCGATGGGCTCGCCGCAGGCCTGGGTGTTTCCGCAGCGGGTCTCGCTGCTTGCCTCGTGTTCCTGCTCGCGCCTCGACTCCGCGGTCGCCGGCGGGGCAGCCCTTTGGCCGGTACGTGACCTCCTCAATCGTGGATGGCCACCGCAGATCCTGCGGGCCTGCGCCCGGATCTCCAAGAAACGGGTGCTTGCCCCCTGCGGTCGGGCAGTGTTAGTCGGATGGACGTGACCACGATCTCGGTTCCGCTCGGCCCAAGGAGCTACGACGTCTGCATCGCGCCCGCAGACGCGACCGACACGGCGAAGAAGATCGCCGCGGCACTGGGCAAGCCCACCGGGGTGGCCGCGCTGGTGGACAGCCGGCTAGGCCAGCTATCGCCGCGCGTGCAGCCGTTGATCGACGCTCTTGCCGCACACCTGCCCGGCGTCCGGCGCCTGGATCTTCCAGCCGGTGAATCTTGCAAGAGCCTCGCGGCCATCGAGCACACCTGTGGTTGGCTGGCCGACAACGGCTACGATCGCGGCGCTGCGCTGGTGGGCATCGGGGGCGGCGCCACCAGCGACCACACCGGCTTTGCCGCTTCCATCTACCTGCGCGGGATCGCGTACGCCACTTGCCCCACCACCTTGCTGGCCATGGTGGACGCATCGGTGGGGGGAAAAACCGGGGTGGACATCGCCGCGGGCAAGAATCTGGTCGGCGCCTTTCACCAGCCGCGCGCAGTAGTGGCCGATCCAGCGTTCCTCGATTCGTTGCCTAGCCGCGAGATCGCGGCCGGGATGGCCGAGGCGGTCAAGGCCGGGCTCATCGCCGACCCAGCCCTGCTCGACACGCTGGAGGCGCAGGCCGGCGCGGCCATTCCAGCCGCCGCGCTGGCGAAGATCATCGAGGCTGCGGTGCGGGTCAAGGTGGACGTGGTGGTTGCCGACGAGCGCGAGAGCGGCCGGCGCGCGATCCTGAACTTCGGGCACACCGTCGGCCACGCCATCGAGGCAGCATCCGCCTTCCAGCTTCTGCACGGCGAGGCCGTCTCGCTCGGGATGATTGCGGCTCTAGCCCTGGGTGTCGCTTGCGGCGTGACCGAACCCGGTCTGCTCGCGCGCACGACAGCGCTGCTGGCGCGTCTAGGTCTGCCGGTGGACGTGAAGCACCGGCTTACCGCGGATGTGCTCGACCGCGTGGAAGTCGACAAGAAGCGCGTATCCGACACCGTCCGATTCGTCCTGGTACCGTGTCCCGGCCAAGTCATCATCCAGGGAATCGCCCTGGACGAGCTGAAGCGGCAGCTTGTTGCTGCAGTGTAGCATCGCGTTTGCCACTCGCGCCATGCAGAAAGTAGTCGCCAAACCTACATGTAATACAATCGGCTGTATGACACTGCGCGGTTTCAGTCAAGTCTCCTTCATCGGCCTCTTGCTTCTGGCTGTTCAAGGCTGCGCAACCACCACGACTGAAACCTGGCAAGTCCGGCCGCCGGTCGTGCGCGCATCGTCGAGCGGACCGCCGCCAGGTCTGTTCGGCCAGAGACGGCGTGCCGGGCCCGATCACTCGAACACAGCGGTGGGCGTGGTGGAACGGTCGCTGCACGAGCGCGGAATCCGTTTCGGCACCGACGGTACGGCCGCCTCTCTGTATCAGTTCCTGCACGCGCAGTATCCCGAGGTCCAGGCCAGCGAGGCGCGTGCCGGCGACGTGCTGTTCTTCGACCTGGGCGATGGTTCGGGCTGTGGCGGCCACACCGGTCTGGTCGACCTGGTCGACAGCGGGGGTCGGCTCATCTTTCTCGAATGGCGCGACGGCGGCGCCCGCCGCAGTTACGTCCATCCCGGCCAGCCGCACACCAGGCGCGCTGGAGCGCAAATCATGAACACTTTCCTGCGGGTCAAGCTGCCTGACGATCCCCCATCCGCCCGTTATTTCGCCGGTGAACTCCTGTGTTCGGTGGTGCGGCCGCAGCCGTAAAAAACTTGCCCCCTTTTTCGGTCGGCGCTATCCAACTAGCATGAGCATCGAGGTCGAGCGAGCCACTGTAACCTGCAATGCCTGCGGCGCCCAGGTCACCGAGTTGCGTCGCGGGCGGTGCTGGGCTTGCTACATGAAGTGGGCCGAAATGCGGCCAGTCCCTCGGGGTGCCATCTGCGCTTTGTGCACCGATCGCCGCCGCGAGCACCTGCGCCTGGTCGAGCTGTGCGGGCGCTCGGTTTCGCTCTGTCACCTGTGCGCCGCGCGTGTGCACAAGATGGCCGACGTCCCGCTGACGCTGGACGAGTTGCGCAGTTCACTTCGTCGCGACCGCCGCAAGACCGAGCGTCGCGAGGGAGGTCTCGATCGGCGCGTTTTCCCGCGCGAAAGGCGCGTCGGTGATCGGCGTTCTCCACCGCGGGATCTGGCGCGCAACGCGAGCGGGGCGGGCGAGGCGCTGCCCGACTTCAGCGATCTGGAAATCGTCGTCGGGGACGAGGACATCGAGGAAATCGAGCAGACCCTGGTGCGCGAACAACCACGGAAATGATGGGCTACCGCCCCGGCAACTCGATCTTCCATTCGCGGCCTTCGCGCGCCAACGACAGCGTGTGGCGATCGCCCGTCGCTGAGTAGACCTCGACCTCGGCGCTGTCCCGGTCGCGGCGCAGAACCCGCGTTCCGGCCGGTTCCCAGGCCGGCGGCGCCCAGCCCACGGACAGGAAGTCTTCCGACTTCATCATCATGCGGCCGCTCAGGCGCCGACTGGTGCTCTGCAGGGATTCGATGCGCGCCCTGGTGGCAGGCCCCAGTCGCTGGAACACGCTGCTGCGATCTCCGGTGCGAGCCGCGGCGATGAACAGTCGCACGGCTCCCTCGGGGTTCTCTGGTCCATCGCCCGCAGAACAGCTGGCGAGAAGCAAGAACGCAACCCAGAGTGCAGCGCGGGACATCGAAGGGTGTCAGTCCTTGGTGCCCATGATGCCCAAGCGCTGGCGCACGCGCGCCATGGTTTCCGCGGCCACGATGCGCGCGCGGCGCGCGCCCTCGGCCAAGATGGTGTCGACCGTCTGGGGGGTTGCCAGAAGTTCTTCACGTCGCGCGCGGATGCGGTGCAGATCCGACTTCACCCCCTCGAAGAGCCATCTCTTGCAGTCGATGCAGCCGATGCCCGCGCTGGTGCAGCCCGCGCGCACTTCGGCCTGGCGCTCGGCCGACGAGAAGAACTTGTGCAAGGTGAAGATGTTGCACTTGTCGGGGTCGCCCGGATCCGTGCGCCGCTTGCGCGCGGGATCCGTCGCGGCGGTGCGCAGCTTGTCCCAGGCCGCCTCGTCGGGATCGCGCAGGGAAATGGTGTTGCCCAGGCTCTTGGACATCTTGGCCTGCCCGTCCAGGCCGAGGATCTTGGGCGTGGACGAGTACAACGCCTCGGGCTCGGCAAAGGTCTGGCCGAAACGCGCATTCCACTTGCGCACGATCTCACGCGCCAACTCCAGGTGCTGGCGCTGGTCCTCGCCCACGGGCACGCGCGTGGCCCCATAGATGAGGATGTCCGCGGCCATCAGGACAGGGTAGGTGAAGATCCCGGCGTTGACGTTGTCCGGGTCTTTCGCAGACTTTTCCTTGAACTGGGTCATGCGCCCGAGCTCGCCAAAAGGCGTGACCGCGGAAAGCGCCCAGGCCAGCTCGGTATGCTCGGGAACCGCGGATTGCACGAAGAGGGTCGACTTCGCAGGATCGATGCCGCAGGCAAGCAGATCCGTGGCCATTTCGTGCACCCGGCGTGGCATCTCAGCGGGTTCAAATGGCTGGGTGATGGCGTGGTAGTCGACCACGCAGAAGAAGCAGCGGTAGTTGTCCTGGAGCGCGACCCAGTTGCGCACGGCTCCCAGATAGTTTCCCAGGTGCAGCTCGCCCGAGGGCTGGATGCCGGAAAAGATGGTTTCACGCGAAGTCGAGGGGCTCATGGTTCACGCCGGTTGTAGTCGGCGTCCCACTGACGGTCAAGGGCGGCAAGCGCAAATCCCAGCGTAGTGGCCGCATGCGATGGCCCAGCCGCGCCGCTCTGCGTGCGCCATCGCGGACGTTGCTCCTTGGTGAATAGAGGACTAGCCTGACAGGTCATACGTGAGGAGGACCACATGAAGCGCGCCGTAGCTTGGGTGCCTATTCTCGCCGGTCTGGCTTTGGCCGGCTGTTTTCCGGCCACCGTAGGCGTGTCCGTACCGGTAGGGCCGGGGCCTGATGAGATGCCTCCCCCTCCGCCTGCCCCACCTCCTGCCTACGCGGAACCCGAAGCGCAGGTGTACGTCGCCAACCAGCCGCCGCCGCCGCCAATGGAATACCCGCCGCCAGCACCGGGGCCTGGCTATGCCTGGATCGGGGGCTACTGGGACTGGACGGGCGCCGATTGGTTCTGGGTTGGCGGCACCTGGACGCCGGCGCGCCCTGGCTACATGTACGTGGGGCCCCGCTACGTGGTGATCGGCGGGCGCCCTGTCTATGAGCGCGGCTACTGGCACGACCGTGAGGGTCGCCGTGACTATTACTACGGGCGACCAGCCAACGCGTATCGTGGATCGCCGCCACCGGGTCGCCCAGGTGTGTACGCCAGTCCGCCGCCAGCGCCTGGTCATCACCCCGGGGCCGTGTACGCCAGTCCGCCGCCGGGGCCTGGCCACCAGCCCGCGTACGGCAGTCCGCCGCCAGGGCCTGGCCACCAGCCCGCGCAGGGCGGCCCAGCCTCACCCGCGCCGTTCGCGCCACATCAGGGCTGGCGAGGCAATTCTACCGGCTCACCACCTCCGCCAGCAGCGCATGCGCCCACAGCGGCTCCATCCCCTCAGCCCAGCCAGACACGCGCCTCACCGCCACCTGCCGGCAAGCCGACCGGCGCGCGGCCTGCGGCGCCTCGTCGAGGCCATGAGAAGGGCGAAAAATAGCGCGGCCAAGACGGGCGCGAGCCCGCGCGCCGGTGCTACGCGAGGTTGCTGTCGGCAAGCGGCGTGAGGCGAGAGCGGCAACCGTCAACGCGAGGCGGACGACTCGGCTCCCAGTCTTCGCGGATTGGTTGGAGCGTATGGTGTCGGCTCCCCAGCGATCTCTTGTTGCAGGGCGTGGAGGGCGTCCTGGCACACCGCCATCGCCTTGCGCTTCTGATCGAGCGAGATGGCGAGCGAGCGTACGTTGGTGTTCTCGCGCGAGAGGGAGAGGATCTGCGCGCGCAACTCGCCGAATCGCGCGTAGCTAGTCCGGGCGGTCGCCAGATCCGAGTCGGCGCGGAGATCAGGTTGCGCGGCCAGGCTGTCGAGCGCCGCGTGCACCTCGCGATCGTCCTTGGCCATCAGGGCCTCCATCTCATCCATCCTTGAGTCGCTCTGCTCGGCGATGTGCGGGGCAAGGCGCGTCTCGAGACGTAAGGCTGCCGCCTGGGCACCCGCCGCGAGCAGGAGCATCTTCTGCGGCGAGGTTGCGTGCTTGGCGAGAAAGCGTGAAAGAGCCGCGTCCATTTCTTTCGCGGCCTCGGCCGCCGGGCCGAACGCCAGCGCGAAAGCCTTGATGTTGGTGTTCCTGACCGCCAAGCCGAGCAGATCGTGGTCGATCCGTTGATATTCGGTGAAGCACTCGGAGAAGCGTGACAGCAGTTCCTTCTCGTTCTGACCGGTACGGACGGAGAGAATCTCGCCCAGTGTCGTGCGCAGGTGCTCGACCTCCACCGTGGCGGTGCGCGCCTGATCGGCGAAAGCCAGCGAGTCCTGGTCGGTCACGGCCAGAACCGCGCTCTTCTCCGCCTCGGAAGCCGCCGCCAAGGAATAGCGCATGCGTTCGACCAAATCGATCTTTCGCGCCTTGAGTTCGATCTGACGGGCTGGGCTGCGTTGGCTCTGGTAGTGGAGAACCACCAGCACCAAGACCAGCATCGCCGCCGCCCCGGCTCCCATTCGCAGCGAGTCGCTGACTGCGGGCTTGATTTTCACGATATTTCCCTAGTCTGGATTCAGGGGGTCGGGCCAGTTGCGCCGAACTGACGGTCCAGCGCCAAGTTGAGCAGCAGCACGTTCACATGCGGCTCACCGAGGAATCCAAGGTCACGACCCTCGCTGTGGTCGTCGACCACCTGCTTAACCCGGTCGGGCGCTATTCCACGCGCCCTCGCGACGCGCGGGATCTGCCAGGTGGCAGCCTGTGGCGAAATGTGGGGATCGAGGCCGCTGGCCGAGGCTGTGACCAGTTCCACGGGGATCGGATCGGAGGCCTGCGGGTTCTCACGCGCCAGGCGAGTGGCATCGGCCTGCACGCGCTCGCGCAGCTTGACCGAACTCGGGCCGAGGTTCGATCCGCCCGAGGCCAGCGGGTCGTAGCCGTTTCCCGCCGCCGAGGGACGGCCCTGAAAGTACCACGGCTTGCTGAACGACTGGCCGATCAATGTGGACCCAACCAGGTGACCGCCCGAATCGCGAAGCAGGCTTCCCTGCGCGGCGCTGGGGAACAGAACCTGGCCCAGGCCGGTCATCACTAGGGGATACAGCAGTCCGGTGAGAAACAGGGTGACCGCGGTAGCGCGAAGAGCAACGAGGAAGGTTTTCATGGCGGTCTCCTTCAAGTGCGGCCGAAGGCTGCGAGGATCATGTCGACGAGCTTGATGCCGACGAAAGGTGCGACGATTCCGCCCAGCCCATAGATCAGCATCGAGCGCCGGAACAACGCCGCAGCACCCAGTGGCCGGTACTTCACGCCTCGCAAGGCGAGAGGGATGAGCAGGACGATGATGATGGCGTTGAAGATGACCGCGGACAGGATGGCGCTCGACGGTGAGGCCAGGTGCATGATGTTCAGCGGTCCTATCTCGGGATACACACCGGCAAACATTGCGGGCAGGATGGCGAAGTACTTGGCCACGTCGTTGGCTACGGAAAATGTGGTCAGCGCACCCCGGGTCATGAGGAGTTGC
This sequence comes from uncultured delta proteobacterium, assembly GCA_963755125.1. Classification (GTDB taxonomy): domain Bacteria; phylum Myxococcota_A; class Polyangia; order Fen-1088; family Fen-1088; genus Fen-1137. The sequence goes on from CAVWIP010000007.1 coordinate 97,322, forward strand.
TTGCCGACCTCGATCACTTCCAGCAGCTTGGTGGGATTGGAGTCGAGGTCGACCATGTTGCCGGCCTCCTTGGCGGCCTGGGTGCCGGTGTTCATGGCCACGCCCACATCGGCCTGCGCGAGGGCGGGGGCGTCGTTGGTGCCGTCGCCGGTCATGGCGACCAGCTTGCCCTTGGCTTGTTCGTCCTTGATCAGGCGCATCTTGGCCTCGGGCGTGGCCTCGGCCAGAAAGTCGTCCACCCCGGCCTCCTTGGCGATGGCGGCGGCGGTGCGCGGGTTGTCGCCTGTGATCATGACGGTGCGCACGCCCATGGCGCGGAAGCGCGCGAAACGCTCGCGGATGCCGCCCTTTACAACGTCGGTCAGGCGGACCACGCCGAGCACCTTGGCCCCGTCGGACACGGCCAGGGGTGTGCCGCCCTGGTTCGCAACATCGGCGGCGATGCGTTCGAGATCAGGAGGAATGCTGCTGCCCTTGGATTCGACCCACCGCCTGACAGCCTCCACGGCGCCCTTGCGCAGTTGGCGTCCATCGAGATCGCAGCCGCTCATGCGGGTGTGGGCCGAGAAGGGAATGAACTGCGCCCCCAGTTCGCTGATGTCGCGTCCCCGCAGCCGGAACTCCTGTTTGGCCAGCACGACGATGGAGCGCCCCTCGGGCGTTTCGTCGGCCAGGCTGGCCAGTTGCGCCGCATCGGCCAGGGCTTCCGCCGACACGTCGCCGATAGGCAGGAAGGCCGTGGCCATTCGGTTGCCCATGGTGATGGTCCCGGTCTTGTCGAGCAGCAAGACGTCCACGTCGCCCGCGGCCTCGATGGCCCGGCCGCTCATGGCGATCACGTTCTTGCGGATCAAGCGATCCATGCCCGCGATGCCGATGGCCGAGACCAGGCCGCCGATGGTGGTGGGAATCAAGCAGACCAGCAACGCCACGATCACGGTTGGCGAGAGCCGGATGCCGGCGTAGAGCGCGAGCGGAACCAGGGTCACGCAGGCGAACAAGAACACCAGGGTCAGCCCGACCAGGAGAATGTGCAGCGCGATTTCGTTGGGCGTCTTCTGTCGGGCCGCCCCTTCGACCAGGGCAATCATTCGGTCGAGGAAGGTCTCGCCGGGGTTGGACATAATGCGCACCACGATGCGATCCGAGAGCACCTTGGTGCCGCCGGTGACCGACGAGCGATCGCCGCCCGCCTCGCGGATCACCGGGGCTGACTCGCCGGTGATGGCCGACTCGTCCACCGAGGCCACGCCCTCGATCACCTCGCCGTCGCCGGGGATGAGCTGACCAGCCTCGACCACCACACGATCCCCGGCGCGCAGATCAGTGGAGGCCACGCCGTCCTCGCCCCCTCCGTCGCGCAGGCGCCGGGCAGGAGTCTGCGTGCGCATCTTGCGCAGCGAATCGGCCTGCGCCTTGCCCCGGCCCTCGGCCACCGCCTCGGCGAAATTGGCGAACACCACTGTGATCCACAGCCAGACGCTGATCCAGGCGGTGAACCACAGCGGGGCCGCGCCCGCGGGCCTCGCCATCAGGTCCCGCACCACCGTCAGCGTGGTGAGCACGCTGCCCACCTCGACCACGAACATCACCGGATTGCGCGCCACCGCGGCCGGCGAGAGCTTGCGCAAACTGTCCCAGGCCGCCTGGCGGATGATGGCCCGATCGAATAGCGACGGCGCTTTGCTGTGCGATTTCATCAGAACAACCTCCCGTGCGCGGCCAGAAAGTGCTCGACCACTGGGCCGAGGCACAGGGCCGGGAAGAACGTCAGGGCGCCGACAATCAGAATCACTGAGATGAGCAGCCCAGTGAAGAGCGGACCATCGGTGGGAAACGTGCCTGGCCCCGCCGGCGCGACGCGCTTCTGCGCCATGAACCCGGCGATGGCCAACACCGGCACCATCATCAGGAAGCGGCCGCCCAGCATGGCTAGCCCCATGGTGGTATTCCAGAAGTGCGTGTTGGTGTTCAGGCCCGCGAAGGCCGAACCGTTGTTGGCGGTGGCGCTGGTGTAGGCGTAGAGAATCTCGGACAGGCCGTGAGGCCCGGCGTTGTTGAGCGAGCTAGTCCCGTAGGGGCTGACCGCCGCCCAGGCCGCGAAACTGAGGATGATGAGCGGAAACACGAGGACGTAGAGCATTACGGCCTTCATCTCGCGGCCTTCGATCTTCTTGCCCAGGTACTCGGGTGTGCGGCCCACCATCAGGCCCGCGATGAACACCGAGAGCAGAACGAAGATCAGGATGCCGTACAGCCCCGCGCCCACGCCGCCAAACACGACCTCGCCCAGCTTTAGGTTCACCAGTGGAACCAAGCCACCCAGCGGGGTGAAGCTGTCGTGCATGGAGTTGACCGCGCCGCACGAGGTGCCGGTGGTAGCCGTGGCGAAGAGGGCGGAGTTGGCCACCCCGAAGCGCACCTCCTTGCCTTCCAGGTTGCCGGCGCTCTGGTCGAGAGGCAGCCCGGCCAGCGCGGGGTTCGGCCGAGCCTCGGCGGCGTAGGCGCCGAGCACGCCGGCGAGGAACAAGATGGCCATGGCCCCGAATATCGACCACCCCTGCCGCTGTTTGCCCGCCATTCGCCCAAACGTGTAGGTCAGCCCGGCGGGAATGGCGAGAATGAGCAGGATTTCCAGGAAATTGGTCAGTCCGTTGGGATTCTCGAACGGGTGCGCGCTGTTCGCGTTGAAGAAGCCACCGCCGTTGGTCCCGAGTTCCTTGATAACTTCCTGCGAGCCCGCTGGCCCCATGGGAATGATCTGCGCCGCCCCTTCCAAGCCGGTAATGTGCAGGTATGCGCTCAAGTTCTGGATGATCCCTTGGGAGATCAACACCAGGCCGAAGACCATGCTGAAGGGCAAGAGCAGATAGACGATCGAACGAATGAGGTCGACGGTGAAGTTGCCCAGTTGCACCGGGTGTCCTTCGCTCGGTCTGCGCGTCAGCCCGCGCGCCAGCACCAGAGCCACCGCGATGCCAGCGCCAGCAGACACGAAGTTGTGCCAGGCCAGGCCCGCCATCTGGGTCAGATAACTCACGGTCGTCTCGCCGCTGTACGACTGCCAGTTGGTGTTGGTGGTGAAACTGACCGCGGTGTTGAAGGCGAGGTCGGGAGCCACCGGCCCCAGCCCTTGCGGATTGAGCGGCAGGTGGTGCTGCAAGCGTTGGATGGCGTAGGTGACCACGACGCCGATGGCGCTGAAGATGAGAAGTGAGATCGCGTACTCGACCCAGGTCTGCTCGTCACCCGGGGATGCGCCGCACAGGCGAAGCAGCCAGCGCTCGATAGGTGCCAAGACCCGACGTGAGGGGCGCTCGGCGCCTTCGAAAACGCGGTACATGTAATGGCCAAGCGGCTTGGTGACAGCCACCACCGCCAGGAAAAGCGTCAGAATTTGCAGCCAGCCGTTGAACGTCACGACGACTCCTCAGAAGCGCTCCGGACGGAGCAAGGCGTAGACCAGATAGACGCCGATGCCTATGGAAACGGCGCCCCCTAACAGATAGTCGAGCAGCATGGTGATCTCCTCGGAGGGTCAGAGCCACGCGCAGGCGCGCGTGTAGGCCAAGGCCAGCGCGAAGAAGGCCAGGGTAGTGAAAAGGAAAACGATGTCGCTCATGGCGTTTCTCTTCTGGATGAAGGCTACGCATCACTCATGCCAGGATTCTTGCCAGGGATTGCCGGCGCAAAGTGCGTCCGTGGCGGGGTTCCGGCCTGCATTGTGCAACCGTGGCCGCCCAGGAATTGCATTGTGCACGGCAAGCGGCAGGCCCTTCCGGCGGCAAGCGACCCGCTATCATGGTATTCGGCGCTCGCAAATGGCGCGGCAATTGCACAAAATGGAGGCCCAGCCGCCGCAAGCCCACGATTGATGACCCCGAGCCCTCTTCGCCCACGTCCCGAGGACTTTCTGGAACTGGTCCAGAAGGGCAAGCGTGGTCGTCTCAAGCTCTACATCGGTTTTGCCGCGGGCGTGGGCAAGACCTATCGGATGTTGGAAGAGGCGCACAGCCTGCGCAAGCGGGGCGTGGACGTGGTTGTGGGGTTCGTCGAGTCGCACGGCCGCGCGGAGACCGAGGCGTTGGTCGAGGGTCTGGAGGTTGTGCCACGGCGCCAGGTCGAGTACCGGGGGGTAGTGGTCGAGGAGATGAGCCTCAACAAGATCCTGAAGCGCAATCCAGCGGTGGCCTTGGTCGACGAGTTGGCCCACACCAACGTGCCGGGCAGCCACAACAAGAAGCGCTACCAGGACGTGCTCGAACTGCTCGACGCCGGCATCAATGTCATCGCCGCGCTCAACGTGCAGCACCTGGACAGCCTCAACGATCTGGTGGGACGGGTGACCGGCGTGGTGGTTCGCGAGACGGTCCCGGACAGTTTCCTCAAGCGGGCGGACCAGGTGGTGAACCTGGACCTGGCGGTCGAGGATCTGCAAGAGCGCCTGAGCGCCGGCAAGATCTACGCGGCTGACAAGATCCCATGGGCGCTGGAGCATTTCTTCAAGGAGGAGAACCTGACCCACCTGCGCGAGCTGGCTTTGCGCGAGGTGGCCGAGAGCGTGGAGCGCAGCAGCTACTCTCATGCGCCCCTGGCCCAGCCGCGCGAGCGAGCCGCCGCGACCAACAGCCGCGTAATGGCGTGCATGTCATCGAACCCACCCCGTGCTGCCATGCTGCTGCGCCGGGCTTCGCGCCTGGCCGGTCGCTACAACACCGACTGGTTCGTGGTGTACGTGGAAACCCCCGACGAGACGCCCGAGCGCATCGATGCGGAGGCGCAGCGCCACCTTCTGGCCAACATCGAGAAAGCGCGTGAGCTGGGTGCCGAGGTGGTGCGGGTGCGCGGCGAGGATCCGGTGGACGCCATCCTGGACTTCGCGCGCTCGCACAGCGTCGGGCACATCATCGTGGGGCGCTCGCATCTGCCGTGGTGGAAGCAGATGCTGGGACGTTCGGTGCCCTTGCGCCTGGTCAAGGAAGGCGCCGGTTTCGACATTCACATCGTGTCGCTGGCCGAGGACGAGGAGCGGCCGTGACCTTCAAGGCCAAGCTCATTCTCGCCCAGGCGCCATTGGCCATCGCGCTGGCCCTGGTGGGCGGGATCTCGGCGACCGTGACCACCCGGCTGGGCGAGCAGTCGGCAAATATCTTCGCGGACAACTACCGCAGCGTGCGTGCGGCGGAAAGGATGAAGGAGTCTCTCGAGCGCATCGGCGGCTTCCCCCTGTTGGTGCTGGCGGGGCACCAGATCAAGTCCGTGGCGGACATCTCCCAACTTCGCCGCACTTTCGAAAGCGAATTGCGTGTGGAGGAGAACAACATCACGGAACCAGGCGAAGGCGAAGCGGCCGCGGCATTGCGCAGGAGCTGGATGCGGTATCAGCACGCGCTCGATGAATTTCTGGCCGCCACCACTCTCGAGGCTTGGGATCGTCTGTACTTCGAAGCCCTGTCGCCTGCTTTTGACGAGACCAAGCAGGCAGCCGACCGGATCCTCGACATGAACCAGGATGCGATTGTGCGCAAGAGCGAGCGGGCGGAGCGAAGCGCGCAGCGATTCCAGCAACTGGTCATCATCGCGGTGGCGGCGGCCCTGCTGGGGGGACTTCTGGTTTCCATTTCCTTGACCACCCGTCTGCTGCGACCGTTGCGCGTGGTGGGCGCGGCGGTACGGCGCTTTGGCCAGGGCGATGTACACGCGCGCGCGCGGCTGCAAGGCCGCGACGAGATTGCGCAACTGGCGGCCGAGTTCAATACCATGGCCGATCATCTGGAGCGCTATCGAGCCAGTTCCCTGGGCGAATTGCTGCAAACCCAGCAGGCAGCCCAGGCGGCCATGGACGGCCTGCCCGATCCGGTTGTGATGTTGGATGCCGCTGGCCACGTTCAGGCCATCAACACAGCGGCCAGTCGCCTGCTGGGCATGGATGCCGATCTACGGCCCAAGGATCCGCTGGCCAACGTTGATCCAGCGGTGCGCTCGCTGCTCGACCGCGTCCGCGCCCATGTGATCGGTGGCCGAGGCACGTACGTTCCCAAGGGATTCGAGGAGGCCTTGCCGGTGGGTGACCACATCTTCTTGCCACGTGCCGCGCCGATGTATGGCGACGCTGGCGAGGTGACGGGCGTGGCGATCGTCCTGCAGGACGTGACCAAGCTGTTCCATTTCGACGAGCTGAAAAGCAATCTGGTGGCCACGGTGGCGCACGAATTCCGTACGCCGCTCACCTCGCTGCGCATGGCGATCCACCTGTGTACTGAGGAGGCGGTTGGCCCGCTCACGGGCAAACAGGCAGAACTGCTGTTTGCGGCGCGCGAGGACTGTGAACGCCTGCAGACCATCGTGGATGATCTGCTCAACCTTTCGCGCATCGAATCGGGCAACATCGATCTGCACAAGCGGCGGGTGGCGCCCGAGACGCTGGTGAATCTGGCCCGCGACGCGCACCGCTCCGCCGCGGAAGCACGGCAGATCACCCTGTGCTCTGAAGTGGCGCCGGGGTGCCCGGAGGCTTTTGCCGATCCGGATCGCCTGGACCTGGTGTTCAGCAACTTGCTAGGCAATGCCATTCGTTACTCAGCGCCCGAGAGTGAAATCGTCGTGCGCGCCATGCCTGAAGTGTCCGGCGCTCCAGCGGGTGAGCCCGACGCGAGTGCGGGTCATTGGATCCGCTTCGAGGTCAGCGACCAAGGACCGGGCATTGCCCAACAACACCAAGCTGAATTGTTCGAGAAATTCTACCGCGTTCCCGGCAGCCCCCCGGGCGGGTCGGGGCTGGGCCTGTTCATCGCCCGGGGCATCGTGCAGGCGCATGGCGGCCGCATCGGCGTGATCAGCGAGCCGGGAAAGGGCGCAACCTTCTGGTTCACCGTGCCGGCAGCTCCGGATCTGACGGCGTAGTCGCGTGGGGAGCCGGCGAGCAAAGCTCGCCGCGGACCATCGCGGGAGGGTTTGGCGAGGCCGAGCGAAGCGAGCGGGGAGGAGGCGGCGAGTGGGGGGCCGAAGGGCGAAGCGAACCCTTTGAGGGTTCCCATTGCTGTAGTCAGTCCTGCTGCCGCTTTCGCTTGCGCCAGAGGGTGGAGACGTCAATGCCGAGCGCGGCCGCCGCGGCATCCAGGCTGGGGGCACGGGCCACCACGCGGCGAATGTGCTCTGATTCGATCTCCGCCAGCGTGACGTCGTCACCCACCCGCGGCCCTGCGGGGCTCGCTGTCGCCTGCATCTTCGCGGGGAACGCCTCGGGTTCGATGATGGGCGCGGGCCACAGGATGAGGGCTCGTTCGATTGCGTTGCGCAGCTCGCGCACGTTGCCGGGCCAGGCGTAGTGCAGCAAAGCCTGTTCTGCGGCGGGCGACAGCGTGGCCACCGGGCGGCCAAGAGAGCGCGCATAGAAACTCAAGAAGCGACGGGCGAGCGGAAGAATATCCTCGGCGCGATCGCGCAGAGCCGGAACTACGACTTCGATCACGTTGAGCCGGTACAGCAGATCCTCGCGAAAGCGCCCCTGCCGCATGTCGCTTTCCAGATCTCGATTGGTCGCAGCGACCACGCGTGCATCCACCTGGCGGGTGCGGCTCTCGCCTACCCGTTCAAACTCCTTGTCCTGCAGGAAGCGCAGCAGCTTGGCCTGCAGGTTGGGTGGGATCTCGCCAATCTCGTCGAGAAACAGGGTTCCGCCATGCGCGGCCTCGACCCGGCCAGGCTGGTCCTTCACCGCGCCGGTGAATGCCCCGCGCGCATGGCCGAACAATTCGCTGGTGAGCAACTCCTCGGAAAGCGTCGGACAGTTGACTACCACGAAGGGATGCTCGCGCCGCGGGCTGTGCGCGTGCAGCGCGCGCGCCACCACGGTCTTACCGGTCCCGGTTTCTCCGCGCAGCAGGACCGGCACGTCGGAGGCGGCCGCACGGGTGACCGTCTCGTGCACTGAGCGCATACGCGGCGACTCGGAGGTCAGATCCACCTCGGGAACCGCGCTGGAGAGCGTGTGTTCCAGATCCTCGACCCGCCAGGCGAGCCGGCGTCGTTCGCGGGCCCGATCCACGAGATGACGGATCTGCGCCGGGGTAAAAGGCTTGGGCAGGTAGTCCCAGGCGCCGCGACGAATGGCCTCAACGGCTGTCTCGACGGTCGCATAGGCTGTGATGATCACCACCAGCAAATCCGGACGATCTGCGAGCAGGCGAGGAATCAGGTTGAGTCCACTGTCCATGCCCAGCTTGAGATCGACCAGCGCCAGGTCGAAGGGCTGCTTGGCGAGGGCGTCCAGGGCTCCCTCGGCACTCGGCACCGACACCACCTGATGCCCCAGTTGCTCCAGGCACACGGTCAGAGTGGTGCGGATGTTCTTTTCGTCATCGACCACGAGAACGGCGAAACGGTCCGGAATCTGGCCCAAGGTGGAGACAGTATAGCGCCCTGCTGCGATGGGGCCCCACCGCGACTTGAAACGTGAGCGGCGAAGCTGACGCCGCATGCGCCTGAAGTGACCCCGGTTCCGATAGCCCTCCACCAGGTAACGGCACGCGGACAAGCCGAGCGGACCCGCTCTCTTCGCGCGGGCAGCCGGAGAAAGCCCACAGTGACTGGTCACCGATGAGCCGCGCCTCGCGGTCTGCTGCGACCCCCAGAGAAGCCCATTTTCGCCTGTACTTCTCGTCTCCGATGAACGACACTTCGTATCGCTTGTCGACCGTCGACATGATGGGTCGACGACTCGAATATGCAGAATGCCGAGAGCACGGTGCGAGAGCCCGCTGGCGGCCGGCTGCTCGCGAAGGCAGATGTGCTCTTCGTGGGCACGGCTCTGCTTCTATCGATTCTGGTTGGCGTGGCGGTCGGTGGCCCCGACTATCTGCCGACCAATGACGGACCCAACCATGTGTTCACCAGCTATGTCGCCCGTCATCTGGACGACCCAGCCGAGAGCTGGGGGCGCTACCTGCGTCCGGGCGCTGCGTTCTCGAACATCGGTTTCCACAGCCTGTATGGCTTCTGGATGCACTTCCTTTCGTGGCGCTCGGCGCTTCGTGCTTCACTGGTGACCATGGCGCTGCTGTGGGCCTGGGGCGTGGCGGCTCTCGCCGCAGCGTTGGGCCGCCGACGCCTCTGGCTGGGACTGTTTGGCTTTGCCGGCGCGGTTCAGTGGATCCTGTACATGGGGCTCTTCTCATTCTATCTGTCCACGGCGTTCGGGTTTTTCGCGATCGCTCTGGCGATGTTCTGGCCATCCTGGCCGTGGTACAGGCGCGGGATGCTGGCAGCCTGCCTGCTCGGCCAGGGAATGCTCCACCCCGTCCCTGCCATGCTGACGGCGTCCGTAATCGCGGCCGTCGGCCTGTCGCGAGCGCGGTGGCAGGGGTGCTTGCGAGAGCTGGGCCGCCTGGTCCTGATGGGTGCGCCGCTGGTCTTGCTCGGTCTGGCCAACACCAACCATCTCCGCCCCGGCGCTGAGTCTTGGATCCCGTCGCTCGCGGAGCGGGCTGGGCTGGCCGTCCGCGCCTTCGTCTCTGGTCCGGCATGGCGATCGTGGACTATCATCGTCGCCGCCTTGGGCAGCGCGGGGCTGGCGCTTGCCGGCCGACGGTGGCGACAGGATCCAGCCGAGGGAGCGCTCCTCATGGTGGGAATCGCTTTTGCGGCCACGGCGGTGTTCGCACCTGTTCACCTGCCGGGCTGGCAATTCTTTAACATGCGCTTCTCTCCAGTGGCTGCAGTGCTGCTCGTGGTGCTGCTGCCGATCGAGAAGATATCCTCGGTCCGCCTGCGGGGTGCCGTCGCGGTCTCGCTCTTCGTCTATGCCACGGCCTCCAACGCATGGGCGATCGGCTACGGCCGGCGGTTGCGTGAAGCCAGCGTCGATCTGCTGTCCGGCCTCGATGCGCCGATCCGCCGGACGGGATTCCGACTGCCGCTCATCATCGAACCCCGCGCGGGCGAGCCACAGGAAAAGTGGGCGAGGACGATTCCGTACGCCACCGCCAACTGGAACATGGGGTCGATCTTCGCGCTTGCCCAGGGCGGGGTCCCTATCTACACGTTCGCTGAGTCCGAGGACGTTCATCAGGTGTTGTGGCGCCCAGCCAGCCAGATCGGGCCGCTCCCACCACACCCGGAGCGAGGCTTTGAGTGGTGGCTCTCGGAGCCGGAGATACTGCGCGTGCCCGGAGCAAGAGAGAAAGAGGTCGTCCACCTGCTGTCATACGCGCCCTACTACGAAGACGTCATCTTCTACGGACGTCCTGAAGAGGTCGAATGGTTGCGTGCATGGCGCTTCCACATCGACTACCAGCGCGGTGGTCTGGCTATCGCGCGGTTTCAGGCCTGCCCGGTCGAGTTGGAGATCTTGCCCGACGAGCGCGGCCATCGCCCGACACTTCTCCAGTTCGGGTGGGCACCGGCCGAGACGGCGACCTTCGTCATGAACCTGCCGCCCCAGCCAGGGGCCACGACGCCGCGCCGGATCCCGGTGGCCGAGAGTGGATGCGGCGAAGTCTGGTTTCGCGTGCTCTTCGATGAAGATCGTGACGGCCAGGCGTCTCCAGGGGACGCAACCTGCCGCGAGGCCAGCCCGGCCGGAGTCGTCTTCATTCCCTCGGGCTCCCGTCGGGCGATCTGTACCCCGTCCCAGGCCCTGCTCGTGCGCGCCACCGACACCAGCATACGTCCCGCTCGCTAGACCACCGCACTTGGTGGGCAACCGCGGGATGCACTCAAGCTTCCGTGGCGTCGGGCCGGGGATGGGATAGCATGGCCACCGTGCGCGACGGACTGCTTCCCTACCTGCGCTGCCCCCTCTGCCAAGGAAACCTCGCCCTCACGGCGGACGAGCGCGAGGGCCCGCACGTCATGCGGGGACACCTGCTCTGTTCCCCCTGCCGGCGCGACTACCCCATCGTCGGGGGCGTTCCGCGTCTCTTGTCGCGCGAGCTGCCGCCCGACATGGCGCACACCGCGCGCAACTTCGGTCAGTCGTGGCGAATGTGGAGCCAGATCCACGACGAGCGCTATCGCTGGCAGTTCTTGCGCTGGATGCAGCCGCTGCAGCCGGCGGATTTCGCCGATCGGCTGGTGCTCGACATGGGCTGCGGCAAGGGTCGGCATCTGCGGGTGGTCTCGCAGTTCGGTGCACGCGAGGTTATCGGCGTCGATCTCAGCGAGGCCGTGGATGTCGCTTTCGCCAACACGCGCGACATCGCCAGTGCGCACGTGGTCCAGGGTGACATCTTTCATCTGCCGGTGGTGCGCGACTTCGACCTGGCCTTCTCCATCGGCGTCATCCATCACACGCCCGATCCGGCCGGGGCCTTCGCGGTGCTGGCCGATCACGTGCGGCCGTGGGGCACGGTGGCCTGCTGGGTTTACGGCCGCGAGAACAATGGCTGGATCGTCAACGCTGTGGATCCGGTTCGCGTCGGCGTCACCAGTCGCCTGCCGCCGTCGGCGGTGCGGGTCCTGTCATTCGGCCTGACTTCGGTCCTGTTCGCCGGCATCGGCCTGGTGTACCGGCCGCTCGGCAAGCTGGGCCTCAAGCCGTTCTATGCCGACTACCTGCTCTACCTGCGCGACCTCGGTTTTGCCGAGACCCACAACATCGTGTACGACCACCTGATCGCGCCCACCGCGGTCTACCTGCCGCGCGCCGAGGTCGAGCGCTGGTTCGACACCGCCGGCATCACGGCGCGTTCGCTGACTTGGGTGCAGAACGTGAGCTGGGCCGGCGTGGGACGGAAACCCGCGGCTTGACCTGGCCCCGGCCGCCGTCGAGGATTTCCGCGCGGGTCGAGCCTGCTAGCGCGGGCGCGCGAGTACGAGGATCGACGTGCCGAGGGGAAGGTTCCCGTATCGCAGCCAGCCGCGCTCGGGCGCCAGCAGGCCCAAGACCAGCCCGCTCAGTGCCCGCGAGGTCTTGGCCTCAGCCAGATCGGTGATGGCGCCGGGCGGGTCGATCCGGCCGCCCAGCTTGCGCCCTGCGAGCCGTAGCGCCTTCACCGCGGCCGCGGCGAAGAAGAGCGGAAAAAAGAAGCAGGTCGTGCGGATCGCCTGGAAGCCGGTGTCCTCGCACAGCCTGCGCGCGGCGGTCAGCGTGTAGCGGCGCTTGTGCTTCTCCAGATCGTCCCACGGCGACCACAGCGCGGGGAAAGCCGGCACGGTGAACAGCACGAAGTCGTAACACTCGGGGCCGCAGCCAGTCTGGGCACGCCTGGCGGCAGCGTCCTGCATGCGGTCGTGCAGGGCCCGCATCACAGCCACGTCGTCGGGTAGGTGTTCCAGTACGTCGAGCAACAGATATCCGTGGTAGTCGTCGACCGGAAAACCGCGCGTGATATCGACGCGGATGAAGCGGGGCGCGGGCGCCCGCGAGCCCATGGTCGCCTGGAAGCGCTGACGGGCGACCTGCAAGGCCTCGGTGTGTACGTCGGCATAGTCCACCCGGTAGCCGTGCTGGTTGAGATGGGTCGCCACGACCCCTGCGCCACAGCCCAGGTCGACCAGCGGGCGGCGGCGATCGGTGGAGTGGCCCTGCAGGATCTGCAGGATCACGGTCTTGCGGTAGCGGTGCCAGTAGTGCTGGTCTTCCAGCCAACTCCGGATCTCGAATTCACGCCGATCGAAGTACGCGTCGAGATCCTTGCCAGACTCGCCGATGAGATCGATGACGTCGGACCCCGGCAGGCATTGAGACGGCTGCGACATCGCACGGCCACGTTGGCACAACCCCGGGCGGAAGGCTACTCCAGCACTGCACAGCGATCGCACGAGGGCCGTACCAGCCAGCCGTCGCTGGGAAAGCATCGGTGCGAAGGGATCGGGTGTATCATCACGAGGTCGTGGATCGCACGCGTTCGGTTTCCATCGTCGTCCCCTGCTACAACGAAGCGGAATCGCTGCCCCACCTTCTGTCCAAGCTGGACGCCGCGGTCGCCGACCTGGCCGCGCACGGCATCAAGGCGGAGGCCATCTTGGTCGACGACGGCAGCCACGACGGGTCGCCGACCATCCTGCGCGAGGCGACGGGAACGCGCCCTTACCTGACCGTGATCGGGCTGGCGCGAAACTTCGGGCAGACCGCCGCCATGTCCGCGGGATTTGATGCCGCCCGCTCGCAGGTGGTGGTGCCTCTCGACGCTGACCTACAGAACGATCCTGCCGACGTGCGCACCCTGGTGGACAAGCTGGACCAGGGATACGACGTGGTGTCGGGCTGGCGTCGCCGCAGGAAGGACACCTTGATCACGCGGAAGGTCCCTTCCTGGCTTGCCAATGCTCTCATCTCGGCGGCATCGGGGGTGCGGCTGCACGACTACGGTTGCACGCTCAAGGCGTACCGCCGGCCCGTCCTGCAGGGCATCCACCTGTATGGCGAAATGCACCGGTTTATCCCGGTATACGCCGCGCACCGCGGGGCCCGCGTGGCTGAGGTCGAGGTGAGCCACCATGCGCGCAAGCACGGCCAGAGCAAGTACGGCCTGGGGCGCGTGCCCAACGTCGTTCTCGACCTGCTGCTGTCACAGATGCTGTGGAAGTACGGCACCAAGCCCATGCACATCTTCGGCAAGTTCGGCCTGCTCAGCATGCTGGGCGCACTTGTTTTTTTCGCCGCGATGGTCTGGTACAAGTTTTGGGGCGAGAAGGATTTTGTTGCGACGCCGTTGCCCCTGCTGGTGGTGGTGTCCTTCCTGGTCGGCTGCCTGTCCATCCTGATGGGGCTGCTGGCCGAGATAACCATGCGCACGTACTACGAGGCGTCGCAGACAGCCACCTACGTGGTGCGCGACATCTGTCGCGGCGGCCAGGTCAGCGAGGGTCCGGCCGCGCCGCCATCAATCCCGTTTGCCTGACTCCTCGGCGCGTGGCGAGCACCTACTGGCGCCGGTACGTGGCGGACGGGAATACTCTGGCTACCGGATGCGCACCCTCACGTCAACCTGAGGAATGTACGGCTGCGGGGGCGGTTGGCTGGCCGCGCGCTCAGTTACCCACGGACGCCATCTCGTACAGCCCGATGCCCCTTTCCGCGGCGATCCTCCCGGTCACCAGCAGCTCGGGGGCGCGGGCGAGCACGCCGTCGGGGACGGCGACGACCAGTCGGCCGGGCGGCCAGGGCGGCCCTTTCACGACGGTGTGGTCGCCGGCGAAGACGTCGACGTCGCCGACGATCACCGCCATTCGCGCCGACGTCGTCAGCAGCCGCCAGCGATGGTCGGCGTGGTAGCCGAGGGCAGGCGCGTAGAAGTCGAGCGAGTAGACCGGCTCACTGGGGGCGAGAACGGCGGCGGCGGAGCGTCCGAGCGCGACCAACTGCGGCGCCGGCAGGACGCTGCCGTCGAACGGCGGCTGGCTCAGCCCGGTGCTGACCAGAACCAGCGCCGCCGCCGGCGCCACGACCGCCGCCAGCGCGCCCCTGCCGCGCCGTTCCGCCGCCTCCTGGAGCCGGGCAACGACGCCTCCGGCGCACAGGCCGAGCGCCGGGTAGACGGGCAGGAGGTAGTGGGCGAGGCGCGTGCCGAGGAGCGACAGGCAAGCGAGGACGACGAGGACATAGCTCGCCGGCACGAGCAGCGCGCTCTCGCCGCCGCGGCGTTCGCGCAGGCCGAAGACCGTCGCCGCGACCAGCACGGCGACCGCCGCCAACGCGAAGGCCCAGCCCTCGTCGCGGACGATGTGGACGACGTAGGCGCCCGCGCCGCCGGACAAACCGACCCCGGGCAGCTCGCCCCAGGCGCGCGCCAGCAGCACTTGGCCGAAGTGGTCGTGGAGGAAATAGCGCCCGAAGCGGACGAAGCTGTAAACGTAGTAGGGCGCAGCAAGCGCGACGAGGACCGCGCCGCCGACGAGGAGCGGGCGGACGGCCGCGCGGCGATGGCGGCGGACCGCCGCGAGCAGCCATGGCGCCAACGCCAGCGCCGGGATCGCGGCGGCGAGGCTCTTGGTTGCCAGCGCCAGCCCGAGCGCAGCACCGACCCACACCAGCGGCCGCGGCGACGCCAAGGCGACGGCCGTTGCGACCACTGCCGCGGTGCAGGCGAGCACGAACGGCGGGTCGGACCAGGCCAGCCGCCCGTAAGTGAGCCATGCCGGCGCCGCGGCGACGGAGAGCATCGCCACCGCCGCCGCGGCCGCCCGGCGGTGGAGCCGGAACACCGCGAGCCCGACCAGCAGGGTCGTCAGCCAGGAGAGCAGCACCGGCAAGAGACGCAACCCCGCCGCGCCGGGGACCACGCGCGCGACCAGCGCATAGGCCGCGACCGGCCACACCGGCCGCTGCGTCACGACGGCGTCGTGGTAGCGGAGCGTGAGGTAGTCGCCTGTCGCGTGCATCGACCGCACGAACTCGGCGTAGATCGCCTCGTCGCCGTTGCCCACCGGGGCGCCGAGGTCGTTCGTCAGTAGGACGAGGACCACCGCGGCGGCGAGGAAGATCGCGAACAGTCCGTCCAGATGGCAGCGGCGCACGCCCGCAGCTTAGGGGGACAGGCTCGTCGATCGCAAGACCCGAAAGAAACTTGTCGTTGACGGGTGTTTTCCGACGATAGCGATGATGGACAGCGGGCCTGCCCGGCATGTCTCGCCATCGTGCACGATCGCACAATGGCGAACACTGCGCACCGCCATCAGGCCCAGCGGCCCAGCCAGCGTTCGAACGTCAGCAGCGTCCACAGGGCCTTGCGCCGGTCGCGGCGGCCGGTGAGATGGTCTTCGATCAAGCGCTGGACGTGGTCGGGCTGGAAGAAACCCTCGTGGCGTAACTTGTCTGGCGCCAGCTCGTCGCGCAGCATGGGCGCCAGATCCTCGCGCATCCAGCGCGCCACGGGCACGCTGAAGCCCTGCTTGCGCCGTCGTAGGATGGCGTCAGGCAGACGGCCGCGCATGGCCTTCTTCAGGACGAACTTCGCGGTCAGTCGGCGCTGGCGCAGTTGCACCGGCAGACGGCACGCAAACTCAACCACCGCGGTGTCGAGGAAGGGCGCACGCACCTCCAGTCCCACCGCACCCGCCGCCCGATCCACCTTGGTGTTCACGTCATCGGGCAAGTAGAAGCGCGCGTAGAAATCCATCAAACGATCCCAGGGAAGCCGGGCCGGGCCGTCGCGTTCGCGGCGGTCCACGTCGTCCAGCGGATCCCCACCCGCGGCCTGCAGCACCTCGGGAACCAGCAGTGCGCCCAGCTCCTCGGGAAGGAACGACGCCATCCAGCGCTGGTGGCGGCGCGGGCCGGCCACCGGGCCGCCGCGCAGGAACTGGCGGATCTGGAAATCCAGGCTGAAGTAGCCGGTGCGCGCAGGCAGCAGCCGGGCCACGCGCTCGATCAGACTGCGGGCCGGGGCCGGCGCGCGGTCGAAGAACAGACGGCCAAAGGGTTCAGCGCGGAAGGTCTGGTAGCCGGCAAACAGCTCGTCGCTGCCGTCCCCGCCCAGCGCAACCGTGACGTGGCGACGGGTGAAGGTGGACAGCAGATAGGTGGGCACGATGGACGCGTCGGCCAGCGGCTCGTCGAGAAAATCCGTTACCATGGGCAGAATGTCGAGCAGCGCGCGGGCATCCAGGCGTTCCTCGCTGTGCTCCGTGCCCAGGTAGGCCGCCACGGCCCGGGCGTGGCTGGTCTCGTCGAACGACGCATCCGAGAATCCGACCGAGAAGGTGCGCACGCGGCTCGCACCGGCCAACTCGGCGGCAAAGGCCGCCACCGTCGACGAGTCGATGCCGCCTGACAGGAACACACCCACCGGCACGTCGGCGACCAGACGGCGCGCGACTGCGTTGCGCAGCAGAGTGCGCAGGCGCTCGGCCGCTTCGTCCTCGCCCCAGCCGGCCGGCTTGTCGGCAAAGGGTAGCTCCCAGTAACGATCGATGCGCGGCTCGACCGCGCCCGTGGCGGCCACCTGCAGCACCAGGCGGTGAGCTGCGGGCAGCTTGCTGGTTCCGCGGAAGATGGCCTGGGGGGCGGGTACGTACTCGTAGGCCAGGTAGCGGGACAGCGCAGCCGGGTCCACGCTACGGTCGAATCCGGGAATGCAGGCCAGCGCCTTCAGCTCGGAGGCAAAGGCAAACAGAGGAGGGCCCCCGCTCCGGCCGATGCACGCGTGATACAGGGGCTTTTTGCCCATGCGGTCGCGCGCGGCCAGCAACCGGCGGCGCCGCGCATCCCACAGCCCGAACGCGAACATGCCGTCGATGCGTTCGACCACGGCGTCGCCCCACTCCTCGTAGCCGTGCACCAGCACCTCGGTGTCGGTGCGCGAACGGAAACGGTGGCCACGCGCCTGCAGCTCCGCGCGCAACTCGACGAAGTTGTAGATCTCGCCGTTGAAGACGACCTGGACCGTGCCGTCCTCGTTGCCGAGCGGCTGCTCCGCGGCCGACGAGAGATCGATGACGGCCAGGCGCCGGTGGCCCAGCCCCACGCCGGGCGCGCACCAAATGCCCTCGCCGTCCGGGCCGCGCGGGGCCAGGGCGCGGACCATCGCCGACAGCACCGCCTGCGGGATGGGAGCACCCGCTGGATCGATGAGGCCGGCAATTCCACACATGCTGCGTGCGATCTCCGCGGCTCGACAGCAGCCCGACGACTACAATCGTTCTACTTGCCGCGCATCCAGAATCGCCGAAAGCCGCGCCTCTGTCTACGTCAAGCACGCGCGAGCGTCGCAGGCCCTGGATGGCTGCTGGCACGTGCCCGAAGCCGTCGCATCCAGCGCCGCGCATACTGAGCCTCCGCCGCCACAGTCCTGCTATCCTTCAACGCGGAACCGGAACATCGGAACAAACAGCTATGGCGAATGAGAAGCAGGATGGGAAGCCGGTGGAGCGACAGCCGGATGTCGCTCCAGTGCCGGCTGCCATTAGCGATCTCGGGAGCGACTTCTACCGCGAACTGCTCGATCACCTGGACGACTGCGTCTACTTCGTGGATCGGGATCGCCGCCTCTTGTTCTGGAACAGGGCCGCGGAGGAGCTGACCGGGTTCGCGCGCAGTGAGGTCGTGGGCCGCCGCTGCCCCGACAACATCCTGTGCCATGCGGACGTGAACGGCCGCGCCCTTTGCACCGATGGCTGCCCGCTGGAGCAGGTGATGACCACCGGCAAATCCGACCAGGTCGACGTGTTCCTTCGCCACAAGGACGGGCACCGGGTTCCGGTGCGGGTCAAGGCCACCCCCATCCTGGACGCCCAGGGCCGCGCGGTGGGCGCTGTGGAGGTATTCAACCATCGCGTGGCGCACATCGAGCAGGCCCAACGAATCAAGGAACTGGAGCGCTTGGCACTGGTCGACGAGTTGACCCGCCTGCCCAACCGGAGGCACTTCGACGACCATCTCGGCCACCGGCTGGCGGAGTTGCAGCGGCACGGCCGGCCTTTCGGCGTTCTGATGATGGACGTGGACCTGTTCAAGCAGGTGAACGACGAACACGGCCACGAGATCGGGGACGCGATTCTGAGGCTGGTAGCGCGTACTCTCGACGCAAGCTGTCGCGCCTTCGACATCGTGGCGCGCTGGGGCGGCGAGGAGTTCGCCGCCATCATTTCGCACGTCGACGCCCGGCAACTGGTGCTGGTGGCCGAGAAGTTCCGCGCCATGGTGGCGGCCAGCGGCCTGCGCCTGCCCGAGCAGTCCCTGGGCGTCACCATCTCGGTCGGTGCCGCGGCCGCCCAGGCCGACGACACCGCCGAGACCCTGATCAGGCGCGCCGATCAGTCGCTGTACGAGGCCAAGCGCCTGGGGCGCAACCGCGTGTGCCTGGGGTAGCGGGCTCGCGCAGCTACAGCACGTACTGCGAGAGATCCTCGTCCTTGAGGATTCCCTGCAAGCGTTCGCGCACGTAGACGGCGGTGATGGGAATGGTGCGCTCGCCCAGCTCGGGCGCCTCGAAGGCCAGATCGTCGAGCAGCCGCTCCATCACGGTGTGCAGGCGACGCGCGCCTATGTTCTCCATGCGCGCGTTGACCTCGGCGGCCATGCGCGCGATCTCGGCGATGGCGTCGGCCTGGATGTCGAGGTGAATCTTCTCGGTCGCCAGTAGCGCGGTGTACTGCTTGGTCAGGGCGTTCTCTGGCTCGGTCAGGATGCGCACGAAGTCCGCGTCGGTCAGCGAGTCCAGTTCCACCCGGATGGGGAAGCGGCCCTGCAGCTCGGGAATCAGATCCTTGGGCTTGGCCACGTGGAAGGCGCCGGCCGCGATGAACAGCACGTGGTCGGTCTTGAGCGGGCCGTACTTGGTCGACACCGTGGATCCCTCGACGATGGGCAAGAGATCGCGCTGCACGCCCTCGCGCGAGACGTCGGGCCCGTGACCGCCGCCCTCGCGGCCCGCCACCTTGTCCAATTCGTCGATGAAGATGATGCCGTCCTGCTCGGCGCGCCGGATCGCTTCCTTGGTGAGTCGTTCCATGTCGATGAGCTTGGCAGCCTCTTCCTCGGTCATGGCCTCCAGCGCTTCGGGGATGGTCAGGCGCCGTCGTTTGGTGCGCTTGGATTGGGGGAACATCGATTGCAGGTTGAGAACCATCTCCTCCATGCCCGTGCCAGAGAACACGTCGATGAACGACTGGGGCGTGTCGCTGGTGTCGATCTCGACTGACCGGTCATTGAGCTTGCCCTCGTGCAAGAGCAAGCGCAGGTTCTCGCGCGTGCTGGTGTCGGGCGCGGGCGCGGCCGGAACCTCGGGCGCCGGGGGCGTGCCGGCCATCGATCCTATGGGCGCACGCTGCGGCCGCGCCGGTGGTAAGAGCACGTCGAGCAAACGCTCCTCGGCGTTCTCTCGGGCGCGCGGTCGTAAGCGCTCGCGCTCTTCCTCGCGCAGCATGGACACCGCGGTCTCCGCCAGGTCGCGCACCATGGAATCCACATCGCGGCCCACGTAGCCCACCTCGGTGAATTTGGATGCCTCGACCTTGACAAAGGGAGCGCCCGCGAGCTTGGCCAAGCGACGCGCGATTTCGGTCTTGCCCACGCCGGTGGGGCCGATGAGCATGATGTTCTTGGGCGAGATCTCGTCACGCATGGGCGGCGGCACCTGCTGCCGGCGCCAGCGATTGCGCAGGGCCACCGCCACCGCGCGCTTGGCCTCGCGCTGACCCACGATGTAGCGATCGAGCTCTTCGACGATGGCCCGCGGGGTGAGCGCCTCGGGGCGTTTGCTGGGACTGGCCATCGGCTAGAGTTCCTCGAAGACCTGGTTGGTGTTGGTGTAGATGCAGATGCTGGCAGCGATGCTCAGGGCGCGCTCGGCGATGTCGCGTGCCGAGAGCTGCGTGTCGGCCAGCAAGGCGCGCGCGGCGGCCACGGCGTAGGGCCCGCCCGAGCCCACCGCCGCGGCGTCGCAATCCGGCTCGATGATGTCGCCGGTGCCGGAGAGCATGAGGATCTTCTCCCGGTCGGCCACCAGCAGCACCGCTTCCAGCCGGCGCAGCACGCGATCGGTGCGCCAGTCCTTGGCCAGCTCGACCGAGGCGCGCAGAAGATTTCCAGTTGCCTCCTTGAGCTTGACCTCGAATTTCTCGAACAGGGTCAGTCCGTCGGCAGCGGAGCCGGCGAAACCGGCCAGGATGCGCCCCTCGTCCAGGCGCCGGATTTTGCGCGCCGTGGCCTTGACCACGGTTTGCCCCATGGTGACCTGTCCGTCACCGCCCATCACGACCTTGCCATCGCGGCGAACGGCCAAAACCGTCGTGGCGTGGAATTGTTGCGTGGGGAGCCCGCCGGCTTTGCCGGCGGCGCACCATCGCAGGAGGGGTTGGGAACCCTTTGAGGGTTCCCATGCAGATCCTGGTAGCTTCATGCTGCGCAGACTAGCGCGTTTTCAGCAGGGCGCGAGGGTGGGAACGATCGTAGACGGCCATCAGGTGATCGATGTCGACCTGAGCATAGCGCTGGGTGGTGCGCAGGCTGGCATGGCCGAGCAGTTCCTGGATGGAGCGAAGATCGGCGCCTTCGCCGAGGAGATGGGTGGCGAAGCTATGGCGCAAGGCGTGGGGCGACACGCGACGGACGCCGGTATGGATCTCACGCCGATCCAGCTTGCGGCGCGCCTCGCGATCGCCCAGGCGCCGACCCCGCCGCGACAGGAACAGGGCCTCACCGTCGACCGACCCGGCCACGTGGCCGGCGAGCAGGGCACCACGCAACGGCAGGTACGCCTGGATCGCATCCCAGCCCTTGGACCCGAGCGGCACAATGCGGTCTTTGCGGCCTTTGCCCTGGCGAACCGTGATGCGCGCGCCAGCGCCATCCGGTACCACGTCGGAGAGGTCCAGGTGGCAGGCCTCCGAGATGCGCAGGCCCGCGCCGTACAACACTTCCAGCAACGCCTGGTCGCGGGCGCACTCAGTAGCCTGGACCGCGTCGTCGCCCGCCGGTTCGAGCAACCGCGAGGCCTCGTCCTTGCCCAGGAAGGCGGGCAGTTGCGGCCGGCGCTTGGGTCCGCGCAGGCCCGCCACAGGACTGCCTGCAAGCAGCTTGCGTCGCACCAGCAGCCGGAAGAAGGTCTTCATCGCCGACAGCTTGCGGCCCACGGTGGCGGGATCGTTGCGGCCGTGCAGGCTGGCCAGATACGAACGACACACCTGGGTGGAGAAATCCGTCGGGGTTAGCGCTGGCGGGGCACCCACGCCCCGCACGCTGCGGGCGTGGGCGAACAGCTCATCGAGATCGTTGAGGTAGGCCCGCAGGGTGTGGGCCGAGGCGCGCTTTTCGCTGGCCAGGTGCTGGCGAAAAAGCTCGAGCAGCGGTTCCATCCCCTAGGATGCTAGCGCTGTCCCGATGAACGCGCGAATTACATGGTAGCCTGAGTTTGGCACAGTCCATGGCTTCAACTCCTCGCGATTTCCAGAGCGCCGACCGCCTCGATACCCACCGCAAGGCGCTCTACATCAACCTGGACGAGCGCCGCTACGGAACCTTTGCCGAGATCGGCGCGGGTCAGGAGGTGGCGCGCTGGTTCTTCCGGGTGGGCGGCGCCGCCGGCACCATCGCCAAGAGCACTTCAGCTTACGACATGGCGGTCAGCGACGCCATCTACGGCCACACCGAGCGCTACGTGTCGCGCGAGCGGCTGCAGCGCATGCTCGACTACGAGCACGAGAAGAACCTGACCCGGCTGAGCGCGGCCCGCGGCGAGAGCACCGCGTTCTTCGTGTTCGCCGACACGGTGGCGGCCAAGAGCTTTCGCAACGACAAAGACTGCCACGGCTGGATGGGGCTCAAGTTCCAGAGTCATCCTCGCGACGAGGAGAGCCAGATCGTGCTGCACGTGCGCATGTTGGATGGGGAAGCGCAGCTGCAGCAGGAGGCGCTGGGCGTGGCCGGCGTGAACCTGATGTATGGCGCCTTCTTCCTGCACCACGAGCCCGAGCTGCTGGTCGAGTCTTTGCTCGACAATCTGTCCACCCGGCGCATCGAGATCGACATGATCGAGTTCTCGGGCATCGAGTTTCGCCACGTCGACAACCGCCTGATGAGCCTGAAGCTGGTGCAGCTTGGGCTGTCGCAGGCCGCCATGTTCAGCGCCAAGGGTGAGGTGCTGCAACCCAGCGAGGTTCTGCACAAGAAACCGGTGCTGGTGGAGCGCGGCACCTTCCGGCCCGTGACCAAGGTCAACATCGACATGCTCGAGTCCGCGCGTGCGAGTTTTGCCAAGGCGCTGGGCGAGCCCGATGACACCATCGTGGAGTTGGCAGAGATCACTATGCGCAATCTGCTCACCGAGGAGGGTGAGATCGATCCGCGGGATTTCCTGGCGCGCGCCGATGTGCTGGCGGCCGCCGGCAAGACGGTGCTCATCTCCGACTACTTCGAATACTATCGCCTGGCCACCTACCTGCGCCGCTGCACCCCAGAGGCCATCGCCATCGTCTTGGGCGCGGGCAGTCTGGTCCAGTTGCTCGACGAGAAGTACTACGGTGATCTCGGCGGCGGCATCCTGGAAGCGTTCGGCCAGCTCTTCCAGAAGAACCTGACCGTCTACGTGTATCCCTGGCTCGATCCGGCCAGCAACAAGCTCAACACCGTGTCGAATCTGGACGTGGCCCCAGAGCTGCGCAAGCTGTACGGATACCTGGTGGAGCGAGGCTCGATCGTGCAACTGGAAAACTACGATCCGCACATCCTCCACATCTTCACGCCCGAGGTGCTCCGCCGCATCAAGGATGCCGACGCGAGTTGGGAGGACATGGTGCCGCCCGAAATCGCCGAGGTGATCAAGCGCCGCGGGTTCTTCAACTATCGGCCGAGTTCGGCTTGAAATCTCGACGGCGCTTGACGACCCTTGCCCGCAGAGAAGTTCTAGGGCGGGGGATCTGGTATCCTGGCGATCATGTCCGCGCCGCTCGCTGCCGCCGGGGGCCCATCGACGGTCTGTCTGACCCTGGACCTCGACTGGGCGCCGGACCACGTGCTCGAGGACACGCGGCTTCTCCTGCAGCAGGTCGGTTTGCCCGTGACCATCTTTGCCACCCACCAGAGCCCGGGGGCGGCGGCCTTGCTGGCCTTGCCCGACTGCGAGACGGGCGTGCATCCCAATTTTCTGGGCGGCGCTGACCAGGACGCGGTGCTGACCAGGCTGCTGACTGCGTTCCCCACAGCGGTAGGGGTGCGCAGCCACGAGTTGTACTTTGATTCACGCTTGCTGCCGCTCTTCCAGCGCAAGGGTGTTGGTTACTTCTCCAACGATCTCATGTTCCTGCATTCCGGGCTGGCGCCGTACTACGACTGGAGCGGACTTGTACGTCTGCCGCTCTTTTGGGAGGACGACGTTCACTGCCTCTACTTCGACGGTCGCTTCGACTGTGCGGCGCTGCAGCTCGATCAGCCCGGTTTGAAGGTGCTGAACTTCCACCCGGTGCACCTTTACCTCAACACCCGCGAGATATCGGACTACCAGGCGGCCAAGCCGGTCCTGGCCGATCCGGCGGTCGCGCGCAATCTCCGGCGCGACGGCCCCGGCATCCGCACTCTGTTTCTCGATGTGGCAGGTCGGCTGCGCGGCGTGGAGATGCGGACGCTGGGCGCTATCGCCGAGGAATTTCGCGCGGCCCATGGCTTCGAGGGCCGCACCGCCGAGCGCTTCGCGGACGAGGCCCGCAAGGAGCGCACGGCGTGAGTCGGCGCCGGATTCTGGTGACCGGCACGGGCGGCCCGCTGGGCAGCAACCTGATCCGCTCCCTGCGCGCGGCGCCCGAGTCGCTGGATCTCTTGGGGACGGAAGCCAACCGCTATCACGTCCCGCTCTCTCTGGCCGATCGCACCTTTCTCATTCCCCACGCGCGTGACACCGACGGCTACCTCGCCGCCTTGGCCCGCATTGTCGCCGACGAGGCGATCGATCTCATCCTACCCACCCACCCCGTCGAGGTACGCACCATCGCCTGCCACCGCAGCGCGCTGGGTGGCGTGCGCCTGTTCTTGCCCGATAGCGACGCCGTGCTGTGCGCGGACTCCAAGTGGCAAACCTTCCGTACCTTGCGCGCGGCGGGCGTGCCCGTGCCCGACACCTTTGCCATCGATGGCGAGGACGACCTGCGCGCCGCCTTCGCCGCCATCCCCACGCGCCCGGTCTGGGTGCGCGGTTCGGGCGCGCCCGGCATCGGCATCGGCGTGGCGTCCTTGCCCTGCCGCGAGGTCGTGCACGCCATCGCTTGGGTCGATCATTACCGCGGCTGGGGTGGTTTTGTCGCCAGCCGTTTCTTGCCCGGGCGCAACCTCACCTGGTGCAGCCTGTTCCACGACGGCAATCTTGTCGCGGCGCAGACTCGCGAGCGGCTGGAGTACGTGATCCCGCATGTCAGCCCGAGCGGCATCACCGGCGCGCCTGCCGTCAGCCGCACCATCGCGTACCCTCAGGTGCGCGCCACAGGCGAGGCAGCCGTGCGGGCCTTGCCAGGAACCCCGCGTGGGATCTTCTTCGTGGACATGACCGAGGACGAAGCCGGCCAGCCGCGGGTCACCGAGATCAATGCTGGTCGCTTCGGCACGACCATTCACTTCTACACCGAGGCGGGCTGCAACTTTCCCTATTGGGCGTTGCGGCTGGCGTTCGGCGAAAGCATCCCCGGCGCGCCGCTCATCGATCCCATTGTGCCCGGCGTGTACTGGCTGCGCACCCTCGACTGTGGCCCGGTGCTGGCGCGCGATCTGGACGGGCCCGGCCAATGACCGGGACACCTGCCGTCGTCATCTTGGACCTGGACGGCGTCCTTCTCGACCTTCACTTGGACAGCGCGCGGGTGCGCCGCAAGGTGAACGCCATCCTGGCTCCTACCGGTATCAGTGTCGAGGGCAAGGGCTTGCTCAGCGGCATCGAAGCGGCGTGCGCGGAACTTGGTGCACGCGACGCCGAGGCGGGCGCCCGCCTGGCAGCCCGCTTGTGGGCGGTGGTCGACGAGGAGGAAACCCGGTGCGCCCCGGACTGCTCGATCCATCCCGGGGCACGCGCCCTGCTGGAGCGTCTCGACGGGCTTCCGCTCGCGCTGTACACCAACAACCACCACGCCGCTGCGCTGGCAGCCCTGCGCGTTGTCGGGATCGATTCGGCGCGCTTTTTTGCCATCCAGGCGCGCACGGGTGCCACATCGATCAAGCCGGCCGCAGCACCGGTGCTCGCGATTCTCTCGGCGCCCGAAGCAGCCGCCGTCGAGCGTGTGTTCCTGGTCGGTGATCACCCTGCGGACATGGGTTCAGCCTTGGCAGCACGTCAGGCCGCGCCTGGGCCTGTGGTCGTCGCCATCGGGCACGCGCATTCCATGACTGATGTGCCGCGCTTGGAATTGGCCGGAGCGGACTTCGTAGTCACTGAAGTCAGCGAGGCCGCGGACTTGGTTCGCGCCCCGCGCAGTCCGCACACCCTGTCCATGGTGCTGCTGGCCTGGAACGAGGAGGCATCCATCGGGGCGGCCGTGCGCGACTGCCGGCGCGTCGGCCGCCTGTGGCTTTCCGGCTACGAGATCATCGTGGTCGACGACGGCTCTCGCGATGGCACCGCGGCCCAGGCCGAGGCCGCCAGCGAGGGTGACGTGCGGGTCGTGCGCCACGCGCACAATTTGGGTATGGGCGCGGCCATGCGTAGCGGATACGCCGCAGCCCGTTGCGAGTACATCGCTCACCTTCCCGCCGACCGTCAGGTCCGCCCGCAGTCGCTGCTGGCTTTCTTGCCGCGGGTCACGCCCGACACCACCGCGGTCAGCACCTACGTGGCGCCGCCCTCAGGCGAGCAGCGTCACCTCGTGTCGCTGGCTTTTCGGTTTGTGGTGCGGGCATTGGGCGGGCTGCGCGTGAACTTCGCCGGCACTTACGTCTTTCACCGGCACTGGCTCGATACGATCGCTCTGGCCACTGTGCGCAGCGAGACCTTCCTGTTCAGCTTCGAGTTGCTGGAGCGGTTGCGCCAGGCGGGCAGCCGCTTCGCCTCGGTCCGCATTCGTCCATTCGTGCGCGAAGTGGGACAGAGCCGCGAAGTGGCCTTGCGGCGGATGGTGCGCGTGTTCGGCGAGATTGCTCGCTACCGGATACGTAGCCTCACGTCGACCTGAGGGATGCGCGGCGGCGGTGGCCGCGGCGGAGTGCCAGCGCGGCCGTGGAGCTGGCGGCTTTGGCGAAGGCGATCCCACAGACCGAGCGAAAGGGCCGGTCACGCCCAGGCAAGCGAGGAATTGCCATGGTCGTGGATGGCGCGGCTGCAGCCGCTGCCCGCAGCGCCATCCGCCGGTCAGGTCACGACGCCTTGGCGTCGGGCGTGCCCGGCGCATCCTCGTCCGCGTCGGGTTCGGCCGTCCAGCCGCAGCCCTCGGCCAAGCAGCGCAGGCGCACGCCCGCGCGCGACACCTTCTGCACCACGAAGGCGGCGTCGCATTGGGGGCAGCGCTTGGGCAACGGGCGATCCCATGACACGAAATCGCACTTGGTCCTGGAGTAATTGGAACAGCCGAAGAAGATCCGGCCCCGCCGCGAACGTTTCTCGGTGAGGTAGCCGCCGCAGCCAGGACGGGGGCAAGCGACGCCGAGGGAAAGTGGACTGGTCGTCTTGCAGTCCGGGTAGCGCGAGCAGGCCAAAAATTCGCCGAAACGTCCGCGCCGGATCACCATGGGCGAACCACAGCTCGGGCAAATCTGGTCCGACGGTCGCGTGGCGGGTTGAACCGTCAAGGTGCCGTCGGCGTTGCGGGTGTATTCCTTGGTGTTGCGACACTCGGGGAAGCCGGAACAAGCCAAGAAGTAGCCGTTGCGGCCCCACTTGATCACCATCGGCTTGCCGCACTTCTCGCACACCTCCTCGGTTGGCTCCTCTTCACGCTTGAGGTCGCGCATCTCCACCTTGGCGCGCGCCAGATCCTTCTCGAATGGTCCGTAGAAGTCGCGTAACAGCTTGACCCAGTCCACCGCACCTTCCTCCACTTCGTCGAGCTGTTCCTCCATCTGCGCGGTGAAATCGCTGCTGACGATCTCGGGAAAACTCTTGACCAGCAGGCCGTTGACCACCACGCCCAGCTCGGTGGGACCGAGGCGGCCTTCCTGCTTCTCCACGTAGCCACGATCTTGAATGGTGGACAAGATGGCCGCGTAAGTCGACGGTCGGCCAATGCCCTTCTCTTCCAGTTCGCGCACCAGGCTGGCCTCGGAGTAGCGCGGCGGCGGCTGGGTGAAGTGCTGCTCGGGCTGGCAGCCGAGCAGGCGCAGGGTCTCACCTTCGTGGATGTCAGGCAGGCTGCCGGCGGTTTCGTCGTCGGGGCTGCCCTCGTCCTGCGCTTCGGCGTAGATGGCGAGGTAGCCGGCGAAGCGCATGACCTGGCCGGTGGCGCGCAGGCCGACCCGGCCCGCGTCTATCTCGATACCGGTTTGGTCGAACACCGCGGGCGACATCTGGCAGGCCACGAAGCGATTCCAGATGAGTGTGTACAGCTTGACCAGATCCTCGACTTCTCGCGCATCTCGGACACTCGGGGACTGGGAAAGCAGACGCCGGACAGTCTCCGGATCGTACTGCGTCGAGGTGGGCCGGATGGCTTCGTGCGCGTCCTGGGCCGACTTCTTGCTCTTGAAGACGTTGGGCTCGGCCGGTCGCGAGGCTTCGCCATAGCGGTCGGCGATCCATGCGCGCACGTCAGTCACCGCGTCCTCGGACAGCCGGGTGGAATCCGTGCGCATGTAGGTGATGAGACCGGTGGGGCCCTCGTCGCCCAACTCGACGCCTTCGTACAGCCGCTGGGCCAGGCCCATGGTGCGCTTGGGTGAGAAGCGCAGCTTGCTGGACGCTTCTTGCTGCAGGCGGGAGGTGATGAAGGGCGGCGGCGGATTCTTGCGGCGCTCCTTGCGTTCTACCGAGGCGACCCGCAGGCTCGCCTGCGAGATCAGAGACAACACCTCGCTGGCTTGGCCTTCGTGCGAAAGAGCGGCCTTCTCGCCATCGAGCCGTACCACGCGCGCGGCAAAGGGGGGCGGTGCGCTCCCTTCCACCTGCACTGCAATGGTCCAATACTCCTCGGGACAGAAGGCCTTGATCTCGGCCTCGCGATCCACCACCAAACGCACTGCCACCGACTGCACCCGGCCCGCCGACAGACCGCGCCGCACTTTGGACCACAGCACTGGGCTGATCTCGTAGCCCACCAGCCGGTCAAGCACGCGCCGCGCCTGCTGGGACTCGAACTTGTGCATGTCGAGTTCGAGCGGATGGAGGATGGCCTCGTTCACCGCCTTCTTGGTGATCTCGTTGAAGAGCACGCGGTGGATATTCGGGTTGGCAGGCCGGATCTCCTCCGCGATATGCCAGGCGATCGCCTCGCCCTCGCGGTCTGGGTCGGGTGCCAGCAGAACCTGGCTTGCCTTCTTGGCCGCGGCCTTGATGTCGGCGATCACCTTCTTCTTGCCCTCGATGACCACGTACTTGGGCTGGAAGTCGTGCTTGACGTCGATGCCCATGCTGGCCTTGGGCAGATCCTTGACGTGCCCCACCGATGCTTTGACCAGGTAGCCCGCGCCCAGGTACTTCATGATGGTTGCGGCCTTGGCGGGCGACTCGACGATCACCAGCGTGCCGCCGCCGGCGACACGCTTCTTCGCGGACAACTTCGCGGCGGGCTTCTTGGTACTGGACGACTTGGCCTTGGCCGTGGTTGGTTCGCCGGAATCTGACTTGACCTTCTTGCTAGCAGCCACGTCGAATCACCTCGTATTGGTTGCCCGGGATCCTGCAGAGCCAGCCGTCCAACTCGGCCTCGACGAGTGCCGCCATCACCGCCGGCAAGGGCAAGCCGATCTTTCGGCTGAGCGCGGCTGGCGTGGCCGCTCCCTCGCGCAGGGCCGCCACCAGCGATGCGACGGTTCCGGCCGGCGGCTGGTCCTGGTCCGAAGACGCAGGCCCACGTCCGTCCAGCACGTCCTCGACCTCGGCCGCCGAGCTGACGGGCCAAGCCTGTTCCCTTTGCAGCAGTGAAGCGGTGCCGGAACTGCCGGGAACCGCCAGCACCGGTCTGCCCAACGATCGCGCCAGAGCAGCGGTGATGAGCGCGCCTGAACGGTAGGCGGCCTCCACCACAATCACCGCATCCCCCAGCGCCGCGATGATGCGGTTGCGCGCGGGGAACTGGCCGGCGCGCGGCGGCGTTCCCAGCGCATACTCCGACAGCAGACCGCCTGTGGCCACGATACGCGAGAAGAGCGGGCCATGACGGTCGGGGTACGTCACGTCGACGCCACAACCGAGAACCGCGAAGGTTGGAGCGGCAGCGGCTGTCAGCGCTCCCTCATGGGCAGCGGCATCGATGCCGAACGCACCGCCGGAGATGATGACGATACCCTTGCCAGACAGATCTCTCGCGAGCTCTCTCGCGCGCGCGCAGCCGGCGCCGCTGGCCGCGCGTGCACCCACCACGGCGACCGCACGCGCACCGTTTGCTGGCACGCGACCGCGCACCCATAGGACAGCGGGCGCATCGGAGAGAGCCAGGAGTCGCTGCGGATACCCCTCGTCCCCGCGTACGATCTGGACAGCAGCTTGACGTGTGTCCTGTTCTGGCGGCCTGCGCATGGGCAGCATGATCTGTCTTGTCGGACGAGAATCACGCAGGTTGTCTGCCGCATGCATCGGGAAGGCAAGCTGATAGCGCCAGCCCGACGGAAGATCAAGCGGCGGCAGAAAAAGCCAAAGAAATCAAAGAGGTTGCAAGGGAGAGACCTAGTAGCCTTTACGCATCTCGGTGGTTTCGCCCACACGCAGCTCTTTTGAACTGCGTGCAATCCACGCCACCGAGGCGTTGTCGCGTACATCGATCACCCATAGCTCACCCACCACTTCCTTGGGCGACTCCGGGTCCATGTACTCCCAAGCCTCCAGCATCCCTCGGTAGCCATCACCGCGCCTGACCACGAAATTGCGATTGCCAATCTGGACGCCATCGCGCCGGCCCCGGTTCAGGACCACGAAGCGCTCGCTGGCGAGAAACTCCTCGGCCGTGAATGCTGCCACCACGCGCGCCTCCAAGTTGACGTCACTCGGGCGCGGCTCGATGCGCTTGAACTGCCGAATGGCGCTGCTGACCCGGGCACCGCGCTCGATGCCGTCGATCACGTCCGTGATCGTCCCGCGGGCGATGTCAGCGCCCGCGATCTGCTCGACCACGATGTCGCCGAGCACCTTGATCAGGTAGCCATAGACTTTGCCCGTATCGGGATCTTTGACCGGATGGTCAGTGTCGGTTTCAAAGACAGAATAGCGTTCGCCGGCGCGCAGGGGCCGGTCCTTGGGAAAACGCAGGTAAGCCTGGTCGCCGGAGGAGAGAATCACTTTCTCTTCGCGCGAACCGCTCACCGTGGCGCTTTGGGCGAGGTCTCGGGCTTCGATGAACCCGATTTCGCGCAACACCACCGCATTGCTGGACAGGGCAGCCAGGCGCTCAGACGAGAACGAGCGACCGGAGTCCTTGGTCGCCGTTTCACCGCCGGCAAAAGCAGCGCTGCCTTCGCTCCCGGACAGCCCGAGCCGAATCACGTCGCCCGGGAAGATCCAGTGCGGGTTGGTGACGAGCGGGTTGGCGGCCCACAAGCGAGGCCAGCGCCACGGGTCGGCGAAGTATTTCGAGCACAGGCTCCACAGTGTGTCGCCCTTTTGCACCACGTGAAGCTCGGGGACCTGTCCTGTGCCTTGCCCAGCCGCGGTCTCGCGTGCGCCTCCCTCGTCTTCGCTCCCCGAATCGATCCCTATGACACCCCCGGGAGGTGCCAGACCCGCAGAGGTGTTCTCCAGCCGCTTTGTGTTTGCATCCTTGCCGGTGTCGCCAATGGTCTGCGACCCCTTGCGGCTGCTGTGCTGGCCCGCCGGAGCAAGGGTTGGGATGGACGCGGTGTCTGGCGCGGCAGTGTCTGGCGCGGCGGTGTCCGGCAACGCCAGTTGATCAGGCGCGCTCTTCAAGTCCTGGACCTGCGGCGGGATGCGGGTTGTCCCCCAGGTCTGGGCTGAAACAGCAGCCGGAAGTGACGCCGCCAATGTGGCGGAAAACAGGGCATGGAGATGAACTAGCCTCACGGGGCCTCCTCGGGAGCGTGCGCAGTCTTGGCGGGTGGGTCGGCAAGGGGATGGGCATCGTGCGAGGGGTGCGCGGCCCCCGAACGATCGAGCTCAGCCAGGCGAGTGGTTGCCAGGGCGGCGGTTTCGTGTCGCGGATAGGACCGGACAAGTTGTTCGAGGGTCTGCTTGCCAGCGTCGATGCTGCCGAGAGCGAGATAGCTGTAGCCGACTTTGAGCAAGGCGTCGGGGACCTTGTTGCCGTGGGGAAAGCGCTCGACCACGCGACGGAACTCTCGCACAGCGGAGGAGAAATCTTTCGTGTCGTAGTAGCACTCACCCAGCCAGTACTGGGCATTGTCAGCCAGATCATGCGCGGCGTAGCGCCGCAAGAATTCGCGAAACCCTTCCGCAGCGCCGTCATGATTGCCCTGGCGAAGTGCCTCGTATGATCGACGGTATAGCCTGAAGGCCTCCATGTCAGCGCCGCGGCTCGTGCGGCCGCCACCTGACCCCTGGCCCTCGCGACTTGCATGGCCTGCGCGCTCTTCATCCTCGGCTACAGGATGTTCCACTAGCATGGGCGCGTGCTCGCCATGCAGGCGAAGAACCGGCCGACTGCTGCTCGACTTGGCCGCCTCGCCCGCGTACTCCACCTCCGTTTCGGCCGCCACCATCGTGGTGGCAGGAGCCATTGCCACAGCGGTGTCCGGCACGGCTGAATCATTCTCCGGATGCAGCTTCACAGTAGGAAGTTGCGGCGTCGCCACTTTTTGCTCGTTGACCTTCCGGCTGTCGAGCTGGTCCTTCAAAATGAACACGCGATTCTCCAGCTCCTCAACCTGCTTGGCGTACTCTGCGTTCTGAGCCCGTAGCGATTCGATGCTTCGGTTGAGCTGATCCATCGTGGCCTGCTCGGGCCCTCGATGAGCACAGGCGGCCAGCAGCCCCGCGGCTGCTAGTCCTATGGCGCGCTTAGCAAACGACATGCTCGATCACCAAGGGATCATAGTGTCGTTCGGCAGTTTGGTACAAAAACTGACTAGCCAAACTCGGCGAGGATACGATCAGCACCGCGCGCTAAAAGCGCCTCGGCAAGTGCCCGACCAAGGGCGGCGGCGGTAGACGGCGGTCCGGTGACATGCTCGAAGAGCATATTCGTGCCGTCGGGGCGCCCGACTAGGCCCGATACCTCCAGTTTCCCGTGCTGCACTCTGGCGATTCCTGCCACGGGCGTGCGACACCCGGCACCCAGGCGGTGCAGGAGAGCGCGCTCGGCCGCGACGGTGACCTCCGCCTCTTCGCTCGCCAGCGGGCGACAGAGAAGGCGCATGGGTTCGTCTGCGGTTCGGATTTCAATCGCCAGTGCGCCTTGCCCAATGGCCGGGAGCATGCGCTCGACCGGAATCCGCTCGGCAACGTGTTGGGACAGGCCGAGACGGTCCAGACCCGCACAGGCAAGAATGGCCGCGTCGACGAGCCCGTCGGCCACCTTGCGCAGACGGGTGTCGAGGTTGCCGCGCAAAGGCTCCAGCCGCAGGTCCGACCGCAGTGCCTTGACCTGGCAGATCCGGCGCAGGCTGGTCGTACCCACGCGTGCGCCCCGTGGCAGGTCGACAAGGGCGGCCCCGTCGTGGCTGACCAGGGCGTCGCGCACGTCGGCGCGGGCGGGGATTGCGGCCAGATCGAGCCCAGGGGCCAGTTCGGTGGGCACATCCTTCAGGCTGTGAACCGCAAGATCGATCTCGCTCGCGAGAAGGGCCGCCTCAATCTCCTTGACCCACACTGCCTTGCCACCTGCCTCCCACACCGGCCCGTGTGGCGTCCGATCCCCGGTGGTGACGATGATAGTGCGCTCGACCACCAGCCCGGGATGGGCCGCCCGCAGCAGATCGGCGACGTGGTCGGCCTGCCAGAGTGCAAGGGCGCTGCCCCTCGTGCCGATGACAACGCGATCGGGGCCCACGCGACGATCTTCTACAGACTGGCGACCGCGGCCACAACCGACGCGTCGGGCGTCGCGCCGCCAACCGGTTTGGCCACGAACCCGACCTCGACCTCGTAAGCGGTTTCGCCCAGGATGACCGAGTTCATGTACACCTCGGCCCCCATGGCGGAGACCGCGGCTTTCGTCTTCACCTTGCCGAGAAGGCTGAAGGTCTGATCGCTGCCCGCCTGGACCCTGATGAAGTAGCAGCCGGGAACCAGTCGGAGAACCAGCCCTCCCCCTGGAAGCTGCAGCATCTCACCCTCGAGATTCACCCGCTCAGCAGATAGCCAGGAGTCGACGGTCTCCTGGGGGATGAACAACTTCACGGGCATGTGACCTTGGATCCTCGCGGGTAACGCTGGTTTCAAAATAGCATCCCTTCACGGCTGCCACAAACCGCAGCGAAGGTTGCCAGCATCCAATTCATTGCACGGAGGCCGCAGTGGACGATTCGGTCTCCCGCGACTGCTGCGACTGTGGTAAAGGAGCCGCACCATGGCGAGCCAGAACATCGTTGTCGTCACGGACAGCAACTTCGAGAGCGAAGTCGTCAAGTCCCCGCTGCCAATCTTGGTGGACTTTTGGGCCACTTGGTGCACGCCGTGTCTTGCTGTTGCTCCCCATGTCGAGGCTCTGGCGCAGGAGTACGCTGGCAAGATTCGCGTGGGCAAGTGCGACATCGACGCCAATCCCATGGTTCCCACGCAGCTCGAGATCCGCAGCATTCCGACCCTGCTGATGTTCAAGGCTGGCCAAGTGGTCGGTCAGGTAGTGGGAGCCGTGCCGCGCGCGCGAATTCAGGATCTGGTCAAAAAGGCGCTGTAGACCCTCGGCGCTCTAGCGCCCGACCAGGATCCAGGCCAGCAGCGCCCCGGCCGCCACCGCGGCCAGCATCACGCCGATGAGCAACCCCCTGGCGGGCGGAAGCGCGTGCGGGCTGCGGCCGTCGAGGGGCTGGGCGGGATAGGGCATGCCCGTGGGCTGAGCCTCGAAACCGGGAACTGCGGGCCGCGAGCCCGTGCCACGCCCCGCCTCCGGGGCAGGGAAAACGGATTCCACGGCCCACGCCGGCCCGGCAGCGGCTCCGCTGGGCGGCAGGCCCGCGACCGGTAATGATGCGCTCGCTCGGGCAGCGGCCATATCCGCGACGGTGTCGCGAGCCGGACGCTCGGTCGGCTGCGCACCGGTTCGGCGAGTGGGCCAGTCGGTTTCCTGTGACCACGACCGCGGGTCGATGAACCCACCCGTGGGCCGGTGGACCTGGACGGGGTTGATCGCCCGCCCGGCCTCGGGGCCGGGTGCACTCCCTTGCCCGTCGAAGCCGACCGAGGTGAAGGCGTCCAGCTCCTCGTGCAGGATGGTGTCGATGAGGTTGGGCTTCTTGACTCGGCCGCTGGTGGACGCCGTGTTCTGTTCTTCCTGACAGGCGCGCACCAGATCCGCGATGTCGCGCTGGATCATCTTCAGGCCGCGCGAGAACCAGTAGTGTGCCAGCGCGTCCTGCAAGTCGGTCGCCGACTGGAAGCGGTCCTCCACGCGGCGGGCGAGCGCCTTGCGAACGATCTCCTCGAACTCGGGCTCCACCTCCGGGTTCTGCTGTCCAATCGGCGGAACCTTGGCGTTGCGGACCATCTCCACCGTCTGGTAGTCGCTCTCGCCGTAGAACAGACGTTTGCTGGTCAGCGCCTCGTAGAGCAGGATGCCTACCGCGAAGATGTCGGCCCGCTGATCCACGTTCTCACCGCGGGCCGCCTCGGGCGACAGGTAGCTCATCTTGCCCTTGACCACGCCCGGGTCGGTCGCTTCCACCTGGCTGGCGGCCTTGGCCAGTCCGAAGTCAGCCAGCTTGATCTCACCGTTACGCGAGATGAGCACGTTCGCCGGCGAGATGTCGCGGTGGACGATGCCCAACGGCCGGCCGGTCTCCGGATTGGTTAGATCGTGCGCATAGGCAAGGCCCTTGCAGACCTCCATGATCATGTAGATGGTCTGGCCGATGGTCAGACGCTTGCGGATGCGGCGCCGCCATTCGAAAATTGCCTTGAGGTCGACCCCGTCGACGTACTCCATCACGATGAAATACGTGTCGTCGACGCGCCCGATGTCGAAGACCTGGACGATGTTCGCGTGCTGCAGGAAGAGCGAGAGGCGCGCCTCGTCCAAGAACATGGTCACGAACTTCTGGTTCTTGGTCAGATTCGGCAGGATCCGCTTGATGGCGACGTTCTTGCGGAAACCCTGCAGCGACTCCGCCACGCCCTTGAACACCTCGGCCATACCGCCGGCGGCAATACGCTCAGTAACTCGATAGCGGCTTTCGGACATCGGGCGGGCCGTGCGATTGAAGGTGAAGCCTATATAGCAGAGGAGACCTGCGGTTGACAGTCAAGCATTGTCAGCCAGCCCGGCCGCCACAGCCACGGGCTGGCGGCCAGCTCGGGCGTGCCCACGCTGGCCTGGCCGGGCGGAAAGCCGCGCTCAGTCTTCGCTGGTTGCACCCGCTCCGCCCATCTCCTCACCCGCGTTCGCATCGAGGGCGCCGCCGCGACCAGCCTGCTCAACCGCTGTCTCTTCGCGCTCGTGTTGTTCTTTGCAGTCGATGCACAGCGTGGTCACGGGTCGCGCAAGCAAGCGCTTGAACGAGATGGCCTCGCCGCACGATTCACAGGTATCGATCGACCCGTTGTCGAGACGAGCAAGCTGCTTGTCGATCTTGCCGAACAGGTACTTTTCGCGATCGTGAAGCCGCATTTCCGTGGAGAAGATCTCCTCCTCCATCGACTCGTCAATGGAGTCGCGGCCAATGTTGCGCTCATGGTTCATGGAATAACTGAGCGCGTGCTGGCCGGTCAGTGCCAGCCGCTTCTTCGCCCCTTCCAGAACCTCTCGAATTTGCGCCTTTTCGCTTTCGGTCAGCATGGTCCTCCTCGCGTTGCACGGGCCTAGGTGAAGACTTCGGTAGACCGGCCCCCCAAGTTTAGTCAACCACCACCCGCGCGGAAGCCTACGACGCCTTCTTCTCCCGTACGAGCTGCGGGCGCCCGCGCGACACGACGACTTCGCGGGTTACCACGCATTCTGTCACCCCACTAAGCGAAGGAATCTCGTACATCACATCGAGCATGACTTCTTCCAGGATGGCACGCAACCCGCGCGCCCCGGACTTGCGGCGCGCGGCCTCCTCGGCCACGCTGCGCAGAGCGTCTTCGGTGAAACGCAGCTTGACGCCCTCGAGATCCAGCAGGCGTTCGTACTGCTTGGCCAGCGCGTTCTTGGGCTTCCACAGAATGGCCATCAAATCGTCCACGTCCAGCTCGTCGGCGGCGACGATGATGGGCAAGCGGCCCATGAACTCGGGAATCATCCCGTACTTGATGAGATCCTCGGTGCGCGCCATCGCCCGCAGCTCGTTCTTCGATTCGTCGCTCTTGCTGATGGTGGCGCCGAAGCCAAGGCCGCGCGTTCCCGTGCGCCGGCGCACCAACTCCTCCAACCCGTTGAAGGCGCCCGTGCATACAAAAAGGATGTTGGTGGTATCCACCTGCACCAGCTCCTGTTGGGGCCGGTTGCGGGCGCCGTCGGGCGTGATGGAGGCTTGCTTGCCTTCCAGGATCTTGAGCAGGGCCTGCTGCACGCCCTCACCCGACACGTCGCGGGTCACCGAGGGCCCGCCCCCCTTGCGCGCGATCTTGTCGATCTCGTCGATGCAGACGATTCCCCGCGCCGCCTTGTCGGCGTCGTTGCCCGCGTTCCGGTACAGCGCCTTGATCACGCTGTCCACGTCCTCGCCCACGTAGCCGGCCTCGGTCAACGTGGTGGCATCCGCCATGGCAAAGGGCACGTCCAGCTTGCGCGCCAGGGTCTGCACCAGCAGGGTCTTGCCGCAGCCGGTGGGTCCGATGAGCAAAATGTTGCCCTTCTGGATCTCGACATCGCCGGCCTTGCCGTGCTGGCCGATGCGCTTGTAGTGGTTGTATACAGACACCGCCAGGGCCTTCTTGGCCCGCTCCTGCCCGATCACGTAACAGTCGATCTCGTCGTAGATCTCGCGCGGCCGCGGGTAGCGCGGACGTTCCGCCGCCTCTTCCTTGGCGATGATGTCGTTGCACAGGGCCACGCACTCGTCGCAGATGAAGACCCGCGGTCCTGAGATGAGCTTCCGCACCTCGCGCCGGCGCTTTTGGCAGAAGGAGCAGTGGAAGTCGTCCATCCCCCATGAGTATTGCATCCGAACTCTGGTGAAGCCAAGCCTGTCAACCTCGATTGCAACGAAGCTCTTGCGTGCGCGGGGAAAAGGTGTTCCGCGGGGGACAGTCTTGGCCGCAGCGCGTGCGGCGACCTCGAACGGAGCCGAAAAAGAATCTTGGCGTCGTGCAAGCAGGCCGGGTAGATGAATGCGAGTCAGAACCATGTGTGGAATTGTTGGCTACGTAGGAGCACGTGAAGCGACGCCCATCCTGCTGGGCGGGCTGCGCCGCCTGGAGTACCGGGGCTACGACTCGGCAGGGATCGCGGTGTGCAATGGTGGCGAGGCCCATCTGGTGCGCTGTCAGGGCAAGCTGGCGGCCCTGGAGAAGCTGTTGGCGGCGGAGAGTCCGGTGGGCGCGTACGGCATCGGACACACGCGCTGGGCGACCCACGGCCGGCCTTCCGACGAGAACGCCCACCCGCACAAGGCCGGCCCCATCTCGGTGGTGCACAACGGGATCGTCGAGAACCACGTTGAGCTGCGCGAGCGGCTGATCGCCTCGGGCCGCCATTTCTCTTCGCAGACTGACACCGAAGTGCTGGCCCATCTGATCGATGAGGCCTTGCAGGCAGGCGCGGGCTCGCTGGTCGAGGCGGTACGGACGGCCCTGCGCCAGGTGACGGGCGCCTACGCCATCGCGGTGCTGTCTGACCGCAGTCCGAATGCGCTGGTGGCGGCGAAGAATGCATCTCCGCTGGTGTTGGGCGTGGGCAACGGCGAGACCTTCATCGCCTCGGATGCCCCCGCCATTCTTGAACAAACCCGCGACATGTTGTTCCTCGAGGACGGCGACATCGCGGAACTGGATCGGTCAGGCGCGCGCATCACCGATCTCGACGGAAATCCCGTGGTGCGCAAGCCGCGCACCGTGACCTGGACGGCCGGGCAGGCTGAAAAGGCCGGCTATCCGCACTTCATGTTGAAGGAGATCCACGAGCAGCCGCGCGCGGTGACCGATACCCTGCGCGGACGCCTGCTCCCCGACAGCAACGATGCCGTCTTGGAGGACCAAGAGGTGACGCCGCTGCCCGGCCGCGTGGTCATCCTGGCCTGCGGGACCTCGTATCACGCCGGCCTGGTGGGCAAGTTCCTCATCGAGAATATCGCGCGCATTGCTTGCGAAGTCGATCTGGCTAGCGAGTTCCGTTACCGGGAGCCGGTGGTTGGATCGAAGGATCTGGTGGTGGGCATCTCCCAGAGCGGCGAAACCGCCGACACCCTGGCGGCGATCAAAGAGGCACGGGCGCGGGGCGCGCGCACCTTCGCCATCTGCAACGTGGTGGACTCGGCCATCCCACGCGCCTCGGATCTGGTGCTGTACACGCACGCCGGTCCCGAGATCGGCGTTGCGTCCACCAAGTGCTTCACGGCCCAGCTCGCGGCGCTGGCGTTGCTGGCCATTCACCTGGGCCGACGCAACGGCGCCCTGGCCGGCGTGGCGGCCACCGAGCTGGTGGGCGAACTGATGCACATCCCGCACAAGATGAGCGAAACGCTCAAGGAATGCGGTGATCTGAAGGTGCTGGCCCACAAGTACAAGAACGTGCGCGACTTCCTCTTTCTTGGGCGTGGTACCAACTACCCCATCGCGCTCGAGGGCGCGCTCAAGCTGAAAGAAGTTTCGTACATCCATGCCGAGGGCTATGCCGCCGGCGAGATGAAGCACGGGCCGATCGCGCTCATCGGCGACGGTTTGCCTGTGGTCATCATCGCGACTCGGGGCAAGGGCTACGACAAGGTGTTGTCGAATTTGGCCGAGGTGCGCGCCCGCGAGGGCCAGGTCATCGCGGTGGCCACCAAGGGCGACACGGCGATTCTGCAGCACTGCGAGGACGTGCTGTGGGTTTCCGATGCGCCGTCGCTGCTGCAGCCGATGCTGACCGTGCTGCCCCTGCAGATGCTGGCCTACGCGGTGGCGCTGGCGCGCGGGAATGACGTGGATCAGCCGCGCAACTTGGCCAAGAGCGTGACCGTCGAGTAGCGGCGTCGGCTGGGGAAGGCGCGGAGAAACTCAGAGGCCCGAGTCAGCGCCAGCGCAGACACCGTCGTGGGCGGTGCGAACCCCGACCGCGACCGCGCAACTCGCGTTCGTGTACGATTTTCCATCGCACCCACAGACCGGTTTCAGTTCTCCACCG
Source organism: uncultured delta proteobacterium (assembly GCA_963755125.1). Taxonomy (GTDB): domain Bacteria; phylum Myxococcota_A; class Polyangia; order Fen-1088; family Fen-1088; genus Fen-1137. The sequence goes on from CAVWIP010000007.1 coordinate 137,192, forward strand.
CAGTCCGCCGTCGAGAAGGCGAGACATCCACCGGGGCCAGAGCACCCCGAGCCCGAGCAGAACTCGATGTTGGTACATTGGCTATCATCCACACAGGAGATCGTCGTCCCCGGAGGAGGTGACGTACACAGGTATGGGATACTCGCATCGTAGCAGCGGCCTGTGATGGAGCAGCACTGCTGGCCCTGCGGACATTGGTCGCTCGTTGCGCAGTAGATCACGGGAGTACGCGGGCTGCCAGGCATTGCGTCGGGATCCACTGGGGTGCCGCACGGGAAGTGAGATAGCGTGGAAACGCCGGCTCGGCAGGCCGACTGAACATCCGGGTAGGTAACCCCGTCGCACCCGCAGTATTGCGCGGTTCCCGAACTGTAGCCGCAATTCGAACGTGATACGCAGGTCCCCGGTCCCTGGCAAAGGGCTTGACTCTCCGTCGAGCAGAACTGGGTCGGGCGGCAATCTGCGTTGGACGCGCAGGGGAGGGAAGCGCCGGTCGACGACGCACCCGCGAGGAAACCGCTGTCCGGCAGTGCGCTCGGGAGGGAACCGTCGTTCGACGGTACGCTCGGTTTCGGGCAACTCGTCCCCGCGGTCGACGGGTCGATGCAATTCCCATCGAGCAAGCAGCAGATCTGTCCGGTGGGGCAGGTCACGCCGCCGCAGATCGCGGGCCTCGGCGTGGGTTCCGGACAATCGCTGGCGACTCGGCTCGGCGCCACGCAGTTCCCTGTGCTGAGGCAGCATTGTTGCCCCTGAGGACAAATCGTGGCGCCACAGATTCCGTCGTCCCCAACTCGTGCAACGGCTAGGCCGCTCCCGCTGCCCGAGCTGCCACCGGAAGCGTCGCTCGTGGCACTCGTGCCGCCACTCGACCCACCGCCGGCTGTCGCTGGGTTTCCTTTGAGCGGGTCGCGCCCGCACGCACACAGCAGGGACAGAAGCAGGAGAGCATTCGAGCAGAGTTTCATCTGGCGCAAAGGACCGCTCGGACTCTATCACCGCGCGCCTCTCGTGGAACACACGCTTTGCGGCCAGCGGAGCGATGCAGTGTGCCGCAGAAATACTAATCTTTGTGGCGATGAGGCGTGGATGTGATACAAATTGGCATCGTAGTCGTCATGTTTCTGTGGATATTCGGGGTGAGATCTGACGATTTATGAGAAAAAAGGCAAAGATGGCAAAGACGGCAGTGAAGAAGAAGACAAAGTCGCGCCAGAATACGCAACTTCGAGGCAAGCCCGCCACTGCGGCTCAAGCCCAGGAGAAGATTCCCACTGGCGGCGAGAAGGTCGTGCAGTGCCTGGAGCGCGAAAGCGTGGAGATCATCTTCGGGTTGCCGGGCGGCGCCGCCATCCCGCTCTTCGACGCGCTCATCGGGTCGAAGATCAAGCTGGTCCGGGTTCGCCACGAGCAGGGCGCGACCCACATGGCCGACGGCTACGCGCGCGCGACCGGCAAGCCGGGCGTCGTGTTGGTGACCTCGGGTCCGGGCGCCACCAACACCATCACCGGCCTGTACACCGCGCTCATGGACTCGGTGCCCATGGTGGTCATCACCGCGCAGGTAGTGCGGTCGCTGCTGGGCAAAGACGCCTTCCAGGAAGCGGACATGACCGGCATCACCTATCCCGTGGTCAAGCACAGCTATCTCGTGCGCCAGGCCGCCGACATCCCGCGCATCATCAAAGAGGCTTTCTACATTGCCACCACCGGCCGGCCTGGCCCGGTGCTGGTTGACCTGCCCAAGGATCTGGCGGCCGGCCCCTGTGACGCTCCCTTTGTCGATTCGGTCGACCTGCCCGGCTACCACGTGCCCAGCCGGGCGGAGGCGCAGGACCTCGCGCGGGCCGCGCAGTTTCTCGGCAAGAGCCGCCGGCCTGTGCTTTACGTCGGGCACGGCGCAGTCATGTCCGACGCGGGCCCGGCGATCCTCGAACTCGCCGAGAAGCTGCAAGCGCCGGTGGTCACCACCCTTTTGGGTAAGGGTGCGGTGCCCGAGGATCAGCCCTTGCACCTCGGAATGCTGGGCATGCACGGCACTGCCTACGCCAACAAGGCGGTGGCCGACTGCGATCTCATCATGGCTATCGGTGCACGCTGGGACGATCGCATCACCGGCAAGCTGTCCGAGTTCTGCCGGGACGCCGTCAAGATTCACGTGGACGTGGACCGGGCTGAGTTCGGCAAGATCCTGGTGCCCGACCTGGCCCTGTCCGGTGATGCGCGCCTGGTGATCGAGGATCTCATCCCGCTGGTCGACAAAGGCGAGCGGACCGAATGGTTGGAGCAGATCGCGGCTTGGCGCCTGGAATTCCCGCTGCACTACCCGAAGAAGGGTGGCTTGCGACCGCAACACATTTTGGATCGGTTGGACAAGCTGGGCGGCCGCGACTCGATCGTGGTCACCGACGTGGGTCAGCACCAGATGTGGGCCGCCCAGTTCCTGCGCACCACGTGCAATCGTCATTGGTTGTCATCGGGCGGCGCCGGGACCATGGGTTTCGGCTTCCCGGCGGCCATCGGCGCCAAGCTGGGCCATCCCGAACGGCCGGTATGGGCCGTCGTCGGCGACGGCGGGTTCCAGATGACGCTGTCCGAGCTGGCCACGGCCGTGGTGCACAAGCTGGCGGTCAAGGTCATCATCATGAACAACCACTACCTGGGCATGGTTCGTCAGTGGCAGGAGATGTTCTACGACAACCGCCTGTCGGGCATCGACCTCGACGGCAATCCCGATTTCGTCAAGCTGGCCGAGGCCTACGGGGCTAAGGGTCTGCACCTGCGTCGGGCCGCCGACGTGGACCGCGTGCTCCAGGCGGCCATGGAATACGATGCTGGTCCCTGCCTCATCGACGCCGAGGTGGTGAAGGAAGGCAACGTATTCCCCATGGTGCCCGCGGGCGCCAGCTTCCGCGAGATGATCATCGATCCGCCGCGCGCCGAACCCGACGAAAGCGAGGAGCCGTCATGACCGCACCTGCGTGCCTGCCATCGACCCTGAGCGAGAGGAAATCATGAGTGCCGCACTTGCCGCCCCCGTGGCCGTGGCTGAAGCCAATCCTTTGCACACCATCTCGGTGCTGGTGCGCAACCAGCCCGGTGTGCTGGTGCGCGTGGCCCTGGTGTTCGCCCGCCGCGGCTACAACATCGAGAGCCTGGTGGTCAGCCCCGACCCAAGCGACGCCGGCTTTTCGCGCATGACCATCACCTGCCGGGGCGCGGCCGACACCCTGGAACAGATGATCCGGCAGGTGGCCAAGCTGGTCGACGTGGTACACGCCATCGATCACACCGGCCAGTCGGTGGTGGAGACCGAGATCGCGCTCATCAAGCTGCAGGCCGAGGTGAGCGAGCGAACCGAGATCTTGCAGATCGCCGAGCACTACAAGGCCAAGGTGGTTGACTGCGGGACCGGCTCGCTCATTCTGCGGGTGACCGGCGGCAGCGAGAAACTGGACAGCTTCATCTCGCTGCTGCGCCCCTTCGGCCTGGTCGAACTGGTCCGCTCCGGCAAGATCCTGATGACCCGCGGGCCAGAGACGACATAGAGACGATTCGGTGACTACAATAGCACGGTGACTGCTGAGGTCCCTGCCGAAGCTGCCGTGCGCGTGTCGCCCAGTCGCGCGCAGGCGGAGGCGTGGGATTTCGTCCTCGAAGCCGTAGGCATTGCCCACCGGATGGGAATAACCGAGGAGGGCTGGGCCGTGCTGGTGCCGCCCCCGCTGGTGGCCACGGCGCTGGCCGCGCTCGATGCCGCCGACCGGGAGGCCAGCGAGGAGCCGGCGCGCGAGCCGCAGGCACCCGACCACGGGCGATCCTTTGTCGGGCTGGCCGCGGCGGCGACCATCGCGGCCTTCTTCTGGGTGTCAGGGCCGCGCGCTGGCGCCGATGCCGGCGGTTGGTTTCGCGCCGGCAGTGGCATCGCGGGTTCGATCGTGCACGGGCAGTGGTGGCGGGCCGTGACCGCGCTCACCCTGCACACCGATTTCATGCATGTCACGGGCAACGCAGTGGCGTTCCTGGTGTTCCTTTCGGCGCTAGGGCGCTGGCTGGGCGGGGGTCTGGCGCTCCTCGCGACTCTGCTGGCGGGTGCGGCCGGCAACCTTCTCACTGCGTACGTCTATGGCAATCCCCACACCGTGGTGGGGGCGTCCACCGCAACCTTTGCGGCTTTGGGGTTGCTGGCTGGCCTGCAGTTCCTACGGCGCTACAGTGCACGAACAGTGGGTCGCTTCAAGCGCGCCTTTCTTCTGGCCATCGCGGCCAGCCTGGGCCTTTTCGCCATGCTGGGCGTGGGCGACCGATCCGACATGCTGGCCCATGCCGCGGGCCTGCTCTTCGGCCTGGGCTTTGGTCTGTTTCTCGGACACTTCGTGCGACGGCCGGTGAGACAGCCAGCACAGGCCCTCTGCCTGATCGCGACCGTGGCCACGGTCGCGGGTGCGTGGCTTCTGGCCTTCAGGCATTAGGTGCCGCCGATCGAGAATTCGTAGCTGGTTGACCGACCGCGGCCCCGGCGCGCGGATCCGTTTCCGGCCCCGGCCCACCGGCCTCCGGCTTCCGGCTCCGGTGCTGCGAGGTCGCGCGGCCCATGGTATGTCAGCTGGCCATGAGTAAGCGAAAGTCGTTCTCGCAGTCGGAGCTACGCGACCGCAGCGCCGGCCTGCGCCGCGAGTTCGAGGAGAAACTGGCCGCCTTGGTCGAGATCCCGTCGGTGAGCATGGATCCCGGCCGCCGGACCGACATGGAGAAGGTCGCGCAGCAGGGCTGCGCGCTTCTGCGCGAGATGGGTGCGCAGGTCGAATGCATCGGGACCGCGGGACTCCCCCTGGTGCTCGGGCGCCTGGTGCAAGACGCGAAGTACCCGACGGTGACCATCTACAATCACCTCGACGTGCAACCCGCGGAAGCCAACGAGTGGCACAGCCCGCCCTTCAAGCTGGTCCGCGACGGTGACAGATGGCACGGCCGCGGCGCTACCGACGACAAGGGGCCAGCCCTGGCCGCGCTCTTCGGCGCGCGACTGGCTTTGCAGGACGGCGTCCGCCTCAACTTCCAGTTCCTCTGGGAAACCGAGGAGGAGGTGGGCAGTCCCAGTTTCGAGGGTGCACTTCGCAAGCTTGCCAGGGGCGGCAAGCAACGGACCCCGCTGCGTACGGATTCCATCGTGGTCTCCGACACGCTGTGGCCGCAGGCGGGTCGTCCGGCAATCCCGTATGGTCTGCGCGGCCTTCTCGGTTTCTGCGTGCGACTGCAGACCGGCGACAAGGACGTACATTCGGGGACGACCGGCGGTGCTGCCCGCAATCCGTTGGGCGAATTGTGCGCGCTCATCAACGATTGCTACGACGCCCGCACCGGCAGGGTGAAGATTCCTGGCTTCTACCGCGACGTTCGTCGCGTCGGTGCGACCGAGCGCCGTCGGCTCGCCAGCGCCGGCTTTTCTCGTCGCCGCTTCCAGCGTGCGCACGGCCTTTCTAGCGTGCGCTTTGCCGACGACGCTCACCTGCGCGAGGCCATCATGACCGCGCCCACCTTCGAGGTTCACGGCCTGACCGGCGGCTACACCGGGGCTGGCATCAAGACCATCGTGCCCCATCGGGCCGAGGCCAAGCTGTCCTGCCGGCTGGTGCCCGACCAGATCCCGGCGCGCATGTTTCGTCTGATTGAAGGTTTCGTGCGGCACCACTGCCCCGACGCCCAGGTGATTCACGAATCCTCGCTGTCGCCCTATCTCGTCGATCCGTCGGGTCCGCACTTGGAAGCCGCCCAGCAGGCCATGTACGAAGCCTTCGGCAAGCGGCCCGCGCTCACCCGCGAGGGTGGCTCGATCGGCGCGGTGGTGACCATGGATCGAATCCTGCGCGCGCCCGTAGTGTTGCTCGGACTGGCGTTGCCCGAGCACGGCTACCACGCCATCGACGAGAACTTCGACTGGGGCCAGGCCGGTCGGGGCATGGAGATGTTCTGTCGCTACTTTCACAAGTTGGCCGATCTCCCTCGACGTTGATGACGGGCGGCTGTCCGTGCGTCGAGCTTCGGCGCGCCTCATGGCGAGCGCCATGGCACCGCGCACGCCCGGCGCTATGCTTTGCGAATGTCTTCCCCCGACAGCCGACTCGCTGGTGACGAGCGCGCAAAGCCGCAGATGACGGCAACGCAGAGCCGTGGCGCCTGGAAGATTGTCATCTCCGTGGTCGTCGTGGCCGCAGCCCTGGGCGGACTCTTGTGGGCATCGACGCGGGAAGGCGCCGAGTACTACAAGTACGTCGACGAGGTCCTGGCGGACGCCGCCCGCTATCAAGGCAAACGCCTGCGCGTGCACGGCGACGTGGTGGAGGGCTCGCTGGAATCGGACAAGGCGTCGCTGCGCTATCGTTTCAAGCTGACCAGCCGGGCCCCGCGCGCGCCTGCCGTCATCGGCGCCGAGTTTCACGGCATTCCACCCGATACCTTCAAGGCAGGCGCGGAAGTCATCGCCGCCGGTGTGCTCGCGCCTGACGGACGCCTGTTGGCCGACAAGATCGAGACCAAGTGTCCGTCGAAGTACGAGGCAAAGTAGGCTACAGGTAGCGCAACCCATCGACCACGCGCAGCCGGGCGGCGCGCACCGCTGGGTAGAGAGTGGCTACGAAACAGATGAGCTGGGTGGCGGCCGCCACCAGCAGGATCTCGGGCAGGGAGATCTGCACCGGCAGGCGCGCAATCAGGTACACCTTGGGATCCAAGGGATAGCCGTAGAGCCCGGCCAGGCCGCAGATGGCCAGGCCGTACAGGATACCGAGACCGGTACCCGCGAAACCCACGAAGGTTCCCGCGGCCAAGAAGACCCGCAGCAGCGTCGAGGAGCGCGCGCCCATGGAAGCGAGAATCGCGATCTCGCGCACCTTGGACAGCACGATGAGCATGAGCGAGGCGATGATGTTGAACGCGGCCACCACGATGATGAAGAAGAGCAGGATGGCAATCACCAGCTTCTGCATCGACAGCGCCGCGAACAGATTGCGGTTGAGCGTCTTCCAGTCGATCACGCGCGCCTCTGGGCCCAGGCGGCGTTCAACCTCGGGCTCGATGCGGACGGCCTGCATCGGGTCGGCAAAGCGCAACTCCACTCCAAAAATCGACTGGCGCGCGTTGCCCATGCGGCGCGCATCCTCCAGGTTGATGTAGGCGAGGCGCGCGTCGTACTCGTGAAAGCCCAGCGACGAGATGCCGACCACGCGGAAGGTGTAGGCGCTGGGCGCCGAGTCGATGCCCCCGGAGAAGGGCACCAGGACCTGCAGGCAATCGCCTACGCGGCTGTGCAGGCGATGCGCCAGCTCGCTGCCCAGCACGATCCGGCCCACTGGTTCGGCCGCGGCCGGGTCCTGAACCGGCTGCGCCTCCGCGCAGTGGGCCGGCCGTCCCAGGTCATCCAGAGAGCCGGCCACCATGATCCGTCGCAGTTCGGGTGCGCCATCGGAGAGGTCGACACCTTTGAGGTTGGCGCCTACCTTGCCAATCATGACTTCGCCGGCTGTGAAGCTGAAGGTGGACATGCGCTCCAGCCCGGGCAGGCCCGCCAGTTTCTTCTTGATGACCTCCGCGTCCCGCTCTGCCTCCGCCATGTCCCGTTCCAGCCCATACGAGGTCACGATGAGGTGGGCGTTGACCGCCAGGACCTTGTCCTGAAACTCGTGCTCGAAGCCGCTGGTCACGGCCAGCACCACCACCAGCGACGCGACTCCCAGGACAACTCCCATGGTCGAAACCGTGGTGAAGACGGAGAACACCCGTAGCAGGACGAACAAGAGCATGGCCAGGGCAGCCACCAGCGCGAGGACCACGCCCGCAGTCTCCAGGCCACGCACCTGACCGCGAGCCGCCGCCATCATCCCGAGGCCGGCCAAGACTCCCGCCACGGTTGCGTACAGGCCGACCCGGATGGCACGCGAGGGTGACGTGCGCTGCAGGTAGCGCACGGCCACGAAGCGCTCGAAGCGGTATGCGAAGAAAAGGGAAACGATCGCGACCAGGATGGCGAGCCCCGCCCCGATGGGGCCGAGCAGGGAAAGGGACTCGCCGAACAATCTGGTCACCAGGGGGACAGGGGACATGTGCCCCGCAAGCTACGAGACGAAGACCATGTGGTCAAACCCGAGCGAGCGGCGCGTGCCCGTGCGATCCGGCGGCTGTCGTCGACCCCGAGACCTTCCTTGACAGAGCTGACCAGCAAAACTTACCGTTGCACCTTGATGGGCTTGGTTCGTTCTCATCTTGCCGCGTCAGTCGTGATGCTCGTGATGGCCACGTTCGCCTCTCGCGCGTGGGCAGGAAGGAACGACCTCCAGCTGCTCAACCTGTGCCCCCAGGCGCCGTCCAGCCTGCCTGGCGGGGTTCCGGAGTGCTCGTGGGTGCAGCGCGGAGCCGACGGTTCGATCACGGGCCCGGTCGTGCCGGACCTGAATGGCAGGCAGGACTTCCGCAGCCTGATGTCCGAGTTGGGCGTCGTGCTCGCACCCCGCATCCCCATGGTGGCTGACACGGCAGGGATCGCCGGGTTCCAGCTTTCCGCCGAGCTCGGCCTGACGGGGATCAGCAACAACCAGAGGTTCTGGAACGGCGTCGAGGGCGTGTCAGCGAACAATCCCATGGCCACACGACCCGATGCCATGCTGACGACGGTGGGGGCGTTTGTGCGCAAGGGGATCCTGTTGCCCGTGCCGACCATCGAGTTGGGTTTCGGGGTCATGCACCTTCTCGACTCCCAGCTCCTGGCTTGGCAAAGCTACGCGAAGGTGGCAATCCACGAGGGGTTTCACGACTGGCCTGTCCCCTCCTTCGCGGTGCGCGGAGCGGTTTCATACCTGACCGGCACGGATCAGGTGACTATGACAACCACCAGCCTCGACTTTCTGGTGTCGAAGGGATTCGGCCTCCTCGGGACGGCTCGGCTCGAGCCCTTTGCCGGCTGGAGCTGGATTTCAATCTTCGCCCATAGCGGACGTCTGGATGCCACGCCCTCGTGCGATGCCACCCAGCTTGCGGCTTTGCCCGCTGGCAGCGATCCGGGAAACCCGTACTGCGCCCCGTCTCAGTCCGGAACGAAGAACGATTTCAACGCGAACTTCAGTTTCCCGGATCAAAACGTCATCACTCGTTACCGATTGTTCGCCGGATTCAAGCTTCGGTTCGCAATCGTATTCTTTGCCGCGCAATATGAGGTCTTCTTCGCCGGCTCAAGCCGAGACGGAAGCGCATACAGCGCTAAAGATCAGAGCGGCACGCAGAACGCCATGTCGCTCAGCACCGGCCTGGACTTCTGACAGTCGTGTAACTCCTCCTAGGGGGCTCGCATGATCGCGTAGGCGAAGGCGGGCTTTGCCCGCCAGAGCCAGAGCGCGGGAGGGCATGGCGAGGCCGAGCGCAGCGAGCGGGGTAGGTGTGGGGCGTGGGGGGCCGAAGGGCAGAGCGAACCCCTCCCAGGGTTCCCACGTTAGTGAGCCGTCAGGCCACTGCGGATGATACGACGCAGCCCTTCGGCCGGGAGGCGGGGTCCCCGCTTCTCCTCTTCGAAGATGATCTGCGCCATTGTGGCAGCCGTCAGATCCTGCTGAGTCGTCTTGTCGATGACCCGGATCTCGTCGCCGTTGCGAATCAGAGCGGCAATCTGTTGCAGGGTGACATAGTGGCTGTCATGGGTGTCATACAGCTTCCGATTTGAATACCGTTTGATCGTGCGTGCAGTCATGGCTTTAATCTGCCCCGCACGTGTGGCGCGTCAAGGACTAAGTCATAATTCGGCGTTATCAAAGCGGAATTCATCGGAAGAACCGGCCGCAGAGCAGGCGTTCTGCGGCACTAGAAGTCTTTAGATTTGCTAGCCATCCGGTCTTCGCGGGGCTACGGCTTGGGCGCCGGCTCACTTGACTGAGCAGAACCGGGCTTGGTCTGCTCACCAGGAATCTCGCTCTTTTTCGGCGAAACTTCGATCTCGTTTGCGCTCGTGACGGCCCGCTTAAAGTTCTTGATAGCGCGGCCCAATCCATCACCGAGTTGGGGGAGCTTGCTTGCGCCAAACACCACCAGGATGACGAGAAGAATGAGAACCCATTCGCCAGCGCCTATTCCAAACATTTGTGCACCGGCCCTCTCTATACCACCGCACATCCATGGGGGCAATCGAGCGAACGGGCCATTTCTTGGTCCCCTGTGAGTGATCCTGTACGATCCAGTCCCATGCGGCTGACCGCGCGCGCTGCCTTGATTCTGGTCCCGATCGGCGTGGCCGCATCTGCGCCTTCCGCGCTGGCAGGCCAACCCTCGGGGCGCGGCCCTGGGCCAGCGGCAACGAAGAACGCCGGCAAGGCCGCCGAGTCTGGCGCGGATCCGATCCAGGAGAACCCGGCCGAGCGCAAGGCCGTGCGTGGCAGCCCACTCGACGATTTGGACGCCAACGAAAGCCCCGAATTGCGCGAGGTACACCGTTTCGAGGCGCGAGCCTTTCCGCGCCTTGGCGCGCCCGAGCTGCTGGACGTCGAGCCTGACGATGTGGCCGCACCACTGCCGCCCGGGCTGACCGGCCGCTGGGGCGGGACAGGAGATCTTCCCTGGCAGCTGCGCAGCCCCGAGATCGCGGCCCGGGGCGACAAGGCGGCTTCCTCCTCAAGACCCGAGTGGGCACAGGCTCTGGTGCTGCCCGATCTCCCCGTGCGCTGGGCGCCCCAGGTGATTCGCTACCTGGACTTCTTCAAGAGCGATCCCAAAGGCCACGCCATCATGGCCTCGTGGCTGCGCAAGATGGAGCGCTTCCGCGCAGCCTTCGAGGCCGTGCTCGTGCGCAACGAGTTGCCCAAGGATCTCATCTACCTCGCCATGGTCGAAAGCGGTTTCGAGCCTGGCGCAACTTCCAACAAGAGCGCGGGCGGAGTGTGGCAGTTCATGCCGCAGGTGGCTCGGGCCTACGGCCTGGAAGTTAGCCACTGGGTCGATGGTCGCCGCGATCCCGAGCGAGCCGCCGAATCGGCCGCGCGCTACCTCAAGGATCTCTACGTTCGTTTTGGCTCGTGGCACCTGGCCTTCGCTGCCTACAACGCGGGGTACGGCGCTGTCCTCCGGTCCATCGCCCGCTACAACACCAACGACTACTGGGAGCTCTGTCGTCACGAATCAGGACTACCCTGGGAGACGACGCTCTACGTGCCGAAGATCCTGGCCGCGGCTATCGTGGGTCACAATCGGGCCGCATTTGGATTTGCCGACGTGGCACCCGATCCGCCCTGGGCGTACGACACCATCCAAGTCCCGGCCGGGACGTCGTTCACCAGCCTGGCACGGGCAGCAGGCACCAGCTCCGAGGTCATCGAGGCGCTCAATCCTGAGCTCCTGCGCGATCGCGCGCCGCCCGATCGTGGTCCCTGCACGGTTCGCATCCCGCTCGGCTCGTCCGGGCTTTATGCCCAGGCGGTCGCGCAACTTCGCAGATCGAGCGAACGGGTCGAAACACTGGTTTTGCGTTTCGGCGAGACGCTGGAAAGCGTGGCCAAGGCGCGCGGTGTTTCGCTGCGCGAACTCAAGCGCCTCAACGGCGTGGGTGACACCGCCGATCTGCGCGGGGGAACCACCATCCTAGTCCCGGCCCGGTCCGGGGCCCCGGCGCCAGCGTCCAGTGCAGGCGAGGAGAGCGACGACACCATCCTGGTCGCGGTGCCCGATCACACGTTTGGCATCCCTGGCAGCGAACGCGTCTTCTATCGCACCAGGGATGGCGACACGTTGGACGAGATCGCCGATGTCTTCCACGTGAGCGTCGACAATCTGGTCGAGTGGAACAACCTCGACCCGGAGGCGAAGCTACAGCCCAAGCTGGTGTTGCAGATCTTCGTGCGGGACGGCTTCGACCGCGCGAACGTGGCCTTGCTCGACCCTGACAAGATTCGCGTGGTCACGTTGGGCTCGCAGGAGTTCTTGGACCTGGAGGCGGCCCGCCGGGGCAAGACGCGACTGCAATACACGGCGCGCGCGGGCGACACGCTGGCCAAGATCGCGAAGCGCTACGGTTTGGCGCCAGGCGACCTCGCGCGCATCAACCGGCTCTCGGCCACCAGCGAGCTTGGCGAGGGCCAGAAGATCGTCGTGTATTCCCCGACACCGGAGCTACCACGCGAGATCACTGCGGCCCGCAGCGCGACTCCCAAGCGCCCCGCTCCGATGGGCAAGCCCATCCTGGCCAAGAATACCTCGACGCACGCGACGCCCAAGGCGACGCCGACGGCCCACGGCCCGGTCAAGACCGTGGCCAGCGTTGCGCGGCCGGTGCCGGCGGCGCCGGCCGCAAGGCCCGGCGCCAAGAGCGACGCGAAACCGGGGACGAAGTCATCGGTCAAGAGCGGCCCAGCCTCGCGCCCGCCGTCTACCTCCACAAAGACTGCGGCGAGCAAGCGGTAGGTTTTGCACCCATGCGTTTCGTTGTGGGCACGGCAGAGGCAGGGTTGCGCCTGGATGCATTCCTGTTGCGGCAGAAGGTGGTGCCCAGTGCCACCGCTGCCCGGCGCGCGATCGCCGAGAGAGTCGTATTCGTGGGCGGGCGTCCCGGGAAGAAGGGGTTGCGCCTGGGCGAGGGTCAGGTAGTGGAGATGGCCGGCCCCATCCAGGATCGGGTCGTACCCACGCCCGCGGCCGAGATTCCGCTTTCCGTGTTGTACGCCGACGATGACCTGGTGGTCGTGGACAAGCCCGCTGACTTGCCCTCGCACCCGCTGCGCGCCGGTGAAGGGCCCAGCCTGGCCGGTGCTCTGGTGGCTCGCTTCCCCGAGTGCGCGGCGGCCTCGCCCGATCCCAGGGAGGGAGGGCTGGTACAGCGCCTGGATCGCGGCACGACCGGCGTGCTGGTGGCTGCACGCCGTCTCGCCGTCTGGCAAGGCCTGCGTGACGCCCTTGCGGCGCCGGACTGTGAGAAGACCTACCGCGCTGAGGTGGTAGGTCGCTTTCCTGAACTTGGCGCCGGTCAGAAAGACTTCGTGAGCCCAGGCGTCGAGCCTGGCACTCTGTTGGTGGCGGTGCCCATCGGCCGCGTGGGCCGTCGCGGATCGCGGGTGAAACTGGGCGGTGGCCGCCAGCCATTGCCCGCAGTCACCGAGGTGGCTCTGCTAGAACAAAGATCCGGGAGCGCGCTCATCCAAACGCGGCTTTGCAAGGGCCGAACCCACCAGGTGCGAGCGCACTTGGCCTATCTCGGCATACCGGTCGTGGGTGACACCACCTATGGCGAACCCAGCCCGAGTGTCGAACCTCCAGCGGTCTTGCACTTGCACGCCGCCACCATCGTGTTCAAACACCCCACGACCGGCCAACTCCTGCGCATCGAAGCTCCTCTTCCCGATTGGGCCCGTCCGGCTCTGTGATCTCCCCTCTCCCCTTTGTGTTCTCAACCTCCGCCCCTACGAGCCACCGTCTTCGCAACCCGCACAATGTCGCTACTCGAATTGTGCGAGGCTGGTCTCCACCAGCAGGTGCAGCGTTCGGTAGAACGTCAGCAGCTCATCCGCCGAGCCGAAGCTGTCGGTCCATTCACCAAGGGTGCGGGTGCCGTCGAGAAGACCCCAAACCTCGCGCGGAGTGGGCCCGAGACGAAAGGCCTCGGGGTTGATGCGTGGGTTGGGCATCGCGCGCGGCCGGAAGCCGGTGAGCGGCGCGAACCGGTTGGCCAGGAAGTCGTAGCTCAGGGCCAGCACACCCGCGCCCAGGATTTCGAAGCTGTTCAGTCCGAGCGGGAACGCGGCCACAGGGTTTTGCAGGCCGCGGAAGAAGCTGAAATCGCCCTCGGTCCAGGTGAACAACTCCATCACGCGCTCGCGCACCTGCTGTGACAAGAGCCGGAATACGTCGAGTGGCCGCATGAAGCCGAGCCCAACCAAGGCTTCGCCCAGCTTGCCCGAGAAGTGATGCATCTCGGCGAGCGCACGCTCGAGATCGGACGGACGCAGAAAGCCGCGCGTGACAAGGTATTCGCCGAAACGATCGCCAGACGTGTTGGAGTTGACCGACTCGGGCGCCCCGTGCACGAGGTAGACGTCTTTCACCAGATTGCCGCGGGCGAAACGGATCAGGCCGGTTTCGGAGGTCACCGCCAGGTCGGCGATGACCCGCATGGTGGAAATCAGCACCAGATCCCCGGTATTGTCCGGCGGCACCGACGGATCACCGCCCGGCACCGCAGCGTGGGCCGCACCGGCCGCCTGGCTCGCCTGGTGCTCGCTTGAGGCAATGCCGACCAGGATTGGCCGCAGCCCACTCCCGCCCTTCGCGCGGTAGGTGGAGGTGTTGGGAAGCGGCGTCGTATTGCCGAGAGGAGACGGGGTGTCCAGCCCGCCCGCCAGATGATCGATCGAGATCGGGTCCAAGCCCGGCCCGGGACCGGACGCCGGGGTGGCGTACTGGTCCAACTCGACCAGCGACATCGACTTGGCCAGCGCGTCGTCGAGGGCGGCGACCACCACGGTGGCGGCGGGAGTTGAACCGTCCTCGTCCGAAGAACCCGTCTCCGTGCCGTCCATGTCGATCGGGATGGAGGTTTCCCCGGCCTGGACGCCCTGCCCCTTGTGTGGCGGGATCTGGCTGCGGCCAGGCTGGGAGCCCGCGCCGTGCCGCCGCGCATGGGCGGCCTCTGACTTGATCTCCCACCTCCGTGAGTGCTCCTTCAGCCGCTCCATGGCCTCGGGGCGCTTGTCGAAAAGGTCAGAGGCCAGCAGGCCGACGTCGGCGGGGCCCACGCGCAGGCCGAATTCGAATTCCAGGTCATGGAGAGCGTCGCGGAACTCGGCGGCGGATTGGAAACGTTCGTCCACGTTTTTGGCCAGCCCCCTTCGGACGATGGCTTCGAGTGCCTGGGGGATGTCCTTGCCGTATTTTTCGAAGCGATCCAGACGGCCATCGCGCACCATGAGCAGAACGTCGAGATCGTTCTGTGCGGTGAACAAACGCTTGCCCATGAGCGTCTCCGCCAGCACGATGCCCACGGCGAAGAGGTCGCTCCGACAGTCCAGTTCCGCGCCCGCAACCTGTTCAGGCGACATGTAGCCGTACTTGCCCTTCAGCGTGCCAGCCTGGGTCTTGGACTCGCGCTCCTGCGCGTGAGCGATGCCGAAGTCCCCCAGCTTGACGTCGCCACGCTGGGAGATGAACACGTTGGATGGCGAAATGTCGCGGTGAACCAGGTGCATCGGCTTGCCCTCGATGTCTTTGGCATTGTGCGCATAGTCGAGCGCGTCGAGAACCTCCATGGCTATGAACATGCAGATGGGAACGGGCAGGCGAACCTGCTTCTGTGCAGCCGAACGGAGCAGGGCCAGGCCGTCGAACCCGTCCACGAATTCCAGGGCGATGAAGTACTGGCCGTTGACCTCGCCGAAGTCGGTGACCTGGACGATCTTCGGGTGCACGAGCTGCGCGGTCAGCTTCGCCTCGTCGATAAACATGGACACGAAGGTCTTGTCCGCGGCCAGGTTGGGCAGGATGCGTTTGATGACCAGCAGCTTCTCGAAGCCGTGGCCAGAGAGGATCTTGGCCTTGAACACCTCGGCCATACCTCCGGTGGCCAGGCGCTGCACCAGGGTGTAGCGCCCGAACTGCGAGGGAAATGTGGTGTCCTTTCCCTCGTCTGGCATCAAGCCCTCATTTTATCATGTGAAGATCGCACGGAGAACCTGGGCGCTGCTGGAGTTTCGTAGTACCATGATTTCGCCCGCATGCGTATCCACTCGTCAGGCCAGTCGGACGTCGGCCGTCGGCGCCCTCATAACGAAGACGCTTTTCTTTGCGACGATGAACTGGGCTTGTACATCGTCTGCGACGGCGTGGGAGGCAACGCGAAGGGCGAGGTGGCCAGCGCCGAATCCGTGGATCTTGTGCTCTCCTGGGTCAAACGGGGACGCAAGACGCTGGACGCCTTTGCCGCGGCATCCACCGAGGAGAACTCTGGTCTGGTTCGCCGCCTGCTGGAAAGCGCCGTGCAGTCGGCTTGCTATATGGTCTTCGGCATGGGCCAGCTCGATCCACGGCAGAAGGGCATGTCGAGCACCCTGTCTTCCCTGCTGGTGACATCCAGCAAGGCATTCATCGCCCAGGTGGGCGACAGCCGGGTCTATCTTTCGCGTGACGGCAAGACGGTTCAGCTCACCGAAGACCACACCCTGGTCAATTTCCGCCTCAAGCTGGGGCTGATCACGCCGGAGGAGGCCGCATCGTCGCCCGGCAAGAATGTCATCACGCGGGCGGTTGGCCACCAGGACTACGTCGAGGTGGACACCATCGATCTGGATGTGAAGGCGGGCGATCGCTTCATGTTGTGCTCCGACGGGCTGCACGGCTACCTGGAGGACGGTGAGGTCCACAGTTTCCTGCAAGGCGACCGGCAGACCGTGGTGACACAGCTTATCGATATGGCCAACGACCGCGGCGGCCGCGATAACATCACGGTGATCGTCTGCGACGTGGAGTAGCGGACGATCACGTCTGGGCCGCGCAACCCTGGCTTCCGGTTTCCCGCGAGCTGGCCGGGCCGGACGGCTACTTGCGCGCCAGGCCTCGCCCGCTGAGCTTGCGGAACATGGCGGGATCATACATCTCGGTGAGAAGCTCAACGGTCTTGTAGGACGCGCGGCGCGCCCGGGCCTGGGTTTCGTCGGCCGTGACCAGGGCGACCAGTGTGTCGCGACCCAGCTCCACACGGCGTTCCTCGTCGGGCAGGACGGAATCACGCAGCAAACGCGCGGTGTCCTCGTCGCCCTTGTCCTCACAGAAGGAGGCCAGCGCGCCCAGCCGGGTTGCACTCATGCCCGCCACGGTCAAGAACCCCGCCGCCGCGCGCTCCTCGCTGGTCTGCAGCGAGCGCAGAAACCCGAAGAGCCGCGAGTAGCCGCCCTGGCGCGGGTCGTATGAACCAGGCGCGAGGCCCAGGTCTGCCAGCCGCTCGGAAAGCACGCGAAAGTGGCGTGCCCTGTCCCCGCAGTACGAAGCGCAACTGAGCTTCAAAGCCAGCGAGTCGGTGTCGGCCAGCCACAGCGCCGCAATCTCAATGGTTTCCACCACCATCTTGCTTTCCCACCGCAGGGCCTCTGCCACAGTGACGCCCTCGCTGGTTAAAGCCGGCAGGTAGCGGGACGAGACGAGTCCGCGGAAGGACTCCTGGTTCTTGAATTCCAGCTCGGAAACGTAGACGTCAGCAGTCACCATGAGGATCCGGCGGGATGTTCCTCCCCGGGATGCCGACTCGTCAAGGGACAAGGAATCAAACTGGGAGCCGGGGTGCAGCAGATGTGCGCAGCCACTCAATGTGTCGGGTACGCCCACCTCCCGACTCTGGCCGTTGACCTTTGCGTCTGTCAATGAAAAATCTGTGTTAGCCGCATAATATTCATGGTACGGAAATGGCATGCTGGGACGCAAGAGCCACGTCGTTGCAATCGGACGCCTGTTCCACTCGCATCCGGTGGTTGCGATCTTGGGGCCACGACAGGTCGGCAAGACCACGCTGGCCCGCCTCTACGCCTCGGCGGCGGCATCCGACGTCCAGCATTTTGACTTGGAAGACGCGGACAACCTCGGTCGCCTGGGTGAGCCCATGCTCGCGCTGGGCGCTCTGCGCGGACTCACCATCATCGATGAGGTGCAACGGCGGCCTGAGCTGTTTTCTGCCCTGCGCGTTCTGGTGGATCGGCCTGGTGCGCACCAGCGCTTTCTGGTGCTTGGCAGCGCGTCTCCCGAGCTGCTGCGACAGTCGTCGGAGACACTCGCGGGTCGGATCGCCTACCACGAACTGCCGGGGTTCTCACTCGCCGAGGTGGGGACGGGCGCCCTGATGAAGTTGTGGTTGCGCGGGGGGTTTCCGCGGTCGTTCCTGGCCAAGTCGGAAGCGAACAGCCTCGACTGGCGCAAGAGTTTTGTGCGGACGTTTCTCGAACGGGATATCCCGCAGCTCGGTTTGCGGCTCCCAGCCATCACGCTGCGCCGGTTCTGGACCATGGTGGCCCACTACCACGGTCAGATCTGGAACGCCTCGGAGATCGGGGCTTCGCTGGCGCTGGCCGACACGACGGTGCGACGCTACCTCGACCTGATGACCGCCACGTTCATGGTCAGACAACTGGCGCCATGGTTCGAGAACTTGGGCAAGCGCCAGGTGAAGTCGCCCAAGGTGTATGTGACGGACAGCGGCCTGCTACACACGCTGCTCGGTCTGCCCGATCTGCGTGCGTTGGAGGCGCACCCGAAACTGGGGTCTTCCTGGGAGGGCTTTCTCGTCGAGCAGGTGGTGCAGCGTCTGGGCGTGGAACGCGATGAGTGCTTTTTCTGGGCGACTCACCAGGGCGCTGAATTGGACCTGCTCGTGATACGCGGCGGGCGGCGCTACGGTTTCGAGTTCAAGCGCACCTCGGCGCCGACGGTGACCAAGTCCATGCGCATTGCCCTGGAAGACCTAGCCCTGCAAAGCCTTGACGTCATCCATGCGGGCGCGCACAGCTTCCCGATGGACAAGAAGATCCGGGCCGTGGCGGCCGGAAGGCTGTTGCACGATCTGAAGCCCCTGCGGTAGTCGGCCAGGCTCGGTGTCGCCCATCTTGGACGCCTTCTCGATCAGGCCGTCGACCGGCCAGGTTTAGGGGACGTCGCTGATACATTGGGTATGATTCGGACAGTTGGAGGCGAGATGCGACATGGAGAAAGACTGGCTTGTTCTCCTATCGCGCTATCGCCCAACGGGTGGCAAGAGGTCGCCGACCAAGCGCTCGAAGTCGCTGCGGCTGATATTGCCGACTAGGGTGCGGCGCAGGTGGCCCTCGCGGTCGTAGGCGAAGAACGCTGGGATCTCACCCTCCCAGCTCGGAACCAGATCGGCGACGAAATCCTCGGGATGGTCCGCCTTCAAGATGGGACTCCATTGCGGGTTGCCGGTCTTGGCGGCGAGCACGCGTCCCACCCGCGCCGCGCTCCGCTCGGTCGGGTCATCGAGCGACACCGCCAGAAAATCGATGCTCCGGCTGCTGCCCTCACTCGCCAGCTTGGCCAGTAAGGGCAGCTCCTTCAGGCAGGGCAGGCACCAGGTGGCCCACAGGTGCAGCACCACTACGCGGCCCTTGTGGCTGGCAAGAGTCGCCTTGAGTTGCGCGGGAGTGATGAAGCGCGCTGACGGGGCCTGCGCGGGAGCCGGGCTTGTGTGCGTGAGAAACACGCTCAGAACCGAAACCAGCCAGAGTCGCCGCTTCATGTGCCAATGCGGGGCAGCGATGCCCCGATTCCGTCCGGGACAAAGTTGCCGCCCGAGACCACGCACTTCAACGCTTCGCGGGTGGGCACGTTCAGAAAGCGGGACTCGGCCTGGGGCACGAAGTACAGGCGGCCGACGATGGGGTTGGGCGAGTTGGGCACGAACACGCAAAGAACATCCGTGCTGCCCGGGACAGGCCGTCCCGAAGTGAAGCCCAGCAAGCGCACGCGCCCCGACTCGTCGGGGATCAGCACCACGCGGGCAAATACGCCCAGGTTCACGTCCGGCGTGACCACCACCTGCTTCCAGGTGCGATAGAAGTCGCGCAGGCCGGGCAGCCGGCCCAGCACGCGGTCGAAGACTTGCAGGACGTGGCGGCCCACCAGGCTGGTGACGAAGATGCCGAGGAAGTAGATGAACACCAGCCCGACCACGATCCCAGCGAACGGGTAGCGCAAGGGCAGGATCCGCTGCGTGATCGCGTCCACGTAGACCACGACGAAGATGGTGATGCCGAGGGGAATGGCGGCCAGAACGCCCGCCAGGAATTTCGAACGGAAATGTGCAGTCAGGCGATTCATGATGGTCCCCCGAGGCTGAGCATACTACGCGACCCGCGCCGGCCCCATGCGACCAGGAATTGGGTTTGACAGCCCGGCTGGCGGTTCCTACGCTGCTAGTCCAGTGAGCAGAAAAGGCTTCCTTTTGGCCGCGTGGTGGCTGGGCGCGGTGGCTGGCTCGGCCGTGCTTCCGCGCTCCGCGTGGCCTCAATCACCGCCCTCGCAAGCTGCGCCCGCCATCCTGCCCCTGTCCCAGGTGCGCCCCGGCCAGGTGGGTGAGGTACTCACTGTCTTCCAGGGCGTCAAGCCCGAACCTTTCAAGGTGCGCGTGCTGTCGGTGGTGCCGAACTTCCTGCCCAAGCAGGACATCATCCTGGTGCGTGCCGAGGATCCGCGCGTCGCGACCTGCGGCATCGCCGCGGGCATGAGCGGGAGCCCGGTCTACGTCGACGGAAGGCTCATGGGCGCGATCTCGTATGGCTGGAGTTTCGCCAAGGAAGGCCTGGCCGGCGTGACGCCCATCGAGAACATGCTGGCAGGAACGCAACGGCCGCGCCGTCCGCCCGGCGATCCCTTCCTGGTCGACCAGGAACCTGTCCTGGTGCCTGGGCAGGTGGCCCAACCGGCTGCCGCCTCTCTCTTTCCTGACGGCGAACCGCGCCTGCAGCCCGCGTCCCTGCCCCTGGCCGTGTCCGGGATCTCCGACGCGTCTTTGCGCGAGCTGGGCGAGACCCTGCGTCCCTTCGGACTGGTTCCGGTGCGCGCGGGCGGCACGGGTGGGACAAAGCAGGCGGGGACGCTGGCCGAGGCCGCGCAACCAGGGGCGACGGTGGGCGTGGCCCTGATTCGCGGGGACCTGACCGCCGTGGCCATGGGCACCCTGACCCAAGCGGACGGGGCAACCGTAGTCGCGTTCGGCCACCCGCTGATGGGCCTGGGCGAGGTGAATCTGCCGCTGGTTTCCGGAGAAGTGCACGCCATCGTGGCCAGCCTGGCCAGCTCCATGAAGCTGGTCTCGCCGTTGACCGAGATCGGCGCGGTGGTGCAGGATCTTCCGTCCGGCATCGTGGCAGAGTTGGGCCACCACGCCCCTTCGGTTCCCGTGGATGTTGTGGTCACCGCACGCGGCGAGAAGAAGACCAGCTTCCATACTCAGGTGGCGCTGCACCGCCGGCTTTTGCCTCTGCTTGCGGCCACGGTGATTGGCAGCGCACTCGGCGAGGCCGAGCCGGACGTGACTGACATGGTGATCGCCATGAATAGTCGTCTGGCTGTCCGCGGCGTTGGCAGCGTTGAGATTCGCGACCAACTCTTCTCGGGCGAGGGCTTATCGAGCCGAGTCCTGTCGCAGGCCCGTGGCCTAAAGGCGCTGTCGGACCTGCTCGGCAATCCCTTTGAACCCGCGGTGATCGATCGAATCGATGTGGACGTCCGGGTGGAGTACCGCAGCGACGTGGCCGAGATCGTTGGTGCCTCCTTGCCCGACGAGCGGGTACGGCCGGGCGAAACCCTGGCCGTGCGCGTGGTTCTGCGCCCCTACGCGGGCAAGGAATTGGTGGAGATCGTGCCGGTGTTGGTTCCCCGCGCTCTGGCTGGCAGGACCATCAAGATCGACGTCGCCTCGGGCGCGCTGGTGCGTCCCGATGTCCCCAAGCCTGAGAGCCTGCGCGGCCTGATGGAGAACCTGAGCGTCGCCTACCCGAGCAAGTCCATCGTGGTCAGCCTGAGCACGCCGGACAGCGGTGTCTCCTTGCGCGGCTGCTTGCTTCCCAGCCTTCCTGACTCGGCGATGGACACGCTTCGCTCTTCCAACCAGACCCGCCGCGCTGACGCCTACCATGTGGCGGATCGAACCCTGCATCCTTGCGATCGCCTGGTGAGTGGGCGGCAGGAGCTGACCGCACTGGTGCGGCCTGTCGGTAGCCAGTAGCTTACTCCGGCTCCTTCGCCTACTTCACCACGCGTAGCTGGGGGCGCCGACGACGACGGGCCGGCGCGCGCATGAGCATGCCGTCGCTTTCGATCTCGGCTTCGTTCTCTTCGGCCGCTGGCGGGACGGAACGCAACCAGGGTTCGTCAACCGGCAGAAGCTCCGCGCCGCCACCCACTCGCGACATGGCTTGCGGCAAGCAACCACCATCCCCCTGGGTGAAGAAGCACAATTCGCGCGGGACGTCCTCGCGGTAGAGCACGCCGCATCCGTTGGTGCAGGCGACCACGTACACCGCCGACCAAGGCACGTAGGTCCGATGTGGAACGCGGGAAAACGACAGGGTGGAGCTGACCCCGGCGGCAGTGACTTCCAAGTCGGGAATGGGAACGGGCATGCTGCGGCCATACTGCAGAACCAGATGCGCCTGCGAGGAGAACGGGGCCGGCACGACCACACCCGGCCGACGAGCGTCCAGGTGCAAAGACACCCAGCCTTCGCTCAGCAAAGTCAGAAATGCTTCCTGTTTAGATGGTCTCTCACTGCCATCCATGTCTATCCCCACGGGCCAAGGACTCGCCGAAAACCCCGATCTCTTACCTCCCCAAACCGGCCTGTGCCAGGGCCAGATTGAGTCGGGGCGAAAACGAATAGCCCCTGGCCCCCGACGACCTTCTGCGCTACTCTTTCGTACCTAGAGCGTCGGCAGGCTTGTGGCGCCTTCGACTTCCCGCCGCCGGCCGGGCGATTCGCTATAATGCAGTAACTTTGGCATTGGTTATGAATCGGCCGCGACCCTTCCCCACCACGATTCCCATCTCTTCCCCGCCCCGGGCGCTTTCTGGGTGGCGGGCTCGGCTGGCCAGCGATCCCATTCCGCGCTTGCTGCGTGAGGGTACCCCCAGCGTGCTTGCGCGCGTGCGTCGTGACCTCATCGACGACAGCGAGGCACCCACGGCGCGGGAGATTGCCGGCTACCGCGAGGTTCAGGCGGTGCTGCGCAAGATGGAGCGGGACGGCAGCTACCTGCCCCGCGCGCCCGAAAAAGCGATTGGCAGTGGAAAGTTTGCGCGGTGCCTGGCCACGGTGCGCGCCATGGACCGTCTGGCTGACCTGGGCCTGCGGGTCGAGGATGAGAGCGGAGCCACGTCCCAGTTGCGCCGGATGGCGGACGTGATTCTGTCCTCACAGGCAAGCGACGGCGGGATTGCGGATCTCGCGCTGGCCGAGACGCCCACGGCCCGTTCCAAGGTCGTCGCGCTGCACTTTCACGGCTGGGCAATGTCGGCCCTGTGCCGCGCAGGGTTCGAGGCAGACCCGAGGGTCGAGAAGGGTTTTCAGCTTCTCCTGTCCCTGCGTCAGGACGATGGGGGCTGGGCCTGGCGGGGTGTGCGCACGGAGTCGGCCGCGCGGCCATCCAGCCATCTGGTGACCGGCATGGTCCTGCGCGCCTTCGCTTCGTCCAGCCAGCGCTGTACCTCGCGCGACGCGCGCCGGGCGGCGGAGCTCTTGGCCACGCGCTTCTTGCAGCCCGACCGCTATGAGGACCGAAAGGCGCCGTCCTATTGGGAAATCTTGACCGAGCCGCGTCTTTACACCGACGTGCTCGACGCGCTCGACACCATCACCAGCATCGGGCTGGGCAAGGAGAACTCGGGGGTACGCACCGCCGAGGCCTATCTGCGTTCGCGCCAGGCGACAGATGGCTTGTGGTACCCGGGCGCGCCGGTCAAGGGCGAAGTCGTGACCCCGCGGACTGCGGGCAAGGCCGCGGGCAAGGACAAGGACGTGGCGGAAGCCATCTGGCTGACCCTGCGCGTGCTGGTGGTCCTGCGCCGGATCAATTAGTAGATCCAGCCGATGACCGCTCAGCTTCGCCACGACTTTCGGGTCGAGGAGATCCGGGCCATCCACGATCTGGCCCTGCCCGAACTGCTTTTCCGCGCGCAGGATGTGCACCGCCAGCACCATCGTCCCGACGAGGTGCAACTGTGTGCCCTGCTTTCGGTGAAGACCGGTGCGTGCCAGGAAGACTGTGCCTACTGTGCCCAATCGACACGCTACTCGACGGCGGTGCAGCCGGCTCGCATGCTGAGCCGCGAGGACGTGGTGCAGGCAGCCGAGCGGGCACGGGCCGCAGGGGCCACGCGCTTCTGCATGGGTACTGCCTGGCGCGATGCCAAGGACGGGCCTGCCTTCGAGTCCGTGCTGGAAATGGTGCGCGCCGTGCGGGGCGTGGGCCTGGAGGCGTGCCTGACCATGGGCATGCTGACCGATGAGCAGTGCCGCCGCTTGGCCGAGGCCGGGCTGACCATCTACAACCACAACATCGACACCTCGCCGGCCTTCTATGCTTCGATCATCACGACCCACACGCAGGACGACCGGCTGGCAACGCTAGCGAGGGTTCGGCGCGCAGGCATGCGCATCTGCTCGGGCGGGATCGTGGGCATGGGCGAATCCGTCGACGATCGTTGCGCCATGCTGGCCACGCTGGCCTCTCTGGATCCACATCCAGAAAGTGTGCCAATCAATGCGCTCGTGCCCATCGCGGGCACGCCGCTGGCCAGCCGGCCGCCAGTAGATCCCCTGCAGCTCGTGCGCGTGATCGCCACGGCTCGCATCATCATGCCGCGGTCACAGGTGCGACTCTCGGCCGGTCGCGCGGCCTTGACCCGGGAGGCCCAGGTGATGTGCTTCGTGGCCGGGGCCAATTCGATCTTCTATGGCGAGAAGCTGCTCACCACGGGCAATCCTGACGTGGAGGCCGACCGGCAACTGCTGCGCGACGCGGGCCTGCGGGCCGCGACGCTGGCGCATTGATTGGAAGACTAGGCTCGCAATTCCTCGCCACGCACGAGGCGGCGAAGGTTGTCCTTGTGGCGCCAGAAGACCAGGAGCGTGACCGCGGCGGCGAAGGACAGATTGGCCAGGCTGCCCTCGTGGAACAGCCAGAGGCAGGTGGGGAAGCTGGCCACGGCTGCCAGAGACCCGACGGACGAAATGTGAAATGTGGCAAACAGCGCGATCCAGACTGCCACGCAGACCAGCGCGGGCAGGGGCGCGAGGGCCAGGCCAGCGCCCAGCGAGGTGGCGACGCCTTTGCCGCCATGGCCTTTGAGAAAAATGGAGAAGACCTGCCCCAGCACCGCGACCAGCCCCGCAGCCGCTGGCAGCCAATCGAGATCAAAGAGCTGAGTGGCCAGCACCACCGGAAGCACACCCTTGCCCGCGTCGACCAGGAGCACCCCGGCAGCCCAGCGCCGACCGAGCGCGCGGCCGACATTGGTGGTGCCGATGTTGCCGCTGCCTACCTTGCGCAGATCCACTCCCTTGGCGCGCGCCACCACCAAGCCGGTCGGGAACGAGCCGAGCAGAAAGGCGCCGACCAGCAACAGGATGTGCATGCGCCGCAATTGTAGCTCCGACGCGGCCGAAAGTGGGCTCCGGACGAAAGTAGCACAGGGCTATACCGGCATCTTCGTCCTGGCCAAGGGCAACCCGCAAATCACCAGTTCGACGCTGCAATAGCCTATCCGGCCGTCGAGTCGAAGAACCGCCCTACCTCATTTAGCTCCTCAGTGCGCGGGCACTCGGCGGGCAGGCTGGCGAGCAGCAGGTGCCCGTAGCGGCGCCGGGCGATGCGGCCGTCGAGAATGGCCACCACGCCGCGATCGTGGCGCGTGCGCACCAGGCGGCCGAAGCCTTGCTTGAGCGCCAGCGCTGCGCGCGGAAGCTGGAAACTGTTGAAGGGATCGCCACCGTCCTCGCGGATGCGCTCGATGCGCGCAGCGGTCAGCGGATCGTCGGGCATCGCAAAGGGCAGGCGATCGATCACCACCAGCGAAAGGGCCTCGCCCGGCACGTCCACGCCTTGCCAGAAGCTCTGCGTGGCCAGCAGCACCGAGCCGACCTGCTGGCGGAGCGTGGCCAGCAGCACGTGGCGCGGCCGTTCGCCCTGCACCAGCAAAGGAAATCCACCGTCGGCGCGCAGAAGCTCCTCGGCCACGCGCAGGTTACGGAAGCTGGTGAAGAGCAGCAGCGCCCGGCCGCGCGAGAGCCGACACAGCGCCAAGGCGCGCTCGGCGGCCGCCGTGGCAAACGCCTCGTGGGTCGGATCGGGAAGATCAGCCGCCAGGTAGAGGAGGGCTTGCTCGCTGTAGTGAAAAGGCGAGGGGAAGCTCGATTCGCTGGCCGTGTCGGTCAGGCCCAGCCTGCCGCGGATGTATTCGAAGCGCCCGCCCGCGCTCAGCGTGGCGGAGGTGAAGACGATGGGGCCTGGGTGGCGGTCGAAGCTCTCGCGCAGCAGCGGCGCGGCGTCCACCGGCGAGGCGCGCAGGGTGAGGTTGCGGCGCGATACCACCACCCAGCGGATCGAGTCGCGCCGGGCCGTACCCACTATTTCCGCGAAATCGGCGCGCACGGCATCGGCCCGTCGGGACAGCCCGGCCAGCGCCGCCGCCTTGCTCTGCGAAGGGGGGTGCGGCCGCTCGGCGTCGCTGCCGTCATCTTCGCTCAAACGCCCGCACAGGGCCGCCACTTCTTCGAGGACGTTGTCCAGCTCGTGGTAGCGTTGCAGCACCTCGTCGGCCCACAGGTCGTCGGGCATCTCCACCCGCACCTCTTCGCCGCTGCCGCGCAAAGCCGGCAAACGGCCACGCAGGGCCTCGGCTAGCACGTGGGTCGCGGCTTCCATCCGGCGCGCCACCGACTCCACCCGACCGGCTTCCAGTAACGGCGCCGGCGCGCGCAGCAGGTCGCGGCCCAGAGCGAAGAGCCGAGCGTTGGAAACCTGAACGCCGAAAACCTCAGTGGCCACGTCTTCGATCTGGTGGGCTTCGTCGAAGACCACCAGTTCGTAGGGCGGCAGCACCTGGGCATCGGGCCAGCGACTGCGCAGGGCCAGGTCGGCGAGGAACAGGTGATGATTGACCACCACCACCTGGGCGCCCAGCGCGCGCCGCCGCATCTGGGTGATGAAACAGCGCTCGACAAAGGGGCAGCGGTTGCCCAGCCGCATCTCCGGGCTGGACGCGATCTCGCGCCAGATGGGGGAGCTGTCGGGAACACCGTCGAGATCCGCCCGGTCGCCGGTCGTGGTGGTCGTGGCCCAGGCGCGCACCCGCTCGGTCTCGTGCGATTTTGTCGCCGCGATTTCGAGCTGCTTGCTGTGCTCGTCGAAGCGGCGCAGGCACAGGTAGTTGGCCAGCCCCTTCATCACGGCGAAGGAAAACCGCTCGGGCAGCACGCGCTGCAGGCGCGGCAGATCCACCTCCGCGATCTGGTCCTGCAAAGTGCGCGTGCCGGTGCTGACCACCACCTTGCGGCCGGAAAGAATCGCCGGCACCAGATAGGCGATGGTCTTGCCGGTTCCGGTGCCTGCTTCGGCCAACAAGCGCTCGTCCATGTCGATGGCCTGCGCCACCCGCTCGGCCATGGCGAGCTGGCCAGGGCGTGGCTCGAAGCCCGGCAATTGGTCGGCCAGCAGGCCGCCGGGTCGTAGGATCCGGGCAACGGCTTTTTCGAGCGTCACGGCCTCCGCGTCGCTATTTCGCAGCCACCGGCGCCGGGCCGTCGTCGGCAGACAGCCCGCTTGCGGTCACGCTGCGGAAGAAGCAAGAGGTGGCGTTGGTGTGGCACGACGGCCCGTTGGCGTCGACGATATAGAGGACGGCGTCGCCGTCGCAGTCCAGGCGCACATCGTGGACGCGCATGGAATTCCCCGAGGTCTTGCCCTTTTCCCACAATTCGTTGCGCGACCGGCTCCAGAACGTGGCCAGGCCGTTGCACACCGTTGCCCGCAGCGCCTCGGCATTTGCCCAGGCCAGCATGCGCACCACGCCGGTGGTACGGTCCTGGGCGATCACGGGTACCAGGCCCTTCGAGTCGAACTTCACGGCTGACAGCAGTGCGTCGGCGTTTCCCATCATGGCGGTAAGGTCTAGCGCACTTACGTGCATCTGGTTACCACGAACGAATTCTCCCTGGTATCGGCCGAGGCGGCGCGGCAAAGCGTCCGGCACTTCGTCGCGCCTACACCCGTTACCGCGAGTCGCGGCCATCGCTCACGCGCGTCGGCGCGTGAATCACGAGCCCTGTGAAGCTGTGCTGGTTCCGGTGGAAGTTGTGGCCGAGGTATCGGTGCTGGCTGCGGCTGACGTGTCAGTTCCGGTCGAGGCATTAGTCGTGGTTGTGGCTGACGTGTCGGTGCCGGTTCCGGTCGACGTGCCGGTTCCGGCCGCGGGCGCACAGGTGATGCCATCCGCGCAGGAATAGGTGTCGTCAGGGCACGGCCCACAGTCGGCACCTATCCCACACTGCGTGGAATCACCATTGGGGGCACAGGAGGCCGTCCCACAAAGGTGATAGCCGCTGTTGCACGTGAAGCCACACACAGTCCCATTGCAGGTGGGGGTGGCGTTGGGGTCATCGGCGCTGCACGGGTTGCTGCAGCCATCTCCGCAAGTCAGCGTGCAGTCAGGCGCGCCCGCTGTTCCGCATTGCTCGTAGCCAGTGTCACAGTTGACCCCGCAAACGCCTCCGGCACAGATCGCAGAACCGTTGCTGTCAGGAACTGGGCACGGCGAGCAAGCACTGCCGCAGGTTTCCGGATCGCTATTGGAGACGCAGCTTGGGTCCGCGGCCCCGTCCGCACGACAATCGTGATACTGATCCAGACAGACGATACTGCAATCGCCGCTGCTGGAACACGCCGCCTGGGCATTCGGAATGTCTCCGGGGCCCGGGCACAGGTCGCAACTCGGGCCACACTGAGTGACACTTTGCGGAACGCAGGCGTTGCCGCAGACATGCTGTCCGGAAGGGCAGTCCCAGTTCAGCCCGCAGGCCGGCGGGTTTCCCGTACACGTGGCAGACGACCCGTCCGGCTGATCGCAAGCAGTACAGAGACTGCCACAGGTAGCGGGCGACGTGTTGCTGACACACTGGCCATTGCACAAATGGAATCCGGTGTTGCAGATCACGCTACATGCCGGGGGCGTCCCGGCGCAGGTGGCTTGCGCGTTTGTCGTATTCAGAGGACAAGGCGTACACGAAGCGCCGCAGGTGGATACGCTGGTATTTGAGACACACTTGTTGCCGCATTGGTGGTACCCGGTATCACAGACAAGGCCGCACACGGGGGTCGCTCCGGTGCAGGTTGGCGTGCTATGGGCCGGGGACGGACACGCCGTGCACGAGGCGCCACACCCACTGACGCTGTTGTTCGCAATGCAGATGGTGCCGCACAGGTGATAGCCGCTGTTGCACGAGGCGACGCAGGTTCTCCCGTCGCAGGTGACCGTGCCGTTGGCCGGAGCCTGGCAGACGGTGCAGTTGTTCCCGCACGAGTTCACGTCGGTACTGCGATTCACCACGCAGGTACTGCTGCCGCAGAGGTGGTAGCCTGCATTGCAACTGAATCCGCAGGTGGGGGGAGTGCCGGTGCAGGTGGCGCTTGCGCTCGCCGGCGCCGCAGGACAGGGGGCGCAGGCATTGCCACAGGTGTTGACGCTGGTGTTCAGAGCACAGGTTGCGCCGCAGAGATGATAGCCAGCGTTGCACGTGATGCCGCACGCACCGTTCTGGCAGACTGCGGTCCCATTCCCCGACGTCGGAGCTGGACAGGAACTGTCTACTGTGCAGGCCGGCGCATCTGCCGCAGCGTCCGCGGGCCGATCGATAGCCCCGTCGTGCACGGCCCCGTCCGGTTGCGGCTGGGTGCTTCCAGCGCCGCCGCTGCCCCCGCGACTCCCGGCCGTACTGCTGACACCACCAGCACCGCCGCCACTGCCGGCAGAACCGCCGCTGCCGCTCCCAGCCGCTCCGCCGGTTCCTCCGGCGGGAGATGGCTGGGGAGCGTCGACGATTGCCGCATCATTGAAACGGGTACCCGGACTAATCGTGCCTCCGGTTCCGCCGGCCCCGGCAGTACCGCCGGAGCCACCGGTCGCGGCGCCACCTGTGCCCGTTCCGCGAGAATCGACAGTCAGCAGATCCCTGCGTGTATCCGCGCCGCCATCGACAGCCACAGCCTTGCCGTCGCCCGCGCCCGAGTCATGCCGGCCAGCCGAGCCACCCGAACCAACCCCCGACCCGTTGAGGCAGCCGGCGTGAACCATGAGAACCACCACGCCTATGACGAGCCGAAGACACGCTTCCCAGCGACAGGCAATCGACTTTTCCATTCCGCTCTCCCTCGTGAACCGAGGCAACGCGTGGTGCCTCGGTGCTCAATGCGCGGGCAGCCTAGCACTGGGCGCATCAAGGGGCAAAGTGGAAACGTGGCCAGGGTGTGACTGGCCACCTGTGTGCCGACAGCATCGCAGCCTTGCCGTACTATTCATTATATGTCAGACAACTCTACACAGGATAACGTAGGGAGAGCACGTTATTATTGACGCGAACAAAGAACGCCGACGGTGATGAGATGACGGCGGATGTTCGTCGAAATTGACGAGCTGATGCCGTCCTGCTCGGGGTACGGTGGTGTACAATGACTGGGGTTCTTCCCCGCAACGTCGTCGAGAAACAGCGTCTGCGGCAAGGCCCGTATCGCAATTCTGCCCAGATGTCGTTCGGATGCGTCCGCGGTCGCGGAGGCGAGGCTCGCAAGAGCCCGGGACGCTAGCAAGTCACGAAAGGAAGTTGCATGACTAGCGAATCATTGAACACCGTGTCCAGGTTGTTGGCCGGAGCTAGCTTGGTCTTCCTGATGTCCTCGATGGGCTGTAGCCAAGGATCGTCGGGCAAGACCACTGGCAGTTCTGCGGGCTCCACGGCGAGCCAGGGTGGCAGCGGCGGTGCGAGCAGCGTCGTGCCGCCGACGGGCGGTGGCGGGGCGGGTGGGTCCGCGATCGCTAGCGGAAACGGTGGTTCGGCCGGGAACGGCGGTGTTATGACCAGCGCGTCCGGCACCGCCGGGGCCATGGCAGGCGTCACCGCTACCGGCGGCGGGGGAGGCGCGGTCAGCAGCAGTAGCATTGCGGGAGGTGCTGGCGCTGGCGGCAGCGGCGGCATTGCGGGAAGTCCCAGCTCTGGTGGTATCTCAGGGAGCACCGGTTCTGCGACCACGACCAGCACCGCTGTTGCTGGTGGAGCAGGAAACACGGGCAGCACTGTTCGCACTGGCGGCACGACAGTAACGGGCGGCACCACGCCAGTTGGTGGCGCGACACCGACCGGCGGCACGACGCCAACCGGCGGAGCAGTGCCGACCGGCGGTACGACGCCAACCGGTGGCACGACGCGCGCCGGCGGTGCCACGGCAACCGGCGGAGCCGCCGGCGGCACGACCGCAACTGGCGGCGCGACTTCGACCGGTGGCAGCACCGGAGCCAGCGGCGTACCGGTGCTGGTGAGCACCATCAACTTGAAGACCTCTGGCGGTTGTCCGGGATTGCGGCTCGGCGACATCAACGGCGATGGCAAAATTGAGATCGTCGTGGGCGAGCCCATGCCCCAACCGGGTGCCTACACTCCCCAGCAAGTGGTCTGCGTCACGGCGTATGACCTCAAGGGCAACCAGTTGTGGCAATACGGCACGCCAGGCACCAACCATACCGCCAGCTCGGACGTTCCGCTGCAGGTGTACGACCTCGACGGGGACGGCAAGTCCGAGGTCTTCGCCAACATGAGCACCACCGAGATGACCGTGCTCGACGGAACCACTGGGAAGTTGGTGCGCACGATTCCCCTGCCACAAGCGGGGGCCAACGACTCCATCGCCTTCGCGAACCTCAGAGGTAAGGCGTGGCCGCAGGACATCATCGTCAAGACGCGCTACTCACAATTCTGGGCGATCACCGGCATCGACGACGCTACCAGCAAGGCTGGCACCTTGCTGTGGCATCATCAGTTGCTTCCCAGTGACACGGGGCTCAACGAGCTTGGCACCGGGCACTATCCGCTGGTCTACGATTGGAACGGTGATGGAAAGGATGAGGTCATGGGCGGCTACTTCTTCTTCTTGAGTGACGGCACGCAGGTATGGACCCTTAACACCACGTCGAACCCGCCACTTACCATGCATGCAGACTCGATCGCCACAGGCGACATGGACGGCAATCCGGCCAACGGATACGAGATAGTCGTCAACGGGAACGTGGCGGCCGCGTTTGACTGGAAGACAGGCACACAGTTGTGGCAGGACACCCACACGACAGAAGCCCAGCAGCTAGGACTGGGCGCCTACCGTACGGACTTGCCGGGTCTCGAGGTGGTCATACTTGACCGTTTGCGCACCGCTGCGGAAGGCTACAAATCCAACAACCTGCTCGTGGACCAAAACGACAACCTCCTGTGGAAGGAAGACCGGCCCAATAACTCCGGCTGGCTGACTGTGACGGAGAACATGAACAACTGGGACGGGAAAGGCAGCGACATGATCTTCTCCTACCGTCGCGACGGTGCGGCGGACGGCAGCGGCGGCACAGGAACCTACATCTACGATGGCTATGATAAGACCGTCGCCAGCTTCCCCTATACCGGCTCCGGTGTGCAGAGTTTCGCTGCCCACGCTGATCTCTGCGGCGACGCCAAAGAGGAAGTCATCATGTACGACGAGACGACCCTCTGGATCTACGCCAATGGTGGCTGTGACCTGAATGCACCGCCGAGTAAGCCCGGCCTGCCCCAGCAGTACCATCTGTACAACTGGAGCATCTACACCGGGTGGATCACTCCTGACGTCAAGTTCTACACCCCAGGGACGCCACAGTAACTCGCGAAGGTCCGTGACTGGCTCAATCAGCCGGACATGCCTTCGCGCACGGGCACGCCGCGGGCGCGTAGATAGTCGCGCGCCTGACCCACCGTGAATTCACCGAAGTGGAAGATCGAGGCGGCCAGCACCGCATCGGCGCCGCCGATGGCCACGCCCTCATAGAGATGTTCCAGCGTGCCCACGCCGCCCGATGCAATGACAGGGATGGGCACGCGGTCGGCCACGGCGCGGGTCAACTCCAGATCGAAGCCGTCGCGCGTGCCGTCGCGATCCATGCTGGTGAGCAGGATTTCCCCCGCGCCCAGCTCGGCCATGCGCGCGCACCAGGCAACCGCATCGATGTCGGTGGGCTTGCGGCCTCCGTGGGTGAAGACCTCCCAGTTGCCGGGACGGTCGGGCCGGTGCCGCGCGTCCACCGCGACCACGATGGCCTGGCTGCCAAAGGCGTCCGAGGCGCGGCGGACCAGTTCGGGATCGGCGACAGCGGCGGTGTTGATACCGGCCTTGTCAGCTCCGGCCAGCAGCAGCTTGCGCACATCCTCCACGCTGCGTACGCCACCGCCCACGGTGAGCGGCAGGAAGACCTGTTCGGCAGTGATGCGCACGACCTCCAGCATGGTGGCGCGGTTGTCCGACGAGGCGGTGATGTCGAGAAAGCAGATCTCGTCGGCGCCCTGCTGGTCATAGGCCGCCGCGACTTCCACTGGATCGCCGGCGTCGCGCAGTTGCTTGAAGCGAATTCCCTTCTTCACGCGGCCCGCGTCCACGTCCAGGCAGGGAATGATCCGTCGCGCCAGCATCAGAGTTTTCCCTGGGCCGCGCGCGCCAGCGCCTCTGCCACGGTGAACACGCCTTCATAGATGGCCTTGCCGATCACGACCGCCTGGGCGCCGGTGGTCTTCACCTGATCGATGTCCTCCAGGCGCGCCACGCCGCCCGAGGCGATCACTGGACAAGGAGCGATCTTGGCCGCAAGTCGCGCTGTGGCCTGCAGATTGGGGCCGCTGCGCATGCCGTCCCGGCCGATGTCGGTGTAGAGCACGGCTGCTGCGCCTGCTTCGGCCACGGCCACGCCGACATCCAGCGCGTCGCTCCTAGTGTCCTCGGTCCAGCCCTCGACTGCAACCTTGCCCTCGCGTGCGTCCACCGCGACCACGATGCGCTTGGAAAAACGGCGGCAAGCCTCGGCCACGAGTTCAGGCGTCTTGATGGCCGCGGTGCCCATGACCGCGAAGCGCGCGCCCAACGCGAACAGCCGCTCGCAGGCCTGCACCGTGCGCACGCCGCCGCCGACTTCCACGTCCATGGTCGTGGCGGCCAGGATGGCTTTGATGGTTTCGTGGTTGTTGTGCGTGCCCCCAGTGAAAGCCGCATCCAGATCCACCACGTGCAGGCGGGGTGCGCCGGCCGCGGCAAAGGCGCGCGCCAGTTCGGGCGGATTGCTGGAGTAGACCTTGGCGCTGTCGCGGCGGCCCTGCTGCAGGCGTACCGCCTGGCCATTCATCAGATCGATTGCGGGAAATACCAACATACTGGGACTTTCTACAAGGCAACGAAGCGGCTGAGCAGAGCCAAGCCGGCGCGCTGGCTCTTTTCCGGGTGGAACTGGCAGGCGAAAAGGTTGTCGCGCGCCACGGCTGCGCAAAATCTCACGCCATGTTCGGCAGTCAGAGCGATGTCGGCGTCGTTGGCTGGCACCGGGAAATAGCTGTGCACGAAGTAGAAGTAGGTGCCGTCGGGCGTGTCGCGCAACACGGCCACGCGGCCGGCAGCGGCGTCATGGCGGCAGGCGTTCCAGCCCATGTGGGGCACCTTGAGCGGCGGCGCGATGGAGAAGCGGACGACCCGGCCAGGAAAAAGCCCCAGGCCCCTGCAGGATGGATCTTCGTCGCTGCCCTCGAAAAGCATCTGCATGCCGATGCAGATGCCGAGAAAGGGCGTGCCTTTGCCGATGGCTTGCACGACGGCCGCGCGCAAGGCACCGCCCCCGCGGTCCAGCCCGGCCACGCAGCCGCCAAAGGCGCCCTGGCCGGGCACAACGATCTTGTCGGCACGCGCCACCTGATCGGCGTCGCTGGTGATGAAGGCGTCGGCGCTCACGCTCTCCAGCGCCTTTTCCACGCTGCGCAGGTTGCCGCTGCCACTGTCGACGATGGCGATGCGGGGCTTGCCCATTGATAACTTCCGGCCTTCAGCCAGGGCTAGGCGGTCAGCGTTCCCTTGGTCGACGGCACGTCGCGCTCGCGCGGATCCAATTGCACGGCCGCACGTACCGCGCGCGCAAAGGCTTTCCACAGCGCCTCCATCGCGTGATGCGTGTTCTCGCCGTACACGGTTTCCAGGTGCAGGTTGCACAGCGCCGTGGACACGAAACCGGCAAAGAACTCGCGAGCCAGCTCGGCATCGAAGTCGCCGATGCGACGGCCCTTGAGATGGTCGGCACGATAAACCAGGCAGCCGCGGCCACCGAAGTCCACGGCCGCGCGGGCCAGTGCCTCGTCCATCGGGATGGCTGCGTCGCCGAAGCGCGCGATGCCGCGCTTGTTGCCCAGGGCCTCGCGAAAAGCCTGGCCCAGGCAGATCCCCACGTCTTCCACGGTGTGGTGCCCGTCGACCTCGACGTCGCCGCGTGCGTCGATCTCGATGTCGACCAAGCTGTGTCGGCCGAACGAATCCAGCATGTGGTTGAAAAATGGCAGCGGGGTCGCGATCTTGCGCTGCCCGGAGCCGTCCAGGTTCAACACCACGCGGATCTGGGTTTCCTTCGTGTTTCGTTCAACAGTGGCCTGGCGCATGTGTCCCAACTATGGATGCCGCGGGTTGTCCCGTCAAACCCGTGCATGGCAGGCGCTGGGCTGGAGGTGCGTCGAACCATGAATATGGTGGCCGCGGCACGCCAGAGGTAATCTTCGATGACATGAGCCGGGTTTCGACAGCGTCGTCCCCGACGGTTGGGGTGCTGGCGTGTCTGCTGCCGCTGGCTGCAGCCATGCTTGGCTGCCGTGTGTACGCCGTCGGCCTGGCTCCTGACGGCACGGCGGACTCGGTTGCCATCGGTTCTTCGGATTCCGGAGGCGTCGGTGAAGCCACGGCCATCGACGCGCTGGACGCGCCGGCAATCGATCTGGCTGCCTACGGGGGCGATAGCGGAGAACCTGGGGATCTGGCGCCCGCGATCGTCGTCGGATGTTCGGACGGCACACGCGAGGGGTTTCGCGACATGGTGAACTGGCCGGACATTGCCGGATGCGCAGGAGGCTGGCAGTGGCCCGGGTTGATCGACCCATCCACGCGCATACCCCACTGCCTCCGCGTGGCAGGCAACGACAGCCGCAACCCAGCGGGACTTGGCTGCTCCGTAACAGACCTGTGCGCCGCCACCTGGCACGGCTGTCTTGACGGCCCGGACGTGGCGAGCCATTCGCCTACTGGCGGCTGCGAAAGCGCGGTCTCGCCCGGCGACGACGCACTCTTCGTGGTCATGGCGGGCGCCTCGCCCGAGGGTGTGTGCTACCCCGATCCGTCGGCCACGAACGATATTCACGGCTGTGGGTCCATCGGGGAGCCGGAGTCGGATGGATGTCCTCCCCTCGATCGCCGCATGAATTTTGCCGACTGCGCAGCCACGGGCGTGTGGTTGTGTGGGACTTCGGATCACAGCCTGCTCGAGGCCGATGTGGTGACCAAGTCCGGGCCCACTCTGGGCGGCGTGCTTTGTTGCAAGGATCCTCCCCCGCACGACTAGTGGGTGAAGGCGGGGCGCGGCCGATGGCGTTCGACACACTTGCCGCGAGAAACCGAGGTGCGGGACGGTGGCGTGCGGCGCTGGTGGTGTCGTTGTCTTTGCACGGTGCTGTCCTGGTCTACGCGGCGACGGTTTCGCGGGCCCGGCACGCCGAGCCCACAGCCGCGCCACTGGTGGTCACGATCCTGCCAGAGGAGGCAGCGCCCTTGCCATTGCCTGCGCCCGCATCCGTGCTTGCACCGGTGGCGGCCGAGCCTGGGCGTTCCGGCGCGCCGCCAGGAAGGCCGCGATCTGATCGCGCGGCCATTCGGCCGGCACCTCGACCGTTGGCACCTCCATCGGCAGAAGAATCGCTGGCGCTCGCAACCGCACCTGCCGCCGTGCAGGTCGACAGTTTGCAGGGCGATCTGGCTGTCCCGGCGGCAAGTGCGCTGGCCGGCAGCGGCGCGGGTCTGGCTGGGACCGTGGCACCTGCCGCGCAGGGGTCCGAGGCAAGTGCTGCGCCCAGAATCCTGGCGCCCGCGGAAGGCAACGGTCAGCTCGCCATTGACCCGAACGAGGCGCGCTATCAACCAGTCATTCCTCCGCCCTTGCGCAAGCCGGGCGCCAGGTTCGCGCTCCTGGTCAAGTTGTGCGTGACAAAGGACGGCTCGGTGGGCGAGGTGACCGTGATGCGTTCCTCGGATCCGGCGGTCGACCTAGCGATAGTCGAGAAGATTCGGCTGTTCAAGTTCAGGCCCTATCTCGACCACGGCCGGCCCATCCCCTTCTGCTTCTTCCGCGAGTATCGACTGTCGGTCGAAGAGTAGTCGCGTGGGGAGCCGGCCGGCTTTGCCGGCAGCGTACCATCGCGGGAGGGTATGGGGACCCTTTCAGGGTTCCCATGACAATGCCTCACCGCAATGCCGGACATTGACCGGAGGACAGGACAGTCAGCCGGCCGAGATTCGCACGGGTGCATGTCCGATCTGCGGGGCGTAAAGCGCAAGTAGCTGGAAAGCCTGCCCTGCCCAGGTGGCACCGTTTTCGCTTTGGGCAAGCGGCGTGCTCGCTCGCGTACTTTCCGCAACCGTCATCGGCATCCAAGCCGCGCCCATCAATGTCGAGGTGGACGTGTCGCAAGGCCTGCCCGGTTGCAACATCGTGGGCTTGCCCGACGCGGGTGTGAAGGAAGGCAGCGTGCGCATCCGCGGCGCACTGGAAAACAGTGGGTTCAAATTCCCTCTGCGCCGGATCACGGTCAACCTGGCGCCTGCCGATCTACGCAAGGACGGTGCCGCCTTCGATGTGCCCATCGCCATGGGCATCCTTTCGGGCGCAGGATTCCTGCCGCCCGAGAGTTTCGACAATGCGCTGTTCGTCGGGGAGCTGGCCCTCGACGGCAGCGTGCGACCGGTCAAGGGCGTGTTGCCCATGGCGGCCTACGCTCGCGCACGCGCCGTGCGGCGGCTGTTCGTGCCCCGGGACAATGCGGGCGAGGCCGCCGTGGTGGGCGGCTGCGACGTCGTGCCCGTGGGCCACCTCAACGATCTGCTGGAGGTTCTGCACGGGCAGCGAGCGGCGACCATTGCGGCGCTGCCGCCTCGGCTCGCATCTGCGGCCACCGCCAACCTCGCCGAGGTGCGCGGGCAGGAAGTCGCCCGTCGCGCCCTGGAGATCGCGGCGGCCGGCGGGCACAACCTGCTCTTCATCGGCCCGCCGGGATCAGGCAAGACCATGCTCGCCCGCCGCTTGCCCGGAATCCTGCCCACCCTGTCGTTCGACGAGTCGCTGGAAACCACGATGATCTACTCGGTTGCGGGATTGCTGGGCGGCCGATCCATGCTGACCGAGCGGCCCTTCCGCGCGCCCCACCACACGGTCAGCGTGGCCGGCTTGGTGGGCGGCGGGCCCATGGTTCGGCCGGGAGAGATTTCACTGGCCCACAACGGGGTGTTGTTTCTCGACGAGCTGCTGGAATTCGGCCGCCACGCCCTGGAGGCCATGCGCCAGCCGCTGGAGGAACGCGAGATCGCCGTGGTGCGCGCCCGCCGCACCGTCACCTTTCCCGCTGACTTCATGCTGGTCTCGGCGCTGAATCCTTGTCCTTGCGGCCATTACGGCAATCCGCTGCGCACCTGCACCTGCTCGCAGTTAGCCATCAACAGCTACCGGGCGAAGCTGTCCGGGCCGCTGTTGGACCGCATCGACATGCACGTCGAGGTGCCGGCCATCTCGTATCGCGAACTGGCCGGGAGCGAAGCCGGCGAAAACAGCGAAACGGTACGCGAGCGGGTGGAGCGGGCGCGGGCACGCCAGATCGAGCGCGGCATCCGTTGCAATGCCCGGCTGTCGCCGAAGGAATTGCAGAGCGCGGCCCGACTGGACAGCGACGGCCACCGCATCATGGAGCGCGCAGTGGAGCGATTGGCGCTTTCGGCGAGAGCGATTGAGCGAGTGAGGAAGTTGGCGAGAACGATTGCTGACCTGGAAGGAAGCGAGGCCGTGCGCGGGCCGCATATCGCCGAGGCATTGCAATATAGATTTCTGGATCGCGAGGTGACGTCGTGATGGAAGAATGCTGTTTCACCAAAGAGGGCATAGAGGACGTTGAGGGCGGCGGGAAGGGGTTGAATGAGATCTCGGGGTCGATCATCGACGCCGCGATCGAGGTGCACAGGTCTC
This sequence comes from uncultured delta proteobacterium, assembly GCA_963755125.1. Taxonomy (GTDB): domain Bacteria; phylum Myxococcota_A; class Polyangia; order Fen-1088; family Fen-1088; genus Fen-1137. Next base: position 176,060 of record CAVWIP010000007.1, read on the forward strand.
TCGGGCCGGGTTTGCTGGAAGGGGCGTACGAGGCGTGCCTCGGGTACGAGCTGATCGCGCGCGGGCACGCCATTGAGATGCAGAAGTTGTTGCCCATCGTCTACCAGGGCGTGTCCATCGACTGCGCGTATAGCTTGGACCTGGTGGTGGATAAGCAAGTCATCGTGGAGATCAAGGCGGTCGATCACCTGCTGCCGGTTCACCAGTCCCGGATCCTCTCGTGCCTGCGGCTGTCCGGACTTCCCCTTGGCCTGCTCATCAATTTTAACGGCGCAACCCTGAGACAGGGTGTGCGCCGCTTCCGCCGTCCTCAATCCCTCTCTGTGTCCTCCGTGCTCTCTGTGGTGAAGAACAGCTAACCCCAAAGGAGATGACCCATGGCTACCATCAAGGAACAACTGAAAGAGAAACTCAAGGCAGTGACCGCGGCGCTGACCGCGATAGAGAAGCAATTTGGCAAGGGTGCCATCATGTCCCTCGGGGGCACCGACACCAGCGACATCCCGGTCATTCCCACGGGATCGGTCGGGCTCGACCTGGCCCTGGGCGTGGGCGGGCTGCCGCGTGGCCGGGTGGTGGAGATTTTTGGCCCCGAGTCGTCGGGCAAGACCACGCTGACCCTGCACGCCATCGCGCAGGCGCAGAAAGCGGGCGGCATCTGCGCCTTCATCGACGCCGAGCACGCGCTGGACGTGACCTATGCGCGCAAGCTGGGCGTGCGCATCGAGGATCTGCTGGTGTCCCAGCCCGACAACGGCGAGCAGGCGCTGGAAATAGCCGACAAGCTGGTGGGCACCGGCGCCATCGACATGATCGTCGTCGATTCGGTAGCGGCCCTGGTGCCCAAGGCCGAGATCGAAGGCGAAATGGGCGACGCGCACATGGGCCTGCAAGCACGCCTGATGAGCCAGGCCTTGCGCAAGCTGACTGCAGCGACGTCCCGCAATGCGACCTGCGTGGTCTTCATCAACCAGATGCCAACGTGGGCAAGCGGGCAGGATCGCGGGATTCGGCCGCGAGCACGACATGTAACTCGATCTCCTTCGGCCCAACTCGCACAACATGCTCGCCACGCCCCGGAACGAGAGTCCGCACGATCTCCGCCCGCGTCGCCAAGTCGGCTCCTTCCAGGCGCTGCCGCAGCTCGGCGACAGTGGCAAAAAGCGTCTCCATCTCGATCTTGCGGCTGACCGCGAGGTCTGCGCCACTCTTTGCCGCATCCACCTGATGAGCGAGCATCTCCCGCTCACGCTGGGCTGCTGCGAGGTGGTTCTCGTAAACCTCATCCGCGATCAGCCCCTTGCGAAAGTGCTCGGCCATCTTTTCGCATCGCATGTTGTGCTGAGCGAGCTTGGCCTCGGCACTGAGCAGATCTTTCGTCCACGCGACCTGATCGGCGTTGGCTTCCTGCTGTCGCCGAATCGCTGCCTCGACATACCTGGGCTTGGAAAGCATCTGGACCACCGCCATCCAAACCCGTCGGTCGATCTCAGCAACGGGCCGCATGGGCAGAGTGCATCGACCTCGTTCGCCCGGCCTCCGTCGATGACTACAGACGTAGTACCGGAGCGTCCGCTGGTCCCGAGCACCCGAGCGAACTGACGTGCATCCGATAGGCGCGCCGCAGATCGCGCAGACGCCGATCTTTTGAATCAAGTACGTGTGCTTTGTGCGGCGCAGGCCGCGTTTGCCGTAGCGGCTCAACGCAGCGTCCGCGGCCCACCAGGTCTCGTCGTCGACGATGGGCGGAACCTTCACCACCAGGTTGCGGGCCTTATCCGCAAGCCATTCGCCTCGATAGATGGAATTTCGGGCGATCTGCCAGACACGCTCTCGAATCCACCGTCCGGGTTTGCGTTTCCCTGCACGGCTCTGTCGCGCGCGCGGTATGCACCGGGCTTGGAGATCTATCGCGATGGCTTCGCACGACTCTCCCTTGATAACACGGGCGAAGATTTCTTTGACGATAGGAGCGAGATCCGCATCAAGTTCCCAGACACGGTCGTCGCGAGAATAGATCAAACCAAACGGCGTTGGTCCTGAAGGCTTGCGGTTTTCTCGGATCGCTTGGAGCCTGCCGCGCACGGTGCGCTCTCGCCGCTTCCTGTTTTCTTCAGCGGCGAAGAACGTGCCGAGCACCGCTTGCAAGTCTCCGATGGAGCTGTTGAGATCGAGCACCTGGCCTGTCGAAGCAACCGCGAGCTTTACTTGGGCATGCTGGAAAGCGCCAAGGATCTCGCCGCGTTCGCGTAGGTCCTCAGATCGTGTGAGCCGGTCCAGGTCAACCACCACCACAACATCGAAGGGACACGGCTTGCGCTCCATGTCGCGGGCCAAACGACCAAAGCCCGCCCGCTGGCCTAGCTTGCCAGCCTTTGCCGTGCGGCCGTCATCAACGTAGGTTTCCGGCGGGCTCACCAGCTTCCACCCCCGACTCTCGACGAAGGCTGGCAGGTCGTGGATCTGGGACGCGATCGTGTGCCGGTCTTGTTGGATGACACTTGAAACGCGCGGGTAGATCACAGCCCGGATGGTCATTGGAGTGGGCTCCTCGGGTTCATCAGCAGACCGCCTAGCAACTCCGCCAGCTTGCGCAGAGCACGGTCATCATCGACTTCAGCATACAGGAGAACCACACGGGTGTCCTGCCCGCCGCGAGTACCCCCGGGGGGCCGGCCTTGCGGTGCATGATCTGACGCACTGTTGGCGGGACGTGGAGGAGACGCTCCTCTAGCACCCTGGGGATCCGCCTCACATGGGGGCGCGCCGGGGGAGTGGAACCGGGCCTTGCGCTCGCTACGCATGGTCCCGGCCTTTCAGGCAGGCGAAAGGACTTGCTATTCCAGGGTGGGGACGCGGAACAGACTGGAAACATCGTGCAGGCCCGCCATCGCCGCCGCCAGGACCATCGCCCCCGCGGCCACCGCCACGGCCGCCTCCACCACGTCGGCGAACGGCACGACGGCGGGTGGCGGGACGGCAGCCGACGCAGCGGTTGCGCTGATACTGGCGGCTGCCAGCGGCAATGGACATTGCCAGGATGCGCGTGACCTCTTGCGCCCGCTCGCGGAGCAGCTCGGACGCAAACGGGAAGGGCCAGGTCTTCAACTGACAGACAGGCACCATGACCTTCTCGGCTGTGCCAAGGATGTCCTCGATGAATTTCCTGCTACACGCACCGCATTCGAGTGTCTTGGATCTCGTGACTTCTATGTTCGTGGGCATCTTGGCCTCCATTTCGGTTTGCACATTCCGGAAAGCATTCACTGACACCTCAGCCGTGGTCCGGCCCGCGTCGGCGGCGGCTGCAGGCCCGACACGGGCACATTGCTCACGACCGTTCGCGCTCATGGACATCCCTGGCTTGAGCCCGCGATGTCCACGGCGCCGACGTCCTTGGCGGCACTCGCCAACACCCAGCCGACCAACTCCTTCGCCTCGGCGAATTTCTTTGCCGCCAGTTCGATGGGCTTCTCACCAATGCTGTCCACCCAGGTCTCAGCCGTCTTCGTGTAAACAGGCTCAAACGAAAGAGAGTCTATCGGCTGGTGCCAGGTGTACCGCTGCCCCGCCACTACAAATGCGAAGCATGCGTACCGCCGCACGGGCGGCACGTACGCGCCTGAACCGCCGCACTTCAAGCACAATGCATCTGACCAGTCAGCACCCTCGCCATTGCAGGCAAAGCAACAGCCGACTAGCGGTGTGACCTCGTGCAGCCATGCAACCTCGCAGAAGTTCCTCTCGTAGAGCAACTTCACGAGTTGGTTCTTCAGGCCATAGATGGCGTCGCGATGAGCACCGGAGCACGAGTGCCATTTTGCGTAGCGGTTCAGGTTGAACATCGCCTCGCACGCGGCCGGCAGGGCCTCCAACCAGGAGGAATAGGCTGCTGAGAATCTCGCGCACCGCCGCTCACCAGCCGCCGTAACTTGAGCCTCGCGCCGCTCAAGCAGGGCAAGGTGCTCCAGGAACGCCGCCGTCTTCTCGGCAGCCGCGACTCTGTCGAGCGCGAAGAGGCGCATTGGAGCAGCCCGACGGTAGTGCGGATTCGGCGCCAACCGATCAGGTGCGCCCAGAAGCCCATCGATCAGCCTCCGATTCCACCCACCCCGCTCAAGGACCTCAGACACTGTGATCTCAATGTTCGTGTGCATCTCTTCTTTCGACCCTTGAGTTGCTGATTGTTGGAATAACTGCCGCATCCGTCGGTTGCCTCGCCAGCAGCGTTGAGCCCTTCATTTCATGTTCTTTGGGGGTTTGGCCCAGGTCGGACGAATATCTGCTTCGACGACGATGGGCACGGACGTGACAAAGCGTTGCATGCCCTCGATCATCGACTTCTCGACAACCGCTTTGACTTCCTCGGCGCGGTCCACGGGAGCCTCGACCAACACCTCATCGTGGACGCAGAGAACCAGTCGCGCACCGAGCGGCGGCAACCGCCGGTGCAGGAGAACCAACGCCGCCTTCATGCCATCGGCTGCCGTTCCTTGAATCGGTGTGTTCAACCGTTCGCAGTAGCCTTTTCTGCGAGTATCGAAACGTCGAATTCGGCCGCCCGCAGTCCTCAACTCAATAGGCATCCGTGCGCGCATTTTCTCTTGCCAGCGAGCAACACCGCGATAGGTCCGTAGATAGGCCGCCTTGTACCGCCTCGCCTGTGCGGGCGTGAAGATCACGCCGTAGCTGGTCAATGCGTCCATTACGAATCGCTCGGCGCCCATGCCGAAGGGAAACCCGAAATTGACAGGCTTTGCCGAGTCCCGATCATCGCCGCTCACCTCCAACTCGTCGATGCCGAGCATTGCTGCCGCTGTACGGCGATGTGGATCTCCTTTTTCATTGAAGATCTTCATGAGTGCAGAGTCCTTGGTCTCATGCGCCAGCACACGCAGCTCGATTGCGCCGTAGTCGGCGTCCACGAACACGAAACCGGGGGACGCGATGATTGCCTGCCGAACCATGTTCTCCTTCGGCACTGCCAGCAGGTTTGGCTCCGTGCAACCGAAGCGCCCCGTCGGCGCCGCCAGTGGGTTTAGCTGCGGGTGAATGCGCCAGACGCCGTGTTCGTCATCCCGCTTCAATGCATCCAAGACGCTCTTCCCGATATTCCGGGAGAACTGGATTTGTTTGCGATAGTTGAGCAACATTTGGACCTCCGCTCGGGCGAAAAATGGGGCGAGCGCCTCTGCACTCGTACCAGGTGCAACGATGCCCAGGCGGTGGAGCGCCGGGAGAACCTGTGCCGGCGAGTTGATGTTCTCGACCCCCAAGGCTTCGGCAGTGAGCTTTCCGAGCCTATCCGCTTCGGCCTGGCGATGCTCGCACAGGGAGAGCCATGCATCACGGTCGATACACACGCCGGACAACTCCATTGCTGCCACGGGAGCCAGAACCTCGAATTCCAGGTTTGCGATCTGGTCGAGGTCGGCGGCGGTCAGTAGGGCCGCCAGATTGCTCTTGAGAGGATTTAGCACCCACACGTCACGGGCCGCGTAGTCGAGTTGCTCCGGCACCAGATCTCCTGACCACGTGGACGTCTGCATCTTCTTGTCCAGGCAGATGTGCAGCTGGCGGTTGCAGACAGCTGCAAGGGTGTGAAAGCCTGCTTCGTGGAGGTGCTGGCCCTTGCTGAGCAGCTTGGCCGCGGTCATCGTGTCCCACACGGATTTGGGCTCAATGCCGAGGTGGTGCCTCAGGAACTTGAGGTCGAATTGCAGGTTGTGCCCAATGATCGGCGTTGATTTGATGGCGTCGCCCACGGGGCCGAGGGAATTCACTGCGAAAAGGTCGATGATGACCACCCGGCCGTCGGGGAAACCAACCTGAAGGAGACGTGGCCGATCGCTGAGCGGGTCCAGCCCCGTGGTCTCCAAATCAAGAGCGACTTCGCCTGCTGCGTCTATGGCGGACGCCACAGCGCCAAGCTCGTTGTGCGCACAGATCACCTCGTACTTGATCATCGTAACCTCACGATTCGGGGCATGGTTTTATCAATGGGACAAAGACTCTCCTGTAAGTGCGCCCAGTTGGGAGGACGTGCCCCGGTGCCCCGATTTTCCCGGGTATGAGAGCCAACAATAGAGAGGGCCACCACTCGCTCTTTCGCCGCGTGGCGTCCGGTGGGAGTTAGCCGTCATCATGCGAGGCATCCTTTTCTGGCGGGGCGGCGGGGCGGGGGGGAGAAGAAGAAGAATTAACTAATTGATTTCCCTCCTCCCCCCCCGCCGTCGACCCCACCACGCGCCCCGGTGAGGCTGTTTCGCGCCCCGCTTTTTCGGTCCCGCGCCCCGGTTCTTGGCCCGCTCTGCCCCCGCTATTCGGCGCCGCTGACGCCGGCGCCCCGCTTTTCTGGCCATCGCCAGGGTCATCCAATTCCAGGGCCTGGAGGGACATCACAATCACCCTCGGGCGCCCCCCACCACATTTTTGCTTCGACGTCATGTGCCCAGCATCTCCGGGCCTGATCACACCGGCGGCACATAGCCTGGACCACAACGTGGACGGCCTGAGCACCATGGGCGTGCCAGCCGCGCGCATGGCGCTCCCCACGGCAGCAAGGGTGGCCTCGGGCAACAGGTACACTGCATCCTTGTCCCGCCAGCCGATCTGCTGAAATCCCGCGGCTTGTTCCAGCTTCGCCTCTCGGTCTTCGACAATCTCGACCTTCCCCTGCACCACCAATTCCCGCAACTGCCTCATGAACCTGTCGGGTGGGTCCTCATCGGCGACCGCGTCACCCTGCGCGTCACCGAGTTGCCGAAGTATCGACGCAGCCTGGTCGACGAAGTGCTCGGCCTCTCTCTTGCCAAATACGCCCATATCCACCGCGAACTCGGAGAACAGCTCGATGCTCACCATCAGATGGGCGAGAGCTTCCGGCGTGCGGAGGTGGTTCTCGCTCTTTTGGAATTCCGCGCGTCGCGCGACAAGGCGTTCGTGGAGTCGTTGCCCAATGCCATCAAGACGCGGAAGCAGCCATCCGATGTAGCCTGCCATCGCGTGCGGGAGCCGATCCTGTTTGCCCTGCAACTCGGACAACATCGCGGTGTTCACCCAGCGACGTTCCACATGCACGGGCAGAATCCGCGACACGATCGACTGTCCGTTCGGCAAGTCCTCGCCGGTAACTATGATGATCGAGCGCGGAGGCCGCTCGGGACGCTCCGACATGTCATGCGTCATCCGCTTCCTGCCGGCCCGGTTCCCTATTGAGCGCAAGATGTGCTCCCCCTTCCGGCGCAGTTCCTCCCAGTTTTCGGCTGCTCGCGGGGCGAAATCGTCGATGACTGCCAGCACGTCCTTGGCCAAGAAGATCGTGTTCTCAATGCTCGCCAGCGTGTCGTGCCACGCAGCAGGCATGGCGTTCATGGAGAACTCCCCGAAATGCGCGATCGCCACAGTGGCAAGAGTGGTCTTCAGGGAGCCAGTGGGTCCCTCCAACCAGATTGTGGACACGAACGGGAGAAATGATTGGAGCGGCGCATGGTACACGGCAGCGAACAGGGGCAGCGTGATCCCTCGCGGGGCGACGTCGAGGAACTTCAGCGAGAGCCTAGCTGCGTCTGCAACATCTGTGGCTGGATCGGGAAGGGTGTAGTGCGCTAGCCTTCCGTGAAGCTCTGTCCGCATTCCGGGGGCTCCGATTGCACCCGCGGCGTGCAGGAACACCCATCCCTCGTCAAGCTCCTGCCAGCCCGTATGGGTGTACACTCTCACGATCTCTGGCTCGGAGTTTTCCTGCATGGCCGCGCGCAGGTGACTCGCGGTTCCCGGGCTGGCGCTGACGTTCGCGACGGCGCCCCAATGTTTCATGGGCCACAGGTCGCTCTTGAAGTCATCCGGCTTCAGGGTGATCGTGGGTAGGCTTTCTCCAGCCACCGTATGGCCCTCGACCTCGAACGATCGCGTTTTCGTGACGCCATCGTCGCTGATTGTCTCGGCCTTGATCTCAGCAGTAAAGTTGCACAACGGAACTGGATCTTCCACAACCCTTCCGTCCACAAATTTCGTCTCCATCTTGCATAGTACCCCGTTGTGGACGCGATACTGATCGCCGAACTGGTCCTCCGTCGATGCCGCGCCGTCTACATTCTTGAGCTTGGTTTCCGCCTGCGAGAGCGCGGAGTTGAAATCCTTGGCGCTGATCTTCCCGGCCGCCTTCAGTGCAGCGCGGACCTCTATCAGGCACCCGATACCACGTTCCTTCGCCGCAATAAGGAAGGACAGGTCGGCAAGAAGGGCCAACGCCGACTCCCGGGTGGCGGATTGCGCCCGCGCGATCGGGTTGGCAAGGAATGCACGCTCGATAACTTCCTTCAGTGCCCCGGCACCGTGCGCGGCGAGAAAGTCATCCGGTCCCCACGACTTGTCTGTCGGAGACGATGGCAGCGCCGCAATCTTCACAGTGGCGCCGCCGAGTTCCAGAGCGTGAGCGAGGGCTCTCTCATCATGGGCGACGCTGGCGTTGGTGGCCCTGTTGCTGTCAAACAGGATCACAAATTCGTGGTCCTTGACCGCAACGCGCTTCCAGGAGTCATTCAGGCGTCTCGGGTCGTCCTTTTGGGTCAACGTGGTGGATGTCCCCCCAAGCCCCACGGCCTTGAACCCGACGGCTGCGAGGGCCAGCGCCTTGATGGGGCTCTCGACCACGATTGTCGGCAAGTCATCTGCCGCCGGCAGGGGTGGGGTGTAGACAGGTACCTGTCTCCCCGATTCACACAGATATGGAGGCCCATCTCCCGGTGTGTCCGGACGAAAACGCCATACGGGTGGGGACACGCCTAAATAGGGAATGGCTAGGCCACCGCTTGACACAGGTCCTTTGCGCCCCAGCAGCCGCACCGCCTCCTCCGCCGACACGCTCCGCAAACCTGCTTTGGCTGCTACCTCAACTGGGATGGCACGAGCGTGCAGATACTCGATGTGTTGGGCCGCGAGGTGTTCCGCGCCAGTATCTTTCGTGGCGCCAGTGTCGACGGTGCTACTATTGTTGTCGGGGCTCGACGGGTCCATCGTCGTTCTCCTGAGCGCCGCCCCTGGTTGGGCGGCGTTCTTCTGTCAGGTATTCGAGAATGCTCAGAACCGAGGGGCAGCGTGCGCTGGCGTGTCGGTGCCGGAATCGCGATCGTAATGGTTCGGGCGATGAGCCTCTCATTAGCCGACCGGTCGGGCTGTTTGCCAATGCCGAGTGGGAAGACGCTGTCAGCGTCCACAACATTCTGACCATCGCTACACTAACTTTGCTGCTTGATGAGGGCGGCGGAATTGCGACCCTTCAATTGGAGCGCTATATCGTCAAAATTGCGACGAAGCAAGAGCAATTATCGCTGGGTTGGATAGACTGAAAGCAACGGTTTCAATTAGGGCGGCGTTAAGAACGCCTGGGACGTTGCCTAATAGCGGGTTGTGAAGAATTGCCTTTGCATTGGGTAATTGATGACGTGGCCGCGAGAAATTGAGCGTCGCTGCATACCGAGGGGCTCATTGGCATGTCGCTCAGACCGGCAGTCTTCTACGGCACTCATCAGGTGCGCGAATTCATTGCTTCTTATGGAATCCCGGCCCACCGTGAAGAACGGCAGGATTCCCTGTAATAACCGGCCTGCGCCGCGCGCGAATCCGTTGCTTCTTCTAGGATTTCAGGGCTGTTGTGAAGAACGCCTGCCTCGCGTGTAATAGCGGTCCCTTGAGATTGAATTGGAGCACCATCCCACGGCTTGATTCTCCTGGCCGTTTGTGTGGAACTATTTTCTTTCGTGGTGTCTCGTGCGCGATCCGAGATTCCTGCTTATTGCGAGTTTTGGGGTGGTCAGAGGCTAACCCCAAGGTTTCTTCGCATGTAGCCTGAAGGCGTTCGACCTAGCGGACCTGCGGGAGGTGAGCGGGATTGGGTGCGGGATTTGCGCCCGATGATGTCTTGGGCATGCTCATAGAGCCCCCTTGCGAGGCGACGTAGACATAATGCAAATCATCGTCACGCGGATCCTGGAAGCTGCATTGAGGATGCCCTGGGCATTGCCTTATAGCTGGTTGTGAAGAATGGTTGCCCCCTTGGTAATAAGGGACGCGGAGGTTGGTGATTGGGCATCGGTGGGCGCCTATAGCCCGAGGGCATTCCGGTTCACGCGACGGTCTTCGATGGACCTTCTATGTGCTTGGATCCATTACTCCCTTGATAGTCTTAACCCGTCGTCAAGAGCGCCAGCGTGGCGTGCAGTAGCGGACCGCTGCGTGCTGGGATGTATTGGATCTTGGAGGGGCTAGCCCGTCGTGAAGAATGCCTGGATTGTGCGTAATAGGAGGCTGTTTGGATTGAAGTTTGGGGGCAATCCGCGGCTGGATGGCCCTTGGCCGGTCCGCATCGTCACGGGGATCGTGGGAATCCCCCATGGCGTCCGCGGTGCCTTGGGGGATCCTCATCATGCTTACCGGGATGGACATGATCATGATGGCCGGGATCGGCCTGGCGCGCCTCATGGTCCCTACAGATCATGGCTTCGCTGGGTTTTTCCCTGGAAGGCCATGTGGAACGGCTTGAGGGCAAGCCCAGGTGGGCGAGTGACGGCTGTGGGCTAGTCAGCGCGCGACGTCGAGAATGTACGTGGCGCGGACGCCACGACGGGCACTGGAGGGACCGCAGCCCGGCGGCTCCCCCTTCACTTTCCAGCTTGGCCGAGCGGGCTTATGGAGTTCGTCAGCTTGGCAGGCAGGGATGGTCCCATGCAGTCTGATATCATCCCAGATGCCATGCCCCTTCACGATGAAAATTTCTCCGTTGCCTTCACGCTCCCTCGTCTTCGAGACCTCTTTTTCCTGGAATTAAAGGGTGCGGGCATCGCGAGTGGCCTCGATACTTGTCCGCCAAGCGACGTCTCGCCCGAGGCCTATGAGCGGTTGGCGACTGAAGTGGAAGAACGCTTCCGTACGGATGTCCCCGAGCCTTCCAGCCCTGCGCTTGCAGGCCCGAGTCGAAAGCGCGTCGCGCGGTCTCCAGCTATCCGGTGTTTCTTCCTAGCGAAGGCATTCTTGGAAGCCTGTGAATATGAGAGGCACTGTGCTTTCGTCGAGAGCTTCGAGGACTTGGTGGCCCTGCAAAATGAGGGGAATGAGGTTTTCAAGCGGTTTCGTCTACGCCGGGAGAGACTTCAGTCTGCGATCCAAGCTCTTGAGATCGCTCCATTCCCTCGGAAGGACTGGGAACCGATCATTGCATCCTGGAAAGAGTTCCATGCGGCTCTCCTATCATTCCCCCTACCTCCTGAATCGCCTGTTTACATCGCTCCAATGACGCGAGAAAAGGTCTTCGAGGAGTGCCGCAATAGAGTCGCGGCACTCCTCGATAAGACCGGGCTCCCACCCGCAGACATCGGGCCGGTGTTCTATGGCGATTACGACCAAGACCCCGATCATGCCTGGGGTCGTTTCAAGCACTGGTGCTGCGAGGCCCGGAAGAAGAAGTACGTGCTCTGAATGTCGGGCCATGTGAATCACCGTCTTCCCATCGGGTTCTCTCACACGCACGGAGGCCCCTCTGTGGCTCCATCAATTTCCGGGTCATGTCCGGGGCGTTCGCGAGGTTGGATATCAAACGTTGACATGCCCACCGGGCGGCGTCCCAGAGCGGGGCTTGAGGCTCACCGTCGAGAACGGACTCGGGTGGGGGAAGCCGCGACTTCCCATCCGTCTCCACCAGCACGGACGAGTGGGCGCGTTGGGGTGTCTAGCAGCGCGGCCCGGCATGTTTTTCACGCCCTGATACAATCTCCGGCGCTATGGGTCATCTATCTGTGGCCTTCACGGTCCCTCGTCTTGGAAAACTCTTGCTGCGGGAGCTAAGGCTTGCCCGTCATGAGATCGACCCCGCCGATCAGGAGCCCCGCGAGATCTCACCCGAGTCCTACGAACGCCTGGCCATCCGAGAGGTAGAACGCTACGGTGCCGACGTTCCCGAGCCCGCCATCTTTGTGTCTCCGGGCCGGCGGAAGAGAAGGCGACGGCTTCAGCGCGCCAAGGTTTCCCAGACCGTGCGTTGTGTCTACTTGGCGAGGGCGCTCAAAGAAGTCTGTGCTCTTGAGAGAGTACGCGCTGCGTGCCAGGCCGCAGTTGAAGTGGCGGCTGTGTGCCGCGATCTGAACGACTACTACAAGCGGCGTCGCGTCCGTCTCACGGCAGGACAGAACCGACTCGATGCTCTTGGAAGCACGCCATTCCGTGACAAGGCGGCGAACCAGAGCCTTGTGGATCTGAAGGCTTTTTTCGCCGCGCTTCTCCAGTCAGCTCCCCTGCCTGTTGAGTCGGTTGTTACCCTCCCGATCAAAGAGCCAGCGCAGTTCTCCCAGGAATCCTGGGCTAAGATCTCCCATCTCCTTCGCGAGGCCGGACTGACCCAGGCTGAAGCCGCGTCGCTGCTCTATGACGACTTTGACAGCAAAACCAAGAGCGCGAAGAATCGTTTCGGCCAAAAGGCCTTCCGCGCCAGGAAGAGAAGAGCCCGCTAACAGTCGAGCCCCATCGATACTTCGCCGGGCGGCTCGCCTTCGCCTATCTGGTGGATGCGACGCTCGGGAGCCGCCGCATATCCCGGCGGCCACGGGCGCCCCGGCCATGTTTTCGTGGCCATGACCTGGAGGTCTCGCGCCTGCTGGGCTCGCGGGCCGGTGGGCGGGCGCCTGACGGTCGGGTGGCCGCCGATCGGAGCCTCCACGTCGATCAGCTCAAGGAGAAGTGGGGCCGGCTCACGGTCTACTTCACGCCGCTGGAGGATGCGGCGGCCCCGGCGCCAACCGCGGCCGGGATGCCCGGCGACGAGCTGGACCGGGCGGTCGACGAGGCGGAGGAGGAGTCCGAGCGGACGTGCATGGTTTGCGGCAAGCCCGGGACATGCGAGAAGCGGGGGCGCTGGGTGACAGTGCTGTGCGAGCCGTGCGTGCAGCTCTTCGAGATCTCGGAGGCTTGCAGGAGCATCGCGGAGCGGCTGGAGGGCCTGGGCCTGCGCCTGGGCCTGGGCCTGCGCCTGGGCCTGGGCCTGGGGCCTGGGCCTGGCCGCGTTCACCGCGGACGCGAGCGCCCAGGACGCCGTCAGGCTCGCGCTGGTGTGCATCGGCCACGCGGCGTCCGGCCAGCCCCCGAAGTCGCGGGAGAGGCTCCCGGGCATCGAGTGGGACAGATTGAAACATCTCAAGGACGCCGCGGCCGTCAAGGCCATGCCCGTGGGCGAGCTGTGGAGGTTCGCCATCGAGGAGGCCCCCGGCCCTGGAAAAGAAATTGCGATGAAGGTTGCCGGCTCAACCTACGGCGAGCTTGTCGCCCTCCGGGCGAAGACCGTCTTCGAGCGGGCCAAGCTCCTCGCTGCCTCGGGCGACAGGAGCCGCCTCGACATGACGGCGGCGCACGTCCTGTCCCTCCTCGAACGGTTCCCGGTCCTCTACCGGGAGGCGTGGGCCACGCCCTCGAACGCGGCCCGCCCCTTCGCGCGTGACGGCTTCGACGTGAGCGACGGCTGGTTCGGCATCATCGAGCGGATGTCCGCGAAGCTGCGCGATCTCGCATAGCCCCCATGCCAGGAGGCGGCGAACGGGAAATGCGGGATGGGGAACGATCGACGGGCGCGACGGGCGCTGACAGATATTTCGTCGGTTTAACTCGCGCGAAAAGTTGCTCTCTCTGACCGTTTTCTGTACCTCAACCCCTTGAATTTGAGGGGTTTCTCTCCATCTCTCACCGGCAGGAATAATCTGTCGGTCCCCGTGGGCGTTGTATCCTTACAGATAGGGCATCCGTGTCACCCCACCACCTCGGGCGCCGCACCAAGGGGGGACACATGCCATCAGCCAAGACCCAGGACGAGCGCGAGCAGGCCGCCGCTTATAGCGAGGACGATGATCCAATCGTCGGCCGTCGCGTCCATGAGCTGCTCAACACGGAGCCCGGCCACCACCCTCCGCCCGATTCTAGTGTCATTGCTCCAGAGTCTTTTCTTGGCCAGATGTTCGCACGGGCGAACTCCGGCCCGGTGATCCCGAAAGAACCGACCGCGGCCGACGAGGCCGCGTTCTACGCGAGATTGAGGGAGGAAGACGAGCTGCCGCCGGTCTCGGACAGCTATCAGGCGCGTCCGTCGATAACGGAACTCCGGAAGTCGCTGCGCGAACGACTCCACCCGCTCGTTGAAGGCCCGATCGAGACGATCGAGATCCCACTCGAAAAGATCTTGGACGACGATTTCGAGAGGCGCTCGGCCACGGATCCAGACGATCAGGCCCGGCTGGTGGCTTCCATCTCCACTTCAGGTTTGATTAATCCGTTGACGGTCCGCCGCGACGAGCACGATCCAGAACTCTATCACTTGATTTGCGGTGCGCACCGGCTGGACGCCCTGAGAACGCTGAAAAAGAGCCACGCTCGCTGCACGGTGCGCGGCCCCCTCAGCGAGCGTGACACCCTCCTGTTGAATCTCGGCGAGAATCTCGCGCGGCGGACACTCACTTCCTTTCAGTTGGCTTCCCAGATCGAACTGATCGTCCGAAAATTCCTGCTCAAACCAGAGGAAATTGCGGGCGCATTGGGCCTCAGCGCGGTCCACGTCAGATCGATGTTGCGCTATCTCTCTACCTTGCCGCCCGATGTGGTCTCCGATTGGCGCGCAGGCCATCCCGCTCTCACCCACAGGATGCTCGCCCGTATCGTGCGGGAGCCTTTCCCGTCGCGGGTCTGGCAGTCCATCCGTTCGCGTTCGGAGATTGCCGAGAACGCCGTTCCGACAACATTCGTCCCGAGCGAAAACGACGCCGACGAAAGTGGCTGGGAACCTTTCAAAAGACCGACGAGGGCCAAGCTCGCCCGGCTCCGGGACATCTTGATGCGGGCGAAGCTCCCCGTCGACCCAGAAAGACTTCGCGAGCTGCTGGTCGGCGTGGTCGACTGGACGAGAGGGGCGAAGCGCTCGATTCCGCATCTGTTGGCCCCGCCGCTCAAGGCACGACCCCGGCCCCGCCGTGGCCCTCGGTGAGGTGACACCGTGAAGCTGTTGCGGCACGTGCCCGATCGTCCTCTCCCGAGGGGTGGAAGTGATGCCCACCGGCGGGGAATGCTGCCTTCTCCTCGCCCGGCCGGGCGTGGCGCCGTCCCTGCGGGGACTCGCGGGGCCGGCTTGGCCGCAACAATTTTCGACGGTGTTGCTTCGTCGCGAACTGTGGTGGACGGCGCCGCCGGCAATCCTGCTGGCGGCGCCGGCAATCCTGCTGGCGGCGCCGGTGCGACGACTGATCGACCTTCCTCCGAAGACAACGAAACCCCCAACAAGGATTGTTGAAGATGCCTGCATTGCCCTGGCTGCCCCCAATATGCCCGATTGCCTCCTCCTTCGATCGGGGGACGCCCGACCGGCCGGTAGCGTCTGACTCTTACCCCGAGCGCTCCAATCGAGCGAGCGCCGCGGTGGCCAATCCGTCACCGCAACAGACCGGCGGCCGGCCCGTGGAGGCACACCCGGAATTCACTGGGGGCGCAAGCTCGGCGGTGGTCAATTACCACGCCGGTGAGATCCCGCGATCGCAGACGTTCGGCCGCGCGATTGATGTCTCGGGCGACATCGGGGGCGCGACCAGCGCAGCGACGACCATCTCAGGCGACGGCCCCCAGCAGCAGCAACTGCCCGGCCTGCCGAGGGACGTTTTCCCCGACCAGACTGGCAGCGCCACCGCCGCAGCCGGCCCGCCGCCCGGGCTGGTCGAGCCACAGATTTTCACGGGAGCGACAGTGAACGTAACCATCCGATAGGAGCTATCCATGGCAAGCGCAAGACGAGTGATGCTCGGCAAGCTGATCGACACCGCGTTTTCTCTTCCCGATCGCCCGTTCGAGCGTCGTCCGCGCTTTGTCAACAGCGCGGCGGCCGACGACTACATGTAGCGCCTGCAAAAGTGCGGCAGGAAGGCCATGGATCGCGAGCTGCACGATGCCACCTACGGCGACGCAGGCCGCCGCGAACGTCTTCGCCTGGCGCCAGGTCGCGCTGTCGCAAGGGCCTCCGTCTTCTTGGCGGGCTTGTTCCGGACACCGGCAATGGCGCCGCGCCGTTCGCGAGGCCCGGGCCGACAATCATTGACTCTGGGTCCAGGTCTCCCCGGAGTCCGCCGACGTGTAGATGTACCCGTCGCTGGGGGAGTAGGGGTCGTACCAGGCCACGGCGACGAGCTTCGTGCCGTCAGATGACGACGCCACGGATTGCCATTCCTCCGGGGGAGCAGTCACGAGCTTCGTGCCGCCGTCCGCTGACGACGCCATGGGTTGACATTCCTGTTTGGGAGCAGTCCTCTTCGTCCAGGTCGTCCCGGAGTCAGATGACGTATAGATGTAGTCGTAGTTGGCCACGGCGACGAGATGTGTGCCATCCGCTGACGACGCCACGGATTGCCATTGCTCCGGGGGAGCAGTCGTCAGCGTCCAGGTCACCCCGTAGTCAGATGAGATGTAGATACCGCCGTAGGGCACGGCGGCGATGAGCTTCGTGCCGTCCGCTGACGACGCCACGGACGACCATCCTTGCTGGGTACTACCAGTCTGCTGGGTCCAGGTCGCCCCGGAGTCCATGGATGTATAGATGTAATCTACGTTGTAGATGCCGCCGGCGACGGCGACGAGATTCGTGCCGTCAGATGACGATGCCACGGACCACCATTCTTGCCGGGTGCCGGTCTGGGTCCAGGTCGCCCCGGAGTCAGATGACGTGTAGATGTAACCTGCGTTGTAGTAGCCGCTGACCACGGCGACGAGCTTCGTGCCGTCCGCTGACGACGCCACGGACTTCCATTCCTGCTGAGTACCAGTCTGGGTCCAGGTCGCCCCGGAGTCAGATGACGTGTAGACATAGCCGCCGACCCAGTTGCCGGCAGGGTCTAGCATGTAGCCCACGGCGACGAGCTTCGTGCCATCCGCTGACGACGCCACGGATTGCCAGAGCTGCTGGGGAGCAGTCGTCAGCGTCCAGGTCGCCCCGGAGTCTGTCGACCTGTAGATGTAGCCGCCGACCATGGCGCCGCCGGCGACGGAACCAGATGCCGTGTAGACAGAGCCGCCGACCATGATGCCGTCGGCGACGGCGACGAGCTTCGTGCCGTCCGCTGACGACGCCACGGATACCCAATACTGCGGCGCGCTGCTATTGCCGGCGATGCCGGTCATGCCCGAACTCCCGGTCGCGCCCCCGGACGCGCATGTGCTCCCGTCAGTGTTGGACGCTCCGCTCCCTCCACTACCGCACCCACCTGCCCCCGTGACGACGAGCACGGACAACGCAGCCAACTTCACAAGAATACGATTCGGCATGGGATCTCCATTTGCTCGCGACTTAGGAACCGATGACGCTGCATCGGCCACGCGGGCATGCGTACACAAACCAGTCCCCTCGATGGGGAGTCGAGATGGTGCCCCCGGGCGAAGTGAACTGCCCCAGCGGCGTGATGCAAGCCTCGATGAGGAAGTGTGTCGTTTCATTCGGAATCCTTGTTTCGCGTCTTCTTCACCTTCTTCTTGGCGTGCGGCGATCTCACGGGCTTGTCTTGTTCGGGCGGCGGACTTGGCGCTGCCTTTGTGTCGTGCTGTTCAAGCGGCGCCACCTCGGGGACGGGAGGAGCCGATTCGCTCGGTTCGGTGGAACTCGTCCGCGGCTTTTCGGGTGCTTCCCCAAGCCGTGTGCTGCCACCCAGGGTGAAGTAGATGGCCTCAGATTGCACTTCGGTCGTAACAGGGTTTCCGTTGGCATCGCTTCCAGGGACC
The DNA here is from genome assembly GCA_963755125.1 of uncultured delta proteobacterium. GTDB lineage: Bacteria > Myxococcota_A > Polyangia > Fen-1088 > Fen-1088 > Fen-1137. The sequence continues at coordinate 193,841 of CAVWIP010000007.1, forward strand.
GATACGCCGGTGCCGATCGTGGCGATGAGGCCGATGGTGGTCGTCGAACTTGTTCCCTTGAGGGAGACGCCTGCGGTGACGCCGTAGTGGTTGACGTGTGGGTGCAACGGGTCGATGAGGGCGTCCGGCTGGCCCGAAAAGTCCGTGAAGAACCCGGCCTGAAAGGCGGTCTTGGGGCTCAGACGGTACTGAGCGCCGAGGTTCACATTGACCACCGTCGAGCGCCCGAGCGGAACTCCGATGTCGATGAGGGGACCGACCTGCTGACCATTGGCATCAAAGGCATAGAGAGCGGGGATATTTTTATTAGCGGGGTCGGTGATTCCGGTCTTAACGCTCTGGTATGTGGACTCGGGTAGGGACAGGCTGACGTCTGCTGCGAGCAACCAGTCTTGCAAGTCTATTCCCACGCCAAGGCGCATGTTGAGGGGCAGCCGCTGGTCGATCTTGAGATTGTTGTCGGTGGCGCGTCGCACGGCACCAGGCGCGCCGTAGTTCGCGTCCATCACCAGGGTGCTGCCACTGCCCCATAGAGTCCCTACCGGCGAGCGCACGCTGAGGCCGAGCCATGTGTTGTCGCTCGCCCGGTACTGGATGCCAACTGACATCCCCGCTTCGATCGCCGAGAAGTCATCCTGCTCGACGGTCGAATCTGCCCCGTTGGGCAGCACGGTAGCAACTCCCTGCTCAAAGAACGAATACAATCCTGTTGAACTCCAGTAACCCACTTGCAAAGAGGCGCCCGCGCAGAGTCGAGCGCCAAAGCAGGCTCCCCAGCCAGGCACGATCCATAGGGTCTGTTCGAGAAGACGCTCCCGGACGTGGAATTCGTATATTCCCTTGTACTGATCGTCGAGGGCGACGTCGTGGCGGGCGTAGTCAGGTATCACAAGGGCCAGGCCGACAGCGTGGTGAATTCCATCACCGAAGACGCCCAGCGGCTTCACATACCCGACGGAGCCAGGGAAGATCGCGGTGGTCCACCCGGTCAGAGCGAGGCCGTATTCGATGTTCGCGGTCCGTTCAAACTGTACTCCGTAGACGTTGAGCGTGGCCGAGATCCCCTCCTCCGTGACACGGCCCAAGCCCGCCGGGTTGTACCAGGGGGCGGTACCGTCATGCGTGACTGCCACAGCGGCGCCACCCATTGTGCTCGCCAGCTCGCCCACCGGGTACGGCTGATCGCTTGTTGCCGCCCGTGCATCGGTTGAGGCAATCAGCAGAGCCCCAAGAATCCCCAAGGACTCGAAGGAACACCGCCAGAATCGCAACACTCGACCTCTCCCCACATGCGCATAGCCGTTTGCCCCTATCACGGACACGGGGTGGGATGCGCCGCCGACAACCTCGGGCCGGGCGAACTCGGATTTCATGGCCAGACTCCTTCTCGAAGACCGTCAGCCTCAGCCCCGGGCATCTGCACCCTCCGGCTCGGGGTCCGGATCGTCTCCGCCGTGGGCCGGATACCCGCGACACTCCTCTCATCGGCCGGCCAGGGGCGCCGCTTTAGGCCAACCATGATCAGCGCAGGCGCACCCCTCCGGCCAGGCGCCAGGCGCCCCGTGGTGTTCGTCCGGGACGAACTACTGGACCGCTGGAAGCGCATAGGGTCGACGCCGCCAGATGCCACGACGGAACTCCCCAGACGCGGACGCGAAGGCCATCGGGCGCCGAATACGCGCGCTCCGACGCGAGGCCGGGCTCACCCAGGAGAAGCTGGCCTACGAGAGCGACCTCGGGTCGAAGGGCTACCTGTCGGACATCGAGCATGGCCTGGCCCTCCCGACCGTGAAGACCCTCCGCGTGCTGGCCGAACGCCTCGACGTCCTGCCGCTCGATCTGATCACGAATCCGGCGGCCGGCCTGAGACAGAAGCTCATCGATCGCACGCGCGGCCTGACCGCGGGTGCCCTGCGGAAGCTGCTCCGGCAGTTCCCGTCGCCGCGCTCGCCGCGCGGCACCCCTTGAGCTAGCCAGAGGAGTCCAAACTGGCCATGCGCGCTCCGAAGCGTTGCCAGGACCAGGACCCGCGACTGTGCCCTGGAGTCCTTCCGGCCGGGGGCTGCTCGTCTTCCCCACAGTGTACGCCTCTGCCTGCAAGGCGCCCCAGGGCACCGCCGCCAGGCTGGGCACCGCCATCTCCAGGCGCATGGAGCCCGGGCGCACCGCCCCGCAAGGAAAGGCCGATGTCGCCGCGATGGCGTGCCGCACGCACGCCCGGCCGAGCACGCGGAGCACGTCGATGAGGGCGTTTGCGCGCCTCGGCCGTCTCCACGGGCTCGGGCGGGGCGGCGAGCCGGCGACGCTAGATGTCGGCGACGGTTAGCATGTGGAGCGTCAGTCAACCCGCGGCGTAGGACGTCCGGCACTTTGTGCAGGGCTATTGCTCCGTCCGCATCTCTTCCATACGTCGAGTCCTGCGCGCATCCTGCTGCATTCCTTTGCGAGATCGGGATACGCCTCGGCGATGGCGGTGTAGACCTTGTTCCTAATTGCCTCGACGGCGTCCTCCACTCCCACTTTCCCGAACTGCGCGTGCAGCGCGGCCTCGTAATCAGTCAAATTCTGGCGAATGTAATCGACCGTGATCTGTGCCAAGAACGCCGGATCGCTGTCAATGGAGGCGCTCGCAGGGCCGGGGCCGCGCTCGTTGGCACGCGCGTTGTAGAAATCGCAAGCGCGACGAACGAGGGTTTCCCGATCCACTTGGGGCACCTGGATGTCGAGTTGGTGGACGAAATCCATGGTCTTCTCGTACTTGGCGCTCACGCCTTTCCGCGCAGCTCCAGAACGCGCGGCCTTCTTCTCTTGGAATGCCTTGAATGCGGGGGTGGCTTCAGCTGCGACAACGGACGTCGTCAGGTACCAGTAGACGACGTAATCGCCTACATAGTCGCGGTGACACTGCTCGGTTCTATAGGGAGCACCGAGAAACTTCTTGATCCCGGTCTTGGTCCACCCCCTCACATCAATCAGGGCCTTGGTGTTGAGCTGCGGCGGATCTAAAGGTTTCGCTTTCGGTTCGGGGGTTCCGGGCATCTGGTTCTTGGGCATCGGCATTCCCCATATTATTTCAATGTTTCAGGGGTTGGTTGCTCCAGGCGCATGGAACTGTGCAGCATGGCGCGGAGCCAGGGCGCCAGGGCGCCAGCCAGGGCGTGCCTGGTGCCTGCATGGCCGAGGACGTGGAGCACGCCCAGGAGGGTGCGCTTGCGGCCCTCGGCGCCTTCCGCTGACTCGGCTAGGGCGCAGAGCAGGCGGCGCTCGATGTCGGCACTAGACAACATGTTTGGAGGGCGCGTACATGCCGGAACTGGTGATTCTCACCTCGTGGGCGTTCATTATCTTTTCCAGATCCTTCAATTGCGAATTCGAGGCCCCCATCTTGCTCCTCACCCACCTTCGCACTGCAATTAACAGATTTCCGGAATAGATCGGCAGATCGAGCCTTGTAGGGCTCAAGCTTAGGAAACCGGCAGGCAACACAATACCGCCACACTTAGAGCAGACACCTTTGTCGGGGTGGAGTTTCTTCCCGTATGTAGCTCCACACGACTCGCACGTGTCTTCGACGAACGAGCGTCTGAAACCAGCAAACCACACAATACCGCCACACTTGGAGCAGACAGCTACGTTCTGGCGGAGTTTCTTCCCGTATGTAGCTCCACACGACGCACACGTGTCTTCGGCGGACGGAATAGGTTCCGGCTCTTTCAGTGAAAGGCACACTTGTGAGGTTCTCGTCTTCTTGAGTGTCGGCGTCTTTTTCGGGGCTCTCGACTTGGTCATGGTGTTCTCCTTGTTGATTTTTCGAGGTTCAGCGGCGCACGATAGAAGCTGTTGCGGCCGTGGTCGAGGCGGGCATGGGCGCCAGCGTGGCGCCGAGCAGGCGGCGCTCGATGTCGGCGGTGGTCAGCATGTACTTCTCCAATTCGGTCAGAAAAACGCGGCGGATTCGTGTATCAGCTTGGCTATCTCCGGACTCCGGCGTGTCGCTCCAGTGCAAATCCGATCTCTATTCCCAGCGCGAAATCTGACCCACGGCAGCAGAGTATACTCCGCTTGGAACTCTGTTCGTGTCTCCGGGCGTGAGTCCGGAAGAGTTTCACTGCGGTCTCCATCGAGGCGCCTTTCTTTGCGCTGTCTTCATGATCTTCTCCTTTGTTCGTTGTTCAGTTGATTGTGGCGTCACCGACATACAATAGGGCTTGCGGCGGCCGTGGGCGAGACGGGCCTAGGCGTGAGCGTGGCCCCGACGGCAAAGGCGCCAGCGAAGGCGAGCCCGAGGAGTGCGCCTCCGGCCAGACCGAGGGCCGCGTCCCGCAAGGGCAGCCTCGACGCGAGCCCCTTCAGAAAATTGAGGAAGCCCCTGCCCCCGGGCTTGCGAACCCGGCGGAAGAGCCGGAATCCGGCCAGATCTGTTGCTGGAATCTCGAACCAGGGGGACAGATCGGGGTAGTCCTCGTGGCCCCCGCACCCGCACCACGCAATTTCGTACCGGGGCACGTGCGCCCCAGTCGCCAGCAACTTGCCGCAGCCAGCACACTCCAGGACAGTGGCTCTCACGCTCTCGTTCACGTTTACGTTGATGGTCGTCATGGGATCTTTCCTCGTGGTGGGTTTCCAGGGCTCGCAGGCCAGGATGTGGATCCGCGGGATCATCGCGGCCAAGGCATCTTGAAATTTTCGACCACGATCGCCGCAACCTCGCGCGGACCCTTGCCCGCATAGATTGCTGACACGACCGCGCCGGCCGTGATTGCGGTCTTGATGTGCTGTCCGATCCCAGATCCCTTTTCCATCTTATCCATCCGCTTCTCCAGGGCCTGCATCCTCGTCGGTTTCTTCGGGGCCTTCTGTTTCGTGGGCATGGGACATTTCCTTGTTGGGTGTTTCGTTATCCGCCCAAAAAGTCGTCAGTTGACGAGGAGGCCGCGCCCGGCAAGATCTCGACGTCCTCATATGCCTCCCAAGACATCGTCGATCGACGCTGGGGCCAGCTCGCTCGTGTCGTAGTCCGCCCGTCTCGCTGATTTCCGGCTTCCGCGCAGCTCGGCCCTCAGCATGACCTGGCGGCGCTTTTCGTCGCCCCTCGCCTTGTGCTGCGAGAGCGGCTCGGCCTCGGGCACCGTCCAGCCGGGCAAAAAATCGGGGATACGGGCAGGAGAGACGATCCGGGCGACCACCTGGTTGCGTTTTCGCAATTGGATCTCTCGGCCCGCCACGATTGCGGCGTCGCGCTCGCGCCGCGCATCGTTGCCGAGCTTGATCGTCTCTTTCACCGCCGGCCCGCTGTCGGCGATGATGCCGGCGAGCACCCTGCCCTGCACGACGACGACCACGTTACGTTCGCGGACCTTTTGGATCACGGCCTGCCACTGGTGGGCCAGCTTCCGGCGCTCGACGCGCACCTCGCCCGGGCACGCCGGACGGGTGGCCAGCAGCGCCGAGGTCAGATCGGACCTGGAGCAGAGGCCCGACGCGAGGAAGGCGGCGGGCTCGCCAGCCTCGCCGAGCAGCAACGTGATCTGGCCCGACCGGGCCTGCGCGGCCAGCCCGGCCAGATCGCCCACGCCCTTGATGGCCACCCGGTTCACAGCTCCGCCATCCTC
>CAVWIP010000008.1:0-501556 GCA_963755125.1 uncultured delta proteobacterium
GGCGCGAGAGAACAGCGATCACGATGCATGAGGCGGTGAGTGGTCTGGTCATGATGGTCCAGTGGTGGCAACTGTGCATTCTCTTCTACACACCCGGAGATCGTCGCTCAGCCGGAGTGCCTCCGTCCGGTGCCAGAAGATCTCCTGCCTCGGGTCTCGGCCGAAGGTCGACGCTGGGAAGTCGACAAATCTTGTGCCCCGCGGATGGCACCGTCATGGTCGCCTCTCGGTGCCGCTCTTTCCACCCGACGCGGCGAACGGTGGGAACAGGAAATTGGGCACATGGGACCAGTCGCCAATCAGAATGTGCGTGTTCTCGCCGCCGAGAGCCTCCAGTGCCTTGTAGCCCCTGAGCATCACCGCCAGCGGGGTGAGCGCCTGGTTTTCTGCCCTGGCCTGTTCGGCTTTCGCCCTCGCGACGAGCTTCGACTCTTCGGCCACAGCTTTCGCCTGGATAACGCGTCTCTCCGCTTCCGACTCCGCCCGGATTTTGTCGAGCGTAGCCTGGGCCTTGGCAACCTCCGCTTCCTGCTGCTTTGCCCTCAGCGCCGAATCAGCACTGATCCGGGCTTGCTCGGCCTTGTGTTCGAGATCGATCTTGCTGCGCATCGCCTCGTTCTCAAGAAGCGTCTTCTGCCAACCGGCGTCCTGTTCGGCCGCCAACTTGTCCCGTATCGCACGTGCGATTTCCGGCGCGTACTGAATTTCTTCGAGGGTCACTGAAGCGATTTCCACGTGCTTGCCAGTGGTGCGCCGCCGCAAGTCGGCCTCGATCTCGTCCTCGATCTGTTCATTCTTTCGCAGCAACTCAAGGTACGAATGGCGCGCAAAAACCCCGCGGGCTGCACTCCGGAACTCAGGGCCAATCACCTCTCGGTAGTAGTCGGTGCCGATTTCAGTGTCGAGATTGTAGAGTTCCGAGATGATGGGTCGGTAGATGACCGCCAGACGCAGGTTGAGTTGGAGGCCCTCGGCCGATGTCGTCTGGACGTCCTCATCTTTTGTGGAATAGGTGACGTCGAAGTCTTCGATGCGATCGAACGGCCCGGTCCAGTGCCGACCGGGCGTCAGCACCTCGTGCTGCAACCCGTGCCTGACGTCGAAGTAAAGACCGCGATGCCCCGGATCGACGGTCGCACAGCCGAACGCGGACACTGCCAACAGCAACAGAATGCTACGCATGTTCCCTCCTATGGATTGAGTTCTTCGAGCCATCCGGCGAGATCGCGGGCCATGCGATCCAGGCATCGAAACACGACGCCCGACCCATCACCGTCGGTCACGACGTCGGAGACCTTGCAGTACCCACCCGTTTGACCGAGATGGATCTGTCCCTGTGCTCCTCGCACGGTCACCCGCGTCTCGATCTCGACAGTCAAGCGCCCGGCCTGTATCTCGGCCTCGGTGCGGATGATCTCGACCAGCATCTGCCAACCCCCGATGCGCTCCGCACGATGGCGTTCGACCCAAGATGTGGCTGCCACCGCGACGGAGCGGCTGGCCGCACTGCTGAGACCACCGTAGGCCACCCGACCGCCTCGCACCGGCATCGGATCGGAGCCGCCGGCCAAAGACGCGATGACCTCCAGGGGCTGGCTCGTCGCGGGTGGCAACATCGACCCCGCATTGGGTTGGAGCTGGATGAGCCGAGGGCTGCACCCCGCAAGGATGAGGTAGAAGAAGCACGCAGAGCTCGCGGCGACTCGATCTCGTATCACCAACATGGCGAAAGCGCTGTGCAAACGCGGCGCCAAGCCGGCCGGTTGAATCGGCGTCGATCTTGAACAGTTTTCTGGGGCACTACGCCCCGTGGGGCATGATTCCCCGCCTCGACGGACCGGATTTCTCAAAGAGTCCAAGTCGGCATGCCGGGCACGCCGGTTGCAATGTCGCCAAGCATGGATACCTTCGACCCATACCCCACCTTTGCGGCACGCCTGAAGGCGACTGGGCTACTTTCCGACCCATGGCTCGACGGAAAGCCAAGGTTTCGACGGCAGCCACTCGTGCTCAGCGCCAGCGATCTGGCTGACCTCTACCAGGCGGCCGAGGGAGTCTTGGCGGTGCTGCACGAGTTAGCGGTGCTTTGCACGGCCGAGCCTCAGTTGGTCCAGCACTGGTTCGGCCTCACCCGCGCACAGCAAAGCATGTGGGCGGCATCAGCGCCAGCATGGCACGGCATCGCACGCGCGGACGTGTTCGTGACCAGAAACGGACCCGTGGTCTGCGAGGTGAATTGTGATACACCCAGCGGCGAGGCAGAGGCGGTGGAACTCGGAGCTATCGCCACAGCGGAACAGTCCGAGTATTTCGATCCCTGCTTGGATCTGGGAGATCGTCTATGTGGGTTGGTCGAATCCTTGGCCCCGACGAGGGCAGAAAGACTTGTCGTAGGGTTCGTCTATCCTACGGAGTTTTCCGAGGATCTGTCGATGGTGTCACTTTACCGGCGCTGGTTTGAGAGACGTGGCTGGCGCGTCGTCCTCGGCTCCCCGTTCAATCTTCGCGCCACCTCCGACGGTGGTGTTGCGCTATTCGGCTCTCGTTGTGATGTGCTGTTGCGCCACTACAAGACGGACTGGTGGGGCGAACGCCTGCCCGTTTGGCGAGATGAACCCGCGTATCCCGATCCCGCGCCGCTGGTTGGTCCGCTCGGTTTGGTGCTGGGGGCTGTGCTGCGCGGACGAGTGGGCGTGGTGAACCCGTTCGGCGCTGTGCTTGCGCAGAACAAGCGGACTTTTGCCTTCATGTGGGAGGAGATGGACCGTTTTCCGGTCTGGGCACGAGAGATCATCCGGTATTTCGTGCCCAGAACACTGCGCATGGAGGTGCTTGCACCCGAGACCTTGCTTGGCGAGCGGATGGGCTGGGTGCTCAAGTCTGACTTCGGCTGCGAAGGAGCCGAAGTCGTGGTGGGCGCAGAGGTCGACGAGGAGTTGTGGGCGGCAGCCGTGCGCCAGGCAGTGCCGCAGCGGTGGATAGCGCAACAGAGGTTCAGCCCTTGCCGCGACGAGGACGGGGCAGCAGTCAACTACGGCGTCTACCTGATTGGCGGCAAAGCAGCAGGTCTCTTCTGCCGCATCCAGGCCACGGCGACGGATCGGCGGGCGGTTGCCGCGCCGGTACTGGTCGCACGCGGACCCGATCAGACACGCTCGGCAAGCGACATCGTCGGAGGCACGTCGGCACGAGGCTCCTTATACGCGAGGTGCCCATGAACAAGAATGACGACAGCGAGGGTCGCGTTCATCACAGTGGTCGCGGCGATGGCTACAATGCACAGGAGCACGGCGCGAACAGCGTCGCGTGGTGGCGCGAGGCCAGGGCCTGTGCCCTCGATCCGCTCTATCGTGCGGCCCTTCTGCGGCACTTCTCCTTGCTTGGTCTCGGTCTTGGGACGCTTGGCTGCACGGAGATAATGTGGCTGTCCAGCACCCATGGCGACCCAGATCCAGGGGCCACGGAACAGAATGCGCACGAAGATAAGAGCAACGAATATCCGCAGCCCTGGTATTTTCCAGGAGCGCTCGAAACCGATGTTCGCGGGAGTGGGCGCTGGATGGCGATGATTCCCGATCTCGCCGCCAGGCTTGCTCCCGCGCGGGACGTGCTCTTGCCCTTCTACCGTCCGACTTTGTTTCAGACGTTGGTGGTCGAGCAGAGCAACGATCTGCGCGCGCTGATAACGCCCGTCCACACCCTCGACATGTGTCGGGCCTATTCACGCGGGCGCGGTCTTCTTTCACTGTTCGTGCGCAGAGGTCTGCCCGTGGATACAGCGGTCATCATCGACGCCCCCGGTCCCGAGGCGGTCGCGGCCGGGACGGCACTCGCAGAGCAATTTGATCCCGTGTTCATTTTTGACAACTGGCCGCACCCACGCGGCGTAGTGCCGTCGCACGTCACGCTGGCCGCCGCACTGTACTTTGCCCCGGAGCTTGAAGACGTCCAGCGCGCGCGGTCTGTGCCTCGCCCCCCAGTCTTTGTCCTCGATAGCAACCGTTTGACCCGCTACATCGATGCCGCCGGAGACTTCGACAATCGATACACGGTTGAGCTGCCTGATCCGCAGGCGTTCCAGCGGTTGGGAATTAGGCATCTCGTCTACGTAACTGGTCGAGCGAGAGAGACCGAACTCGACGATCTCAACGGTGATTTTGTCGTGTTGGCCGAAAGCGGAATCGACATCAGGCTGCTCGCGCTGGATGATTTTCGTCAAGCCGGCGGCGAGCGGACCTGTGGCGGGCAAGACGCCCAGCCCTTTCTGTTCGGCGGAGACGAGGAGACGGACCAACTATTCTGGAATTGGTACGCGGGTTCGCCATCGATTCCCGCGCCCCCTTGGCTGTGGCCACGCACGCACTATCGCCCGACCAGGCGGCCCACCTTCCTCGGTGGGCCGGCTCCCGTGGCCGGCGGCCATCCGCGGTCAGCCGGCGGCCAAGGGGGACCGCCATCTTGGGGCTCGCGGTCGGGCAGCGCTATCGCTCCGCACTTCGGCGGTCCTGTGCGCAACGGCTCGCTCGGGCGCTCGCATTTCTCCTTTTCCTCGTAGATGGCAGGCGATGCCTGGATGCGCTCTGCGTCCGAGTTCGACGCGGTCGATCCCAACCATGGCAAAATCGGGCTAAGCTGGATCCACCGTGCGCTTGACTCTCAAGCTTGCTCTCGCACTCTTGCCCGGCATCTTGGTTGTGCTGGCCGCGTCGGCCTATCTAGAAATGCGCCGTGACGTCGCAAGTTTCGATGTCGATTCCCGGCAAGACGACATGATGATTGGCAGGGTCTTCACCGCGGCCATAAAGAGGATTTGGGACAGCAGTGGGCACGACCAAGCGGTCGCGTTCGTCGGGGATGCGTTGGCCGCCGGGCACACGAGTCCTCGGTTTCGCTGGCTGGAAGCCGGCGCGCTAGAGCGCAAGGGAAGTATGCCTTTCGGTCTTCCACCTGGCTCAATGAGCGCGCTATCCCAGGGCGAGGAAGTGGTGCGCGAGCAGAGGGATGCGTCGCCTGGCACGCTGTTCGTCTATGCGCCCTTGCTTCGCGGTGGCCGGCTTGCCGGTGTGCTTGAAATCTCGGAACCGCTCACTGACAAGCGACGATACGCCGAACGCATCGGCTTGAGTACGGTCGCCACGACCGCCTCGCTGGCGGCGGTTTGCTTGCTGATGACCACTGTGCTCGGCGTGTGGCTGGTGGGACGCCCGATCAAGACTCTGATCAAGAAGGCCCGCCGGGTTGGAGCAGGTGACTTCTCCGGCCACTTGCAGATCCCCCATGCCGCCGAGATCGGCGAGTTGGCGACGGAAATGAACCTGATGAGCGAGCGCTTGGCCGACGCGGGCAAGCAGCTCGCCGCGGCCACCACAGCGCGGATCGCTGCCATCGAGCAGCTGCGTCATGCCGATCGACTGAGCACGGTGGGAAAGCTGGCTTCGGGCATCGCCCACGAACTCGGCACACCGTTGAACGTGGTTTCAGGACGCGCCCAGCTTATTGCAGAGTCGGTGCAAACAGGGGGTGGGGACAGGATTGGCGCGGCCGCAATCTTGGATGTAACTGACAACGTCCGGATCATTGTCGAGCAGACGCGCCGGATGAGTGCGATCATCCGCCAGCTCCTCGATTTCGCCCGCCGTCGCGGAGTACAGAAAGCGTCGTATGATTTGCGCCAGCTCGTGGCCCAGACCGTAGCAATGCTGCGAACCCTCGCCGAACAACGAGGCGTCGGCTTGGCGATAGAGGCAACAACCGTTCCGGCGTTTGCGCAGGTCGATGCTTCTCAGATCCAGCAGGTGCTGACCAATGTCGTCGTCAACGCCATTCAGTCCATGCCGAAGGGAGGCACGGTCACCATTTCGCTTCGCCCGTCGAGCGCCGTCCTGCCGCCAGGTGCAGAAGTCGTCGAAGCCGAGCGATTTGAAATCGTCGTGCGAGACGAGGGCGATGGCATCGCCCCTGAGGTACTCCCCCATATTTTCGAACCCTTCTTCACCACGAAGGCAGTGGGGGAGGCCACCGGGCTCGGATTGTCGGTCGCCTACGGCATCGTGCAAGAGCATGGCGGGTTCATCACCGTCGAGAGCGAGTTGGGTCGAGGAAGCCGATTCGCCATCCATTTGCCGCGGGGTGAGTCGTGAGCGGGCGTATTCTGGTGGCCGACGATGACCGCAGTATGTGCGAGTTGTTGCAGGCGGGGCTTGCGCGGCGGGGATTCGAGGTGTCTTGGCGCACAGATGCCACTACGGCGCTCGCGGCCATCTCCGAGGGCGACTTCGACGTGATCGTCACGGACTTAAACATGCCCGAAGTCAACGGGCTTGAGCTGTGTGAGAGAGTGACTGCGAACCGACCCGATGTGCCGGTCGTCGTCATCACCGCGTTCGGGAGCTTGGATACCGCCGTCGCCGCAATCCGCGCCGGTGCCTACGACTTCATCACCAAGCCATTCGAGATGGATGGGCTTCGCCTGACTCTAGATCGGGCCGTGCAGCACCACCGACTGCGTGACGAAGTGAAGCGACTGCGCCAAGCAGTGACCGAATCACGCGGCTTCGGCGAAATTTTGGCCAACAGCCCGCTGATGCGGCGGGTATTGGACTTGGTCAATCGTGCGGCGGAATCAGACGCCACGGCGCTCATCACCGGCGAAAGCGGGACGGGCAAGGAACTGGTTGCGCGCGCTCTGCATCAGCACAGCCGTCGCCACGACGGTCCCTTCGTCGCGGTGAGCTGCGCCGCCATGCCGGAAGCGCTGCTCGAAAGCGAGCTGTTTGGCCATGTGCGCGGCGCATTTACCGATGCCAGAACCCCGCGCACCGGCCTGCTTCTCCAGGCAAACGGCGGAACCCTGCTGCTCGACGAGATCGGTGATATGCCGTTGGGCTTGCAGCCCAAGTTGTTGCGCGCTATCGAGGACCGACGCCTTCGTCCGCTCGGCGAGAACACCGAACGGCCCTTCGATGTTCGATTGGTGTGCGCCACCAATCGTGACTTGGAGGCCGACATCGAGGAGAATCGGTTTCGCGCCGACCTTTTCTATCGCATCAACGTCATTCATGTCGAGCTTCCACCGCTACGCGCACGCGACGGCGATATTCTGCCGCTGGCACAGCACTTCGTGCAGCACTTCAGCCGAGCCGCTGCGAAACCGGTTACTGGCGTCTCAACCGCGGCGGCGGAGAGGCTGCTGGCCTATACATGGCCGGGCAACGTGCGCGAGTTGCGGAACTGTATTGAGCGCGCAGTGGCCCTGACGCGCTTCGAAGAGATCGCTGTCGAAGACTTGCCTGAGAAGGTGCAAAACTATCGCCAGTCGCGCGTCGTGGTGGATCTTGATGACACCGCCCACCTCGCCAGCATGGAAGAAGTAGAGAGGCGCTACATCCTTCGGGTGCTAGAAGCAGCGGGAGGTCAGCGCACGAAGGCAGCGCAGATTCTGGGCCTCGACCGCAAGACCCTCTATCGCAAGCTTGAGCGCTGGGGGGTGAGCGAGTGAACATCTGAGCGGCCGTGCCGGCTACCCAAGGTATCCGCGTGAGATGACAGCGGAAACCTGAGACAATGGGCAGCTCGACTGGCGTCGCCTTCCACTAGCTCCATCCCCAACCGCAGGAGGTTCTCGCCAAGGGCCTCGAAGCACCGGGCGCCGCGAACTACGTGGCCGCGTCGCCTGTGTCATGGCCAGGCCCGCCAAGAAGGCGCGAATCGGCTGCCGGCCAGCCTGGCCGCCATGTAACACCTCGTCAACGGTCAGCGGGCGAAGCCAACATAGCAAACGCCGACGTTGTCGTGGGCCATCTGGTTGCAGCTCCAAACGTGGGCAACCGGGATTCCAGGTCACCCTGTCGGTGGAAGCCTGACCTGGAGAATCATAGAGGTCCGAGCGTGAGGTTGCTCCTGCGTACGGAAGTCGTAGGAATGTCTTCGCTCGCAGCCAGGTTCGTCTCGCGGTCGCTTCAGGGCGATCCCTCTCGCGCCAGGCGGGCCAGTGACTTGCCCTGGGCGGACCAGATGGCCAACTGGGCCAGGGCGAATCGGTACTCGCTCTCTCCCGGCAATGACGTCTCGATCGCGGCGCGGTACCAGTCGTGCGCTTCGTCCAGCTTGCCCAGCCCCTGGGCGCGCGCACCGAGGTAGAAGGCCACCTCGCAGGACTGACTCGGGGTGGTTCCGCGCAGAGCGGTGCCGGCCACCTCGTCGTCCAGGCCCATGACCAGGCGGCCTAACACGTAGTAGCGTGCGGTTCCCGGCGAGGCGAAGTGCTGCTTGAGTACCTCCAAGTGGCGCGACGGCGGATGCCACTGCGCGGCCGCGGCGCGGAAAAGCCAGAGCACGTCGCGGGCCTCGCCCGGACCCGGCTCGTCGAGGAGCCAGAGCGGTTCCTCTTGGTGGTCAGCAATGGCGCGCGCCGCAATCTGGCCCGGCGCGCCGGCAAGCCGTTCTCGCCCCCATGCCTCGGCCGCCGCGTCCCCTTTCGCCGTGCGCACGACATCGAAATTGCGGATGGTGGCCAGCATCCGCGCCTTAGGCTCGGTCAGCTTTTCCATGAGCGCGACGGCCAGTTTCGCATCGCTTTTCCCCAGAGCCTCGATGAACGCGGCCTGGGCGTCGTTCCCCAGACCGGCCTTGAGGATCTCTTGCATAGCTGCCTCGATGCCAGGAGTCTTGTCTTGCACGAACACATCCACGAAACACCGTGCCACGGCGCCGTGGTAGTCGAGGGTGCGCAGAGTGCTCTGCTTCAGGACTCGGGCAGCATCGACCGGCTTGCCCAGACGCCACGCGACCTCGGCCAGGGCGGTGGTGGCTCCGGTGCCAGGATAGCGCGCGGCGGCTGCTTCCGCCGTGGCCTGTGCCTTCTCCGCCTGTCCCGTGATCGCGTAGAGCACGGCAGCCTCGCGCATGGCACCGCCATGGCCGCTGCTCACGGCCGGCTCGATGGCGCGCAGAGCTTCCTGGTTCTTGCCCAGCCCGTGCAACGCCTGTGCGAGATATCTGCGCACGGTGACCCCGTCGAGCCCGCGCGGGTCGGGATGACGGTCCAGCCACGCGCGCGCCAGCCGCACGATGTCCGCCTGGCGCTGGTTGGTCCGCAGAACGTCCGCGAGGCAGACTAGTGCGTCGGCGCTTCCCGTGTCGCGTGCAGCCGCTGCCTCCATCTCGCGCAGGACTGTGCCCAGCGGGGCGAGGCCCAGCTTCGCACGAGTCTCCAGCACCCGGATACGGTCGCAGACGCCCAGTTGTGGGATCGCCAGCGCGGCGTCGATCAAGGCGGGATCGCCGGTGTACGTAGCCAGGAACACGTGGACGCCGGGAAACGCCCCGGGCGCAACCTCTGTCACGCTCCGGTACATGCGTTCGAGCATGCGCAAGTCGGGCAACTTCTGCGCGATATCGCCGGCGAGTGCCCGGTCGGCCGGCCGCGTATCCAGGCGAGACACCACGCCCCGAGCTGCTGCATAGGTCGTCGGGTTCGCCCAGTCGATTCGGTTCTGGATCTCGTAGAAGACGTCGGTGAGAGCGAGCCCACCTATGCCGGGCAGCGCCTGCACGTTCTCCAGCAGTTTCCCCGTGACCTCCTGTCCGGAATCAGACGCAACCAGGTAGTCGAACCAACGCCTGAAGGTGCTCGCCGTCGGCCCGCCATCTGCGGTCAGTGAGCGGGCGAATGCCGCCGCAGCCGGATTCGAGCCCAGTGTGTGCAGATAGTCGCGGCCCTTGGCCCGCAAAGCTGTGAACATGGAACCCCGGTAATAGGCCGCGACCGCATCTGCGACCGGATCTCCCTTGGAACCGACCATGGCCGACACCGCCTCGTCGAAAGCCGAAAGGGCCTTGGCAGGCTCGACGCCAAGCCGGCCGAGGATGGTCTCTTCGGGGTCACTGGGCAGCGCGCGCACTCTGGCCGCCTGCTGGGCCCGCCCGCCGCCGGAGTCGCGGAATGCGGACAGCAGGACCAGAGCCGGCGCCTTGCCCGCCAGTGATCGTCGTAGCTCGAAGTCGCCCCACACGACTTTCGCCAACACCACGGGCACCACGGCGGCGTAGTCCGCAAGCCGAGCCTGCTCCCAGCGCTGGGCCTCGTCGTAGCGTCGACTAAGCAGCAAACGCCGTATCCACAAGAAGCGGACGGAGGTGTCGCTCGCGGGCTCCGCCGCCAGCGCCGCCAGTCGCGCGTCATCAGCAAACACGTATGCGCGTACCGGGCTCGTCTCGGCCATCGGCGCGGCGATGCGCTGGGCCGCACTCCGGTAGCCAAGCGCGAAGGCGAGTAGACCTCGCTGCGCCCTCTGTGCATGTCCGAGAGCCTCGTCGAGAGCAGTGGCCGCCCACGCTGCTGCAAGCAAGTGGTCGGCGGCCTGCATGGCATCGAGTACCTGGAAAGCCAGGGACACCAGTCCCACGCTCAACTCATGAATTCCCTGCGCGCGCCGGGCTGGCTCTGCCCACACCTTGGCGCCCAGACGCACGGCGCGCACCGCCGCCTCGTCGAAGAGCAGCTTGGCTGGTTCGGTCGGCGCCGCATCCCGGTTCATGGGATGGGCTGCAAGCTGGCGGCCGGCCCACGCCACGAGCATGGCATGGGCCTCGTCGAAATCGGGCAACTCGGCGAGACTGCCAATCTCGACTGCACCTGCTCCTATCCGCCAGCCGTTCTTCCACGTGACAGAAGGGGGCTGCGCCAGCGGCGCGCCGACCAGGGCGGCGATGACGTCCACGGCATCAGTAATGCGCGCATCGAGAGACAGGCGATACGCACTTTGCAACGCCTCGCGCGTGGCGGCCAGGTTCTCGCGAACGAACACCGCCGGCGCCGCGCGGGGTGGGCCACCTAGATCCAGTCCCGGAATCGGGGCCGGTTTGGGGGCAGCCCTGGGCTTCTGGCACGCCGCCAGCATGACGACTACCGTGCAGGCAACCACAAGACGCGGACAACGGAACCCGTACGCCATGCGGCCACACTACACCTTAGCGCAGCATACTCAAGCGCCGCTGCTTTTCGCGGCTTCGTTGTGGCTAGGCGATAGGGCTCGCGCCGTCCGCCGCTAGTGGATACAATGAGACGGCACGGCAAGGAGGCACGATGGACGCTGTAGCTCCCTATACGTCTTTGCGGTTCGGCACGCTGGTCTGGGTCGCCCTCGGGCTCTTCGTCCTGATTCTCTTGCTGAAGACGCTGCGCTACATTCCCAACACGCGCGTCGGCATCGTCGAGAAGTTGGCCAGCGCCAAGGGATCGATAAAGAAAGGGCTCATCGCCCTGCAAGGCGAGGCGGGGTTTCAGCCCGACCTTCTGCGCGGCGGCTGGCATGTATTGATGCCGTTCCTCTATCGCATCTGGACTTGACCCGGTTTGGTGGACACCCTCGCTCAGGAAAATGGGCGTAGAAAGGTGACCACATGTTGGACAAAGAGAAGAAGCGATCCCGGCGCATGCACACGCGCGAGTTCAAGGCAGACTTGGTGGCGCTCGTCCGTGCAGGACGCAGCGTCGCGCAGGTAGCAAAGGACTTCAGGGTGGCAAGCAGCCTGGTGTACCAGTGGGATCGGCAGTCGAGGGTAGACGAGGGCAAGGGCCCTGCTGGCGCCCTGACGACCGCCGAGAAGGAAGAACTTTCGCATCTGCGTCGCGAGGTGAAAGTCCTCCGCATGGAGCGTGAGATTTTAAAAAGGGCGGCCACCTTCTTCGCCAAGGAGAGCGCGTGAGGTTTGCGTTCATCTCCGAGGAGAAGGTGGCCTTCCCCGTCGCGGTCCTCTGCCGTGTCTTGGCCGTTTCGCCCAGTGGCTACTACGCCAGCCAGGGACGGCCCGCCTCGTTGCACGCACGCCGTGACCAGGATCTGTCCGAGCGGATAGCCGCGATTCATCACGGGAGCCGGCGACGATACGGCAGTCCCCGTGTTCATGCCGACCTCAAAGCTTCCGGGGATCGGGTGGGTTGCAAGCGGGTGGCCAGGCTGATGCGCGAAAACAAGCTGGTGGCGCGCTGTCGTCATCGTTTTCGCACGACCACCGACTCGAAGCACAGCTTCCCCATCGCGCCGAATGTGCTGGAGCGCAACTTCACCGCGCTTCGTCCAAACCAGTCGTGGGTCACTGACATCACGTTTCTGTGGACGCAGCAAGGCTGGCTGTACCTCGCGGTGATTCTCGACCTGTTTTCCAGGCGGGTTGTCGGCTGGGCGACCAGTCGGAATGTCGATCGCCACCTCGCGCTCGCGGCACTGGCCATGGCCTTGTGCCAACGCCAGCCCGGCAGCGGCCTGGTTCACCACTCAGATCGAGGCAGCACGTACGCGAGCGACGACTACCGCAAAGCCTTGGAAGCCGGAAGCATAGAATGCAGCATGAGCCGGAAGGGAGACTGCTGGGATAATGCCGTGGCCGAGAGTTTCTTCGCGACCCTCAAGCGCGAGTTGGAAGACATCGACGATCTCGAAAGCTGGGAGGCAGCTAACCTCTCGATTGGCGAGTACATCGAAGGCTTCTACAATCCTTGCCGCCGTCATTCGGCGCTCAATTACAACAGCCCAATCGAATTTGAGCTGATGCACTCAGTGAAGAAAGCTGGTAAGAAAGCTGCGTAACGAAACCGTCCACCAAATCGGGTCAACTCCAATCCACAAGGTGCCGCTGGTCACCATCCCGCAGGGCAAGGTCGGCTATGTCTTTGCCCGCGACGGACAGGATCTGCCGCCTACGCAGTCAATGGCCAGCAACGTGAAGGCCAACAACTTCCAGGACGTGCGCGCTTTTCTGGACAACGGCGGCCAGAAGGGTCCGCAGCGAATGATCTTGCGCGAGGGCACCTATGCCCTTAACACGGCCCAGTTCGTGGTTGTCACCGAGGACCGCATCACCTATTTGCCGCTCGATTCGGCCGAGGTGGAAACCTTTCGGAAAATGGCAACGGCAATTGCCGAGCGGGGCGGCTTTCAGCCGGTAATCATTCGCGGGACCGACGATGCCATCGGCGTGGTGACTGTACACGACGGTCCCGCCCTTGGCTCCGGCGAGATCATTGCCCCGACTGTGGGCGAAGATCCGGCCAAGGCCGAGTTCTTCCACAACAACTTCCAGGACGCAGACAAGTTCTTGCGCGCTGGTGGTTTCCGTGGCCGCCAGTACCAAGTGCTGACCGATGGCACGTACTACATCAACCGCCTGTTCGCCACGGTCGAACTTCTGCCCAAGACTGTCATTGAGGTGGGGAACGTGGGTGTCGTGGTCAGCTACACTGGGGCCAAGGGTGCCGACCTGAGCGGCCAGGACTATCGTCACGGGGAGCTGGTGGCCACGGGACAGCGGGGCGTGTGGAACGAGCCCCTGCTGCCAGGCAAGTACGCCTTCAATACTTACGCCGGCAAAGTACTGCCAGTTCCCACCACGAATTTCATTCTCAAGTGGACCAAGGGGGAAACCGGCAGTCACAAGTTCGACGAGAACCTTTGCGAGGTCAGCCTGATCACCAAGGACGCCTTCGAGCCCAGTCTGCCGCTCTCGGTGGTGGTGCACATCGACTATCGCAAGGCACCCCTCGTCGTCCAGCGCTTCGGCGACATCAAAAAGCTGGTCGAGCAAACCCTGGATCCGATGGTCAGCGCCTATTTCAAGAATGTCGGGCAGACCCGCACGCTCATCCAGCTCATCCAGGATCGCAGCGCCATCCAGATGCAAGCAGGCAAGGAAATGAAGGACAAGTTCGCACTGTACAACCTGGAGTTGCAAGAGGTGTTGATCGGCACACCGACCAGTGGCGCACCGGGAGGCCAGATCGAGCAGATCTTGGTGCAGTTGCGCAGCCGACAGATCGCGGACGAACAGGTCGAGACCTACGCCCGCCAGCAGAATGCCGCGGCCAAGGAGCGCGAGTTGCGCGAGGCCGAGTCGCGCGCCAAGCAGCAAACCGCGCTGACCGAGTCGGAAATTTCCATCACGGTGCAAAGCAACGAGGGCAAGGCCCAGTACGCGCGCTCGCAGCAACAGGCGGCGCAGATCCAGATCCTGGCAGGAGCGGAGGCCGAGAAGGTGCGTTTGATGGGCGAAGGCGAATCCAAGCGCATCAAGGTCATGGCCTCGGCCGAGGCCGAGCGCGCGGCGCGCGTGGGCGTGGCGCAGGCGCTGGCCATCGAGGAGCAGGTGCGCGCCTACGGCGGGCCGCAGTTCCAGCTCATGCAACAGGTGATGAATCGGTTTGCTGAGGCCATAGAGAAATCGCAGGTGGACGTGGTACCCAAGATAGCCATGAGCGGGGCCAGCGGCGGCAGCGGCAACCTGATCGAGAGCTTGCTGGGTCTGCTATTGAGCCAGAAGGTCGCTGAAATGGCAGGGGTGGAAGGGACTGCGCCACGCGATGCCACGGCGGAGAAGCTGCGCAAGCAGATCCAGGAGACCATCGAACGGACGGGCTGAACGGCTGCAGAACAACCACCACGGGGAGGTTTTGCTGCTATTCGCAACTCTCGCCGCGACTGCGATATTGATACGTCCCCGGCACCGCAGCCACGCGCGAGACAGAAGGTGGAGCCCGATCGCATCGTTGCGCTTCTGGGTGTGAGCCGCAATAATTCCGCGCGGACTGTGTAGCGTTTTGGATTTCGTCAGTCCGCCCGGATGACATGCTGGCGAAGCACAGCCGAGCTCCTCGCGATGGTCACCTCGCGCTTCGACGGGACGAAGCTCCGGCGGCGGCCCCATCCCCTTCATCGGCTACCCAATGTTGGCCGAGTTTCCCGATGAGATCCTGCCAATCGAAGCGGCGCATCTTCCGGCAATCCTTCGACAATTTCCGGTGTGGGTTTCCGGATGGCACGGGATGGTGGCACAATGGAGAACAACTCGCATGGTGATCCAGACGGTTGTCTTCGTTGCGCTCCTGGTGGTGGCCGTCCTCGGCTGGCACGCCCGCAGAATGGCTCGGCGCCTCGCGCGCGCAGAAAGGCGCCTCGCGCGCGCGGAAATCGAGCGCGACTTTCTGGAAGGCATCCTCGACGCCATCGCGGACCCCATCTTCGTCAAGGATAGGGACCACCGCCTGGTCTGGGTCAACGAAGCCGAGTGCCGCCTTGCCGGCAAGGAGCGCCAGGCTCTCGTGGGCAAGACCGACTACGACTTCTTCCCCAAGGACCAGGTGGACGTCTTCTGGCGGCAGGACGACGTGGTCTTCGAGACCGGGCACGAGAACGTCAACGAGGAGGTGATCACGTCCGCCGAGGGGGCAGTTCGCGCCATCGTCACCAAGAAGAGTCTCTGGGTTGACCGCTCCGGAACGCAGCACATTGTCGGCGTCATTCGCGATATCAGCGACCGCAAGCGCGCCGAGGAAGAGGTGCGCAGGCTCAACAGCAAACTTGAGCAGCGGGTGACGGAGCGGACGGCCGAGCTTTCCCGGGCGAAGCGCGACCTGGACGAGATCATCGATACGATCGCCGATCCGCTTTTCGTCAAGGACGAGCAGCACCGCTTTGTGCTGGTGAACCGGGCGCAGTGCGATCTCGCCGGGTTGCAGCGGCACGAACTGCTCGGCAAGTCGGACCACGATCTGTTCCCGAAGAGCGAGTCCGACGTCTTCTGGGCCAAGGATCAGCTGGTGCTGGATACCGGCGCCGAAAATATCAATGAGGAGATCTTCACGAACTTGAAGGGCGTGGTGTACACCCTTAGCACCAAGAGGACGTTGTTCATCGATGAGAAAGGTGGGAAGCGCATCGTCGGTGTCATCCGCGACATCACAGAGCGCAAGCGCCTCGACGAGCAGCTCCGGCAGGCACAGAAGATGGAGAGCGTTGGCCTCCTCGCGGGCGGTATCGCGCACGACTTCAACAACCTGCTCACGCCCATTCTCGGCAACTGCCAGCTTCTGCTTCTCGGCCGACTCGATCCGGCAGCGAAGGAGATGGTGGAAGAGGTCGAGCGCGCCGCCGAGCACCTCAAGGTGCTCACCCGACAACTGCTGGCGTTCGGACGCAAGCAGATGCTCGAACTTCGGCGGATTGACCTGCGCGACGTGGTGACGAGCTTCGAGCCGATCTTGCGCCGAACCATCCAGGAGGACATTCGCATCGAACTCTCCTTCGCGCCGGATCTGGAGACCGTGCTCGCCGACGCCGGCCAGCTTGAACAAGTGTTGCTGAACCTGGCGATCAACGCGCGGGACGCCATGCCGACGGGCGGCGTGCTCACCATCGAAGGGCGTAACGTCAATATCGATGAGGGATTCGCGAGGGCGCATCGGGGATTTCGCTCCGGGCGGTATGCCGCGCTCGCGCTCCGCGATACCGGCACCGGAATGGACCAGGAGACGCAGCAGCGGCTCTTCGAGCCGTTCTTCAGCACCAAGAAGGGCGGCAGGGGTAGCGGTCTCGGCCTGGCGATGGTTCATGGCATCGTCGAGCAGCACCTCGGGGCCATCCTGGTCCATTCTGAACTCGGCAAGGGGAGCACCTTCGAGATCTACCTTCCGTGCGCCCCTCGCGTTGGCGGGGCCGACGTCTCGGGCTCGCGCCTTCCCGGTCTTGCGATCGATGCCGGCAAGGGGGAAACCATCCTGGTCCTGGAAGACGACACGATGGTACGCGTGTCTGTCTGCAATATGCTGCGCCGAATGGGGTACAAAGTCATCGAAGCGGACAGCGCCGAGCACTGCTGCCGGCTCGCGGCCAGCCACCAGGGCCACATCGATCTGTTCCTCACCGACGTGGTCATGCCCGACATGAACGGCAGGGAAGTGTACGAGCGTCTAGCGCCCCTGCGAAAGGGCCTGAAGGTGCTCTACATGTCAGGCTATGCCGCGGACGTCATCGTTCACCGAGGGATCGTCGACGAAGAAGTGCAGTTCATCCAGAAGCCCCTGTCGATTGGGGCGCTGTCGAGGAAGATTCGCGAGATTCTTGATTCCCAGGCGGCCAGCCAGACCTGAGCGGAGTTCCATCGGCCCGCGGACTCGGGGCATGGGCGCCGCAGTCGGCACGGTCGGCTGGTCGCCGTCCTGCCCGATCATTTCCGGTCCCGAAGCCCTGGGCGAAGTTCGGCTGCCTGGTTCGATCCCCGACGCTGGACCCGCCGTATGACGGCGATTCCCAGACCAATGGCATAGAGGTAGAGAGCGAGCGGTGCCTGCGATGTGCCACGCGCGGCGAGAGCGCACGAACAGCCGCCCTTTCCTGCCTGATGGGGACCCGCACCGGCGTCTGCCTCCGCGCCACCCCCTAGCCCGGACACTCCGCCAGTACCCGTGTTGCCTCCGGCTTGCCCGGACACGCCACCGCTGCCTGCCCCACCACTGGCCGCGCTGCCACCAGTTTGCCCGGACGCGCCGCCGCTGGCCGCACCGCCACCGGTTTGCCCGGACACTCCACCACCACCTGCCCCACCGCCGGTTGGCCCGGACACGCCACCGCTGCTCACGCCGCCGCCACCCTCGCCACCACTGCCACCTCCTCCCCGACCGCCGGTTTGCGCGGACGCGCCGCCGCCCCCCGCCCCACCGCCGGTTTGCCCAGACACGCCACCACTGCTCACGCCACCGCTACCCACGCCACCACTGTCCCCTCCGCCTCGGCCGCCGGTTGGCCCGGACACGCCGCCGCTCCCCGCGCTGCCACTACCGCCACCCCCGCCCGCGCCCCCAGAGATCCCCCCCGCGCCATCTCCAGGTTGAGCGTCGACAGGCTCCGCGCCTGCATCGCTGACTCCGCTGCCTGGACTGATGGCGAGAAGTGAGATCCCGAAACGCGGCAGATCGAAGCTCACACTCACTGACCCGCCGCTGACCGCGAGTGACTGTGGCGCGTTCAAGGGCATGGGATCCATCGCTTCCTGCAACGCCAGAATCTGGGCCGCTGAAGGTGCGGCCGGGCTGCCCTGCGATGTCCACACGGTGTAGGCGTCGCCATGGGTTTCGTCGACACGCATGTGCGAAACCGTGACGGTTGATCCGAATGCGGACGGAACCTTGACGATCACTTGGACCGGCGATGTCGCCGTCGTCACCAAGTCGTCGTGGTAGTTCCAGACCAAGACCTGGATGCTCGCTCCGTTCAGCGTCGCCATGGCGTCGATGTCGGGATTGCCCCGCACGCTGTTGGCCAAGATGGAATCCAGCGTCGCGGCGCCGCTGCTGGTAACGGGCAGGCGCGTCCCGGCTAGGCTCCCCAAGAGCTTGAAGGCACTCAGCACGGGAAGGCTGATGCCGTTGGTCGCGAGCGCACGGTAGCCGGCAAAGTACGGCGTTCCGGGAAACGTGAAGGCCCAAGTCAAGAGCCCGCCGACTTTCACGCCCATGCTTGCCTCCAGCTCAAGGGTGTGCTTCATCATGGCGATCTCGTAGGCACCGTACGCCGGCGAATATCGGTACGCATCGGCGGGCGTCGAAGTCGCCGGGCAAGCGGCGCAACCGTCGGGATCGGCCTCGGTGATATAGATGGGCGTCTGCTTGTACGCCGCCACCGCGCTCACCTGGGCAAAGCCAGTCTGGTGCAGGCTCAGCTGGTGACCGAGGTTCATCTCGACGTGCCCACCGGTGATCGTCGTGCCGCCCTTGGCATGAAAGGTGATGAGGTCGAGGCGTGTGCCCGTCTTGCCGGTCATGGCATTGGTCCCCGTCGCGCAATGCTGCAGAAACTGGGACACATAGGAACTACCTGCGCTCGCCACTGCGGGGCCTCCCAGTTGCGCCGTCGGCATTACGCCGTGGATCGCTGCCTCGGTGTAGTCGTAGAGCTCGGCGTATTCTGCGAATGTTCCGTGCCAGTAACTGTTGTCAGGTTCGTTCCACAATTCCCACAGCCACGACGATGCGACGTTCGGGTAGCGCGCGTTTACGTGAGTCGCCCATGTCGTGATGAGGCTGCCCCACTTGGTGTAATCCGTGGGCGGGTAGAAGCAACCACCATCCAGCGCGGTCACCGCCGAGTTCTGGTAAGGAGTCGGGTGCGTTGACAGCGCCTCGGGCATGAACCCGATCTCCGCGAACGGGAATGCGCCAGCTCCTGTGATCGCATCCATGATGCCGTCCATCAACGTCCACGAGTAGACCGGATTGCCCGCGGCATCTTCGGTATAGACGTTGGTTGAGCCCCACTTCAGCGAAGGAGTGCCGTCCCCCGTGTTGAGCAGAAAGTGCGTGCGAACGTGAACCGGGGCCGTATGGGCCGTGGCCAGGGTCTTGAGCAGAGCCTCACCCTCCGGGGTCGTCGAGTAGTTGACCTCGTCGTAGCCGTGGTACGGCCAGACGCGCTCAAGCGGCGTCCCGCCCGCCGTGGCATCAACCGATATCGTAACCGTTTGCGCCTGAGCGCGAGTGGCAAACCCAGCGCTCATGGTCATTGAGATGGCAACGACAAGACGAGCGTGCTCGACGCGTTTTGTGGTCATGATTCTTCCCTACTACTTGTTTGTCGGGAACCTGCGTCCAAAAACCGACGGTCCCCGCCGCGCGCTGCAATGATTCGGATCGGTCACGCTGAGGACAGCAAGCTTGCAACAGTTATGTGCCGCTGGAGCAGCCCGACGGCTCAAGAATGTTGTCCCAGCTAGTGCCAGCCCAACGCACTTGCAGGCGCGCCGCCAGGACTCCAGAATCTTCTGGCGCGCAGCTACGCACGCAGTTCTTGAACTTCGCGAAGGAACAGACATGTCGAACAAACTACATGTGACGCGGTTCTCGCTCGCGCTCTGGGGTGCGCTGGCGGGTCTGACGATAATGGGCTGCGCCCACTCGGTGGCACCGCGGCGCGTGCGCTATGCCGACATTAACAACGGCGCCCTGCAGGGCTACACAGGAGCTGAGCCACTCATTGTCGAATTCCAGCCCGGCGACCGGCTGCCCGTGAATTTTGAGTTCACGGGCGATGACTTCGAGCTGCAACCGCAGCACCCACCGCTCGAACTCGTCGCCAAACGGCACGGCTTCGTACGCATCGGTGCCAATGGTATCCGCACAAGCCCCGATCCCGATCACTTCGACATCAAGCCAAGCCAGCCGGGAAGCTTCCGTCTGGGATTCGGTGCAGCTCAAGGGAAACCTGCCAAGCTCGACGTCGTGATTGTGGCACCGCGCCGTTGATGTTGTGCGACAAGAACTCAGGGCGTCATCGCCGATGGCGTCCCGCGCTTTCATGGACAGATTTCTTGCGGAATCGCTGCTGCAACAAATTGTAACAATCAGTCCGCCGACGGACGCTGCTGCCCAGTAACTTCCCGTGCGCGCCATTCCCATCCGGTTCGCGTTTCCCGTTGACCTAGTAGAGTGCTATCGTTCCGTGCAGTCTCTTACGCTGTAGGCGAATGACCATGTCTCAAGTCTTAAATCGGCATCGATCGGTGGCCTGCGCGTGCAAGGCTGCCCGCACAACCTGGAACGTAACGCGCTGGTTCTTCCTGGGCGCGGGCATGCTACTTGTGCTGTGGAGTTGCAACCCGCATCCTCTCACCGGAGTAGAGCCTGAAGTCACGTTCGTGCCGTCGGGCGGTACCACGGGCACCGTGACGACCTCCAGGCCCAAGTTGCCGCCAAGTCCGTTCGCGGGCGGAAGCACCGTCGTGGCCGCCGGAGGTACAGGAGGCGACACGGGCACGCCTTCAGGCGGTGCCACCACGGTCTTCTCGAACCCCGCTGGCGGGCAGCCCGGTCCAGACGCCGCCGTCATCACAGTCCTGCCTCCACCAGACGCCGCGCCGCCGCCACCGGCGCAGGAAACCTACTCCTGTCCCGCCGGCGATGTGCGCATCCACATAAGGGACGTCTGGTCGAGCACGGTGACCCCGACCATGAACACGATGACGGCTCCGCCCATGTCCGTTATCGTCATCAACCCCACGGGCGGCTACGACCAATACGGCGCGCGCCAGGATTCGGCGAACTGCTCCTGGTATTCGGTTTGCGTTCCCAACACCATCACGACATTCCAGATCCAGCCCATCGGTCCTGACGCCTGCCCTGACGGCAATCCCTCGGGCGCCTTCGACGCCTCGCAGTTGATGCCCACCAGCACGGACATCTGGCTCGACTACACCGGCCCGTCCAGCACCCTGGCCGCCGACTACAGTGCCTATCCCAACGCCACCGTCGGCCCCCAGCATTTCCGCCTGACCAACGACCAGACCGCGGTTGCCTCGGAAGCCTGCCCACAGGGGCAGCCCGATCAAACCGTGCCCAGCGGCTTCATCAAGGTCCATTTCCGCTGGCCCTGGGGTGATCCCGAGGAAACCGGATTCCCGGGCTCGGCCTGCGGAGCGAGCAAGCTGGGTCACGACACGCCCCCCTACCCCAGCAGCCTGAAGGTCACCGGCGTGGGCTGCGGCGACATGCAGGCCCTGCTCGAATTCCAGGACAACAGCTGCCCCTGGTACTACGTGCTCATTCCTACCGCCGATTGGACGAAGACCGCCGCGAACCCCGTGAACATCACCTTCCGCTACCCTGATGACAGCGTGGGCCTGTGGACGCCGAATCTGCCCCTGCCCGTCCTTACTCCCGGTGTCACCGAATACTGGATCGGCTACGCGGGCGCGCCGGACAACACGTCGGCGTCCATTCCCGTGTGCATGGACTGGTCGCAAAATCCGGAGGCGTTTTACTTCTACACGCAGAACCCTGGTCCCGGATATACCCACTGTGGCGGGTCCACTGCCCCGGTCGATCCGTGCAGCCCGCCGCTTCCACCCGGCTTCCACACCATACACTTCCGCTACATCTGGGCCGGACAGAAGACCTTCACTTACTTCCCCAAGCCCCAGTTGATGCCCGAGTGGATGGAACTGGAAGTGAGCAGCAGCAACGAGATCATCTGCTTCCGCGAGGCGGATCGCCCGTGGTTCAACTGTCCTGTGCCCGACGCGCTCTTTGTCCCCGGTGCCACCTGGCGGGCGGTGGACAAGACGCGCAACCCCGAGTGGAATACAGTCGCGCCGCGCCCCTTGGAAAACCCCACGACAGAGCCAGACTGGCTTCCGGCTGGCCCGCTGCCACCCGGCGAGTATTGGCTGCGCTGGGAGTATGGCAAACCCGATATTCCAACCAGCGGCCTGTTCAGGTTCTACAACTACTATCCGGACTCCACCAATGGCGACTGGTCCGCCACCAGCAATTGGAACGATAGCGCCTGCGCACCCAAGCCGCCGGCCCAGCCGGTCACGGTCGGCTTTGGATACGGCGGCTGGTTCCCCTATGCCAGCACGAACTACCTCTATCCCAATGGAGGATCCCTCGCGTACGTCTATCCCGACGTGGCCACGGTCCAGGATCTGTTCAACGCCTTCGTGTTCGAACGCTACCTGATCTTTCGAGACAACTACGTCACCACCACCGACACGGTGTGCGGCCCGGGCACCGCGCGCATCAAGACCAACCCGCCCAAGACCGTGAGCGAGGGCCAGGGCTATGGCATGGCCATTGCCGCTGCCATCGGCGACAAGCCGACCTTCGATGCCTTGTGGAATTTCGTGCGTCATTACCTGTCGCAAGCCGCGGACAAGTACTGTGGCGGGCTGATGGGCTGGATGTGGGACGGCACGATTCCGTGCCGAACGCTCGATTCGCCCTGCGATCCCGCCAAGGAGAGCTGCAGCGGGAACGAGGACAGCGCATTCGATGGTGACGTCGACATCGCCATCGGGCTGGTGTACGCGGCCATGCAATGGCCCGAATACACGCAGTTCGCCGTCGGTTGGCTCACCAAGATGGAGTGCGAGATCGACACGAATTATGACAGCTGGAATTACCCGACCGAGGGCGACACCGGCCCCAAGAACTGCCAGAACTATCCCGGCCAGCCTTGCTCGTATACCCAAGGCGATGCCGCCGTGAACGTTCACATGGACTACTACCCGCCGGGGTATTTCCGGGTGTTTGGGGATTTTCTGGCAGCCCAATTGGGCAGCACCGCTCAGGCGGCCAACGGGCAAACCCACCACGATTTCTGGTACAAGGTCGCCCAGACCGTCTACGTGATGCTTGAGCGGTGCTACAACCAGGCGGGATTGCAGCACGGCTTTGTCGGCTACGAAGGCACGCTCGACGCGCCTTGCTCCAATGTTGGTGGCTCGCAACCGTATGAATGGGAGCGCGCGCTGTGGCGGCTGGGTATCGACGCTGCCTGGTTCGGCAACGACACCAGCTTGCCGGAAGCCGCCCCCAATTCCTCACAGTACGAACCGACCAAGTCCAAGATGCAGTCGGAAATCGACCACGTTCAGGACTACTTCAACAATTTCTACGTAAACAACCCGCCCGAGGCCGGCGCCAATCGATTTTCGACCATCTGTGATTCATTGCCACCCAGCGGCGTGATCAGCGGGTGCGATCCGGGCTTTGGTCACAACTCCTATACGGTCAACACGGCTATGTGCGCCTACGCCAGTGTGTTCAACGACGGCGGGGCCACGACCCTGAGCATCCGGCAGGAAGCCATCGAAGAGTCCATATCCACGACCGTCGAAAATGATGCCTATCTCCAGGAACCGCTGGGCGTCTATTCCATACTGTTTCTGACCGGCAACTTCCCCAATCCGATGACTGTCCCAACGCAGTAGCTGATTGGGGCCGCGGCTAGGGCGTGCGTTCGGTTGGACAGCCGTGGACGGCTGAGAACACGGAAGGGAGTGAGGAGGACCCAGAGTTACTTCGCGGCCGCACTCACGCAAGGCCCTCCCCACGCACATTCAAGTGCGCTAGAAGGGCGCATGTCTCGCCTTCTGATCCATCTTGCCGCGACCCTTGCCGCCGGGGTCGGAGTCGCCTGTCAGCGTGCACCTGCGCCCGCGCACGCGGCGGCGCCTTCGTCTTCGTCGCCCGCCAAAGTGCCGCAGTCGACCGCGCCACAACTGGATGAGTTCGGGCCGCGCGTGGATCTCCTGGCCAACCGAGCCCTGTGGCACATCTATCAGCGAGGGCTGGTCATTCCTTTTGCCAGCGAAGGATTCCGCAAGTACAGCCAGGAATACACCAGCCCGTGGCGAGGGGTGACCAAGCTGCAGGATCGCTCCGGTCGCGTTCTGGGCGCCACGACGAGCACCCTGCGCTTTCCCTGGGATGGCGAAACCGGAACAGCCACCATCGTCGTGCGCACGAGCGGCGACGGCGGGCAGCGGTTGTCGCTGCGCCTGAACGGCAAGCCGCTCAAGACTGTGGGGCTGGCCGGCGGCTGGCAGGCGGTGGCCATCAATGTGCCGGCCGGCGTGCTTCGGTCGGGCGAGAACGATCTTGCCATCGCGGTGGCCAAGAAGGGCGCGGTCTTTCACTCACTGGAGGTGCTCGCCGGCCTCGCGCCCGAGCCGGCCGACGCCTGGCCCGCACTGTCCCCCGTGGTCACGGCCAATGTGGCGGGGCAAGAGAAGACCGCGCTCGGCGGTTTTCGTCGCTATGTCATGCTGCTGGAAATCCCACGCCAGTCGTCGCTGGTGCTCGAGACCGCAGCGGCGCAGGCGGCCGCGCACCTGCGCATATCGGTGCAGCCCGAGGGTCAGCCGGCGCAAGTCCTGCTCGACGAGACCCAGCAGCCGGGACGGTGGCAACCGCACACGCTGTCGCTGGCAGCTTTGGCCGGCAAGCTGGTGGAGCTTGAATTCGCCATCGTCGACGGCGGCGAGGTGCTGTGGGCCACGCCGCGCATTCTGCTTCCCGCTGCGCCGTCTCTGCCGCGCCCCAACCCCGTGCGCAATCTGGTACTGCTCATCGGCGATGCCATGCGGGCGGACAGCCTGGCGCTCTACGGCCAGACCAAGGTTCTCACCCCGCGCATCACCGAAGCCGGCCGCAAGAACGGCGTGGTCTTTCTCAACACCCAGGCTGCCTCGCCCTCGTCACCGCCCTCGCACGCCAGCATTCAGAGCGGCACCTTGCCGCGCGTGAACGGCATCCTGGGCGACAAGGCCAAGCTGAACCCGGGCACGCCCATGATCAGCGCGGTGCTAGGCGCGGAGAAGATCGCCACCGGCTACTACGGCGACAATTCATTTGCCATGGGTCGGCTCAAGGCC
The DNA here is from genome assembly GCA_963755125.1 of uncultured delta proteobacterium. GTDB lineage: Bacteria > Myxococcota_A > Polyangia > Fen-1088 > Fen-1088 > Fen-1137. Next base: position 24,982 of record CAVWIP010000008.1, read on the forward strand.
GCGTCCAAGTGGACCGCGTATCACCAGCCCTCGCAGGAAGGCAAGGGTGGCGGCTGCCCCACCTTGATCAAGATGATGCTGGGCTTCGCCGACGAGCAGATCAAGGCCGGACGGCGCTTCTTCCTGTCGTCCATCGCGTTCGAGCCGCACACCCCGTACATCTATCACCAGGGCATTACTGAACACTACGTGAAGGGCGAGTTCGACCCGGCCATCGGCAAGAGCCCCGACGGCGTCATCCTCACCGCCATCGTGAAGGGGAAACTGCCGATGACCCCGGCGCGCTGGCAGCAGTTGCGCGGACTGTACGACGGCGAGGTGGAGTACCTCGATCAGTGTTTCGGCACCCTGGTCAACGGCCTGGCCGCGCGTGGCCAACGCGACGACACTGCAATCATCCTGCTCGCGGATCATGGCGAAGGCTTCTTCGAGCACGGCAGCCTGGGCCACGCCTATGGCCACTGGTTTGAGGTCACCCAGGTGCCGCTCGTGCTTTGGGTGCCGGGCCTCACCGACAAGGAGATCACCGTCGACACGACAGTCAGCCACGTGGATGTGGCGCCCACCATCCTCGACCTTCTCGGTCTGCTGCCCGAGCCGCGCATGCAGGGACAGAGCCTGCTGCCGATGGTTCTGCGCCAGGGTCCGTGGACCCCGCGTGTGATTCCTGCGGAATATGGCCGCAGCTACTCGCTCCGCTCCGCCCATCTGCGCTACATCGTCGACTACGGTGGCAAAGAAATGCTGTACGACACGGCGGCTGATCCCATCGAGAAGACCGACGTCAAGGACCAGCGCCCCATGGCCCTGCGCTATCTGCGCGACTGCGCCGGCTTCTACCTGGCCCACCGTAGCCGCTGGCACATGGCCAGTTGGGGCACGCTCAACAATCAAACGCCGGAATTCGTGCAAGCCACCGGCGGTTAGGAGCCGCGAAAAGATAACTTGTGCAAAGAGCGCGACCGAGGCGCCCGGATGGCAAGAAGCGAGGAACGAGCATACCCGTCGGTATGTGAGCGACGAGCGACGCAGCCAGCCGGGATGGATCGGCCGCGCGCCTGCTAGAGTTATCTTTGAGCGGCGACTTAGCTCGCGGGCTGCACGGGTCGGCGCTTGCGGCGGATCAATTCCAATTCGCTCTCGGAAAACACGTAGTGCTCGCCGCAGAAGTTGCACGTGACGAAAGCCTGGTTGTCTTCGAGGATCATGGCCTGCAGATCCTCTTCGTGCAGCATCTCCAGGGTGGCGGCAACGCGTGCGCGGCTGCACGCGCAGGAGAAAATCGCCGGTCGCCGGTCAAGCGTCTGCAGGGTCTCGGACACGGGCCCAAGCAACCGTCGCGCGAGGGACTCGGCGTCCAGGGCACCCGAGGCTTCGCGCAAGACCTGACTGAGTCGCCGCCCGTCCAAGGTCTGGCGAATGAACTCGACCAACGCTGCGCCCTGCGCCTGGGGCAGTGTCTGCACCAGCAGGCCCGCGGAAGCGACGACCTCGCCCTCGCGATCGACCAGGGTGTCGCAGCGGAGCACACTGTCGATCTGTTCGCTCTTCATCAGGTAGGACTCCACGTCAGCGTCGATCTCCCCGCTACGCAGCGTGGTCTGCCCGGCATAGTTCTGCGCCAGGCCCAGATCCCGGATCACGCTCACCACGCCCTTCGTTCCCACCGCTTGTGCCAGCGACAACCGGCCCGGTTCGGAAGTACCGACCCAGGGAACCGCGCCGGGATGCTTCAGGTAGCCGCGCACCCGACCCGACGAGCGCGCGTCCACCGTGATGCCGCCCAGCGGCCCATCGCCGAGTATCTGCAGGGTGACCTGTTCCTCATCCTTGGTCAGCGTGGCCAGCGTAAGGGCAGCGGTGACCGCGCGACCCAACGCGACCGCAGCCACTCCACGGGCGTTGTGCCGGCGCGCGATCTCTCGCATCGTCAGCGTCGTGGTCACGGCCACCACGCGAGCACGGCCATTTTCCAGCAGACAGCGAAGAATCTCGTCTTGCTCAGTCATGGTGTGACCCTGCCAGCGCGCATCGCTCAGTCTCTTGAGGAGAAGATGATGGCTCCAGGATCCCGTTCGCGGCCCGAGGCCTGGGCGCGGACCTTCTCGATTCCCGCAAGCTCCTCGGCAATGCGCGGGAAGGCGTAGCGGATCTGGCCACTGTCATCCGTCACCACGTCGCCGCCCAATGCCACCAGGGACTTGCTCAGCGCCTCAGCCGCGGCTGGCTCGGGCGCCAGTTCCTCGACCGACGCAGCCTGGCCCCGTTTGGCCAGCACGGGTTGCAACAATCGGCGGCGGGCGTTGCGCTTGCGCCGGCCAGGCTCGCGCGCCCGCTCGACCAGCCAACGGCCAAGCGGCACCGCGAACAGCAGCGACGAGAAGACCAGGGGATAGTCGTGCAGCAGGAACTCCTGGCCGGGAATCGGCGCACTGAGGCCGGCCTCGAAGGCCGGCACGATCCACAGCGGCGCCAGCAGGTTGAACCCGTTGAACAGGCTGATGGCGACGTTGGTGCCGGTGCGGTTGCCGGTCAGCGGTGGCCGCGACTCCAGGCGTTCCCAGGCCCGGTGCACGACGAGATCGGGGCCGGGGATCTCTTCGGCCGTCTTACGAATGTCCTTGAACGCGTAGACCACCACGCCATCGTCCGTGACCTCGGGCTCGCCGCCGTAGTTGACCAGCAAGCGGGTGGCCTCCTCCTCGGCGCGCGCGAAATCCCATCCCATCAGCATCACCAAATCCACCGCAGCGATGCGGCCGTTTTTCTGGCGGATGTGGGCCAGAATCTCCTTCTCGTCGGCCAGCGGATCCACCGGCGGCTTGGGCGGCCCGAACACGAACTCGAAAACTTTTTTGTACAGCGGCTTGTCGGGGAGCCGGCGGCGCGGTCGCCGGTATGGGCCGACATCTCCGCTCGGACCCCAGCCCCACATCCAGAACAGCGGCCAGGTGAAGTCCATGTCACCACCGCTGTCGCGGTCGTCCGAACTACGCCGCGCGAACAGCACCGCGATCAGCATGACGACGAACGCGACGAAGTACACGACCAGCGTTGTCACGATGGAGATCTTGAAAAGAAAGGTGAACCCTCTCCACAGCGCATCCCCCGCCTTGGCCAGCTTCTCGCGTAGCGACACCGCATCCCGGCGGGTGAACGACGGATCGAATTGATAGATCAGCTCGCCACTCTCGGTGGCTGCGAGATGGCTGCGAAACTCCTTGAGCAGGCCGGCAAGTGCTTCCTCGGCGACAGGCACCGGGAGACCGGATTTCGCGACCACATCCGCCTTGGTCAACTGACCGCCCTGGCCCTTCAGGGCCTCGAGCAGAATGCGGCGCGCCTCGCGCTCGGAGTACGTCTTGTTTTCGAAGGTGGTGTCGGCCGCCATGCTGCTTGTCATGCCTTACATCGGCGCGATCGCCAAGGTGTTCTCGCGATTCGCGCTGCTGCGATTGCATCCACCGCGCCGCGCTCCCCAGCCTCCAGCCTCGCGTCTCCAGCTTTACCTGTCAGGCCTGGCACGACAGCGGTTGCAGAGCCGTTGCTCGCAGCTATAGTTGTGGGATCGGCGCCCGTGTGGCAGGGCGCGGAAAGGGAGCGAGTGGACGAGAGGTTAGCTGCAGACATGGGCCAGACGGACACGGCGATTGCAGCGATGCCTGATGGCCTTGCGATCTACGCGCCCGACGGAGAGATCCTGCGCATCAACCCCGCGGCCGAAAGGATGTTGGGTCTGGCCGGGTGCCGGAACGACGGTCCCGCCGCAGACCCCATGGACGGCCCCAGCGTGCTCAACACCGACGGCAAACCCATCGCGCGCGAGCAGCAGCCGACAGCGCGCGCCTTGCGCGGTGAGGCGGTCTTCCACGAGGTGATGATCCTGGACGGGCCCGCTCCGCAGGGACGGCGTGCGGTGTCCGTCAGCGCAGTCCCCATCAAAGGGCCGGACGACAAGGTGAACGCGGTGGTCGCCACCTTGGTCGATGTCACGCGTCTGCACCGGATGCAGGAACAACGCGATGACCTGCTCCGCACAGTCTCGCACGACCTGCGCACTCCCCTGTCCGCCCTGCTCTTGCAGGCGCAGATGCTGCAACGAACGCTGCAACCCGGGGATCGCAACGCCAAGCGCGTCGACACCATCGTTTCCAACGGAGAGCGTCTTGCCACCATGATCCGGGATCTGGTGGACGCGGTTCGCCTGGAAAGCGGCCAGTTCCAGTTGGCCCGAAAACCGATCGAGGTGCCAAGCTTCATCACCGGACTGTGCGAGCGGCTGGCCGGAATCCTGCCCACCGAGCGCCTGCGACTGTCATTCGAGCCGCGCCTGCCCTCTCTGCCTGCGGATCCCGAACGGCTGGAACATATGCTGGTGCACCTGCTCAGCAACGCGCTCAAGTACTCGGATGCGCCGGCCGAGGTCTTCGTGCACGTGAGTTGCGCGGATGGCTGTGTCGCCATCGCCGTCACCGACCATGGCGTCGGCATTCCCCGGCATGAGTTGCCCCACCTGTTCGAGCGTTGCATGCGAAACAGAGAGCACGGCCGCCAGCAAGGCCTGGGGCTGGGCCTCTACATCACCGCCCTGTTGGTGCGCGCGCACGGGGGCCGCATCGGAGTCGAAAGCGAACCCGGCAAGGGCAGCGTGTTTCGCGTGCTTCTGCCCGTCGACGGAGAAACTGCAGCGCTGGCGTGGTAGCGGCAGCGCACGCAGAAGTCCCGTTCGGGTCCTGCCGAGCCGGTCCAGTCAACCGCGCGAACGTCAGGGGCTTTTGCTGTACCATGGCGTCGAACGCTCTGCTCATGCCAATTCCCGTTGCTCTCGTCTCGACCTTGGTGGTCGCCCAGACAGCGATCTATCTCTGCAACGTCTAGCGAGCGCGGAGCTGTACGACCTGGGAGCCGGGACATTCTTCACTGCCACGGCTAGCATGGTCGCGCCAAGGGCGGGCCACACGGCGACGTTGTTGGCCAACGGGACGGTGCTCGTCGCTGGTGGTGACAGCGGCGACCTCCCGAACGCGGAGCTATTCGACCCGAGGGTTGGAACATTCGCGTCCACCGGCGGCATGGCCGAGTCAAGGTCGAACCACACGGCGACATTGTTGAGCAACGGGACGGTGCTTGTCGCCGGCGGAAGCGGTGGCGCCGGCGAACTCGCGAGCGCGGAGCTATACGACCCGGAAGCCGCGAGATTTGTGGCCACAGGGAGCATGACAGGAACAAGGACGCTTCACACGGCGACGCTGCTCCAGAACAGGACGGTGCTCATTGCCGGCGGGGTCTACGGTGGCAGCGGTGGCGGGTGGTCCGCAAGCGCGGAACTCTACCAATAGCCTTGCACCCGAATCAGCGACGCGAACGCCTGCGTGACGGCGCCAACGCCCGTCGGATGGGCTCGACCTCGTCGGGGGTGCAGCCCAGCCGCCGTGCGATCTCCGCCGGGCTCGCGCCCGAAACGAGGCGGCTGGCGACGATTTCCACCAGGTCGCTCCGGATCGCGCGGCTCCCGATCACGGGGAAGCCCATGGCCACATAGGTTGCGTCGCTCACGTCGGAACTTGGAACGGATGACGCCGCGTCGGCTCTCGGTTGCTCGATCCGCCGTCCGATCTCGGCCTGGCAAAGCAGAGTGCGCTCGCGCAGCGCCGCAGGTTGCAGCAGTTTGCTTGAAAACACTACGTTTCGGCCTACCCGCACGCCCGCGCGGCCGAGCACGCTGCGATCGCGCGGGTCCAACTCGCGCACCTGCTCGCGCGCGCTCGCGACTAGGACTGTGCCCAGTCCCTGTTCAAGCTGATACACCAAACCTCGCACGGCCGGTCCCAGGCTGGCCAGTCGTTCATCACGCAAGGGCGCCAGCAGTTGCGCCACCCAATCGCGCGTCCACGCCACAAGTCGACGGTGCAGACGCAGGCGCTGGCCGGCGCCCAGGTCATTCACCAGCAGCGTGATCTCGGGCCGCAAACGATCCACGCCCGCTGCCAGCCGGGCCAGCGCCCGATCACCGTCCAGGATGCGACCGGCGTCGTCGAGCCGGAAGCGCTCGTGACCCGCCTCCACCAACCCGTCGATCCAGCGCGGAATCGCAGTGCTCGCGTCCGCGTCTTGCGCGCGTGTGTCGGACGGCACGACGGCGCGCAGTTGCTGGCCCAGCGATCCGTCGCGCCGGCCGCGGGCGCGCGTGCGCCGGGAGGTGGGATCCACGAAGCGCGCGACCAGCCGCTCGTGCAGGGCATCGCTCAGGCGATCCTCGATGGCCCGCGCCCGTTCCTGCCAGGCCCGGGCATCGTCCACCCACTGCGGATGGTGTGTGATGTACGTCCAGGTTCGAATGAAGGCCATGCGCGCCAGCAAGGTGTCGATGTCACCCTGGGCATCGTCCAAACGATCGACATGGTGTCGAATCCAATCGTCCGCCAATCGCGGTCGCGCCCCCTGAAGCTGGAGAAACACCGCGCGCAGAAGCTGAAAATGGTCGTCGAGTTGCAACTGGCGATAGTCAGGGATCTGGCAAACCTCCCACAGCAGGGCGACACTGTCGGCGTTTCGCGCGCGCACCAGCACCTCGCTGTCCTGGGCCAAACGCGCAAGCGCGCGGGAGTCTTCAGCGCTGTCCTGAAGTTCGAGGCAAGCAGCAAACGGCCGCTGCCGCAAGGACGCCAAAAGCGCGTCTAGCGAACTGGTGTCGAGATCGCGGCTGCGCCAGAAGATGCGTCGTTGCGCCGGGAAGCGATGGTCTTCGATGGCATGGCTGACGGCAGCCGGCAGCGGCGGCAAGGGCGCCAGGGTAGCGAAACGACCGTCGTTGTGGTATCGGCCGGCGCGCCCCGCGATCTGCGCCAGCTCTGCATCCTGCAACTCGCGCGTCTGCCGGCCGTCGAACTTGCACAGCTCGGCAAACGCCACGCAGTCCACGTCCATGTTGAGGCCCATCCCGATGGCGTCGCTTGCCACCAGATAGTCCACCTCGCCGGCCTGGTACAGCGCCACCTGCGCATTGCGCGCCCGCGGCGACAAGGCGCCCAGCACCACCGCGGCGCCGCCCCGCCGCACGCGCAGCAGCTCGGCAAGCCGGTACACGGCGCCAGCCGAGAAGGCAACCACGGCGGTGCGCGGGGGAAGACTGCGCAACGGCAGGGCACCCGCGCCATAGAGACGTGACAGGCGCGGCCTCCGATCGATGACCGCCGTGGGCACCAACCCTTCGAGGATGGGCCGTATGGTGTCGGCTCCCAGAAACCAGGTTTCCCGTCGACCGCGTCCGTGCAGCAGGCGATCGGTGAACACATGGCCACGCTCGGGGTGGCCACACAACTGAATCTCGTCGACCGCGACGAAATCCACCTCGCGCTCTATGGGCATGGCCTCGACCGTGCAGACCCAGTAACGCGGACGCGGCGGCACGCGCTTTTCTTCGCCGGTGACCAGGGCCACCGCTCCCTCGCCGACCCGCGCGCTCACCCGGTCGTACACCTCACGCGCCAGCAGGCGCAGGGGCAAGCCGATCATTCCGCTTCCGTGCTGCAGCATCCGCTCGACAGCGCGATGGGTCTTCCCCGTGTTGGTCGGGCCCAACTGGGCCGTGATGGATTGCGCACCCTCTGCGCGGGGCGGATGCATGGGCCAGAGACTACACTGTCATGCGACCGTCGAGGTGCTGCTTCCGGCGCCGCCTCCGGGACGACAGGAAGAACAGAAACCCCTCGCCTTCGGGCGAAATCCCGGTGTAAACATGACCGGTCGCGGCCGTCGAAGCGGGGCCGCAACTTTCAAGCGATCCTACAGTGATTGACGGACAGAAGATCATCGTGGTCATGCCGGCCTACAACGCCGAGCAGACCCTTGAACGAACGGTGGCCGAGATCCCGGACATGGTCGACCAGATCATCGTGGTGGACGACCGTTCCTCCGACGCAACCTCCGAGCTGGCTCGCCGTCTCGGTCTTCACACCATCGTACACCCGCAGAACCGCGGCTATGGCGGCAACCAGAAGACCTGCTACAGAGCGGCTCTGCAGCAAAACGCCGACATCGTCATCATGGTCCACCCTGACTACCAGTACACGCCCAAGCTCGTGCCGGCGCTCGCCCATTGCATCGCCAGTGGTCTCTATGACGTGGCCCTGGGCTCGCGCATCCTGGGCGGACGCGCGCTGCAAGGGGGAATGCCGCTGTACAAGTACATCGCCAATCGGGCGCTGACTGCAGTGGAGAATCTCCTGATTGACGAGAAACTTTCGGAGTATCACACGGGATACCGGGCCTTCTCCCGCAAGGTACTCACCACACTCCCGCTGGATGAGAATGCCGACGGGTTCGTGTTCGATAACCAGATGCTGGTGCAAGCAGCGTACTTCGGATTTCGCATCGCCGAGGTCACCTGCCCTACCCTCTACTTCGAGGAGGCGTCCTCCATCGGCTTTCGCCGGAGCGTCCGATATGGGATTGGGGTGCTGGAAACCGCTATCCGGTGCCGCCTCGCGCGCATGGGAATCATGGCGCCCGCCTTCCTCTCGGCCACCGGCCGAAAGCTCAGCAGCGACGGCGCCCCATGACAGTCTCCCGTGGCGCGGCAAGGCGCGCGTTCACGGAGCTGGCGGCGCTTCCTCGGCTCTGGCAGCGTTCAGCTTGCCGAATCCGAAGAGTGGAATTTCCTTTTCCGGCTCGGTTCGATCGTTGCTCACAACGACGATCCTTCCCACTGTGCCTCGGGTTTCTTGCTTGACGCCCTCTTCGATCACCTTGACTCGCACGCGGAAGCTGTTGTCAGAAAGTGGGCCCTCGATGGAGGCCGCGAACGGTCCCTCCAGCACGCGCACCCCGCGCACGGCGAAGTCCGGCTGAGAGCTCCGCACTTCTATCGCCACGACTTTTGGACCGGGCAATTTGAGGTTGAAGTAGGGGTTGGTCGGCGACACTTCCAACGTACCAGCCACCTTGCAAGCATAGGGCATCGCGATTTCCTTGGGACTTGGCAGACCTGTCGAAACAACGAGGTTGCCCGAATGCACTCCAACCTTCTTGCCTTCGCAAAGAATACGAAAGCCCCCGGTTGAACCGGTTTGGCTCGACAAGAGAGTGACACTCGAATCCTCCGCAAGCGCCGACTTCTTGAGCCCTATGCCAGCCTTGTCGACCGCTGTGCCCACCAGACGGACCTCCTGGGACCGTTGTTCACCGAAAGACATCTCAAGATTGACCACCTGCGGATCGAACGCCAGCAGGCCCGTCACCTTCCCCACCAGCTCGATGGGAACCTTCTCCGCCGTTGGATCATTGGAATGCATGAGCAGGAACTCTCGCAAAGGACCATGAAGGTCTGAGCGACAAGTCACCTCAAGTTGGCCACTCGCGCCTGGCGCGATGGTCTTCGGGTCGATGCTCGCGGAACAGAACCGACTTGCCTCAATTGTGCCGATTTCAAGCGGGAGGGCTCCCGCGTTGGACACGGTGATAGAACGTCGCGCAACTTCGTTCAGTACCATCAAACCCATTTGATAGGGCGGCATCGCAAGCCTGAGTCGCGGAGCCGCTTTGTCCGCACCTGTGCTCGATGCCGATGCGGGCCCCGGTTTCTGCTCCCGATGGCAAGCCCCCAGCAGGCCCACAACGACGAGAACAAGCAACAGCGGGGGTGGTCTGATGGTCAAGTCCGCTCAGACTCAGTAACAGTTGGGAGGCGTGTTCAGTTGACTTCGGATGCTGGCGATAGTGGTACCCCAGGTGCTACTTGGGCTGTACTGACTGATCGAGATCACTCCGTCGAGCATGCGCGCGTTGATGTTGACCGGATCATCCCAGGCGGTATCCTCACCCGCCGGGGCCCCGGCCGCGCCATAGCCCGTATCAGCCAGGATCGACTTGCCCGTCACTTGGTGAACCCCGGCCCAGGTCATGTTGTTGTTGGCCCGGATCTTGACATTGCCGGCGTCGGTGCCACCACCCGAGGTGTTGATGAAGGTGAAAAGGGTCATGTCGAAATTCGGGTACCAATTGGCGCCGTTATTGGAAATCCACGGCGAGATGTCCATGGAGAATACGGCGTTCGGCAAGGAACTCTTCAGCGCATTCACCAGGGCTGTCATGTTGGTGCCAGCCTGTGCCGCAGTCCAGGGTTGGGTTTCACCACCGCCGGTATACTGGTACCAATCTGGCTCCATCTCAAAGATGATGGGACGGCCACCCAGGCAGGCCGCAAAGCCCGTCGAGTTGCTCGTGTAGGCGGCAAGAATATTCGCCCACTCCTGCGTGATGTACTGCGAACCATATGTGCACAAAGTGCCGCCCGAGCAGCCGCTCACATTGCAGTCGCACAGTTCGTACTTGTTCTTGACGTAGTTGGCAGAGATGTACGTGACATCCACGGGGACCAACCCGGCGAGAGAGCCACCTGGATTTGTGCTGGTGCACACGCTCTTCTGGTTGAAGGTTCCCATCATCCATCCGGGAGTGAAGAAGTCCAACTGAGCGACCAGCGCGCCACTGGCCATCGTCGTGCCGAAGTGGAATCGGCACTGGCTGAAGATCTTGCCTGACGCTGCCGTACTGCCACCCGCACCGCCGGTTGCCGTGCCGCCGGTTGCGGGCGTCCCGCCGATCGCGACGGTCCCGCCAGCCACGCCTGAGGCCGTGGTAGCCACGGTCCCGCCCGTGCCTCCGCCGACGCCACCGGTCGTTGCCGGTGTTCCGCCGGTTTCGGCTGGGTTCCCGCCCGTCCCCCCCGCACTGGTGCCATTGCCATTTCCAGCGCAGCCGCCGGTGAACAGGCAAGCAGAAACAAACAAGGTTGCCAGGTACCCGATCCGACAAGACTCTCTTGAACGCATTGTTGATCCTATGTCCTTCAAGCCCGAAACCTTCTGGCAAATCAGTGCTGACGGCCCACGAAAGAGGATCATCCCGTCCTGAGCAAGACCCTCGCTCCCGATGTGATCGTTTCCAAAGCTCGCCCGCATCAAGGATGCTTCCCTGTCCGCGGGCTGTCCGTCCGTGAAGTTTCGCCCGAACGATGCGCTTTGCTCGCTGTCTACTGACCGTTCTTCGTGTACAGCCAGTCCTTGACGAAACCACCCTCCTGGCTCGGGCCCAGCAAGAGATTCCAGTTGGCGTCGAACATGTCTGGAAGCCAACTGTTCGACGCGCACCACGCAGTCCAGCTCCCGCCCAAGCCTTCCAGCCAGGTCAACATGGGCTTTCCATAGCTGGCCCCGAGGTCCGTGCCATTCCCTGGCTGGCTTGAGCAAGCACAGTATCCCCATTCCGTCATGATGATGGGGTTGACCTTTGCGCACGTCGCCGCGTTCTGCGTGAGCGAATTGTTCCCGTTCCCGTAGTGTTGCGCGTACATGTGGACCGAGTACATGATGTTGCCGCCGGTGAGTGGATTCGTGGCCGCACCACCCATTTGCTGGTCCCACGAAGGGCTTCCCGAAATGATGATGTTCTTGGGTGCCAGGCCCCGGATGGTGTTGACCCAGCCCTGCATGGTAGCCTTGTACGTGGCCCAGTCGTCCTGAACGCTCGACTCGTTGAACACCTCGTAAAATACGTTGGAATAGCTGCTGAAGATTGGTGCAACCAGCGTCCAGAACTGGCTGACCGCGGCCTGGTTGGTGTAGGGGCTGGCGACGTAATGAAGATCGATGATGGCGTAGAGGCCAACCTTCGTGGCGTAGTCCACCGCAGGTTTGAGGGTATTATTGATGTACGTGGTCGATGTCCCTGGGGGATCGGCAGGGAGGCGCACGATCTTGGTGTACCAGCCTGGCGAGCCTGGCGCCTCTGGTGTGGAGGCAGCCGTGACGTCGTTCTTGTTGGTGATCTTGTCAAGCAACCCGTCTATGCCGAGCGAAGTCTCCGACTGGTCAGTGAGACCTTCAATCGAGACACCCCTCAGAATTACCTGCTTGCCAGTTGGATCCTGGAGTTGGTTCCCCACCACGGTCAGCCAGGGCAAGCTGCTCGTCCCGCCACCGCTGGTGGTACTGCCGGCGACACCGCCGGTCCCACCTGAACTCGTGACACCACCCGAGCCTCCCCCGCCTCCGGCACCGCCCGAACTCGTGACACCACCCGAGCCTCCCCTGCCTCCAGCCCCACCGGAAGTCGCGATGCCACCCGAACCGCCCGAGCTTGTTGCGCCGCCCGCGCCGCCTGAACCTGCTACGCCACCCGAACCGCCCGATGATCTGGTGCCGCCCGCGCTTGTGCTGCCTCCCGAGGCGCCCGAAGTCGCGATGCCGCCTGACCCGCCTGAATTCGTAACAGCGGTCGTGCCGCCCGCGCTTGTGACGCTGCTCGTGCCGCCCGAGCTTGTGACGCTGCTCGTGCCACCCGAACTCGTGACACGGGTCGTGCCGCCCGAGCTTGTGACGCTGGTCGTGCCGCCCGAACTTGTGACACTGGTCGTGCCGCCCGCGCTCGTGATACCTCCCGAGACTCCCGAACTCGCGACGCCACTCGTGCCGCCTGGGCCTGCACTGCTCTCGCGCGCGCTAGTCCCGCCGTTGCCGGTAGCGCCGCCACTGGCGATCACACCGCCAGACGCCGGCTTGCCGCCCGAGCCGCCAGGGTTCGTGCCGGTATTGCCGGCACTTCCCGTGCTCCCATTCTGACCGTTTTCCCCGCATCCGAAACTGCCGCAGGCCGCGAGCAAGAAGGTTCCAAAGGCAGCCTGGTGAAGGGAAATTCTTTTCATGAAACTCCTCCGATGATCGATGGGAACGTCCAGTACTACAGTGCCGGCAGTCGACGAAAACCGCTCACTGAACACGGCTGGGTTGGTTCCAGTTCTGCGCATAACGACAAAGCTAGCCTGAATCGGACGATAGCCACTGCGCGAACCGGGCTGGGTTCGCCCGCCCCTGGAAGACACCACACGAGCCAACTGCCCCGAATGAATAGGGCGTGATTGTACCCGTTGTTCGGCGGAGCGCCAAGCACGCGTCACCATCTCCTGGCGCGATGCGCGCGACGCTGCTGCGAGTCAGGTGATCTGCGACGACCCGGCAGTGCTAAAAACGGCCCATGAACAATGGCGCGATGGAAAGCTGTCGGCCGCGGGTCAGGTCGTTTGGCCTTCTGGCGATCTTGTTCGCGCAGCCTTCGGGGGCGGCGCCCTCCGATCAGGCCAAGATAGCCCACCTGACGGTTCATGCCGGCCAAGACGGACCGAAGATCAGTCCGCTTCTTTACGGCATCTTCTTCGAGGAGATCAACCGGGCCGGTGAAGGTGGCCTGTGGGCCGAGATGATCCAGAACCGTTCCTTCGAGGACGATCACAACGAGCCCCTGGCTTGGAAGTTCTCCGGGCCGGTGAAGGCCAGGCTGGACAGGCAAAGGCCGCTCTACCCGCAGAATCCCACCTCCCTGCGCCTGGAATTTTCCGGTTCCGATGCGGGCGTCGCCCAGGACGGGTTCAGTCGCGACAAGGACCGCTACCCGGGCGGGATGGCATTCCGCAAGGGAGAAGCCCTGCGCTTCTCACTGTACCAGCGGGGTGAATGCGGCCTGGAGGTCCGATTGGTGGGACGAAGCGGGAAGGTGCTCGCGAAGACCTCTCTCCCCGCGCCCGGCGGAGCCTGGGAGAAGGTTGACGCAACGCTAGAGCCCTCGGCCACGGACCAGTCCGGAAGGTTGGTCCTGGTGGGCCAAGGCGCGGGAGAAGTCTGGATCGACCAGTTGTCCCTGATGCCGGTTTCGACCTGGAAAGGGCACGGTTTGCGGCGGGATCTGGCCGAAATGATCGCTGCCCTGAAGCCTGCGTTTGTACGGTTTCCCGGGGGTTGTTTTGTCGAGGGCCTGAATTTGCCCAATGCCCCCCGATGGAAGGACTCGATCGGCGAGCAGGCCCAACGCCGTGGAGTCGCCAACCGTTGGGGCTATCAGACATCAGGGGCCTTCGGCGTCCACGAGTTCTTGCAGTGGTGCGAAGACCTCGGGGCCGAACCGCTCTATGTGATCAATTGCGGCATGGGCCACAACTACACCGTGCCCATGAATCGAATGAAGGAGTGGGTGCAGGACGCGGTGGATCTGGTGGAATACGCCCGGGGCCCGGTCGACAGCAAGTGGGGCGCGATGCGGGCCGCTGCGGGCCATCCGGCTCCGTTCAAGCTGAACTACCTGGAAATCGGGAACGAGAACGGCGGGCCCGAGTACGCCGAGCGCTACGCTCTCTTCCATGACGCCCTGAAGGCGAAGTACCCGGACCTGCACCTTGTCGCCAATTTCTGGGACGGTGGCGTCCCCAAGAGTCGCCCTGTGGAGATCCAGGACGAGCACTACTACCTCGATGCCGTGGGGTTTCTGGGCATGGCGGACTACTATCAGCGGGTCGGTCGAAACGGTCCCAATGTGTATGTGGGCGAATACGCGGTTACCAACGGCGCCGGGAACGGCAATCTCTCGGCTGCGCTCGGCGAGGCGGCCTTTCTGACCGGGCTGGAAGCCGTCGGCGACCACGTGGTGATGGCGTCCTACGCCCCGCTGCTGGCCCACCCAGCCTGGAAAGCCTGGACCCCGAACGCGATCGTCTTTGACCAGGGCCGCGCCTACGGCACGCCCTCCTATCACCTGCAAACCATGTTCTCCGCGAACCGGGGCGACGTGGCTTGCCCCGTCGAACTCACGCAGCCGGAGATCCCGTTCGAGACTCCGAAGGGTAGTTTCGGCGTGGGAACCTGGGGCAACACCCAGGTCGAATACAAGGACATTTCCTTCACCTTGGCCGACGGAAGACGCATCTTCACCGGCAATTTCACCCAAGGGATGAAGGGCTGGAGGCCCTTCAAGGGTGTGTGGACGGTCCAGGATGGCGTGCTACGCCAGGCCGGGAAGGAAGACGCCTTCGAACTTGCCCAGATCGCCGACAGCCACTGGAGCGATGGTGTCTTCGAGGTAAAGGCGCGCAAGGTGGGAGGCGTCGACGGATTCCAGATCCAGTTCCAGGCCGAGGAAGACGGCCAGCAGAGGGTCTGGAACGTAGGCGGCTGGGGCAACACCCAGATTGGGCTGCAGGGGATCTTGGGCGAGCCGAAAATAGCGGGCAAAGTCGAAACGGGCCGCTGGTACAGCATCCGCATCGAACTCCTCGGGCCTCGCATCAGGTGTTTTCTCGACGGGAAACTGATACAGGAAGTGGTCCGTCCGAACCCGCAATGGCTGTACGCGGTGGCCAGCCGGACCCAGGACGGCAAGCACATCATCCTCAAGCTGGTCAACGCCGGCACGGTCCCGCGCAAGACCATGTTCGACATCGAAGGCGTTACGTCGGTCGCCCCCCGGGGCCTGGTGACGGCGATGACCTCGAAGGATGGGAACGACGAGAATTCGTTCGAGCAGCCCCGTCACGTAGTCCCGGTGGAAGCAGTTGTGACCGGGATGGGAAAGAGCTTCACCCGGACCTTACCAGCCCGCTCGGTCACGGTGCTGAAGCTGCTGGTGACTCCTTTGCTGGAAAGGCAATGAAAGGACTGGGTGTCGGACTGGATGGCTACGTGAAGTAGGCGAACCGGAGTTCAAGGCGAAGCACGCGGGGCACAGGTCGGTTGCGCTCGACGTCCGGGATGCGCGGAGAAGGTCGCCAAGACAGCCGATCCTGCTGTATGTTGCCTCTCTCACATGTCGTCCCGCTCGGAGAACCGACCGCCTGTACGCCGGGAGCGCTGGGTTCCCCCCTTGTGGCTACTGGCGTTCGCCGGCTTCTTCCTGCTCGGCGGGGCCTGGGCTCTCGCCGCCCCCTACGAAGGCACGCCGGACGAGGCAGACCATGTCTACCGCGCGGTCGGCGTGGCCCGCGGCGAGTGGATTGCCGAAAAGGGCATCTGGCAGACCGTGCCCCGGAGTCTGCTCGGCCCGCGCTGCTTTGCCGGCAAACCAAGCCAGCCCGCCAACTGCAGCCCCGAACCTGGCGGCGATGCCTCGCTAAGACGGGCCACCACCGCCGCGGGACGCTACAACCCCGCCTACTACGCCCTGGTAGGTTGGCCGCTGCGCCTTTGGCCAAACTGGACCGGGATTCTCCTCGCCCGTCTTCTCAGCGCGGCGCTGGTGGCTGCTCTGCTCGGCGGCGCCTTTCACAGCGCCGTGCGCTGGTCGCGTTTCCCCTTGCTTGCGACAGGTCTGCTCGCTGCGACGACTCCGATGACCATGCACATGGCTGGCGCGATCAACCCGAACGCACTCGAGATTGCCGCCGGGACAGCCCTCTTTGCCATGCTGATTCCGCTCTTGCTCGACGAGGCCGCACAACCACGCCGGGCACAACTCTACCTGGCAGCCCTGGCCGCGGTGGTGTTGGCCATACTCCGGGCCTTGGGTCCGCTCTGGCTGGTCATCGCGATCGGGGTGCTGCTCGTGCCGAGCCGCCACGCTTTGCTTTCCCGCCTGCGGCGCAACCGTAGCGTCCTCGCGTGCAGCGCCTTGGCCGCGCTCGGGTTCGTCGTCGGCGTGGCCTGGACCGTCTTGGTGAAGACAGGCAAGCCGGAAGTCGTCAATTTGCCTGGGCACCTGACCTTCGCCGAGGCACTCCGTTTCGAGATTGCCCTCCGCGTGGGCGCGTACGCGCAAGAGATGGTCGGCGTCATGTCATGGCTCGACACGCCCATGCCTGGGTGGGTCTATCTCGTCTGGTGGTCCGTGCTGGGCTTCTTTGCGCTGTCCGTGCTGGCCTTCGGCAACTGGATCGATCGCTGGCGCATCGTCGCATTGACCGTCTTTACCTTCGGCATCCCGGTGTTCCTCGACTCGATCGAAGTCAACACCTATGGATTCATTTCGCAAGGTCGCTACGTGCTGCCGATTGCGGTGGGTATCCCGATGATCGGCGCATTCGTGATCTCAGCGCGCGACATGCTGAGCCGCGCGCGAGCCGTCGCCCTCACGCGAACCTTTGCCCTCCTGCTGCTCCCGCTCCAGCTCTTCTGCCTCGCCTTTACCATGGTCCGCTGGCAGTCCGGCACTGCCGCCGACATGCACGCCAAGTCCTCCAATCCGCTGGCCGGCGCGTGGAACCCTCCGCTCGGATCGTTGACAGCCCTGCTGGTCGCGTGCGTCGGTCTCGTCCTGCTTGGCTTCTGCTACTGGCGACCCGACACGAGCGCCGAGGCTGCACCACCCGCAAGCCAGGAATAGCTACTCCAAGGTCGCCTTGAGCGCGCGGTAATCGGTCTTGCCGGTCCCCAGAACCGGCAGCGTCTCCATACGCACCACGCGCCGGATGTTGTGCAAGGGGGAGAGCCCCGCTTCACGCAGGCAGCGGTTGGCCGTCTCGCGATCGATGTCCAGACTGGTGAAGAGAACCAACTCGGGGTGTTCCTCGTCGGGTGTGCATTCCACCGCCAGGCTCGGCCCATCGCCCTGACCAGGGGACACCCACTTGGCCTCGAGCGCGGTCTCGACCGCGGCCAGCGGGATCATCTCACCGCCGATCTTCACGAAACGCTTGAGCCGCCCGCAGAAGGTGAGAACGCCGTCGTTGTCCTCGCAAACCAGGTCGCCGGTGCGGTACCATTGCTTGCCGGCAAACGACACGAAGGGCGACGGACCGTCGTACTTGAGATACCCGCGGAAGATACTCGGCCCGCGCACCAGCAGCATGCCGCGCTGACCGCAGGGCGTGGGCTTGCCGCACTCGGCGTCCACGATGGCGTGCTCCACCGACGGCAGGGGCAAGCCAATGGTCTCGCGCCGCGGTCGCTGGGGCCGATTGACCGACACGATGGGCGAGCACTCGGTGATGCCGTAGCCCTCGATGACCACCAGTTCGGGACACGCGCCGGCCAGGGCATCGTAGACATGGGGTGGGCACTTCTCGGCGCCGGCAATCGCCAAACGCAAGCTTGAAAGCTGCCCCGGCTGGGCGGCACGCACAATGCCGGCCAGAAAAGTGGGCGTGCCCACCAGCAGCGTGGCCCGGTACGCTTCGATGAGAGAAGCCAAGGTGGCGCTATCGTTGGGGTTGACGTGGTACACCGTACGCAGACCGCAGAGCAGCGGCAACAGCAGGTCGACGGTTAGCCCGAAGGAATGGAACGGCGGCAGGATGCCCAGGAGAGCCTCCTCGGGGCGAAGCGGAATGACCGCGAGCGCGTCGCGGATGTTGGTCAGCAGATTGCTCTGGGTCAGGGGCACCGCCTTGGGCACGCTCTCGGAGCCGCTGGTGAAGAGCACGGCAGCCACTTCTGGCGCGCGCGCCTCCTCCAGCGGGCCGATGAGGCCCATGCGCGCGCGCAACGCCGCGAGCAACTTGCCGGGAAGCGAGAATTGCTTGACGACATCGTCCAGGTAGACCAGCCGCCGCAGGAATCCCGGGGTGCTGGCAAAACCGTCCGATTCCAGGCGGCTGACCAGCGCGCGGGCGGTCACCACAGTACGGACATCGAGCAGATCCAGTCCGTGCAGCACGCCGCGCGGCCCGGTGGTCCAGTTGATCATGACCGGCGTCTTGCCGGCGAACAGCGCGGCCAGGGTGGCCACGGCAGCGGCGACCGAGGCGGGCAGCATGATGCCGACGAAGGGACCGGGCATGCGGGCGAAGACCGGCCGCAAGAGCAAGAGCGCCGCGACCAGATCGCGATAGCTGCGCACCCCCCTCTGCTGGTCCGCGATGACCACCTGGCTGGGATGCCGACGAGCCATGTCCAGAAACACCGCGGTCAGGCTGTCACCCGCCGGCATGGTCGGCGGCGCGGTGGCGTTTCTCGCAGCGGTGGACCAGGCGTGCGCCACCGGCCGGGGCTCGGCCGCGGCCTTGCCCACCGTCTCGCCCACCGCCGCGCGCATCACGTCTCCCACCGTCTCGATGGCGTCCACCTCGGGCTGGGGAAAACCGAACTCGCTTTCGATCCAAGCCTGGATCTCGACGCGCACCAAACTGTCCAGACCCAGATCGTGGGCCAGACGCTGGCCTTCGTGGATCTCGCGCACGCCGGTGATGTGGCGCAGATACTCCAGCACCGTGTCGCGCGTGGCTGGCGGGATCCGGCGCGCCACGCCTGGCTCGGCGCTGCTCACCGGCTCGGGCAGCCAGCGCACCCCGCCGCCCTCCCACAGAGAATAGGGCACGTAGGTGCTTCCGCCCGCGTTGCGGTTGTAGAAGTCTTCCAGATAGCGATTGAGCACCACCCGGTCCGCGGCGCGCGGCAGGTCGTCGGGCTCGACCACGTCGATGGCCACGTGGCGGCGAGGCGCGAGAAAGAGGCCGCTCTTGACCAGACCCCACAGGCCCCGGCGCAGGGCGCGCAGGACCTCGGGTGGCTTGCCCGAGGCGCGACTGAAACTGGAGCCCCACAGCCCGGCGGTGCGCACCAACACCACGCGCACCTCGGGCACCGCGCGCAGCAACTGCTCGACCGCGCTGTTGCCGCCCAGATCTTCGCGGCGCTGGCGATACACGCGGCCCGCGGGATAGAGCAACAACGCTTCACCCTGGCGCAAAACCGTGGCGCTCGCTTCGATCATGGATTCCACCTGCTCGCGGGCGCCGCGACCATCGCGGGTCATGTCCGCGATCTCGAGAGCCCGCGCCCGCCGCGCCAAGAAGTGAATTCCAGGCCGCCGGGCCTGGGCGCGATCCGCCAGTACGCGCGGCCGGAAGCGCGGCCAGAGCACGGCCATTAGGATGATGGGGTCGATGAGCGCCGGGTGATTGGCCAGAAACAAGATCCCGCGACCGTCAGGAGGGACGATGCCATCCATGCCTCGCACGCGAATGCGGTAACGCAACCAGAGCAAGCAACGGATGAGGAGACGTAGGAAGCGGTTGAGCATGGCCGTCGTGCCGGCGCAGTATATCGCCTCCCGGACGTCTTCGGGCTATCGGGCTGTGCCGGGGTGAACGGGTCTCGCCACCATCGGTCCCTGCGGCACGGCCGATCTCGGCTCCACCGCGAACTCTGCCTCGCGAAGGCGTCCGGCCAAGTGGCGAGAAGCTGTGGCACCCATGCAGCGGAATGGGCTCCCAGGTCGACGGCGCGATCGCGATCGATGTTGATGGCCACCTCGGGCTTGCCACCCCTGGAGGGAGACATCCAGGTGGACGGACTTTTCCCCACGACCGCCGTCCAGCGATCCCCTTGGCGGCTCATGCTCGGCGAGAAGCAAATGGCGCGCTTATCAGTATGCGGCTATCGCCTCTGCTGACGACTTGGCACCCAGGGAAGACCCCAGCAAGAAGCGCCCTAACGTCTTCCCATTTGTGCTTGTCGCCTTCAATGTAGTTGAAGGCCAGCACGCCGCCAACTGCGAGACTATCCCGGCACTGTTTCAAGAAAAGCGGAGTCGTTACGAAGTCAGGAACTGCTCTGCCCTTGAATACGTCAACAAACACCAGGTCGTACTTGCGTCCATTCTGCGCCATGAAGGACTCGGCGTCGTCACACACGGGCTCTATCCTCGACGAGTTCCCTTCGCCCAGGATCTCCAGCGCCCACCCGAGTACCGTCTTGTCCTTTTCGACCAGCGTGAAGCGTGGGTCGTATCCTCGTGTACGCATCACATGCACGATGCTCCCGAGGCCAGATCCGAGCACGAGCACGCTCTTTGCTGCTGGCAGGAACTCTCTCAGGTGTCTTGCCACCGCTACGGCCGGGAAATAGCGATCGCCGTCGGAGTAGAGGGCACCAGCGGTGAGGAGCTGGAATTGATTGCGGTACAAGAGCAGCTCAAGCCAACCACTGATATCGCTTAGCGACCGCATCAGCGATACCGGTTGGAAGTAGCTTAGCACCTTCTGATGAAACGGGATGTGAATGATTGACCTGCCGCCTGTGAATCGTCGTTGGTCCGGGGCACATATCCCTTGAATGGGCATTTCCACGCTGCGCGCCGAGCACCGCTCCCACTGAAGTATCATCCCGCGAGCGCAAGCAGGTCAACCTACACTGCGCTGATCTACGACGCGACTGCCCCTTCGATACTGCCTAAAGAAACGGACCGCCATACGAAAATTTGAACTATGATGGTCCGCTTGCAGATCCGACAACCATTATCGAGGGAACAGTATGATGTCCCGACTGTTTCATGGATTTACGATTCTAGCTGGCTTGTGCGCGATGGCGTTGGTCGTCGGCTGCGGCGGATCGAGCGGCGCAAAGGTCACCTGCGACGGAGGTACTTGCGGCGATGCCACGCCGGGTGCGTCGAGCGACGTCGCCCTCCCCGACACCCAGGCCGCCAACCCCGATGCGCTTGTCGGCCCCGGTGTCGACGCAACCCTGGCCGACGTGACCCCGGGAGAAGCGGCGGCTCCCGTCGACACGAACAGTTCGCAGGACGCCACAAGCCCCGGTGATGCTCAGTTCGACAGTCCGATTCCCAATCCCCCACTGCTTGACGCCGCGGCAGACGCACCCTTGGGCGGCGCCGACGGGCAGTCGCAAGCCACCGGGGGAACTGGCGGAGGCGGCGTGGATGGCAGCGGCGGGACGGACGCCGAGCCGGCAGGCCTGATACCCGGCTACACGGCGCCGTGGTCGGGCTCTGGCGATCCCGCGGCCGGCACCACGGCAGAGTTGGTGACGGTGACCTCTGCGTCCAGCACCGACACCCCGCTCTACACACTGACGGGCACCTCGACTGCCGGGGTGACCACCATCCACATGGAGCACGATGGTGCGAGCGTGGATGTCGTGCCCCAAGGCGGCGCCTTCAGTTCACAGGTTACCCTGGATCCCGGCGTGAACGACATCTATCTGGTCGTCGACAATGGCGACGGCCCGCTCCCACCGCTGCACGTTGTTGTGGTGCTAGTCACAGGCAATCCTTCGAGCGTCGATCTCATCGAGGCGGCCCTGGCCGCCGGCAGCATCACGGCCGAGCAGGCCCTCGAGTACGAGGTCTTCGCCGCCTTTGGCGACCCGCGCCTGCCTGCTGCGCTGACAGGCGACGACAGCCTCCTGTTACCCGAGCCTATAATGGCGGCCGTGGAGCAGGCCGCTCCGACGCTTTCGGATGACGCCCAGGACGTCATCGGCCCATTTCTCGCCCCCGATTTCTACCAGGGCAGCGCCTATGAGCAGCGAACCCAGTCGAACCAGCACGCTCACGGCTTGAGCTACATCTGCAACCCATTGCGCGCGCTCTCTGACTGCCTGGTGAGCAGCAACTGGACCTACTTCGATGGCACGCGCGTTCGTGTGTGGTACGAAAAGGGACGTTCGGCGCAGACCGTTGCCGGCAACAGCTTCGACGGAAATTCTGATCTCGCTGCGGCGACGGCTGTGGTCTTGGCCATAGAATCACCGGGCAGTGGTGCCTGGGACACACTGTCGGCACTCATGGGCGCAACCCCCATGTCCGATGCCAACCAGAGTTACAACGGCGGCGACGGCAAGCTCGACGTCCTGCTCGTCGATATGGTGGGCGATGGTCTCACCACGCCCAATAACGGCAATGGCGACGTCAACAAGCAGACCCCCGTGTTCATCCGCCTCAACCGCAACAAGAGCGTCAACAACATTCTCGGCGCCGCGGTACACGAGTTCATGCACGCGATTCAGTATGCGCTGCCACTCTCCGGTGGCTCGCCGACGGCCTACCTGACCCTCATGGAGGCGACCGCGACGTGGGCCACCAACCGAGTCCTCCCCACCAACGATTGGGAGCACCAGTACGACTGGGCCTATTTCCAGGCGACCGACCGCAAGCTGGTTTCCGTCACAGATCCCTTGAAAGACCGCTTTCCCTACGGCGCGTGGGTCTTCTTTCTATACTTGTCCCAGCGCCTCGGCGATGCCGCCATCGCCAACCTGTGGCAAGGTGCGGCCGGCAACACCGACCAGCTGGCAATCCTCGCCAACACCATCGCTGCGTTGGGCCCGGACAATGACAGCAAAGACCCCGCCAAACTCTGGCAGGACTTCGGCGTCAATCTGTGGAACGGCGCTCCCACCAACTACTTCAAGAATCTCGATCGCATCCCCGATCAACCGACGACCAACGGGGGCGACCAACCGGTCGCGTTGGGCACGAGCGGCATCGGCTCCGGCACCTTCGACGTCGGCATTCCCACCTTCTCAACGCGCTACTTTAGTCTTCTCTTCAACGACGCCAACGTAAGGACGCTGCTCTTTCTCAACGGCATGAACTTCAATCTCACGACCGCGGCCCAGATAATCCCCGTCGCGGGGACGAGCCCCGTCACCTGCCCGGCGGCCCTTCCGCCTCCCAATGCCAACAAGGCAAAGACGGCGTATCTGTCGGTCGTCCCCAAACGCGACGGCACCTGGAGCGCGCCCGAGAACTGGACCACCAAGTTCGCCAATGGCTACAGCTTGAGCTGCCGCGACGACACATCGGGCGTGCTCAATTAGCTCGTGCTGGTCGCCTCGTACGCCGACGCCACGGACCAGAGCCCGTTTGCTTGTCCGGGCAACCAGCCCACCCTGAGCTACAGCTCGTCTTTTTGCGCGCGCGCCACTGGCTTCGCGTCCCTCAGCCAGCCACGCAACGGCATCAACTGGACCCTCGACACCACGAACTTCGCTTGGACGAAAGCTGCCGATCTCGCTTCAGCGCTGCCGACGGGCGGCTACGCGATTTGCGGCAATGCCCTCGATCTCTCGGCCGGGCAGATCGCCATGACGCGCATTGGCACCGAGAGCAATGGCTGCACGGCCAACGTCAACCAAACCGAGCCGGCCCCGACGGGCGCCAACGAGTCGCGACTCAGTCTCTTCGACTTCGCGACCTCACTGGCCACGCGTTTCTATTCATTCCAGGGCTTCGGCATCAACATCTACCGCGGCGGGCAGCCCATCCTCTACACCGGCACTTGCCAGTGTGCTGGCCAGGCTGCCACCATCTGCGATTGCACCTCCGACTCCTTCTTGTTCAATACGCCGATGACCCAATCGGCCATTAACTACCTCATCCCGAACAGCGGCACCCTGACGGGCTCGGGCGCATCCATGGCGGTGGCGGGCACTGGCGCGTGGTCGGTTTCACCGACGCCCTGAGGCTCATCAGTGCATCACGGCGGCGCACGAAGACCTTCCAGAAAATCGCGTGCACAGCGGCGGCATAGCGGTGTTCTCTTCCACCGGGTGAGCAACAGGAATGGCGTGCCTTTCTTCGGGCTGTCGTAACATGGGATCCATCATGCGCACGATCACTGCCATTACCTTGTGCACCACTGCTCTCATCGCGACCGGACTGCTGGCCCAACCAGCCAACCAGCCGCCGGCCGGCAAACCGCGTCCCGCCCGCCACTACGAGGGCCTGATGACCTGGGAGGTGCGCGACGCCGACACCGGCGCGCCCATCCCGTGCAAGCTGACCTTCGTGGGCGTCGAGGGCACGCGCGACCCCGAGTTCACCCACAATGACATCGGCAAGCCCGAGGGCGACCTGGCCATCGCCGCCTACCATCGCGTGTTCTCCGCCTCGGGTGACGGTGCCGTGCGGGTACCACCGGGCACCTACGACATCTACGTCAGCCGCGGCCTGGAGTGGGACGTGGCGGTGGTGCGCAAGTTCAAGATCACTTCCGAGGGCGCCGATCTGGTGGCCCAGTTGCACCATGTGATCGACTCGCACGGCTGGTATTCGGCCGACTTTCACGTCCATGCCGCGCCCTCGCCGGATTCCATCGTGCCCCTGCCCCATCGGGTGATCGAATTCATCGCCGATGGCGTCGACATGCTCACCTCCACTGACCACAACGCGGTCACTGACTACGCACCCACCATCAAGGCGCTCGGCGTGGGCAACCTCATCAGCACCATCATTGGTGACGAGATCACCACCGCCTCGTGGGGGCATTTCGGCGCCTTCCCGTTGCCTCAGGATGTGGCGCGCGCGGGCCACGGCGCGGTGCTGACCCACGGCCGCACGCCCAAAGACATCTTCGAGGACGTACACACCCATGCGCCGGGCGCGGTCATCGATGTACACCACCCACGCCTCGATCCGACCTGCGGATACTTCATCATCGGGGAATTCGACCCGCACGTGGACCGCGCGGGCAAGAAGGGTTTCTCGTTCGACTTCGACGCCATCGAGGTGCTCAACGGCTATCAGGATCCCGCCCGCCGCAGCGTGGACCGCATGATCGACGACTACCTGGGGTTGCTCAACCACGGGCACCTGGCCACCGCGACCGGAAACTCGGACACCCATCACCTCACCTTCAACATGGGCGGCTATCCGCGCAACTACCTGCGGGTGCCCGACGACCGCATCGGGCACGTCACCCCGCAGGACGTGGCGCAGGCGGTGCGCGCCCACCACGTCTTCTTCACCACCGGTCCTTTCGTGCGCATGCACGCGGGCCAGGCCGACATCGGCGATCTGGTTGCCGCGCCCGGCGGTTACGCCCGCGTGGACATCGAGGTCGACGCCGCGCCCTGGGTGTCAGTCGACCGGGTGATCCTCTACGTGAACGGCAAGGAGGCCCAGCGCTGGGCCGTGCCGCCCAGTCAGAAGGTGGCGCGGTTTCGCGCCAGTCACAACCTCACGCTGGCCGCCGACGGCTACGCCCTGTTGCGCGTCGACGGCAACGAACTGCTGGCGCCAGTGGTGGGCGACAGGAAGACCTTCGGCGTCTACCCGCTGGCGCTCAGCAATCCCATCTTCTTCGACGTGAACAACAACGGCCGCTACGATCCCGCCTATCAGCACGGCGAGAAACACTGACACCACGACATCAGAAGTTCCTCTGCGGCAGAACCCTGGCACTCTGAGCCCCAATGACGGACCATGTTCGCGCCCCGATTCTGTGGTTCACCGGTCGGCCAGCCGCCGGCAAGAGCACCTTGGCGGCGGCACTGCGTCCGACCCTGCAGGCCCGCTGGCCGGTGGAAATCCTCGATGGCGACGAAGTCAGACGCTGGCTGTCCGACGAGCTGGGGTTCTCTCGCGCCGATCGCGACCGCAACATCGCCCGCATCGCCCAGGTGGCCTGCCTGCTGGCTCGCAATGGCGTGGCCGTGCTGGTGGCGGCCGTCTCACCCTACGCGGCTGCGCGGGCGCAAGCGCGGGCGTTGGCCGAAAACCAGGCCGTTCCCTTCTTCGAGATCTTTGTCAGCGCGCCCCTGGCTGTCCTGATCCAGCGTGACCCCAAGGGCATGTACCAGCGTGCCCAGGCCGGCCAGATTCCGAACTTCACCGGCATCAACGATCCCTACGAGGAACCAGAACACCCGGACCTGGTCATCCACACCGACACCGAGCCGGTCGCGACGAGCGCAGGCCGCGTGGTGACGGGCCTGCGCGCGCGCGGACTACTGAGGGGTATTTAACACTACTGGTTGGGCTCGCGTGCTGCGGTCACCTCTCCGCACACACGGCGAGCGGGTGCGGCCCGGGCGCCAGCCTCTCGATGCCGGCGCATGGGGCCTTCAACTCAACTGACCACCCATGGCCTCCACCTCCAGGACATCGAGATGGGTGAGCGCCGTCACGCTCCTGCATTGTCAGCACGAATTGCCGGTGCACCGCCATTGAAAATTTCCTCGGCGCGCATACCCTTGCCCGATGCCAGGCGCGCGGCGCTCGTGGATCAACCCCGCCTATCTTGCGGCGGTAGCACTCGGCTGTGCCCTGCTGGTGGCCGCAGGCGTGTACGTGCCGCGCACCTCGCTCTTCGCCATCTCGCTGGCGGCTTTCATGTGCGAGTTCGTGGACAGTGCGTTCGGCATGGGTTTCGGAACCATGTTGGCGCCACTCTTGCTGGTGGCGGGATTTTCGCCCACCGATGTGGTGCCTGTGATCCTGGTGTCGGAGCTGCTCACGGGGTTTGGCGCGGCCTTCTTCCACGCCAAGGATGAGAACGTTTCCTTCGCCCGCGGCTCCAAACCCCTGTCAGCCGGGATCTTGCTTTCCATCGGCAGCGTGCTCGGCGTGTTCATCGGCGCACCCGTGTTCCTCAAGTCCTCGACCCGGCTTCTGACCCTGTTCATCGGCGTCATCATCACGATTTCGGGCGTTGCCATCTTCTACTGCCTCGACCACGCGTTTCGCTATCGCCGGGCCGGGGTCTTCACCCTGGCCACCATCGCCGCGTTCAACAAGACCCTGAGCGGCGGCGGCTATGGGCCGCTCATGACCAGCGGCCAGCTCCTGGTCGGGGTGGAGGCCAAGGCCGCGGCCGCCATCACTTCCCTGTCCGAGGGCGTGACCTGTCTTTGCGCCAGCGCCATTTTCGTGGCCAGTCGGGGTCACTACAACCTGGACCTTCTCATCGCCGTTCTCACCGGGTCGCTCTTGGTTGTACCCCTTGCCACCGGCTCGGTGCGCCGGCTGAACGAGCGCACCATGAAGAAGGGCATCGGCGTCGCCACGCTCATCCTCGGGTGCTGGACGGTCCTGAAGGCACTGCGCTAGAGCACCGAACGGTTTGACGGACCGAGTGAAATTGCGCAGTTGCGAGCGGCCCGAGGCGCGAGGAGGGAGAATACTCGACGTATTTGACCGACGAGCAACGAGGGGACGCGACGCAAATGGGCGATTTCACGACGGGAGGCAAACCGTTCGGTGCTCCAGAGGTGCGGGTGGATGGGCGCCCGCAGGTCGCCCCCATCTCTGCGGCCTCTGTGCCCTCTGGGTTCTCGGCCGCGGATGGCCTATCGGCTGAACGACCTCGCCGCTTGATGTCTCGCCCCGTCTCCAGCCCCGGCTGCAGTCCGTCGCGAATCTGCCGATGGTTGCTACTGCGCAATGATTTCTGCCATCCGGGCCGCCAAGGCCTTCGAATCGCTGTCCGACACAGACTGCGCCGAACTGGTGCGCTTCATGCGCATCCGGCAGTACGAGGCTGGCGCGACGATCTTCGAGCGCGGCAAGCCCGGTGACACCATGCTGGTGGTTGCCGACGGCGCGCTCTCCGTGGTCATGGCGGGCCCGCGCCGCGGGAACGTCGAAGTGGCCCGCATCGGCGTGGGGGAGGTGGTCGGCGAGACGTCGTGTATCGACCCTGCCCCGCGCTGTGCCACCCTGCTGGCCGCCACGCGCACAACCGCGTACGAGCTCGGGCGCAAGGAACTGACCAGCATGCGAAAACGGGCGCCCGGGTTGGCGATCGCGCTGATGGGCGCGGTCGTCCGCAGCGTGACCCTGCGCCTGCGCCGCGTGGACGAGCGCATCGATCGCGAGCTGGCCGGCCACTTGGCGGCGAGGCTCCCGGAGTTGCGACAGACGGCCGGCTCCGGGGCGGGGCCGACCGGGCCAGGCACCTGGACGGCCCTGCTGGCCCGCCTGCGAGGAAGCGCATGAAGGCCTCTGCCCTGCGGAGGTTACTGCCCGGCTATCCCAGCACCGAACTCGAACTCCTCCTGGCCGCAACACGGACTCGCCACTTTCCTGGCGGCACCTGGCTGTGCCGCGAAGGCCAGCCTGCCTCATCCTGCTTCCTCATCGCGATCGGCGCGGTGGAGGTGGTCAAGTATCTCGACGGCGAGGAGCACGTGTTGGCCACCCTGGGGCCGGGAACCCTGCTGGGCCAGACGGCGCTTGTCGACGGCGCGCTCCGCTCGGCTTCACTGCGAGCTGCGTCTGTCACCACAGCCATCGAGATCAGGCGCAGAACCTTCCAGCGTCTGGTGCAACAAGGCAGTCCCCTGGCCCTGCGCTTCCAGGAAAAGATCGCAGTTGCCGGGATCCGCCAGCTGCGCGCTGCCACCGACCAGCTGGCGCTGGTGCTGGCAAGAGCCATCCGGCCGTCGGGCAAACGGAGTGCCGCTGTCGATCGCCTGGCCCTCGCCTGCATCCAGGCCGGCACCGGCGAATGGGACATGCCTCTCGGCCCCGGCGCGTGTCCGTCCGCCAAGAAGCGTCTTTCCTAGCCGGCCTGCGCGTGCTAGCAAGCGGCGCAAGGCCATGGACCAACTCAGCAATCTCGCCATCAATACCATTCGCATCCTCTCCATCGATGCCGTGCAGAAGGCCAACGCGGGCCACCCGGGCCTGCCCATGGGGGCCGCGCCCATGGCCTATGTGCTCTGGCAGAAACACCTCAAGCACAATCCGCGCAATCCCAAGTGGCCGGATCGCGACCGCTTCGTGCTCTCGGCTGGGCACGGGTCCATGTTGCTCTATTCGTTGCTACACCTGACCGGGTACGACCTGTCGCTGGACGACATCAAGACCTTCCGCCAGTGGGGCTCACGTGCGGCCGGGCACCCGGAATCCTTTCTCGTCCCGGGCGTGGAAGCCACCACCGGCCCGCTCGGTCAGGGTGCCAGCAACGCGGTCGGCCTGGCCATGGCCGAGCGTTTTGCCGCCGGACGCTACAACAAGCCCGGCCACACCATCGTCGATCACTTTACCTACGCCCTGGTGGGCGACGGCGACCTGATGGAAGGAATCACCCACGAGGCAGCTTCGCTGGCAGGTCATCTCGGGCTGGGCAAGCTCATCTGGCTGTACGACGACAACAAGGTATCGCTCGACGGACCCACCTCGTTGGCCTTCACCGAAGACGTGGGCAAGCGCTTTGAAGCATACCGCTGGCAAGTCTTGCGCATTGAGAAGGGCGATACCGACATCGAAGCCATCGACCGCGCCCTGGTCGCGGCCAAGGCCGAGACGACGCGGCCGTCGCTCATCATGGTTCACAGCACCATCGGCTTCGGCTCGCCCCACAAGGCGGGCAGCAGCGAGGCTCACGGCTCGCCGCTCGGCGCGGAAGAAGTGAAGGCGACCAAGCAGAATCTGGGCTGGGATCCGGACAAGCAGTTCTACCTTCCTGACCAGGCAGTGACTCATTTCCGCACTGCCGTCGAGCGCGGCGCGCAGGCCGAGTCCGCCTGGCAGAATCGATTCGATGCCTGGGCCGCAGCCAACTCCGATCTGGCCAGTGAATGGCACACAGCCTTGCGGGGCGAGCTGCCCTCGGGCTGGGAATCTGGTCTACCGACGTTTTCGCCCAAGGACGAGCTGGCCACGCGCCAGTCGGGCGGCAAGGTCCTGGCCGCCATCGCCGGCAAGGTGCCCTGGCTCGTGGGCGGCGACGCCGACCTGTCGTGCTCGACGCTGACCACGCTGACCGGCCAGGGTGATTTCGACGGCCAGACCGGGCTGGGCCGCAACATCCATTTCGGCGTGCGCGAACACGCGATGGGCGCCATTGCCAACGGCCTCGCCTACCACGGAGGCGTGCGCCCATTCACCGCCACCTTCTTCGTGTTTTCCGACTATGAACGCCCGGCCGTGCGCATGGCGGCCATCAGTCGCTTGCCCGTGACCTTCGTGTTCACCCACGATTCCATCGGCGTGGGCGAGGACGGGCCGACCCACCAGCCGGTCGAACAGCTCATGTCGCTGCGCCTGATTCCCAACCTGTGGGTCATTCGTCCGGCCGACGCCAACGAAGTCGTCGAGGCCTACAAGATCGCCATGAAGCGCAGCAACGGTCCCGTCACGGTGGTCCTGACCCGGCAGAAGACGCCGACTTTCGATCGCAGCAAGCTCGCTCCGGCCGAAGGCGTGCACAAAGGCGGCTATGTGCTGTGCGACGCGCCCGCGCCGCAAGCCGTGCTCATCGCCACAGGCAGCGAAGTCGCAGTGGCGCTGGCCGCGCAGGAGAAGCTGCTGGCCCAAGGCATTCGGTCTCGCGTGGTGTCGCTGCCGTGCTGGGAGATCTTCGCGGCCCAGAGCCCCGAGTATCAGGACTCGGTCATTCCGCGCGCCATCAAGGCGCGCGTGTCCATCGAGGCGGGCGCCACGCTCGGCTGGCAGCGCTGGGTGGGCGACGAGGGCGTCGCCATCGGTATCGACCGCTTCGGAGCGTCGGGCCCAGGCGGTGTCTTGATGAAGCAGTTCGGTTTGCACGCCGACGCCGTGGTCCGCGCTGTCACGGATATGGTGAAGACGTGAAGAACATCGGTCTTGCTTTCGCTCTTGCCGCCCTCGTGACCTGCGGCCTCGTCGGGACGGCGCGCGCAGATGATCAACGACCCACGGTCTTCACCTTCGCCTATGAAGGTCTCGTGGTGGGAGCCGGGGCCGGGCTGGCCGCGGGCTATCTGGTCGCGCGCGAGGACGGCTGGAAGACTTCGAAGGACTGGAAGCCCCTGGTGTACGGGACCGGCATCGGCGCGCTGGTGGGCAGCGGGGTCGGGCTGACCGTGGGCGTGGTCAACGTCGCACAGGACAAGCCAGGCCGTACCCGCTATGTCTTGCGCGACATGGCCTACGGCGTGGGGTTCGGCGCCACCGCGGGCGTGATCGCGGGCGGCCTTACCGCGATCTCGACCAGGAAGCCCGAGCACATCCTTCTCGGTGCATCCATCGGCGTTCTTTCCGGGGCTGTCATGGGGGCGGTGTTTGGCTTCATCGAGGGCGGGCACGCGCGCGACTATGGGGCTTTGGATTCCGACCGTCAGCGCTTCGCCCTTGCGATCGTGCCGGTCGTCGAGGCAGGCGGCAAGCTCGCCTACCTCCCCGCTCTCTCGGGCCGGTACTGACCGCTCAGCGAGCGCCGCGGCGTCGGCGAGCCAGCCGAGCGATCAGTCCGGTCATGCCAAGCGCCAGCCACAGGCTGCCCTGGCCCGCGTCGCTGCCACCGTAGGCACACCCGCTCGAGTGGCCCATGGGCTGAGCCAAGGTACCTCCGTCCGCGGCGGCGTTGGCTGTGCTGGGGGGCACCGGGGTTACCGGAGATGGTGTCGTGCTGGCGGGCTGCCCGCTCACAGGGCCGGCACCGCTGTCGCTGCTGGTTCCGCTGGCACCGCCGGTGCCGGGGGCCAAGCCCAGACCCACCGTCGCAGTCCCACTCGATCCCGAGTTCGCCGTGAACTGACCGCCGTCAGAAGCGTGCCCTTGCGTCGCGAGGATAATACCGTCGGGCAAGCAGGACTTGTCAGGCGCGTTGGGGCTCCAGGTCGGCCGGACCCCGCCGTCGTAGTTGGAGAAGTCGAAGCAGCTCCAGCCCGCGGGACAGGCCTGACCCGATCCGCAGTCAATGGGCTTGGGCATGCAGTTCATGATCACCGTGGTGCCGCAGGTTGGCGGCGTCGGCGCCGGGCAGGTCTCGCCCGCTGCGCAGGCCCCGCCCGATCCGGAACACCAACCCTCTTCGCTGACCTCCACGCACTGGTAGAGAGGGTCCGCGCAGTCGCTGTCAGTCGTGCAGGTCACAGGCACGTAGGTACAAACTGACGGTCCTGGGGTGCAAGTATCCGCGGTCGTAGTCACGGTGCCGCCGGCTCCCCCGGTCGCTCCGCCCGAGCATATCGCGCCATTGGCCTGGCAGACCAATGGTGTCGGGCAGTCGGCAGCGGTGCTGCACGCGTGCGGCTTGGCCACGCAGGTCCCGGTGGTGCCGGTCTGCGGCGGCGGCGTTTCGCACTTCGTGCCCGCCGGACAGGAAGGCGCGACGACCGGAAGGACGTCCATCACGCAATCGAAATCCGCGCTGGGACAGTCAGCCACGGTGGTGCAGACAATGGGCTTGGGCTCGCAGATCCCTGTGACGGGCGTGGGCACCGGCTCGGGCACGGATATAGGAGGCAGCAACCCAGCGTCCGGCCCTGGCAGGGGAGCCGCGCCTCCGTCCGTCGCAGGCACAGGCGCACTGCTCGGCGGGGACACTAGCGTCGCACAGTTGGTGCCCGCCGCACAGGTGCTCGCAGTAGCTACCCCGGCCCCGGGACTCGCCGCGCTTCCTCCTGCGCCGCCGGTGCCGACACTGGCGCCCCCAGTTACTGGCCCAGCCCCGACGCTCGTCGCCCCGCCTGTCGCGGTACCGGTCCCGGCCACGGCCTGCCCGAAGGAACATTGATACCCGGTATCGCAATCCGAGTCGGTCGTGCAATCCTTGGCCGCGGCTGTCCGTCCCATCCCGCCAACCAGCAAAGAGACGGTGGCAGAGATCAGGAAAACATGGCGCGAAGGTCGCAAGGCTTTAATCAACATGGCTTGGGCTCCTTTTCGACTACTGCTTGTCTTCAATCCTGTCCTTGCAAGCCCGGTGCCGCCACCCACGAACGCAATTCTGTTGCGATCACGCCGGAATTGCCCGCCTGTCCCTCAGAAATCTGAGGCTGACCACTCCTCGTCCGTCAGGCTTCTTCTACCCCTGGTGCAGACGAGAGGCCTCAAACGAGCAACCTTGCGCGCCAATCCCGCCTGCTCAGCGGCGTCCACGACTGCTCCCGCCTCCTCTTTGCACGTGTTGTGTGAAACGTCGTAGAGCAGGGTCAGGTCAGCCGTGGGGAAAATCTCGGCGAACGTCTCGCGCACCAGGTGTGCGATGACGTGACGGTTGGCCATGGCGCAGTTCATGGCCGCGCGCATGGCGCCCAGGCAGCGCCGGCCCAGGGCAGAGATCTGGTGGCTGTGCTTTGCCTGGGTTGGATCCGTCCCGCACCTTCCACCCGCGTAGCGTCCCACGGGCAAGATATGTAGACTCGGGTGCATGATCAAGCGCACGACGGCCGCCCGGTCGAGAAGCAAGCGAGCCGAAGCCCAGTGCCACTAGGGGAGATCGTCGCTTGAGCCATGTGCTTCTCATCACGCCGCCCATGGTGCAATTCAACACGGCGTATCCCGCGCCGCCGGTGTTGGCCGCGTTTTTGCGCCGGCACGGATACGAGGTAGGGCAAGAGGATCTTTCCCTGGCGTTGGCTTTGCGACTCTTCTCGCCGCGCGGGGCGAGGGAGGTCGAACGAGCCCTGCGCCGGCGTTTTGCCCACCGACGTGGCCCGCCTTCGGTGCGGCACTTTCTCGCCCACGCGACAGAGATCGAATCCGCGGTTGCCGAGGCCGTCGCCTTCCTGCAAGGACGTGCGCCAGGGCAGGCGGCGCGGCTGGCACAACGACGTGGCTTGCCTGAAGGCCCGCGCTTTGCGTCCGTGCGCGGGCTCTTCGCAAGCGACGACGAGGCCTCGTTGGCGCGCCATCGCGCGAGCCTTTTCCTCGACGAGATTGCCGATGCCGTGCACGACGGCCTCGACGATCTCTTCGATCTGGCCCGCTACGCGGAGCGCCTGGCGACGACAGGCGATTTCGAGTCGTTGCGCCGCGCTCTCTCCCGGCGCCGCAGTCTGGTCGACCGATGGATCGACGAGGAAGCAGAAATCGCGTTTCGCTGCCACCGGCCGCGCATCGTGGGCATCACCGTCCCGTTTCCCGGCGCGCTCTACGGCGCGCTTCGCGTCGCCCGCCGGATGAAGGCGCTCGATCCGCGCCTGGCCACCGTCCTGGGCGGCGGCTACGTCAACACCGAACTGCGCGAGCTTTCCGACCCACGCCTGTTCGACGATTTCGACTATGTGACCTATGACGACGGGGAAATACCTCTCCTTCGCATTGTGGAGGATGTTCACCTGGTACGTACGCGGATGCGCCGGCGCGGCCGCGTGGTCTGGCTGGACGATGCGACGGCGCCGGTACTGCGCCACCGCGATCGACCCACGCCTGACTTCGCGCCGCTTTCCACCCGCGGTTATCTGTCCATGGCCGAGAGCCCCAATCCCATGCACCGCCTCTGGTCAGAACGACGCTGGCTCAAGCTGGCCCTGGCGCACGGATGCTACTGGCACCGCTGCGCGTTCTGCGACACCTATCTCGACTGCATTGGCCGTTTCGATCCGGCCGACGCCGCGACCATCGTGGGCTGGATGGAAGGGGCGATGGCCCAGACCGGGGAGCGGGGCTTTCACTTCGTGGACGAAGCCGCACCGCCAGCCTTGCTCGCGGCGGTCGCTCGCCGCATTCTCGACCGCGGCCTGGAAGTCGAGTGGTGGACCAACATCCGCTTCGAGCGGCACTTCACGCCCGAGCTCGCCCGCCTGCTGGCGCGCTCGGGTTGTCTGGCAGTCACCGGCGGGCTGGAGTCCGGCACGGATCGTTTGCTGGCTCTGCAGGACAAAGGCTTCGATGTGGCGCAAGCCACGCGCGTGATGGCCGCCTTTGCCCGCGCCGGGGTGCTGGTCCACGCCTATCTCATGTACGGCTATCCCACGCAGACCGCGCAGGAAACCGTGGACGCGCTGGAACTGGTCCGCCAGCTCTTTGCCGCCGGCTTCCTGCATTCGGCCTACTGGCACCGTTTTGCGCTGACCGTACACAGCCCGGCTTTTCGCCAAGCGGACAAGCTAGGAATCCGGATTATCGCCCCAGGGCACATGACCTTCTCGCGCAACGAGATCCCCTTTGCCGAGCCCACCGGGGAGGATCCGGCGCCCTTTGCTCCCGGTCTGCGCCGCGCGGTCTACAACTTCATGCACGGCCAGGGCTTGCGCGCCGACGTGCGTAGTTGGTTTGATTTTCCCGTGCCTCGAGCAAGGCTCGCACGCGGCTTCGTGCACACAGCCACGCGCGATTCTTGACGATCAACCGCCGCGAATCTTGTGCAGGGTGAGCATGTTGGTCTGGAACGGCTCGTCCCTCAAGACCACGCCGTAGGTGACGATAATGTCGTCCCCGGGCTTGGCCATGGCATGAGCGCAAAGCTCGCGCTCGGCCTGTTCGACCACGCCGGCGACACCCTTGACCCAGGCCCCGTAAAGCGGGCGCACGCCCCAGAAAAGGCCGAGCTGGTGCAAAACGGAGTCGTGGCGCGAGAACGCCACGATGTTGGACAGGGGGCGCTGCGCGGAGAGCAAGGCCGCCGAATGTCCGCTCTCGGTGTACACCGCGATGGCCGCCAGCTTGAGATCTTCGGCGATCTCGGCGGCGGCGTCGGCTATCGAGCTGGAGTAGGTCCGCTCGGTCACGTCGGGCCGCTCCTTCCACAGCTTGTGGTAGTACTCGCTGCCTTCGATCTCGTCGATGATGCGCGCCAGGGTCTTGACCGCTTCGACTGGATAGTCGCCCACCGAGGTCTCGGCCGAAAGCATGACCGCGTCGGTACCGTCGAGAACGGCATTGGCCACGTCGGAAACTTCGGCGCGCGTGGGCCGCGGGTTCTTGATCATGGAATCGAGCATCTGGGTGGCGGTGATGGCGGGCTTGGCGCGGAACTTGATGTCGCGCAGGATTCGCTTCTGGATGAGAGGCACCTTCTCGTGGCCGGCTTCCACGCCCAGATCGCCCCGCGCCACCATGACCGCGTCAGTGACGTCCAGGATCTCGTCCAGCCGGCCCACCGCCTCGGGCTTCTCGATCTTGGCGATGATGGGGATCCCGCCAGCCAGTTGCTTGGCCTCCTCCACATCCTGCGGGGTTCGCACGAAGGACAGGGCGAACCAGTCCACACCCAACTCACGGCCGAACACGATGTCCTTCTTGTCCTTCTCGGTCAGGGCCGGCACCGACAGCGCCGAGCCCGGCAGGTTCATGCCCTTCTTGTCCTTGAGCAAGCCACCGTCGATCACGCGGCAGATCACGTCGTCGCCCTTGATGGATTCCACTTGAAGCTGCAAGAGGCCGTCGTCGAGCAGGATGGGATCGCCAGGTTTCACGTCGCGCGCCAGGGGCAAGTAGGTGTGCGAGACTCGCTCGCTCGTGCCCAGCACTTCCGTGGTGGTCAGGCAGATGCTCTTTCCCCTTTCGAGGGGCACCTGACCGCCGGTCATGCGTCCTACCCGAATCTTCGGGCCACACAAGTCGGCAAACAGGGTGATGGGCCGGCCGGCCTCGCGGGCCGCCGCGCGCACCTCTTGGTAAGTCTTGCGGTGGGTGTCGTAGTCGCCGTGCGAGAAGTTCAGACGCGCGACATCCATGCCGGCATCGATCAACTCCACCAGGCGGGGCACGCCCGCGGTCGCAGGTCCCAGGGTACAGACGATCTTCACCTTGCGCATGTGTGGCCTCCTGACGCGGCTATGGTCGCAGAAGGTCACGCCCTGCCGCAAGCTCGTTAAGATCTGGCGGATTTTCTCTTGACCTGTATTATTTCCGGCCTGAGACGCTAAACGTCAAGGAGGGATCCCGATGAAGCGCATGGTTCTTGTTTTGGTTGTGTCCGCGGTTCTACCCATTGCTGGCCTGGTTCAGGCCCAAACCAAGGCCGCTCCGGCTGCTGCTCCGGCTGCCAAGGCCGCTCCTGTGGCTGCTGCCGAGAAGCCGGCTGCCAAGGCCGAAAAGCCGGCCAAGGCTGAAAAGGCCGAGAAGCCCGATTGCTCTGCCAAGCAGACTGCCCTCGACGATGCCAAGAAGGCCGAGAAGGACGCTGCCAAGGCCGATCTGTCGAGCTGCAAGGAGATGAAGGGCAAGGAGAAGGCCGAGTGCGAGAAGCCGCTCAAGGCGAAGGCCAAGGAAGATGCCAAGGCCGCCAAGGAGAAGACCGCTGCGGCCAAGAAGGAACTCGACTGCTGCAAGTCCCCGAAGAAGAAGGGCTGCGAGTAGTTGGTTCTGCAGGCGCGCCCCTCTATTGAGGAGCGCGCCCGAGAGGCGTGGAGCCTCTCGACAAGGCCGGCAAAGCTGGCTTTGTCAAAGGGCTCCGAAGCGGTGGTTCAGAACGGCGAGGGATGTCCGGCCACGACCACGTCTACGGCCACGGCCTCACCGACTGGCGGGCGCGTGCGGTTGCTGGTATCACAGACTGCACGGAGCCCACCATGGCCAAAGCCAAAGTCGCCGTTCTCAAGTGCACGCCCGAAACCATCCTGAGCGACATCGAGCGCTTGTGTGGGCTCGCGGGAATGAAGCAGGCGCTGGCGGCGGGCAAAACCACCATTCTGAAGGACAACATCTCGTGGCACTACCCGTTCCCCGGCGCCAACACCACACCCTGGCAGATGGAAGGCACCATCAAGGCCCTGCGTGCCGTCGGGTACGACGACATCACCTGCGTGCAGAACAAGACGGTGGTGACCAACGCCTTCAAGGGCGAGGATCTCAATCACTACGTGCCGCTTTTCCGGAAGTACGGCGTTCCGGTTCTCTACAACTTCAAGGAAAACGACATGCGCTGGGTCGAGTACAAGCCCACGGCGCGCATGCACGTCTTGCCGCGCATCTTTCCCGACGGGATTCGCATCCCCGACTACTTCCTGGGTAAGAACATCGTCCACCTGCCCACGGCCAAGTGCCACATTTACACCACGACCACCGGCGCGATGAAGAACGCCTTCGGTGGCCTCTTGGCCACGCACCGCCACTACACGCACAGCTGGATTCACCGCACCCTGGTGGATCTCTTGGCCATCCAGAAGGAAATTCACCCCGGCATCTTCGCGGTCATGGACTGCACCACCGCTGGCAACGGCCCGGGGCCGCGCACCATGATCCCGGTGATCAAAAACTTCATGCTGGCCAGCGCGGATCAGGTCGCCATCGACGCGGTGTCAGCCAAGATGATGGGCTTTGACCCGCTATCTTTGGAATACATCAGCGTCGCGCACCAAGATGGACTGGGCGTGGGCGACCCGCGCGACATCGAAATCGTCGGCGACGACATCTCAAACGAGAGTTGGGGCTTCAAGGTGGGCGACAACCTGGCCAGCATGGCCGGCGACTTCATCTGGTTTGGGCCGCTCAAGGCCATCCAGAAGCTGTTCTTCCACACCCCGCTGGTCAACGTGTTCGTGGCTGCCAGTGAGGCTTACCACGACTACTACCGCTGGCCGGTCAAGGACAGGAAGACCTTCGAGAACTGGAAACGCGATACGCAATGGGGCCGCCTTTTCCAGACCTACGAGAACGTCTGAACGCAGTCTAGCGTGAGCGGCTGATCGAGACAGCGATCCGCGGCTGAAAACACAGATGGGAGAGGCGAGGACACGGAACAGGCTTGCGGACGTTCAGCGGCGCCGCCAGGCCACGCCTTGCACGTCGCTGTCGTAGGGTGAGCCAGCGTCGATGCGCATGGGCGGAGCCGGGCCCAATCGAGTCGAGGGCGGCGCCAGCGCCTTGGCGATGGCTGGGCCGAGCCTCTTCCAGAATTCCTTCTTCAACACACGCGCCAGTTTCTCCCGGTAGGCCGCGATTTCCCAGCGTCCCACCACCGAGCCGTCGATGCCCTGCCAGACCAGGAAAGTCATCGCCAGCCGCTTGCCCCGCTGCTCGATGTCGGCGACGACAAAGGCTTTCAGTTCGCGGTCGCGTGCAAGCTGGGGATACTGTCCGGTCCCGGACACGGCGGGGATGGAAGTCAGGACAGCGAAGCCGTGTTTGGCCACGATGCGCGCGACGTGATGGCGCACCGACCGGCTGTCTTGGTCGGGCCCGGAAAACGGCTGCACCGCCACGCGCGGAGCGGCCCAGGCCAGATGGGTCGCGAGACAGACCATGGCGGCTGGCAAGAGACGCAGCATGGCGCCTATGGTCGCCCAGGTTGGGGGTGGAAAGCAATTCCGGCGGCGGTAAGATTGGCCCGAAAGATGCTGTAGCAAAGGCTCATGTTCGGGTCGATCTTCCACACGCATCGGGGGTTCACCATGAAAACCATTCGCCGCATCGCCTTCGTTCTGTTGGTTGCCGTGATGCCGGCCTGTGCCACGACGACCACCACTTCCTCCGAATGGGGCCAAGGCCCGGAATGGGTACGCTACGGCACCGTCACCAATGTTCGCGAGGTCATCCAGCGTCGCGAGGGCAACCCTGCGGGCGGCGCTCTCGCGGGAGCTATCATCGGCGGGATCCTGGGCGGTGGACGCGGCCCTGGCGCCCTGTTTGGCGCGGCGGGCGGCGCAGCGGTGGGCGCGGCAGCAAGCTCAGGCTCGTCTGAGCGAGTGAGCTACGAGGTGTGGGTCCGCTTCCAGGACGGCGGCTACCAGGCCTTCGTGTACGCCGGGCCTCCGCCCTTCCGCCCCGGCGATCCCGTGGCGCTCACGCCACACGGGCTGTACCACGCGTGAAGAAAAGTCACGGCCCACGATCCAGCGATGGCCACAATCGGTCGTGGCCGTAGACGTAGACGTGGTCGTGGCCGTGGCCAACGGCGATTACGCCTGCGGCTCTTCCTCGACCAGCTTGATCTCGTCGTCGGTCAGGCCATACAGGCCGTAGACGAGACTGCCCAGGCCTTCGGAAACTCGCGCTTCATCCGTTCCGAAGTGTCGAAAGGACGGCCTGCTCCGTCAGATAGGGCACGACGCCCAACCAGGTGAAGAAGGTTTGTTGCGCCGGATCGAAGCCAGCGGCGGCCAGGCCGTCCGCCAAAATCTCTCGCTCGAAGTCGATCGGAACGAAAGTGAGCGTGCCGGGCACCGAGATCGCCGCCTGGGCGAGCCGTTCGCGCTTCCAGGTTTGGGTCGTTGGGTGGTCCACTTCAAAGATGCGCAGGCTTTCCCCAAAAGTGGTGCGGTACGCATGCGTGTCGAGTCCCGCGCCAAGCACGACCAACTGGCAGACGCCGCGTGCGACGGCAGCCGTCAAGGTATCCTCGGCAAATCGCGTTCTTGTGGCAATGAACAGGCGCAGCTTTCGTCTCGACGGATCGTTCGCCGCATCGCGGACAGCCGTTTCGGCATCCGCTCCCGGGATGCGCACGGCCAGCGGATCTTTGAAGGTATGACCGCGCTCCAGCACCTGGTGGACGGCGCGATGGACAGCCGCCCCAAGGGCCGTACGGCTTGGCTGTCCTGGCTGCATGCTCCCCGCCCAGTGCTTCCCTACTTCGCGAACACACCCTTGCCTAGCGCATTCTCCCGGATGAATCGAATCGTATCGAAGATGGTGTCGCTCGCCTCGCGCGGGGCAAAGCCGAGTTCGCTGCGGGCCTTGGTGCTGTCGAAATACCAGAAGTAGCTGGCCATATCGACACTGGCCGGCTCGATCGGGCTGCTGCGGCCAGCCGCCTTGAACACGGCCGATTGCACCTTGGCCGCCAGTACCGGCCAGCGGCCGTGCGCCTTGAACCGCGGGTGGTACTCCTTGCTCGTCCGTTCGATGCGGTCGAAGTACTCGGCGAAGGTCATGTTGTGGCCACCCAGCAAGTAGCGCTCGCCGGGACGGCCCTTGTCCATGGCCACCGGAATGATGGCCGCCACGTCGCGCGCGTCGACGAAGTTGATCCCGCCCGAGGGCACGAGCTTGACGTCGCCGGCGAGAAAGGACAGCACGTCGCGCGTGGATCCCATGCGCACATCCCCCGGGCCGAGCAGCAAGCTCGGGTTCACCGTGACCAGCTCGATGCGGTCCCCGCAGATCAGCCGCGCCGTCTGCTCCTGATACAGCTTGCTCGCGTAGTAGGGCCAGCCGGAAATCAACTCAAGCGGCGTGGGCGAGTCCTCGTCGGGCATCTCGTCGGCTCGCTTGGAAACCGCGATGGTGCCGCTGGTGGAAACCATCAGGATGCGCTTGACCCCGGCGTGCAGCGCGGCCTCGCACAAAAGCCGCGTGCCGTGCACGTGAATCTGGAACATGCGGTGGCCATCCGCAGGCTTGCGCGAGACGAAGCCAGCCAAATGATACACGTGGGTCACGTCCTCCAGCGCGCGCGCCACATCGGCGGGCGTCAGGATCGACCCCACCTGGACCTCGACGCCGCGGCCGGAGAACTCCGGCGCCGGAGCCACGGCTAGCAAACGGAGCTGCTTGGGCTCGAACTGCTGGCACAGCCCTTCCAGCAAAGGCGATCCCAGAAAACCCGGGGCACCGGTGACCAGAATCTTCATGGGCGTTCCCTGCTTTGGGCGACCACCTGCGGCTCGCCGTTGTCGGCCGGTCCCAAGCGAGTCACCAGCGGCCCCAGCTTCTCGCTGTTCCA
Source organism: uncultured delta proteobacterium (assembly GCA_963755125.1). GTDB lineage: Bacteria > Myxococcota_A > Polyangia > Fen-1088 > Fen-1088 > Fen-1137. The sequence continues at coordinate 66,524 of CAVWIP010000008.1, forward strand.
CGCCGCCCGCACGCTGGCCACGTCAAAACGCGTGGTCACGCCGTCGCGCAGGTTCTCGACGATCCTTTGGGTCAAAGCCGAGCAAAGACGCCAGGACTCCTTGTCGGACAAGCCAGCAATCAGCTCACGCAGGAACTCGATGTCCAGGAAGGGCCCGAAGTGGACCTCCAGATCGCGCTTCTTGGGAATGGTGGCGCCCACGGGCAGCGACTCGTGCGTGCCGCGAATATAGGCTGGCAGGATGCCCACCTCGGCGCGCAGGGCCAGGTAGCCCAGGCTGGGCAAAAAATCCGCCATCACGCCGCCGCGCGCCCGCGTGCCTTCCGGGAACAGCATCAAACTGCGACCGCGGCGAAGCACGCCCTCGGCGATGGCCAGCGATTTGCGCACCGAACCGCTCCGCTCCATGGGAACCAGATTGGTCAGGTTGGCAAAGTAGGCGCGGCGCCAGCGATTGGAGAAAAAATAGTCGGCCGCAGCCAGCGAGGCCAGGTCGCGTCCGGCATCGCCGAGGGCCACCTTCACCGCGCCCATGTCGAGGTGCGAGGAATGGTTGGCCGCCACGATGAAGTGGGTGTGCTGCGGGATGTGGGCTTGCCCCCGCACCTTGGTCTGCAAGGCCCGCGTGTAGAAGAGTTTCTGTGCAGTCGACAGTCCGCGTTTGCCCAGACGTTGCAGCGGAGCCGGCAGCCTGAGGTCGCCTTCCTGGTGGTGCTGGAAGGTGTCGCGCCGGCGCGGCTCGCGCCTTTCCAGGGCTGGATGGTGCCGCTTGCCCGTGGCCAGGTCGTACAGCGCGGCCACATCGGCCGCACCCGTGAACACCACGCCCTCGGGCAGGTGTACGCCCGCGGCTTCCAGCGCCGCGGTCAACTCGGTGAAGGTCAAGCTGTCGAAGCCGAGCTCGTCGACGCGGCTGTGCATGCGGATCTCGTAGGGCGCCTTGCCACAGGCGTTGGCCACGATCTCCAAGAACCAGCCCATGCCTGTTTCAGAGGCATGCGCCTCCTGGTTCTGCTGGCTGTCGCTCTTGCTCTTCTGGTGACGGCGGAGCAGCTCGTCGGCCACTTCGCGCCGCTTGATCTTGCGCGAGCTGGTGCGCGGCAGTTCCCCTTCCCAGAATTCCAGCGTGCGCACGCGCTTCCAGAAAGGCAATCCGGTGGCCACCTCACGAAAGTGCGCCTCGATCTTGGCCTGCACCTCGACCCGCGCTAGCCCCGGCTCGTGATCCAGGTTGGGCACCACCGCGCAGGCTACGTGCTCGGCCACGCCGTCGGGCAGACCGACCACCGACAGCTCCTTGATGAAGGGGCAGTTGCGGTAGAGATCCTCGACCTCGTCGGGATAGACGTTCTTGCCGTTGGTGTCGATGATGACGTCCTTGGAGCGGCCCACGATGAAGAGGTTCCCCTCCTCGTCGAATCTGCCCAAATCGCCGGTGTAGAACCAACCGTCGCGAATGGCTTGCGCCGTCGCCTCGGGGTTTTCCCAGTATCCAGCCATCACGTTGCGACCGCGCGCGATCACCTCGCCCACACCCGAGGCATCGGGGCTGTCGATCTTGACCTCGACGCCGGGCAGCGGCTGGCCCACCGACCCGAGCACCGGCTTCTTCTTGGGCGTGGTGACCGAGAGCACGGGCGCGGTCTCGGTCAGGCCGTAGCCCTCGAAAAAATCGAAGCCCATACCGTAGAAGGTCTTGAGCACCTCCGGTGGCAACGACGAACCGCCGCTGATCATGTAGCGTACGCGCCCGCCGAAGCCTTTGTGGATGGGGAAGAACACGAACATGCCCAGATCGATCCCGGTGCGCGAGCGTAGCTCGAAATTGGCCCGCGTCAGCGCGTTGACCAGGGATTCCGCCAGCGCAGAGCGATCGGAGAACTTCTGCAAAACCCGTCGGCGCAGCGCCTCCCACACCGCAGGCACGCCCACGATGGCGGTGATCTTGCCGGTCTTGAGCACGGCATTGATGGCGTCGCCAGTCAGCTCTTGCAAGTAGGTAATGCGCGCCCCGCGCGCGAGCGGGACCAGAAGCCCGGTCGAAAACTCGAAGGTGTGGTGCAAAGGCAGCACGGAGAGCATGCCGTCGGTGGGCCCCAGGTCGAAGGTGCGCAGAAGCTCGGACACCATGAAGGTGAAATTCCGATGGGTCAGCATCACGCCTTTAGGGTGCCCGGTGGTGCCCGAGGTGAAGATGAGCGAAGCCACGGTATCGGGTCCGTGCTTGCTGTGCAACGCGCGCTTGCGCTCGTCTTCGACGGCCAGCGGCTGCAGCGCGAACACCGTCTCGAAGGGCCACAGGCGCGTGGCTAGGCCTTCCTTGGAAAGAGCGGATGGAAGATCGGGACGTTTGTCCAGCAGATCGTCGCCGGCAATCACCCCCACCGCGCCCGACGCGCGCGCGATGTTCACCAGTTCGGCCGTGGTCGAATCGTGCGCGACCGGCACCACCGTTGCGCCCGCCTTGAGCACGCCGAAGAACGCCATGGACCACTCGGGCGCGTTCTTGGCGTAGAGGATCACACGATCGCCGAGTCGAACATTTTCGCCCACCAAGAACGTGCCGGCGCGGGTGGCCAGTTCCTGCAGGTTCTCGTAGCTGTACGATTCCTGCCGCTTGCCGCGTTCCATGCGCAAGGCCACGCGCGTGGCGTGCAGCTTGGTGGTGGTGTCGAACAGCTCCAGCAGGTCGTGGTAGGCGTACACGCTCTTGGGCTTGGCCGCGTAGGTCTCGTCCAACTCGGGCAAGACCCACTTCTGCAGCCCGGGGAAGTGGATGTTCAGGAAGTAGTCGTACCAGTCGATGGTCTCAGGCGACCAGGGCAGAAGCGCGCGTTCCTCAGCGGGCAGCCGGTCGCGCAGGGCGCGGATGTGATCGGAACGCAGGACGTAGGCGTTGTCCAGAATGAAGGGGCGAAACAGATCGATGTTCTCGCCCGCCTCCTTGGTGACTCGCTGGACCTCGTCGACCTTCTTCTTCACCCGGTCGACCAGATCTCCGAAACGGCCGCCAGCCCAGCGCGGTCGCACGCGGTCCAGTGTCTCGGAGGCGCGCTCGGCCAGGCGGTTGACCAGGGGTAGCGACTTCTTGTCGTATTCCTCATACGTCACCGGCCGGAACTCCATGCGCGCGGCCAACTGGTTGAGGAACCTGTTGCCCACTTCCTTGTCCTGGAAGCGCTTGCGCTTGTACAGCCCGGTCAGCGTGGTCACCCGCCCGATGTACGAGGGGTTGAGATCGCCGGCGGCCAACTGGTGCACCAGCTCCGGCTCCTCCACGCAGGCCTGCGCCGCCACCATCAACATGGCGGCCGCGATGTAGTCGACCGGCACCACGTCGAGGATGAGCGACTCGGACACCGGCAGCAGGTTCTGTCCCTTGAGCGCCAGGTACACCAGCGGCGCCGAGGTGGTGAACCCCTCGTTCCAGCCGCGGAACGGGTATTCCAGCGAGCTCTCCACGATGGCCGGCCGAACTATCGAACGCGCGATGCCCGTCTCGCGCGCCACCAGTTGGTCGCCCATGCTCTTGGTGTAGGTGTAGATGTTGGGCCAGCCCCAATCCTTTGCGCGGGCGACCCCTCGCTGGGTGAGCTCGGCGCGCACCCAGTCCTTGCGCTCGCGCGCCACGGCCAGTTTGAGCGCGGCCTCGTCGTCGGGATCGCGGTGCTGCTCCAGCAGCGTCTCGCGCGCGTGCTGGCGCAAGCGCGCGAGCACCTGCGCATCGTCGGCCTGGGCCCGCACCTCGGCCGCAATGCGACCGCAATCAGCGATCTCTTGCTCGACCGAGAAGCGCGTTCCCGTCAGTTCCTCGCGGCGCGGGAAATAACCGTCGAGCGGCTCGCTCTCCCACACGTTGCCGCTGCGGTTGCCGGCCACGAAGCAGGTGCTGGTGTGAATCAGCGCCGGCCGCCGCATGCGCTTGACGAAGGCGATCACATTCTTGGTTCCCTGCACGTTGGTGCGCAGGGCCGATTCCAGCGGCGGGTTGAAGGTCACTTTGCCCGAACAGTTGATGACCACGCTGATATCGGCCGCCACCTGCGCCGCCTGCTCATCGGACAGACCCAGGTTGTCCTCGGTGATGTCGCCATCGATCACGCGAATCTTCTGAGCCAAGAACTCGTGCAGACGGTCCGCACCGCCGAACTTCTCGCGCAGGGGATCGAAGGTTCGCGAGGGCACCACATTGTCCCAGAAACGCTTCTCGCTGGAGGTGCCGCTTCCCCGCCGCACCATCACGTACACCCGGCCGATGTCTGCAAAGCGATGGAGCAACATGCTCAGCAGCACTTTGCCGAGGAAGCCGGTGCTTCCCAGGATGAAGACGTTTCGCCCTCGGTAGATCTCGCTCGGCGAGAGCACGGACTTGGTCTTGCCCACAGGCGAATTCATCGGCGTGCGGCTACTCCACGTCGGCCATCACGATGGGTGGCCATTTCATCATGGTGATCGATGCCGACGGACCCACGAAGGATCGCGCCATGGCAATGGCTTCGGTCAGCGATTCGGAGCGATCCCAGCCCATGATGGCAGGCACGTGCGCGTTCTTGGCGCCGGCCAGAATCACTTTGCCCGCGTGCTGGCGGCCGTTCTCGCCCCAGTACCACATGAAGAACGGGTGCGCACCGTGGTAGGCGTTGCCCCGCCGGTACATCTCGATGTAGCTCGGGTTGCGGGCGAATTCCTCTTCGTACTTGTGCTGCAACGTCGTCGCATCGCGCGTCTCGGGCAGCAGGCGGTGGAAGAACTCGATGTAGCTGGGATGGAAGGCGTGGTCGAATTCGTCGTAGCCCGGGTGACACAGGATCAGCGCCCCGCCCTTGCGCAAGACAGGCTTGCCTCGGTAGAAATTGTGGAAATAACCCAGCCCCATGACCTGCAACAGGATGGGGTTGAGGATCGAATTTATGTTGTAGGGCGAGACATAGGGAATGGGGAAGATGACGATGTCGCTCTGCCCTTTCACCTTGACCATGTACTGCTCGAAACCCTTGGCCACGATACGCTCGTGCACGGGATCGGCCTTGCCGGCGTGGCACGCGATCATCTGATAGGGTGACGGGATCTGCTCGAACATCTTGCGCCGGGCAGTCTCGGGCAGCTTGGCCAGGGTCCAGCGCAATCCCTCGAACTTCAGGCGGTCGACCTCGCTGAACTCGTCCTCGTTCTCGCCCAAGAACTTGGTCGGGTTGGCGAACATCCGGTTGTTGATGGTGGTCTCGATGTGAAACACGTTCATGTGCTGGTCCACCAGGCGTCCCTGCCGGACGATTTTGGTGTTGAGCATGGAACGCGCCGGATCCATGTAACCGTCGCAAGCCAGGATGGTGTCCGGGCTGTGGTGCACGCGCACGCTCTCGTAGTCGCACAGGCCGACCGCCACCGACTTGTGCCCGCCATCCATGGGCACCAGGTTGATGTTCACATAGATGACCAGATCGCTTTCCACCGCGCGCCGGTTGATGTTGACCGGCTCGTTGTGGTCGGTCTTGCCCAGGGGAACCATGCCATCGGGATCTTCCGCGTCGTGGTTGTACAGGCGGTCAGGATGGAAGGCGTCGAAGATCTTCTTGCCCACCATGCGCTTGATCTCGGCATCGGTCATGCGCCGGTGCAGCGAGTTGGCCACGATTATGTGCACATCGTCCACGCCGTTGGCGTCGAGCAGATCGAGCACGATCTCCAGCACGATCTGCCGGATGTCGGGCGTGGTCATGGGCGGAAGCGGCAGACTGATGTCGTCCACCGCGATGGTCACGCGCATGCCAGGCGAAAGCTGGGCGTAGAGCGGATCGCTGTCGAGCGGATGGTTGAGCGCGTAGCGCACGGCTGCGCCCGGGTTGGCCAGGCCCTCGATGGGCGGCTTGGCGTAGACCACGCGGGTGCCGATGGGCAAATCTTCGCTGAGCAGCTCGGTCCCCGAAAACACGATCCGCGGCGCGGAGTTGCTATCGATGTAGACGACCTGATCGTCTTCCTTGTGGCGGGGCACGGGGCCACGCAGCGGCTTGGCTTCGCGCTTGTTCATCGGGGCCTCATGCTAACGCAGATCCAGGATGGGCCAGTCATGTTGTAAAGCGGTGTTCCTCAGGCGGAAGTCGGGGTTGACAGCGGTGGGGTGGCCCACCACCGACAGCATGGGTAGATCGCTCATGCTGTCCGAGTAGCTGTAGCACTCGGTGAGGTTGAGTCCCTCTTTCTCGGCATAGACGCGAATCCAGCTTGCCTTGGTGGCCGCGGCCATGACCGGCGGCAAAAGGCGCCCGGTGGCCTTGCCGTCGACGAATTCCAGGTGGTTGGTGACGGCGTCGTCCAGTTCCAGGTGACGCACCAGCGGCCCTGCGGTGATATCCAGTGCGCCGGTGACCAACACCTGGCGCAACCCCAGCCTGCGCGACTTGTCGATGAGTTGGTAGGCGCCCGGGTAGATGGATGGCTGGATGACCGTGTCGAACAGTTCCTGGGCCAGATAGCGCAGGCGGTCCTCGGACTCGCCCCGGTAGCGGCGGAAAAAGATGTCGTTGAACAGCCGCCGGTTGAACATGTCGGCAGCCAGAAACAAAGGGATGCTGGCCACGGTCGACGTCATCCGCGTGACGCTCCGCCACAGACCCTGCTGGTTGCGCGCGTTGTAGGCGAAGGCATGCACCAGGTTCGTCCGACACAGGGTGCCGTCGAGGTCATAGAACGCAGCCGCTTCCATGTTCAGAAGTGCAACCGTATATCACGACCGAGACGGTGGGCCACCATCGGCCTGAGCCACGATAGCCGCACAAGGTCGTGTCCGGGGTGGTGGTGTCCTCTGTCGAATCGCGTAGGATGGGGCCATGGTTCCCGAGCAGAGGCTGGCACAATCTGCGCGGCAGGCCGGTCTTCGGCTGCTGGTGCTCTTCGGCTCTCGCGTCCTGGGAAACATCCGCGGCCAGTCCGACTGGGACTTCGGCTAACTGGCCGGCGGGACTCTTGACGAGGAGTTGTTGCGCGAGCGCCTGATGGAAATCCTCGGGACGGACCTTGTCGATCTGGTTGACCTGTCCAATGCCAGCGCCCTGCTGAGAAACCCTGCCCAAGACGGGCTGACCGCAACCGTCCATTGACAAGGTGGGTCGGTGGTCTTGGCAAGCTACGATCAGCGCATGGCCGAAGCGGCCCGCAAGATGGGTTTTGCGATTCATCCTTTGTAGAGGTGGCGAAGAACCGCGTATCTGCCTACTCGTCTCCAGCTTATCGAGTTCTCGGCGCGAACGGGTCGAGTACGTCAATGCCGGTACCGATGACATCCTTCACGTTGCGCGTGACGAGCGTCAGGTCGTGTACTTGTGCCGTTGCGGCCAGCAACCCGTCGACGACCGGCAAGCTCCCCCGAGCATCGAGCCTTCCCCACTCGTCTGCGGTCGCGGCATCCACCGGCAGCACGCGATCGGAATGCGCCTGCATCAGGTTGTCGAGCCAGCGTTCGAGTGCGGGGGCGGCACGGGGATCGCGCTGCCGGATTGCCTCGATCCCGCGGCGAATCTCACCCGCGACAAGGACGCTCAAGAAGATCAAGTTCTCGTCGACGCTTGCGAACCAGCGCTGAATATTCACATTGGCGCGCATCCCCTTGCGTAGTTCCGAGAGCACGTTTGTATCGAGCAGGAAGCCTTTCACAGTACAACCCGCCGTCCCCGGTGGTGCGGCCGCCCGAAGTCGGCGTCGCGCCCCACATCCGGAATTCCGCTTAGCATCGCCTTCAGCGAGGGTGCTCCCGGCGAGAGCAGCGCCTGCCTGAGGATCTCGCGATGCTCTGCTTCAGCGGAATGCCCACGCCTAGCAGCCCGCTGCTTCAGGCGGACAACCACCTGCTGGGGAATGTCTCTCACGATAAGCTGAGCCATATTGCTATCAATGATAGCACACTCGGGGCAAGTCAGCGCAAGTCCTGAATCCGTCTGCAATTTCGCGGTTGTTGCAGTTGCGCCGGCTCCGGATCTCGCATTCCCGTAACGCTACTACTTCTCGCTCGGCTTGGCCTCGGCCAACCACTCGCCCATGATTTCCACGCGCGCCGCTGGATCCAACTTTGGGAACTGGGCCAGGGCCCAGTCTGCGGCAGCCAGACGTCCCGGACCGGCGGCCAGGGCTGCGTAGGAGCCTAGCCAGACATGGCCATCGGGCGCCGAGGCTGTGGCCAGCCGCTTCGGCGCCTCGGCGGCTGCGCCGCCCAGGAAGCGCAACTCGGCATCCCCGTCGCTCGCCAACTCGGCCTGCAGCTTGCGCGCAGCTTGATCGCGACGCAGGACCAAGGCTCGCGCGCTGGCCAGGCGAACTCGCCGGTCGTGCTTGCCGTGGACCAACTTGCCCAGCATCGCGGCCGAGGCCTCTCCCTTCATGGCCCCTAGTTCTTTCGCCACGGACTCGCCGGGCCGCGGATCCTTTTCTTTGAAGAGTTGGAAGAGTTGAGAAACCATCGCCTCGCCACCGGCCCGCAGCAAAGCGACAGCCGCGGCTCCCCGCACCTCGGGCGCGGGATCACGCAAGAGCCCGGTCACGCGAATCACCGCGGCTCGACCAGCGCCCGGCCGTGTCCCCGCGAGCAATGCCGCCGCCCGTATGGCTGGCGGCGCATCCTTGGCCAGGCCCAGCAGGGTCTTGCGCGCCTCGGGATCGTCGAGGGTTCCCAGGGCTTCCGCGGCAGCCACGCGTTGGGGCTCCGGCGCCGAGCGATCCTGGGCCACGGCCATGACCCCCGGCAAGCACTCGGGCTCCAGTCCAAAACGCAGGGCCGCCACCGCCGTGCCGCGGGCATCGCCGGCTGGCCCTTCCAGCTTTTCCCTGACCAGCGGACACAAGGGAATCGCGAGTCGCGCCAGTGCGCGCGCCGCCGTCTCCACTTGCTCGCCCCGCGCCACAGCCTGGCGAAGCTTCTCGACCCCTGCTCGGTCCCCAGCCGCCGCGCGGGCCGCAGCCACGGCCAGTCCCTGGCCGGCGTCCGCGCGGTCGAGCCACGCCCACGCAAACGACGAGAAGCCCTGCTCGAGTGCGTCTTCAGCGGCCGCTTGCAAACGCTGGATGGCGATGATCTCGCGACCTTGCGCCACCAGAGCTCGCACCGCTTCCGGCAACGGACGTAGCGCATCTTTGACCTGCAGGCCCGAGCACCGGCGATCGTCGCGCGCGAAGGTCCACAGGACGTGCACGTTGCCGTCATCGGACAGGATCTCCTCGGGCGCAGCGCCATAGGGGGCGTTTTCCCGGACCACGTCGAGCGCAGATGCATCGAACTCGGACGACCCCGAAGGCTCAGTCACCTGCGCGCTCACCAAACGGCCCTCCCGGGCCAGCACCAACTCGACCACCGCGGCGCGTGTGATGAGGTTCACGGGATGGTCTTTGGGCAGGCGTGCAGCCGCCATGGCCAGGAAGTTGTCCGCCCAGGCCCGGTGTACCTTGGCGTGCAGGCCGCGCAGGTAGGCGAGAGTTCGGCCTTCGCCTTGCACGGGCGGCTCATCGCCTGCCCACGCCCTGACACCAGCCATAACCAGGAGCGGTAGGACAGCCAGCAGGCCAAGCACGCGCTTGCTCGTGATCATCGTCTCACCTCTCGCTTCAAGGTGGCGCAAGTATACGCGCGTCAGGCAGCTTCGGTCCAACCGTCGGTTCCCGTGACCGGAGCCGGTGGCCGGCCCCCCCCGGTACTACTCACCCCGCGGCGCGCTTCTGCGAACGACCGCCACCATCCTTTTCCCGCTTCTCCTTGTACTCGGCGATCATGGCCTCGCGCGCCTGCTTGGGCACCTCGGCGTAGCGCTTGAACTCCATGCTGAACTCGCCCTTGCCCTGGGTGGCCGAGCGCAGATCGGTGGCATAGCCGAACATGTCGGCCAGCGGCACCTCGGCCACTCCGGTGACAAACGCTTCGTGCTTCTCGGTGCTCAGGATGTTTCCCCGACGCTGATTGAGCTGCCCGATGACCGCGCCCTGGAATTCCTCGGGAAACTGCACCTCGACCAGCATGATGGGCTCGAGGATGGTGGGCTTGGCCTTGTTGTAGGCCTCGCGGAACCCCATCAGGGCCGCCGTGCGAAAGGCCAGCTCCGACGAGTCCACCGGGTGCGATTGACCGTCGTTGATGAGGCAGCGCACGCCCACGATGGGGAAGCCGATGAGCGGCCCCCGCTTGATCGCCTCCTTGAAGCCCTTGTCGCAGGCCGGGATGAACTCGCGTGGGATCGAGCCGCCCACGATTTCATCCACGAACTCGTAGCCGCTCTCATGATCAGAGGGCAACGGCTCGATGTAGCCCGCCACGCGGCCGTACTGGCCCGAGCCGCCGGTCTGCTTCTTGTGCGTGTAGCTGAACTCGCCCCGCTGGGTGATGGTCTCGCGGTACTTGACCTGGGGCCGACCGGGAACCACCACGCAGTTGTATTCGCGCTTCATGCGCTCGATGTAGATGTCGAGGTGCAATTCGCCCATGCCGCTGATGATGGTCTGGCCTGACTCCTCGTCGCGCGACACGCGGAAGGTGGGATCCTCTTTGGTGAAACGATTGAGCGCCTTGGAGAAATTGGTCTGCGCCGCCTTGTCCTGCGGCTCGACCGCCAGCGAGATGACCGCGTCGGGCACGTGCATGGACGTCATGGTGACGTTGATGCGCCCATCGGTGAAGGTGTCGCCCGAGGCGCACTCCACACCGAAGAGAGCCACGATGTCGCCGGCTTCGGCCGAGGCGATGTCCTCCATCTCGTCGGCGTGCATGCGCACCAGGCGCGGAACCTTCACCTTCTTCTCTCCCGCCGAGCAATTCACGATGAAGTCGCCTTTGCTGACCTTGCCCTGGTAGATCCGCATGTAGGTGAGCTGTCCGTAGCGGCCGTCTTCCAGCTTGAAGGCCAGTCCCACGAAGGGCTTGGCCGTGTCGGATTCCAGCTTGATCTCGGCCTCGCCGTGATCCTGGTCGAGCGCGATGTTCTCCACCTCGGACGGCGTGGGCAGGTAGTCCCGCACGGCGTCGAGCAGCAGCTGCACGCCCTTGTTCTTGTAGGCCGATCCCAGCAGCACGGGTGTGCCCTTGAAGGCGACCGTGACGCGACGGATGGCCGGAACCAGATCGTCGGGCGTGCACTCCTGTTCGTGCAGGTACTTGTCGGCGATGGCGTCGTCGATGTCGGCAATGGCTTCGATCATCTTCTGGCGGGCCGCCTTGGCTTCATCGAGCAGGCTGCCCGGTATTTCGGCAAAGCGCAGATCTTCTCCCTTCGCCCCGTCGAAATACACCGCCCTCATGCGGACGAGATCGATCACGCCCTCGAATCGGTCCTCCGCACCGATGGGGATCTGCACCGGGATGGTGTGCAGGTGCAGCTTCTCCCGCAACTGCTCGGTCACGCGCGCCGGGTTGGCGCCGGAGCGGTCCAGCTTGTTGATGAAAGCGATGCGCGGCACTTGATAGCGCCGCATCTGGCGATCGACCGTGTACGACTGCGACTGCACGCCGGCCACGCCACAAAGCACCAGCACGGCGCCGTCCAGCACACGCAGGGCGCGCTCCACCTCGATGGTGAAGTCCACGTGGCCGGGAGTGTCGATGAGGTTGATGGCGCAGTCCTCCCACTCGCAGGAGGTGGCGGCCGACTGGATGGTGATCCCCTTCTCCCGCTCCAGGTCCATGAAGTCCATGGTCGCGCCCACGCCGGACTTTCCCTTGACCTCTTCGATCTTGTGGATCTTGCCGGTGTAGAACAGCACCCGCTCGGAGAGCGTGGTCTTTCCTGAATCGATGTGGGCGGAAATACCTATGTTGCGAATCTTTTCGATGGACGACATGGAATCTACCTGACCTATCTTGATAGATGACTAAGGGCGCGGCAGTTTATTCGACGACGAGGCGAACGCTACCTAAATCTGTGTGACGCTGCGGTGCCATTTTCCGCGCGATCATCACCGCAATGTCGCTCCGGCGTTGCATTCTGCCGCGGGACGCGCGTTAAATGCGTCCCGGTGTCATCGAACGCAAACCGCCAAGCCAAGCCCAGCCACCTTGCGCCTGCCGCCCAGCCGTTTCTTCGCCCATTTCTAAAGTGGGCGGGTGGAAAAACCCAGCTCCTTCCGCAGTTCGAGCGGTTCTACCCTCGCGAGAAAATCGAGAGGTACATCGAGCCGTTTCTAGGCAGCGGGGCTGTGTTCTTCCGCGTGAGAGCCCAGCTGAACCCGGGGAAGGCGATCTTGTGTGACAACAACAAGGAGCTGATCGAAACATTCAAGGCGGTGAAGACCGATGTCGAGGGCGTGATCCGATGCCTGCGGGTCCACAAGGACAAGCACAGCCCAGAGTATTTCCGCGAGATGCGAACAAGGCTAGGCGAGAATGCTGCAGAGTGCGCTGCACGCCTTATCTACCTGAACAAGACTTGCTTCAACGGACTCTACCGCGTCAACAGTCGCGGAATCTTCAACGTGCCGATGGGTCGGTACCACAAGCCGGCGATTCTCGACGAAGACGGCTTGCGCGAGGCGAGCCGGCAACTTCACGGCGTCGAACTGCAGGCCCGAGATTTCCGCAAGCTGCCTGCCCTCGCGAAACGGGGTGACTTCATCTACCTAGACCCACCCTACTACCCGGTTTCAAAAACCTCCTATTTCACTTCATATACCCGCGACTCCTTCGGGGCCCAAGACCAGTGGGATCTGTCCGAGGTCTACGACCAACTATGCCAAGCGGGCTGCTTCGTGATGCTCTCCAACAGTGACAACCCATTTATCAACGGCTTGTACTGGCGACTCAAGGACGCGCGAATCCATCGCGTCTCGGCCCGACGAAACATCAACTCACGAGCCGAACGTAGGGGACACATCAACGAGCTCGTCATCGTCAACTACGACGCGCCGAGAAGGTAGATGGCGGGCGGCGCAACAGCAGTGAAGACCGGTGAGGAACTCCGCCAGCGCGTAGTAGAGCTGGCGTCGAAGCTGCGCCTGATCGCGAAAACCGAGGTCAAGGTTGGCCGGAGGCTGTGGGGTAGCCGCCGCAGAATTGACGTTGTGCTGGTCCATCCCGAAAGCAGACAGAGCGTGGGCATCGAGTGCAAGGTCCAAAGCGAACGAGGTTCTGCAGAAGAGAAGATCCCGTCGACGATACTCGATATCGCCGCCTGGCCGATTCCCGGAATCGTGGTGTTCGCGGGCGATGGCTTCTCCGGCGAGTTCAGGAACTACTTGGTGTCGACAGGCAAGGCTGTGGAGTTCTGCGACCTTGAGGACTGGCTCGTCCTCTTCTTCAGGTTGATGTGACTAGGCAGGCCAGAATCTACACGCGCAAGGGTGATCGTGGGGACACGCAGCTTCCCGGCGGACAGCGCGTGGCCAAGCACGCGCAGCGAATCGAGTGTCTCGGCGCTGTGGACGAGCTTTCCGCGTGCATCGGGCTCGCAAGTGCCTTGCTGCGGGAGTCTTGCGCGCCTGCCGGCGCGGCACGCCTGGCCTCGCACTTGAGCCGCATCCAGAGTGAGCTTTCCGATCTTTGCGCGGACTTGGCTGCCCCACCCCGGCGCAAGCAACACATCGCCGCTCGCCACGTCACCGCCCTGGAGCGCGACATCGATCTCTGGACGCGAAGGCTTCCGCTGCTCCGCAGCTTCATCCTGCCCGGCGGCGGCCCAGCGGCTGCGTGCCTGCACCTCGCGCGCACGATCTGCCGTCGCGCCGAACGCCAGGTGGTGCGCCTTGCTGCCCAGGAGCCCGTGGGTGGCACCATCGTTCCCTACCTCAACCGTCTTTCCGATGCCCTCTTCGTCGCGGCCCGCTACACCGAACTCTGCAGCCGCGAAGAGCGGCTGGCCTCGAAGGCATAGCCCTCGTCATCGCAGGTAGACGAGCCCGACGTTCACATCCAAGTTGGCCATCACCTTGGGCGCACCCACAAGGAGATTGGCGCCGGCCAAGAATGAGAATGAATCATTCAACTCGACGGTGATTCCGCCGCCAGGACCGAACAAGACCGGGCCGCCCACCACGGTATCCTTGCAACCGCTCGACGGGCAGCCTGACAGCTTCCCGACGTCGACCACCTCGCGAATCTGACCGGCGCCCGCGGCCAGCGACAGGAAGGGCGTGGCCCGCCTGGGCTCGCCCACGAACCAGATTGCCTTGGCCAACACCGCCAGGGCGTAACTGGCAGGTTGGCAGGTGCCACCATTGCAAGCGCCAGTGTTGTTCGTCACCTCTTTGCCGTTGACCTGGCTCGCGCCGCTCACAAGCTGGATTCGACCCTGCAGCGACAACACCAGGCTGTCAGAAACGAAGATGCCAATCTCAGGGGCAATCTGCAATAGCTGAGACATGGCGACGCCGGAGCTTTTCAGGGCTGCTCCCGCATCGTTCGTGCGGTTTGCCTCGGGCGTGCCCGAGTGATAGCCAAACCCGCTGCCTGCGGCCAGCGCAAACCACAGGGATACGCTTCCACCCTCCTCACCGCCCTGCTCGCCGCCCTCGCTGGTTTCGCCTTCAGGGCCCGCGCCTCCGCCAGCGACGGCTTCTCCGCTCAGGTTGACGACGTGAGGTTCGGACGCGGTCCCGTTCTGCGCCACTTGCTGGCCGTCTCCGTTCTGCGCAAAAATGTAATAGGCCACCGATGCGCCGCTCGTCGCCTCGGGCGGAATCTGGGTCTGATGCCAGTCGCCGCTCTCGCTGGGGTCCATCTCGCGCGTGACGAAATCCGAAGCACCCTCTGGCCGATAGGCCAACACGACCCTCTCCGCGCCGAGAGACGCCGGAACCTGCGCCTTGATGGTGATTGGCTGGCCCGGCGCAGCCTCGGTCACCGGAGTGTGAACGATGGCGCTCTCCGCGGGCGGCGCGGATTGCGCGGGGGCTTCGGGCTGGGCCGGCTGCGCGGCCGGGACCGCGGGTTGGGCAGGCGGCTCGGGCTGGGCCGGCCGCGCAGCCGGGACCTCGGGCTGGGCCTGGCCCGGGGCGCTCTCCGCGCCTTCGGCACCCTCGGAAACATCCATGGAAGCCTCGGCAAATGCCGACTGGACCTCGGGATTGATCATGGACTTGGTGACCTTGATATTGGGGTCGATGCGCAGCGCTTTCTTGAACTCTTCCATGCCCTGGTCACGCTGCTTGAACCCGACCACGTAGATCACCCCCAGGTGCACGTGCGTACGCGCAGCCATCGGGTGCTTGTCCAGTTGCTGAGCGCTACACAACTCGATGGCTTCCTTCAGCAGTCTGGACGCCTCCTCCACGTCCAGGTTGGCGTAGGCAGCCAGCGCTTTCTTGTTGAGATCGACAACCCTCTGCACGGGGTCCTGATCTTGCGCATCGGCCCGAAGTCCCCAGGTGACCGCCGTAGCGAAAACCATGAGCAGCACGGCATAGCGATAGCTTCTTGAAATCGACATCATTTGGGGGAAGGCTCCTGCGACGGCGTCTAGTTTATGCGTAGAGAGGCGGGAGAGCCTAAAACTGTATTCTTGTAGGTTCCCACACGTCAACCTACTCGTGGGTACGCAAGGAACAGTGCCGCGGCAGCCCCGATCAGGCTCAGCCTCCTGCACCGCCAACCTTGGCTGCCCCTCGACGGTACAAGCCTGATGACGCGATTAGGCTTAAAGGTACTGCGTCCGTGGGCGACCGCAGATCGTCCCTACCGGTCTACCCGCCGCTGCCGCGCCTCAACTCGGTCAGCACCGCCTTCGCGATGGCCTTGAGTGTCTCGAAGACACCGACGCCGGTGGTGGCGCGAGCCTCGAACTCGGGCACGTTGGTGGGGTTGATCGCCGCGTGCAACTCCGCGACCGATGCGACGTTGGGCAGGTCCCGTTTGTTGTACTGGATGATGAACGGAAGCTTGTCCAGATCGTATCCCTGCTCGATCAGGTTCTGGCGCAGATTCTCCATGGACTCGATGTTCGCTTCCATGCGCTCGATCTGCGAGTCAGCCACGAACACCACGCCGTCGACACCCTTCAGGATCAGCTTGCGACTGGCGTCGTAGAAGACCTGGCCCGGCACGGTATACAGGTGAAAACGTGTCTTGAAGCCTCGAATCTCGCCCAGGGACAGGGGCAAGAAGTCGAAGAACAGCGTGCGCTCGGTCTCGGTCGCGAGCGAGATCATCTTGCCCTTCGCCTCGGGGCTGGTCTTGGCGTAGATGAACTGAAGATTGGTGGTCTTTCCACCAAGACCAGGGCCATAATACACCAGCTTGCAGTTGATCTCGCGGGATGAGTAGTTGATGAAGCTCATCGGGGGAGACAGCTAGTCGTTGAAGAGCTTGTCGATGTCAGCGTCGGTGATCTCGTTCAGGATGGAGGGCCCGGTGCCCGCAGCAGCCTTCTTGGCCACCTGCTCAAACAGGCGCGCCATCTCCTCGGCTGCCTTCCTGACGCGAAGGCGAACCAGGCCAAGCGAGGATCGCTCGTCGAACAAGACCACAAGGATGGCCCGGCCGGCCACCAGGGTGATGTGAACGTGGGTCTTCTCTCCCTCGTGAAACTGGCTGGTGAAATCCTTCTCGCGCAGGATCTTGGAGATGCCGCCGGTGGCCGCCACGTTGCCCGCGGTCAGCGACGAAAGCGAGGTCACGTCGATTTCGCCCACCTCGCCGGCCTCGGCAATCGGCTGCCCATCGCGGCCAATGAGCAGCACCGCCTTGGCATTGGCATCTCGGTGAAGGCGCTGACAGACAGAGGAGATCTGTCGTTGCTCCTCGGGGAACATCACATCAGGTCCACTCATCTGGCTGTCTAGGCTCCTTCGCGCCAGGGCAAGCTCGAAGCATCAGGTCTGGCAACCATTAGCATCGGCGCGCACTGGCTTTCAAGGTTGGGAATCGCTTGGGTTTTCTCCCACATCCAAGACCGGGATTGAAGGGGAGCTTACCAGGTATCTGTGGCGGGCGACAGAGAACCCTGCCTACATCTCCCGCCGCCCTTCTATCGCGCGCGAAAGGGTCAGGCGGTCGGCATACTCCAACTCACCGCCCACGGGCACGCCCATGGCGATACGGGTGCAGCGCACGCCCAGCGGCCGCAGCAATTTGGCCAGGTACACCGCGGTAGTCTCGCCTTCCACGCTTGGGTTGGTGGCGATGATCACCTCCTTGAGGTCGCTGCTGCAGCGCTTGACCAACTCCGCGACGCGCAGGTCGTCAGGCCCGATGCCGTCCAGAGGCGAAAGCACACCGTGCAGAACGTGGTAGCGCCCGTGGTAACCACCCGCGCGTTCGATGGCCAAGACGTCCTGGGGGTGCGCGACCACACACACCAGCGACGAATCGCGGCGTGCATCGCAACAAGTGGGACAGGGATCCTCTTCGGTGAAATCCCAGCACACGCTGCAGAACCTGATCTTGCTGCGCATGTCACCGATGGCCGCGGCCAGCGCCGCAGCATCTTCCGGTGGCGCGCGCAGAATATGAAAGGCCAGGCGCGCGGCGGTCTTCTCGCCCACGCCTGGCAGCTTGCCCAGCTCGCACACCAGCCGCGCGATGGGACCTGCGCTACTCATTCACCCAGCCCCCCCGACGGCATGGCCAGCCCCCCAGCCACCCGCGCCAGGTCCTCCTGTGCCACCTGACGCGCCCGCTCCAGGGCCAGGTTCACCGCGCCCACCACCAGATCCTCGATCATCTTCTTGTCGTTTCCAGCCAGCAGCGACGGCTCGATGGTGATGGACAGCACTTCGCTGCGGCCGTTGACCACGCAGTGGACCAGGCCGCCGCCCGTCTCACCCTCGACCTGTTTGTCACCTAAGGCATCCTTGGCCTGGTTGAGCTGCTCCTGCACGCGCTGCCAGGTTTCCATGAGGTTGCGCAGGTTGGGTCCGTCGGTCATGGGGTCTTGATCTCCTTGGGCGCGACGCCGAACAGGTCCTGCGCCTTGCGAATCATGGGATGCTCGCGCGCCTCGGTCTCGCGCTGGTGCTGGTCGATGTGCGCCGCCTCTGCTTCGCGGCCGACCTCGGAGCGCACCAGCGGCAGCACCTTTCCCGTCGCCATCTTCAGTTCGACCCGGGTGGCGGTGCCGGTGATCTGGGTGAGGGCGCGTTCCACTTCAGACTTGAACTTGCCGGTCTGGTCGAGGGCGAACTTCTGCGAGAACTGCAGGATGACCGCGCCGCCCTCCCAGCCGCAGACCTCGGCGTGGTCCAACGCGGCGGCCATGGCCGGCCGGTGGCCGAACGATTCGCGCACCCTACGCCACACTTCGGCGATGTCCGAATCGGGCGACAGCGCCGGAACCGACGTCGGCGCCGGCGGCACAGGCGGAGCCGACTGGCGCGTGGCGGCCCGTGGCCGCGAGTCAGGCGCCGCAGGCCGTGTTGGCAGCGCGCCAGCCCCTCCCAGCCGACCCTCCAGCTTCTCCAGGCGATCGAGCAAGTCGCCCAGTGGAAGCATGGGTTCGGCGTTACAGAGATCCACCAGCGCCATCTCCAGCAGCAGGCGCGGCGTTTGCGATCGCGCGGCGTCCTCCACCGCGCGAGCCCAGCGATCGAAGAGCGAAGTGGCCAAGCCCTTTCCGGCCTTGCCAGCCAACGCCTTGGTCTCGGCAGTTTCCTCCGCGGTCGCGTCGATCAGATCCTCGGCATCGGGCACCGCAGTCAGGATCTCGAGATCGTGCAGAAAAGCGAGGAAGGCCCGCGCCATCTGCATGAGATCCACGCCACGGTCGACTGCATCGGCCAAGTACCGCAGGGTCTGCGCCACGTCGCGGGCCAGCACCTTGTCCGCCAGCTGGTAGAGCACGCGACGATCGGCCACGCCCAGCACCTCGGCCACTTTCTCGCGGGTCAGCGTCCCGTCACCCACGTAGGCCACCACCTGATCGAGCAGCGAAAGGCCGTCGCGCACCGAGCCCGCCGCCTCGCGCGCCACCAGTCGCACAGCCTCGGGCTCGCACGCAATCTTCTCGTTGGTCAGGATGCGCGTCAGGTGTTCGGCCAGCACCTTGCTGGGCAGCAACTTGAAGTCGTAGCGCTGGCAGCGCGACATGATGGTGGCGGGGATCTTGTGCACCTCGGTGGTCGCGAAGATGAACACCACATGCTCGGGCGGCTCCTCCAGGGTCTTAAGCAGCGCATTGAACGCGCTCACTGACAGCATGTGGACCTCGTCGATGATGTAGACCTTCTTGCGCGCCTCGGCCGGCAGGTAGCGCACGCCTTCGCGCAGCGTGCGCACATCGTCCACGCCGGTATTGGACGCGCCGTCGATCTCTTGCACATCCACGGACTGCCCGCTCGAGATGGACTGGCAGATGGAGCAGGTCCCACAGGGCGTTGCCGTCGGCCCCTGCGCGCAGCACAGCGCCCTGGCCAGAATGCGCGCAGCGCTGGTCTTGCCGATGCCGCGAGCGCCGGTGAACAGAAAGGCGTGGTGCACGCGGCCCATGTTGATGGCGTTGGTCAGCGTACGCGCCACATGCTCCTGCCCAAGAAGATCCTCGAACTTCTGCGGCCGGTACTTGCGCGCGAGAACCAGGTAAGACATGCATGCATATTCTGGACACAACCGGCGACAGTCAACAGGCGAACATTGACCCGGCAGCTCGAACCTCCGTTTGACGCGAATAAGCCCAAGGTCTACGCTGGGTGTTTACCTCCTCTCCCGTCGCAGAATTGCGTAGAACAAGAGTTGACGCACGTGACTACACGGAAACCTCATCTGGCGAGCGCGGGCACATTCCCGTGGTGCCGTTCGCAGGAGAAGATTGGCCGTGCCGGCTGAGACTCACATGGATACGCTGGTGGGCACCGTACTGGAGGGCGCGTATCGCATCACGCGCCTCATCGGCCAGGGTGGCATGGGCGCGGTGTACGAGGCCGTGCAGCTTCGCCTCAACAAGCGCGTGGCCATCAAGCTGATGGCACGCGACCTGGCCGCCAACCACCAGGCCCTGGCGCGCTTTCACCGCGAGGCCGAAATCACCTCACACCTCGGACACCCCCATCTGGTGACCGTCGTGGATTTCGGCCAGGCCGAATCCGGCGAACCCTATCTGGTCATGGAGTATCTCGAAGGGGAGGATCTCGACCACCACCTGCGCCGCGTGGGTCACATGCCCATCGAGGCAGTAGCCCCCGTGGTCAGGCAAGTCGCCTCGGCGTTGAGCGCCGCCCACGACCAAGGCATCGTCCACCGCGATCTCAAACCCGGGAACATTTTCCTGGTGCAGATCCCGGGCGAGCCCGATTTCGTCAAGGTGCTCGACTTCGGCGTCTCAAAAATGATGGCGGCGCGCACGCGGCTGACCAACGTGAGGTCAACCCTGGGGACGCCGATCTACATGTCGCCCGAACAGGCCGCTGGCATGGTCGAAGAGATCGACCACCGCGTCGACCAGTGGGCGCTGGCCTGCATCGCCTGGGAAATGCTGCTGGGTCGCCCTCCCTTCGTGGCCGACGACGTGACCGCGCTTCTCTTCCAGATCGTCAAGATGGACCCGCAACCGCTGACCCCGCGCGTGCCGGGCCTGCCGCCGGCCGTGGAGACAGAGTTGCGGCGCGCACTGAACAAGCGACCGGCGGATCGGTTTCCGACAATTCGAGCGTTTTCCCGCGCCTTCGCGACCGCCGCGTTCGGCCAGCCACCCGACGTGACGCCGGCGCCGGTGCTGTTGTCGTCCATTTCGCCGGCTGTCGCGAAGATCGGGCCGAGCGAGGCGCTCGTTGCAAACACACCCGACACTCCTCTCGCTGCCGGAACCCCGCCGGATAAGAGCACGCCCCAAGCCGCATCGCCGCCGGTCGGCTCCGCCACGGTCGAGGTGCGACGACGGAGAAGAATCAAGCCGGTTCATGCCATGGTCGCGGCGGCTGTCGCGCTCCTGCTGCTCGGGGCATTTGTGCTCGTTCGTTGGAACGCGCTTCCCAAACCGGCGAGCACGAAGAACCCGGTCAGCGCGCCGACGATCATGGCGCCACTGCCACCGCCGCCGGCGCCTCCGGCGGCCAAGCCGGAACCCTCGCCAGTCCAACCAGCTTCGGTCGAGCCCGAGTCCCCGCCCAAGAAGCCCGGCAAGCCCGCCAAGACCGCATCCCCCGCCGGCCGAGAGAGAGCCAAGCGGCCCACCACGCCATCCCCACTGTCCAAGCCCAAACGGCAATTGATCAAGGACCTGTGAGCCCGTGACGGACTCCAAGCGCGCGTTTCATAGCTAAAGACGCCGCGCATTGCTGTCGAGATATAATTCGTTCCCGCTGGGGGATGCTGCATCATGTGCACGAGTGCCCTTGTTCTCCTCTCGCTTCTCGCTCAGCTCTCGCCGCCCGTCGCCGATCCGCAGGCCAAGGCCCGGGCGCAGATCCTGCTGACCGAGGGCTCGGCACTTTACGAGAAGGGCGACTACGCGGGTGCGCTGGAGAAGTTCAATGCTGCCTACGCCGCCTATCCATCGCCCAAGTTGATGTTCAACATCGGCCAGGCTGATCGCGATCTCAGCCGGCCCGTCGAAGCCTTGGAAGCCTTTGAGAAGTTTCTGGCCAGTAACACCGGCGCCGCGTCCGAGACGATCGCTGATGCGCGCAAGTCCGTGGCTGAGTTGCGGGACAAGCTGGGACGGATCCGTATCGATTGCGAGACGCTGGGCGCGGAGGTGAACGTCGACGGCAAGAGCGTAGGCCTCACACCGTTGCCCGATCTCGTCTGGGCGACGCCAGGCCGGCACCAGATCACGGCCAGCCACGAGAACACGATCCCGGCACTGGAAAATGTCGACGTGACAGCCTCTTCGGTGGGGACGGTGACCCTGCGGCTGCGGCCGTTGGCGATTCCCGTGGCCGCCGAGCCGGCACCGGAGCCCATGGCGGTCCCGCCTCCATCTCCCGCGAACCCCGACCGGGGAACCAGCCCTGCGCCAGTCCCCGCGAACATCGACTTGGCGTCCAGCCCCGCGCAAGACGGCGCCGGCAAGGGTTGGTGGCTGGGCCGGAAATGGACCTGGGTCGCCGCCGGTTCTACCGTGCTGTTGGCAGCGGGCGCCATCGCTGCTGGCCTGGCGATGCAGTCCAGATTCGACAGTTTGGACAAGTCGTGCGGCGACGGCAACCAAAGCCGTCCCGGCTGCACCGACGGTGACATCAGCTCGGTTCGTTCGCGCGAGATCACGGCCAACGTGTTCTGGGGTCTGGCCGGCGCCGCCGCCGTGACCACCGGTGTGCTGTTCTATTTCGAGGGCCGACCGGTGAGCGTCTCGCCAGTCGCTGGGGCCACTACAGGCTTCGTCGCGGCGGTGAGGTACTAACCTTGAAAGCGACCTTTCACCTGCCCGCACGCCTCGAAGTCCTCGGCCCCTGTCTGATCGCCGCGCTGGCCGCGGCGTGTACCTTCGACGCCAGCAGACTGCGCCACTTCCATGACGGTGCTGCTGCGACAACCGACATCAGCGCCCCTGAGACCATCAGCGACACCGATGTTCCCGCCGCCATGGACGGCAGCGAGACGCCTGCAGAAACAGGTGGTGTCGGTGGAAACGACGGCCCGACTGGAACCGGAGGAGCAGGCGCCCCCGACGGACCCATCTCGACGGGCGGTGCCGGGGGCATTGGCGGCGCTGGCGGAACCGGGGGTTCGATGATTCTTGACGCTGCGGTGGACGCTCCGGGCACCACCACGGACGGCAGCGATACGCCCGTGACAACAGGTGGCGTTGGCGGAAACGACGCCCCGATTGATACCGGAGAAGCCACCGACGGACCCATCTCGACCGGCGGAGCCGGGGGCGCTGGTGGCTCCGGCGGGACTGGTGGATGGATGGCGCCTGACGCTACCGTGGAGGCTCTGGGCACCGCGGCTGAAGTTACTGCAGACGCCCCAGACGCGAGCTGTGGCGCTTCCAGCCAGACTTGCTGCGCGGGAAGTACTTGCGCAGGAGGACGCTGCTGCGTGACCAGCACCTGCGTGGCCAACGGCGCTGCGTGTTCGGATGGGAGTGTCTGCATCTCGGGCTCCTGTTTTTCGTCTGCGAGTCTCGTGGCGTCACTCTCGGGGTCCGCGTTCGGCTCGGTCCTTGTCGGTCAGTCGAGCAACGTTGCGGCCTTCAGCATCACAAATAATGGCCAGCAATCCAGCGGGCCGATCATCGTGACGTCAAATAGCACCGCCTTTGTGGTCCAGAGCGGGAGTGCCGGCGATTGCGTATCCGGCGCTACTGTCCTAGTCGCGGGCGCGTCGTGCACGGTACGCGTTGTCTTCGCGCCCAAGACGGCGGGGCCAGCTTCGGCCCAAGTTGCCTTCTCGGCCACGCCGGGCGGCGGCTCGTCTGTCGCCGTGTCCGGCACCGGCACCTGCCCCACGGACCAACTGGGCGACACGACAGGAACCTGCGTTGCGATGGCCGGGGTCACGTGGACGCAGCGAGGAACGTCGCAAGGTTGGTATTCGGTAGCCTCGTCATCGGATGGCACAAAGGCGGTGGCGGTAGTCTATGGCGGCAACATCTACACATCAGCGAACAGCGGGGTGACGTGGACGCCGCAGGCCACGGCGCGGAACTGGATTTCCGTGGCGTCATCGTCGGATGGGACGAAACTGGTGGCCGCGGTCGCCAATGGCAACATCTACACGTCGGCGGACTCCGGGGTGACCTGGACGCCACAGGCCACGGTGCAGAATTGGTATACGGTAGCGTCCTCGGCGGACGGAACCATGCTGGTGGCCGCGGTCAAGAGCAACTACATCTACACGTCGACGGACTCCGGGGCAACGTGGACCCTGCAGGGTGCGGCGCGGGGCTGGACGTCCGTGGCGTCGTCGTCGGACGGGACCATGCTGGTGGCCGGCACCTGGGGTGGCAACATCTACACGTCGGTGAACTCCGGGGTGACCTGGACGCCACAGGGTGCTGCGCGGAACTGGAACTCCGTGGCGTCATCTGCCGACGGGACGATGCTGGTGGCCGTGGACGGTACCCCTGGCCTCATCTACACGTCTTCGAACTCAGGGTTGACGTGGACGCCGCAGGGAACGTCGCAAACGTGGAGAGCCGTGACATCATCGGCGAACGGGAAGGACATCGTGGCAGCGGTCGCAGGTGGCAACATCTACACTTCGACGGACTTTGGCGTGACATGGAAGTCACGGGATTCGGCGCGGAACTGGATCTCCGTGGCATCGTCGGCGGACGGGACGAAACTGATCGCGGTGGTCAACAACGGGTACGTCTACACGTCGAGCGGTCCAGTGCCGTGATCGGGGCACCACGCCCGCAAACCAGACTCCGACCACCGCCGCCATCAACGCGGCCGCTGCCTATTTGGGCGCGGTGAATGATGGCCCACCCCACTACCTGGATTCCCTTGTCCCGCGGAGCGGCGTGCCTATTCTGTGGTCAGGGAACCAACCCATGCGGCTCGACAAATTCACCATCAAGGCTCAGGAGGCACTTACGGCAGCGCATGCCGCGGCCGAGCAGCACGCGCATCAGGAGGTCACGCCCGAGCATGTCCTGCGGGCGCTTCTGACCCAGGAAGAGGGCGTGGCCCTCGCGGTGCTGCGCAAGGTGGGCGCGGATCCCGAGGGGCTGGTGCGCAAGGTGGACGAGGCGCTTGCGGCGCAGCCGCAAGTGCGCGGCGCCACAGCTGAAGCGTATGTGGGCCGCCGCATGAAGGACTTGCTCGACGAGGCGGCTCGCCAGTCCGACGAGTTCAAGGATGAGTACGTTTCCAGCGAGCACCTGCTGCTGGCGCTTCTCTCCAAGGATCTGGGCGCGGCCTCACGCGTGTTGCGCGAGGCGGGCGTGGACCGCGACACGGTTCTCAAAGCCCTGACCGAGGTGCGCGGCAGCCAGCGGGTCACCGACCCGGACGCCGAACAGCGCTACCAATCGCTGGCCAAGTACACGCGCGATCTCACCGAACTGGCCCGCCAGGGAAAGCTGGATCCGGTCATCGGTCGCGACGAGGAAGTGCGCCGCACGCTGCAGGTACTATGCCGCCGCACCAAGAACAACCCGGTCATCATCGGCGAGCCTGGCGTGGGCAAGACCGCCATCGTGGAAGGGATCGCGCAGCGGATTGCCTCCGGTGACGTTCCAGAATCGCTCAAGCGCAAGCGCATCCTGGCGCTCGATCTCGGCTCGCTGGTTGCGGGCACCAAGTTCCGCGGCGAATTCGAGGATCGGCTCAAGGCCGTGCTCAAGGAGATCGCGGCGGCCGAGGGCCAGGTCATCCTGTTCATCGACGAGCTGCACACCCTGGTCGGCGCGGGCGCGGCCGAGGGCGCGGTCGACGCGGCCAACATGCTCAAGCCGGCCCTGGCGCGCGGCGATCTGCGCTGCATCGGCGCCACCACGCTCGACGAGTACCGCAAGCGCATCGAGAAGGACAAGGCGCTGGAACGCCGGTTCCAGCCGGTATTCGTGGGCGAGCCGTCGGTACACGACACCGTGGCGATTCTGCGCGGCCTGAAAGAGCGCTACGAGGTCCACCACGGCATCCGTATCCGCGACAATGCCTTGGTGGCGGCGGCGCGCCTCTCGCACCGCTATATTTCCGGGCGACAGCTTCCCGACAAGGCCATCGATCTGGTCGACGAAGCAGCCAGCCGCCTGAAGATGGAGTTGGAATCGCTGCCCGAACCCATCGATCAGCTGGAGCGCAGCCTGACCAGCCGCCTGATGGAGCAATCGGCGCTGGCCAAGGAGAGCGACCAGTCGTCCATCGACCGCCTGGCTGAGGTCGAGTCCGAGATCGCGGAACTGCGCGAGCGGGTCGACCGCATGAAGCTGACCTGGCAGCGCGAAAAGCAGGTAATCACCGATCTGCAGAAACTCAAGAGCGAAATCGAGGAGGCCAAGACCCAGGCGCAGCTTCTGCAGCGGCAAGGCGATCTCGGACGCGCCGCTGAGATTCGCTTCGGTCGTTTGCCCGAGTTGGAGAAGAAACTCCAGGCCAAGAATGAAGAACTCGCCGTCGCGCAGAAGGACGGTTCGTTTCTGCGCGAGGAAGTCACCGAGGACGACATCGCCGCCGTGGTGTCGAAATGGACCGGCATTCCCGTGGAGAAAATGCTGGAGGGCGAGCAGGCCAAGCTCGGCAACATGGAGGCGCGGCTGCACGAGCGCGTGGTAGGCCAGGACCGCGCGGTCGAGGCCATCGCGAACGCGGTTCGCCGGGCGCGCGCAGGTTTGCAAGAATCCCAACCGGCCCATCGGCTCGTTCATCTTCCTGGGCCCGACCGGCGTGGGCAAGACCGAACTGGCGCGTGCCCTGGCTGCCTTTCTCTTCGACGACGAAACCCATGTGGTGCGCATCGACATGTCCGAGTACATGGAAAAACACAGCGTCTCGCGCCTGCTCGGGGCGCCTCCCGGCTACGTCGGCTACGAAGAAGGCGGCCAGCTCACCGAAGCGGTGCGCCGACGCCCCTATTCGGTGGTGCTGTTCGACGAAATCGAGAAGGCGCATGGGGACGTATTCAACGTCTTCCTGCAACTGCTCGACGATGGGCGGCTGACCGACGGTCAGGGACGAACCGTCGACTTCCGCAACACGGTCGTCATCATGACCTCCAACGTGGGCAGCAAACGCTTGCTCGGCGATCCGCCGGACACCGAGGGGGTCATGGATGATCTGCGCGCCACCTTCCGGCCCGAGTTCCTCAACCGCGTCGACGAGATCGTACTGTTTGACCGCCTCAGCCGGGCGGACCTGGACCGCATCGTGGACTTGCAACTCGAACGTTTCCGCAAGCTCCTGCGGGAGCGCGACATTGGGATCGAGCTGGCCCCGGCCGCCCGGTCCTTCCTGGCCGACAAGGGCTTCGACCCGGTCTACGGCGCGCGCCCGCTCAAGCGCGCCATCACCACTTACCTGGAAAACCCGCTGGCACGCCGACTGATTGCCGGTGAATTTGCGCCGGGCGAAACCGTGTGGGTCACGCGCGCGGGCGACGAGTTGGGCTTCAGTCTCAAGCCAACCGCGGCTTCAACCGCTGTAAGCTAGTGGCAACGATGAAGGACCTCTACAAAATCCTGGGCGTTTCCGAAGACGCGAGCGAGGACGCGATCAAGAAGGCGTACCGCAAGCTGGCCAAGGAGAATCACCCGGACGCCACCGGCGGGGACAAGAAGAAGACCGAACGCTTCAAGGAGGTCAACGAAGCCTACACGGTTCTCTCCGACCAGCAGAAGCGACGCGAGTACGACCGTCTGCGGGCGGCGCCGGTGGGCGCGGACGGCATGCCCGAGGGTTTCGACCCGGACGCCTTCGCGCAGGTCTTCGGTGGGGGCAGCGGCGGCGCACAGATGGGCGGCTTCGGCGATCTGGGCGACATGTTTGCCAACCTGTTCGGAAACGCGGGGCAGTTCACGCGCGGTCGCGGCCGCAGCCGTGCCCAGGCACGGGGCGCGGACATGGTGGGCAACCTGCAGGTCACGTTCAAGGACGCTGCCCTCGGTGCGCGCCAGACGCTTCGCTCGGGAAGCGGGAAATCCGTGGACGTCAACATCCCCGCCGGCGTCGAGACCGGGGCTCGCCTGCGCGTGCCGGGACAGGGCGCGCTCGCACCCCGGTCAGGCCAGCCCGGAGATCTCTACCTGGACATCGTCGTGCAACCGGACGCCCACCTGCGCCGTAGCGGGGATGACGTCGAGCTGGCGCTGCCGCTCACGCTGGGTGAGGCCGTGCTTGGCACGCAGATCGATGTTCCGACTCTCGATGGGACGGTCAGACTGACCATACCACCCGGGACCTCAAGCGGCGCCAAACTGCGCCTGCGCGGGAAGGGAATCAAGCGGCCCGAGGGTGGCCGTGGCGACCAGCTCTGCCGTGTCGAGATCATCGTCCCGCGTCTCAAACCCGATGACGTCGAGTCCCGTCGCCTGGCCGAGGAGTTGGAAAGTCGGACTCGGCCCTCGAAGATACGGACATTCTGATGCAAGCTGACATCGACAGGGTCGACACGGCTGGCCGCAGCGACGATTTTTCGGCGCCTGCGTACTTGCGGTTCCGGCTCTGCCGGCCTAGTTTTGGAGCAATAAGATGACGCCCCCAGAAGGCTCACGATCGCTTCCCCTGCTCTCTTTGCGGAACCTTGTGCTGTTTCCCGGCGCGGTCATGCCCGTGGAAATCGGACGCCTGTCGTCGCTGCGGCTGATCGAGAGCCTGCCGGGCAAGGGTGTCCACTTGCTGGTCGGAACGCAGAAAGACGCGGACGTGGAAGAGCCCGCGGGCGCTGACCTGTATGGTGTCTGCGTCGAGGGCGAGGTCGTGCGCATCGTCAAGGCGGCCGAGAACCGGGTGACCGCGGTCCTTCGGGGCGTCGAAAGACGGCGCATCACCGGCTTCGTGCAGGAGAAGCCGTTCCTGGTCGCCACCTATGATCCGCTGGTCGAGATTCGCAAGGATCCCATCGAGATCGACGGACTGGGCATGGCGGTTTACGACGTGGCCAAGCAGCTTATCGCCATCTCGCCCGACATTCCCGACGAGGCGGCCCAGATCCTGGACCAGAACAAGGATCCGGCGCGCCTGGGCGACATCGCTGCCGCCACCGTAGATCTGTCGGCCGAAGAGCGCGCCTCGCTTCTCGTCGAGGTGGACGTGGCCGAGCGCTTGCGCCGCCTGCTGGTTCTCCTGCAGCGCAAGGTCGAACTGATCAAGGTCAAGCAAAAGATCGACACCCAGGTGCGCGAGGAGTTCTCCAAGCACCAGCGCGAGGCGGTCCTGCGCCAGAAGTTGAAGGCCATCCAGGACGAGCTGGGCGAAGGCGACGAAGGCAGCGATCTCGATTCCTTTGAAGAGAAGATCAAGGCCTCCGGCATGGCCGAGGACACCGCCAAGGTGGCGCGCAAGCAGCTCGAACGCCTGCGCCAGATGGCGCCTTCGTCAGCCGAGTACACCGTGCAGCGCACCTACCTGGAATGGCTGGTCGAGCTGCCCTGGTCGAAGGCGACCACCGACACGCTCGACCTGGACCAGGCGCGCAAGGTGTTGGATGCCGACCACTACGACCTGCAGAAGGTGAAGAAGCGGGTGCTGGAATACCTGGCCGTGCGCAAGCTGGCGCCCGGGAAGAAGGGACCGATTCTCTGCCTGGTGGGCCCCCCCGGCGTGGGCAAGACCTCGCTGGGCAAGTCGGTGGCCCGATCGCTGTCGCGCGAGTTCGTTCGGGCTTCGCTGGGCGGGGTGCGCGACGAGGCGGAGATCCGCGGCCACCGCCGCACGTACATCGGCGCCCTGCCTGGCCGGGTCATCCAGAGCATGCGGCGCGTGGGCACGCGCAACCCGGTGTTTATGCTCGACGAGATCGACAAGCTGGGTGCCGACTTCCGCGGCGATCCTGCGGCAGCCCTGCTGGAAGTTCTGGACCCCGAACAGAACAACGCGTTTTCCGACCACTACCTCGAGGTCAACTTCGACCTGTCCAGTGTCATCTTTATTGCCACGGCCAACACGCTGGAAACCATCCCACCCGCTCTGCTCGATCGCATGGAGGTGCTGGAAATTCCCGGCTACACGCGCGAGGAGAAGCTGGAGATCGCCAAGCGCCACCTGGTGCCCAAGCAGATCTCCGAGCACGGACTGGATGAGAGGCAGATCAGCTTCGACGAGGAAAGCCTGACCACCATCATCGAGCAGTACACGCGCGAGGCCGGCGTGCGCAATCTGGAGCGCGAGGTGGCCAACGTCATCCGCGGCGTCGCGGTCAAGGTGGCGGAGAACTTGTTCTACCAGCCTAAGCTCGACCCGGCGCAAATCGCCGATTTCCTGGGGCCGCAGAAGTTCTTCTCCGAGGTGGCCGAGCGAACCGAGGTGCCCGGCGTGGCCACTGGCCTGGCCTGGATGCCCACCGGCGGCGACATCCTGTTCATCGAGGCGTCGCAGATGCCGGGCAAGGGTACTCTCATCCTCACCGGCCACCTGGGCGACGTGATGAAGGAATCGGCCCGTGCGGCCCTGTCGTGGGTGCGCACCCATGTCGAGGAGTTCAACCTGAACCCGGATTTCGAGAAGCTGGACGTGCACCTGCACGTGCCGGCCGGAGCCGTGTCAAAGGACGGTCCTTCGGCGGGCGTGGCCATGATCGTCGCGCTGGTGTCGCTGTTCACCGGCCGTCGCGTGCGCGGGGACGTGGCCATGACCGGCGAGATCACCTTGCGCGGCAGCGTGCTGCCGGTGGGTGGAATCAAGGAGAAGGTTCTGGCCGCGCACCGGGCCGGGATCAGGCGAGTGATTCTTCCCGATCGCAACCGCAAGGACATGGTCGACATCCCCGAGAGTGTCCGCAAGGATCTGGAATTGGTCTTCGTCAAGCGCATCCAGGAAGCTCTCGAGCTGACCCTGGAGTCGGTGCCGGTCGTGGTGGCCGGTCCGGATTCCGGATCGCCCGAGGGCACCTCGGCCCGGGCGTAGAGCGGCGCAATCGCGTGGGAAGCCGGGTGGAGGTGGCGGATGAGGGGCCGAAGGGCGGAGCGAACCCTTTGGGGGTTCCCATGCAGATCGTCAGTACAGGTACATCAGGCGGATGCGCCCGCTCCACATTGTGTTGGCGAGGGAGTTCGGCTCGCCGCTTGGCCAGATGTCTGCGCGGGCATACGCCAGAGACGCCTTCACGAAGAGTTGACTGGCGATGAGGTACTGGACGGCCCCGAACATCTGCAGCTGTGCCGTGTAGTCGGTATCCGCGTTGGCCACTTTGTGGCTGTAATACTGGGTCGTCCAGTCGACGCCTCCGCCCACCAACAGATCTCCGAAACCGGAGCCTCGGCGGCCGAGACGGGCATTGGCAAAACCGCCCACACTGGTCGTCGTGTAGGAACCCGTGTCGACCTGATTCCCGTCTGCGTCGTGCTGGGTGACGTCGCCCCACGCGATGTTTCCGCCGAATTCGACGTACGGATCGAACACGAACTGGAACGCGCCCCCGACCCCTTTCCGGGTTATCCCGCTCTTGTCGTCCACCCAGGCCGTACTGCCAGGCGCCTGAATCTGCGTCGAGGCTGTCACACTCTGGTACTCCGCCCCTGCCTTGAGTTTCAGCCACCCTAGGTCAAGGATAGCGCTGGGACGTCCGCCCCAGACGTTGTTGCCGCCACCAGCGGGGACGCCAGCAGCGCCCGCGGCTCCTGCGCCCGCAACGGCTGCGTCGTCGGTGCCAATCTGGCCCAGCAGTTCGAAGCGCAGAACGCTGAGCGGGTAGAAATGTAGCGCAGCGTAGCCCAACCCCCTGCCCTGCGGCCGGTCATGCAAGTAGGTCACTCCGTAGTACTCGGGCGCGGGGAGGAGGCCGGTCACAGTTTGCCGCGCGCCCTCTCGCTCCAAGGTGTATTGGTCGAGGCCCACGCCCGTGTGATAAATCTCCCATCCCTCAAAACGCCCGACCTTGAGATCCCAGACGCTCCACTGCCCTATGCGCAGCCAAAGGTCATCCGTGCCGACAGTCCCAGCAGCAGGACAAATTGTCGAGTCGGTCGTCTGACACTCGCTGCCGACCAGTTCGACCTGCGCCTGAATGAAGAACCGGCCGCTGACGTAAGCCGGTGTCAGACGCAGAACCGCGCGGCCCTGCTGCAGCAAGCTGACGGTCTTCGGCACAAGCGGGTTCTCGCTCGTGATTCGCTCGTACCCATTGTCGACCCACACCAAACCGGAGATACCAACCCCGGTCCTCGTCATGTAGGGAAACTGCAGGCCGTGATAGGACGGTTCGAGCCAAAGCGATCCGCCGTACAGGCCGCGCAGGGTGCCGGGGTACGCGCTCGGCCCAAGATGCTCGACGTACTGAAGTGGCGGCGGCGGGATCAGGGCGGGCATGGTTTCTTCTTCAGGCGGGGCCGGCGGCTCCGGCTGGGACGGTGCCGCCGAACTTCCGGCAACGGACGCGGCAGCGGGCGCAGGTGACGCGGCTGCTGGCGCGGCAGCGGGCGCAGGTTCTGGCGCGGGTTTGGTTTCTGGAGGAGGCGGCAGTGGGGTGGGGATCTGGGTCAGATCGCCCTTGGGTGGAGTCTCCCATGCTTGGCTTGCCGTGGAAGCCGGGGCGGGGACGACCGCCGTATCTGCCGTCTTGCTCTTCTTGGCACTAGACGAACTGGGCGCTGCCTTCTTTTTGGCCGCGACCGGCTTGCCCTTCTCCTTCTTGGCCGCTTCCACCACGGGGCTGAGCATCAGGGCAACCGCCGGCGCCAAGCACAGGACGAAGGACAACAGAACAGATCGCGGGCGTGTGCATGTCATAGGGATCCCATCCAATGCGAAAGCCATGTCTGGGTCAAGAGACTCCGGGGATAATCGCTTGCCGTATCGGGCTCGGGGTCAGCGCTGCCGGGCGATGGCTATGGCAAGCACGGGCGGGACAGCCAGCAACGCGACCAGCACGCAGGCCGCGTCGAGGCCGAAGCCGGGAAGCGCAATCGCAGCGATGACCGGCGCGGCCAAGGCCGCACCCAACAGGTCCACGACGTAGATTGCCGCCGGTGTGGCACCCGCGACCAAGGCCGTGCGAAAGGCGATCCCTACGGCTGCGCCGGCCACCAGCGAAGCCACCAGCAGGACGGCCATCATCACGCCTGCCGGTGCCTGCGTCGAAATGCGGGAGAGCAGAGGCAGAAGCACCGGGACCACGAGGCCCAGGCAGAGCGCGCCCCACAGCCGAATCTTTGGGAACTCGCCAGCTCCCCAGGCAACAAGCGCCAACCCGGCCATGTTGGCGGCCAGGAGCGCGCCCAGCAGGTGATGCAAGACTCCCAGGGCAGACTGCGTGACGGCAAGAATCAGCACGGCCGAGGCCATGCTGGCAAAGCCCACCACGGACACGACCAGAAGAACTGGCACATGGGCTTTCCGACCGCGCGCAGCGAGGACAGCCAGCAGCACGAGCAGAACGGCCAGCCCCAGCTCCAGCGGCCAGAACCCAAGGCCAAGAGCCCGACGCAACAGCGCGGCGACGCGCCCGGGATCGGCACGACCAGAAACCAGCAGGTTGTGCAGGTACGCGGTGGGAAGACGATCGCTGCTTGCCGCGACCGCCACACCTCTGTACCGATTGGAGAGGGACTGCAGGCGTTCCTCGGGCATGAGCACGGCCAGGGAATACTCGTCCACGAAGGTGGCCGTTACCTTCCGTCGATCGAGGCGTCGCCCCAGCTCCTCGGGATCGCTGCTCAGAGGCGAATCGCTGGCCAAAAAGTAGTTGGTCGACAGCGGCGTCACCATGACGTGCTCGAACACGGAGCCCAGCGCCTTGTACACCGCACCGTTGCGCGCGACCAGTTCCGGACTGTAGTAGTTCTCGGCACCAGGCAGGGCAAAGGCCAGCACGCCTCCGGGCCGCAACGCACGCCGGGCCTCGGCAAAGCTCTCCCTGGTGAGCAGACGACTGGCGAGCAGGGTCGACGGCTCGGCGGTGCTCAAGATCACGACATCCCAGTTCCCTGCTCCTCGCCGCAGAAGATTGCGCACATCGCCCGTGAGCCTGTGCACGCGGGGATCGCTCAGTGCCTGGCGCGTGGCAAGGTCAGCGGCCTTTATCTCGATCTCGGCCAAACTCACCTCGGGCTCGGCCAGGGCCACCTCGACCACTGGATACTTGAGAATCTCGGGCAGAAGTCCGCCCAGCCCTCTCGCGACGAAGATCCACCGCGGCTCGCTCACCTGCAGCAGGGCCAGGTGCGCCAGCTCATCGGAAGATTGGGGTTCGGGCAGCACCAGGGCCAGATGGCCGTCCTCGTACAGGGCGCGCTGCCCGGCCCGACGAAGCACGGCCACATGACCGTGGCGGGTGTATGCGCTTGCCTCGATGGTTTCCCCTGGCCAACGCCATGCCAGGCTGCGCGCCTCGATGGCGCCCAACCCTCGCTGGCCCAGAACAGCGACGACGGCGAGCCCGACCACTGCGAGCATCCATACACGTCCGAGCAGCAAAGCCGCGGCCAGCACGACACCGATGCTCAGCCCTGCCGCAACCGCAAAGGGCTGCCAGGTTTCCACCAGCCAGGTCGCTGTCACGCCACCGGCAAGCCAGCCCGCTGCCTCGGCCAGGTAGGCGCGCGCCGGGGCCACGCCGGGCAGTCGGCAGGCCAAGGTGAAGCTGGCCCCACCCACCAGGCAGACCGGCGCCAGGGTCAGCAGCAGCCCGAGCACATGCTGATCGAGGGTGAGCAGCGCGCCCGGCGCCAGCGAAAAAATGCGCGGCAAGCCTCGCGCGGTCAGCAGCGCAGCGAAGAGCGCCGGGCCCAGCAAGAGTGCGCCGGCCACGAGAAACCAACGGGAAAGGCGGCTGGGAAGCAGCCCGGCCGCCGCACTGCCGGCCGCGGTCAGTACCAGCCATTGGCCCAAGGCCAGAGCGATGGCCAGTTCGTTGCCCTGTGAGGCTGCAAGCGCCTCGCGCAGCAATGTGGTCTGGCTGGTCGCGATGACCCAGCCAAGCAACGCGACGCTGGCGAGGGGTGAAACCCGGAAAAACATGGCGTTTGGACGCCTGAAACTTACCCGCAATCCGATTCTGGCGCTTGCGGCCGTAGATGATAAACAAGAGTCTCACAATGTCTCGCCGCAGTTCACTCCTTCCATTGCTCCTGGTTCCGCCGCTGCTGGCACTTCTGGCCAGCCCGATCCTGCGACATCAAGCCTGGGCGGAAACCGCAGGAACGCCCCTTGCGCGCCCGGCGGGCTACAGGCCGGAGAAGAAACTGGTGCGCATGTGGAATTCCAAGTGCGCGACTTGCCACGGCGAGGACGGCCGCGCCCGCACAGAGCAGGGCGAGGGAATGGGCATCGACGACATGACCAAGGCCGCCTACTGGAAAGATGTGACGGTCGAGCGCGCCCGCAAGTCGGTCCTCGAAGGCATCAAACGCACTGTCAACGGGAAAGAGCAAGAGATGAAGCCGTTTGGCGATCGCCTGACGCCGCAGCAGGTCGACGCCCTCAACCTTTACGCGGTTTCATTCTTCAAGAAGTAGCCCACAAGCCTGGTCGATCCCTGTAGAATTAAAGGATTAGGAGGCCGCGTCCAAGCAACCATGTCGACCCCAGGGGTAGGCGAGGATATCGAGGACATCTGCACCCGCTGCGGCGACACCTGGCACGTGGTGATGGCCAAGGTGGGCGATCGCGTGGCCAAGGTGGTGTGCAAACTCTGCGGCGGCCAGCATAACTATCGTGGCGACCAGGCAGCGGCCGCGCCGGCTAGCAGCGGGGCGAGCAGTTCCTGGGGCCGCTCTCGAAAACGGCGCATCACAAGGTCGAACCCAATCACGCCAGCGTCGACAGTGGTCTTTGACCCCAGCAAACCGCCTCGGGCCTATTCACCCAAGGAAGGCTTTCTACCTGGCGAGCGCGTGACCCACGCGACCTTCGGTATCGGCGTGGTCAGCGGCGTGCCCGGCCCGGGCAAGGTCGAGATTCATTTTCCCGGCGGTCTGCGCACCCTGGCCTGCGCCAAGGCGGTGTCAACCCTGGAGCGGCCGGTGGCGGCGATGGACGTGGCCTTGCCCGATCGCCCGCCTCTTCCCAAGCCACGCTCGGGTAATGGCACCGGCGCCTAGCGCTCCCAAAGGGCGTCACCTTGCCCTCGGCCCCGCCCCTCCAGCCAGGCGTCAGCGTTGTGGTGACAGTCGATGGGCTCGACCCCGACGGCGCAGGCGTGGCCGATGTGCCAACCAAAATAAGCCTGTTTCGCCTGCACGTGGCCGGCGCTCTGCCCGGCGAGCGCGTGCGGGCGCGCGTGGCGCATGTGTCGCCTCACGCGCGCGAGCAAGGCCAGGACGCGTGGGCCGATCTTGAGGAAGTCGCGAGTCCCTCGCCCGAGCGGGTGGCGCCGCCCTGCCCGGCCCACCAGCGCTGCGGCGCCTGCCCGCTCGCCATCTGGGCCTATCCCGCGCATCTGGAATGGAAACGCGGGTTGGTGGCCGCCGCACTGGCGACGCAGAAGGAACTGTCGCGTGGGGAGCCCGCCGGCTGTGCCGGCGGCGCACCATCGCGGGAAGGCATGGGAACCCTCCCAGGGTTCCCATATCAATGGGTCGACGTGCCGGTGGCGGCCTGCGTGCCGTCTCCACGCCCATTCGGCTATCGCGGCAACGCCAAGTGTGTCTTTGGACACGACCGCGACGGCAGACTGGTGCTGGGCGCCTACGCCCCGCGATCGCATGAGATCGTGGACATGTCTGGCTGCCCCATCGCCGAGCCGGCGCTGGCCGAGATCGCGGCGGGGCTGCTGGCCCTTCTGACCAAGCACGGGGTGGCGCCTTTCGATGAAATCCGTCGCACGGGACTTCTGCGCTACGCGATCTTGCGCGCCAATGCCGACGGCAAGGTGCTGGTCGCGCTGGTCACTGGCCGCAAGAACTGGCCCGGGGCGGAGGCTCTTGCGCGTGAGCTGGCAGCCACCTGTTCGGCCGTGCTGGGCGTGGTCCACAACATCAACAGTGCGAGCGGGAACACCCTCTTGGGCGAATCCGAGCGCACCTTGTTCGGCTCTGCCACCATCGAAGACACCATCGGCTCGGCGCGAGTGCGCCTGGGGCCGCGCTCGTTTGCTCAGGCCAATCGTTTGGTGGCAGGCCGCGTCTACCAAGACATCGTGGACGCTGCCGCGCGCCTGGGATCGATCGATCGTGTGGTCGACGCCTACGCCGGCGCTGGCGGCATTGCCTTGGCGCTGGAACCGCTGGCGCGCGAACTGGTGGCCATCGAGGAGAATTCAGCGGCCTGCGCGACGGCACAGGCTTTTCTCGCGGAACGCGGGCCGGGTGATCCCGGGGCACGCGTTCGCTTCGTGACCGGCGACGTGGCGGACCGTCTCGGGCACGTGGGCAAGGCGGATCTGGTGGTGCTCAATCCGCCGCGCAAGGGCTGTGCCCCGGTGGTTCTGGCCGCCGTGGCGCAGATGCACCCGCGGCTGGTTGCCTACCTGAGCTGCAACCCCGCTTCCCTGGCGCGCGATCTGGCAGCCCTGGTGCGCCTGGGTCTGCGCACCCTCAGCGTCACTCCGTACGACATGCTGGCACAGACTCCCCATGTCGAGGCTCTGGCCCTGGTCGTGAGCGGATAGTCAGGATCAGCACGCCCACCACGAGGAGTGCGGCCGCACCATACTGGCCGGGGGTGAAATGGAAGTAGCGCACGTCCCCAAAACGCAGGAAATCGAGCAAAAAGCGCACCGGCGCGTACAGCACAGCCAGCAAGCCGAAGAAGAAACCCGGTGCGCGGGCACGCCGACGGCCTAGCCAAAGAAAGAGCAGCGCAACCGGCAGGGTGTAGAGCGCCTCGTCCAGCCCCAAATTGTGGCGGACGACGCCGTCGCTGTAGCGCTCGGCCAGGAAGAAGCTGGTGGCCGAGCCGGGATGGTCGAAGGCGAGAAAGCAACCCGTGCGACCGAAGAACCATGAGGTGGGGAATGCGCAGGCGACCAGATCCAGGTACGGCCACTTCTGCAACCCCAGGCGTTCGCGGCACACGAAGAACGCGGCAGCCACGATCGCGCCCAAGAACCCGCCGAAGGAACTCAGGCCTTCCCAGAAGCGCAGCAGGCTCCAGGGGTTCGCCAGGGTATCGGCCGGAAAGTAGACCAATCGATCGATGAGGTGCGCGCTGGCGAAGCCGCCGAGCAGGATCCAAATGGTCAGCCGTTCGGCGGTAATCGGATCCAGGCCCCAGACTGCGGCTCGATGCCGAATCAGGCGCATCCCGATCAGGATGCCCGCCGCCACCAGCACGCCGAATGCGTGAAGACTGATGGGGCCGAGCGAGAGGCTGGGCTGTTCAAAATACGGAATCATGGTTTTCCCGCGTTCACTTTCGCGTGGGGAGCCGGCGAGCTTTGCTCGCCGCGTACCATCGCGGGAGGGTTGGCGAGGCCGAGCGAAGCGAGCGGGGTGGTGGTGGCGGGTGGGGGGCCGAAGGGCGGAGCGGACCCTCCCAGGGTCCCCATTACAAAGTATCTACGCGTCCATTCCGCCATGGCGATGCCGGCAGCCACGGTGACCGGGAACGAGTTGTTGATGCCATACATGGGGATGGCCACGATGTCATCGACCTGGGCGAGCAGTTCCTCTGACACGCCGCTGGTTTCGCTGCCAAACACCATCACGCACGCCTCGGGCAATTCCGCGCGCCACAGGTCCACGCGCGCGTGCTCGCGCTCGAAGGCGACCAGGGGCAGCTTGCGCTCGCGCGCCCACGCCACCAGCGCCTGCTCGTCGGGAAGCTTGACCAAATTCTCGTAGCGCTGCATGCCCATGGCTGCGCGCTCGTAGTAGGGCTCGTCTCCCACCAGCAAGATTTCCTGCACCAGAAACGAGTGGGCCACCCGGATGATGGCGCCCACATTGAAGGGATTGCGAAAACGCAGGATGGCGATGCGCAGAGGACGGCGCAGGGTCTCCAGACTGGCCCTCACCTCGTCAAGCGGAAGCTCGAATCCAGGGACTTTGGCCACGGTGGCGCAAGGGTAGCACCACCGCATGCCATTCGCCTGGCAGTGCCGGCGCTCCCTCTACCGCGGCACCTGCACTTTGATGGTGGGAACGTTCCTGGGAACGCGCATTCTCCCAGGACCCCAGATGAAAGCCGCGGCGATGGCCAGCGCCATCGCGGCCAGGACGATGACCCAGAACCACTTCGATCGAGTGATGGGCTCGACCGCCTGCCGCTTCTGCACCATCAGGCCCAGCGTCGCCTTGGTCAGAATCTCGGCCTGCATCTTGCTGGCCATGGCATCGCCGGGAAAGCGGTCCAGCCGATCGCGATAGCAACGCCCGGCCGCAGGCAGCAGGTTGGATTGCAGACAGTACTTCGCGAACTCCTCGTGGCGGCTTTCGTCCTGCCAGCGGGCTTCCACCTGCTGCCACAGCTCTTGCCCCTGCGGCGTCAGATGCGCGCGGGGGTCAGCCAGGCTGGGTCTCCACAGCGCAAACCGGAGGCCGCAACGCGGGCAGGCCGTGGCGTCGCTGGCGCGCTTGTGCCCGCACTTGGGACAGGTTCCCTTGCCGCTGCTGCTGGTATCGCTCTCGCTCATGGTCGGTTTTGCTGCAACACCTGGCTCGGCCCGCCAGCCGGAGCGCCCAAGCTGGCGCGCAGCGGGACAGGCATGAATATTATGGCGAAGGTCACAAAAACCAGCCAGAAAAGCCCGGCTCGGCTGGCCGGCAAGGGTCGATCGTCGACGGGCGGATGGTCAATGCCGCCCGACAGGCGACGCAAGAGCGCGAGCAGCACGAACCACATCAGCCAGGGCATGCCGGCCGCCGTCGCGATGTTGACGGCCGAGACCGGCAGGGCCCCGCCCAGCCGCGCCAGCTCGGCCACGACGTCCGAGTAGACCGCGACAGCGACCCCCAGCGCGAAAACCGGCAGCAGGTTCTGCAGGATGCGCGAAGCCCGGCCGTAGCGATTGCCAAAGAACGCGATGGCCACGTGGCCGCCGTCGAGCTGGCCCACGGGCAAAAGATTGAGCATGGTGACCAGCAGTCCGGCCCACCCGGCCATGGCGGTCGGGTGCAACATCACGTCGCTCCCGCCGCCGGGCAGCCAGGCGCCGTGGATCGCGCGCTTGAGAACCGCATACAGGATGGAGTTGCCCTCCTGGACG
The DNA here is from genome assembly GCA_963755125.1 of uncultured delta proteobacterium. Lineage (GTDB taxonomy): Bacteria > Myxococcota_A > Polyangia > Fen-1088 > Fen-1088 > Fen-1137. Next base: position 106,044 of record CAVWIP010000008.1, read on the forward strand.
CCGACCCCGACCAGGGGCTGCACCGGCGAGATGGAAAGGCCGTAGACGAGCACCGGGATGGCCACGGCCAGTCCGGCCAGCGGCCCGGCGGCGCCGATGTCGATGAGCTTGCGCCGGTCGGAGGTTCTCGACTGCAGGATCACCGCACCCATGGTCCCGAACAGCCCGATGCCCGGCCACAGTGGTACGAAGTACGGCAGCGACGCCGGCACGTGATGCCAGCGAGCCGCCAGATAGTGACCCATCTCATGACAGAGCAGGATCGCCATCAGGGGCACCGAGAACGAGAGCCCGTCGGCAAGCGGGAACATGCTGGCAAAGCCATGGCGTTCCAGCGCGCCCTGCATGGTGGTGGTCAGCAGCGTCGCCAGGAAGAGCGCGAGGTTCAAGAAAGGCATTCGGTTACTCCTCGCGCCGCTGCATCGCTGCCATCATCTCCTGAAAAGCGCGCCGACGGGGATAGGCATCTTCACCCAGCAGGCCGGCCAGCCTGTCGAGCGCCGCACGCGCCTCTTCGCCGGTCACACTGGGCACTTCGACCTGCACCCGCACATGCGCGTCGCCGCGGCCACCGCCGGTGGCCGGCAGCCCCTTGCCGCGCACGCGAAACACGCTGCCCGGCTGTGTGCCGGCCGGGATCTTCATGCGCACGCGCGCGTCGAGCAGCGGCACCTCGATCTCGGTGCCCAGGGCTGCCTCGTCCATGCGCACCGGAACTTCGACCTCCAGAACATCGCCCTGCTGGCGATAGAAGGGATGCGGACGTACCCGCACAATCACGTGCAAGTCGCCCGCCGGCCCCCCACGCCGGCCGGGCGAGCCCTCGCCCGCTACCCGTTGCGTGCTGCCGGCCTGGGATCCGGGCGGTATGCGCACCACGTACTCGCGCTCGCGCTCGCACAGGCCGGTGCCCGAGCAGGGCTTGCAGCGCACGCGCGGGATCTGCCCCGAGCCGCCGCAGGCCAGGCAGTCGCGCCGGGAAGAGAAGAAGCCGGCCTTGAGCCGCGTGTATCCCTGCCCGGCACAGCGCGCGCAGGCTTGCAGGCCCGCCGCCCCGCCTTGGGCGCCGGTGCCGCTGCAGTCCCGACAGTCCTCGCCGCGCACGAAGCGAATTGACTGCTGGCACCCCAGCGCGGCCTGTTCGAAATCCAGCTCCAAGGTGTAGCGCAGGTCTTGCCCGGCGGCCCGTTTGCGGCCCAGCCCGAACAGGTCGCCGAAGATGGCGTCGAAGAAGTCGGTGACCTTGGCTAGATCGGCGCTGTCCCCGAAGGGCAGATCGCCGGGCACATCGCCCAGCCGATCGTAGCGCGCCCGTTTCTCCTCGTCGCCCAACACCGCATAGGCCAGCGAGACTTCCTTGAAGCGCTCCTCGGCCGAAACCTGGCCCGGGTTGCGGTCGGGATGGAACTGCAAGGCCAGCTTGCGATAGGCCGCCTTGATCTCGGCCGCGGGTGCGTCGCGGGCCACACCCAAGGTCTTGTAGTGATCGTGCGCCACGGCGGGCTACGAAGATTTCTCGGGCTCTGGCTCGGGCACGCTCCCGCCCTGCAGCGCCACGAACAGCATGTGGGCCTCGGTTTCCAGCTTGGAAAGAACCGCGCGCGCGCGCGGGACGTCGCCCGCGAACATCTCGAAGGTGTGCTTGCACTCGTCGAGCGCCGTCTGCAGTCGTCCCCTGGCGTCCGGGTCCAGCTTGTCGCCGAATTCCTCCAAGGTGCGCTCGGTGCCGTAGATGAGCGTGTCGGCGCCGTTGCACAGATCGGCCCACTCCTTCTTGGCCTGGTCCACCTGGCGACTGGCGTCGGAATCGGCGATGAAGGCGTTGATCTCGGCCTCGGAAAGGCCCGAGGTCGGCTGCACCACGACGGTCTGACTCTTGCCCGTGCCCATGTCCTTGGCCGAAACGCTGACCATGCCGTTGGAATCGATGTCGAACGATACCTCGATCTGGGGCGCGCCCCGCGGCGCCGGCGGGATGCCGGTCAGTTGAAAGTGAGCCAGGCTCTTGTTGTCCTCGGCCATCTTGCGCTCGCCTTGCAGAACGTGCACGTTGACGTAGGGTTGGTTGTCCACCGCGGTGGAAAACGCACGCGCGCGCCGCACCGGGATGGAGGTGTTGCGCGGGATGATGGGCGTGAACACGCCGCCCGCCGTCTCGACGCCCAGGGAAAGCGGGGTCACGTCGAGCAGCAACACGTCCTGCTGCTCGCCCGAGAGCACCGCACCCTGCAGGGCCGCGCCCACCGCCACCGCTTCGTCGGGATTCACCGCGCGCGACGGCTTCTTGCCGAAGAAGTTCGACACCAGCTCCTGCACGCGCGGCATGCGCGTCTGGCCGCCCACCAGGATGACCTCGTCGACGTCGGCGACCGCCCAGCCCGCATCCTTGAGCACCTGCTCGATGGGAGAAATGGTCCGGGCCAGCAGATCCTCGCACATCTCTTCCAGCTTGCTGCGCGTGATCGAGGTGATGAGATGCTTGGGTCCGTCGGCGCCCGCCGCGATGAACGGCAGGTTGACCTCGGTGTCCAGGCTGGTGGACAGCTCGTGCTTGGCCCGCTCGGCGGCCTCGCGCAAGCGCTGCAGGGCCATGCGCTCGCCCCGCAAATCGATGCCCGTCTCGGCCTGGAACCCGTCAGCCAGGAAGCCCACGATCCGCGCATCGATGTCTTCGCCGCCCAGAAAGCCGTCGCCGCTCGATGCCTTGACCTGGTACACGCCCTCGTGCAGGTGCAAGAGCGAGATATCGAAGGTGCCGCCGCCCAGATCGTAGACCGCAAGCTTGGCGTCGGACACCAGACTCAGGCGACCGAAGGCCAGCGCCGCGGCGGTGGGCTCGTTGATGATTCGCCTGACGTTGAGGCCCGCGATGCAACCCGCGTCCTTGGTGGCCTGGCGCTGGCTGTCGCCGAAGTAGGCGGGCACGGTGATGACCGCGTCGGTGACCGGCTCGCCCAGATACTCCTCGGCGGTCTTCCGCATCTTGTCCAGAACGAAGGCCGAAAGCTGCGCGGGCGGATATTCCTTGCCCTTGACCTGCACCCACGCGTCGCCGTTGGCCGCGGCCACCACTTCATAGGTCGAGGACTTGGCGTGACGTTCGACCTCCGGATCGGCGCGCTTGCGCCCCATCAGGCGCTTGACCGCCGACACCGTGCACTCGGCGTTGGTGACCGCCTGGCGCTTCGCGATCTGGCCGACCAGGGGCTCGCCCTCGTTCGCCAGCGCGATCACCGAGGGCGTGGTGCGCGAGCCCTCGCTGTTGGGGATGACCAGTGGCTCCATCCCCTCCAGCACGGCCACGCAGGAGTTGGTCGTTCCGAGATCGATTCCGATGATGCGGCTCACGAGGGCTTGTCTCCCTTGTCAGGCGTCTCGTCATCGCCGGTCACGTCGATCTCCACTCCACCCGCCGACGGCCCAGCCGCCTGCGCTTGTTTCGCATCCGACTTACCGGTTTCCGCTGGCGGCGCGGGCGGCGCAGCGGCGACCACCACGATGGCCGGGCGAAGCAGCCGCTCACCCATGCGATAGCCTTTCTGCAGCTCGTGCAGCACCGTGCCGGGCATGGCCTCGCTGCTGGGTGCCTGCGAGATCGCATCGTGCACGCGCGGATCGAAGGGCTGGCCTTTGGCGTCGATGGCCGTCACCGAATAGCGTTCCAGCTTCGACTTGAACAGGCGCAAGACCAGCTCGACTCCGTCCTGCACCGACTTGACGTCGGTTTCGCCACCTTCCTTCCACGAGGCGATGGCGCGTTCCAAGTTGTCCGCGATCTCCAAGAATTCGCGCAGCACCGTCTCGCGTGCCTTGACGTCGTGCTCGGCCATGTCCTTGCGCACGCGCTTCTTGTAGTTGTCGAATTCGGCCGCGATGCGGAGCATGCGGTCCCTGAACTCGGCCTTCTCGGCTTCCAGGGTGGCCACCCGTTGCTCCGGCGTCGGTTCCGCGGGCGCCGGCGCGGCGGCGACCGTCGGGATCTCGGCTGCCGGCGGTGTGGTTTCGAAGGCGGGATTCTCTTCGGACTCGTCGTGTTCGCTCATGGCAAGCAAATTCGCGGGCGGAACGCAGCCGCGCGCTCCTTTCAGGGCCTGGGAAGCACCTCGGTAATCACGTCGGCTGTGAAGTCTACCAGAGGGATGACCTTGGAATAACTCATTCGCGACGGACCGATCACCCCGATGGTTCCCAGCGGCCGGTCCTCGCCGCCGTAGCTCGCGGCCACCACCGAGATCTCGGTCAAGTCCGCCAGGTTGGCCTCCGCGCCGATGAACACGCAGATGCCAGGCGCATTGAGCGTGCGTTCCAGCAGCTTGACGATCTGATCTTTCTCTTCCAGCGTGCGCAGCACGCGGCGAGCCCGATCCAAATCCGCCGCCGCCGACAGGAGATTCGACTGTCCATCGAGCAGAATGTCCGCCCCCGGCTCGGCCGCGGGAGCCGCCGCCATGGCCAGATCGAGCGCCTGCGCCAGCACGGGATCGCTGACCGAGCGCTCGCGTTCCTTCTCGATCTCGCGCACCAGCCGCACGCGCATCTGGTCCAGGGTCAAGCCCGACACCAAGCTGTTGAGATAGTTGTTGATGCGCTCGAGATCGCCGGGCGAGAGCGAGAAATCGATGGGGATGAGCTTGTTCTGAATCTGGCCGCTTTGCGAGGCGATGACGGCCAGCAAATGGTCGCCGCGCAGACGCACGAACTCGAGGTGCGACACCGCATCCGATTCGGGACGCGGCGCCTGCACGACCACGGCCAGGTGCGAAAGATCGCGCAGCACGCGCGCCACCCTTTGCATGATGTCTTGCGGGTCCGCGACCGGCCCCAGCCGCTCACGGATCTCCACCTGTTCCGGCGCAGATAGGCTGCGCACGCGCAAGAGCGTGTCCACGTAGTAACGCAGGCCGCGATCGGTGGGGATGCGCCCCGCCGAGGTGTGCAGGTGGTGCAGCATGCCCAGATCTTCCAACTCGCCCATCACCGTGCGCACCGTGGCCGGGGAAGCCGCCAACCGGTAGCGATGCGCAACCGTCTCAGACCCCACCGCCTCGCCGGTGGCCAGGTATTCGGACACCACGGCGTGCAGGACCTTCTTCGCACGTGCGCCAATGTCGCTCACGCTTACTATCTAACTCGGAAACCGAGCCGCAGCCAAGCGTCGGACTAGATTCCAAGCCACAGGCGGGTGGCGACCTCGTCGGCAAACAGGAAGCCCGCGACCGTGAGGCGCAGGCGATCGGGCGCGACCGACAACCAGCCCGCGTCCACGCACTTCTGGGCTGCGGCGGCGCGTTCGGGAGACGACAGCGGATCGCGGCCGTGGCGACGCGCGTGCGCCGCCCGATCCACACCGTCGCAGGTTCGCAGTCCCAGCCACAACCCCTCGTTTTCCAGGTCCTCGACTGTGCGGTGTTCGATCTTGGCCGGCAATGGGTTCCCTTTCCCGGCCGCTGCCGAGCGCAGATAGGTTGCAAGCGCGCGCGGGTTGGAGAAGCGCCAGCCGGTGCCGTCGATGAGCGGCCGGAATGACGACGCGGATGCGCCCACACCCAGGTAAGCTCCGCCGGTCCAGTAGAGCGTGTTGTGAACCGCACGCCGGCCGGGACGCGCATAGGACGAAATCTCATAATGCTCGAAGCCCGCGGCCTGCAGCATCTCGTGCGCCGTCACGTACATCGCCGCCACGGCCTCCTCGTCGGGCCGGTGCAGCTTGCCCGCGCGCTCGCGGGCGCCAAACGGCGTGCCGCGCTCGACGGTCAGGACGTAGGCGGTGATGTGCTCGGGCGAAAGCGCTACCAGGGCGTCGAGCGAATGGCGCCAGTCATCCATGGTCTGGCCGGGAAGCCCGAACATCAAATCCGCGCACAGGTTTTCGATGCCCGCGCTGCGCACGGCGTGGATCGCCGCCGCAATAGCGGCCACGCTGTGCTGCCGGCCGATGGCGGCCAGCAAATGATCCTGGAAGGCCTGCATCCCGAGCGACACCCGGTTCACCCCTGCCGCACGCAGGCCCACCGCATCCTCCGCCGTCATCTCGCCGGGGTTCGCCTCGACCGTGATTTCCAGCGGCCCGGTCGCAGCGAAGAGCCTGCGCGTGGTCTCGATCGCGCGCCCCATGGCCTCGGGCCGCCACAGGCCGGGCGTGCCGCCGCCGAAGTAGATCGAACACAAGTTCGACGCGTCCTTGCCGCGAAACCAGCCCGCACGCGCCGCAAGCTCGGCCACGACCGCTTCCGCGTACTCGTCGTGCGGGATCGGCTCGCGCACCGCCGTGGCGAAATCGCAGTAGGGACAGCGCGCCCGACAGAAAGGGACGTGGACGTACACACCCAGCGGGCGGGTGGTATCCACAAAGCCGGTTCCTGCATCGGCAGGGGTCATGGACGATGGGCTCGCGCAGGTTCGACGCGAACGTCTTCGGTTCTCCTCATGGTGATCCCCAGGTCAATACTTGCATAGCGCGACTCTTTCCGCGCTACCATCGTAGGGCCGCATGAGGCTCGACCATCACTCTTGGGACACGACGAGGGCGCCGTAGCACGATGCGGGTCGTCTTCTTTCTACAAGGCCAGCGCGTCCCGGCGGCGCGCTTTCGTGGGATGGCGGTGGCGCAGGCTCTGGGCGCGGCGGGGATGGATTGCAGCCTGCGCATTCCGGTGCCCAGCGTGTACGGCGACTGGCTGCCTCGCTTTCCCACCGGTCCGTGGCGTCGCTTGCTGGTGCCATGGGTTGCCCTCGTCAGGCTGGCACAGCTTCGCGATTTGCGACCCGGCGACGTGGTTTTCTTCCAACGCCCCATGATCGAGTTACCCACCGTCCTCCTGGAAAGACTGGCGGCGCGTGGGCGCAGGTCGCTGTTCGATTTCGACGACGCCATATTCTTGAACTGGGGCGGGCGCGAGAAGCTGCGCCGCACGGTCGCGCTGGTGGACCACGTGGTGGCGGGCAATCGCTTCCTCGCCGAGGCCGCGCGAGCACCAGAGAAGACCACCATCATCCCCACCGCCGTGGACACCAACCGCTGGGCCGTGATGCCGACACGGGACGCGCGTGGCCGTGAAGTCGTCGTGGGCTGGACCGGGCTGTCGTGTAACTACCGGCATCTGGCCCTGGCCCGCGCCCCCATTGCGCGCGCCCTGCGCCGCACGGGCGCCAGGTTCGTGGTGATCTCCGACCGGCCACCGCCCCGGGAGTTGGCCGACCTGATGCCCGCGTTCGTGCCCTGGCGAGCGGAAAGCGAAATCGAGGATCTGGCCCGTCTCGACGTGGGCGTGATGCCGCTGCCCGACGGCCTTCACGAACGGGGCAAGTGCGCGTTCAAGCTTATCCAGTACATGGCCTTGGGCCGGCCAGGGTTGGCCTCACCGGTGGGTGTCAACTGCGAAGTGGTTACCGACGGCAGTGACGGCTTTCTGCCCCGTACCGATGCCGATTGGGAGGAGCAACTCGTGCGGCTCATCGAGAATCCCGACTTGCGCGTTCAGGTGGGCGGCCACGCGCGCCAGCGGGTGGAGGCGGCATACTCTGTCGCGGCCGTGGCACCACGCTACCTAGAAGTTGTCAACCGCGTTGCTTCGGCCATTTGACGGCACGCACGTCATCGCTCGCAAGGTCTATCCCGGGGCTGCTGCAACTACTTCGGAGTCAGCGGCACCTTCAAAAGCTTATGGTGTACAATGGGTCTCGCAATTCGGTCGATCATGAGACGTTGTTCGATGCTGGATGCTCCGTGTGGACTTGCTTTGGCAGGCCGGCGCCTCTCCGTCGGACTTTCGTTGATTCTCACCTTGAGCGCGTGTTCGGGCAGTGACTCGGATGGCACGGGGGCTGACGCGGGTGCCAGCACTGGCGGAACCGGGCCAATGACGAGCGCCGGCGCTGGTGCAGGGATGGGTGGAAGCACGTTAGGGGGAAACACCGGAGCCGGCGGAGTAGCAAGCGCCGGTGCAACGACGACGGCCGGCGGAACCACCGTCGCAGGCGGCCAGGTGAGCATAGGGGGAAGGCCGGGCGGCTCCCGGTCTACAGGCAGCGTTACGATCACCGGCGGAACTACGTCCACCGGAGGAGACTCGAACGCGGGTGGCACGGTGAGCACGGGCGGGACCATGACCACCGGCGGTGCGAGAACCACCGGCGGTGCGTCCAGCGCGGGTGGCACGCCAGGGGGCTCGCAAGCTAGCGGTGGAGCCGTGGGCGCGGGCGGCTCCAGTGCCACAGCCGGTACCACGAGCGCCGCCGGCTCCACGGCATCCGCTGGGACCGCCGGCAGTGGGGGTGCCGCGGGGGCTGGCGGTGTCCCTGGGACGAGTTCGGGCTGCCCAGGGGCTGACGCGGCGGAATTCGCCTTGGTACAGGCTTGGCTGAACAACACCATCGCCGTGGGTGCATTGCCCAATTATGCGTACAGCAACATAAAAACGAATTTCCCTGCGGGCGCGGCGTTCGACAAGCTCGCCTGTTCCATTGCCATGAGCTGCGTGGAATTCGCCCCGATGGAGACCGACTGGCTCCGCAAGTGCGAGGCGGTCGTCACGTCGGCAATTGTGGCCGAGAGTTCGTACAATCCCAATTCAGTCGTCACTGACTCCTATGCCACGCGTGCCCTCACTGGCGCAACCGCCAATGATCCCACTGTGGGCCTGCTGCAAGTTCGCTTCAGTTCCACCATGCACGACTTCAATTACAATGGACCAATGGCCAAGATGGCCGCCCTTGGTTGCACCTGGCCCCCGGAGTTGCAGACCCAGCCGGACACTACCAACTTCTGGGCCACGGAGGGCGGCACCACTTACCTCAGTTTCATGCAGGATGTGGCGTGCAACATCGGGTCTGCCGCCTGGTACTACTTCTACAATGCCACGGGCAACGGTGGCGCCAGCGCGGTGTGGATATCCAACTACTGTGCAGGCCAAGGCATCGCCGGAACCATGGTGACGGGCCTGCTGTCACACCTGGAGGGAGGCAATTACCCGCGGCCAGCCGACCCCAACAACCCATATCCCTGGGGTATCGAATGCTGCTCGTGCGGCAATCCGTCGGGCTGCACCTGCACCGGGTGCACCGGCCGCTTTGCCGCTTTCATGGGAATCGGAACGACAGCCTCTCGCCCCACTCCGGACCCGTTCCAGGAAGTGCTGAGCCCTGAGCCCACCAAGTACTGCAAGTGAGCCCGGCGAAGCTCCGCCCTCCCCTTCTCGCCTCCGCGGATCCATGATTGTCTGGGCTCGATGATCGTCTACCTCGACAACGCTGCTTCCACTGCGCCGCTGCCCGAAGTCCTGATGGCAGTGACCCGCGCGATGACGGAACTGTACGCCAACCCGTCCTCGGCGCACGGTCTGGGCGCGGCGGCGGCGCGCGCGCGGGAACAGGCGCGTGGCGAGGTGGCGACGCTGCTGCGTGCCCAGCCCTCGGAGATCGTGTTCACCAGCGGCGGAAGCGAGGCCAATGCCCTGGGCCTGCTGGGCGCGGCGGCCCTGGCGCGGGAGCGTCACATGGTGGTCAGCGCCATCGAGCACCCGGCGGTCCTGCGTTCCGCCGAAGGCCTGGTCAGCAAGGGCTGGCAGCTCAGCAAGGTCGCACCTGCGCCCGACGGTCGCGTGACCGTGGAGTCAGTGCTGGCCCGCCTGCGGCCCGACACCGCGGTGCTGGCCGTGATGCTGGCCAACAACGAGATCGGCACCTTGCAGCCAGTGGCCGAGATCGGCCGCGCCCTGCGTGCTGCGGGCCGCAAGCTGCACTTTCACGTCGATGCCGTGCAATTTGCCGGCCTCGTTCCCATCGACGTCACCACACTGGGCGCTGATTCGCTTGCCATTTCGGGGCACAAGCTGCACGGACCCAAGGGCACGGGCGCCCTCTGGCTGCGCAAGGGCGCGCGCGTGGCGCCCTTGTGGGACGGCGGCCGGCAGGAGAACGGCCTGCGCTCGGGAACCGAAAACCTGCCGGGCTGGGTCGGTCTCGGGTGTGCAGCGACCCTGTGCCAGCAAGACCCGCGAGCCGGTGACGAGGTGGCCGTCCTGCGCGACCGCCTGGAATCACTGGTTGTGCAAGCGATTCCCCGGTCCAGGACCACGGTGCCCGCGGCTACCCCGCGCGCGCCGCACATTGCCAGCCTCTTGTTGCCGGGCCTGCCAGCCGAACCACTGCTGCACGCCCTGGAAGCGCGAGGCGTGTACGCCTCGGCCGGCGCGGCTTGCTCCACCCGCACGCGCGGGCCCAGCCACGTGCTGGCAGCCATCGGGGTCCGCGTGCAGGACGCGGTTCTGCGCTTCTCGCTGTCGCGCCTGACCACGGAAGCCGATGTGGAAGCTGCGGCACGTGCCCTGCGCGAGGCAGTGGACGAGATCGCATCCGTGGTAGAGGTTCGGCGTCGAGACACGAAACCATGACCACGATCCTCTGCCGCTACGGCGAGCTGTTCCTCAAGGGCGGCAACCGCCACATCTTTCTCCGGGCGCTGGCCAACAACGTGCGGGCGGCAGTTCGCGACTTGCCCGAGGTCAAGGTTTCTGCTCCCCATGGTCGCGTGGTCGTCTACGTGGCCGACCAGGCGCGCGCCGAGGCCTGCAGCCGTCTGGAGCGCGTGTTCGGCCTGGTGTCGATTTCTCCCGTCGCCAGCGTGGCGGCCGACATCGACGCGATCTGTGCCGCGGCCGTGGTCGAGGCGCAAGCCGCGGTCGAGCGCAACCCGGATTTACGCCGCAGCTTCAAGATCGAACCGCACCGATCCAACAAGCAGTTTCCCCTGCAGTCGCACGAGATCGCCTGCCGCGCCGGCGACGCCGTGTCGGCAGCCACCGGAATTCCTGTCGACGTGCACGACCCGGCTCTGCGCGTGGGCATCGAGATCTCGACCCAGGCCACGCATGTCTTTGCTGAGCGCAGGCCGGCGCCTGGCGGTTTGCCGGCGGGAGTCTCGGGACGCGCCGTGCTCCTACTTTCGGGCGGCATCGATTCTCCGGTGGCCGGATGGCTGGCGGCCAAGCGCGGCCTGGCGCAGGAGGCGCTCACCTTCCATTCGCCGCCGTTCACCGGTGACAAGGCGAAGGACAAAGTCGTCGCCCTGGCCCGCCAACTAAGCCGCTGGCAAGCCGTCTCGACCCTGTGGGTTGCGGGCTTCACCGAGGCGCAGAAACGTCTGCGCGCCGCGGGCCGTCCTGAACTGGCGGTGGTGCTATACCGGCGCATGATGGTCCGGGTAGCCGATCTTCTATGCGAGCGCGCGGGCTGCCACGCCATCGTCACCGGAGAAAATTTGGGACAGGTCGCCAGTCAGACCTTGACCAACATGCGCAACATCGAGGTCGTGGCCCAACACCTCATCCTGCGGCCGCTTCTCACCTACGACAAAGTGGAAACCACGGCGCTGGCGCGGCGGATCGGAACCTACGACATCTCCGCCCTGCCCTTTGAAGACTGCTGCTCGCTCTTCGTGCCCGCCCACCCGGCGACTGCGGCCAGGCTTTCCGACGTCGAACGCGCAGAGGCGACGCTGGAGGTGGCCAAGGAAGCGGCCGACATCGCGGAGCAGGCCGAGCGCATCGTGCTGTGAGTAGCGCTACGGGCAAGCAGTGACGGTGGGCGGGACGGCCGATCGCGCGCTATAGTTGGACTCGATGGCCCTGTCACAGAAGCTCCAGACCCTGCGCGACCTGATCGCCGCCCATGAATCGGCTCTGGTCTGCTTCTCGGGTGGGGTGGATTCGACGCTACTTCTGCGCGTGGCTCATGACGTGCTCGGGGACCGCTGCACGGCGCTCATCGCGCTTTCGCCCACCATGGCCCACAGCGAGCAGCGGGCCGCGCTCGATCTGGCGCGCGGCATGGGCGTGCGCTGCGAAACGGTCGAGTCGCACGAGCTTCTGCGTCCCGAATTCCAGTCCAATCCCGAGGATCGCTGCTACTACTGCAAGTCGGAATTGCTCACCATCGCGGCCCCGGTGGCCCAGCGTCTCGGTTGCAAGTCCATCCTGCTCGGCACCAACGTCGACGATCTGGGCGACTACCGACCCGGGCTACAGGCCGCCAAGGATCACGGCGCCTGTCACCCGCTGCTCGACGCCGGGCTGAACAAGCAAGAGATCCGCGAGCTGTCGAAGGAGCTGGGGCTCGCCACCTGGGACAAGCCGCAGCTCGCCTGCCTGTCGTCGCGTTTTCCCTACGGCACCACCATCACCACCGAGCGCCTGCAGCAGGTGGACGCCTTCGAGGAAGGGTTGCGCGCACTGGGCTTCCGGCAACTGCGGGTGCGCTTCCACAACGAGGTCGCGCGCGTGGAGGTCGAGCCGGACGCCATGGCGCGCGCACTGGAGTTGCGCGAGACCATCGTGAAGCTGGGCCGCAAGCTCGGGTTCACCTTCGTGTCGTTGGACCTGGCCGGGTTCGCCTCGGGTTCGCTCAATCAGCTCATCGGCATCCGCCCGCGCGCCAGCGCCGCGAAGTAGTATCGCTACGCCATCAACCAGGCCAGCGCCGTCGGGGAGTCGATGATCCGAACCGGCGAGTCGACAAAGCCTTCGGGATCATCTTGGGGAAATCCAGCGCCTTGTCGTACTTGGGCATGAACGCCTTGAGCGCATGTTGAGCTTCGTGGCGATGGATCCGCTCGTTCTGGTCTTGGAAGTGAAGGAGCGCCCACAGCTCAATGCACGGGTTGGACAAGGCCACCTGCACACGCGATTTCTTGGCCAGCTCCAGTGCCTCGGTACTCCGGCTCGGTGACCTTCCCTTCGCACACCACAAGAATGCGGTGCTTGGGATCGCGTTTGGCCAGCTTGCGACCAATGTCCCGAATCCGGTCCCGAAATCGCCGCTCCATCTACGTGGGGTCGCTTTCGTTCTTCCTGGCTAGGTCCAGCGATCCGATGAACGGGATGGCGCCATAGCGGCCCTGCAAATACCCCCGTTGCAGGTTTTCCGTGGGTCGCGGTTTGAAGTCCGTGAGCGGGTACAGATGGGTTGCGCCGTCGCGATCCTTCTCGGTCAGCCAGACCTGATCGCGGCGCAACGGCGGAGGATCGCTCAGCAGGTTGCCAAGCAGGGTCGATTCATGCGTGTTGAATAGGAGCTGCGCGCCTCGGGGATTATTGGCGTGGTCCTGGAAGAGCTGAACGATCGCCAGGGCCAGGGTGGGGTGCAACGAATTCAGCTCGTCGACGGCCAGCAAGCCCCCTTCTTCGAGAATGTGCAGCAGGTGGGGCAAGATACTCACCAGCACCTGTGTGCCGGCCGATTCTTGTTCCAGCTTAAACCAGACACGGCCGAGGTCCGATTTGCTCTCATGCGCGAAGGTGAGCCTCGGACGCCGAAGGTTGACGTCACCTTGGTGCCCTCGACTGCCGGGCGACCGATCCTGTTCCACCATGAAGTCCTCGATGCCCAGATCGGACGACGTGAGCAGGGAACCCACGTGGCTCCGACGGCGATCAAGGTCGTCCGAGAAGAGGGCTCGTATCCTTCTCGCTGAACCGCGCCCACCATCCATAGGAGTTTCTGCGACGCACAGGCTAGGTCTTGGAAATCAGTCGCGCCGTGATGACGCCTTCAATCTTGCGCAGCTTCTCCACCTGCGCCTCGGCTACGTCGCCGTCGATGTCGATGATGTTGTAGGCCAGCTCGCCCGCGCTCTTGTTCATCATGTCGGCGATGTTGATCTTGTCGGCGGCCAGCACTGTCGTGATCTGACCCACCATGTTGGGCACGTTGGCGTTGGCGACCACGATGCGATGGCGCCCCATGACCGGCAGCGCGCAGGTGGGGAAGTTGACCGAGTTTTTGACGTTGCCGTTTTCCAGGAAGTCGCGCACCTGCTCCACCGCCATGATCGCGCAGTTGTCCTCGGCCTCGGGCGTGGACGCGCCCAGGTGGGGAATCGCGATGACGTTGGGCACAGCCAGCAGATCGTCGTCGGGGAAATCGGTCACGTAGCAGCCGACCGTGCCGGCCTTCAGCGCTTCGAGCAGGTCGGCATTCTTGACCAGCCCGCCGCGCGCCAGGTTGACGATGCGCACGCCCTTCTTCATCAAGGCGAACTTGTCGCGGTTGAGCATGCCCTTGGTCTGGTCCATGAGCGGCACATGCAGCGTGATGTAGTCCGACTGGGCCAGCAGCATGTCCAGGCTAGTGGCACGGCGAACCGTGCGCGCCAAACCCCAGGCCGCCTCGACCGAGATGTACGGATCGTAGCCAGCCACTTCCATGCCCAATGCCAACGCGTCGTTGGCCACCATCACGCCGATGGCACCCAGCCCGACCACGCCCAGTTTCTTGCCCTTGATCTCGGGGCCCACGAAGTCGTTTTTGCCCTTCTCCACCAGCGGCCCCACCTCCTTGCCCTTGCCCTTGAGGGTCTTGACCCACTCGATGCCCGCCACGATCCGGCGCGACGAGAGCAGCAGTCCGGCCAGCACCAGTTCCTTGACCCCGTTGGCGTTGGCCCCCGGGGTGTTGAACACCACGACGCCGCGCTTGGAACATTGCTCGACCGGGATGTTGTTCACGCCGGCGCCGGCGCGCCCGATGGCCTTCACCGAGGCGGGCAACTGCATGCCGTGCATGTCTGCGCTGCGCACCAGGATGGCGTCGGGACCTACGATCTCCGATGCGATCTCGTAGTGCTCGCACGGAAAACCCTCGAGGCCAATCATGGCAATCTTGTTCAGGGTCTGGATCTTGAACATGGCAGCTCTCCCTCTGGGCGGTTCGCCCGCCAATCCGAAACATCCTGTCTGATAAAGCCGAATGCGTCTAGCCCCCAAGACGCCAGTTGCCGCGGATGGCTACGGGCGCCTTCATTCCTGGCCACGCGCAGTCACTCCCGCTACCATTGTTGAATATGGTTCCTTGGCTGGGGCTCTTCGTGGGCACGCTGCTCCCCGTGGCGCCAGCGACGGCTCCCGTGGCGCCACCGGAGCCTGCTGTCGAGGCGTTTCCCGCCGAGGCCCTGGTCCCGGTCAACGACGAGCGGGCCGAGCACCTGCCGTCGCCCCTGCGCGAACGGAGCAAGAAGGAACTCTGGCTGGCTGACAAGGCCCATCGCCCCGACGTACACGTCACCGACGAACAGCTTCGCCCACCGCGCACCTGCCGCACCGGCAAGAGACCGCCCGCGCGCCAGCCCTGTGCGCAGGCCGCCGAGATGCTGGCCGGCCCCATGCCGCCCATCGGCACCCGCGTGCAGCCACTGGCCACGCTGCACAACCAGTGGACACGCGAGCTGATGAGCTTCATTCCGGGCCAGCCGTACCTAGAACGGTTCCGCATCTTCCTGCGCGACCACTTCACCAACCAGGCGACCAACGTAGACCCGGAGCTCGCCGACGTGCTGGTCTCGGCCGCCCTGCACTTCCACGCCCAGCGCATCGACGTGGTGTCGGGTTATCGCTCGCCCAAGTACAACCTCATGTTGCGCAAGAAGGGCCATCAGGTGGCGCGCGAGAGCCAGCACACCCAGGGCAACGCGGTCGATTTCCGCATCCGCGGGGTACCCACCGAAAAACTCCTCGGCTTCGTGCGCTCGCTGCGCCTGGGCGGGGTCGGCTTCTACCCGCACGCGCACTTCGTCCACAGCGATACCGGCCCGATTCGCTATTGGCAAGGATCGTAGGCCGCGTCCCGGTGATCTCCAGCAAGCACCGCGCGGCACGGATCGACAGAGACGCGCAAGAAACGAAGTGAAGAACGTACAAGACGGTGTGCCCGCTTTCCGACCTGCCTCCCCGCTCTGCCGTCTACGGTCGTTTACGGAATTCGTCCGGTCTGTATGATTCTGTGCAAGGCGGCCACCGGGAGATGTGGCTGGCGCCTCTCTTCCTCGAAGATGATCTGGGCGAGAGTCGGTGCGGTCACGTCACCGCCTGTCGCCTTGTCGACGACCCGGATTTCCTCGCCCTGGCGCAAGAGCGCCGCGAGCACCGCGAGCGTCACGTAGTGGCTTTCTGTGGTGTCATAGAGCTTGCGGTTCGAATAGTGCTTGATGGTTCGCATGGTGCGGCTTCGGATGATCTCATGGCGCGAAAATGGGCGCAAAAAACCAGCCGGCAATCTTCGAACCAGTGGCGGCCAGGCCGCCCCGATCAGGAGCCCGACCGGCGCAGAACTTTGGACAGCGACTCGCTGTCCCACGGCTCGAACAGCACGGCCTCGACTGCGCCGCTGGCAATTGCACGTTCCAACTGTGTAGGTTGTGAATCGCCGGGCAGAACGACGCGACGGATGTGCGGGTAAGAGTCCTTCAGGAAATTGAGAAATCCCAAAGAATCCGTGCGGCCGAGGTCACATCCCACGACAACGGCGGCGATGCCGTGCGCATCGCCAGACAGCAGGGAAATCGCATCGAGCGGCGTCGCCACCGAAACCAGTTCCTGCCCGAGTGAACGCACATCAGTCGCAAAAGCAGAAAGCACGTATGCCGGGAAGTCCAACACAAGAACACGCGTCCGCTTCTTTCCCATGCCACTTTCAAGCGCGACGACCGCAAGATTCTGCAGGGCATCTTCGACGTCAGGAGCGAGATTGCCGAATGCCACGGCGAAACTCTGTTCCCCGGATGGCAGCTGTTTCCGCCTGACCACCTCGGCCTCGATACTTTGCGAGAACTGTCTGCCCACCCGAAGTAGGATCTGCACCACTTGGCCGATCGCCAGGTTGTTGTCGCCGAGCATATCTGCGCCCCCCGCCGACAGGTTTCGCACCACGTACGCGCCTACGTACCGTCCATCCACCACGGCGATGGCGGTGGCGGCAACCCGGGCGCGCGGGAAGGAACGCCTATCCGGCTCCTGGCCGCTGTCACGATCAGCGCAGCACCGCCACCCGCTCGCCGAAGATCTGTTCCAGCTTGGCCAGCAGCTCGTCGGCGGCGGCGACTTTGAAGTCGTCCCCCAGGTCGAGCACCGTCTCGCTCCGTTGCGGGATCTCCAGGCGCAAACGGGTGTGGCACGGCCCGGGAAACTGGCGCAGTAGCTTGTGCAGCGTCGTCATCTGATCGTCGGTGACCAGGTCGGCATTGAGGCGGATCTCCATCAGGTTGCTACGCTCGGCGCGAATCGACGCCAGCGGCTTGGCGTCCATGAAGCGCAGCCGCTCGCGCGCGCTCTCGCCCTCACCAAAAGGCGCATCGACTGTGCCGGCGATCAACAATGGCTCGCCGCTGGTCAGCACCTCGCGATAGTCGTTGAGCTTGGCCGAGGCCACGTGGAACTCGATGGTGCCAAACTGATCCTCCAGCTTGAAGAAGGCGTACTTGCCTGTCCCGTTCTTGATCACGCGCTCCTGGTACTCGCCCACCACCCCGCCCAGGATGACCTCGGCGCGCGGGCCGCGCTCGGTGCAATTGGTGGTAATGGCATTGGCAAATCGCTTCAGTTCGCCGGCAAAGCGATCCAGAGGGTGACCGCTAATATAAAAGCCCAGGCTCTCCTTCTCGAAGGCCAGCACCTGCTTGGGTGTCCATCCCTCGCTCTCACCAAAGACATCCTCATGGGGCAGCGGCGTGGCAGCCGTGCCGCCGCCGAACAATCCCAGCAATGACGTCTGCCCGGTATCGCGTTCTTTCTGGGCCGCGGCCGCGCTCTCCTGAGCCGCGGCCACCGCTGAAAACAGTTTGGCGCGGCTGACCCCCTTGCCGGCCGCAATGCCGTCGAAAGCGCCGGCCTTGATCAGCGCCTCCAGCACCTTGCGGTTCACCTTGCGCGTATCCACGCGGTGGCAGAAGTCGGTGACCGATAAAAACGGGCCGCCTTCCTTCCGCGCCCCGACGATGGTCTCGACCGCGCCCTCGCCCACGCCCTTGACCGCCGCCAGACCGAAGCGGATAGCCTTGCCGACGCTGCGCTGGTCTTTCGGCGCCACCCTCTTCTTGGTTTGCGCTGCCTTCTTCTTGCCCGGCTTGGGCAGCTCTTCTACAGTTTTCTCCTCGGGGACAACCGTGAAATCCGCCCCGGATTCGTTGATGTCCGGGCGCAGAACGCTGATACCCTGCGCGCGCGCCTCGGCGATGAACTTCACCACCTCGTCGGTCTTGTCCTTGCCACAGGTGAGCAGGCCGGCGAAGAACTCCACCGGATAGTGGTACTTGAGGTACGCGGTCTGGTAGGTGAGCAGGCCGTAGGCCGCCGAGTGGCTGCGGTTGAAGCCGTAACCGGCGAACTTTTCCATCAGGTCGAACACGCCCTCGGCGACCTTGGCATCGATGTTCTTGGCCGCCGCGCCAGCCAAGAAACAGGCCTTTTCCCCGGCCATGGCTTCAGTCTTCTTCTTGCCCATGGCCCGGCGGAACGAATCGGCCTGGCCCAGCGTATAGCCCGCCAAGGCCGACGAGATCTGCATGACCTGCTCCTGGTACACGATGACCCCGTGGGTGTCCTTCAGAATCGGTTCCAGCAACGGGTGCGGGTACTCGACCTTCTTGCGCCCGTGCTTGCGCTCGACGAAGTCGTCCACCATGCCGCCCTCGATGGGGCCGGGACGGTACAGCGCGCCCGCGGCCACGATGTCTTCGAAACAATCGGGCTTCAGCTTCTTGAGCAGGTCGCGAAAGCCCGACGATTCAAGCTGAAACACGCCGGTCACGTCAGCGGCAGAAATCATGCGGTAGATCTCGACGTCGTCGAGGGGAATCGCCGCCATGTCGAGAGGCGCTTCGCCGCGCGCCTTGCGGTCGGCGTCGACCAGAGCCACCGCGGTCTGGATCACGGTCAGCGTCTTGAGGCCGAGGAAGTCGAACTTGACCAGACCCACCTTGGCCACGTCGTTCATGTCGAACTGGGTGGCGATCACGCCCTCCTCGGGGCGGAAGCACGGCACGTACTCCCACAACGGCTTCTCGCCGATGACCACTCCCGCCGCGTGGATGCCGGCGTGGCGGTTCAACCCTTCCAGCTTCATGGCAATGTCGAGCAACTCGCGGTGCTCGCCCTCGTACAGCGCCTTGAGCCGTGGCTCCTTTTCGATGGCCTCCTTGATGGGCGGCGACTTGCCCTGCACCGGCTCGGGGATCAGAGTAGCCACCTTGTTCTGTTCCGCCACCGGCAAGCCCATGGCGCGGCCCACGTCGCGGATGCAACTGCGCGCCTTCATCTGGTGCATGGTTACGATCTGGCCGACATTGTTCTTGCCGTATTTCGCGGTGACGTAGGCGATCACCTCGTCGCGCCGGTTCATGCAGAAGTCCACATCAAAGTCCGGCATGGACTTGCGTTCCGGGTTGAGAAACCGCTCGAACAGCAGCTTGTTGGCGATGGGATCGATGTCGGTGATGCCCACCGAGTAGGCCACCAGCGAGCCGGCGCCCGATCCGCGTCCCGGACCAACCGGGATCCCCTGGTCCTTGGCGAAACGGATGAAATCCCAGACGATGAGGAAGTAGCCGGAGAACTCCTTCTTCTGGATGACGTCCAGTTCAAGCGCCAGGCGGACGCGGTACTCGTCCGGGTCCGCCCTCTGGCCACGCGCATGCAAGGCCTGCAGGCGCTTGTCCAGACCCTTTTGCGCCAGTTCGGCCAGGAAGCCCACGGCATCATAGCCCTCGGGGACCTGGAAGCGCGGCAGGTAGGTCTTGCCCAAATCGAAGGTCACGTTGCACGATTCGGCGATGCGGGCGGCGTTCTCCAATGCCTGCGGCACATCGCGGAAGTGCATCGCCATCTCCGAGGGCGACTTCAGGTAGTACGCGTCGGTTTCGTGGTGCAGCCGTTTCTCGTCGCTGAGAGTGCGCCCCTGTTCCACGCACATCAGGATCTCCTGGGCGCGCGCATCCTGACGGTCCAGGTAGTGACAGTCGTTGGTGGCCACCAGGGGAATTCCCGTGCGCGCCGACATCGCGATGATCTCGACGTTGACCTTCTCCTGGTCGGGCAATCCGTTGGGCTGGATCTCCAGGAAGAAATTCCCCTTGCCCATGATGTCCTCGTACTCGCGCGCCACCGTCTCGGCAGCCGCCGGCCCCGCGCGCATGATGGTCTGCGCGACCTCGCCGCCCAGGCACGCCGACAAGGCAACAAGACCCTCGCGGTGCGCGCGCAGCAGCTTCTTGTCGATGCGCGGGTTGTAATAGAAGCCTTCCAGGTAGGCCATCGAGTTGAGGTACGCGAGGTTCTTCCAACCCAGGTTGTCCTTGGCCAGAAGCACCAGATGGTGGCTCTTGCGCTCGGTCTTCTCCAGCCGGTCCGGGGCCACATAGGTCTCACAGCCCAGGATGGGCTTGACCCCGTGCTTGAGCGCCTTCTCGTAGAACTGCAGGGCTCCGAACAGGTTTCCGTGGTCGGTCATGGCCACCTGTTTCATGCCCAGCGAAAGCACGCGGGGAAACAGCTCGTCGAGGCGTATCGCCCCGTCCAGCAGGCTGTATTGTGTGTGCAGATGCAGGTGCGCGAACTCGGTCATTGTTCTCGTCCCGGTCTACTCGCCTTGGCCGGCAAGATCAACGACGCGAGCTGTGCTAGTTTTGATTTTCGGTCGCGGCCGATGGATTCCTTCGCACACCTTCTTTGTCGCGGGCGCTGGGCGCTGTTTATCGCCCTGGCCGCGGCGTGCGGCAACCGCGTGCTTCCGCCCCTGCCGGACGCGGCGCCCTTGGGACCGGTTTCCATCGAGGCGAGTTCAGACACACTGGCCATCCCGCCGTTCGGGAGCCGGCAGCTTGTGTTCCACTTGCGCGGAGCACAGGGGGAGCCAGTGCCGAACGTGGTCATGTATTTTTCGATCCTGGACGATTCGAGCACGAACGGCGACGGGGGAGCACAGCTCTCGCTTTCCAGCGCCATCACCGACAGCGACGGCGCGGTCACGTTGCAGGTCATTGCCGGCCAAGGGGCGAGCGAGCAGACGCCGCTGTTCACCGTGCAAGCCTCGGCCGGCGACGCGCTTCTGGACATTCCGATCTTCATTACAACCGGTGCGCTGGCCACCGTTGAGATCATGCCTGTCTTCCCTGACCCGTCGTCCATCAACAACCCCGTCACCGCGACCAACATCTACTTCTACGACGGCACCGCGTGCGCAAACGTGTCGCTCGAACATCCTCCACCTCCCGTGCGACAGGTACAAACGCTGTCTGTCACCGACCCTCCGGCGACTTTCACCAGCGTGGTCACCAACGGCGTCCACGCCGTGCTTGGCCGGGCTGCCGACGCCCAGAACAACGTGGTGGCCGAGGGATGCACAGACGTGTTGGGCGCCAGCCTGTCCGCCGAACAGCCCATGCTGATCCTGCTGCCGCTGCCACGGCTCTACCCTTCGCCCGAAGGCACCTTCCAGGCCGTTTCCGGGTTCACCTTCACGACGCCACTTCCCGGAACCGCGTCGGCCCAGACCACATGGATGGCCCTGTCCAACGACGGCTGCGATCCGGCTAGCCTGTGGCTCGACTGCACCATCGACGCGCTCAGTACCCCCACCGCAGACAATCCACTCGACTGCCAGCCAGTCGCCGGTGCCGGAGGTCCGCTGGGAGACCTGTTGGCTGCCCGCAGGGCGGTGACCGGCGGATCCTCGTCCTGTGCGAATCAGCTCGATGCGGCTGGGAACCCCAGCCTGGACTCGGAGGTCTATGCGCTGTTCCCCGCTGGCTCCCTTGATGGTTTGCACCTGGACACGCTGCCGGATGAACTTGGCAGCGCGCTGACCAGTCTCACGGTGCATTCCACACTCACCGTGACCCCTGTCGCTGCCGCCAACGCCTTCAACATCGACCATGTCTTGACCGGCATCGATCTCCCGAATGCCGCCGTCCATTCGTTGATGACCATGACGGATCTGGCTGCCCCGTCCCCCGAGGCCGCGTTCGTATCCGGCGTGTCGCGGGCTGGTCAACTCGTAATCAGCTCGCACGGATTCACCCTGGGCCTGGGAGCGGCCGCCCGTTTCGCCTTCGCCGCGTCCAGCCTGGCGCCACGCTTGGGTGTCGCGGATGTGAGCGCCTTTTTGCAGTCTCTGCTGAACCTGGCCACCAGTAGCAACGGCGGGACCGTCGTCCAGGGGTGTGATGCTCTCGATTCGCTGCTCTGTGCGGATGTGGGGCAAGCGCCCGGTTGCGTGCGCGCGGCCTGCCTGCTGGGTATCGATGCGCTCATCCAGCAACTGGATGCAAGCTTCACTGCGCTGGAGGGACAGGGCCTCGACTTCTTCCTGTCCGGCTCGGCCCCGATTGTCGATCAGAATGGCGACGGACAGGCGGAGGCACTGGGCAGCTCGTCGTCGTCCACCCCGGTAGGACCGGGGCTGTGGTCGGCCACCTTCAAGAGCAGCACCGGATCCACCAATGTCTACGGCTCGTGGACGGCGGCGCGAGTGTCCGCCCCGAGTCAATGACTGGCAGCTGTCGACGCAGAATGATGCAATTCAGCAGCAATCTGTGACCCGAGCCGCGCGCCAAGATCGACCCAAATCGCAGGATTCGGGTCTGCGCCGGATTCAGGTATAATGGCGCCCGGTGCCCCGCGCACCCTTTCCGCGAGAACCACCGGGTCTTGCGGGAGGTCGGCCCAACCCATACTGAGCTTTGGTAAGAGCTATGAAAAACTCGCGCCTTTTCCATCCCCTGTCGCTTTCGATCTTCCTGTGCGGCCTGACTGTCCTTGGCGCTTCGGCTGTCCGTGCCGCCGAGTGCCCCGCCACCTCGCCGGATCGGACCGACGAGCGGCGCGCCTTGGCCAAGGAATGGTTTGCCCGGGCCGAGGCGGCCGAGAACGCCGGCAACGACGTCGAGGCCGTGCGTGACTATGCCTGCTCCATGAAGATGGTGGCCCATGCCTTCACCGCGTTCAATCTGGGGCGGGTGGCGGAGCGCTCAGGCGATCTTGAGTTGGCCTTGAAGTCGTACAAGGCCTATCTGACGTTGAAGACCGACGCTCCGGACAAGGACGAGGTGCAGGCCAAGATCACGGATCTGCAGACGAAGATCCTGGAGGCCAAAGCGGCCGTCGGCGAGGGCGAGCCAGCGGCCACCGAGACACCCAAAGCCGAGGAGAAGCCGGAGGTTCCTGCCGAAACAGCCGCAGAACCGCCCCAAGAAAAACCGGAGAAACCGCTCCCCATCGAGCCGCCGCCTGCCGTGGCCGAGCAGGCCGCCGGGGAAAGTGGTGGCTCCAGCCGCCTCCTGGTGTGGGTGGTCGGAGGTGTGGGCGTCGCGGCCCTCACCACAGGCATCATCACGAACATCATCGCGCGTAGTGATATGAACACTTGCAACAGCAAAGCCGACGGCGGCTACCTGGCGCAGGCCCTATCCGCTTGCAACAGCGCGAAGCCGGCTGCGTACACCTCGTATGCCATGTTCGGGGTCGCCGGCGCCGCGGCCGTTGCCGAGGGCGTGCTGCTCTATCGGGTCTGGGCGAAGAGCGGCGGCGGGGACAGCTCGGATGACACCTCGGTGAGTCTGGGCTGGTTGCCGGGTGGCCTGAGCCTGAGCGCGCGCGGGCGTTTCTAACAGTCTCTCGCGGCTGCGGCTTGGCGTGGGGATCTATGTGGATGGCCTGCGCTCCGTTGAGGACACAGGGGTGAGAGGAGAGAACGCAGAAGGGGCGGCTGGCGCGGCGATCGCTGAGCGGGAGCGGCTGCTGGCGCACGCGCGTGCCTTGGTGGGCGTGACCTTGGCCGAGCTGGCCGATGGGTTGGGCTTGCCTGTGCCCGTCGGCCGGGTGCGCAGCAAGGGCTGGTCAGGGCAAATCGTCGAGCGCGAACTGGGCGCGGGCGATGGTCCGGGTCGCGGTCAGGACTTCGCGGCGCTGGGCATCGAGCTGAAGACCGTGCCGGTGGATCGCGATCTGGTCCCGCGCGAGTCGACCGCCGTGTGCCAGATCGATCCCATCGCGATCGCCGGCGAATCCTGGGAAACTAGCTATCTGCGCGAAAAACTGAGCCAGGTATTGTGGGTGGGGCTGGAGGTTCCCGCGGGAGAGGGTTCGGTTGGCGATCGCCGGGTGGTGGCGGTCAGGTTGTGGACGCCCTCGCCGGAAGAGCAAGCCCTGCTGCGCGCGGATTTCGAGCTGTTCGTGCGCGCGTACTTCCGGCGCGGCCAGGGCGCCGCGATCACTGGCCACCAGGGGCAAGTCTTGCAAGTCCGCCCCAAGGGTCGCAATGCCGCCGACCTGCGCCGGGCCTTTGGCCCTACTGGCCAGCCCACCGAGATCGGCAAGTGCGGCTTCTATCTGCGGCCCGGATTCGTGGCGCGCGTCCTGCGCGGCAAATGACGCTCGCCTAGCCTGGCCGCCGGACGTATGCTCGGCCGCGCCGAGTCTGAAAGCCCCAAGGGAGTGCAATCATGAAAGACAGAGTCGTCATCTTCGACACCACCCTGCGCGACGGCGAGCAGGCCTTGCCGGCCAGCCTGTCGGTCCAGCAGAAGATCCGCATCGCGCGGCAACTCGCCACCTTGCAGGTGGATGTCATCGAAGCCGGCTTCCCCATTTCGTCGCCCGGAGATTTCGAGTCGGTCGAAACCATCGCCCGCGAGGTCAAGGGCCCGGCCATCTGCGGCCTGGCCCGCGCGGTGGAAAAGGACATCCTCACCTGCGCCAAGGCGGTGAGGCCCGCTGAACGACCCCGCATCCACACCTTCATCGGCACCTCGACCATCCACCGGGAAAAAAAGCTGCGCCGTTCGCCCGAGGAAATCCTGGCTCTGGTCACCCAGAGCGTAAAACTGGCCCGGAGCAAGTGCGATGACGTGCAGTTCTCGGCCGAGGACGCGGGCCGCACCGAGCCGGAGTTCCTGTGCCGGGTGGTGGAAACCGCCATCAAGAACGGCGCCAGCACCATCAACATTCCCGACACCGTCGGCTACACCACGCCGGAGATCTTCGGGGCCATCATCGACAACCTGATGAACAACGTGCCCAACGTGGACAAGGCCGTCATCGCGGTCCACTGTCACAACGATCTGGGCATGGCCACGGCCAACTCCATCACCGCGGTCAAGCACGGAGCACGCCAGGTGGAGTGCACCATCAACGGCATCGGCGAGCGCGCCGGAAATGCGGCCCTGGAAGAGGTCGTGATGATCATGAAGGTGCGCAAGGACTACCTGAACGTGACCTGCAACGTGGCCACCACCGAGATCATGCGCACCAGCCGCCTGGTGCGCGATCTGTGCGGCATGCCGGTGCAGCCCAACAAGGCGGTGGTGGGCAGCAACGCCTTTGCCCACTCGTCGGGAATCCATCAGGACGGCGTGCTCAAGGCCAAGCAGACCTACGAGATCATGACCCCGCAGTCCATCGGGCTGAAGGACAACAAGATGAACCTGACCAGCCGGTCGGGCAGCCACATGGTGAAGAACCGGCTGGAAACTCTCGGCTACCCCGATAAGGACATCGACCTCGAAAGTTTCTATCCGCGCTTCAAGACCCTCGCCGACAAGAAGGGCACCATTTTCGACGACGATCTGGTGGCTCTGATGGAGGCGGCCAACGCCGAGGAAATGGCCGACGCCTACAAGCTCGAGTACCTCAACGTCACCGGCGGCCGGGCCGTCATCCCCACCGCCACGGTTCGCATCGTGTGCGAGGGCAAATCCTCGCAGGAGGCGTCGAGCGGCGACGGCGTGGTCGACGCGACCACCAAGGCCATCGACCGCATCGTGGGCTTCGACATCACGGTTCGCGAGTTTCACCTGGATTCCATCAGCGCCGGTCGCGAGGCGCAGGGCCGGGTGAAGATCGTCGCGGTCGCGCCCGAGGGCACCTTTGCCGGGGTGGGCACCAGCACCGACATCGTCGAGGCCTCGGCCCTGGCCTACATGGACGTGGTGAACAAGATCCACCGCATGCGCAAATTCGCCCCGCGGTTGCGCAGCCGGCTGTCGGGACCGACGGTTTCACTCTGACCAGCGAGCGTGGCCGTGGCCGACGGTGCTCACCCCGGCCATGGCCACGGCCACGTCTACGGCCACCACCACCTTTCGTTGCCTTGCTGAATGAGCATCATCGCGCTGGAAAGGAGCCATTGCTGTACACCGTGCTCGGTTTTCCTGCAGCCACGATGAATCCCACCAACTGCCCGGTCAGCCGACCGGAGCGGCGAAAGGAATAGAAGCGGCCGGCCGGATCGCAGTACGTGCAGTCTGAGCTGGCGTCGATGTGCTCGGGCAAAACGCCGGCCGCCTGGAACTGCAGACGCAAGCACTGGCGCAGATCGATGCGCGCCTGGAAGCCCTCCGTCTCCAGCACCACGCCCGCCGCGTGCGCGCCGGGCCAGGCGGCCTCGAAGGCCGCCACGACTTCAGCTCCCACGTCGAAGCAACAGGGGCCGATGCAGGGACCGAGGGCAACCCGCAGATCCTCGGGACGGCAGCCAAAGACCTCGGCCAGAGTCGCGACGCCCGCGGTCGCCACGCCTGCCACGGTCCCGCGCCAGCCGGCGTGCAGCGCCGCACACGCTCCGGTGCGCGGATCGGCAATCAGCGCCGGCACGCAGTCGGCCACGTGCACCGACAGGCCGAGGCCCGTCCCATCGCTGCACAGCCCATCGGCCTGTTCGGCTTTCACCGCTTCGCCATCGTCGCCGGCGGCCACCCGCACCACGCGCGTCCCGTGCACCTGCGAGACGGCATACATCGCGCGTGCCCCCGAGGCGACCAGGAGACGACGCCGATTCTCCGCCACGTTCTCGGGTGAATCACCCCATTTGCTGCCCAGGTTCAGGCTCGCGTAGGGCGCCGCACTGACCCCGCCTGCGCGCGTGCTGAAGCCGTGGCGAAACGGCGCAGGGATGGTGGCGGATACCAGCAGCGGGATGGAAGCGCCGCCATCAACAGGAAAACCCCTGGTCTCCACGTCAACCTCCCTTCCGCGATGGGGAGCGAACCCGCGCGTCGGCTCTGGACTGGTCCTCGGCCGCCAGCGCGCGCAGGCTGGCCAAAGCCGCCGAAAAATCCGCAGGCGGCTCGGACTGGAACTCCAGCCACGCCCCGGTTTTGGGATGGAAGAAGCCGAGCACGCGTGCATGCAACGCCTGCCGCCCCAGGGTACGCGCGATCTCCCGCACCGCTGCGTCGCGCGGCGATCGGCCATAGGTTGCGTCGCCCAGGATGGGACAGCCGAGCGCCGCAAAGTGCACCCGCACCTGGTGCGTGCGCCCGGTTTCCAATTCGGCCTGCAAACGCGCGGCCCGGCCCAGATCCTCGACCAGCCGCCAGTTGGTAACGGCGCGCCGGCCGGTCTTGACCCGCGTGGTGAAGCGCTTGCGGTCGTGGGGATCGCGACCGTGCAGGGTATCGATCTTTCCCGCCGCGCGCGGTGGCCGGCCCACCACCAATGCGTCGTACGCGCGCCTGACCCGGTGGATCTTGAAGTCGGCGCCCAGCGCCGCCATGGTCGCGTCGTCCTTGGCCACCACCAGCAGGCCCGAGGTGTCCTTGTCCAGGCGGTGCACGATCCCGGGACGCAGCTCGCCGCCGATCCCGCGCAGATCCCGACAATGGGCCAGCAGCGCGTTCACCAGAGTTCCGTCCTCGTGCCCGGCAGCAGGGTGAACCACCAACCCCGGCGGCTTGTCGAGTACCAGCAGCGATGCGTCCTCGTACACGACCTGCAAGGGGATGGCCTGCGCGCACAGTTCCAAGCTCGGGCGCGGATCGGCCGGCGTCCACACGATGACTTCTCCGGCCCGCAGCTTGCGCGAGGGCGCCGCCAACTTGCCGTTGACCGTGACCGCTCCTTCCGACACATGGCGGGTAAATTGCGTACGGGAAACCTCGGGAAACTGGGCCGCCAGCACCAGATCCAGTCGCCCTCCGGCCGCGCCCGCCTCCACCACGAAGGTGTGCGGTCGTGAACTTGCGGGAGAACCGGCACTCACCAGATTTTCGACTTGATGTTCTGACCGCGCTGCTTGAGCAAGATATCCACCAGCGCGCGATCATAGAGATTGCTGGCCGCAATCTCAGGCGTCACGCGCGACTTGAAGTGCGCGCGGCCCTCCTCAATCTCGTCTTTCATCAGGTCGAAAAGCGTGTCGGCCTGGATGCCCTGGGCCAGCTTGGCCTCGTTGTACATCGCCAGATCGGAGGCGATGGCCCGGGCAAACTGGCGCGCGCGTTCTGCCTTGTCGATGAGAGGCGGCATCCCCCTAATTTAGCCGATTTCTGGACAACGCGCGAATCAGCTTTGCTGGCGCCGGCTTCCGTCACTAGACTGGCCTTGCCCATGTTCCCAACCACGACACGATCTGCGAACCCACCCCGTCTCGCTGCTGCATCTCTCGCCTGGCTGGTCCTGGCCGGCACCACGGTCCTGGCCGCGGATGAAGCCTTTGAGGTCAAGCCCGGTCAGGTCAAGGCAACCCTGGGCGAAAAAGCCACCGCCAGCGTGACCATTGCGACCAAGAAGGATTGGCACCTCAACGCCGAGGCGCCGCTCACCCTGAAGCTGACGCCCGATCCGGACATCACGGTCGAGAAGCCGCGCCTGGTGCGGGCTGACCTGGCAGCCAGCACCGATTCCACTGCTCGCTTCGACGTAGCCCTGGTCGCCAGCAAAGAGGGACATGGCGAGGTGAAGGCCGAAGCCGGCTTCGTCATCTGCCAGGAAACCATCTGCCGTCCGATCAAGGAGAAGGTGGTCATCAGTGTCGAGACGAGCGCACCCGGTGCGCCTCGGCCTGTGAAGAAACCGCCGCAATCCCGTATGAAGTGAGCCGGGGCTTCTAGCCCGCCTTATTCATCATCCATCTGTACCCAACCAGAACTGCGAGGCGGGCTAGACAAGCGTGCGGAGCCTGCCGGCTTTGCCGGCAGCGCAGCATCGCGGGAGGGCATGAGAACCCTCCCAGGGTTCCCATCGACAAGGTCTAGCCCGCCGCCCTTCCATGAATCCGAGACAGTCTGTTTGCGAACGCCCGTCGGTGCCCCAATCCTCGTGAATCATGCGGGCTAGAAAGTACCGGGCCTGTGAGCGATGCCCAACTCGGACGCCGCAACGGCGAAACGAACGTCGGCGGTCCAGATCTGGTGACGTTGCAGGATCGCGGAGGCGAGAAGGTGCGCATCGATCCACCCGAGACCTCGGCTAGAAAGGCGGCGCGAACGCACAAAAGTGACGACTTCATGATGGGCAACTGTGTCCGCTTGCTGCATCTGCGCGTAGGCCGCGAGAAGTTTGCTACGACCTCCGATGTCACCAACGAGAAGTTCGCCGAAGCCGATGCCCAGACCGCCCGCGTCTTCATTCCCGATTGAACGACTCCCGGAGGATGCGTTCAACCCGTCGAGACAGGCCGCGCTCCACGCTTCCCACCACCACGGCTGCCATTCGCTCGGGCCGCAACACACGGCGAGCCACTTGGCGAATCTGTTCCACGCTGACGGCAGCCACGCGGAGGTAGCGTTCGGCTGGGCTGCGCGGGCGCGAGAAGAACAGCGCCGAACCCCCGAACCAACTACAAAGACCTTCCAGATCGTCAAAGCCGGCCTCCACGTCGCGCGCGTAGCGACGCTTGGCCTTGTCCAGTTCCTCCTGCGAAACCAGCGTCGTGCGCAACTCGGACAGCAAGACCATGACTTCGCTCGCCAACTGAGGCAGTTTCTCCGGCAGACAGGCAGAGTCGATCTCCACCAGAGAGGTATCGTAAAGAGGATCGAGTGCGGCGCTGACGTGGTAGGCGAGGCCCTTCTGGTCGCAAACCCGATAGTGCAAGCGCGTGGACATGCCGTCGTCCAGCACGCGCAACAAGACGTTGAGCGCGGCGTATCCCGGATCCCGATCGGCAAGCGCATGAAACAGGACCTGGATCTCAGCCTGTGCCGAATCGCTGCGCACCGTCCGGAAGCGTGGTCCATTCACCCGCACGGGCGGCGGCATAGGCTGCAGCCGCCGCCCAGAAGGCAGACCGCCGAAAGCCCTGCTGACCATCTTCAGCACTGCCGCAGGCCGCACCGGCCCGGCCACGCACAGGACCATGTTGCGCGCGCCATACAGGCGCCGGAAATGCCGGACCACGTCGGCGCGCGAGAAGCGCCGGATGTTGCGCTCCGGCCCGGTGATGGAAAAGCCCAGCGGATGACCCGACCAGAGGGCCTCGCGCGCCAGATCGTCGGTGTTGATGTGCCGGCCTCGGTCGTCGAAATCGTCGAGGATCTCCTCGAGTACGATGGCGCGTTCGAGGTCGAGATCCGAAAAGCATGGCGCCAAGAAGAGATCGCCAAGAATATCGAGCGCGCCTCCGAGGTCGCGTGGCTGCAGCGTGACCTGATACAGGGAGTAGTCGCGTCCCGTCTCTCCGATCAGCATCCCGCACCGTTCCTCGATGGCGCGGTTGAGCGAGAACGAGTTGGGGTAGCGCGCGCAGCCACGAAACAGCATGTGTTCCACGAAGTGCGAAAGCCCGTTCGTGTGCGCCCCCTCGTGGCGTGAGCCGGCACGCACGTACAGAGCCACGACCGCTCCGTGCAGGTGGGGCGCCTCGACGATACACACGCGCAACCCGTTGGCCAGGCGGTGCTGCGACACGCGCCCGGGGAAAGTGAGATGATCGACGGCGGGCCGTCGCTGGCGCAAATCACGGTGGGACAAGTTGGTCAGAATAGCGCGGAATTGAAGCGAAAGATCGGCTAGAAGCACGGTGGATGAATGCAGCAGATTCGACCATTCGCCTGGTGGTCAACGCCGACGGGTTCGCTGGGGACGCCGCCATCACGCGCGGAACTCTGCGCGCGCACCGGGAAGGCATCGTCACCAGCGCCTCGGTGATCGGCAACTGCGCCGAGCCCGAGGCCGTCCGGGCCGAGTTGGCCACGGTTCCGGCCCTGGGGATTGGCGTTCACCTGACCCTGACCGGCGGCGCTCCTGTCGCGCAGCCATCTACCGTCCGCTCACTGCTCGGTCCCGACGAGCATTTCCCGTCCGAGGTGCGAGAGGTCTTCCTCTCGTGGGCCAAGGCTGCGCCCCGCAGCGACGAGATCGAACGCGAATTCGAGGCTCAGGTGGCGCGCCTGCGCGACGCGGGCCTGGTCATCGACCACCTTTCCACTTGTCATGACGTAGGCTTTCTGCCCGTGGTGGGTCGCGCGGTCGAAGCAGTGGCGCGCCGGCACGGCATCGCCGGCGTGCGCACGGCGGTGGAACGTCCGACCCTGGCATGGTTCACCGAAATTCGGCGCAGCCTAACCACCGCTGCCCTGTGCAGCCTGGCCTGGTTCAACCGACGACAGATGGGAATTCTGCGCCACGGGCCGAGAACCTGGGGCTACTTTGAAAGTGGGCGGCTAGACGAAATCCGGATTCTGGAAATCCTCGGCCGCCTGGGCCCCGGCATCCACGAGCTGATGTGCGCGCCCCGCGAAAGTGACGATGCCGTCGAACGCGGCGAGCTGGCCGCGCTGCTGTCGGCTCGCGTGCGCGACGGACTTACACGCCGGGGCATTGCCCTGTGCAGATGGGCCGATCTCTTCTGACCCTTTCCCATCCGGCTCTGTGGCTGGTGAGATCCGGATCGTTCAGTTTCTCGCGCAAGACTCTCGCGTCCGAGACGCGGTGAACGCATAATCAGGTTTGCTTCCCGCCATGAACGATCTCCGCTCGACGCAGCAGTACTACGATCGCTTCGCGATGACCTACGAACGCGAGCGCCACCGGGGCTATCACCGCCTGATCGACGATTTGGAACTCGAGTTGGTGCGCCGCTACGGCACGGGGCTCGACGTCCTGGAAGCAGGCTGCGGCACCGGTCTCCTGCTGGCCGAAACCGCTCGCGTGGCCCGCTCGGCCACTGGGCTCGATCTGTCCCGCAGCATGCTGGGGCTGGCCCAGCATCGCCGCTTGGCCGTGGTACAAGGCTCGCTGACTGCGCTGCCCTTGCCCGACCGGGCGGTGGATCTGGTCTACAGCATGAAGGTGCTGGCGCACGTGCCGCCCATCCGCGAGGCTTTGGCTGAGTTGGCCCGGGTGGTGCGCCCCGGGGGCCACCTCTTGCTGGAGTTCTACAACCCCTACTCTCTGCGCTACCTGGCCAAGTTGATGGGGGGAGCAGCGCCCATCGCCGAGGGAACCACCGACCGCGACGTCTACACCCGCTATGACACACTGGAAACCGCGCGCAGCTACCTGCCCGACTGCGTGGAGTTCGTCGGCGTGCGCGGCGTGCGCGTGGTCACTCCCATGTCCCAGGTTTTTCGCGTTCCCGCCCTGGCCGCGCTCTTCGAGCGAGCCGAACGCGCGGTCTGCGATTGGCCTAGCCTACGCAGCTTCGGCGGTTTTCTCGTTGTCATCGCACGCAAGAAGAACTGAGATCATGGCCCAGGCCACTGGTGACATCCTGATCGTCGATGACGAGCGCTCGATGCGCGAGTTTTTGGCCATCCATCTGCGTCGCGCCGGGCATCGGGTGGAAGCAGCGCCGGGTGGAACCGAAGCCCTGGCGACTTTGAAGGGACACGAGTTCGACGTGGTGATCACCGACCTGCGCATGCCGGATGTCGATGGCATGGTGGTTCTGGAACAGGCGAAGCAGCTTCATCCTGACACCCAGGTCATCGTGGTCACCGCCTTTGCCACCACCGAGACCGCCATCGCGGCCATGAAGGCGGGCGCCTACGACTACCTGACCAAGCCCTTCAAGATCGACGAGGTCAGCCTGGTGGTCGATCGCGCCCTCGAGCGCCGCACCCTGGCCCGCGAAAACCTGGCCCTGCGCGACGAGATCAAGGGCCGCTACCGGCTCGACCGCCTGCTGGGCAAGTCGCCGCCCATGCAGCGGGTCTTCGATACGCTGAGAAAAACCGCCTCCGGGCGCGCCAGCGTGCTGCTCATCGGCGAATCCGGCACCGGCAAGGAACTGGCGGCTCGTGCCTTGCACGAGCTTTCCCAACGCGCGGAGCGGCCCTTCGTGGCGGTCAACTGCGGGGCCATCCCGGAAAGCTTGCTCGAGTCCGAATTGTTCGGACATGTGAAAGGCTCTTTCACCGGCGCTCACGCCGACAAGCAAGGTCTGTTCGAGGCGGCTCACAACGGAACCCTGCTGCTCGACGAAGTGGCGGAGCTGCCGGTGGCCATGCAGGTCAAGCTGCTGCGCGTGCTGCAGGAACGCAAGGTCAAGCCGGTGGGGGGCGTGGCGGAACGCGAAGTCGACGTGCGCATCGTGGCCGCGACCAACCGTGACCTGGAAACCGAGGTGGAGAAGGGAACCTTCCGACAAGACCTCTTCTATCGATTGGATGTCATCCGACTCCGCCTGCCTCCCTTGCGAGAACGGCGCGAGGACCTCCCCTTGTTGGTCGACCACTTCCTGCGCAAGTTCTCGGCCGAGCACGGGCGCAAGGTGGCGGGCGTCGATCCCGATGCCATGCAGGCGCTCATGGCGTACCATTTCCCCGGCAACGTGCGCGAACTGGAAAACCTCATCGAGCGGGCCGTCATCCTGTCCACCGGTGATCGCCTCACCCTCGACGCTCTCCCGACCCTGAACGGCCTGCATGCCGCCACCTCCAGCCTGGTCAGCGCGCCTTTTGTGCCCGAAGGCGGGCTGGATCTGGAACACGTGGTGGAGGATTTCGAGCGCAGCATCATCATCAGCGCGCTCGAGCGGACCGGCGGCAATCGCACCGAGGCCGCGCGTCTGCTTGGCGTGTCGTTTCGATCTCTGCGCTACCGACTATCCAAGCTGGGCATTACCGGGGCCGACATTGGCGGAGACACACCCGACAAGACCCCGCCGCCCGTGGAAGGCTGACTGTCCCCGATGTCCCAACCGACCGCACGCCCAACCCGAACCCGCCGACGCCCTGGCCCGGTGGTCGCCATCGGCGTGCTGTTGCTGGCACTCTCGACCATCGCCCTGCTCTGCCAGTCCCGGGCCAACGCCCTTCACGACCGCTGGCCACCCGAGGCCGACACGTTCTACTTGCCGCCATCGAGGATCCTCAAACTCGCCAGCCTGGGCCACAGCGAACTGGCGGCGGACCTGATCCATTCGCGAGCCAACGTCTATTTTGGCACCCAACTTCACGCGCACTTGCCCACCAAGTGGCTCGCCCAATATTTGCACACGGCCATCGACCTCGATCCCCAGTTCCGCCGGCTGTATCTGTCCGGGGCTGCCATGCTCATCTACAACGGCCAACACATCGTCCCCGACATGGTGCTGGCGGCAGACACCGTGCTCGAACGTGGTCGGCGAGCCTTTCCTTTCGACTGGGAGATCCCTTTCCAGCTCGGATTCAACCTGCTCTACGAGTTGCCCAGCGACGCGAGTCCGGACGATCCCCGCATCCCCGGCTGGCGTCAGCAGGGCGTCGAAATCCTGCGTCAGGCCGCGCTCTACGAGGGTGTCCCCTACTTCGTCCCCACTTTGGTGGCCGGCATGCTGACCAAGCAAGGAAGCCAGGACTTGGCGGTTCGCCATCTCGAACAGGCCTACGCCGTGGCCGCCAGCGAAGAGGCACGCACACAGATTCGCTCCAAGCTGGCTCAACTTCAGGGCAACCAGATCGCCGAAGGCCTCGCCGAAAAGCAACGCGAGTTCCAAGCCCTTGTCGACAGCCGATATCCCGATCTTCCCGAGGCGTTTTCCCTCATCATCGGGCCAAGAATCACATCCAACGGCGCCTTGACGGCAGCGGTACCGTCCACCACCCAGAGCAGAAAAGGCCCCTAGTGAAGTTCCGTTTCCCACCCTCGGGCGTGCTGGTACCCAACAGCGAGTTCGATCCCCTGCCCTACTACTACCGGCCTGTGGTCGGCCATATCTACCGTCACCGACTGCAAATGGGCCTCCGTCTCATCCCGCGCGGCGGCCAGCGCGTGCTCGAGATCGGCGTCGGGAGTGGAATCCTGGTTCCTAGCCTGACAGCCGGCTTTCCCGAGTATGTTGGCACTGATCTGCTGCTGGCTCCGGGGCTCGAATCCCTG
This sequence comes from uncultured delta proteobacterium, assembly GCA_963755125.1. Classification (GTDB taxonomy): domain Bacteria; phylum Myxococcota_A; class Polyangia; order Fen-1088; family Fen-1088; genus Fen-1137. The sequence continues at coordinate 140,885 of CAVWIP010000008.1, forward strand.
GTCACGCCCGGGTGCCACGCGACCTTTCGGGTCGCGGATCTCCTGGATGCCAACGCCGTTCCCCCCGGCGACTTCGATGTGGTGGTGTGTTTGTCGGTGCTGGAGCATATCGCTGACGCCGAAGCGGCTGCGCGCTGCCTGGCCCGCACTCTGGCCCCCGGCGGCACCCTGGTGACTGGCTATCCCATGGTGAATCGATTCATGGCCACATGTTTTCGCACGCTCGGGTTCGGGCGCATCGAAGAGCACCACGTGACCACCCCGGCCCAGATTACCACCGCCCTCGGCCGCCTGCTGCGGCCCGTGGGACGCGTCAGCCTGCCCATGTTTGCGCCGCAGTCCCTCTCGCTGTACGAGTGCACCTCGTGGACGAATAGCTAGATTCCAGGTCAGACTCGTTCGATGACCGCCAACAAGCGAAACGCGATCAGGCGATACATCGCGGCCGGCAGGCGATCCTCCAGCGCCAGCAGCGCGCGCCAGAGCCCGGCGGGCAGCAAGGGTGGGCGCGAAAAACCACCGGTGGCCGGGTAGCTGAGTCCAGCCAGGCGCTCGAAGCGCACGATCTTCAACATGGGGAAACGTCGCTCGAACTCCCGCCGTCCGTGTTTTCGGTGCAGCAACGTGGGAATGGCCTGATTGGACTCGAAGGGGTCCTTGTCAGAAGCGCCGTGCTCCGCCAGCGGCTGCGTGCGCATGTCTACCGGCTCTTCATGGAAGAGCCGGTAGACGACGGAAGACACCGGGCTGATGTACGGCTCGCAAAGCACGACACGGCCGCCTGGTCGCAGCACGCGCGCGGCTTCCTGGAAGAACTTTGCGGGCGATGACAGATGGTGGAGCACATCGAACAACACCAGCGCGCCCACCGACGCGTCCGCAAAGGGCAGGTTGTCGGCCGACACGCAGCGATCGTGCCAGGGCGCCTTCACGATGTCGCTCAGTTCCAGACCCGGGATGAACTCCCGTGCGAAACCGGGTCCTGATCCGATTTCCATCCAAGGCCCCAAATCGTGCGCCGGCAATGCCTCCCGCATGCTCGCGTACCAGCGCCCGTAGAGTACCCGCAAGGGCTCGTTCGATCGCCAGGCTTGCCGGAGCGCCTCGAAACGCGCCAGCACACTCGCGCGGACCTCGGGCGACAGTTCCACCGCCGCTGGTTCAGACATACTTGAGCTTGCTGGCGGCCACGGCCGACATCTTGAGCAGCAGCCAGCCGTGCTTCCAGCGCGAGATGTTGGTGGAGCCGTAGAGTCGCTCCTGGTAGCGAACCGGGATCTCCACGATCTTCAGATTCAGCCTGGCGGCCCCGAATATGAGATCAAAATCCCCGAACGGATCGAAGTCGCCAAACACGTGGCGCGCCGCCGCGAGCCGCTGGTAGTCGCGCCGCCGCAGCACCTTGGTTCCGCACAGCGTGTCCTTGATGGGCTGCTGGAGCAAATAAGTGAACAGGTGGGAAAAGGCCTGATTGCCGATGCGGTTGAAGAAGCGCATCGCCCCCGGCTGCATGGGATAGACTAGGCGCGTCCCCTGCACGTAGTCCCCCAGCCCGCGCGCTATGACGTCGTAGAACACGGGCAACTCTTCCGGCGGCACGGTCAGATCGGCGTCGAGAATCATCAGCACATCGCCGGTGGCCTTGGCAAAGCCCAGCCGCACGGCATCGCCCTTTCCCTTGCCGGTCTGCTGGTAGGCCGACAGCTTGAGCGGCCCGCGATAGTCCTTGATGGCGTTGGCTATCGTCTCCCAGGTTCCGTCGCTGGATCCACCCTCGACGAAGATCAGCTCGGTCGATGAGCCCATGACCGGCGTTCGCTCGATGGCGGCGGCCACGTTTCCCGCCTCGTTGCGTGTGGGCACCACCACACTTACGGAAAGCGGCCGGGGAGCAGCGGCCGGATCCCGGCGGCGCAAGACATAGAGCCGATACAACGAGAAGCGCTGAATCAGTGGCAACTTGGCCAGATAGCGGTTCACCAGCGGCGCCAGGCCCGGCACCTGCAAGGGGAGCAACAAACGGTCATCGAAGCGAACCATCTCCAGACCGGTGATGTTGAACAGGTTGTGAAAATCGCTGTGTGACAGCCAGTTCGACGTGGGAGCCGGCGTCTTCCAGCCAACCATCTCCGCCGCCCGCGCGGCAAACTCCCAGAGGTAGTTGTACGCCGTCAGGTAGATCAGCCCGTGTTCAGTCAGGCGATCGCGCAGGCTTTCCAGCCAGGCCCGCACATCCGTCACCGTGTGACACAGACGATCGCAGATCACGGCGTCGAATTTTCGCCCGGGCGGCAGGCGGTCCGCATCGCCCACCTCGAATGTGATCTCGGGATGGCGGCGCTGGGCCTCAGCCGCCAACTCGGCCGTGGGAGCGATCCCCACGCGTTCCTGGTTGGGCAAAGCCGCGATCAGATCGCCGGTGCGGCAGCCCATTTCCGCGACGGATGCGTCGCCCGGAATCCAACGCCGCAGCGTCGCACGCAAATCCTCATCGAGAAAATCGCGCGCGGCCGGGTGGCGCGGGCGCTCGAAGGCCATCCGGCGAAAATAGTCTGTCCAGGCCGCCTCCAGTGCCTCCGGCGAGCCAGGGCGAAGCCCCGCAGGCAATGGGAAAGATGCTGACCCGCTCATGGGAGAGGCTTAGAAGTCCATATCCACCAACGGGAAGATCTTCTTGAACCGCTGGCCCGGCTTGAGAATGACGATCTCGTTGCGCTCGATCATCAGGTCGGGATTGGTGAAGGTGATGCGATGCTTGCCGCAAGCAAGGCTGTAGTCCATGAGCGGGGTACTCTTGCCGGTCGGCTTGCCGTCGATGGACACCTGCGCCCAGGGCTTGGAACCAATGGTCGCCACACATTCCTCGCCGCCTCCGGCTCCCAACCTCCCCTCGCGTTCGAAAACGTCATCGTCGCTCGCCGCCTTGCCCCGAGTCTTTCCACTGCCCCCGGACTTCGGGAACGGGGAACTGTCGTCGCCCAGCCCTTCCGCCTTCCCGGCACCCTTGCCTGGCCGCCGCGAACCGGGTGATGACTTTCCTCGGCCCTCAACCGCCGCGATGGGGCCTGCTGCCGGCGCGGGCGCTGGCGCCACAGCGGCAGGTGGACTCGGCGGACGCGGGGCAGCCGCTCCTGCCGTGTGTCCAGATGCCGACACGCCAGCGGGCTCGCGCACAGCATGAATCTTCAACGTCTGGCCTGGCTCCTGGTAGATCTCCTGGCGCCAATCCTTGAAGCGCGGATCGCCCTTGATTTCTAGAACGTGGCGGCCAGTCGTAATGCGCGAAGCCCTGAAGTTGGTGGTGGCCTGTTTTCCCGTTTCATTGACGGCAAATGCCTGTCCGTCCAGCCACACCAGGCCCCCGGGCGGCTGGCTGGTCAATTCGAATCCCGTGTCGGGTGATGCCTCCAGCTCGACCTCCACGCGTTCCACCTGCGCGGTACGAATCTCTACGTCCTGCTCACGCGACACGTACCCATCACGCGAAACGGCCACATGGTAGATGCCTGGCCGTCGCTCAATGACGTAGGGCGGCCCCTCGGCCAAAGCGACCCCGTCGACAGTTACCCGCGCATCCTGAGGCTTGACACCTATCTGCATCTTTCCCGATCGGGTCAGGTAGAGATAGGCACCCCCGCCTCCCAGTGCCATGAACGCGAGAAAGAGCAGGTAGTACTTGGCCCACGACGGCGACCGCAAGGACAAGGCGGCTGCAGCGGCCGTCGCCGCATCCATGCCGCCCGATAGGCGTTGCCCGGGCAGGCCGTAGGGCTGGCTGGGCATGCCAGCGGAGGGATGAGCCGGCTGCCCCAGGTCGAATCCCGACAGCGTCTGTGGCGGGAAGAACGACGGCGGCGCGGGCATGGCGGGCGGGGCAACACCGGGGATCGGCGCGCTCAGGGAACCCACGCCCATCAAGGTCTGACGCAGCGCCGGACGAGGAGGCTCCGGCGCGGATGGCGCCCCCAGAGGCGCAAACAGCGGCCGACCCAGCGACGCAGAAGCCTGCGGCGTCGGACGGGCAGGCGCCAGTGGTGTCGCTGCCTGTCGTGATGGGCGAGACGGCCCTGGAAGCGCGGCGGGTTTGGCAGCCACGACCGGCCGGCCTGTCTGCGGCGCGGGGAGAGGCCGGACCGGTGAACTCTCGCCCAGACCCATCACGGTCTGACGAAGCGAGACGGACGGGGTTTCTTTGTGGGTCGGATCCTTCTCCGCGAACGTCGTGGGCGCGGGGAATGCCTCGTTCATCTCGGCCAGTGAAGCCAAGGAAGGCGGAGCCGCGACCGTCTTGTCATCGGTGCCAAGGAACCCTGCGTCGGCCCGGATTGGCGCCGTGTCCGACTCGATTGGCTTGTCGAAGATGGACGTCTCCAGCTCTTCGTCGTCCCACCCCAGCGCCCCGTCGTTGGCTGACCGGGGCGGCGACGCGTGGGTCGGCACGGGCGTGTCCACGTCAGCCTCGACGGTTTCGATCTCTTCAATCTCGTCCTCGGCCCCGTCGATCGGGGGGGCCTCGTCGACCTGCAGACCAGCCGAGAAGGTCTTCTTCATCCAGACTGACAGGTCTTTGCGCGACGAAAACTGGCCCACGGAATACAGGAAGGCCTGCAAGTCATCGTGTAGGTCCAGCGCGTTCTGGTAACGGTCCTCCACGTCCTTGGCCAACGCCTTCAACACGATATGTTCCAGCGGCTCAGGAACCTGTGAGTTGAATGAGGACGGCGGGACAACCTCCACGTTGCGGACCTTCTCCAGAGTTGAAAAATCGCTCTCGCCGACGAACAGCCGCTGACCGGTGAGCATTTCGTAAAGAATGATGCCGAGGGCAAAGATGTCGCTGCGCCGGTCGATGGGCAGTCCGCGCACTTGTTCGGGCGACATGTAGCCGAACTTGCCTTTGAGAATGCCGGCCTGGGTCTTGGACGCCTTGCCTGCCGCTTTCGCGATACCAAAGTCGATGAGCTTGACCTCGCCCTCGTAGCCGATCAGCACGTTCTGTGGCGAGACGTCGCGGTGTACGAGGTTGAGCGCCCGACCCTGGGAGTCGCGCTTGTTGTGCGCGTAGTCCAGTCCTTCACAGACCTGCATGATCACGTAGCAAACCTGAGGCAGGGGCATGGTCTGGCCATGCTTGTGCAAGTCGTCGAAGATGCCTCGCAAGTCGCGCCCCTGGACATATTCGAGGGCGATGAAGTATGCGTCGTCCACCTTCCCCAGGTCGAAGATCTGGGCGATGTTCGCGTGCTGCAGTTGCACCGCGATCTTCGCCTCGTCGATGAACATCGTGATGAACTCTTCGTCCTCGGCGATGTGGGGAAGGATGCGCTTGAGCGCGACGATGCGCTCGAAGCCTTCCACACCCACGACCTTGGCCTTGAACACCTCGGCCATACCCCCGACGTTGATGCGTTCGAGGAGGTAGTATTTTCCGAAAGGAGTGGGCTTGTTCAAGCGACGACTCCGAAGCGCAGGCAGCAACTGGCGCGAGTCATTCCGTTATCGACCACGGTTGGGCCCGAGTCAAGGAAGCCGCGCCCACGCAGCCGCAAGGCAGAACCGCGCCGCCCGAGCAACGCGTTCGCAAGGTGGCGCCGAGCCGCGAAGGATGTGTCACCCCTCAATCCAGACTTTCTTCATGCGATCGCCGGCCTGAATCTTCTGGACCACATCCATGCCGGACATGACCTGCCCGAAGACGGTGTGCTTGCGATCGAGGTGCGGCTGGGGTGAGTGGCAGATGAAGAACTGCGACCCGCCCGTGTCCTTGCCCGCATGGGCCATGGAGAGCGAGCCTGCCTTGTGAACCTGTCGCTTCCCCGTGGTTTCGCATTTGATCTTGTAACCGGGTCCACCGGTGCCGTTGCCAAGAGGGCATCCCCCCTGGATAACGAAGTCGGGAATGACACGATGGAAACTGAGCCCATCGTAGAAGGGACGGGTCACCTTCTTCCCGGTCGATGGGTCGACCCACTCTTTGGTTCCGGCCACCAGGCCTGCGAAGTTGGCCACCGTGCCGGGCGCGTCATCCTCGAACAGCTCGGCTACAATTTCACCCTTGGTTGTTTCAAAATGCACTTTCTTCATCGGGATACCTTAAACCTGTTCAGTTTCCGATTGTAGCAGGAGATGTCCGACTCGGGGGTCCGCTATTCTGGCCTTCCCTCGGTGGCCCTCGCGCCGCTTCTTCTTGAGCCTCCCCACACACTTAGTGCGACGCTTTACGTCGCACCCCAGGCAACCGGCTGTGTCTTCAGCCGATAATCGGGCAGAAGGCCCAAGCAGTGCGCAAATCCACCACGCCGGTCTGTGGTAAGGTAGGAACCGTTCGATGAAGGTTTCCAAGCCGCCGTCGGGATCGCTTCTGGGCCGCGTCGCGGACCTTCCTGGGGTCAAGAAAAGCGGGGCCAAGGGGTTCGCCCGCAGCCTCACCAAAGCCTCGGGCGCTGACAAGGCGAGTGCTGCGAGGGCGACTCAGCCGACCGCCCGTGTGCACCAGATGGCGGCCATCGCAGACATCGGCAAGGCCCTCCAGGCCGGACAGATCACGCCTCGGGCTGCGCTCGATCGAGTGGTTGAGCGAATTGTGGCTCGCCGCTTGGGCCCCACCGGACCTGCCGCAGTCAAGGAGAAGCTCAGTGCAGCGCTTCGTCAGACACTCGAAGACGATCCCATGCTGGCTGCCAAGATCCGCGCCCTGGGCGATGAGTAGCTAACTCAATGCCTTGCGCGCGGCGGCCCGTTTCTGCGCCAACATCTCGCGCACCTTGGGAGGCAGGTAGAGGTGTTCGGTGTCCATAGTGGCCAGCGCCTCGCCAAGGATCGACGCGCGCTCCAAGGCTGCGGTCTTCCTGTCGATGATGATGAGCCACTCGCCTTTCACCTTGCACAGGCCACCGCCCCCTGCCGGCCCGGCGGCGGCAAGCGTCTCGTAGCGCACCTTCACGCCAAGCTGGCTGGCTGCAGTTTCCAGGGCCTCGGCAAGCTGTTCCGGCTTCATGGGGTCGGCTTCTCTCCCTCGATGTTGTGCGAAATGGGATGGCTGACAGGCAGGGTTACCACGAACGTCGTGCCGCTGCCGAGCTTGGATTGGAAAGTGATCTGCCCGCCGTGGGCGTAGACGATGTTGCGTACCACCGAGAGTCCCAACCCGGTCCCGCTGCCAGCCGGCTTGGTGGTGAAGAAGGGGTCAAAGATACTGGCCCGGTGTTCCTCGCGGATGCCGGAGCCTGTGTCGGTCACGGCCAACCCGACCGCGGCCTCCCCGTCATGGAAGGTTCGCACCCGGATGGTGCCGCCTTTTTCTCCCAGGGCCTGCGCCGCGTTGGTCACCAGATTGGTCACCACCTGCATCACCTGGTCTCGCACCGCGCGCACAGGTGGCAGGTTGGCCGCCAGATCCCGATCCAGGGTGGCCTTGGCTTCCACAAAAATGTGCTCGCAGAAGGAGAGCGCGTGCTCAACGACTTCGTTGAGATCCAGCCGTTCGATCTCGACGCGCGAGGGTCGAGCGTAGCCAACCAGGTCGTGGGTGAAACGCCGGATGCGCTCGACTCCGTCCTGGATGCGCTTGAGCCGTTCCAGGTCGACGGGCTCGATCTGGTTCGGCACGCGCCCCTGCACGGCCATGCTTGCCTTGTGCAGGACTGCCTCGATGCACGCTTGGATGGAAGTGAGCGGGTTGTTGATCTCGTGCGCCACGCCGGCAGCGATCTGCCCCACGGTTGCCAGCTTCTCCGCATGAATCACCTGGTTCTGCAACACGCGCAGGGCCGTCACGTCCTGACCAACCGCCAGCACGGCGGAGGGCCGGCCGCCTTCGGCACGCACGACAGCCACGTTGAAAGTTGCGTGCGCGACCGTCCCGCTCACCGACGGCAGTCGAACTTCGCAGGTGGGCAAATCTCCGCCGTCCGCCACCTGTTTCATGATCTGGGCGAGTTCCGGCATCCCCACCTCGGAGAGCCAGGGGAGCAAGTCACGGCCCACCACGGTCTCGCGAGGAAAACCCGTCAGTCTGGCCATGGCTCGGTTCCACACCGTCACCCGGCCGCCAAGGTCCGTTGCGATGACCAGCACGTTGGCCTGGTCCACGATCTGCTCGAGGTGGTCGCGTACGCCGGCGGCCGGACGCGAACGCCCCGACTTGGCCCGCCGACGTGCCGGCTTTCTCGCGGTCGGCCTGTGCGGCTTCACCGGACGAGTCATCAGCCCCGCTTCCTCTCGCGGGACATAAGCAGGCGCGACGCCACGGCAGCCGCCTCGGCCAGCACCGTGCGGACCGGCACGCCTGCCTTGTCGGCGAGACGCCGGCAGTCGTCGAACTCCGGCGCAGCACCGAGCATATCGACGCCGTCGGCGGCCAGCTTGACCGACACGGTCCCGAAGCGGGTCTTCACGCTGGCCAGCGAACGTGACAGCACAGCCCGTTGCATGGGCGCACGCCGCACGCCCAGCGTGGTGGAATTGCGAAAGAATGCCTGCTCGACCGAGCCCACGCTCTCGGGCGGTGCCAACGCCGACACCTGCCACGCCGGCCGGCCCTTCTTCATCAAGATCGACGTTGTCCACACATCGATTGCCCCGACCACGAAGAGTGCCGACATCAGCGGCTCGATCAGTTGGGGACTCATGTCGTCCAGGTTGGCCTCCAGCAGGACGACCTCGGGCGCGGAGGCGGGCAAAGAACGCCCAATCGCCTCCCCGAGAAGAACGCGCAGAACGTTGGCACGATCGGGAACCTCTCGCGTGCCAGCGCCGAAGCCCTGAGCCCGGATGCGCATGGGCGGCGGCGGACCGAACTTGCTCACCAGCGCTGCCAGAATGGCGGCGCCCGTGGGCGTGGTCAGCTCGCCCTGGCCTTCGAGCAGCGCCGGAACTCCGCGCAGGATCGCGGCAGTGGCCGGCGCCGGAACCGGCATCAGCCCATGTGCCGTGTGTACCTGACCCGATCCCAGCACGGGAGGCGTCGACGACACCGACGAGGGCCGCAGCCACGCGATGGCCGCAGCCGCGCCCACCACATCGGCAATGGAATCCCACGCCCCCACCTCATGAAACGCGACCCGATCGATCGCGACACCATGCAGCGCCGCCTCGGCCCGCGCGACACGCTCGAAAATCGAGCCGGCCAGCCGCTTGGTCTCCGCGTCCAACCGCGCCCGCTGCAGCAACCGGCGAATCTCCGCATAGTCCCGGTGCTCATGGTGATGCCCATGGTGGTGACCCGGATGCTGGCCCGGTCCGCTCACCACGAATCCCCTGCCCACGAATGCCCCGCGCCGCCGCTTCTCGAAACCGACCGTCAAACCGCGCACCCCCATCTCCGCAATGGCGTCGCTGACCACCTTGGCAGGGACGCCGGCATCCACCAGGGCCGCCACCGCCATGTCGCCCGCGATTCCGGACGACGGGTCGAAGTGCACATGCAGTCCGTGCAGATGCTGATTCATGTCTGGCGAACCCGATTGAGCATGGAGGCCAGCCGCCCACCGCCGAATCCGTTGTCGATGTTTACCACGGCCACCCCCGTGGCGCAGGAGTTGAGCATAGTCAGCAGCGCGGCCACCCCCCCGAACGAGGCCCCGTAGCCGACGCTGGTGGGCACTGCGATCGCCGGCCGCGAGAACAGACCGCCGACCACCGTGGGCAGCACCCCATCCATGCCCGCCACCACCACCAGCACCTCGGCCTCCTCGATGCGCTCGCGATGAGCCAGCAGGCGGTGCAGCCCGGCCACGCCCACGTCGAAGATCCGTACCACCCGGTTTCCATCCATCTCCGCGGTGACCGCGGCTTCCTCGGCCACCGGGATGTCAGAGGTTCCGGCCGACAGCACGCCCACCACGCCGCGGCCGCGATCCGGCGCCGGCTGCGGGCCGAAGACCAGCATGCGGGGAACTTCCAGGTAGCGAACTGCCGGCAGCGTGGTCGCGACCTGGGCCGCCACCTCGGGCGCCACCCTGGTGGCCATCACGGGCACGCCATCACGTCCCAATTCCCCGAGCAGGGTCGCGATCTGCGCAGCCGACTTGCCCGAGCCGAACACCACCTCGGGAAACCCGGTCCGCATGTGACGGTGAGTATCGGCATGGGCAAAGCCCAATGAGCGGAAAGGCAGATCGCGCAGCTCACGCAGGCCATCGTCAGGTGACGTCTTGCCGTCCCGAATGTCCTCCAGGAGCGCGCGCAGGCGTGATGAGTCCACGACCAGCAGACTACCATCAGATGCGCGGAAATCACCACCGCAGGGAGAAATGCCCGACCACGCCCGCGACCAGCCCTGCGCCGATCAGGATCTGGCGGGGTCCACGACTTGCTCGCGTTCGTGGATCTCGTAGATCACGCGCGTGCACGCGGCCCGATCGTGCGGCGCCTGGCGGTGGCGGTCGAAAAGCGCGAATAGGGACCCGCCCAGCCACGGAATTGCCACGACCAAGTTGGGCACCAACAACATGCGAAGCAGGGCCCCGGTGCTGCGATCCCACAAGGACACGTTGGCGCCCGCGATGTGATCCTTCACCGAGTCCAGGTCCGCGGCTGCGCCCCACTGCAAACCGATGATGGCCAGCGCCACCAGGGGACCCCAAAACTGGACCGCGAAGCGCAACAGCAAGTTGGCCACGCGCACGGGGCGGGTGGTGCCCACGATCCGCAATCCCAGCAGGCGCTTGCCGATGGTCTTGCCCCACAGGCGGTGAGAGAGGATGTAGTAGGCGCCAAAGAGCAGCAGGCAGATCTGCGCGGCCGCGTGCTGGGACAGCCCGAGCACCGCAGCCACTATCTGGCCGACCGGCGCGACCAACATCACGTCCACGGCCAGGGCAGCCGCACGCGGCACCAGGCCTCCCGCCACGCGCGGCTTGGGGCGCAGCGACTCCAAGCGCGCCAGCAGGTCCTGGTAGCTGCCAGGGCGCTTCTGCGGATCGGGGTCCATCATCTCGCAAATGAGATGGCGCAGTCGCCAGGGTGCGGCCTCGGCCGGGATGTCCGGTCGCGGGGCCTCGCGATGAAGCTGCAACATGCCCCACAGGCTCTCGGCCTGAAACGGCACGCGGCCGGTGAGAAGCTCGTGGAAGGTTATGGCCAGCGCATACACGTCGCCGCGCATGCTCGGCCCTTCGCCCGCGATCTGCTCGGGCGCGGCGTAGTAGGGCGTGCCCACGAAGCCGCCATCGTCGGTGCCGGCCAGCGCGACCACGCCGAAGTCAGCCACCTTGATCGCGTTGGCCTGCGCACCCGCCGGGATCGCGCCCAGCAGCAGGTTTGACGGCTTGATGTCCCGGTGGACCATGCCGCGCGCTTGGGCTGCGGCCAGCGCCCGCGTGGTCTGGATGATGTACTCCAGCGCCTCGCCCCAGGGCAGCGGCCCTTCGCGCTGGATGTGGTCGGCCAACGTGGCGCCAGGCACGTACTCCATGGCGAAGTAGGGTGCGCCCTGAAAGCTGCCGATATAGTAGATGGTGACGACGCTGGGGTGCTGCAGGCAAGCCTGTGCCTGCGCCTCCATGATCAGCCGTTCGACCAGTCTTTGGTCGCTGGCCAGTTCCCGGCGCAGTACCTTGATGGCCACGGTTCGCCCCAACGAAACATCCTGTGCCAGGTAAACCGCGCCCATCCCGCCCTGTCCAAGCAACTCGCAGATCTGGAAGTGATCGATGCGCTGGCCGACCAGCGAGTCATCCGCTCGGGCGAGGTGGTCGCACCCCGGACCCTGCGCGTCGTAGGCCGTAGCCGCAAACGCCCGCTCCGCGCTAGGCGGCTCGTCGAGAGGGTTGGTCTGTTGCCAGGGCATGGCTCAGTGCGATCTTAGCCCCGACCCCGCGATCGCGGAATTTTCTGACATCTTGATGGGAACCCTGGGAGGGTTCGCTTCGCCCTTCGGCTCCCCACGCCCACACCCACCCCACTCGCTGCGCTCGGCCTCGCCAAACCCTCCCGCGACGGTCCGCGGCGAGCACCGAGGGCGCGCGCGAAGCGCGCGGGGTGGGCAGGGTGGCGGGCCGTCCCGAAGTCCCCGCAGGGGGAGCTCGCCGGCTCCCCACGCGATTACATTTCTTCGGCGGCGTCTCGTAACGGCAAGAACCTGGCGCCCAATCTGCGCGCTTGCTCCAGAGTTGCGTCGAGCGCGGCCAGCTTGCGCACCAGCGGAACGCGCAGGTCGGGCTGCTTGGCCACCAGTGCGGCAGGCAATCCATCAGCCCCGGCGTCGGCCAGATCGATGCCGTGCAGTTCCAGATTGAAAAACGGGCTACCCAGCGCTGCGGCCGTGAGACGCCGCCGCAACCATTCCGGCGCGATGACCAACGTGGTGCCAATGACGTGCAGCCGCAGCCAAGGGGTCACGGCTATGGGCAGTTCCACGATCGGCTGGTCGCCGCGCCGATAGGGCGAGCTGGCCGAGGGCCGGTAGGGCTCGCGCGGCGCCCGCAAGACCGACGGGCTGCCCAGGATGCTGCCCGAACGCCGGCCCGCTAGACGGATCACCCCCAGCACGGCAGCCTTGGCCAGATAATAGGGTATAGCGGGGAAGGTCGACGAGTCGTAGCGATAGCCGCGTCGGCAGAGCAGATCGATCACCTCAGCCGATATCTCGTAGCCAGGCGCGCGGAAGCCGACCGGCGGTCGCCCACAAACCGCGGCGATGGCAGCGTGGGCCCGATCGATCTCCTCCGCGATGCGCGAACGGGGAAGCCGGACTAGGTCGTAGGGGTGCGTGTGCGTGTGGCTGGCCAACTCGTGACCAGCGCTGGCTAGGTCGGCCAACATGCGGCGTCCCTCGGCGTCTTCTTCGAGGTCGCGCCCGACCACGAAAAAGGTGGCGCGGACGCCGTGGCGGTCAAACAGGTCAGCCAGGCGAGGCAGGCACCGGCGCAGAATGACATGCCGGATCTCATCGGCCGGGCCGCCGGGCAAAGCATGGATCCGAAAATAGCACTCGATGGGATCGAGGTCGACGGAGACAGAGACGACAGGGCCGGCCGACACGCGGCTATCGTACCAGACGGCTGGTCCCTGGTAATCTCGCCTCGATGCCTGCCTATACACCTCTTCGCTATCGGGTCGCCATGCCCGAGCCGCACAGCCACGAGTTTCACGTCACCTTGGACATTCCCTGCTTGCCCGACCGTCCGGTCCTGGATCTAGTTTTTCCCGCGTGGACACCAGGCAGCTACATGGTGCGGGATTTCTCCCGGCACATCTATCAACTGATCATCGCGGGCGATGGTCGCGCCCTGCCCTGCGAGCGGCTGGACAAACTGCGCTGGCGGGTGCAGACCGGCGGCCGGCCGGTTCACGTCAGCTACCGTGTCTTCGCCTTCGAGCAAAGCGTGCGCACCTCGTTCCTTGACCAGGATCGTGGCTTCCTAAGCGGCACGAGCCTTTTCTTTCTTGTGGACGGCGAAGAGACCCGTCCCTGCCTGCTCGATGTCGAACCACCAACAGACTGGCGCGTCAGCACCGCCTTGCCGGCGGTCCGTGGGGCTCGCCATTGCTTTCGCGCCGGCTGCTACGACGAACTGGTGGATGCGCCGGTGGAAATCGGCAGGCACCGCCTCTACGCTTTTCGCCACGATGGCACGCGCTTCGAAGTGGCCTTCGCCGGCCCCACCAACGCCGACATTCCGAGCCTGCTGGCCCACTTGCGGCGCATTGTGGCTGCGACCGGCGCGCTCTTCGGCGGGTTCCCTTTCGACCGCTACCTGTTCACCATCCACGCCTTGCCCGAAAGGGGCGGCGGGCTGGAGCACGCTGGCTCGTGCACGCTCGACATCGCCGGCATGGCTTTCGAGGACGAAAAGGCCACCCAGCGCTTCGACGAGTTGGCCGCGCACGAGTTCTTCCACGCCTGGAACGTCAAGCGCATTCGCGACCGGATCCTCGGGCCCTTCGACTACACCGCCGAGAACTACACGCGGCTGCTCTGGTTTCACGAGGGCTTCACCGAGTACATGCAGTCCATCATCTTGCTGCGCGCCGGTCTGCTCACGCCCGAGCGCTACTTGAAGGACCTGGGCGAAGAATGGGCCAAGTACGCCGGGCGACCCGGCCGCAACGTCACGCCTCTTTCCGAGCTGTCCTTCGAGGCGTGGATCAAGCAGTACAAACCCGCCGACAACCACGCCAACCGCGCGGTCAGCTACTACGAGAAGGGCAAGTGGGCAGCCCTGTTGCTGGACCTCGTGCTCCGGCAGGCGACGCAGGGCCGGCGGGGGTTGCCCCACGTGTTCCGGCGCCTGTGGCAAAGCCACGGCCGGCGTGGCCGGTCCATCACGGCCGCCGACATTCGCGCGGTTGCCGAGTCGGTCGGGCGCTGTTCTCTCAGTTCATATTTCTCACGCTATATCGACGGGACCGCCAATCTGCCCCTGCCCTCCTGGCTGCGCCGAGCAGGTCTGCTGGCCACGGCCCGGTCGCCCGCGCAGGCGGAACGCGACGACCGGGTGAAGGCGCGGCGGCAGCAGGCCTGGGCCGGACTCAGCTTCGCCTCGGGCGAGGCCGCCGTGGTCAAGAACGTGATCCCGGATTCGCCGGCCTGGCGGGCCGGGCTGACCTTCCGGGACGAGATCGTGGCGGTCAACCAGCATCGCGTGGATGCCTCGACGGTGGGCAAGCGGCTGGCCGACTGCGCCCCTGGGCAGACCGCGACGGTCGCGTTCTTCCGCCAGGAAATCCTGCGCACGACCAGCCTGCACCTGGTGCGCACGCCCGAACGCAAGTGGGTCTTTGCGATCGATCCCGCGGCATCGCCGGCCCGACGACGGATGCGCCACGCCTGGCTGCGTGGGTTCTAGGCAAAAAAACGGGGTACCGAAGTACCCCGTTTCGATGGATGGACGCCGCGATTAGTTCCCGAACACGATGCTGTTGAGGCAGAAGCCGGACACGGTGTATGCGTTGGTGAGATCCGAAGAGATCTGTACGCCGACCTTGTCGATGTTGGGAACGTCCGTCGCGAGCAAGGCAGTGCCGCTGTTGTCCCAGCATGCCGTGTTGAAGCTGGTGAGCGGGATAGGCGCGCCAGATGTCGTTATGGTGGCGCAGTAGGGATTCGCCGTTGCAGTCATGCTGACGAGGTGAATGATGGCCCGGATGGCGGTATTTGCCGGTGTTACCGCAGAAGGGTTGATGTTGAGCGCGATAGTGGAGTAGCTGGTGCCGAGGGTCGTGCCGGGCGGGTTGCTGGTGTTCACGCCGATTTGAAGCCCCCAGTCGGCGGTATAGTCACCAGTTGGAAAAGCTGTATCGTCCTGCACTTTGGGGATGCTGCCGGAAATGCAAAGGGCGGTGGCAGAGTCCCAGACCGTCTGGCCCGTCGTCGGACAAGGCGTGGTGTTGCTGATCTGTTGCGTCGACGCGCCGGCAGTCGCGGTCGGGTTGCAGACCGGATCACTGATGCTGTCCTGTGGGCCAAGCGCAACGTAGGCGTACCCTGTCATCGGCCCTTGGGCCTGTCCCGAGCTGAACGTGACGGTGTTGCCGCCAGCGGCGGGGCTTCCGCCGGCAGCGGTCGTGCCGCCGGTGGCGGGCGTGCCGCCAGCGTGCGTGCCAGCAGCAGCGGACGAGCCGCCGCTGCCGCCAGTGTTGTCGCTGCTCGCGCAGGAGGTCGTGAATGTCGCGAAAACGGCACACACAGCGAGCGAAGCCAAAGCAAGACTAACCTTTACGATCGTTCTGTTCCTTGCGTTCATGTCACCCTCTCGGTTGGTGTTTGCGTATTCAATAGCAGAGCGGCCTGATATGGGAAAATATATCTGACCGAATTCTCAAGTTCTTGCGTGCAACGCAACGCGCTTGCATTGGCCTCACGGCTCAGTCCTGTCGCGTCATGGTAGGCGGCGCATCCGATGACGTGTGTTCCCTGGCCGATGTCAGTCCCGACCTGCTCGACAAGATCGGCCTGCACGATATAGCTACCCGCATCGGTCATGCGAAACGATAACAAGAAGATGTGCCCGTAGCTCCGTGGATTGGGGAAGTCGTTCTGCCAGTGAAACCCATGTAGACTGCGCCTCCATCATGAAACTATCTGCCGGCCTTCATGACCGTGTACGGGTGGCTGCGGAGGCCGTCCGCCAGCACCTGGGCGCGACGGGTGCCCAGGTGGCCATCGTGCTCGGCTCGGGCCTGACCGCGGCCGGCGCGGCTCTGGCCGACGTGCGCTCCATCGACTACGCCCAGCTCCCGTGTTTTCCCGAGACCACGGTGGCGGGCCATCCAGGGCGACTCCTCTTTGGCCGCATGGCTGGCAAAAATACCGTCGTGCTGTGTGGTCGGGTTCATGCCTACGAGGGCTATGCGCCGGCCGAGATCGGCTTCGGCGTGCGGGTGGCCGCAGCACTGGGCGCAACCACGGTGGTGGTGACCAACGTGGCGGGCGGCATCGAGCCGAGCCTGGCCGTGGGTGAGATCGTTTGCATCCGCGATCACCTGAATCTGACCGGCCTGTCGCCCCTGGCCGGTGCCAACGACGAGCGCCTAGGCCCTCGTTTCGTGGACATGACCGACACCTACACGCCGGCCTTGCGCGTCCTAGCGGCGCAGGCAGCACAGACGGCGTGGGGCAAGCCCTTGCGTGAAGGCATCTACGCGGGCATGTGCGGCCCGTCCTACGAGACACCTGCGGAGGTGCGGATGCTGCGCATCCTGGGCGCGGATCTGGTGGGCATGTCCACCGTCCATGAGGTCATCGCCGCGCGCCACGCGGGCCTGAAGGTTCTCGGCCTGTCACTGGTGGCCAACCCGGCTGCCGGCATCCTGAGCACGCCGCTCCGGCACGAGGACGTGACCAGCGCGGCAGCGGGCGGCGCCGCCCGCATGGGCGAGTTGCTGGAGGCGGTGGTGGCAAGACTGTAGTCTTTCTGGCGCTTGCCAGTGCTATGGTGCCGGGCCATGCCTGCCATCCGCACCGACGAGCTGATGGCTCGTATTGCGTCCTACGAGGAGGGCCCCTTTCCGCAGAAGGATCACTTCCACGCCGCGCTGGCGCCCTGGAAGGATCGCCTCGACGAGAACGCTCTCTTTGTGCTGACCGCAGCCCTGCGCAAGAGCGACCGCCGGCGCGCGCGCCTGGTGGCCGAGGCGCTGGGCTGGCTGGCGGGCCCTCCCTGCGGGCCGCTGCTGGTGCCGGTCATGCTCGACCCCGGAGCGCCGCTGCACCAGCGCGCCGCCGCCGCTGCGGCCATTCAGGAATATGCCCCAGGCATCACCCACACCCTGTCGTCTGACGAGCGGGGTGTGTTGCTGGAACTTCCCGTGCGCGAGATGGTTTCCGAGGCAGGCGACGATTCCTTCGCGGCCGAGGCCATTCGCGCCGCCTATCGAGCCACACCGGCACAGGATCGCAGCGGCTTCTCGCAGGCTCTGGTCCACCTGGCGGGCTCGGACGCCAGCCGTGTGACCGTGGTGCTGGGTCACCTGCTGGCTGTCGAGGAAGACCCCGAGCGGCGCCGGGAACTGATTGCCCTTCTCGGCGCCAACCCCAGCCAGGAGGCGGCGGACTTCCTGGCTGGGCTTGCCGCGACTACCAAGGATGTCAGCGAGGCGAGCGTGACGACGCGCTTGCTGGAAGCGCTGCACACGCAGGGCTTCGCGGGCAAGGTCAAGCCAGTCTGGCGAGAGGTGACCTGTTTCGCCACCGGCTCCGACGGTGATTCGTGCTTCGCCCTGACCTTCGTGATCCCGCGGCCGCCCGCCTTCACCCTGGTGCACTTTCTCATCAGCCTGGTGGACGGCGTGCGCGACGCCATGGTGCATGCCCCCGCCAGTGGGCGCGAGGCAGAGGAGTTCGTCGCGCGCGAGCGCGAAATGATGACGCCCCTGTCAGGCGATGTGCCGATCGAGGTTGGGCTCAGCATCCTGCAGGAAGCACTCGAGCGCTCGCGGCCGGCGCGTCCTAACGAGGAGCCGGACGTCCAGTTCGCGTTGCGCGCGATGCAACCCATGCTGGCTGGCGCGCGCGCCCTTCCCGATCCCCTGCCTGCACGCAGACATGTGTCCGCGAACGCGCTGCGCGGCCTGCTCACCAGTCCCGGCTTCGAGTACTGGTACCTGGAGCCCGGAGAGGAAGTCATGCGTCCGGCCCTCGCGGTCATCAGCCGCCCCAGCCGGGCCAAGACCAGCCGCGGCCTGGAAAGCGAGATGACCCGGCGTCTGGACAAGGTGATGCCGGTCCTGCTCGAGCGCATGGTGGCCACCGGCGAAATCGAGCGGGTTGGCCGGATGCTGCGCCACCAGGCACGGGTGCTGCGCGCAGCCGGGGAAGACAAGCGAGCCAAGCTCTGCCTGCAGGTGGCCGCCAACATGGCGGCCGGCAATCCCGAGTTTCTCGTCCACCTGGCCATGCGATCGCTGGCCGTCGCCGCCGAAGCCACCGCGGCCGAACCCCGGCACACGCGCGGACGCGAACAGGAGGGTCGAGATTCGCTGCTCCATCGCATCGAGGAAGGTGCCACGCGCATCACGCTGCGCGAGGTGGCCGAGTTGGACCTGTCCGCGGAAATCTACCAGGCGGTCAACGAAGCCAATCGCGCGGCGCCCTCTGCTCGGCGCTCGTCGCTGGCATCCATCGAGCAAGCGGCACTTGCCTTCGCCCGCCACTTCCTCAAGTGGCTGGAAGGACGGGCGGCCGACCCCGAGCCAAGCGAGCCCGAGGTGGTCGAGTTGGTCACCGGGTTGCGCAACCTGCTGGTGGAGAAAGGCGTGGTGGATCCGGCCTACCGTCTGGACGCTGCGGGCGAGGCCGCTGCCGCCGCCCTGAACTTCGTCGAGCATCACTGCCGAGGCGACTGCCCGCATCGATGCCTGGATTTGGGCGACCACGACGGCCAACTGCTGTTCTTTTCGCGGCCGCCTTTGTGGGAGGTCCGTCCCGAGGATCTGCGAACCCACGCGAACCTCGACCGCAGCAAGCGGCCCCAGGCGTGAGCCGGAAAAACGCCAGGTAACATTGCAGCGATTCGTGTCATCCTAGCCAAGCAAGGAGGAGGACCGTGGAACACAAGCTGCCTGAACTTCCCTACGCCAAGGACGCATTGGCCCCACACATTTCGAAGGAAACCATCGAGTACCACTACGGCAAACACCATGCGACCTATGTGGCCAACCTGAACAAGCTCATCCCCGGCACCGAATTCGCCGACCTTTCTTTGGAGGAGATCATCAAGAAAGCCTCGGGCGGAATCTTCAACAACGCGGCCCAGGTCTGGAATCACAGCTTTTACTGGAACTGCCTGTCGCCTCAGGGCGGTGGCGAGCCGAGCGGCCCCCTGGCCGATGCCATCGGCAAGAGCTTCGGCGGGTTCGCGTCCTTCAAGGAGAAGTTCAGTAACGCTGCGGTCACGCTGTTTGGTTCAGGCTGGGCCTGGCTGGTCAAAGGCGCTGATGGGAGCCTCAACATCCAGCAGACGAGCAATGCCGGCACGCCGATCAAGGACGGCCAGCGACCCATCCTGACCTGCGACGTGTGGGAGCACGCCTACTACATCGACTACCGGAACGCGCGCGCAAACTACGTCGAGGAGTTCTGGCGAGTCGTCAACTGGCGGTTTGCTGCGGAGAACTTCAAGTAGCGGGGTGCCGTCACGCGACCTGCGGCCCGAGTCCCAAGGCGCGCTTTTCTGACTGCGCGGCCGGGGCGTTTGCCTGCGATCGCGCGGCGGGCGCCGCGGACATACGGTTGGCAGCCACGAACTGCTCGATGAAGGCAAGCGAGGGGTCCACCTGATCGACCTGAACCAGAATCAGGTCCCCCGGCAACAACATGCGCAGCCCTGTCTCTATGGCGTGAAATTCGCCTCGCGTCTCGATGATCTCGGCCACCCGCGTGCTGCGTGCCAGTCCGCGGTGCATGAGCGACACCACTTCGCCGTCGGGCCGGCCGCGCGTGCACTTGTCCTCGTAGATGATCACGTGGTCGAAGCCGTTGCCGATGATCTCGGCCTGGCGAATAATGTCCACATTGCGCCGATCTCCCGCCGCGGTGTACACCACCACGCGCCGGTCGTGGGGCATGCGACCGATGGCATCGATGAGCGCCACCAGGGCGTCGGCGTTGTGCCCGTAGTCGACCACGATGGTTGCCCCTTCGTAATCCAGGACGTTGAACCGCCCCGGCGTGCTGCGGGTGTCGCTGGTGAATGTCGCCAGCGCCGCGCGCATCACCTCGCAAGGCACGCCCACCGACCAACCAGCGGCGGTTGCAGCCAGCACGTTGTCGACCTGGAAGCCGATCTTGCCGTCGCGGGTGAGCGGCACCGCGGACAGGCTGGTCACCCGCTGCTCCCGGTTGCCCTCGACCAGCACCACCACGTCGTTGCGCACCACCACGGCACGGCCACCGCGGGCACGGTGAGCGACGATGAGCGGGTGCTGGGGGTCGCGAGAAAAGAAGATCGCGGAGCCCGGGCAATAGGGCGCCATGGCCACGGTCATGGAGTCCTCCGCATTGAGCACGGCCGCGCCGGTGGGCGCCACGTTCTCCACCACCGTGCGCTTCACCTCGGCCAGTTGCTCCGCGGTGTCAATGCCTGCCATGCCCAGGTGGTCGCCCTCGCCGATGTTGGTGACAATGGCCACGTCACACATGTCGAAGCCGAGGCCCTCGCGCAGGATGCCCCCGCGCGCAGTCTCGAGCACGGCCGCATCCACGCGCGGGTTGAACAACACCGCGCGAGCACTGCGGGGTCCGCTGCAATCGTCTGTGTCGATGCGCCGGTCGTCGATGTAGATACCGTCGGTGCAGGCCATTCCGACGTGCCGACCGGAAGCCCTCAGGATGTGGCCGACCATGCGCACCGTGGTTGTCTTGCCGTTGGTGCCGGCCACTGCCACGAGCGGGATGCGCCCGTTCTCTCCGGGCGGGAACATGGTGGACACGATGGCCTCGCCCACCGGCCGCGGCTTGCCCACCGACGGGTCCAGGTGCATGCGAAGCCCAGGCGCGGCGTTGACCTCAACCACAATTCCACCCTGCTCTTCCATGGGCCGGCTGATGTCGCAGCAGATCACGTCCACGCCCGCGATATCCAGCCCGATGACCCGAGCCGCGTCCACCGCGCGTGCGGCGTTCTCCGGGTGCACGCGGTCAGTCACGTCGGTGGCCGAGCCGCCCGTGCTCAGGTTGCCGTTCTGGCGCAGAAATACCTGCGTGCCGGCCGCCGGGATCGAACCAGGCGTGTAGCCCTGACCGGCCAGCACGGCCAGCCCGATCACATCGAGGCGCATCTTGCTCAGTGAGGTGGAGTGGTCCTCGCCCCGGCAGGGGTCCGCGTTGACGACCGCCACCAGCTCGGCCACTGTGGACTTGCCGTCGCCCTGCACGCAGGGCGGATCGCGACGGGCCGCCGCAATCATCCGGTCACCCACCACCAACAACCGGTGATCGGCACCCGGGGCGAAGCATTCCACCATCACCGACGAGCCCTCGGCCCGCGCGGCCTGGAATGCGGCATGAACCTGCTCGCGCGTCGTCAGGTTGACGGCGACGCCGCGACCCTGATTGCCGTGCTGGGGCTTCACCACCACCGGAACACCAATCTCCTGTGCCAGCTCCCAAGCCTCATCGGCGTCCTTGACCGGGCCGCCTGACGGCACGGGCACGCCCACCGATCGAAGCAGGAGCTTGGTCAGTTCCTTGTCTTGAGCGATGGATTCTCCGATGGCGCTGGTGCGATCGGTCTCAGCCGCCAAAATGCGTCGCTGGCGCGAACCCCAGCCAAGCTGAACCAGACTGCCCCCGTTCAGCCGGCGAGTGGGCACCCCCCGTGCCTCGGCTGCACGCACGATGGCCCGGGTGCTGGGACCGAGGCGCAGATCCTCGTCCATCGAACGTAGCTTCTTGAGAGTGGCAAGCACGTCGAAGCTCTGCTCGGCCAGGACGGTATCGATGACCTGGACCGCCGCTTCCACAGCCGCACGTGCCACGTCCTCCTCGCGATACTCCACCACCACCTTGAACACGCCCGCTCCGTTGGTCGCGGTCGTCCTGCTGAAGGACACCGGCACCCGTGCCCCCTTCTGCAGCGCCATCGCCACACGCTCCAACACGTGCGCCAGGGTGGCACCTTCGCCGGCCGCGCTGGCCCGATCGCCCTCGGCCCATTGCGCCCCGGAAAACGTGTCAGGAAAAAGGTCGTGCAGGCGCTTCTCGACTCCTGGGAACTCGGCCACGGTCAAGTTGTCCGGGCCAAGGTCGACGGTTACCTCAAGCGCGGTACGACGACTCCAGACATTGGGTCCCCTAAGTGCGCGAATTCTGGTGAGTTGCATGGTGGCCGTCTTCGGGTTGGTCAGTTTTTCTTCGAATCCGGCCTTGATGAAGACCGGAGGGTCACTGGTAGTGCGACGGACCGCGAACGGGTTTTATTCGCAGCTCCGGCACCACCGCGTGCCTTTTTCTCTTCGCTGACCACGCCGACGGCCGATAACACAGCGAGACTCGATTCGATTTCACCGTCGAGAACCTGAACCAGCGCCAGTTCGCCCGGTTTGAGCAGGTCGACGGCATTTCCAACCGCCTCGCGATAGTCAGAAACATGAATGATCTCAGCCACTCGCTCTCCCAAAACGAGTCCTTTTCTCAGCAGGCCAGGCACATCGCCCTTGGCCCGGCCCGCGGCTGATGGGTCGTCGTACAGGATGACTCGGTCAAAGGCACCAGCCAGAATCTCTCCTTGCCGCACGATGTCCTCGTCCCGTCTCTGGTCGCCTGCCGAATAGACCGCCGTGCGCCTCCGATGGGGAAAGCGCTCGAGCGCAGACACCACTGCGAGCAACGCAGAGACGTTGTGGCAGTCGTCGATCACCAGGGTTGCCTCGCCATAGGGCACGACGTTGAAGCGACAGGGGTCATCCTGCCGATCCGCGCGGAAGGTTTCCAGTCCCGTGCGGATGGCCTCATTGGGAAGACCCAGCGCCCAGGCCGCCGCGGCGGCCGCGAGGGCGTTCTCCACCTGGAAGGGCGCGCGCCCGGAGTAAGTGATGGGGATCTCGTTGATCGAGATCAGGTCGGTCTCCGACGGTCCTTCGCCCAGAATCAACTTACCGTCGCGCACGAAGACCGCCCGCTTGCCTTGGCCGCGGTGCTCCTGCAGCGTCGGAGGCGTGCCATCGAGGGCAAAGAAGATCACCGAACCCGCGCACAGCGGCGCCATCTTCACCACCAGCGGATCGCTGGCATTGAGCACCGCAGAGCCGGTGGGCAAGACCACGTCCACCGGCGTGCGCTTGACCGTGAACACATCGTCTACGGTGTTCACGTTGTGCAGTCCCAGGTGATCGGCTTGACCGATGTTGGTCACCACCGCCACGTCGCAACGGTCGAAGCCAAGGCCCTCGCGCAGGATACCGCCGCGGGCGGCTTCGAACACCGCAGCCTCGACCTGCGGGTTGACCAGGATCTTGCGCGCGCTGCGCGGGCCGGCGCAGTCCCCGCCCTCGATGGTGCGGCCCGAAACGTCGATGCCGTCGCTGCAGGTCATGCCCACCGTGCGACCGGCCGAACGCAGGATGTGCGCCACGAGACGGGTGACCGTGGTTTTGCCGTTGCTGCCGGTTACGCACACGATGGGGATGCGGCCGTTCTCGCCCGGCGGGAAAAGCGTGTCCACGATGGCCTCACCCACCGGACGGGGCGCGCCCACCGAGGGTGCCAGGTGCATGGCCAGTCCTGGCCCGGCGTTAACCTCGACCACGACCCCGCCCTGGTCTTCCAGCCGCTGCGAGATGTCGCTCGCCACCACATCGAGCCCGGCCACGTCCAGACCGACGATCTGGGCCGCCAGGGCCGCGTGGGCGGCGATGCTCGGGTGAACCTGGTCGGTTACGTCGATGGACAGGTTGTCGCTGTACTGGACGACCACCGACTCGCCGGCCGCGGGCACGCTGTCGGGACGGTGGCCCTGGCGTTCCAGGTGCATGAGCGTGGTCTCATCCTTCAAAGTGATCCGGCACAGCGGACAGGATTCGTACGAGCCGCGCCTGGGATCGGAATTGATCTGATCGTCGACGAGCTGGGCCACGGTTCGCTGGCCGTCACCGACGATGCTGGCGATGTCCCCGCGCGTGGCCGCCACCAGCTTGCCACCCACCACCAGCAGGCGGTGTTCGGCGCCCTCGGCGAACTTCTCGACAATCACGCCGCTGCCTTCGTGGGTCGCAATCTCGAACGCGGCACGCACCTGAGCCTCGCTGGTCAGGCTGGTGAACACGCCGCGGGCATGGTTGCCATCGCGGGGCTTGACCACCACCGGCACGCCAATCTCCTCGGCCGCCTGCCAGGCATCGTCCGCGTCGCTGACCAGGCGGCCCTCGGGAACGGGAATTCCCCCGGCGCGCAGGAGGCTCTTGGTCAACTCCTTGTCCTGTGCAATCGATTCAGCCACCGCGCTGGTGCGGTCGGTTTCGGCCGTCCAGATGCGGCGCTGCTTGGCTCCCTGGCCGAGCTGCACCAGGCTGCCCTCGTTGAGCCGGCGCACCGGGATACCACGAGCATCGGCCGCGGCCACGATGGCGGCCGTGCTGGGGCCCAGGCACACGCGGTCGGCCAACTCGCGCAGCTTGCTCACCTCTTGCGCGACGTCGTAGGGGCTGTCGTGGATGGCGGCCAGCACCAGCTCGCGGGCGGCGAGCAGGCAGGCGCGGGCCAGCCTCTCGTCACGGTAGCGCACCACCACCCGGTACACGCCCTCTTCCGCCGTCTCGCGCGCGCGGCCGTACCCGACGGTGGAGCCGGCCAGGTTCTGCAACTCGATGCAGACGTGTTCCAGGATATGCGCGGGATAGGTGCCCTCGCGCAGACGCTGGAAGAACCCGCCGCGCTCACCCACGCTGCAGCGGTGCTCGATCATGGTCGGCAACCACGCCATCAGCCGGTCATTCAATCCGGGTATGGAATCAGACGGTCTGTCGCTGAGGTCCTTGAGATCCACCCACGCTTCCAACACCGGGTGCCGCGACCAGATGTTGGGGCCGCGCAGGGCCAAGATTCTGCGGATCTCCATGGATGGTTCCTTGAATGACCGATGCACGATGACGTCTAAGAGACTAATCCAATCTGTGTCACGGCGAGCGCCGTGGTGTATTTTGGGCTGAAATTTCGTCGACGGCGGCAAAGAAGGCACCCCACGTGGGGACATTGAGCAGCGCACCTTGACCGAATCCGAAGCAACCTGCAACCAGCTCCCTGAGCCCTTGCGCGGCATCGTGCAGAGTCTGCTTGCACCGGGTGAATCCCTGCGCGCGGTGTTCCAGCCCGATCTGGATGACCGGCTGAAGTACTGCGAGGGGCTGGTGGTGCTCACCGACCGCCGCCTGCTGGCGCGCGAAGACGGCGAAGTGCGCGCGTGGCCGCTTCATCAGGTGGCGCGGCTGCAGGCGCGCGACCGGGGCGGACTGGGCACTCTGGAAGCACTCAGCCCCAGCGCGCGTTTGGCATGTTGGCACCACACTGTGGGCCGGGCTGGCGCTGCCCGCAATCTGGCGGATGTTTTCGACCGCCTGGCCGCCGGCCACGCGCCCGGCGATCTCGGACGGGACGATGAATTGGCTGTGCCCGAAGGCGAGAAACCGTCGGCGCCCGCCAACGTGCGTTCGCTCTTCCGTCTGTTTCGCTTTGCCCGCGCCCACACCGCCGCGCTGGTGCTTGGCCTTGTGCTCACTCTCGGCGGAACCGCCGCCGGCTTGGTCCCGCCCTATCTGACCTGGCCTCTGGTCGACAAGGTGCTGGAGCCTTACCAGGACCACGTCAAAGAGCTGCGCTCCGCCTCCGCGACCAGCGACCACCAGGCAGGCTTGCGCAGCATCGAACGAGAACGTGACGCCGGATTCCGCCGCGTCGGCTTCTATCTTTTTGCCTTTGCCGGCGCGTCGCTGCTCGCCTGGGCGCTGGGCTGGGCCCAGGGCTGGGTGCTGGCCTGGGTCAGCGAGCGCATCAGCGCGGATCTGCGCAACACCACCTATGCCCACCTGCAGAAGCTGTCGCTGGAGTTCTTCGGCACCAAGCGCACCGGCGATCTGGTGGCCCGCATCAGCAGCGACACCGACCGCATCTGCAATTTCCTCTCCGACACCTTGGTCGACTTCATCGCCGACGTGCTGATGATCGTGGGCACCGCGGTGGTGCTCATCAGCATCGACCCCATCCTGGCCGCCGCCACACTCTGCACCTTCCCCATCATCGCCTGGCTGACCGTGCACCTGCGCGACCGGCTGACCCACGGCTTTCTGCACGGCGGCCGCGCCTGGGCCGAGATGACCAGCATCCTGGCCGACACCATTCCGGGTATCCGCGTGGTGAAAGCCTTCGCGCAAGAGAAGCGGGAAGCTGAGCGCTTCGGCGCCGCCAACCTGCGCATCATCGCGGCCAATGACCGGGTCAACAAGGTGTGGACGTTTTTCTGGCCCGCGGTGGCCTTGCTCAACCAGGTCGGCTTGCTGGTGGTGTGGGTGGTCGGCGCCTGGGAGGTGTTCAGCGGCCGCGTGACAGTCGGCGTGCTGGTGGCTTTCTTGGCCTACATTGGCCGTTTCTACGCGCGGCTCGAGTCCATGAGCCGCATGGCCACCAACACGCAGAAGGCGGCGGCCAGCAGCCAGCGCCTGTTCGAGATCCTGGACCGGCCGCCGGGCGTGCCCGAGCCGGCGCATCCCGTGCATCCTGGCAAGATCCGCGGCGCCATCGAGGTACACAATGCCAGCTTCCGCTTCGGCAGCCGGCAAGTCATCGACGCCGTCAGCCTGCAGGTGCAGCCGGGCGAGATGATCGGCCTGGTGGGCACCACCGGCGCAGGCAAGAGCACTCTGGTCAATCTGGTCTGCCGTTTCTACGACGTGAGCGAGGGCGCCGTGCTGGTCGATGGGACCGACATCCGTTCTTTCCCCATTGCCGAGTACCGCCGGAGCATTGGCATTGTCTTGCAAGACCCTTTCCTCTTCTGGGGCACCATCGCGGAGAACATCGCGTACGGAAAACCCGAGGCCACGCGCGCCGAGATCGTGGCCGCGGCGCGGGCCGCGCGCGCGCACGAGTTCATCCTGCAGCTTTCCGACGGCTACGATTCCATGGTGGGCGAGCGCGGCCACACCCTGTCGGGCGGAGAGCGCCAGCGCATCTCCATCGCGCGCGCCCTGCTCATCGACCCGAGCATCCTCATCCTCGACGAAGCGACCTCGTCGGTGGACACGCAAACCGAACGCGAGATCCAGGAGGCGCTCGACAATCTGGTGCGCGGCCGCACCACCATCGCGATCGCTCACCGGCTGAGCACCTTGCACCAGGCGAGTCGGCTGGTCGTGCTCGAGCACGGCCGCATCGTCGAGGTGGGACAGCACGCCGATCTGCTCGCCGCGGGCGGCCGCTACGCGCAGCTTTACCAGGCACAGATGCAGCGTGGACAGGCGCTGGGAAGTCCCGAGCCGCCGCGGGAAGTGCCGCCAGCCCTGACCGACCGCGAGGGAGGTGACGCGTGAAGGACGCCAGCGCAGCCCTCCCGATTCGCCTACACCACGACGCCTTTGGCCGGCTGGTCGTGACCATGCCCGACGGGCAAAGCCACAGCGGTGTCGTGCCTGTTCACGCCTTCCCCTTTTCCGCGCCCGAACAATGGATTTCCCTGTGCGACGAAACCGGCCACGAAGTCCTCTGTCTGACCGACCTGGCCGATGTTTCGGCCGAAACCCGCGAGCAACTTTCCGCCGAGCTGGCCCGGCGCGAGTTCATCCCGCGCATCCTGTGCATCCTGCGCGTGGTCGAGGGCGGCGGCTGCAGCCAGTGGTTCGTCAAGAGCGACCGCGGCGACACCAATTTCGAGCTGACCAGCGAGGACAACATCCGTCGCATGGGCAGCGATGGTGCCTTGCTGATCGACAGCCACGGCATCCGCTACCGCATCACCTCGGTGCCGCAACTGGATGCGCACAGCCGGAAGATCTTGCGCCAGTACCTGTGAAGATGCTGGCCCGCCCGATGGCCTCGGTCCAGCGAGGATTCGGACGTCTGGCTGCAAAGGAGCTGAGCCAGGAGGGGTAGGGTTGGTCAGCCAGGCTCGCGGCCCAAAGGGTTTTCAGCTACGCCCTGTGCCCATATCTTCCCACAGAGGCTATCGTCGAGAGTGGACTAGGCGCAACGCCCCATAGCGGCAGGACGACCGCATGTCGCCGCTACGGCTGTTCACAAGGCGCGGGATCCGATAATGTGCGCCGCAACTTTGAACGAGGACGCAACATGAACGTGCAGAATATCGTCGTGGCAGGCAAGAGCGGCGCGGGCAAGCAGCCGCGCGTGGACGTGCTGGTGCAGACCTACGGCCTGCGGCAGCTCGCCACGGGGAACATCTTTCGAGAGTACCTGGGCACCTTCAACAAGGTGCGCGGCAACGCCAAGACCGATGGTCTGTGGATCGACGGCAAGTTCGCAGCCGACACGGCAATTCGCCAGGCTCTGGCTCCCGCATGCGCCAAGGCGGCTGTGGATGTCGATGCGGCGATGCTGGGATTCAAGGCGGCCCAATACGTGGATCGTGGCCGCTTCGTGCCCGACGAGATCACCAACGCGCTTCTGGCAGCGGCCTTTCGCGCCGGCAACGGCAAGGGCTTCGTGCTGGACGGCTACCCGCGCACGCCTGAGCAATCGGACTTTCTGCTCGCCCTGGCCAAGGATTGCGGCACGCGCATCGATCTGGTGCTCATCGTCGACAACGAGGACGAAGCCATCGTGGCCCGCACCATCGGCCGGCGCGTGTGCCCCAACAAGTCCTGCGCCAAGGTCTTCCACCTGCAGTTCAAGCCGCCCACGCCCGACGGCAAGTGCACGGCGTGCGGCACCCCGGTGGTGCAGCGATCCGACGACACCGAAGAAAAGATCCGCACTCGCCTGGCGGAATTCCAGAGCAAGGCCCTGCCCGCCATCAAGCGCCTGTCAGCCGCCGGGATCCCGACCGTGTCGGTTCCGGGCAACCTGCCGGTGTTCACCGACCAGGCGGTCAAGGACAGCGTACTCGCCGTGGTCCAGCCTGCGCTCGCGCGCTAGACAGGCTGGATCGGGTAGACTTCGGTGTGCATGGAAAAAAACTCGCGCATCTATGTCGCCGGCAACCGCGGCCTGGTCGGCTCGGCCATCGAGCGCCGCCTGCGCCGTGAGTATGACAATGTCATCACCAGCGACATCGCGGACTTCGACCTCACCGATGCCCACGCCACCGATACCTTCTTCGCGCGCACGCAGCCGGAGTATGTTTTTCTCGCGGCGGCCAAGGTCGGCGGCATCAAGGCCAACGACACCTTTCCCGCCGATTTCATCCGCATCAACCTGCAGATCCAGACCAACCTGATCGACGCGGTTTTTCGCCACAAGGTGCGCAAGCTGCTTTTCCTGGGCAGTTCCTGCATCTACCCCAAGCTGGCGCCGCAGCCTCTGAAAGAGGAGTGCCTGCTCACCGGCAAGCTGGAGCCCACCAACGATGCCTACGCCATCGCCAAGATCGCCGGCATCCTGATGTGCAAGAGCTACAACCGCCAGCACGGCACCAATTTCATCGCCGCCATGCCCACCAACCTTTATGGCCCGGGCGACAACTTCAACCTGCAAACCAGCCACGTACTGCCGGCCTGGATTCGCAAGTTCCACGAGGCCAAGGTGGCGGGCCAGGGCAGCGTGGAGTTGTGGGGCACCGGCAAGGTACGGCGCGAACTGCTCTACGTGGAGGACCTGGCGGACGCGCTGGTGTTCCTGATGAACCACTTCGACGCTGGGCGCGAGCGCGAAGACGAGAAGATGTTCGTCAACGTGGGGCTGGGCGAAGACATCGTGCTGCGCGATCTGGCTGAGCTGGTGCGCGGTATCGTGGGCTATTCGGGCGGCGTTGTCTGGAACGAGGCGATGCCTGACGGAACGCCTCGCAAGCTGCTCGACGTGGGCCGGCTGCACGCCCTGGGTTGGAAGGCGCAACACACCCTGGAGGCAGGCATCCGAAAAACCTACGCCTGGTATCTGGAGAACGTCGCGACCAAACCGGAAATGAGATCGCGCACGTAGCACGCCACCGCCGGTCGCGAGACTCGATTCTACTGTCGACTCTCGTTGACTGTGTGCCGTGCGTACCGTAGGTACTTGGTAGGCACCAGCCCCGACGAGACACCGATGTTCAAGATCGTCAAACGAGAGCAGTTTTCCCCTGTCACTTACCTCTGGAAATTGGAGGCGCCTGACATCGCCAAGGCGGCGCAGCCCGGCCACTTCGTGATCGTCCGTCACGGGGATGGCGGCGAGCGCGTTCCCCTGACCATCGCCGATTTCGATCGCCAGGCCGGAACCATCACCCTGGTCATCCAGGCCGTGGGCAAGACGACCACGGCGCTCATGGGTCTGAAGGAAGGCGAGTACCTCGACGATCTCGCGGGTCCGCTTGGTCGCGCGCGTTCCTTCGACAAGGTGAAGAAGGTCGTGTGCGTGGGCGGCGGTCTCGGCGTGGCCCCGACCTATCCTCAGTTGCGCCAGTACAAGCAGAACGGCGCCCACACCATCTCCATCGTCGGCTTCCGGTCCAAGGATCTCATGTTCTGGATCGACCGCTTCAAAGCAGAAAGCGACGAGCTGATCATCGCCACCGACGACGGTTCCTTCGGCGTGAAGGGCCTGGTCACCGGCCCGCTGCAGGAAGTGCTGGACAGAAATCCAGACCTCGACGAGGTGCTGGCCATCGGGCCCTCCATCATGATGAAGGCCTGCGTGGCGGTCACCAAACCCCGCGGCGTCAAGACCATCGTCAGTCTCAACCCGGTCATGGTTGACGGCACCGGAATGTGCGGTGGGTGCCGCGTGACCGTGGGTGGCAAGATGGCCTTTGCCTGCGTGGACGGCCCCGAGTTCGACGGCCTGCAGGTTGACTTCGACGAACTTTTGGCGCGGGCCAAGCGTTTCGACTCGTTCGAACGCGAGTCGATGCGGCGCCTGCGTGAACAACACCAGTGCCACCTGCCCAAGTAGTCCAGCCCCCAAGAAACAAGTCAGAGCCCGTAATGGAAGCACCAACAAGACCGAAGAAAACCATCAAGACCATCGCCAAGACCAAGACCGCCATGCCGGAACAGGATCCGGCGGTGCGCGCGCGCAACTGGAATGAGGTGACGCTGGGCTACACCGAGGACCAGGCGCTTGCCGAGGCGGCCCGATGTATCCAGTGCAAGAATCCCGGTTGCATCGCGGGATGCCCGGTGGCCATCAACATTCCGGGTTTCATCCAGGCGATCGAGAACCGCGACTTCCGCAAGGCCTACGACGTCCTGGCCGCTGACAACGTGCTGCCCGCCATCTGCGGCCGCGTCTGCCCGCAGGAAACGCAATGTGAAGCCGTGTGCATCGTGGGCAACAAGCTGGAACCTGTCGGCATCGGCCGTCTCGAGCGCTTCGTGGGAGACATGGCGCTCAAGAACGGATGGTCGCTGGCGACTTCGGTCAAGCGGAACGGCCACAAGGCAGCCATGATCGGCAGCGGTCCCGCGTCCATCACCTGCGCCGTGGACCTGGCACGCGCGGGCGTCGACGTGACCATCTACGAGGCGCTGCACACCGCGGGTGGCGTGCTCAAGTACGGCATCCCGGAATTCCGGCTGCCCAAGAAGCTGATTGATCGCGAACTGGAGGCATTGAAAGGCTTGGGGGTCAAAGTGGTGACCAACGCCATCATTGGACGCCTCTTCACCATTCCGCAGCTCATGCAGGAAATGGGGTACGAAACCGCGTTCATCGGCGTCGGGGCTGGCTACCCGAATCTCATGGGCATTCCGGGCGAAGGGCTCAACGGCATCTTCTCGGCCAACGAGTACCTGACGCGCGTCAATCTGATGCGCGCCTATCAGCACCCGCAAAGCGACACGCCCACCGGCATGGGCAAAAAGGTGGCGGTGATCGGCGCAGGCAACACCGCCATGGATGCCTGCCGCGTCTCAATCCGAATGGGCGCCGAAGAAGTCTACTGCGTGTACCGTCGCACCAAGAAGGAAAGCCCGGCGCGCGCCGAGGAAGTCCACCACGCCGAAGAAGAAGGCGTGAAATTCAACTGGCTCACCGCTCCGGTGCGCATCCTGGGCGATGAGCGCGGCTGGGTTCGGGCCATGGAGTGCATCCGCATGGAATTGGGCGAGCCGGATGCTTCGGGCCGCGCGCGTCCGGTTCCCGTGAATGGCTCGGAGTTTCTCTTCGAGGTGGACACCATCGTGTACGCCATCGGAACCTCGGCCAATCCCATCCTCGCGCAGACCACGCCAGGTCTGAAGCTGAACAAGCGCGGCTACATCGATGTCAGCCCCGACACGCAGATGACCAGCATCCCGGGCGTGTTTGCCGGCGGCGACATCGTGACCGGTGGTGCCACGGTCATTCTGGCCATGGGCGCCGGACGCAAAGCTGCACGCGCCATGTTGCAGTACATGGGCATCGCAGCGGCTGCCGAGCCCGCGCACCAGACGAAAGGCTAGCCGCGTGGGGAGCCGGCGAGCCTTGCTCGCCGCGTACCGTCGCGGGGGGGTTGGCGAGGCCGAGCGAAGCGAGCGGGGAGGTGGTGGCGGGTTGGGGGGCCGAAGGGCAAAGCGGACCCTTTGAGGGTCCCCATGTCAACGCTCGGCGTCTTTGCTGCCGACGACGGTCAAGTTCAGGCCGACCTGCACACTGAGCGGCTTGCCGTCAACGGCCACGCTGATCTTGCCGTTGAAGAACCAGCCGAATGAGCCGGTCGAGAACTCCTTCTTGTCGGCCACCAGTTCCTGGCCGTTGATGACCAGCTTGATGGGCTCGGCTTTCTCAATAAAGTGCGTCTTGGAAGTCGGGCAGGCTGACTTTGCCATGGTGCCGATACCGTAACACAATTCCCGTGCAAGGCCTCTGCCTGCAGGCTTGCGGACACGAAAGCAGCAGGCCTTTCAAAGTGGTAAAGTTGAATTTGCGATCGCAGCGAAAGTGAGGAAGCAATGAACGCAACAACGATGAAGGTACTCATCGGCGCAATAGCCCTTGCCGCCGTGGCCTGCGTCACCGAGACGACCGTCTCCCAGCCCTTGTCCGATCCGCAATCCGCCGCTCTTCAGACGCCGGCGGCTGCGCCCTACCCGATCCCGGCCGCCGATCCCAAGGGCATGGTCTATGTCATGTCTTTCGGTGGGGAGCCAATGCCTACGCCGTCCGGGACGCGGGGCTTCTATCTTCACCTGCGCATCGCAGCCGAGAACCGCTCTGATGCAGTTGCCTGGACCATCAAGGCCCACGATCAGGCGGTGAGCCTGGGCGCCTCTCCTGTGCAGGCGACCTATGCGCAAAGCTCGAGCGGTGGTCCGGTGCTCACCGTGGCCCAGGGCCAACATGGCACCTTGGATGTCTTCTATCCCCTGCCGCCCCAGGGCAGTCCGGGACAGACAATCCTGGCCTGGCAGGTTCACCGCGGCAGCGAACCAGTCACCGGGGTCACGCCGTTCGAACTGGTGCCCAATCAGTCACCCGAATACGTCGACTACCAGCCCGCTGGTGTCGCGGTCGAAACCTGGCCGGCCTGGTGGTGGGGCGTGGGGTTCTATCCCTGGCTTTGGGGCCCCGGCTGGGGGTACTACCCTTACTGGGGGGTGGGATACCTCCACGGGGGCGGCTGGCGTGGACCCGCTGCTCCCGCCCGTTCATTCGGTGGCGGCTTCAGGGGTGGCGGACGCGGACATCACCGCTGACGGTGATCGCTCTGGCCACGGCCGCGAGCACCCGTTTCGGGGGCTTTCCGCGCGTACTCCGCAGGTGCCCGGGGCGGCCGCGACCTTCTGCCACTATCGCACGATTGTCGGAGAGGGCTCGCCTTGCGCGGGAGATGGGGGATAATTCCGGCCATGGCGCAAGATCGGCGTAGCCGACGGAGAATCCACGCGACCCGAGCCTCGTCCGCAGCTAGTGCCCTGCGTGCGTCCAGAGGAAGGCAAGCGCCCACGGTGCAGGATCAGCCGCAGTCCGCACTGAGCGCAGATCTCGAACGGCAAGCCCTGCTCGCCGCCACTTCCGAGGGCATGGTCGTACTGGCTGCCGACGGGGCGGTAGCCAGCGCCAACCTCAAGGCCAGATCGATGCTCGGCCTGACCGACGAGGACGTCGGGCAGTCGGTGCGCGATGTCTTGGCGCGTACCCTTTTCGCCGGAACCGACGGTGTGCCGCTGCCAGTGGAGTGTTGGCCTGGGCTGCGGGCCTTGCGCGGAGAGGCCGTGCGCAACCTGGACATCGGCATCCATCGCGACGGCCGCACGACGTGGTTGTCGACCAGCGCAGTGCCCATCGTGCTGCCCGGGGGCGCTTGCGGCGGAGCCGCGGTGACCTTGTCTGACGTCACCTTGCTGCGCACCCTGGAGCAGCACCACGAGCAGATGATCCGCCTGGTGTCGCACGACATCCGCAACCCGCTCACCTCGGTTCATCTGAACGCCCAACTTCTGCAAAAAGCGCTAGGCGAGCGGGGCCTGGAGAAGGAGCAGCGCTTTGCCTCGGTCGTGATCGCAGCGGCGCGGCGTCTGGATGCGATGATCGAAGAACTGGTCGACTCGTCCCGCGTTCGCTCGGGCCAGGTCAGACTTGAGCTGCGCCCGGTCGCGATCGAGCGCCTGGTGCCCGAGATCCTGGCGCGCAACGCCTGCACCCTTGACACCACCCGGGTCAGGCTTGCACTTCCTGATGGGCCAGTCCTGATCACCGCCGACATCGCTCGTCTGGAACGCGTGCTCATCAGCCTGCTCCTGATCGCGCTGCAGAATTGCGCAGACGGTGCAGAAGTTGCGTTGCGGGTAGCCCTGGCAGATGACGAGGTTCGCTTCGCCGTGGTCGTTCCTGGCCGAATCCATGCCGGCGCCGAGCCGCCCAGTCCGCCCAGCAGCCAGCTTGGCCAGATGAAAACCGATCACGGCTACGGGATGGGACTCTTCGTCGCACGCATGCTGGTGGAACGACATGGCGGCCGGCTTTGGGTTGAGAGTGCGCCCGATCGCCGGGCCACGCTCCACTTCGCGCTTCCCGTGGGAGGCCCCGAAGGCGAAGACCCTCGGTCGGCCTCGATCGCATAAGAGCACGGACCGCGATGTCACTTTACATACGGCCGACAAGGCCAGCGGCGCAGGTCGCGTGGGCGCAGGCGAGCTTTGCTTGCCGGAGCCCGTCGCGGGAGGTGCGGAACCCTTCCAGGGTTCTGCAGTGTATCGTCGGCCTTCGGTGAATCGAAGGACTGATGAGGGAATGTCAGTGCAGGCCGTACTTGACCATCTTCTCCCACAAGTTCTTGCGAGAGATCCCCAGCATTTCGGCGGCGCGGCGGCGCTCGCCGTCGGCCATCTTCAGGATGCGCTCGATGTAGTCCTTCTCGAACTGGGCCATCACGAATGCCAGCGGCTCGATGCGATCACCTGGCACGGAATGCACGTTGCCATGGAACTCGGCAGGGAGATGGTGGACCTGGATCTCCTGGCCCCGCGCCAGGATGCTGGCGTGCTGGATGGCGTGCTTCAGCTCGCGCACGTTGCCCGGGTAGGCATAGCCTTGCAGCGCAGCCCAGGCCGTCGGCGCGATACTCGGCGCAACGCTGCCCGCGGGGGTGAATTCGCGCAAGAACTGCTCGACCAGAATGGGCAAGTCGGTGAGGCGCTCGCGCAGCGGCGGCAAGCGCAGTTCGAACACCTTGATCCGGTAATAGAGATCCTGACGAAAGCTGCCGTCCGTCGCACTGCCCTTGAGATCGCGGTTGCTGGCCGAGACCAGGCGAACATCGACCTTCACCGAGGTGTTGGTTCCAATGGGCTCGAAGGAACCTTCCTGGATCACGCGCAAGAGTTTGGCCTGCACGTCGGCTGGCATCTCGCCGATCTCGTCGAGGAACAGGGTGCCGCCGTCGGCCGCCTTGAACCGGCCATCGCGTCGTTTGACCGCGCCGGTGAACGCGCCCCGCTCATGTCCGAACAACTCAGCCTCGATGAGCGTGGCCGGCACAGCCGCGCAGTTGACCGCCACGAATGGCGCATCACGCCGCTCGCTGACCGCATGAATCATGCGCGCCGCAAGCTCCTTGCCCGTGCCGCTTTCCCCGGTGAGGAGCACGGCCGCTGAGCTGGCAGCGATGGCGTTGATCTGATTGCGCAAGTGCACGATGGCCGGCGACCGACCTTCAATCATCTCGCCGACCTTGCGCGTGGCCAATTCAGCGCGTGCCGCGGCCAGATCGCGCAGAAGCTTCCAGCGCTCGTCGATGCGCTGAACGATATTCAGCACCTCGGTCAGCTCGAACGGCTTGGTGACATACTCGATGGCGGTCTCCTTGACCGCGAGAACCGCCTCCTGAATCGTTCCGAAGGCGGTCATCAAAACAACGTGCGTGTCAGGCTGCTCGTCGCGCAAACGACGCAGGATGGTGAACCCATCCACTTTGGGCAAGCGAATATCGCTCACGACCAGATTGAAGATCTGGCGATCTAGGCACTGCATGGCCTCGTCGCCGTCGGCGGCGAGCGACACACGGTGGCCGAGGTCTCTCAGCGCCTCGCCGAGTGGCAGCCTGATGTCTGCCTCGTCATCCACCAAGAGTATGTCGAGCATCTTCTAGATCCCGGCCGAGTATGCCCTCGAACAGGCGGAAAGGTGTGGTCAATTCTCTGCGGGGGGACACCAAGACGAGTACCGTGCCTCCTGCGCTTCATTTGAGATGTCCAGATGACCTCATGGGGTGCAATCAGCGCGTCAAAATGTTCCCATCCCGTGTCACGCGACAGGGGAAGATTACGAACCCGTAACGCCGGTTAGCTCCATCCCGATGATTCTCGCACTCTCTCCCCCCTTCCGGTGGCACAGCGTTTGAATAGCCTGGGCATGGGTTTGGGAGGGATAGGGGGCGCGCTCGGTGGTGGGGTCTGCGAAGGGGGTACTGTGTGTCGGTGGGCAGACCGGGGGACCGGATGGGCGGCGTTGGTGGCGTGACAGAGGGAGTGCCGCGGGGGAAATGAGGCGAAAGCTTCAGCATGGTGGCGGAGTGGCTGACTGGGCCAGTTTCTGGGGGGACAATCTGGATTGCTTGGCAGCGGTCAGCGCTCCGTCACCATGCAGGGGTGGTTCTGAGAACATTCTCTCCAGATGAATCCACCCTGGCCGCTTCAGCCGCGGCTTACCCTATGCCGCGAGTCGTTCGCGTAGCTGCGCCCGCGCTCGGCACATGCGGGTGCGTGCGGCCTGACTGGTGATTCCCAGCGAGCGAGCCGCATCTGGAAGAGCCACTTCCTCGAACACGCAAAGCTGGACGACGTCGCGATAGGCACGGGGCAACTGGGCGACGGCTGCCTGCAGCCGGAAACGGTCCTCCCGGTCCTCCAGCCGAGCCACCGGCGTGGGACTCGGATCCGCCAGGAACCCGACGACATCTCCCTGTCCGGACTGGTCGTTGGCGGAAACGCGCTCGCTGGCACGTCGCCGCCGGCGTGCCCGCATGAGCGCCGCATTGACCGCCACCCGGTGCAGCCATGTGCTCACCAGGGATTTCGCGCGAAACGATCCCGACCCGCGCAAAGCTTGCTCGACCGCGTCGTGGGCGGCGTCCTCGGCCTCGGTCCCATCGCGCAGAATCGAGAGCGCCACATGAACCAGCCGCTCGCGCGACTGCCGGCTGGAAAGCTCGACGGATACGGGATTGCTGGTCCGAATGTTGTGGGTGCTCATGGCAATTTGGCCTTCTCCGCGCTCGCTGGTGCGGTCCCAGGATTCACTCCCTGGTCCGTGTCTCGGGTCCGCTCATGCCATCGGCGTGCCAAGTGTCTTGGAGCGCCCCATGGCGCTCCTCGCTTGGCTACCGGGTGTTCGCGACTGGTTCGCGCCTCGCGATGACGCGACTTGGCATACGCAAGCCAACGCGTGATTTCTTCCTGCCACGCGCCCAGCGCCCACTGGATAGAAACGATGGACTGCTCCGAGCGGACTTGCCGCTGCGGCCGCGACGTCGCCTACTCGTCGAGCTTGCTTCCCGCGCTACTGCCGGCGGTCTCGGCGTTGCAGAAGTTCTGTTTCTTGATCATGGGCGGCGGATTGGCACGCTCGCGACGCGCGCGAGCCAGACGATTGACGAACGCCTTGTGGACCCGCTCGCCGCGTTTCTCCAGCGCGGCCACCATCTGCTTCCAGGCGACGGCGTCGCTTGCCGACGCGGAGTCTTCCGTCGAGGGCGCGGAAGGCTCGGGAGCCAGCGCCGCCAGTGCCGCCAGGTCTTCCAGCACACCCGGATCGAACTTGGCATCAGCGCACGCGGCAGTCAGCGTCGGGACCAGCACGCTGTCCCGGAACTCCGCCAGATCGTCGGCGTCGACCTGACACCAGAGCAGGCGCGCGTGCAACTGGGCCAACGCCGTGCCGGTCTCGTTGCGCGGCCCCGTCAGCAAGCGCTTGAAGACGTCGTTGTAGTCACCCTGGGCCTCGCCGTAGGAACTCAGCATGGCTTGCATCAGCTTGGCCCGGCATTCGGGATCACAGGAACGGCCGAACATGTAGCCGGCCAGCCAGTGACGTCGCTCGGCGTGGAACTTTTTCAGCATATCTTCCTCGGCCGAGGTCACCATCTCTCCCGTCCGCGCCGTGGCCAGCACCAGCGCAGCCACCAGATGCGCGCCGGGGGAGAATTCCTCGAAGCGCTCGATGTCCTTCCATTGGCGCCGCTCATAGAGGTTCTGCAGGTAGGTCTCGAACAGCCACGCCATCTTGGTCGGGTGCGCTTGCACCAAACGCTCCTCGCGCAGCAGTCCCATCGGTCCTTTCTGGATCTCGCCGTTGGCGATGGAGGCTTCCAGCTCGTCGGCCACGAGCTGCGCGATGGCCTCGGAGCGGTCCGCCAGCTTGTCGTCCTTGCAAATCTCCGCCCGCTTCTCCACCCCGAAGCGCTGCATGCAAGTCAGCACAAAGGCTTGTTCGAGCTGGGTGTAGTTCTTGCTCGCGGTGCCGGCCAGCACGACACGCATGTAGGTCGGATTGTCGCGGCCCAATTCCAGCGCGTAGGAAACCGCCAGTTCCGGGTCGAGGATGTTTCCCCTGGTGAGCGAGAGCAGTACGCCGAAGCGCTGGTCTGCGGTTTGCGGTCCCTGTTGCGACAGGACCGAGAGGTTCTTGCCGAGAATCTCGGCGCGGGCGATGCGCCAGTCGTTGTCCGCCTTGGTCCGCGCGATGGCTTGCTCGCTGGCTTGCTGGCGCTCGGCGTTCTGCGCCTGGCGGAACTGCCAGATGGACGTGGCCACCAAGCCAGCCACGCCGATGACGAAGCTGGAAAGGAACCCGTGGTAGTTCTGGATGAACCGCCCCAGGCGCGAAGTGTTGTCGGGCGCAGCAGGTGTCTCGGCCATGGCCAGAGCATACTCCTGCTTGGCTTTCGCGGATCCGTGTCGTTTGTCCCATCAGCCAGATCGCGACCTGGATTTGTGTTACGGTTTTGCCGCCCGCTCGGGGCGCCAAGGAGTCGACCATGCCGGAAGCTGACGTCACCACCAAGAAGGACAAAGAATTCCACACAGACGTCCCGCAAGAGAGCCGGAGCTTCTTCCTCAAGGGATCGAACGCCCACGACTGGGGCATGAACAACCGCCTGGCCCGCATCTTCAACCCGCAATCCGGCAAAACCGTGATGCTGGCCTTTGACCACGGCTACTTTCAAGGCCCCACCACCGGCCTCGAACGCGTCGACGTCACCATCTTGCCGCTGGCACCGTACGCCGACGCGCTGATGCTGACCCGGGGAATCCTGCGCAGTGTGATTCCGCCTGCCCTGACCAACGCCGTGGTCATGCGCGCCAGCGGCGGCCCCAGCATCCTCAAGGAACTCTCCAACGAGCAGATCGCTTGCAGCATGGAAGACGCCGTCCGCATGAATGTCTCGGCGGTCGCGGTACAGGTTTTCATCGGCGGCGAATTCGAAACCCAGTCGGTCGCCAACATGACCAGGCTGGTAGACGAGGGCAATCGCTACGGCATCCCGGTGCTCGCCGTGACCGCGGTGGGGAAGGACCTGGCGCGCGACGCGAAGTACATGCGCCTGGCCAGCCGAATCTGCGCCGAGCTGGGCGCCGCGTTCGTGAAGACCTACTACGTGCCCGAGGATTTCGAGACCGTGACCGCGTCGTGCCCGGTGCCCATCGTGATCGCCGGCGGCAAGAAGCTGCCGGAATTGGAGGCGCTGTGCATGGCCCATGATGCCATCTCGCAAGGCGCAACCGGCGTCGACATGGGCCGCAACATCTTCCAGGCCGAGGCGCCGGTCGCCATGATCCAAGCCGTGCGCAAGGTGGTTCACGAGAACATGAGCCCGCAGCACGCCTTCGATTTCTACCAGAGCACCAAGAACCAGAAGCGCTAACGTTCCATCGCGCATGCAAAATCGTTGGTCCGAGTCAGACGCTGCAGCCATCGCTCAAGGCGCCGCTTGCGAAAGCAACCTTGCTGTCCTTGCCTATGCCACGCGGTTGCTCGGGTCCGACCCCGATCTGGCTTTGCACGGTGGCGGCAATACCTCTTGCAAGTGCACGCTCGCGAACGTGCTGGGAGAGACGCAGTCCGCGCTCTTCATCAAGGCCTCCGGGATCAATCTTTCTGTGGCCCAGCCCAGCGATTTCGTCGCGCTGGACCTCGCGTATCTGCCCCGGCTGCTCGGCCTGTCCGCCTTGTCGGACGAAGCTATGGCCGGCGAATTTGCCTGCCATTGTTTGCGCGCCTCTTCTCGTCTTGCCTCGGTGGAAACCCTGGTTCACGCCGTGCTTCCCCACAGCTTCGTGATGCACACGCATCCCAGCGCCATCCTCGCGCTGACCAATCGGACCGACGGCGCCCGGGCCGTCGCGGCGGCACTCGGGCAGGAAATCGCCATGGTTTCCTATGCGATGGCCGGTCTGGATCTCGGCCGTGCCGTGCGCGACACCATGGCCCGCCATCCGCAGGCCCACGCCCTCGTACTCATGCACCACGGGCTGGTGACCTGGGGAGCGACAGCCCGCGCGGCGTACGACGCGACCATTGAACTGGTCAACTGCGCAGAAACCTATCTGGACGAGCACCGCACGCGCAGCCTGGGCACGCCTACGTCCGCCGAGGATCGCGAGCAGAAATATCTCAGACTCGCCCCAGTCATTCGCGGGGTGCTGGGTCCGGCCACGCCGGACGCGCTCGGCGACCGGGTCATCCTCGATCCCTTGCTCGATCCCAAAGTCGCGCAATGGATCGAAGCACCCGAGGGCAAGAACCTGGCTCTGTCAGCGCCGCTCACCACCGATTATCTGATCCGCTCCCGAAGGGTGCCGCTCTGGCTGGACCGTGCCGCGCTCGACGACGTGAAGAAGTTCAGAGACGAACTGGCACAATCAGTCGCCGCCTACCAAGCCGAGTACCGGGCGTACGTACAAAAGCACGCGGGCGACGTCCGGGTCGCCAGCCAGCCGCGCAATTTTCTGCCTCGGGTGCTCATGATTCCGGGACTGGGCGTCGTGTGCGTCGGGGCGAACGCGACCGACGCGGCCATGGTTCGCGACATCACCCGGCAGGGGCTGGCCGTGAAGGCGACCATCCACCAGAGCGGCGCCGAGTATCTGTCGCTCGACGACCACCACCTGTTCGACATGGAATTCCGCGCGTACCAGCAGGCCAAGCTGGGTGGGCCTGGTCCTGACGACGCGGCCCACAGCTTGCGCGGCAGTGTTGCGCTGGTCACCGGCGCTGCCGGGGCCATTGGCTCCGGCATCTGCGCGGCCCTGCTTGCCACCGGTTGCCATGTAGCCGCGACCGATCTTCCTGGGCCCGCTCTCGACGGGCTCGTCGCTGACCTCGGGCAGCGCTACCCGTCGCAAATTGCGGCCGTGGCCATGGACGTGACCGACCCAGTATCGGTGACCGGCCGTTTTGCCCAGGTCATCCGCACCTGGGGCGGCCTCGACTGCGTGATCGTCAACGCCGGGATCGCGCACGTGGCGCCCCTCGTCGAACTCGGTCTCGATGCCTTTCGCAAGCTCGAAAGCGTCAACGTGGAGGGCACGCTGCTGGTGCTGGCCGAGGCGGGCCGTCACTTCGCCTTGCAGGGCACAGGCGGCGACGTGATTCTGGTGTCAACCAAGAACGTCTTTGCCCCGGGCGCGGGCTTCGGCGCCTACAGCGCCACCAAGGCCGCTGCCCACCAACTGGCGCGCATTGCCAGCCTCGAATTCGCTCCGCTGGGCGTGCGGGTCAACATGGTCGCCCCTGATGCGGTCTTTTCCCACGGGCAGAAACGCTCTGGTTTGTGGGCCGCCGTCGGGCCCAACCGCATGAAGGCGCGCGGCCTCGACGAGCGCGGGCTGGAGGAATACTACCGCTCGCGCAATCTACTCAAAGCTGCCGTGACCGCCGAACACGTGGCGAGCGCCGTGCTGTTCTTCATCACGCGCCAGACCCCCACGACCGGGGCGACCATTCCCGTCGACGGCGGCCTGCCCGACGCGACGCCGAGGTAGTAGGACCGTCCCCTTCAGTGTGAATCCTCGGCCGCGATAGCGGTAGTATCGCCTCGCAAGTTGCGAAAACCTCCCGCTGGCAACCTTCGACGTGAAGCTACACGCAGCGTTCCCAGAGGTTGCCGTCCGCCCGAAGGTTCCCACTCCGCAACACTGAACCTGTCCGGCTGACGTTATGCCAACGAGCGGAGGGTACTCAACCGTTCGTCCATCTTCATCGGTCCGCCTCATGGCGCGGTATGGGCAGCGCTACGGTTCGAGCACCATTCCAGCGTGCGCATCTAACTTGTCCCGAACCCACTAGGCAACGCTCCCTTCTGACACTACTCCGCGGGAGTGACCTTGGCCGAGGTTGTTCCCAGGCAATCCCGGCCAATAGCCTCGATCTTGGTCTTTGGCCACTTTGAGATTTCGCCTTCAGAGTATTTGCCGATCTGGGATGCCGTGCAGTTGCAGTAGGGGATTGCGGCATCTACGCCGAGACTCTGCCGCGCCGTCTTGAAGCAGCCACTGAAGGCTACCATTCGCCGAGTCTCGCTCGCGGTGAGTTTGGCCTTCACCCAGCTCAGGCACTGCTCGCGCGAGAAGATCGCAACTTCTTTGACCTGGCCACACTTGTATAGAAGGTGGTCTCCTTCGTCGGTTCCCGGGCACTCGTGCCCTCGTCGCGCCGCAAAGATGCCTCTCAAGTCCTCGCTCTTCCGCTCAAGAGGCAGGCAGACCTGTCCGCCACCATCAAAGGAAATGTTCCAGAAGATTGTCTTCCACGGCGGGCCGTCGGCCTTTGCACCCTGGGTGGCAAGCTCAGATGGCAGGACCGCAAACTGCCGCTCTACCTCCACGAGGCATGTCTCCATCGCCTGCTTGACCCGCTTGGACGGTGGCGACACCTCGTTGTTGATGCCGTACTTTGCAAACATGGCTCCAACCGCATAGCCACAGGCAAACGCAGCAACCTCCTTCTGCTGTGCAAGTTCACCGCTCTTCTGCATCCGCGATAGGCTTCCGCGACAGCTGTCGTATCCGCGACGGAGAAACTCGGCCCGCTGTTCCTCGGAGACCTGTGGCAGCACCCGCTGCGCAACAACCATGCCGGTGTTGCAGGCATGGCTGTACATCTCCGCCGTCACATCGCGCGTTTGACCACTCTGCCCCAGGATCATAGCCAACAGGACCGGACTAATCATTGGAATCTCCTCGGAGAGTTTGTGCGCCCGTCGGCCCGGGATCGGCCGGGTTTGTGGAATTTGGGCGTTCCTCGACCGTCATGGTTGGCGAAGTGCCAAACCTCTTCGCATGGTGCTGGTGTATGCGAAGGTGAAGGAGGATGCATCCCGCGTCGAAGGCTTCGACCATTGCAGCACCTAGCCGGGGCTCGTTCACGAACATCATGGCTTCCTCGATTGCCGTTCCAAATGACGGCACCGCGAAACCACGTGCGGGGTCGAAAGAAACGACGTTCTCATCGAGAACTCGCATCTGCGGCAGCTCACTCAACGTCTGCGCCGCACTTCTGTAGGAGCCATGAACCAACATGTTCCTAAGAAGCAGGCACCTTTGGAGATAGTCGGCCTCCTGCGGATTCCTGATTCCGCAGCTGGACCTGAGGATCGAGAGCAGCTTGCTCAACTTGGCAAAGCCGTTGCTTGCGGCCATCCGGTGGCGGTAGTCGCTGCTGAGTTTCTTCGCCTGAGGGTGGGCGTCGATGAGGAAGAGGATTGCCCACTCGAACTCGCAGGCCGCCGCCATCACGGGGCCAAGTCGAGGACCGAGAACCATCTTCTGCATCAGCATGAATGCACCTCACGTCTGCCGACACTCTATTAACCTGCGAAGAATAACCAATATCCCAGCAATAGTCGCACGTCCTTGCGACCGGGATCAATCCATGCGCACCTGTGATTCCGCCGTATTGGCCAACCTCGGTCTTTGAAAGGAGGCCGTTTGGCTTGTCGGATAACCAGGCCGCACTTGCTGGATAAGCAGATAAGAAGACATGGCAGCGCCGCCTGTTCTCAACGGCATAGAAGGCTCGTTCACGCGATCATGCGCGCAATCAGGAACGCGGCCGCGGCGGCCAGGCCACCGACCGCCAGGGTCTGCAGCCCGCCTCGCAAGAGAGGCATGGCGGTCACGCGGGCTTTGACGAAGCCGAAGCCGAACAGCGCTGCGGCGGTGAAGGCGGCCGAGATCACCAGCCCCACCCTCACCGTCGCGGTCAGCATATAGGGCAAGAGCGGAATCAGGCCGCCCACGATGTACGCGCCCGCGATGGTCAGCGCGCTCCGACGCGCGCGGCGCGGGTCAGGCTCGGCCAGGCCCAGTTCGAAGCGCATCATGAAGTCCACCCAGCGGGTCCGGTCTGCGCTGATGTGATCGAGGATCGGCTGCATGGCCTCCTCGGACAGGCCATAGCCGCGAAAAACCTCCGCGACTTCCTCGCGCT
This sequence comes from uncultured delta proteobacterium, assembly GCA_963755125.1. GTDB lineage: Bacteria > Myxococcota_A > Polyangia > Fen-1088 > Fen-1088 > Fen-1137. The sequence goes on from CAVWIP010000008.1 coordinate 185,817, forward strand.
CCTGGGCCGGCTTGGTTTCGGTTTCCTCGACCTCGCGGGCGCGCTCGGTCTGGTAGTGCTCACGGTCAGCGCGTGCGGCGAGATACCCGCCCAGGCCCATGGCAATGGCCCCGGCCGCCAGCTCGGCCAACCCGGCCGTGATCACGATGCGGTTGGCAGCCGCCGCGCCCGACAGCCCAGCCGCCAAAGCAAAGGGCACAGTCAGTCCGTCGGACATGCCGATGACCACGTCGCGCACCGCCTCGCTGGCGGTGAAGTGCTTCTCGATATGGGGCGTGCTGGGCATGATTCGCGCTAGGGTAGCGCAGATGCGGCGAAACCTGTGAAACATGTTAACATAGGGGCATGACTCGGATGACGGTACGCGACGTGCGACTGCACTGGCCCCAGGCAGAAAAGGCCCTGGCCCAAGGTGAGGAAATCGTGGTCACCCGCGATGCAAAGCCGGTTGCTCGTCTTCTGCCCTTCATCCCTGCCACATCGCGCGTTCGCCGACACTTCGATCCGGAATTGCATCTGCGGCGACTCCGCCGCTTCTGGGGGAGCCAGCCTGCCCAACCGTCAACCGACGAATGGCTGTCACGAGATCGAGCAGACGGGCCAGGCTGACCCGGCGCCGCGATGAGCCTGTACCTCGACGCCAGTTGTTTGCTCAAGCTGCTCTTCGCGGAGCCCGAGAGTTTGAAGACATCCCGCTTGGTGGCAGCCGAGCCTGATGTGGTGGTGTCGTCCCTGGCCCGCCTTGAAGCCCTGGTTCAGATCCAGGGCCGCGCCGCGGGGGGAATGCTCACCGCGCGCTCGGCGGCCACGCTCGCCCGCTTGCTTGACCAGACCCTTGCGTCAGCGCCCTTCAACCTCGTGAACACGCCGGCCGGAATTGACGGTGTGGCGGCCGGCCAGCTCTTTCCCATCGGTCGTTCGGTCCACTGTCGAACCCTGGACCGCCTGCACCTGGCCGCCATGCAGGCGCTCGGCGTGCGCCGCCTGCTGACCAACGACGACGTTCAGGCCCGCGCCGCTTCTGCGCTCGGCTTCGAGGTACTGCGTCCGCGGTAGCAGTTACGTTCGCACTCCGGCGGCGGCGCGCAGCGCTCTGATTTCGCCTTTGCTCAGATCGCGCGAGCCACCCATTTTCAGGCCCTCGAAGGACATCTCACCCAGGCGCACGCGAGAGATCTTCAACAGTTGATGCCGGATGGTCTCGCCCGCGGCCTTGAGCGCGCGTGGCCGGCTCTCGGGCACCACCATCTCGATCCAGATGTTCTTGCCCGTGGTCGCCAGGGCCTCGACCTTGATCGGGCGCACCGGAGCACCATTGAAGCGCCAGCCGCGCTGCAGACGTTCCAGTTCGGATTCTCCCATCGCGCCCTGAAACTTCAGGTGGTAGGTCATGGGCACGTGCCCCCCGCCGCGCGACATGCGTTCGGCCAGAGCGCCGTCGGTGGTCAGCAGGATCACGCCCTCGGCAAGAAAATCGAGTGGCGCCACCACCTGCCAGCCCAGCTCGCGGTCGGGCACGTAGCGGGCCAGCGTGGGACGCGCGACGTTCTCGCGCGGCGCCGATTTGTCGGGGCTGGGCCGATCCAGGGTTGCCAGGCAGCCGCGCGGCTTGAGCAGGAGTCGATACAGCGGATCCTCGACGTGGACGCGCCGGCCGTTGACCTCGACCCGGTCGCGGCGCTCGTGCACCTGCACGCCCAGGGTGGTGATCACGTTGCCGTTGACTGTGACCGCGCCCGCGGCAATCAGCTCTTCGGCGCGGCGACGGGACGCCACCCCGGCGGCAGCCAGAAGTTTCTGCAGTCTCAAGATGACACCCTCTTTGCCTGCGCTCGCTTCGACTACGAACCGCTGGTCGGCTCTCCGGGCGGCGTGGCCGGCTCAGGCTCCGACTCAGAAGCCGCTTCCCCCTCCGCCTCACGGGCCGCGCCCAGAATCTTGGCGGTGACCTTGGTGGCGCTCTCCAGCTCATCGAGCAGTGGATCGTTCTCCTCGGGCTCGTCGGGAAGCTCCGAGCGCGGCACGAAGCTCAGGCTGTGCCCCGACGCGCTCGAACCCGCCGCAGCGGCTGCACCTGTCGCGCTCCCCGCAGCCCGCGATGAATCGGCTCCCGACGCCGGACCGTGCTCGGCCTCCACGCGCGCCTGCTGCTCGGAAGACAACTCGGCGTATTCGCGCAAGGTGGGCAGGTCACTCAGCTCACCCAGACTGAACACGCGCAGGAACTCGGGCGTCGTTCCATAGAGCAGCGGGCGCCCGACTTCTTCCTTCTTGCCGATGATGCGAATCAGTCCGCGGTCGAGCAAGGTCTTGAGCACCGGCCCGCAGTCGACGCCGCGGATCTCGTCAATCTCGGGCCGCGTGACCGGCTGGCGGTAAGCGACAATAGCCAGGGTTTCCATCATGGCGCGCGACAGGCGCATGGGCCGGCCGGCCAGCAGCTTGGACACCCAGCGCGCATACTCGGGGTTGGTGCGCAGGTGCCAGCCGTTTGCCACGCGTACCACTTCGATGCCTGAACCCTGGCGCCGCTCCAGCAGTGCCTCGACGGCCGCGCTGACCTTCTTGCCGTCACGCTCGCCCAGCAGGCGCTTCAGTTCGGCGAGGCCCAACACCTTGTCGGACGCAAACAACAAACTCTCGATGATCGATTCCATCTGCGAGGCATCGAGCACCACCAGCGCTTCCTCGGCTGTCTCGTCAGCAACCGGGGCAACCTCGCCGTCGGATGTCTTCCCGCCCGCCAGCGCGTCCCCGCCTTCGGCTGACTCGGCCCACACCGCCTCATCCGCGGCGCTTTCTTCCGCCTCGGTACTGCCAGTCTCGGCCGCAGCGACGCGGTCCTTGGCCCACACATCGGCTTCGACGCTCACTGCCGCTTCACTCGCCGGCTCCGTTGCACCGGCGGCTGTCTCGACTGCGGGTTTGGGTTCGATCGGTGCTTGCGCCTCGTCGTTCTTGGCGCGTGGGGGTCGCTTACGTTTGGCCATCGGGCTCTCCACCACCCTCTTTGGGCGCAGTCTCTAGCACGGAAGTCGGCTGCATGACCCGGGCCTGTTCCAATGCGGCGCCCTCGACCCTGGTGATCAAGAACGCGCCGCTGGCCAGATCTTGCAGCACGCGGATCACCTTGAGGCGCGCCAGCTCGAGGATCGCCAGCAGGGACACCACCACGTTGTGGCGCAACTGAGCCTCGCCCAGATCGTGCCCGACGATGTCGTCGAACCGGACGCTGCCCGATGCCGCTTCCAGGCTGTCGATCACGTGGTTGATGCGATCAGTGATCGAGATGCGATCGATCACCACGTCGTGGGTGTGCTTGGGCGCTGCCTTGGACAGGACCTGCGCCCATTGCTCGATAAGCTTCCACACCGAGTGCTCGGCGAAACCGGCTTCGCCGCCGCTCTCCAGTGGGACGCCGCGGGAAAAAACCGTGCGGCCCTCGATGGGTCGATTGCCCAGCCGCTCGGCCGCATCCTTGTACTTCTGGTATTCGAGCAGCCGGCGAATCAACTCCTCGCGCGGGTCGAGCGCCTCTTCCTGCTCGTCCGCTGCCTCCAGAGGCTCGGGCGACGGCACCAGCTCGCGCGACTTGAGATAGACCAGGTGCGCGGCCATGACCAGGTATTCGGCCGCCAATTCCACCGCCATGCCTTCCATCATGTCGAGATATTCGCAGTACTTTTCCGCGACGAAGGCGATGGGAATGTTCAGGATGTCCAGCTCGTGCGTCTGACACAGGTGCAGCAGCAGATCGAGCGGTCCCTCGAACTCGGGCAGGGTCAGACGATAGGCCGCGCCGGGCGGAGTCTCGGCGCCGTGCCTCTCGAAAGCCGGCGGCCGACTGGCCATGGGATGCTCGTCGCTCATCAGTTGATCGCCCACTCAAGTCCGACTTGCCAGAGACCAATCACCATTCTCATGGGAAACATCACGATATTCAGAAGGGGCAACCCCAGCATGGGGCTCAACACCAGGAGAAACAGGATGAATACACCGTAGCGCTGCAAGACATCGACAAATCCCTGCCAGGAGCGTGGCAGCACCCACGCCAGGACCGCGCCCCCGTCGAGCGGCGGAATGGGCAGCAGGTTGAAGCACATCAGAATCAGATTGAGTTGCACGAGATAGTTGAAGATCGCACCCTGGAACCGCGCCGAGGCTCCCGTGTGAGAGGCGACCACGATGACCATCGACGCGATCAGCGCCATGAGCAGATTCATGGTCGGCCCGGCAATCGCCACCAGCATGCGGCCGGTGTTCACTTTGAAACGGCGCGTGTAGGCGAGCGGATTGGTCTGCACCGGGCGGCCCCAGGCCATGAGAGGCAAAGGCGCCGGGCTGACGACCGAGATGAAAGGGATCAGGAGAGTGCCCACGGGATCGATGTGGTGCAGCGGCGAGAGGGTCAGGCGGCCCTGCATGCGCGGGGTCGGATCCCCCAGCCGGTTGGCCACCCAGGCGTGGCCGAACTCGTGCACCGATACGCAGAGAACGAACGCGATCAAATAGAGAATCGCTTGCTGAACCTGATCAACGCCGATGTTCAACGGACATCCTTGGGCAGTGGCCTACCCCGGATATAGCCGACGCCCTCCCGCATGGTCAACGAGCGATTAGGCCCGCGGGTGGAAGCGGTCGTACACCGTGCGCAGGTGGGCGCGCGACAGGTGCGTGTAGATCTCGGTGGTTCCGATGTCGACGTGGCCGAGCATGGCCTGCACGGCGCGCAAGTCGGCCCCTCGTTCCACCATGTGGGTAGCGAATGAATGGCGGAGCTTGTGCGGAGAAATCTCCTTGCGGATCCCGGCGGCGCGCGCGTACGCGCCCAGGATCTTCCAGAAGGCTTGCCGAGTCATGCGGCGGCCCAGCCGCGTGAGAAACAGCGCATCCACGGTGGCCCCACGTCCGGCACGCAGAAAGTGCGGCCGCGCACCTTCCCCGTATGACCGCAGCGCCGCCACCGCAGCCTCGCCCAGCGGAACCAGCCGCTGCTTTCCGCCCTTGCCCACGGTGGTCAGGTAGCCGGCGTCGAAGTTGATGTCAGAGAGGCGCAGCTTGACCAGTTCGGACACGCGCAGCCCCGTGGCGTACAGAGTCTCCAGCATGGTTCCGTCGCGCGCACCGCGGTCGGTGCGACGATCGGGCGCAGCCAACAGCCGATCCACTTCGGCGACAGTCAGGTACCCGGGCAGCGGCCGGCCGAAACGCGGCAGATCCACGTCCTCGGTGGGATTGATCTCGCACAGGCGCTCGGTCTTGAGAAACCTGAAGAACTGGCGCAACGCCACCAGCGCCCGGGCCTGAGTACGGGCGGAGAGGGCATTCTCGGTCAACGCGGAAAGGTATTCGAGGATGTGGATGGTGCGGACTGAGGGCACATCCGAGAGACCCTTGGCCACCGCGAAACGAGAGAAAGCGGTCAGGTCATGGCCATAGGCCGCCAGCGTGGACACGCTCAGCTCACGCTCGACCCGCAAGTGGTCGAGGAACTGCTGGATAGCGACGTCGAGCGTGAGGCCCACGGGGAGGATCATCGGACGGCAACACGGGAACCGCAATTTTCCGCAAAGAGAGTGCTAGGCTTGCAGCCATGAAGATATCCATCGGATCGAGGCAGCTGGCCTACGAGTCGGTGGGCAGCGGCCCAGTCCTGGTGCTGCTGCACGCGTTTCCCTTTGACAGCCGCATGTGGCACAAGACTGCGGCGGCTCTGGCCGGCCAACGCCGGGTCATCACGCCCGACATGCGCGGCTTTGGGCTTTCCGACCTCGGATCGGGCGGCTCCTCCATCGCCGATCTGGCCGATGACGTGGCCAGTTTGCTCGACGCCCTGAATCTGCCCGCGGCCACGGTAGGCGGCATGTCGATGGGCGGCTACGTGGCGCTGGCCTTTGCCCGTCGCCATCGCGACCGATTGAAGTCGCTCGTCCTGGCTGACACCAAGGCTGCCGCGGACACGCCCGAGGCTCGCCAGGGTCGCGAAGCCGCCATCGCGCTGGTGGAGCAACAGGGCGTACCTGCCCTGCTTGAGAAGCAGATTCCGCGTCTCCTGTCGGCTTCGGCGAGCGACAGTCTGCGCGCCGAGGTGCGCGCGCTGGGAGCCCAGTCGCCCGAGGCGATCATTGCCGCGATCCGCGCCTTGCGCGACCGGCCCGACCGTACCGCCGAGTTGCCCGAGATCGCGGTGCCCACTCTGGTCGTGGTTGGCAGCGACGACGCGCTTTCCTCGCCAGCGGAGGCCCGCGTCATGGCCGCGGCCATGCCCGACGCGCGGGTGGTGGAGATCCCCGGCGCCGCTCACTTGTCCAACCTGGAGAATCCAGACGCCTTCAGCGCTGCGCTGGCAGGATTTGCCTAGAAGAGCGGCGAAGGGCCATGCGAACTTCAGCCCTTTCTTCGTCTTCCGGCGCGACCCCACCCGGACCGCATGCGTCAACGAAGAGACGCCCAGGCCGGAATTTTCTCCCTTGGACTTTTCGGTATCGCGGGCCACAATTACAGAACATGTTGTTCCCGCCCTTCGGCTGGAGTCAGCCCCTTACAGACTCGCCAACTTCTGGGCTTCCACGCGCGAGTCGCATAAGAGTGAGGCGCTTTGCCGGCCCGGCCGCCTATGCGGGCGCCATGGACCCAATTCGCATCGCGCACCTGACAGACCAGCACGTGGGCCGGATCACGCCGTGGGCGATTCAGCGTGAAGCGGTGGCGCTGACCAACGCCGAGCGCCCGGATCTGGTTGTCATCACCGGGGACTTCGTGTGCCACAGTCAGACCTATCTCGACCAGCTTATCGAGCTGGTGCGCGCCTTCCGCGCGCCCGTGATCGGCGTGCTGGGAAACCACGACCATTGGGCAGGCGCCGATGAAGTGGCGGCCTCTCTGCGACGGGGTGGCGTCGAAGTTCTGCGCAACGACAGCACCATCATCACCATTCGCCGGCAGCGGCTGCAAATCGTGGGTCTCGACGACGCGTACACCGGCCACGCACACATCGAAGAAGCCGTGGCCGGCTTGCGCCGCGATCTTCCTGTGCTGGCGCTGTCCCACATCGCCGAGGAGGCCGACCAGCTTTGGCAGCACGGCATCCCGCTGGTACTGGCCGGACACACCCATGGCGGCCAGATAACCGTGGCGCGCCTTAACGACATTGCCGTCGGAAAAATAGCCGGCCACAAATACGTGCACGGCCTCTATGGCACGCGCCAGCCGCATCGAGGCGCGGTGGTGACCGGTGCGGTCTACGTGGGGGCCGGCATCGGCGCCTCGGTCATGCCGATTCGCATCGGCGAGCGCGGCAAGCGCGAGATCACCGTATTCGAGTTTGGTCGCCGGCCAGGCGAATTCGAGGAACCGGATCGCGAACAGGCTCCCCTGCCCGGTCGCGCGCCGTCGCTGCGAAAGATGCGCCGCCGGGCCGAAAAGGTCATTCGCAGACGTTTCCGACGGTCGCTACGACGGACGGTCGAGATGGACCGAGTCTAGCTTTTCAGAATCGTCACCAGTTCGGCCGCGATCTGGCGCGCCCGTTCGACTTCGCCCTTGGGCAGCGAAATGGCGCCCACCGCCGGGTGCCCGCCGCCGCCGTAGCGTTCACACAGCCTGGCAATATCATGCGTGCGCGGCACAGGCGGCCAGGGATTGGAGCCGACCGATACCTTCATGCGCTTGCCCGGCGACAGGACCGTGACCGCGTAGCGTGCGTCGGGATAGAGGTAATAGACGATGAACTTGTTCACCGAGGTGATGGGTTCCTGCGAAAGATCGGTGATCACCACCCCCTGCTCCATGCGCGCCAGGCGGCGGATCGCTTCTACGTTTCTTTCGTGCCCGTTGAGCAGCCCAGCCAGTGGCCCGGCCACATAGGGACTGGCGGCAATTTCAGCCAGCGGCTTGGACACCACGTCGGCGATGAACCGCTCGGAGAGAACGCGGTCGCGGTTGGCTTCAATCCAGGTCATCAGGCGCAAGGCGGGCTCGCGCAATTCCACAGCCTGGGCCGCTGATTCAAAAAGCGCGCCGTCGATGATTTCGGCCCAGTGAAGGAGTTCCTGAAGTTGCGAGATGTCGAACCCGAATTTCTCGGCCACGGTATAGGCCAGAAAGCGCGTGCAGCTCTTGGCGCTCGGGTCGTAGAATTTTTGGCCGCTTCGGTCGGCGCGGAAGTGGGCTTCGTCCGCGGCGCTCTGGAAGGTGGAGACGTGGTGGTCGAACCACCAGTGCAAACGTGGGTCAGAGGTGTAACGGAAGTCCACGCAGGCGTTCACGTCACCGTCGAGCGACTCGGGTGGAATGGCGGGCCCAGCTTCCTTGTGGTCCATGGGCGTGAAGGTCACGTCCACGGGTTCCCGCGCCACGCACTCGCGAAAGAAACGGGCGAACACGCCGGCCGAGCTGGCGCCGTCGAAACAACTGCCGTGGTGAAGAATGCGCAGACGCATCTTCAGAACTTAGAGCGCCCACCACCCCTCGGCAAGCCGCATTGCCAACCCGGCGAGGACGGCGGCTCCGCTTCCTCCTCGACGCCGGGGCTGCTCTCCAGTAGAAATCACGACATGCCTGAGTTTCTCAAAGACATAAAACGCACCCACGACTGCGGTGCCTTGCGCGCCAGCGATGTGGACAAACCGGCGGTTCTCTTCGGCTGGGTTGCCTCTCGCCGCGATCACGGCGGGTGCGTGTTCATCGACCTGCGCGACCGCGGCGGTATCACCCAGGTGATGTTTGAACCAGGGGTCAGCGCGGAGGCCCATGCCCTGGCCGGCGAGCTGCGTTCCGAATTCTGCATCGGCGTGGCGGGCGTGGTTCACGACCGCGCCGAACGACGCAACCCCAACATGCCTACAGGCGAGGTGGAGCTGCACTGTGACCAGCTCACCATCTTCTCGCGCTCTGACACGCCGCCCTTCGAGATTGTCGACGACAGCGCGGCCAACGAGATGGTGAGACTCAAGTACCGCGCGCTCGATCTGCGCCGTCCGTCCCTGCAGCGCAACTTCCTGCTGCGCTCGCAGATCTACCAGACCGCGCGCCGGGTGCTTTCCGGCCATCGCTTCCTGGAAATCGAGACGCCCTTCCTGGTCAAGTACACGCCGGGCGGCGCGCGCAATTTCCTGGTGCCTTCGCGCCTGACGCCCGGGACGTTCTACGCCCTGGCCGAGTCGCCGCAGCTTTTCAAGCAGCTCTTCATGGTGGCGGGCTTCGATCGCTACTTCCAGATCGTCCGCTGCTTCCGCGACGAGGATCTGCGCCAGGACCGGCAACCCGAGTTCACCCAGATCGACCTCGAGATGAGCTTCGTGGTCGAGGAGGACGTGCAGGCGGTGGTGGAGAGCTTGATGGTTGCGCTGTGGAAGGACGTGCTCAACCTCGACGTCGCGGCGCCTTTCCCGCGCCTTTCGTTCGCCGAGGCCATGGCGCTCTACGGTTCGGACAAACCCGACCTGCGCTTCGGCCTGCCCCTGTGCGATGTCAGCGACGTGGTTCGCAAGCACAACGGCGGCAACGTGGACATGCTGCAAAAAGCGATCACGGCGACGGGTCCCGAGCCTGCGGCGGTCAAGGCCTGGCGTCTGCCAGCGGCCGACGCCTCAAAGATGTCCAACGCGGAAGTCGACAAGCTGGAGGACTACGTCAAGGGTCTGGGCGCCCGCGGCCTGGCCCGCGCGCGCATCGGCGCGGGCGGCGCGTGGACCCGTTCGCCCATGAAGACCATGAGCGAGGCCATGCGCCAGGACCTGAACGCGGCCGCGGGCCTGCAGGAGGGCGATCTCTTCTTCTTGCAGTTCGGGGCGCGCAAGCTGGTCAACACGGTGCTGGGCGGTCTGCGCCTGCACGTGGCCAACAAGCTCGATCTGATCCCCAAGGACCAGTGGAAGTTCGCCTGGGTCACCGAGTTCCCGCTGCTCGAGCGCAGCGACGACGGAAAGCTAGTGGCGTCCCATCACCCGTTCACTTCTCCCATGGCCGAGGATCTCGACAAGCTGGAAAGCGCGCCCGCGGAGGTGCGCGCGCGTGCCTACGATCTCGTGCTCAACGGCAACGAGATCGCAGGCGGCAGCATCCGTATCCATCGCGGCGACGTTCAGTCACGCGTGTTCAAGGCCATCGGCCTCACCGAAGAGGACGCACGCGCCAAGTTCGGCTTTCTGCTGGACGCCTTCCGCCACGGACCACCGCCGCACGGTGGAATCGCGGCCGGACTCGACCGGCTGGCCATGCTTCTGTGCGGCGCCGATTCGCTACGCGACGTGATCGCCTTCCCCAAGACGCAGAAGGGGACAGACCTCTGCACCGAGGCGCCGGCCGCGGTCACCAGCAAGCAACTGGAAGAGCTGCACATCGCGCTCACCCACGTCGAGCCGTAGCGCCATGACAGGGGGAGGCTGGCGGGAGACCGCGCGACGCCGGCTCGAGGACGAGACATTCGATCTGCTGGTGGTGGGCGGGGGCGCCACCGGAGCCGCCATCGCTCGCGACGCCGCCACGCGCGGCCTGCACGTGGCCCTGTGTGAACGCGGCGACTTCGCCAGCCAGACCTCCAGCCAGTCGTCAAAACTCATTCACGGGGGCCTGCGCTACCTGCAACATGGCAACTTCCATCTGGTGTTCGAGTCCCTGGCCGAACGCCGTCGCTTGCTCAAGACCGCCCCGCACCTGTGTCGCCCGAGGGAGTTTCTCTATCCGACCTACGCCGGCCGCTTTCCTTCACCGAGGCTGCTGTCCCTGGGCGTGGGCCTGTACGACGCGCTTGCCCTCTGGCAACCGCCGGTGCGCAGCCGCGTTCTTGACGCGCGCGAGGTCTATCGGCTGGTACCCGGGCTGCGCAGCACGGGTCTGCTGGGCGCGCAGCAGTACGTCGATTGCCAGACCGACGACGCGCGCCTGGTGCTGGAGAACGTGCTCGACGCAGTGACCGCCGGGGCCGTCGCGCTCTCCTATGTCGAAATCCAGCCCGACCACCGGGGCGCCGACAGCTTCCGCGTGGCGCACGCGGTGGATCGTGACCAGGGCGACAAGTTCGAAATTCGCGCACGTCTGCTGGTCAATGCCACCGGACCCTTCTGTGACAACTTCTCTGGCGGACCGCCCAGACTGCGGCCCACCCTGGGCGTTCATCTGATGGTGGATGGGGATCGCCTGCCCACCTTCGGGCGGGCCGTGGTGGTGCATTCCCCGCACGACGGTCGCCTGGTATTCGCCCTGCCAGCCGGTCGGCGCACCATGGTCGGGACCACCGAGACTGACTGGCCCTCGCTGCCGCCGCGGCCCGAGGACGAGATTCGCGCCCACGGCAGCGACGTGGACTACCTGCTGGAAACTGCAAACCACGCCTTCCCGCCTGCGGATCTGCAACCCAGCGACGTGATCTCGACCTTCGCCGGGCTGCGGCCTCTCATCGACCGCGGGCTAGCAACCCACGCAGCCACCTCACGCGAGCACGCGATCTGGTCGGGCACGAGTGGCTGGCTTCACGTGGCTGGTGGCAAACTGACCACCATGCGGGCCATGGCCGAAGAAGCCGTGGACCGCGCCATCGAGATGCTGCGCAACCGTGGATTTGCAGGCGTCCTGCGGCCCTGCCAGACTCGCGCACGTCCCCTGCCCGGTGCCGGAAAGGCCAAGTCTGATTTTCGAGCTCTTGCGCCTGACATCGTCACACACCTCAACGAAACATATGGGGCTCGCGTCGATCAGGTCTTCTCGCTGGTCGCCAGCGACTCCTCGCTGGGCCGGAAGCTCGACCCCGAGTTGCCTCACGTGGCCGCCGAGCTTGTGTTCGCAAGTCGTTCCGACCTTGCCTGCGAGGTGGAAGACGTGCTCCGGCGGCGCGTTCCGCTCGCACTCCTCAGCAAGACGCACGGTCTGGATGTGGCGGAAAAAACCGCAACCCTGCTCGCACGCGAGCGGGGCTGGTCAGAGCAGCGCCGCACCCAGAGCGTGCTTCAATATCGCACCGCAGTCTCTGCATTGCGCGCGTGGCAGGCTGACTGACGCTACGAGCTATTAAGTGCGAATCTACCTGCGCACCAATCGACGTGATTACTCCGCCACTTACCATCCTGCGGGCGCATCTGGTGCGAAATGAGCTACGCGCTGACGCAAAAATGCCGCTATTAGACAATAACAAAATCAACATGTTAGCGTGTCATACCCAATGGCACGGCCCGTGCTTAGTGTGGCGGCAACCTTCTTGGGAGGAGGGTCCATGTCTCAATCTCTGGCAACCGTGAATACCGCAGCGCCAGTCATTAGCAGGGAACGTGCCCTGAAGATCCTGTCCAAGTCCCTGTACCGGGATTTGCGCCAGAACGGCTACGAGCCAAAGCAGATTGTTGCCGTGGCGTCTGAGCTGATCAGCTTGGTCACGTCCGACATCAAAGAGGATGCGCAGCTCGTCTAGCGCGCACCTCCTTTCACATAAGTCGTAGTTTGGGGGCCCACGGCCCCCTTTTTTTGTCCAAGCGCCACTTCCCCTGGCAAGGCAACTGCCTGGGAATGGCCTGGAAACCAGAGCCCATTCCGTGTAAAAGCGGTCCCTCCCATGGCGGCCAAGACCATCGCCGATCTGGACATTCAAGGCCGGCGGATCTTCATCCGCGTGGACTTCGATGTTCCGCTGACCCCAGCCGGCGGCGTGGCCGATGCTACGCGCATTCGAGAGAGCCTGCCTACCATCCGGCACGCCATCGATCGTGGTGGACGGGTGGTGCTGGCCTCGCATCTCGGTCGGCCCAAGGGGAAACCGAACCCGGCATTCTCACTAATGCCGGTGGCCGCCTGCCTGGTTGAGTTTCTCGACCGAGACGTGGTGCTGGCCGATGAACCGGTGGGTGACGGCGCCAAGAAGGTCGTGGCCGACCTGCGCGACGGCGGCGTGGCCATGCTGGAGAACCTGCGCTTCGCGTCCGGCGAAGAAGCCAACGACGAGACTTTCGCTCGCTCCCTCGCCGGCTACGCCGACGTCTACATCAACGATGCCTTCACGACCGCGCATTTGGCGCACGCCTCGACCGCCGGAATGACCAGGTTTGTTTCGGCCAAGGGCATGGGACTGACGATGGAGCGCGAGGTGAAGTTCCTTGGCCAGCTCGGTGGTGAGATCGCACGTCCGTTTGTCGCCATCCTCGGCGGTGCCAACCTTTCCGACAAGACGGGCCTGCTGGAAAGTCTCCTCGGTCGCGCCGACACCATCATCATCGGCGGCGCGTTGGCCAACACCTTCCTCAAGGCTCGAGGTGGCAACCTTGGCGCCACCCGCGTGGAAGGTGAGAAGCTGGCTTGGGCACGCGCCTTTCTGGCCAGGGCCGTCGACGCCCCGGTCGAGATTCTGTTGCCACGCGATCTTGTGGCGGCCTCCGGTCCGGAGGCGCTCGCAGGCCAGACCGTGCCGGCAATGAAGGTCCCCTACGATCTGGAGGCACTGGATATCGGTCCTGAAACTGCGCAGCAGTTCGCGGAAACTTTGGCCCACGCCCGCACCGCGTTCTGGGACGGCCCCATGGGCTGGTTCGCTTCGGCGCCCTTTGCCCTCGGCACCATCGCCGTGGCCAGAGCCGTGGCCGCAGTGAAATTCGGTCTGACCGTGGTGTGCGGTCCCGACTCGGTGGCCGCACTCGGCCGCGCCGGTGTATCCGAGCACATCACACACATCTCGACGGGCGGCTACGCAACTCTCGAGTTCATCGAGGGCAAGAAGCTTCCCGCACTTGCCGCATTGGAGTCCTAGGGTAGAAAGGAGTCTCTCATGTCTCAACCTCGTGTGCCCCGACCGCTGTTTTGCGGAAACTGGAAGCTGTGGGGCAGTTTGTCCGAGTCAGTCGCTCTCGCCACCGGCGTGCGTGACGCCACCGCCGCTGTGAGCACGGTGGACGTGGCGGTGGGGCCCGGCTTCGTGGCCCTGGCCACGGTGGCCGAGAAGCTGAAGTCGAGCGCCCTCGGCGTGGCGGCCCAGGACGGCTACTGGGAGGTCAAAGGTGCTTTCACCGGCGAGGTGGCCATGTCGCAGATCGCGGACGCGGGCGCGCGCTACGTGATCATCGGCCACTCGGAACGGCGCCAGTTCTTCTCCGAGACCGACGCGAACGTGGCCCGCAAGGCCAAGGCCGCACTGGGCCTCCATTTGACCCCCATCGTTTGCATCGGCGAAACCCTGGCTGAACGCGACGCGGGCCAAGCGCTGACGCGCGTGTCGAGCCAACTGGACGGCGCCACCCGCGAGCTTTCCGACGCCGAGCTGGTCAAGGTCGTGATCGCCTACGAGCCCGTGTGGGCCATCGGCACCGGCCGCAACGCCACGCCCGAGCAAGCGCAGGAGGTGCATGCCGCCATCCGCGTGCAGCTTGCTTCACGCCTGCAGGGCAAGGCGCGGGAGATACGGATTCTTTACGGTGGTAGCGTCAAGCCGGACAACGTGGCCAGCTTGATGGGCCAGAAGGACATCGACGGCGCACTGGTTGGCGGTGCGTCGCTGACTGTGGAATCATTCGCCAAGCTGGTAAAGGAAGGGGCTTCCGCGTGTATACGTTCTTGACAGTTCTGCACGTCGTCGTTTGCATCTTCTTGATGCTGGTGGTTCTCCTCCAGGCCGGACGCGGCGGGGGCATGGGCATCGCTTTCGGCGGCAGTGGTGGCAGCCAGTCGGTATTTGGATCATCCGGGGGCGCGAACTTCTTGACCAGGATGACGGCGGTATGCGCCTTCATCTTCTTCGCCAATTCGCTGACCCTGGCCTACATGTCCAGCCAGTCCGATTCGCGGCGTTTGCAGAAGATCGCTGCAAAAAAGGCGGCCGACAAGAAGGCGGAAGATGCGACCAAGGCCAAGCTGGCCAGCGCTCTGGAAAAAGCCCGCGAGGAGGCAGAGAAGGCCAAGTCGGTGATACCCGACGGTGCCGCAGGCGCTGTGTCTCCCACCGCGACCGAGACCAAGGCGACTGACGAGAAGCCGGTCGTGCCCGGAAGGGCAGCCGTTGACAAGGCATTGCTCGAAAAGCCAGCATTCAAGCTCAAGATGCCGGGCGGTGAGACCACCGCGCCCGCCGACAAACCAGCGCCGGTCAAGAAGGCCGTGCGCGTTCCAAAGCCAGCCCCGAGCGATGAGTCTGAGCCCGCCCCGAAGCCAGTCCCGGCCGAAAAGGCGGCAGCCCCCGAGAAAAAGCCACCGGTAGCGCCGGCCCCGGCACAGCCGTAAACTGTGCGAATGTCATCGATTCCCTTCGTCAAGGCCGAAGGGTTGGGGAACGATTTCCTCGTGGTTGACTTGCGCCCGGGCCAGCCCGCAGCAGGAACCCCAGCCGCTGCCGACCCGGCGGTGGTACGCGCGCTATGCGACCGCCACTTCGGCGTGGGTGCCGACGGCGTGCTGGCCATCCTGTCGCCTGTGCAGGGCGATGCCCGAATGCGGGTCATCAACGCCGACGGCAGCGAGGCCGAGATGTGTGGCAATGGCATCCGCTGCGTCGCCAAGTTTCTCTACGAGAGGGATCCCTCGCTGCGCCGTCGGGTGCTTCGCATCGACACGGGCGCGGGCTTGCTGGAATGCCGGATCGACGCGCGCAACGGTCGGGCCGAGACGGTGGCGGTCGAGATGGGCCGCCCTCAGTTGGACCCGCCCCAGATCCCGGTCGCGGCGCCGGCCAGCAAGCGTCTGGTGAGAAGCCCGTTGCGCGCCGGTGATCGTCAATTCGCCTTTACCGCCGTGTCCATGGGCAACCCACACGCAGTGATCTTCATCGACGATCCGGCGGCCGATTTGCGCGCTCTGGCCGAGGCCTACGGACGCGGCATCGAGCACGATTCCTTGTTCCCGCGCCGGACCAACGTCGAATTCGCGCGCGTGCGGCAAGGGTTCGCAGGGACAGAGAACGTGGAGTTCGCGCGCGTGCGCCAGGGGCTTTCCGGCACCGAGATCGATCTGGTCGTTTGGGAGAGGGGCTGCGGCATCACCCTCGCGTGCGGCACCGGGGCTTGCGCCACGGTGGTGGCCGCTTGCTTGGAAGGCCGGGCCGCACCTGACCAGGAGATCCCGGTACACCTTCCCGGCGGGACGCTCTTCATCCGGGTGGTCAGCCAACCCGCACGCGACGGTTCCGCTGACTACTCCGGCGTTTCCATGCGCGGCCCCGCCCGTATCGTGTTCGAGGCCGAGATCGATCCCGACCAGATCATCAAGTCATAGAGACGCAGGAGGCGACGTGCGCAAGGTTCTCTGCACATGAGTGGCGCTACCGGGCGCGCAGAATCCCGACGAGAAACGCAGCACCTGACAGCACGAAGAGCAGAGAGATGGCGGCGTAGCTGGCCGGACCGGGCACGTCGGACGCCAGCCACACAATGAGCTGCGGTAGCAACACCAGGACGATGAGGGCCGCGGCCGCACTCATGGGTCGGACCAGTCTAGGTGCCAGGCAGGCGAGGATGGCAAGGTAGTAGCTGGACAGATTGAAGACCACGGGCGGCAACAGGACAGAAAGGGTTCCCCGATCCGCGTCGGTACGCTGGCGCAGCAAAGCCGCAAGCCAAAGCGAGACGAAGCCCACCCGCAAAAGCCACGTGACGGCGCCGGGCCATCCAAACACGGCGGCGGGCTGACCCATACCGATGCGGTTGGTCGATGTGCTGGCCGCGTGCTTGATGCTGTTGTGAAAAAAATCCGCCCACAGCCCAATACCGTTCCCGGCACACGACACGGCAAAGAGCAGCGCCAAGGTGAGTAGCGCGGAGATGAGCAAGCGCACCCGATCTCTGTCGATGATATGGGAACCCTGAGAGGGTTCCCATGCCCTCCGGTGGTACGCCGCCGGCGGAGCCGGCAGGCTACCCACGCGACTAGGACGTCGGCGAAGCGAGTCTGCCGCCAAGGCCAGGCCGGGCCCGGCGAGAAGAAGTGCGGGGAAGACCTGCAACCCGGCGCTGAGTCCTAGGAAGGCTCCCGCTGCGCGAACCCGACCTCGGTACAGGCACCCGAGCCCAGCAACGGCCGCCAGGAGCCACAGGGAGCGGCCCAGGCCACCGCCGGTCCATAGCGCGATCCAGGGAAAGCCGAGGCCGATGATCAAGGCGCCCAGCACTCCTGCCCGCGCGCCGAAACCCCATAGCAGGCACAGCAGCAGAAGTCCGTAGCCCACGTCGTCGAGGTGACTCAGAGTCGCCAGCCACGCGAGCGAGGCCGGGCGATCGCGTAACAAGACTGTGCGCAGAAGCCACGTCCACGCCGGCGTGGCGTTGTAGCCATGGTCGGTGAGAAGGGCGGCCCAAGCCCCGGGATGGAGCTGCGACTGAAAGAAGACCACGTCGCGACGAAAATCCGACCAGCGAGAGGGAACGAAGCGAGCCGTGCACAGCGGCCCATCCTTCAACACAGCCGACAGCGGCCACACATCGTTGCTGCGCAGATCGCGGACCGTCGCACGTGCATCCGTGGGCCAACGTTGTTCCTGCGCCGCAGCCGTGGCCAGACAATCGTAGAGCCGGGTGTAACCCAGTTCAGGCGCGTACTTGGCACCGAGAAAGTAGTGGGCAGCGTCGTGGTAGTGAACCGACCAGTAGCCGGCAAAGCTGCCGAAGTTGGTGTAGGCGAGAGGTGCCGCGAGAGCCAGAAGGACAAGGCCCGCGCCCTGCAAGAACGAATACCGCCCCACCCTGCGCCACACCCATCGACCCACCGCCAGCCCCAACAACGCCAGCGTGGCCGTGCCCACGAAACCGAAGGTGAAATGCACGGCCAGCAAACCCGCCACAGACCCCAGAACGCATCCCAAGGATTGCACTCGGGTCGAGCGTTCAGGCCCGAGCAAAAGCAAACAGCCGACGGCGAGCAGCCCGAGCAACAGCTTCCGCCACGCCTGCCAGCGCACGAGCTGAGCGGCCTCGGGAGCTACGACTGCCGAGCGAACCTCGACATCCAAGACCGGCGGTCGGCGGCAAAAGAGCTGTAACTCGGACAACGCCATCGCGCCCTGCCCGGGCGCCGGCCGCACGCGCAGATAGCGCCCATGCCCGTCGAGTCCGGCGACCATGCGCGTACGTAGCCCTGCTTCGGAAGAGCCCACGGGCACGGCCTGCCACAGCGGCACCCAGTGCACCTGATCGGCCGACAGGTCGACCAGAACAGTCGCTTCGGCACTGGCCTGCAGCAACCCCGCGCGCACGGTCGCGTCGATTTGGAGATCGAATACGAGAGCGGCATCCTTGGGCCCCAAGATCGTGGAGAGACTCGCGTTCGCTGGATCGCCCTCGCGGGCCAGCACCCCGTCCGTCGCCATCTGGGGGCGATACACCGCAGTCCAAGCCGCCGGTGCCAGACCAGCCAGAAGATTCACCTCGCCACAGGGATCCGCCCGCGCCGGAGTGGCCGCGACCAGCAGGAGGGCAAGAGAAAGCGCACCAGCCATGCCCGACGATGCTACTCCACCCGGAGCGCGACGCTGAGCGGGAACGCCGGACCGCCGCCGGTCACGGAATGGCGGCGCCAAGCGCGACCTGTTTTCTCGGCAGCGATGTCATCCTCAGAACAGACTGCCCTGCCCGCTCGGTCCGTTCCGGCCAGTCGAGGGGAGCGGGATCTTCATGTGCTCGTAGGCTTGGCGCGTGGCCTGACGGCC
Source organism: uncultured delta proteobacterium (assembly GCA_963755125.1). Lineage (GTDB taxonomy): Bacteria > Myxococcota_A > Polyangia > Fen-1088 > Fen-1088 > Fen-1137. Next base: position 204,421 of record CAVWIP010000008.1, read on the forward strand.
GCGTGGCGTGCGCACCAGAAAGCCCTGCTGGATGAGATAGGGTTCGTGCACGTATTCCAGGGTGTCGCGATCCTCGGCCAGCGCGGCAGCCAGCGATTCGATGCCGGCCGGGCCGCCGTCGAAGCGCTCCATGATGGCGCGCAGAAGCCGACGATCGCCCTCATCCAGTCCCAGTTCGTCCACGCCCAAGCGGCGCAGGCCAAAATCGGCCGCCTCACGCGTGACCCGGCCGTCGCCGCGCACCTCAGCGAAGTCGCGCACGCGGTTGAGCAGCTTGTTGGCGATGCGAGGCGTGCCGCGCGCGCGACGACCGATTTCCAGCGCCCCGCCCTCGTCGAGGCGGATGCCCAGGATGCTGGCCGAGCGCTTGACGATGGTGGTGAGCTCGGCCGGCGCGTAGAAATCGAGTCGTTCGACGATGCCAAAACGCGAAAGCAGCGGCGAGGTGAGCTGGCCGGTGCGGGTGGTGGCGCCCACCAGAGTGAAGCGCTCGATGGGGACGGTGATGGCAGCAGCGCCTGCGCCCACGCCGGTCACGATCTCGATCTTGAAGTCCTCCATGGCAGGGTAGAGGCTCTCCTCTATGATGGGCTGCAACCGATGGATCTCGTCGACGAACAGCACATCGCCGCGGCCGAGTGAGGTGAGGATGCCCGCCAGATCGCCCTTGCGCTCCAGGGCCGGCCCCGAGGTCACGCGCGCCTGCGTGCCCATCTCGTGCGCCAGCAAGTGTGCCAACGTGGTCTTGCCCAGACCGGGCGGGCCAGACAGCAACACGTGGTCGAGCGTTCCACCGCGCTTCTTCGCCGCGGCCACGTAGACCTCGAGGTTCTCGGCCACCTTGCGCTGCCCGACGAACTCAGAAAATGAAGTCGGCCTCAGCGCCACATCCAGCGCCTTCTCCTTGGGCGAATCCGCCTCGGGCGACACCACGCGCGCCGGGGACTCGGGCTCGCCCAGAGCAGGTCCGTCGTCATGTCGCTTGCGCGCCATCACTTCCTCCTCATGGCCGCCAGTGCTTCCTTGATGAGATCAGGCGTCGGCTTGCTCTCGTCGAGCGCCGACAGGATAGCCTCGAACTCGTTCGCCCGGTAGCCCAGCGCTTGCAGGGCGCCGAAGACCTCGCCCCGCCGGCCCGAAGGCACGAGTCCCGGCAGCGGAAAAACCGTGGAGAGGTCGCGGCCTGTGGTTCCCAGTATCCCGACCTTTTCGCGCAGTTCCACCGCCATGCGCTCGGCGGTCTTGCGGCCCACGCCGCGAATCCGGGTCAAAGTGGCCAGGTCAGCCGCGCGGATGGCGCCGACCAGGTCACCCATGGGCAGCCCCGAAAGGATGGCAACCGCGACCTTGGGACCCACGCCCTGCACGGTGAGCAGGGTCTCGAACATGCGGCGCTCCTCGGGCTCGGCGAAACCGTAGAGTTGCAAGGGACTATCTTGTACGGCGTGCGTGTGGATGAACAAGCGCGCCTCGGCACCGGGGCCGGGCAACGCGCGCTGGGCAGCCGCGGTGACCGTCACTGCGTAGCCCACACCGCCTGCCTCGATCACGACGGTGTCGGAGTTCTTCTCCAGCAAGGTACCGCGCAGCGAAGCGATCATTGGACGGCCGAGAACACAGAGGGGAGAGGAGAGAACACAGAGGGCGTCATCTCCATGAGCCTACCCCTGCCGGGGCGTCCCTGGCTAGTTTCGGAAGCAACAGTCTTGTCCGGGAGCCTCTGCGGCCTCCTCTCTCACCTCCGTGTCCTCAACCGTGCGTCGTATGTGAGACAAACTCGCTCTCCACTCGCAGCCGCAGGGCTGCGTCCTGGCTCGTGTAGAGTAGCGGCGGCATGCTTCGTGATGGTCGGCTCTTCGGGCGCAAGGCGTCCTCGTTCACCCTGCAGTGGCATTTGACCAATGCCTGTGAACTCTGTTGCCTGCACTGTTATGATCGAGCCTCGCGCCAAACCCTGGGCCTGGCCGAGGCAGAGCGAATCGTCGACGACTTCCTTGGCTTCTGCCGCGCGCGCCGGGTGAACGGCCAATTCTGTCTCACCGGCGGCAACCCGTTCCTCTATCCGCACTTTCTATCTGTCTATCGTGCCGCTGCGGCTAGCGGCTGCCCGATTTCCATCCTGGGCAACCCAGTGTCCTATGAGCAACTCGCGGAAATCGTCGCAATTCGCCGACCGATCTACTACCAGGTCAGCCTGGAAGGCCTACGCGAGTACAACGACCACATCCGCGGCCGAGGACATTTTCAGCGCGTACTCGACTTTCTGCCCGTGCTGCGCCGGCTGAAGGTGAAGAGCCTGGTCATGGTCACCGTACATCGCGAGAACTTGGATCAGCTCATCCCACTGGCCGTTGGGCTGCGGGGACTGGTCAACCAATTCACCTTCAACCGTCTCTCGCAGGTTGGCGAGGGCTCGAATCTGGCCTTGCCGGCGCGGGACGAATACGCCGCTCTTCTCAAGCGCTACACGCTCGTCGCGCGCGACAACCCGCACCTCAAGTTCAAGGACGGCTTGTTCAATATCCTGCGCCACCATTTCCACCGACCGCCTCTGCGCGGGTGCACGGGCTTCGGCTGCGGGGCGGCCTTCAACTTCGTCGCGCTGCTGCCCGACGGCGAGGTCCACGCCTGCCGCAAGTTTTCCTCGCCCATCGGCAACCTTCTGCAGTCGAGCCTGGCCGAAATCTACGACTCGGCCGCAGCCCGGCGCTATCGCCAGGGCAGCCGCGGCTGCCGTTTCTGCCGACTTCGCAACGTGTGTGGCGGCTGCCTGGCGGTGTCGCACGGGGCCGGCCTGCCCGCCTTGCAGGCGCGCGATCCCCATTGCTTCATGCGCGAACGCAGGCGGCTGCTGGCTGGGTTCTGACATTAGCCGCCGCAGCCGCCGCAACCGCCACCGCAAGACGAACCGCCGCCACCACAGGACGAGCCGCCGCTGCAGGACGCGGCGCCGCAGGATGAACCGCCGCACGATGAGCCCGCCACGCCCTGGTTCTTCATGGTGGCCGGGAACAAGACCTGTGCCTGGACCAAGGCCGCGCCTTGCAGGGCCGTTATGCCGAAGATTGCGGCCAGCATCGCCAGGTCGCGAGACCCGCTACCGAGTTCCACGTCGGCGGCTCGCGCCTTGAGTGGGGCGAAGTTGCCGCGCAACTCGGCCAGCGCGGCGTCGCCCTTGCGAGTGCGCAACAGCGTCTTTCTCTTCATCAGGGCGATGCTGGCGATGATCGTCATCGTGATGAGATACGCGACGTTGTAGTGACCGCGCTCAAAGGCAATCAGGATCTTGGCGGCGGCCACCCCCACCAGAGTGGCCAACGAACCTACGCGCAAGAGGAACAGAGAGAAGCGCCTGTCGTCATCCGGAATGAATTCCAACTTGGCTAGCTCGCTCTTGAGGCCATCGCATGCCTTCTCAAAGGTGACATCGCGGTAGATGAGAGCGCCTCCTGCCGGCGATTCAAAGACACGCAGGACCGCCCGTTCCAGCGGCCGGTGGACCTGGTCTGCGGCGCCGGGCGCGGCGGTCAAAAGTCCGCCCTCGGTTTTCAGCAGGCCGCGGTCAAGCAACGAGATGATGGCCACACGCGCGGTTTCGTTCTTCTGGCCCCGCAGATATGCGATCAGGTACGGATCGGCGCCGCGCAGGTCGAAGGGGAAACCGCCGCTGCGCCCGGACGAACGCTCGCCCAGAAGGCGCGCCAGGGGTTGGTAGAGGAGGTGCAGACCGACTGCCAGGGTGGCGTAGAAGACCAGAAACTGCGGGCCAGGCAGATCGAACGGATTCATGGTGCGACCTCAGACGAGTTCCTGCGCCTGCTTGCACAGGGCCGCGGTCAGATCGATGAGCCGCAGCAGCAGCATCGGCGGCGAGCCCTTGGGCAACGTCTGACCCTCGCGCACCCGCGACAGGGCAGCCAGCACCTCCTGCCAGCCGCCGCCGGGGATGCCCGCCGCCAAGGTCTCCAGCGCGGCCTTGGGCGTCGCTGCGGGCTTGCCCGATAATTCCAGCAAAGCTGCGGCGCTGGCGCGCAGGGGACCGGACACCTGCGCCAGCACACGCGCAGCCTGCTCCTCGCGCAGGCTGACCGAAAGGTAGCGCTCGCGCATACGCATGAGCAGGTTGAGCAGCACCTGGCGAAGTCTGGTGATCTCGGATGAGCGGGAAATCGAGAGTCCGGCAAATGGATCGTTGCCAGAAAGAATGCGCCGTCGGTGCATGATGTCGGCGAACTTCACCGCGAAGGCTTCGGCAACAGCGGGCAACTCGCCTTCGACGACGAACATCGCCGACAGGGCGATGGCGGCGTGGGCGTTGCGCAGGGGTTCGCGAATGGCATCCAGACGGGCGGGATTCCAGGTGGCCGCGACCACCAGCAGATTCACGTCGGAAGTGGCGCGCAGCCGGCCCTCGGCGGCACTGCCGTAAAGGACGATGGAGCGCAGATCAGGGCCGAGCGACTCCTTCGCCGCTGACACGAACTGCTGCAGATTCTTGGCCACGATCTCGGGCAATTGGGACTGCGCTGATTCGTCCTGCACCATGGGAGATCCCTTTCCGATCGGCACTCTCTCCTAACTCCGTAAACTAATCCAACGCGCAGCCAGCACGCGGTCACCGACTGCGGGTGCGACATCGGAAACTGCCGGCTGGAACGCGGCCGCGCCTCGCTTGAAAAGCAGCGGGCGCTCCGACACCGTCGCGACGGTTTCCGCCTCACCTCGTCCGTCCAGCTTGCGGTCCACGATGAGAAGCAGGCGATCCTGCACGATGAGACCGCGCACCACACTCGCGTCCAGCGCCGCGCCCACGAAGGTGGGCGCCGATGCCTCGGCCACCGAGATCACGGCGTCTATGCCAAGCGAACGCTGCATCTTGGCGGCCAGGTTCGCGTCGAACACCCGAGCCACCACCCGACAGTTCGGGCAGGCCTGCTTGGTAGCCAGCGCGATGCTGAGATTGGTCAGATCGTCGCTGGTCAAGGCGAGCACGGTCTTGGCTCCTGCCAGACCCGCGCGGCGCAGGCTTTCGGCGGCACCCGCATTGCCTACCACCACCGGCGCCAAGGTGCGGGCCGGGCCCAGAAAGTCCGCTGTCTCGCTGCTTTCGATGGCCACCGCATTTTCGCCCAGGCGGGATAGCTCGCGCAGCACGCGAAAGCCGGTATGGCCCAAACCCGCGACAATCACGTGGTCTCTCTGGCGGACCACCCCGCGCGCCAGCAGGTCGCCGAAGCGCGTGCGCAGCAAGAGGTCAGTCAACATGCTGAAGATCACCGCAAACAAGGCGCCGCCCGAGATCATGACCAGGGTTCCGTAGAGCTTCACCAGCGGCCGCGCGGTCTGAAGATTGATGTCGCCGAAGCCCGTGGTCGTCAGCGTGGTGATTACAAAGTAGTAGGCGTCCACGGGCGACAGGCCGAGCGCCACGTGGAAGACGCCCACACTGACCCCCACCAAGGCCAGAAGCACGCAGAGAGAGAAGCGCAGACCGCGCGGCGTGCAGATCCACCATTCGCGCAAGCCACGCAGCAGCGTGGTCAAGCTGCGCAGCACTCGCGGGCGGCGCGGTCCGCTGGCGACACGAGTGAGCGTGATCAAGCCGTCTCCCGCGGCTACGACTTCGTTGGCGTGTGGTTCTGAAAAGAACTGGCCGCAACGTTCATGCGCCACGACCACGCAACCCAAAGACGCCATTTCGCCGAGCGAGCGACCTAGCCAGGGCGCGTCCGCAGCAACAGTGAGCTTCTCCATGACCCAGGAGTCCCCGCCCGCCTCGAACGTGCTCAGGACCGTATCCCTCAGCGCCGCGGCCACGAACGCCGGAGCCGCCAGCGCAGAGGCTGAATAGCCCTGGCGGATGCCCAGGGATGCGCGCAGGTGGCTTGCCAGATCCTGATCGAACAGGCGCACCACGACGGGCACCGCCGGCGCCACCTGCCGCGCGTGCAGCGCGATGATCACGTTCACCAGATCGTCGTCGGTGGCCGCTATCAACGCCTTGGCGCGGGCGAGGCCGCCTTGGGCCAGCAATCCCTCGTCGCGGGCATCTCCCTTGAGAATACGCAGATCCTCGTCGGGCGCCGGATGCCGCGCATCCGCCAGCGAAGACAACGTGATCACCGTAACTCGCTCGCCGAGACGGCGAAGCAGGTCCAGAATTCCACACCCGATTCGGCCCAGCCCGCAAAGCACTACATGACCACCCTCCGTCGAGGCAGCCTGACGGGAAACGCCTGGCTCCGTAGTCATCGTGCCCATAATGTCACGCTATAGCCCTAGGGTCGCGCCCCGCCGGTGGCGGGCGTGGCAGATCGCGATGGCCAGGGCGTCGGCCGCGTCAGCCTCGGGCGCGCGACGCATGGCCAGCAGGGCGCGCACCAGGAAGGCGACCTGGGACTTGCTCGCGCGGCCATGGCCCACGATCGTGCGCTTGACCCGGGCCGGGGCGTAACCGACGACGGGCAAGCCGCGGTCACCGGCCACGAACAAGGCCACGCCGCGCGCCTCGCCCAGCGCCAGGGTGGCCTGCACATTCTTGCCGTAGAAGGCCTGCTCCATGGCCACCTCGTCCGGGCCCAACTCGTCGAGCAGTTCGCGTAGCCCGCAGCCGATGGTCAGCAAACGCTGGTTGCGCGGCTGCCGGGGCGGCGCGGAGATCACTCCGCACTCCACATAGGCAAGCTGCGACTTGCCGACGCGGTCAATGATGCCGTAGCCGAGACGCAGCGTTCCCGGATCGATACCCAGGATGCGGGTGCGGCCTGCTGCGGACATGCGTACGGCCGGATTCTGCTAGGAGATGTTGGCCAGCGTGCTCTCGTCTACATCCAGATTCGAATACACGTTCTGGACGTCGTCGTGGTCTTCCAGGATGTCGAGCAGCTTGAGCGCGGATTCGGCTTCCTTGCCCGCAAGGTGCGTCTTGTTCTGCGGCACCATGGTGACCTCGGCCGAGGCCGGGTCAGGCATGCCGGCTTTCTTCAGGCCGTCGCGAATGCGCTCGAATTCCTTGGGCTCGGTGATGACGGTGAACACCTCATCCTCGCTGCGCACGTCATCGGCACCCAGTTCGATGGCCGCGTCGGTCAACTTGTTCTCGTCGACCTGCGCCTTTTCGTACACGATCACGCCTTGCTTCTTGAACATCCAGGCCACTGAACCCGAGCCCGCCAGGTTGCCATTGGCCTTGGTGAGCAAGTTGCGGATCTCGCCGGTGGTCCGGTTGCGATTGTCGGTCATGATTTCGGCTAGGATGGCTACGCCGCCCGGGCCAAAAACCTCGTAGGTGAACTCTTCGTAGGTCACACCTTCCAACTCGCCCGTGCCCTTCTTGATGGCGCGGTCGATGGTGTCGTTCGGCATGTTCTGGCCGCGAGCCTTGTCCACCGCCGAGCGCAAGCGGGGATTGCCGTTGATGTCACCACCGCCAAGTCTGGCCGAGATGGTGATCTCCTTGATGACCTTGGTCCAGACCTTCGACTTCTTGGAGTCGGAGGCCTCTTTCTTGTGCTTGATCTTCGACCATCTGTTGTGACCGGACATGCTGGCTTTGTAGCACTTTTCATTCGCAAATGCCCCGCTTGCGGGCGCCAAAATCGCCCGTTCGACGCCACGCTGCGCTATGATGGGGAGCGCGCTACCAGCCTGGGGTCGGCGTCTCGGGCGCGTTGGTCCAGGCGCTGGGCTGATCACAGGCGTCGACTGAAACCCGATGCACGCTCATGCCGTTCCAGGCCGAGGCGCTGACGTTGACCCAGCCCCCGTACTCACTGATCGTTGTGCCATCCGGACTGACGAGGGAGATTGGCGCGCCGTTGTTTGAGAGCCCGTCGATTCCAATCCGGCCTGACACGCGGACGATCGCCGTGCCGTCCCGCGGCACCGGATCCTTGCCGTCATCCATTAGGAAATCGGCCGACACAACCAGTGCGAAGCCGCCGGCCGGAACGTCCATATCGGGCAAGACATCACTGCCGGCCTTGTCTTCGATGAGCATGCCTGCCAGCGACACCGGCCCGGCCTCCAGGTTCTCCAATTCGACGAACTCCTGCGTGTACTCGGAGCCAGCGGGATTGGCCAGCACTTCGGTGATGACCAAGCGAGGTTCCTGTGGCGGCAGGTGCAGCGCGACCGCCGAAGAATCGGCGCTGTTGCCGGCGCGATCCGTGGCACGCGCGACGGCCTGAGCGTCCACATTAGCCGGCAGATTGGGCAAGTGCGTGAGCAGATCGAACTTGGTGCCAATCGCGCCCATGTCCAGGCTGGCCGCTTGATCACCAGCCGTGATGATAACCTCGGCCCACGCCGGCTCGTCGGTCATGAACTGCGCCTGCACACAGCCTGCGATGACGGTCATCGCGAAACCGGCTATCAGGGGCGCATACTCGTCGGGGGCGTCAGCGGTCGTGAACGAGCCAACCTGGCCAGCAGGAACCGGCTTGCCGCCTTCGAAGTGCAAAGCATCAGCGCCGATCTCGACCACATACGAAGCGGTCGGCTGCAGCACACCGGCCGGCATGGCCGCATAGCAGGTGCCATTGCAGGGCACGAGATCCCCCAACGCGAGCGTCACCTCGGTACCGTCGTTCGCCCGGAGTTTGAACGAAGCACTCGGGTCGGGAACCTGCAAAGGTTCCGAAAAGAGAAGGATGACCTTGGCCAGATTTGGGGGCACCTGTGTAGCGCCGGCGGGCGGGTCGACCAACTCTGGCAGGCCCAATACGAAGCCCGCATCGCTGGCCGTCGTCCCGCCAGTCGCGGTGCTGGACGCACGCCGTTCCGCGTTCAGGTCGGTGTTCGGTGAACAGGCGAAACAGGCCAGCAGCACGACAGAGCCAAGGTGCGAAGAAGGCATCGAGTGCTTTATCGGACGGCCCCATCCAGAGTTGCTCATCGACCGCGCCCATCCTGTACGAAAGCCGCTATATACTCGCAGCCACCAACCATGAAACCCCACCCCGATCTCATCCTGGCCTCTGCATCGCCGCGCCGGCGTGAGTTGCTCGAACTTCTCGGTCTGGTGCTGCGGATCGAGCCCGTGGACGTGGATGAGACGCCAGCGCCGGGCGAAAAAGCGCGCGCCTACGCGCAGCGCCTGGCGGCCGAGAAAGGCGAAGCGGCGCTGACCAGACTCGGCCAGGAAACCCTGCCGGTTCTGACCGCGGACACGGTGGTCGTTGTGGGCGACGACATCTTGGGCAAGCCGGCCAACCAGGACGAGGCAGCGGCCATGCTGCGCCGGCTGGCGGGCCGGCGCCACGAAGTGATGACCGCATACCGCGCGCGCTTCGGCGGCCGCATGGTCGAGCGCGTGGTCAGCACCGGCGTGAGCTTTCGCTCGCTCGACCCGGCTGAACTACGCGCCTATCTCGATTGCGGCGAATGGCAGGGGAAGGCCGGGGCCTACGCCATTCAGGGCATCGCGGGCGCTTTCGCCATCGAGGTGCACGGGTCGTTTTCCAACGTGGTGGGATTGCCGCTGGCGGAAGTGATAGCCGATCTGCGCGCACTTGAGGCCCTGCCCGGCTATCCACCCAGCGCCTTCGGAGGAAGCGCCCGGTGAATCGCGCGGAGCAAATCGCCGCCAACCTGCACCAGGTACGCACGCGCATCGCGCGAGCCGAGGCCAGCGCCGGTCGGATAGCAGGCAGCGCGCGCCTGGTGGCAGTCAGCAAGACCGTGGCAGCGGCGGACGTCCTGGCTGCCTTGGCCGCTGGCCAGCAGGATTTTGGCGAAAGCTATGGGCAGGAGTTCCGCGACAAGCTGGTGGAGGTCGATGCCGCCGCACAAGCCGCGAGCTTGCCGCGGCCTCGCTGGCACTTCATCGGCCCGCTGCAAACCAACAAGGTCAAGTACGTGGCTGGCAAGGCAACCCTGATCCATTCCACCGAGGCGGGCGACGTGCTGGCGGAAATCGAGCGGCGCGTGGGTACGCTAGCCCCGACGGCGCGTCAGGATTGCCTGATTCAGGTCAACGTGGCCGGCGAGCTGCAGAAGCACGGCGTGCCGCCAACTGCGCTCCCAGCGCTGCTGGCCAGCTTTGCCCGGCTCGGCCACCTGCGCTGCACCGGCCTGATGGTCATTCCCCCGTACAGCGACGATCCCGAGGAGTCACGGCCTTTCTTCGCGGCCCTGCGCCGCCTGCGCGACGAGCAGGCTGCCATCAGCCGGGCCAACGTCCACCTGACCGAGCTGTCCATCGGCATGAGCCACGACCTGGAGGTCGCGGTGGCTGAGGGCGCGACCCTGGTGCGCGTGGGCACGGCCGTCTTCGGCGAGCGCCGGTAGGGCCCACACCACGCGCCATGCGGCCGCGGCGCTGCCCGCCCGGCCCTGATTCGTGCAACGCTCCGGACCGGTTTGACTTCGCCAGCAACAGGGAGTAGCAATCTCGCCGCCAAATCCGGTCTCGCCGGAACGGGGGAACCGAATCGTTCTGGGGCGAAGTGCCAGTCAGCACCGGGGGACCGCCTCCTTCCGAGCCCGTCAGCTAACCTCGTAGGCAGAAGAGGCCCCGAAGGACGGGGGGCCGGTCAAGAAAGCTGAATGAGTAGTAACCAGACGACCGGGCCGGAAGACAAGGCGTCCCTGCTGGAAACGGGGTGGCGGGTCATGATGGGGCGACCGCGGGACTTCAGGGATCCCGGTGTCTTCCACAAGATCTCGCTGGTGGCGTTCCTGGCCTGGGTGGGCATGGGCGCCGACGGATTGTCATCCTCGGCCTACGGCCCTGATGAGTCTTTCCGCTCCCTGCTTGAGCACGGAAACACCACCTATCTGGCGGTGTTCATGGCCGTGGCCACGGCGCTGACCGTGTTCGTGATGTCCTACGCCTACAGCCGGATCATCGAGCACTTCCCCACCGGCGGCGGCGGCTACGTGGTGGCGAGCAAGCTGCTCGGCGAGAAGGCCGGCCTTCTGTCCGGCTCGGCGCTACTGGTCGACTACATCCTCACCATCACGGTGTCCATCGCCTCGGGCGGCGACGCCGTTTTCAACATGTTGCCGCTGACCTGGCACGCATGGAAGCTGCCCATCGAGTTTGCCGTCATCACGCTTCTCATCGTCCTCAACATACGCGGCGTGAAGGAGTCGGTGACACCCCTGGTGCCGATCTTCATGGTCTTCGTTCTCACGCACCTCGTGTTGATTCTGGGCGGCCTCGGTTCACACCTCGGTCATGCGCCGGAAGTGGCCGCCAACCTCACGCGCGAGTTCTCGCAGAGCATCCACAGCTACGGTGCGTTCGGCGTGTTCATCATCTTCATGACCGCCTACTCCCGAGGCGCCGGCACGTACACCGGCATCGAAGCCGTGTCGAACGGCCTGCAGATGATGCGCGAGCCGCGGGTGACCACTGGCAAACGCACCATGGTCTACCTCTCCGTGTCGCTGGCTTTCACCGCTGGCGGCATCCTGCTCTGCTATCTCCTCTTCGGCATCCGTCCCCAAGAGGGCAAGACCCTGAACGGTGTGTTGGTGGAGGCCTTCGCCGCAAACTGGTACGTGCTCGGTGTGCCGGTCGGCAAGGCGTTCGTGGTCATCGCGCTGGCGTCCGAGGGTGCCCTGCTGTTCGTGGCGGCGCAGACCGGCTTCATCGACGGGCCGCGGGTCATGTCCAATATGGCTGTCGACTCGTGGTTGCCCCGACGTTTCTCGTCTCTGTCCGATCGCCTGACGACCAAAGACGGCGTCGTGATGCTCGGGCTGGCGGCGATCGCCCTGCTCCTGTTCACCCACGGCAACGTGGACGCGTTGGTGACCATGTACGCCATCAACGTGTTCATCACTTTCTCTCTCTCGCAGCTCGGCATGTGCCGTTTCTGGCTGCGTGAGCGGGCCCGCGACGCGAAGTGGATGCGTCACATCCTGGTTCACGTCGTCGGACTGGTCATGTGCCTGTCGATCCTCACATTCACCATTGTCCTCAAGTTCTCCCAGGGCGCCTGGCTGACTCTACTGGTGACCACCGCCCTCATCGTGGTGTGCCTCCTGGTCAAGTCCCACTACCGCGAGGTCGCGCGCCAACTGGCCTTGCTCGATGCTGACCTGAACAACCTGGTGGGGCTCGACGGGAACGGCGGCGAGCCGGATCCCAGCAAGCCCACCGCGGTCCTGCTGGTGGGAAAATACGGCGGTCTGGGCGTACACTCCATGCTCTCTATCCAGCGCACCTACCCCGGCTACTTCGCCAACCTGGTGTTCGTCTCGGTGGCCGTGCACGACACCGGAACGTTCAAGGGCGCCGCCGAGGTCGATTCGCTGCGCCTCCGCGTGGAGGAAACTCTGCAGAAATACGTGGCTCTCGCCAAGGGTCTGGGCTGGAACTCCAGCTACCGAATGGCCGAAGGTCTGGACGCGGTGTACGAAGCCAGCCGCCTGTGCATCAGGATTGCGGACGAGTTTCCTCGCGTGGTCTTCTTCGCCGGCAAGCTCATCTGGAAACGCGAGACCTGGATGCAGCGGATTCTACACAACGAGACCGCCTATCAAGTCGAACGCCGCCTGCACTGGAAGGGCCTGCCCATGGCTGTGCTGCCGGTGCGCGTGGGCGACGACGCGCGCACCGCGCCGCTGATGCCACGCCCGAAGTCACGGGCCGAGTGAGTCCTAGCCGCGTGGGGAGCCCGCCGGCCCATGCAGGTGGACGGGCGCGACAGATGGAGTAACCTCCGACTGCGCCATGGGCACCCGACGCAACAAGCGATCTGCCGGCCACCTCGGTCGTGGCCTGTTGCTGTCGGTCTTCCTGCACGCACAGGTCATCGTGCCTCTCGTCGTTTTGGCCTTCATCTACGGCAAGCGCGAGTCAAACGAAGTCGACTTGAGCTTCGAGTCGGTCAAGGACAACGAACTGCCGGCCGGGCTCCCCACCGTCGAGGAGCCCGTGCCGCCTGAGAAGCGCCCGCACGACAAGAAAACGCAGAGGCTGACACAGTCGGAGAAGGAGCCCGAGCACGAGATTGAACTGCCCCCACCGGAGAAACTGCCGCCCATTCCCAAGCCGCAGGAAAAGCCTCTCGCACAGCTTCCGCCTCCCAAGGCAGAAGAGCCGCCCCAGCCCGCGCCCGAACGACTGCACCAAAAAATTGTCGAACTGGACATGGGCAAGGATGTGGAGGCGCCCGAGAACGCCAAGTACTTGGCCGACAAGAACAACCGGGCCGAAAACGAGACCCGCGCGCGAGAGACCAACCTGGAACGAGAGCAGGCCGGCCAGGAAGCGCATCCTTCGGACCAGGAAGACAAGATCGCTGCTCTGGAGGACCGCGAGGCACGGCCAGAGAAGCGGGCGGGCCAGGGCGGCGAGCGCCCCTTGCCCGAGTCGTTCCGTCCCGAGGCGCCAGGGAAAGCCACACTGTCCATGCGCGGCCCGCGCAGAGTTGAAAACGAGGAACGGGAAACCATCTCACCCGACGGAACGCGGCTTGTGCCCGATGAGGAACAACGCATGTCGCGCGGCGCGGACGGCGGACGTGCCGGTCGGCTGCGCCTGACCCGCCGCCAGTACGAATCGGTTTTCGGCACCGACGCCGAGGCCGCAGCAGCGCTGGCCAAAGCCCAGCGATCCCTGCGCAAGGGCAAGTCCGCCGAGCGGCGCGAGCGGGTGCGCTCCGCTCTTGAGAACTTCATCACCGAGGTCAAGCCGGGCAACCAGACCGCGCTCAACACACGCGCCGTGCCCTTCGCCCAGTTCATCACGCGCATGCATCGAAAAATCCATGAGCTGTGGGCCTTCGGTTTCATGGCGGGCTTGGACAGCAAGCCTGCCAGCCTGCCGCTCAACAATCCTTCTCTGCTGGCCAAGCTGGAAATTGTTCTCGACGGCCAAGGGAATGTGGACCGCGTGGCGGTGGTCCGATCGTCGGGGCTGACCATCTACGACAGCGCGGCCATCGACGTCGTCTACAGCGCCGCGCCCTACCCCACCCCGCCGCCGACCATTCTGTCGGGCAACGGCAAGGTGTACATCCACTGGACCTTCCATCGCAATGAGGAAGCCTGCGGCACCGCCGGAGTGGACTACTTCATCCTCAACAACGGTCCCAAGGCTCCCGAAAAGACCGCGCCGTCTGGGAAGAATGCTGGCTGAAACACAGAAAGCGCAGAGTACGCAGAGCCGGATTGGAAAGGGGAACGGTTGGGCCCGGCTCGCTCCGGACTACTTCCTCCTATCCGATCTCAGTGTTCTCTGTGGTGAATAAGCTAACTACCAAAGCTTCCGTAATACGGTGTTCGGATAGTAGTGGCGCAGGATTTCGCGATACCTCTTGCCGGCTTCCGCCATTCCGACGGCGCCGGTCTGGCACATGCCCACGCCGTGGCCAAAGCCGGCGCCACGAAAGATCGCATCGCCGTTCTTGAGCTCGACGACGAACAGCGAACTGCGCAATCCGCCGAAGGCCTGTCGAATGCGCAACTCGCCGCGGATGGTTTCGCTGCGGGCAGAGCCCACCACGCGCACCGCGAGCGCGCGCCCTGACACTCCTCGCTGCGGCACTTCAATAGCCCGAATTTCGCCCAGCCGGTATCGACCAAGCAGCTTGTCCAGTTCCGCGCCGGTCCGCTTCACTGTCCAGCGAAAGCGGTCGCCCGCGCCGAGGTGGGCCTGGCCACAATACGCAGGCGGCGGCTGGTCAATAAAACGCGCCACGTTCTCTGTACTCACTCCCGCCGCATAGACGTCCGGCTTCCCAGTGACGGGCGCGGGCGCGTCGCGATGGCCGCGCAGAGCCGCCAGCGCGGGCATGTCGGGCCACACGTTCTCGTTGTGCTCGGTGTGGCCACCGCAGTTGGCCGAATACACGGTGTCAGCCAGGTCTTTCCCGTCAGCCGTGAACAGCACCTCGCCGCGAGTTGCAGCGACCGCCGCCGTGGTCCGCGGCGTCTCGTGACCCGCGCCCAAGTAAACCTGACAGTGCGTCTGCGAGCACAGCCGGAAGGGATCACCGAGGTGTCGTGTGCCGATCTTGGACAGCAACTCGCCTCGCGCGGCCACCGCCTGTGCCTTGAGCGCCTCCTCCGGCGCATTGGGGAAGATCTCGGCCGGGAGCAGGCCAGCCAGGAATCGATCCTCGGGCAAGGCATTGACCACGGCCAAACTGCCCTTGCGGTCCAAGGTCACGTACACCTTGCCGAAGTAGGCCCCCGACACCTTGGTCTGGGCCTTTCCCTCCGTGCCCTCGGCCTCCACCTGCAAGGGGCTGTCCCCACCTGCCACAAACCACAGCACACCCTCGTTGCGCACGTGCATCCCGGTCTTGCTGCCGACCGCTTCCAGTTGCCCGTGCGGGCGATCGACCAACTCGGTGAACACGCCCGGGTTGGACAGGACGGCCTTGCGGCCCAAGGTCTCGAAGGCCGCCTCGGCCGCCTCCGGCGTTCCATACGGGCCCACTGCCACCAGAACCTCGCGCCGGTCGAGAACCTCGCCGCCCACGCCAAACACCGTGCCCTGCTCAAACTGCCGTGGCTTTTCACCCAGCTCTTTCCATCGCTCGATCTGAGCGTCGGCTTCATCCCCTTGCCCCGGTTTTCCGCGCCATACTACCGCCCAGTGGCGCAGCTTGGCCGGTGCCGTCGCCGAAGCGCGAATTTGCCAGGACTCTTCGCCGCGGACCTCGGACCCGCCCTCGCCTTCGGGAAAGAGGCGAAGGCCGCCTGAAGGGCCTGAGCTGATGGTTGCCCGCGCAAGGCCCTCGGCGATGGCCACCGGCACCACAGGGAAGCCTTGCTCGGTAAAACGAAACTCAGCGGAGTAGATCGCGCGCAGCTTGTCCGCGCCCGAGAACTCGTCAGCCGCGTGCAACGGCGTGGCCCAGGCAACTAGTGCCCATCCGACGACCATCCGTTGCAGGTGAAGCGCGCTCATCGCATCTCGTGCGCCGAAAGGTAACGCAGGTTGAAGAAGTTCACCGTGAAATGCGCCAGGACCGGTCCGGCCAGATCACCCGACCAAAGGAAGAGTTGTCCGAACACCATGCCTGCAACGAATGAAGAGATGGTCCATGGAAGGTAGCGAAGCTTTGGCCCGACGTGAAGCAGGGCGAACACCAGGCTCGACCCCGAAAGGCCGATGGCTGGCAACAGGGCTCCGCGAAAAAAGATTTCCTCGCCCAGCGCCGAGGCCACGGCCAGCACCACCACCTCGGCGTCAGGCAACGGCCCGAGCATGGCGCGCATGTCGCGATGAAGTGCGCGCGCCCATTCGAATCGGTGTACCGCGAGCCGAGATGCGAACACGTACCCGAGCCCGATCAAGACTCCGGCGACCATCCCGAGCAGGGTCTGGCTGTCTTCGCGCCCTGCCAGACGCCACATGCTGGCGTCGCCACGCCAAGTCGACCAAACCACTCCAGCCGAGGCCAGTGCGAGATAGAGTGTCAGCACCAAGCCTGCGCGGGACCAACTTCTGGCCGCCTCTGCCATGGTTGGCAACATACCAGCAATTTCAAATGCGTAGCGCCAGCCATGCTCCCGGAGTCGCCTCGCCTTATCTCGACGTGTCAACGACAAAGCTGAATTGTCCTTGGGTTTCGCGTTCATCAACAAGGCAAGATGCGCCATGGGCGGCCCAAGCCGCATCGCGCATCGTCTCATTTCCGCCGTCGGCTCGACGCCGCCATGGTAAATGTTCTTCGTCGATGTCGCTCACGGCAGTCAGAACCAAGCGCAGCGTTGCTCGGCCTGCCAGCGAGGATCCCGTCGAGCGCGAGGTGGGGCTGCAGAAGCTCCTCTCCACGCGCATCTGCGATCTGCAACTCGAACCTCAGGAGGTGCTGGCCGAATGTCTGGCCCAGGTCGGAGCAGAGTTGCGCGCCAAGAAGATATCCTTCCTGCCGCTGTACTACCTGGGCGACGATGACTTCTGGACCACAGATCGCGCCATCAGCGTCAACATTCCCTGGTACCTTGCCAATTCCGTCCTGTGGCAGATGGTGAACGACCACCTGTTCGAGTACACGCGCGACGAGGTTCTGATGTATCTGCGCCACGAGACCGGGCACGCCGTCAACTACGCCTTCGAATTGTGGAAGCGCAAGGACTGGACGCAGACCTTCGGCGATTTTCGCCGCTCGTACCGCGACGTCTACAACGCGAATCCATGGAGCCACGACTACGTCAGACATCTGCACCGCGCGGGTATGTACCACTACGCGCAGAAGCACCCTGACGAAGATTTCGCCGAGAGCTTCGCCGTGTGGCTGGATCCCTCGTCGCGCTGGCGGCGCCGCTACCGCGACTGGCAGGTGGCGGTGACGAAACTGGAGTACGTGGACCGTATCATCGACCTCGAGGGCGCCTGCCGGGGCACGCCCGCCAACCAGCGAACTGGCACGCAGATTCCCTATGGGGATTTGAAGGAAACCGTCGCCGAATACTTCGACATCAACCATGCGCTGGATCCGGACCTGGCCGAGTACCGCAGGGATCTGCTCGATATCTTCCCCCGACGCTCGCCGCACGCGCGCGGATCACAGGGCGCTTTGTCGGCAGCGCGTTTCATCCAGCAACATCAGCGCCTGCTGATTAGCAAGCTGGGCGGCTGGATCGGCGATTCTGACCGCCGCGTGATCGGCAAGTTCTTGCGCGAACTCCAGGCCCTGTGTACCTACGAGCACCTGGTCGTGCCCGAGAATCGGCGTAACGAGAAACTGGTCGACCTGACCATCGTGGCCACCTGGCACGTGGTGGACGGGATTCACCGGCTGAGCGAATAGTACGACCCTATCTGTTCAAGTTGCCGACGGCTCGGCGGCACGGTCGTCGGGCGCAATTGCGCCTGCGGCCTTTGAACGAAGAGCTCCCTACTCAGTCTTCAGGCCGTGTTGGATGATGCGGCGAAGGCCCTCGGCTCCGAGGCGCGAGCTGTGCTTCTCTTCCTCGAAAATTATCTGAGCGAGGGTCGCTGACGTCAAGTCAGCCCCGCTGACGTGATCGGTGACCTTTACCTCGTCGCCGTTGCGCACGAACCCTGCCACATCGGCCAGCGTCACGTAGTGCTTGTCAAAGGTGTCGTAGAGCTTCCGATTCGAGTAGCGCTTGATTGTTCGCATGGTGGCACAAGAGGATGACACATCTTGCGACCAAATGACACGATTCCAATAAAGAATCTGCCAAAGAATCTGCCGAAACAAGCCGGCGCCAATTGGCTAGCCTAGCCCGGCGGTGTTCCCCACACGACTTTTCCAGTCGTGTCGTGGAGAGTGATCTTCTGCTCGTAGAGCAGTGCCGCTCCGCCGTCGTAGCTGTAGTCGTTGGTTACATCGACAGCGCCCGTGTAACCGGCAGTGTGCAGCGTGACCTGGATGTTGAACTGGTCGTTGGTGGCCTTGTCACCCTGTGCGGCGAGTGTTCCGGTAAATGCCAGCTCCAGATAATGGTCAGCCCCTGCGACGGGCGACGGGTTGGCGACGGCTGTGCCACTCGTCACCTTGCCCTGGTTCGAGTAGCCAATGCTGACGTAGTTGGCGGCAAGCACCAAATTGGTGCCCAATCCCTCGTCCTGGTACCAGTAGCGAAGTGTCACGGTCGACGTGTCGACGGTCTGCGCTGTCTTGTTGTCGATGCGGAGATTCAATGTGATCTGACCTGTACCGCCAGTGGTCTTCTGCGCGACCCACACCGCCAAGCTGCCAGTTGGTGGTGGCGTGGTTGACGTCGAGCCGGCAGAGCCACCCGCGCCACCAGAAGCCACGGTCCCGCCGGCGCCTCCGGGCCCACCCGCCGTTCCGCCTGCGCCACCAATTCCTCCCGCTCCGCCGGCGCCGCCCCTGCCACCCGCGCCTGTGCCAGCCGTGCCCGCGCCGCCGGTGCCTCCGCTGCCACCGAACGGCGAGATGGCGCCCCCGGTTCCCGACGATCTGCTGGTACCCGCACCGCCTGTGCCCGCGCCACCAGCGCCTGCGCCGCCGGTGCTGCCACCCACGCCCGCGCCACCTGTGCCGCCCCTGCCACCGGTGACGCTGGTCCCGCCGGTTCCGCCCTTGCCGCCCGTCGTGCTCGCGCCGCCTGAAGCGCCGGTACCGCCCGCGCTGGACACGCCACCCGTGGCACCGCCCGCCCCGCCGGCGCTGGCAGGGCTAGATGAGCCGCCAACGGGTGGAGCGCTCGTAGTGGAACCCGCGACACCAGCGGTTCCATTGCTGCTCGAAATGGACGAATTGCCGCCCGTGCCTCCGGTGGTGCCACCCGCGGGTTGCACCACGCGCCTCACCACATCGGGTGCGCCGCAAGCCACTCCCAACACCAGACCCACCGCCACGACCGGAAGGAGGAAGCTGAGCTTCACTGTATGTTTATTCGCACTCATCACAATATAGAGTATGCGCAACAGACCAAAAAACGGAATTGCGAATAGCAAAAAGAACCGCAGATTCCCACGCGCTTGACTACATTGTCCTACTCGCTCGCCACAGCTCTCTCACTAAAAAGCCAACAGTCCACCCAAGGACATGCCCACCGTCGCGCGCTGCACGCGTTGGTCGTTCAGGCGAAAAACCTCACCACCGCCCTGCGCCGAGAGCACGAGCCATGTGCTGCGGTAGGTACGTAACATGCCGGAGGCGATAGCGCCGTAGGTTAGCCCGAAGGAGTAGGTGCTGTCGTGCCAGACATCGTGTTGGCGCACGATGGGGACGCCCACCGTTGGCCCCAGCAGCAACGCGAAACGGTCTGTCCGGTAGAGAGGCCAGAGTGCATCGAAGGAGATCCCTGTTCGCAAGAACGACGACTGGTAGTCCTGAAAAGTTGCGTTATAGGACGAAAACTCGGCGCGCACCCGCAGTGCCAGCCCGCCGACCTGGCGCATGTAGGAAAGCGCGGCCAGCCCGACCAAGGATCCGGTTCCAGACACTGGGCTGCTCTGCAGCCCGAGATCTATGCCCAAAGAATTGGGCTGCCACGGCCCGCCCTTCTCGCGATGATTTTCGGCGTCTGCCACGACCGGGGCCATGGACGCTGTGTCGATGATCGTCGAGCTACCCGCCGCGAGAGAGAACGTCGTCTCGCTGACACCGGCCAGAACCCGCCGCACGACCCGGTACTCGCCCGCAGGCAGGGCCAGGTACACGTCCTCGCTGGAGGTGGACCCCAACTCCGCGATCACCTCGCCGCGCCCCTTGTTCACCACCGTATAGGTGACGCCGGTTTCGCGCGGAAAGACCAGGCGAGCATCGTTGGGCCGCGTGCGCGCCAGAATCACGTCGCCGGCGCCCGACATGCGGTAGTCGTAGGTCGGGTGCTGGCCGCCGACCAAGCTGGCCGCGGTGCTGGCCAGGGTGCGCCTGAAGGCGAACTGATAAACCTCACCCAAGGTCACCTGCCCGTCGTGTGACGAGTCGGCAGCGCCGCGCAGGCCGGCCATGATGTTGTGGGTGAAGAAAGAGCCCCCGAGGTCGTCGGACTCCTGCGACAGTTCGTTGGCCGTCGAGGAAGTCACGATCGCCATGCCCTTGACGCTCCCGGGATCGGCCAGATGGATCTCGTAGCCCGGGGCACGTCGGCCGCCCTTGACGCCCGTGAGCGCGCCCGACTGGCAGGCGTCCACGAAAGCCACGCGCACGTCAGCCCCGGAGAGCTGTTCCAGATAAGAACGCAGGTCGCGCAGAGGCAAGCGCGACGAGCCCAGCTCGAGGGCCTCCTGATCGCCATGGCCCGAGTAGTAGAAAAGGAAGAGGGTCCGTTTTCCCTCGGCATGGGCACGATCGAGTTGCGCCCGCGCTGCCGCCAGCGCCTGCTCGACCGCTTCACGCCGCGCCCCCTGCACGGTGACGACGTTGTCGAATTCACCCGCGCCCCGAAGCAAGCTGGCCAACCGGCCAGCTTCCGCCTCGGCATAGCGAAGCGTCCGCCCGGGATCCCTCCCCAGGTTGTTGCCCACCACGACTGCCACGCGGGCCTGCTGCGTCTGCGCGAAAGCAAAGCCCTGCCCCAAGGCCAAGATCAGCCAAGCGCCAAGAAAGCGAAGCGCCATGATTGAAGCGTACCTCATTTTTTCGCGGCAAAGACGTCGATCGCAACCATGCTCATGCCCGTTAGTGACCATGGTCACGGCCGCCTGAGCAAAAAAGACACCTGCTCTGCTTGTACAGGCAAGCGCGCCGCTTGCCTGATGTCGCCCCCGACTGCGGCCAGCGCCTCGGCCACGGCTGTGCGAACGACGTCTTCGCCGACAGAGGCCGGCGTCCAGAGGGCAAAAACCCTTTCCCAGCCGTGGTGGTCATCCAGTTCCACTGACTCGGGCAGCATGACCTCGGAGCCCGGTGGGGCGCTCACGCCGGTCAACACATCGTCGCGGTAGTAGGGGAACAGCCGGCCGGCGTCGTCGACCCCGAACACCAGCAGCATGCCGGGTTGATCCTTGGTATAAGCAAAGCGCAAGCGGTCGCCCACGACGAAATCGTCGCCATCCTTGACCGGAAAAACGTTCTCACCGCGTTTGCAGAACGCCTCGACCAAGAGCGCGCCCTTGGCTCGCACGGCTCCCGCGACGTGCCTCGCGGCTCCGGTGCTCTGGCTGGGCGCCAGCGGTGGAGGAGAGAAGGCACCGCGCGACATCACAAGCAAGACCACGGCCGCCACCGCAACCGGGCTCAGCGTCAAAGGCACGACAAGCCGCCACCAGGCCCTGCGACGCCGTTCAGCCACGCTCGCCAGGATCGCACGAGCTGCCGCCAGGCTTTGGGCCTGAGGATCGGTTCCCAGCAATTCCTGGCGGGCCGATGCCAACTCCGCCAATGCTGCCGCACACCGGTCGCAGGTACGCAGGTGGGTGCTGGCATAAGGGGATCGCTCGGCCTCGGGCTTCGCCTCCCACCGCACCAACTCCAAGTGCAAAAGGCAATCCGTCATCAGTCTCCCTCCCTCCTCGTTCCCCCATCAGGCTGCGCTGGCCCGAGCAGATCCCGAGCGATTCGTTCCAGCCTGCGCAGTCGGTTGAACACCGTTCGCCGCGTGATCCCCAGAATCTTTGCGATCTCGACCTGCGACATGCCGTCCACGTAGTGCATGACTGCCACCGTCGCCCCGGCTTCGCCACAGCGGTCCAGCACGGCTGCCACGAAGTCGCGATCCGCGTGCCGTCCCTCCATCGATCCAGACGACGAAGGCCGCACCCGCAGGGACGCCGCAGCGCGGGTGTGAACCTTGAGCTCACGGATGTGGTTCAAACAAACATTGGTCGACACACGGTACAGATAGCGGAGTCCATCGTCGTCGTTGGGAAACACGGGCCCGCGCGTCAGCACGCGCACGAACGCCTCTTGGGTCGCATCCCGAGCCGCCGCCTGCGACTGCAACATTCGCCGACAGTGGGCGTAGATCGCCGGCGCGTACTTCTGATACAGTGCGGCTAGAGCAGTCTCGCTGATTCTTTCCACGACTGGGGGGCTCGCCTCTCGGCCCGCGCTCATCAGAGCATAGCCGGCCGCGCTGCTGGAAAAAAGTTGAGCCGCGCATTCTCCGACGCTATCCGACGCCAAAGCCAGGCCCACGGCGCGCAAGGCCATGCCGCCCCTATCGTTGAAAAGAACGCGACCGCAAGCCGGTCCGGCCTCCGCGGACAAGCGAGCCATGGGTGTGATAGGCCGCGTTCCAAGCATCGATTCTCAATGAGAGCCCCGCGAATTCCGCGGAACGAATCATCCTCCTCCGCCGCTTGAACACGCGAGCCTGACCTGTTGGGAACGGGGGTGGTCCAGCCTCGCTTGCCTTGCGAACCGGCCCCGGATCCGAAGGCGACGGCGAGCCGACCCGCGAGCGCGTTCTCGCGCCCCGGATGATGAAAGTCGGCTCCCTCAGGCACGCTGGACAGGCATCTTGCCGGCGGAAGGTAAGTTGGTGTACAACCACGTCCTCCTTTGTCGCTTCCCACTTGTCCATGCTTGATGGTTGGGGAGCGCGCACAACCAACGAGGCTCCCCCCATGAGAACGACCAGACACCCGAGAATCCGAGTTGCCCTGCGCCCGTTTTCCACTGCCTTTGTAGTCACGGCCCTGCTCGCTTCCGGCGGGACCGCGTCGGCGGCCAAGAAGAAAGCCGCTGACCAAGGCGAGACAACAGAAGCAGCCCCGGCCGAACAAACTTCGGCCCCGGCCGACTCAGCGCCCGTGGCGGCCCCAGCTCCGGCCCCTGCTCCCGCTCCTGTTGCGGCTCCGGCTCCCGCTCCTGCCGCGGCCCCGGCCGCGGCTCCCGAGGAGGCCACGACCCAGCCCGAACCCGGCGCTGCCAGCCCCCAGCGCAAGCGCTCGACGAGGACTACCGAGCTCGGCCTTTCTCCCCAGAGCACGACGTACGCCGCCGACAACACCGGCCCGCCCGTGGTGACCGAGGCGCCAGCCGAGGACTGGGGCTTCAAGTTCCACGGCTTCTTCCGCGGTCCCATGCGCCTGAGCATGGATACTGAGACAGGCCAGGGCCTGCAGTTCCACGCACCGCCCGTGACGCCCGACTTGAACTACACCACGTGGAACTACACCAACAACAACCCCGGACCTTGGGGCGAGGCGATCTTCCAGTACGGGAACAACCGCGCCATCATGACCATGGCCATCGCCAGCTACAACATCACCTCGGGCGGCTGGCGCGAGTTGCAGGACCAGCTCGGCATCGACCGCGCGTTCGTCACCCTCAATTTCCCCGACGCCCTTGGCGACATTGGCAAGATGACGTGGAACGTGGGCGTGTTCTCGGACCGCTACGGCGCCATGGGGAAGTACGACGGCGGTGCCTATGACACTTACATAATCGGCCGCACCCGCGTTGCCGGCGCCACGGGCACATTCGATCTGGACCTCGCCGACGACTTCAGGCTGGTCATAGAGGGCGGGTTCGGCGCCAAGATGGATGTGCAACAGTGGCAGCCATATCCGTACACCTCGTGGCAGCCCTACCCTGGCTACATACAGATGGGCACCTCGCTCCTGGGCCACCTCCACGTCGGTGTGGTGTTCAACAATATCTGGACCTTCACCCTTCACTACATGGACACCTTCACCAGGGACGCCATGCGGACCAACATGAACAGTTCGACTTTCGGGGGCATTGACAACTACATCAGCCCGAGTGGCCCCAACATGAACGCGGCCCTGAACACCGACGCCCGGAACGGCGACATGCGAATCCTGGGTGCCGACCTGAGACTGGACGGTGGATGGATGGGGATCGGCTATCTCGGGTTCTCCACGATCAAGGCCTCCAACGCCGGCGTCTTGCAGGACACCATCGAAGTCGTCCACTCGCAAGGTGGCTGGCAGTTCACCAACAACTTCCTCGGCGACAATGGAAACGGAACCGTCAACAACATCGGGTTCCAGTACACCTTCAGCCTGGCCGCCTTCATGCTGCGACCGCAGGCATGGTGGGGCCAAGGCGCGGACTTCACGGTCCAGCTCTTCGGCATCTACACCTGGATTACGGGCTTGGGGGATTCGGCGGCCGTTTCTCCGGGCGCGTATTTCGTGGGCATTGTTGGACCCGACGGCGCGGGTACCAAGAAGCTCAAGACGGGGACGCAGTTGCTCTACACCCCGCTGCCCTTCATGTCAGCCGGTGTTCGTCTGGACTGGGTTCAGCCGAACATGGACAACAGCACCCACAACTTCACGGTCATCTCTCCGCGGCTCATCTTCCGCACCGAGTTCGTGACCCACGAGCAGATCACGGTCCAGTACCAGTACTACGACTATGGAAGCTGGTATTACAAGAGCAGCAACGGGGTGGGGACGGGAATGCCGTGGCCGGGCCTACCCTATCCCTACGGCCAGGCAGGGAATCTCTGGAACCCAGTTCGACCCGACAAGAACACGTTCACGATTGCCGCCAGCATGTGGTGGTAGCGCAGCGATGCGCGTAGTCCTTCCCGCGCTGCTCTTGCCTCTGGCGGTGGGCTGCGTGCCCATTGGTGCGAAGACCGCGCCGCCAGGGCGTGGGTCGGACAACAGCGGCTCCGCGGGTTCCGAATCAGGGTCCGCCGGGACCGACGATATCGCTCTGTCAATCCACAATCTCATTGCCAACGCCACCTTTGCCGACGGGACCAGCCTGCCCTGGACGTCGTCCTTCACGGCGCCCGCGGCGGGCTCGGCCTCGGTGGTCGACGGCGCGCTCTGCCTGGAAGTCACCAATCGCGGCTCGAACAACTGGGACGCCCAGCTTCGCCACCGCGAGATGACCATCCAGAAGGGCCACAAGTACAGCATCAGTTTCGTGGCCTATGCCAGCCAGCCGACCACCATCCGTCCCAAGGTGGGCATGCAAGGCCCGCCCTACGCGGAATACTGGTTTCAAGAGATCCGCCTCGACGGAACGCCGCGAAGGTTCAAGGCCCATTTCCGTAAGTCCGGTCCCGACGATCCGACCGCCGAGTTCACCTTTCACGTGGGCGGTTCTCTGGCGAACGAGACGCGCGGGCCGTTCCGCGTGTGCATCGACGACGTGCGCCTGGAGGATTCCGACTTCATCCGCCCGGCCGGGAACCGGGGCGCGCCACCCGCGCCCGTGCTGGTGAATCAGGTCGGCTACTTCCCCGGGTTGGTGAAGCTGGCGACGGTGCGCACCGGGGGAACACGCCCCAGCCCTGGCGGCTGGTCGATGGCGCCGGGCGCGAGGTCAAGTCGGGACAGACCCAGGTGGCGGGATCCGACGCCTTGGCCGGCGACACGGTTCAGATTGCCGACTTCTCTGCAGTCAATCAGCGAGGCCGCGGCTTCGCCGTCGTGGTTGGCTCCGGTCGCAGCCATCCCTTCGACATCAGCCCGACCATCTATCACAAGCTCAAGTACGACGCGCTGACCTTCTACTACCACAATCGCAGCGGCATCGAGATCGCGATGCCCTATGCGGGCGGCCCGCAGTGGACGCGGCCGGCCGGCCACCTGTCCGACAAGAGCGTGCCCTGCGCGTTCGGCTCGGGCTGCAGCTATCGTCTGGACGTATCGGGCGGCTGGTACGATGCCGGCGATCACGGAAAATACGTGGTCAACGGCGGGATCTCGGTGTGGACTCTGCTCAATCTCTACGAGCGAACCAAGCACCTCGGCACGTCGCTGACCGACTTCGGCGACGGACGCATGAACATTCCCGAGCAGGGCAACGGCGTTCCCGACCTCCTCGACGAGGTTCGCTGGGAGATGGAGTTCCTGCTCAAGATGCAGGTTCCCGACGGCGAACGCGCCGGGATGGTTCATCACAAGATTCACGACAAGGAATGGACCGCGCTTGGCCTCGCTCCGCACGAGGATCCCATGCCGCGCTTCCTCTATCCGCCCAGCACTGCGGCGACGCTTAATCTCGCGGCGGTGGCGGCCCAGGCGGCGCGCATCTGGCAGAGCATCGACCCGGCGTTTTCCGGGCGCTGCCTGGCGGCGGCCGAGCGGGCCTGGCAGGCGGCGCAAAGCCATCCCGCAGTCTTCGCGCCGCCCGGCGGTGTCGGGGGCGGGCCCTACGAAGACATCAAGGTCGATGATGAATTCTACTGGGCGGCTGCCGAGCTCTACATCACGACGAAGAAGCCCGAGTACAAGCAGTTTCTCGTGTCCTCGCCCTACTACCTCAAGCTGGCGCCGCGCCTGCCCTCGACCAAGGAGGGCGGCGACGTGGCCTCGCCCATGACCTGGCAGGAAACCGCGGCGCTGGGGACCATCTCGCTTGCGGTCGTGCCCAACGGGTTGGGCGACAACGAGATTGCGACGGCGCGCAAGGCGGTGACCAAGGCCGCGGATGTGTACATGCAGATCCTGCAAAAGCGCGGCTACCGGGTGCCCATCGACTATGGCAAAGCCAACAAGGCGCCCTGGGGCTCGAACTCATTCCTGTTAAACAACCTGGTGGTTCTAGCACTGGCGTATGACTTCAACGGCGGGCAGCGCTACCTGAACGCGGTGGCGGCCGGCATGGACTACATTCTGGGCCGCAACCCCATGGATCAGTGCTACGTGACCGGCTACGGCGCCCGGCCTCTGCGCAACCCCCACCATCGCTTCTGGTCGCACCAGTCCAACGACAAGTTCCCGTCGGCGCCGCCCGGCGTGGTTTCCGGCGGCCCCAACTCGGGTCTCGAGGATCCCTACGTGAAGGCGGCGGCGCTGGCCGGTTGTCCGCCCGAGAAGTGCTTTGCCGACAACATCGAATCCTGGGCCACCAACGAGATCACCATCAACTGGAACGCCCCTTTCGCGTGGGTGCTGGCCTACCTGGACGAGAAGGGCTCCGGTCCGCCCAAGGGCAAGCGGGCAGCGGCAGCGCCGACAACCGGCGAGGCGACAAGCGCACCCGCGCCCCAGGCTGAACCGACGCCCAAGGCGGACGCGACAAAGAAGACCAAGGCAAAACGCGCGACCAAGGCCAAGGCACGGCACAAGAAATCTGACACTGCCGCCACCAACTAGCAGGAATAGCCAAGTCGGATAAGTATTTCGCACTTTGAGAAGCTCCCGAGTTATAAGTTCGGGAAAAGGCAGTCATTCTGCACGGGGAGCCCATGATCGCGCAGAGAACAGTCCGCCCCTGGTTCAATCGACACCTCTTCCTGGGAGCCGCCGCGTGGCTGCTCTTTACCCTGCCGGCCGGAACGGTCGCCGCGGCTGGCGTGAACCAGGATGCGGTGGCAAAGGTAGTACGCCTCAACAAGGAGGCCAGACAGTTCTACGACGCCATGGAATTCACGCTCGCCGAGAAGAGCCTGAAGAAGGCCTTGGAAATCGGTGAGGCCGCTTCCCTCGGGGATCACGTCGTGATGGCGGGAACCCACGGAAATCTGGGCGTGCTCTACGCCACCGGCATCAAGAACGAGGACCAGGCTCTCTTCCATTTCAAGAAGGCGCTGGAGTTGCGACCCGAGTACGTGCCAAGCAAGGAGATGAGCTCTCCCGAGGTGAAAGATCTCTTCCAGCGGGCGCGTTCCGAGATGGAAACTTCAGCAACGCCCTCGGTCCCCGACACCACCGGGCCGGCCGTGGCCTCACAGGGCCAGCTTCGTTGTCCGGCCGCGGAGGTGGCCAGGGCGGGCTCGTCACTGAAGCTGCGCTGCGTGGCCGACGGGCCGCTCACGGCCGCCGAGGTGATGGTCTACTTCCGCGCAGGGCGCGGTTCTGCATTCAAATCGCGCAAGATGTCGGCCGAATCGACCCTGGACGGAAGCTTGAGCTGGGCCACACAGCTTCCCCCCGAAGCAACCTCGGCTGATCAGCTCTTCCTCTACTTCGAGGCGCTCGACCGGCAGGGTGAAGTCGTCAGTTCGGTGGGGAGCACGGACAGCCCCACCGTGGTCGGCATCCGCAGCAGCGGGACTGTGGCAGCAAGCTCAGGTGGCGGATCGGAGACCGACGTCGGCGGCGAAGGCGAGTCAACTCGTGAGGAGTCCGGCTTCTGGTGGCTCGGCCTCGGCTTGGGTTCGGGGTACGGCTATGCCGGAAAGTCCGGGCCCGAGGGCTGGGGCAAACACGTACAAGATTACGTTCCTGGTCGGGCGCCGGCGCCCCTGGGCCAGGTCACGCCCGAGGTCGGCTACTTTCTGACACCGAGCCTGTCCCTGTCCGTGCAGGGACGACTGCAATATCTTCCCCGGACCAGTTCCCGCACTGCCGACGGGGCCATCGCGTTTTTGGCGCGGTTGCTGTATTTCACCAGTGGCGAAACCGTGCGTTTCTACGGCGGCGCGGTTCTGGGCGGCGGCAACGGCTTCCGCCTCCAGGTCTCGGGCCTGCACACAGACGAAACCGGAAACAACACGGTCAGCGACACGGTCAGAGGCGGCCCGGTGGTATTCGGCGTCGGTGGCGGACTGTCGGTCAGCCTGAGCGATAGCTGGAGTTGGATCCTCGAAACCAACATCCTGGGAGGGGCTCCTGACTTTTCGATGGTCGTCGACTTGAACACGGGCGTGCGCTACCGACTGTAGCAATCCCGCAACTCATCCCTTGATCGGTCGATGTGCTCTACGCGTCGGCGGGTTTCGGTTCGGGCGGCGCTTTCTCGTGCCCGTCATTCATGCTGTGAACGAAGGGAGCGAACCACGCGGCCAACAGGCCCGGAATCGCGCAGAAGAGCACGACAGTGAAGAAGGTCGGATAGCCGAGCGCATCCGCGAGCTTGCCACTGAAGAATCCAGCGGAGAAATTGCAGAGACCCATGGTCCCGGTGGCGAAGGCGTAGTGCGCGGTCTGATACTGACCCGGCGAGATCTGCTTCATCATGTAGTACATGTGCGCGACGGCGCCGAAACCGTAAGTGAACATGGCCACGCAATAAACGGCGGCGATGAGCAAGGTATCGCTCGCATCGGGCTGCGACCTGGCGAGGAACATGAAGGCCACGTTCGGGATGACCAGGCTGCCCACGAAGAACATGAGGGTCTTGCGCGAGAGGCCGACCCTGGCCAGCACCAAGCCGCCCACCACGCTGGCCGCCAGGAACGACGCCGAGCCCCAGACGCCGCTGATCTTGCCGGCGGCTTGGTTGGTCAGGCCCAGGCCGCCTTCGGCGCGATCGGCGATGAGGAAGATGTTGTTGACCTTCTCGATCAGGTACCAGCTGAAGCGATAGAAGAAGGCCAGGGCCAGCATGCGCCAGATGAGCTTCTTCTGGAAGAAGGTCTTGTAGGCGTGAGCGAAGCCGGCCATCGCTTCAGCCATGTTCTTGGGCGCGTCCTTGGCCTTGGCGCCGGGGGGCATGAAGGTGGCGTGCCACGCGGCCAGGCCGCCGAGAATGGCTGCGGCGGCGAGGAAGACGTACATCCAGGCGATCTGCCAGGTGTAGCCGTAATCGTCGTGTAGCTTGCCGGCGACCCAGACCAGGGCGCCGAGCGCGATGAGCTGGCCGCCGGTCCAGGCCATGCTCTGGATGCCGGCCCAGCGCGCCTTCTGCTTGTCGTCGAGCGTGGTGACGTACACACCGTCGGTGCCGATGTCGATGGTGGCACCCACGAAGGCGCAGACCATCATGGCCCCGAAGGTGATGGCCAACCACACCGGCAGCTTCAACGCCAGGCCCGCCAGCGCCATCAAGACCGCGGCGCAGAGTTGCATCAGCACGACGAAGAACTTCTTGGTCTTGTAGAGCTCGAGCAGCGGTGCCCACAGAAACTTGAAGGTGTAGGGCAACATGAGAATCGCCGCGAGCATCGTGATCGTGCTCTTCTCGACCCCCAGGTTCTTGAAGACGAAGGTCGTGCTGAGCGTGAGCGCGCACAACACGAATCCCATCGCCAGGTACGACGACGGAACCCACAAAACCGCCGGTGCGGCCTTCTTGGTCGTGTTTTCCATAGCCGGAGGCAATACCATGAATCAGAGGACGGGAATAGGGGCGCGAGCAGACGGGAGCGGTTCAGGTGTGGGTGGCGGTGACGGTGGCCGGGGCTGGTGCGGTGACAGAGGCTGTGGCGGGTTCGGGCCTTGCCGGCCTGGGCCGAGGCGGAGTCAGGGATGGGTCAGGCGCCGCCGGACAAGGTTCCCATACCCGGAATCGCTGCTGCCCTCAGGGGATTAGACAGCAAACCGAAACAGCGCATTTCGCGCAGGCAACTGGTCCGCAATGGGCAACACCTTGACATTGCTTGAGGTGACCGATGGGAAGTCGGCTCGGTGCCGTGACGTCTGCCGCCCGCCCGCGCTTGCGAAAAACGCCGTGGGGCGCCAAGCTGCGTCCGAAGACAGAGTTGGGCGGACGAAACATGAGCCGTGAATCTCTATCATCAATGTTTACGTTCGTGTACAAGTGCATCTTTGCGCCAGTTTGGATTCTTGGGTTCAGTGCTGGGACGATCGCGATGCTGGTCTCATCTGGGCGGAGAGAAGATAGGCCCGTCCGCGCCTTCATCGCCGCGACCATCCTCGGGGGCGTTTTCGTGTGCTGGTTTTGCATCCGCCTAAAGCGAGTCGAACCCGATGGCCAGACGTTGTTTGTATCGAACTACCTTCGCGAGGTCGCAATTCGATTGCGCGACATCGCAAAGATCTCAGAGAATCGCTGGATCAATCTCCACCCAATCACGGTGACATTTACTATGGAAACTGCATTTGGTCGGAGAATAACTTTCATGCCGCGAACGAGGTGGTTCGGGTTCCTGAGTTCTCACCCCGTCGTGGAAAAGCTTCGGTTCGCTTCAGAACGGGCCAGCAGACAAGTCTAGATCAGGCCGCCCAACAAGCAGTTGCAGCGGATGTGGTCGCCGCAGGGACATCGGCGTAGAATCGTACAACCAGCTTGGCGGCGCCCACACCGCTGAGTGAATTCTTTCCGATAACCCGTCAGAGGCGCCGCGGTTGGAGCACCAAGTCGGCCGCTTCCTCAGCATCTTTGAGGAGCGTCTTGCGCGGCGTGCCTATACGCGCACGCATGGTCAGGCCACGAGCAAAATCCGTGACTTGGATCGCGCGCACTGCTACCGGAAAGTCAGGCGGGATGTCTCCCGCCAAGATCCCGTCCCGGAAACGGCGCTCCACCAGCGCCGCTGCACCCGCGACCGCGCCCTGCAGGAACCGCCGGACCTCAGCGTCGTTCACAAGCGGCGCGACGCACTCCAAAAGGCAGCCCAAGGCGGACCCTTTCTCGGTCGCACTTTCGACGGTGTACCTCAGAAAGCCCGCGATCGAGTCGCGAAGACTCTGTGGCGAGAGGAGTGCCTTCGCGGCCGATGCGCCCTTCCGTTCTGCGTACGCCCTAAGGACGCGCAAGAATATCGCCCGCTTGTCCCCAAAGACGGCATACAGGCTCGGCCGTCCCACACCCATCCCGGCGACGAGATCGTCGATCGTCACTCCGTCATAGCCCTTCGACCAGAACACCTGGGTCGCCTTTTCCAGCGCTTCCAGCTCGTCGAAGCTGCGCGGTCGTCCACGCGGTCTAGTGGTCTTTTGAATCATTTAGTTCAAAACTCCTTGCACCTGACCCTCCGCCCCATTATTGTAACAAGCGGTTCTAAATTGCCAAGGCGACGCTGTCGTCGCGAGGAAACCATCCATGGGACATTCGATCGCTCTCGTCACCGGCACCACCTCCGGGCTCGGCTATGCGGCAGCCAGCATGCTCGCTGCCGAGGGCTGCCGCCAGGTCATCGTCACCGGCCGCAGCCTGGCCCGGGTCCAGGAAACGGCCGCTCAGCTCGCGGCTGAGACCAAGACCCAGGTCTTCACGCCGCTGGAGCTGGATCTGAACGCACCGACCAGCGTTCAGTCCGCGCTCGCCGAGCTCCTCAAGCAAGGTCGGCCGATCGATTTCCTATTGCTCAATGCAGGGATGGTCCCAGGTAGAAAGCGCGTGATCACTGCGGCGGGCGTCGAGGCTTCTCAGGCCCCGCTCATCGGTCATCATCAACTGACTGTCGGGTTGCTCCGCGCCAACCTGCTGAGCCCCAACGCGCGGATTGTGATCGCCGGCGCGGAACCTGCCCGAGGAGGCGTACCCATGTTCAGCCACACCGACGTGCCAGCCTTCGCGGCCAAACACCACCAGGGTGACCGAACCGCCGCTGTGGAAGCCCTGATCCGCAACGGGCCGAACGTGAAGTACGTGCCCAACAATACGTATGCCGACGCGAAGCTCATTATTGCTTGGTGGGTCGCGGCGCTGGCGCGCCGGCTACCCTCCGGCATGGCCGTGTACGCTGTCTCGCCCGGTGGGGCGACCGCCACCAAGGTGGTGCGAAACGCTGGCCCGGCCTTGAGGTATCTGTTTATCCCAATCATAAACCTCATTCCCGGCATGAATCAGACGCCGGAGACTGCGGCCCGTCGGTACCTCCAGGCGTCGGAGTTCGGAACCGAAGTCTCAGGGCAATTCTTCGCCTCGGCACAAGGCAAGTTCTCAGGCCCAATTGAGGCGCAGCGCCACCCACACCTCCACGATCGCGCCAGCCAGGAAGCCGCGTGGCAGGCCGTCGTCAAGGTCTCCGGCGTCGACTTGTCTTCCGCAGCAACTTGAGAGCGGTGTCCTGAAGGAAGAGCCCGATCGCGGCTGAACTGACCCCTGTAAGCGTCTACAGCGGCATGGAGAGCGGAGGCGCAACGAACTCAAGTTATCGAAACTGCGCACCCAGCGAGCCGCGGCTTTGCGCCAGGCTGTGACCACCGGGAGCGTGGAAGGATGGACTGGGACTCTCAGCCATTTTCAACCACCGGTGAAGGCAAAGCTGTGCTGGGCATCAAGTTGCCGTGTGGTGCAGAGTTCAAGACTTGGAACAACGCTTTCTCGGACATCATCGACGCCGCGCTGATATCGCAAGGATCGTCTCTTTACGAGAGTTTCTCCGAACTGAAAAAGGGTGACCGCGTTCGATTCTCCGGACGGCTCTTCTCCGGACCAAAAAAATGGCTACAGGGAGAGCCGTCTGCCCGAAGCTGGAAGCACGAAAGATCCCGAGTTCATCCTGAAATTCTCCTCGGTCAACAGGACTTAGAGCACTCAAGTTCAGCATCTCTTGAGAGGCCGCCGCCCAACAAGGGTGTAACATCGAGGGACCGCCTCGGCGGCCTCACCGCTGAACGGCAAGGAGTTCCGCACGGAGTTCATCAATGCCACTGCCTGATCCACCACCCGTTAGACCGAATCTCGATGTGCTTGTGGAGACTGCCCTCGCGACTGGCGGTGAGACTGACCGTTTCGACTTCAAGGAGCTGCTC
The DNA here is from genome assembly GCA_963755125.1 of uncultured delta proteobacterium. Lineage (GTDB taxonomy): Bacteria > Myxococcota_A > Polyangia > Fen-1088 > Fen-1088 > Fen-1137. Next base: position 238,043 of record CAVWIP010000008.1, read on the forward strand.
GATCTCAGCTCGGACGAACACAAGGTCAGGCTTGTCAAAGCTATCGGTGCCTTCGGAAACACCAACGACGGCGGATTCGTATTGTTGGGGATTTCCGATGATCGACGTGTTGTTGGCCTGCCGGACCCGATTGCTGACGCGTACGACCAGACTCGTGTTCACGCAATCGCCACGCAATATCTCTCTCCCCCACCGAGATTCCAGGTTCGTCAACACCGGTATCACGAGAAAAGGATCGTTGCAATCGAGGTCTCATCCTTCGAGGAGGTTCCCTCCGTGGTCCGGCAGTCAGCCACCTTCGGCAAAGAGAAGCTGGTCGCGGGCTCGTTTCTCTTTCGGAGCAAGGCCGCCAAATCAGGCGTCCTGGAGGCTGAGGGGGATGTGCGAGCGCTCTGCGAAACCCTTGTGAAGAGGCGCGCCTCAGCTTTCCTGGACTTGGTCCAGCGCGGTTCGATCGGCACTCAAATCGTGTCGGCCTCAGCCCAGTTCACCAGTGAGAGCGAGCTTCGCAATAGAGTCGATCGAATCTGGCCAACGTCGGCGCCGGGAAAACCGTCGGTCGAGGTTGGCTTTGCCCCGGTCAGAGAGCTTCAACTCACCCCGGAGCAGATGAGAAAACTGATTCCCGGTGCGTGCATTCCTGTCCAACACGGTTTTCCATTTCACCAGGTCGGCGACAAGTACGTCGAGAAACCGGTTGGCTGGGGATGGTACGGGCGAATCCCAATGGCCGAGGTAGATGCGGAATCGCCCGAGCCGTCGTATGTCTGGATGCTTTCACGGGCCGGCGCATTCCTCTACCGAGAACATTTGTGGGAGGACTCGCCAGGATCCGTCATCCCCGGCGGTGTTGGCCTCTACCATCTGCTCGGCAACGTGATCCTCAACCTTCGCTTCCTTCGTTCGGTAGCGTCGGCCCTGGCTCTACAGCAGAACGCGCTCTATCGGGTCTTCGTTGCGGCGAACAACATACGTGGGAGGTACCTTCAGGACGAGAATAGGTATTGGCATGCCTCGTTTGGGCAGACGGCGACCGAGCACGTCGTGTCGGCGAGAATCGACGTTGAACTCTCTGCGGTTCTCAACGATCCACGGGAAATTGCGGTCAAACTAATGGATGAGATGGCCTGGCAATTCGGTCGCCACGACCTGAAACGCCAGAACATAGAGGAAGCCGCAAATCGAGCTCCGGACCAGCTCGGTGGAGAGTATAGGCTTGAACGTGGAGGAGCCGGCGGATAACCGCGCATTGCAGCGAACGGCGCTTGCGCGCCGCCGCTGAACGCCATAGCGTGCGGACCGGGACTCAATGAACTTCGGATGCACCAAGAAGGCGCAGGTCAGGCTCCGACTCACACCGTCGGGGCTGGCACCCGTACCGGACATGGTGTCCACGGTGGACTGGCACTGCAATGTGGTCACGTTGGGTAAGCGACCGTTCTTCCTATTCGCACACTCACAATCGCTGTACGCGTTCTTCGTCGCTGCAGCTGGGAATTCACCTCTGGATGCCTTCGGTCGCGCCTTCCGTGACCAACTCGCGTCGGCCCTGGTGCGCGAAGGCGTAGCCGCCGGTCTGGGCGCGAGGCTGATGGATGACGGGCCAGACACTATCTGTCGGGCGATAGACCGTCGGGTGCTGGGAACCATGAACGACCATGTCAACATGAGCCGCTTCTTCGTTGAGGACGCGGGCGGCCTCGATGACCGTGTACTTGCCAAGATCCACGACGCCATCAACGAGTCTCCGATGAGTATCTTGGGGATGGAGAGTCCCCGTCGAGTGCTTCTCGCCCTTCTCTCTCGACGGGGAGCCGCATAACGGCAGGACGTTGGGGCCACTGGCCCGGCCGCCACCGCCTCTGTTACCGCACCAGCCCCGGTCACCGTCACGGCCACCCACACCTATACCGCTCCCCGCTAGGCCCTAGGCATGCTAAAAACGCGCCAGCCATGCGTACCAAGATTCGCCGCGACGAGACTGCGTCCAATTTCGGCTTCTACGACGATGCGGCCCGCGAGTACGTCGTCACCGATCCCCGCACGCCCACCAAGTGGGTCAACTACATCGGCACGCTGGATTTCGGCGGGTTCGTCGACCAGACGGGCGGGCTGAACATCTGCAAGAAGGACCCGGCCAACAACCGCATCACGGGCTACAAAATCGACACCCCTCAGAACGCCATGCGGGGCAATACGCTGTATTGCCGGATCAAGAACGCCGACGGTACGTATACGGTTTTTTCCCCGTTCTTCACGCCCACCCTGACCCCCTACGACAAGTTCGAGTGCCGGATGGGCCTGGGCTACAACAAGTGGCTCGTGCGGATGAACGGTCTGGAATTCGAGATCAAGATGTTCATCCCCGCGGGCGCCTCACAGGTGGTGACGGACGTCAAGGTGAGGAACATTTCCGCCCCCGCGGACGCGCAAGTGGACGTGATTCCGCTGGTGGAGTTCTCCCACCCGGACGCCCTCAAAAACCTGACCAACGCGGACTGGGTTCCGCAGACGATGAAGGGGAAAGCCGTCGGAAACGTCATCACGCAGTATCCGCACATGGCCGAGGGAAGACGGGCCAATTTTATGACCGCCAACCGTCCCATGGATTCCTTCACCACGGATCGGAACAAGTTCCTTGGAAGCCACGGGTACGGCACGTATGCCGAGCCCGGGGGGCTCGCGGAAGACCACTTGGACAACTACCAGGCTCTCCGCGCGGACAATGGCAACAGCATTGCCGCCATCCTCTACCGCCTCGGATCCATCGCCCAGGGGCAGGAATCTCGAATCATCATCCAGCTCGGTCAGAACACCAGCGTCGAGGCCGCCGCCGACTCCATCGCCCGGTTGCAAGACCCCCAGAACGTGGACGCTGCGTTTGTGGCTCTGCATGCTTTCTGGCGGGGATACCTCGACCATCTCAGGGACGTCGAAACGCCCGATTCGGCGCTGAACAAGATCGTCAACACGCTTGGCCCCCGTCAGAACCACGCGACCTTCTTCTGGTCCCGCTACCTGTCGCTGAACCAGCTGGGCTACGGCGGCGACCGCGGCATCGGCGTCCGCGACACCAACCAGGACTTGATGGGCGTCCTGCCGTACATGCCGGACAAGGCGCGCGAGATGATCGAAAAGCTCCTCTCCGTCCAGCGCTTCGACGGATCCTCCATGCACCAGTTCAATCCTCTCACCATGAAGGCGTCTATTGGCGAGGGCCAGGCCGGCTCGGAGCAGGACTTTTACAGCGATGACCACCTTTGGAATGTCTTGTCGGTCGTCGAATACGTGAAGGAAACCGGCGACACTGCCTTCCTGAACAAAGTCATCGGCTACTACGACGAGGGCACGGGCGAGAAAAAATCCGGCACCGTCCTGCAGCACTTGCACCGAGCCCTGGCCTTCACGCCGGGCAACCTGGGGCGGCACGGCCTGCCCAAGCTGGGCTGGGCCGATTGGAACGACGCCTTCAACATGGAGGGATCGGAATCCGTGTTCAGCGCCTGCCTGTACGGCAAGGCCCTGCTGGAAATGCAGGAACTGATGGACGTTCTAGGCGATGTGAAATCCGCCCAGGGCTACGCCGAAGAATACGACCGGATCAAGAAGAGCGTGAACAAGCACGCCTGGGACGGCGAGTGGTACGTCAGCTACATCGACAAAGACGGAAAGCTGGTTGGTTCGAAGAAGAACGAGGAAGGACAAATCTACCTGTACACCCAGGCGTGGGCCGTCATCGCGGGCTTCGCGTCGCCGGACCGGGCCGCCCGGGCCATGAAATCCGTCCAAGAAAAATTGGACACAAAACACGGCATCAAGGTCATGACGCCTGCGTATAAGAAAACGCAGCCGGGCATCAGCGCGTCGACCTACACGCCGGGCCTCAAGGAAAACGCGGGCATCTTCCTGCACCCCAACCCGTGGGCGGCCATCGCCGAAACCATGTTGGGCCACGGCGAACGGGCGGTGCAGATCATCGACCGAATCAATCCCCTCAAGCAAGATACGAACACCTACGAATGTCAGCCGGACGTGTTCGTGCAGAACATGGCCAGCGACGAGCACCCTCAATTCGGTTTGGCCCGGAACCCCTGGCTGTCCGGAACCGTTTCCTGGGTCAACCAGGCCACGACGAAGAACATCCTGGGTATCCGACCGACCTACAAAGGGTTGATGATCGACCCAGCCATCCCCGAGAGTTGGCCGGGCTACACGGCCACACGGGTGTTCCGGGGCGTGGCATGCCACATCCGGGTCGAGCGCGGGGATGGAGCAAACAGGGTCATGCTCGTCGACGGCAAACCGGTGGCGGGAAATGTCGTGCCCACCACTTTTTTCTCAGGAAAGAACGAAGTTCAGATCGTCGTGAAACTCGACAACAAACCCGCCGTCCCGCTCATCGAGAAGATGGTGCAGGAGTGCGAGTCCCGCCGGGCCGCCGCCGTGGCGGCGCAGGACCCCGGTCCCCTCAAGAGGCACGAGCTGCACACCGTCGGCGGGGAGCTGGCCAAAGTGATCTATCTGTTCAGGAGAATGCTGGTCCACGCGCAAGGATTGTCGGCCACACTGGATTTCCCTCCGACCGGGGTGGTGACCGGAGCGCCCACGTTGGCGACTGGAATCTCTCCGTTCGGCCAAGTGAACCATCTCCTCGACGCCGGACGTTCCATCCGGTTCGGAAAACGGATGCGCTTTGCATCGACCCCCATGATTGGCATCACCCAGGCGGGCAAGACCCAAACCCGTCTGCTCACCAACCTCAAGCGTGAGGACGAGGACGAGAAAGGCGAGGAGCCCCAGTCCTATCCCGATTCCATCGCCGACGAGGACGTGTCGGTGACCTTGGCCCCGCCCAGCATGATTTCCCAGTACGAGCTCGAAGGCGTTCGCGTCGCGCGGACCACGATTTCCCCCGAACTATCGGGGAACGAGGACGACGTGTCCGTTCCGGCCACGGTGGACGTATTTGAGCTGTGCAACTCAGCCGATGCAGAGCGCACGGTGACGCTCGTGATCCCGCGGCCCTCTCTGGTGAATCTGACGGAAAAGAAACTTCGCGCCGAGCAGGACAACGCCTTCAGCGGGCAGGGCGCGACCGCTGACCATGTCCACGAGGAGTACCAATCCGCCACCATGAGCGGCGTCGTCATGGGCAGCAGAAAGACTGGCGACCGCATGGTCATCGCCGTTTCCAAGATGGACGGCGTCGATATTGATGTTCAGCCCGCTTTCCGGACCGCGGCTTACAAGACCGACTTGCTCGCGGACCTGCAGGGCCGGTTCGCAGCCCATAAAGAGCCCGAGCCGACGTTCGAGTGCGGAGCGGCCATCGCCGTCACCGTGAAGCTTGCGGCCAACGGACGGGCGAAGATCCCCTTCGCCACGGTCATGGACTTTCCGAAGCAAGAGTATGTCGATGGAAAGTCGTTCGATCGAGCCTACACAAAGAGGTTCACGAACCAAAAGACGCGAGCCGTTGCCATGACCGAATGGGCCTTGGCGGAATACGCGAATTGGATCGATCGAACCGGGGCAATCCAGTCCCGGGTGTTCGACATCGTCCGCCGCGACCCCGGTTACGCCAACGACCGGCCGGCTGCCACACGCGTGGTCAATTTGCTGATGAACGAGATCTCCTATCTCTTGTCCAACGCAGCCGTGTGGATTGAGGGCGGATTGGCGGAATTTCTTGAGTGCTTCGACTATCCCTTCCTCAATTCGGCCGACGTGGACTGGTACTCCCAGTTGTTGTTGATGGTGTTCCCTGAGAAAGAGAAGGCTATTTGCCAGAAATTCATCGATTCGATTGGCGGCCAGGACGATACGGAAGTCTATTTCCACTGGCACGCTGCCAGCGCCCAAATGCGGGTGGAGCTTGAGGAGTGGAAGAAGCTGAAGGCGCTCGCCCTGTCGGGCAAACCTTTGGATGGCGACGCGGCCGCCCGCTTCGAGTACTTGGAATACGAGGCGGACGTGGGCGACGGCAAGAAAGGCTACAACGGCCGCTCTTTGACCCACATCAAGGGGCCGAAGAAGCTCAAGGGCAGCGTCAGCCACGACGTGGGCCGTTTGACCGCGGGCAATCCCATGCGCGGCAACGTCAGCGAGTACGACTGGTTCAACACCAACTACTGGGTGGACCTGTTCCCCAAATTGGCCCAGCGAGTGGCCCGCAACGCCAAGTTCACCAACGATACCGAGTTCGTCGCCAAGAACTGGGCGACCCTGCAGACCGGATTCACCTACTGGATTGGTCTCGACCGAGACGGCGACGGCATCCCCGAAGGCAACCCCGGCGAAGTCAAGAACACTTTCGACAACATCAAGCTGTTCGGCTACGACTCCTACAGCGCCAGCCTGGCCTTGGCCGGATACGAATCCATCGTCCGGATAGCGGAGATGATGCTCGCCAGGACAGCGACGGAGGCGGAGCGCAGCTCCCTGCGCGCCACGGTCGCGGACTGTCGCGCGCGCTTCGAGAAGGCGAAGAAGACCATCGAGACGTTGTGGGTCAGCACGCGCAACGACGACGGGACGGAAGGCGGCTACTTCGCCACCTGCTACGATCCCAAGGTGGAGCCAGGGGACTTCGCCGTCTCTCCCCAGACCGCGACCTTGCGGGAGCAATTGATACGGGCCGGGTATCTGCGCGACGATGGCAGCGTCGACGCGGAAGAAGTGAATCCGATCGGCAATCCGTCCGCGCTGCAATTGTCCCCCGGCTTCGACAAAAAGGCGGTTCTCGGCCTGCTCAAGTTCTACGCGGGAGGAACCGACCCGAACCAGGTCGCGAATCTGACGGAAACCCTCGAGAAAGTCGGCTCGGTCTTTGACCAGCTAAAGAAGTACCGTTACACCGATGAGGACAATGGCGCCATCGACCGGGCGAAGTTTGAAGCCCTGCCGAACGCCGGCGCCATGAAGCTCGGCCCCTTTATCGACAAGGCGTACGTTTACGGGGAAATAGGGAAAGTCCTGGCAGAGACGGCCTCGGTCTATCCCGAGCTCGAGCGGAACGGCTACGTCGCGGGCGGGAAGATCCAGGACAAGTTCTGGGAAGTATCCTCAGCCGAACGCTTGCAGGGCCGCTATCCTGATCGCCTGGCCTCTTTCAACGCCCTGATGGTTCACAAGAGCTTCGACGTATTCACCAACCAGTTGGACGGTTTGTGGGCGTGGATTGCCATGGGCGAAAACCCGGAGGAATTGGTGAAGCCCGCGCGAGTGCAGATGATCCTGAAGACCATCTATGAGAACAATCGCGTGACCAACGGCTGGGCCACCCAGAGAACCGCGGACGGAAAGGAAGTGAAGTCCGACCAGGGCAAGGATGTCTGGATCGCCTCCAACTACGTCCTGGCCCATATGCTGGACTATTGCGGCCTGACTGAGGAAAGTAAGGATGTCTACAAGGTGATGGACGAGATCCTGCTTCAGCACGACAACACCTCGACCTCTCCCGAAAGCGTTCGGCCGGACGAAAACAAGTTCATCGTCAAGGGATATCCCCGCCCCGGAGCCGTGTGGACCCAGTTGCCCCTGCTCTTCTTCAAAGCCCAAAAACAGGCCGGCAAGAAGATCTCCACGCCGGAAGAGATGAAGGCGTTCATGCAAGGGATTTTCAATCCCGACGGCGCGACCCTGGCGACGTTTCGCTCAGGCCAAGGCAAGACGGAGTCCGCCCATTGGGGCCGGAAAGCAGGACGGATCCCCTACGGGTTGAGTCGGGTAAGGCCCGGCGCCGGCAGCGGGCCCGCCATGCCCGGCGGCGGCGGCACGGCTGGTTCCGTCTTGGCCTAGAACGGGGTGTGCCGAATGCGGTTCCCCTCACGTCGTCGATAGGGTTGTGCTCGGACTGACCGGCAGACTCACCTCGAAACGACTGCCCATGGGCTGGCGGGCAACATACGCCACGTCGCCCGCGTGGTAGCGGGCCACCTGGCGGACCAGCGACAGACCCAGCCCAAGACCAGCGTCGCCCGGACTCCGTGGCCCGGGCGGGCGATAGAACGGCGTGAAAATGCGCTCCTGCTCGCTCTCAGGTATGCCCGGGCCGTCGTCTTCCACGGCGATGACGGCCTGCGATTCCACCCGCCGCACCTCCGCGCGGATCGCGCCACTCCCGCCGTGCAGGCGCGCGTTGGCGAAGAGATTGCGCACCATGTGCCTCATCATCGCCGCTTCGCAGGCGAGCGCCAGCGGCTCGCCGGTGACCTGGGCACCGACCGCCTGGGCTTCCTCGCGCACCAGCGCCAGCAGATCGACCTCCTTGGACGGACGCCGAGGCACGCCGGGCTGTGCGCGAGCCGAAAGCAGCAACTCCTCCACCAGGGCATCGAGCTCGACAATGTCTTCGCTGGCGCGGCGGGCGAGATCGCCGCGCCGGCCCGGGTCGGCTTCCCCGGCGAGTAATTCCAGGGCCATCCGAATGCGTGCCAGGGGCGAACGCAACTCGTGCGAGGCGCCGGCCAACATCTGCCGCTCCTGCGCGAGCAAGCCTTGGATGGCTGCAGCCGTCTGGTTGAACCGTTCGGCCAGCGTCGCGATCTCGTCGTGACCGACCACGGGCACGCGGTGGTGAAGATCGCCAGCGCCCCAGCGACGTGCGCCCTCGGTCAGTTGTTCGAGGCGGCGGGTGATGCTTCGGGAGAGGGGAAGCATCCCTACAGCCATCATGGCAGCCAGGGCAATCAAGAGCGGGATGAACAGCGGTCGGTGCGGCCCGACATGGCTGCGTTCGCGCAAGCCGAGAGTGCGTCCGTCCCCGAGGGGGGTGAGCCAAACCGGGCCGTGCAGCGCGTGCTGCCAGCCATCGTCGCTGTGGGAAAAGGGCCCTGCCGACGCGTGGCCGGCATGAAAGAGCAGCCGACCATCCACGTCCCAGATCACGACATCCGCATCCAGCTCGCGCGCCTTGGCCTCAAGAAGCTGTGCCTCCGGGCCCCGACATGGGCCCGGCGCCTCGCAAACGAGGGAACGAGCGAGGGGCGCCAGGATGCGGCCAGCAGGAATGCGCGGCTGGTGGAAGGCACGTGCCAGCAGGGCTGTCACCAGCAAGGACAGCACGGTGATGGCCAGAAATGTCAGGTACAGCCTGTGATACAGGCGCCGTTTCATGGCTCGCCCGCCTTGGCTCCTCCGGGCGGCAACGCCAGCACGTAGCCCGCGCCGCGCACCGTCTGCACCAGGCGAGGATGTCGCGGATCCTCTTCGATCGCCTGACGAATGCGCGAAATGTGGACGTCAATGCTCCGATCCATGTTGTCCCATTCCTCGCCCTTGAGCGCTTCCATGAGCTGGTCGCGCGATTGCACCCGCCCGGCCCGCTCGGCCAGCAGCAGCAAAAGATCGAACTGCCGGCCAGTCAGCTCGCAGCGCTGGCCGCGCACTCGCACCTCGCGGGTCGCGCGATCGATCTCCAGCGGCCCCGCCTGCAACCGCTCGGCCGCCTGTTGCTCACGTGTGCGCGTGCGACGCAAGACTGCGGCCAGGCGCGCCAGCAGTTCACGCGGGTTGAACGGCTTGGGCAAGTAGTCGTCCGCGCCGATCTCGATTCCCACGATGCGGTCCATGTCATCGCCGCGCGCCGTGAGCATCACGATGGGGACCTGGGAGACAGCGCGCATGCGACGACACACCTCGAGCCCGTCGATCCCGGGCAGCATCACGTCGAGAATCACCGCTTCGTATTCGTTGCGGCGTTGAGCCTGCAGCCCACTTTCCCCATCACCGCAGCAATCCACCACGTACCCATGCCCACGCAAGTACCCGCCCAGCATCTCGGCCAAGCGGGCATCGTCATCGATCAAGAGAACACGCGTTGACATGGTCGGGCAGAGGGCCGGACGGGCAACCGGGCGTTACCCCATATTGTAACCGGGCCCGGCCGCTTGGTGGTTAGAAACCGTGATGGCGGTGGCCGCCATGGCTGCGCATCTGCTGAACCAAGGTCTGACGCTGCTCTGCGGTCAGAATGTTGCCGGCCGCGACCAAAGCCGTGGTGATGGTCTTCGATGCCTGGTCCATCAGCGCGGAAGCCTGAGCCCGCAGATTCTCGATGGCAGCCGGATCCAGGGTGGCCGCCGCGAAAGCGTCGCCCATCGCCTTGTGCAACTGAGCGTGCTGCTGGTGGATGGGTTTCAGGTCAGCCGCCAGCTGCTGAATGATTGGTTTGATAGCGGCCCGCTGACTGTCGGTGGCCTTGACCAGGTCCAGCGCTTTCTCCAGGCGGCGCTGCATGAACGCCTGACGCTCTGCGGGCGAGCCCTCCCAGTTGTCCCCCCCTGGGCCGAAGCCCATGCCGCCCGTGCCACCGGCCCACGCCCGCGCGCCGTAGACTCCGGCAAGAGCCAAGGGAAGCGCCAGCAGCAGCCACCAGCGCTTCGTCCTCGATTGCTGCAGGTTCGTGGATTTTCCTTCAGTCATCGTGTCCTCCTTGCGTTGCAACGGACTGGCTTGCGTCCCGTCTGCACTCAAGATGGCGCGCTGGTTGTGCTGGCGTATTGCGCGAAAGTAAAGTTAGGTAAATCCGTCGGGCGGTTGTTGTGCGCCAGGCAGTTACGCCGTCCGTTTCTCGGTGCTGTGGACGACGCGACGCCATTCTTCTCACCCGAGGACGGGCCGGTCGGCACCGGTTTGCCAAGAAGTTTCGGGGCTGTCACAGGGTCGTCACGCAGGACCCCTAACCTGCGCCCAAGGAGATTGAAACCCATGAAGACAAGGCAAGTCCAGTTCACTTTGTTGTCCTTTTCGTTGTTTGCAGCATCGGGGGTCCTTGCGCAAGAGACCGCCGGAGCCGGCAGCCAGGCCCCTGCGGCCAGCGAGGCGCCTGCCGCGCCAGGTTCGCCGGAAGCTCCGCCGCCTTTGGCCGGCGCCGGTCCGGTCCAGCCTGTCACCGCACCCACTGCGGTGGCGAGCGCGCCCGTCATGCCCCCACCCGCGCCGGCCACCTCCAGCGGTCGGGTGAGCACCAAGTTCGATGCGACCTTCTACGGTTTTATCGAGCTTGATTCGATCTTCGATTCGACCCAGAGCTTTACCGACGTTGCCGGCGGGGCATCCATCCAGCGGCCGGGCACCTACGCCAACGACCACGGCCGAACCACCTTCGGAGTCCGCAACTCTCGGCTGGGCTTCAAACTGACAGGGCCGGAAACCGAAAACCTCAAGACCTCGGGCATTTTCGAGATGGATTTCCTTGGCAACCAGCCGCAAAGCACGCCGCTGGTCGTGGCACCGCAGAGCGGCGGTGGATCGACGGGAATCAAAGCCGCGTCAACTGGCGCTCCCACGGTTTCGGAAGCCTCCTATTTTACCAGCCCGACGTTTCGCATCCGTCATGCCGCACTGAAGCTCGCCACTCCCATCGTCGACATTCTGGCCGGTCAATACTGGTCGCTTTTCGGCTGGCAATCGATGTTTCACCCCAACACCGTCGAGATTCAGGGCGTGCCGGGCCAAATCTATTCCCGCACACCACAGATACGCCTTTCCCACGTCTTCGATGCTGGCCCCGTGGGGGTCGAGGTAGCGGTCGCTGCCGGCCGGCCGGCACAGCGCGATTCCGAAGTTCCGGACGGCATAGGCGGCCTGCGTTTCATGGTCAACGACTGGAAGGCGCTGCACACGGGAGGTGCCACCGGCACCGCCGTCGATCCACTTTCCATCGGAGTTTCCGGAATTGCTCGCCGATTTAAAGTGCCGGACTTTTCCGACACACCCACCATCAGCCGCAAGCTGAATGGCTGGGGCGTTTCCGTGGATGGCTTGCTCCCGGTTATCCCCGCCACGTCCAGCAAGGATGGCAACGCCTTGACCCTGACCGGCTCCTTCGTCTACGGCCGCGCCATTGCCGACATGTACACTGGATTCACCGGTGGCGCGTTTACGCCCACTCTGCCTTCGGGAAACCCGTTTACCGCCCAGGATGTGGACAATGGCCTGGTGGTCTACGACCCCACTGGTGTGATGCACGCCATTTACTGGCGATCGGTCATAGTCGGGGCGCAATACTACCTGCCGACATCGTTGCGAATGTGGGTCTCGGGAAACTATTCCCACATTAATTCCAACAACATCAATACGCTGTCCGCGAATTCTTCCTCGGCGCCCAGCAAGATATTCGACAAGGAGGACTGGGCAGACGGCAACCTGTTTGTCGCCGCCAACGAGGCGGTTCGCTTCGGTCTCGAATACGCCTGGTTCCGCCAGACCTATCTTGACGGCGTCAAGGCCACCGACCAGCGCGTTCAGTTCTCGGCCTTCTATGTCTTCTAGCCGCTGGCTGGCCTAGCCGCCAATCAGGACGCTCCGAAGTTTCGCGCCGCAACTGCGAAAGTTCTTCCAGTTGCGGCGCGAACCCGCGCTTCTCAGTTCTTGTCGCCCTCGGCGCGGCTGCCGGGATGGCGGATGTCGCTGCCCTTGACCATGAACACGACCAGCTCGGCCAGGTTGGTGGCGTGGTCGGCGATGCGCTCCAGGTACTTGGCGATCGATTGCAGGCGGGTGGCCCGGTACACGTTCTTCGACTCTTCCATCATGTAGGTCAGCAGTTCGCGGAATATCTGGGCGTAGAAGTCGTCGATGATCTGGTCCCGGGCGATGACCCGGCGGGCACGATCGGCGTCCTTGCCCACGAACGCGTCCAGGGCTTCACGCAACATCATCTGGGTTTCGTCTGCCATGCGGGGCAAATCGACGTAGGGCTTGAGCGGGGGCTCGCTGTTCAGCTCGATCACGCGCTCGGAGATGTTCACGCCCAGATCACCCACGCGTTCCAGATCGGTGACCGCCTTGAGCACCATGGTGACGAAGCGTAGGTCGGAGGCGACCGGCTGGCGGCGCGCCAAGATTTGCAGGCACAGACCGTCGATTTCGACCTCCAGCCGATCGACGACGCGGTCGGCTTCGATGGTCCGCTGCGCGAGTTCGGAATCGCGTTCCACCAGGGCGCGCAGGCTGGAGCCAATGATCCCCTCCACGTGGCTTCCCATGAGCAGGAGCTGCTCGCGCAGATGCCGCAGTTCCTGTTCGAATTCCTGGTCGGTGTGCTCGCGTGCGCGCATGGCCCTCTCCTAACCGAAGCGACCGGTGACGTAGTCCTCGGTGCGAGGCTGGCTGGGGTGGGTGAAGATGGTGTCCGTGCTGGCGAATTCCACCAAATCGCCCATGTAGAAGAAAGCCGTGTAGTCGGACACGCGGGCGGCCTGCTGCATGTTGTGGGTCACGATGACCACGGTGTAGTCGCGCGCCAGTTCGTGGATCAGCTCCTCGATGTGAGCCGTGGCAATGGGGTCGAGCGCCGAGGCCGGCTCGTCCATCAGCAGGACCTCCGGCTCCACCGCCAAAGCGCGAGCGATGCACAGGCGCTGCTGCTGGCCGCCCGACAGTCCCAGTGCGCTTTCCCCCAGACGATCCTTGACCTCGTCCCACAGCGCCGCTTGCCCCAGCGCGCGTTCCACCCGGCCGGCGATCTCGGCGCGGTCCCGCAGGCCGCCTATGCGCAGGCCATAGGCCACATTGTCGAAGATGGTCTTGGGAAAGGGATTCGATTTCTGGAAGACCATGCCCACTCGCCGCCGCACCTCCACCGGGTCTACGCCCGGGCCGTAGATGGCCTGTCCGTCCAGCCGCACGTCGCCCTCCACGCGGCAACCCAGGACCAGATCATTCATCCGGTTGAGCGAGCGCAAGAACGTGGACTTGCCACAGCCCGAGGGGCCAATCAGCGCGGTGACGTGCTTCTCGGCGATCTCCATGGTGGCCGGTCCCAGGGCGCGCTTGTCGCCATAGTGTACGACCAGGTCGCGAACCGACAGACTGATTCGCGCGGCGCCCGCGCCGGCGTTGGCATCACCATTCATGAGGCAGCTCCTGCAAAACGACGGCGCATGTGCGAACGCACCACCACGGCCGTGGCGTTGAGCGCGAAGGTCAGCAGCAGCAAGACCAGCACCGTGGCGTAGAGGATGGGCCGCGTGGCATCCACATCCGGCGATTGCGTGGACAGGACGTAGACGTGATAGCCAAGCTGCATGAACTGGTCGTGCAAGCTTCCGGGCAGTTTTGGCAGGAAATAGGCCACCCCGGTGAAGAGAATGGGCGCGACCTCGCCGGCACCACGGCTGATGGCCAGAATGGCTCCAGTCAGGATGCCCGGCAAAGCCTGTGGCAGCACCACGCGCACGATGGTCTGCAGACGACTGGCGCCCAAGGCCGCGGAGGCCAGGCGCAGCTCACGCGGGACAGCGGCCAGGGCTTCCTCGGTCGCCACGATGACCACCGGCAGGGTCAGCACCGCCATGGTCAAGGCAGCCCAGACCAGCGCCGGCTGCCCGAACACACGCTGGCCGCCGTAAAAGGCGCGGTCGATCCCGGCGCCGACGAATTGAACGAAGAATCCCAAGCCGAACAGTCCGAACACAATCGACGGCACGCCGGCCAGGTTGTTGACTGCGACGCGCACCAGGCGAGTCACGCGCGATCCGGGGTTGGCGTACTCCGATAGATAGATGGCGGTGGCCACGCCGGCTGGCAAGACAGCGAGAGTCATGAGCACGACCAGAGCCACAGTGCCGAAGATGGCGGGGAAGATCCCGCCAGCCGTCATTCCTTCGCGTGGCGCCTGTGTCAGAAAAGTGAGCGTCATGTGCGGGGCGCCGTGGTAGGCAACATCGCCCAGGATTACGGCCACGATCAGCAGCACCAGCACCGCGGCCAGGCCAGTGCCCAGCGACAGGGCGACATCACCCACCCTCCGACTGCGCCGTTTCACGCCACGCCTCCCAGACGCCGGCGCATGCGGCCGATGGCAAATTCACCAAGCAGGTTGGTGGCCAGGGTGAAAGCGAAAAGCAGCACACCGAGGAAGAAGAGCACCGTGTAGTGCGCGCCGCCGAACACCACCTCGGCCAGCTCGGCCGCGATGGTGGCAGACACCGTGCGCACCGAGTCCGCCGGGCTGGCCGATAAAATAGCTGCGTTGCCCGAAGCCATGAGCACGATCATGGTCTCCCCGACCGCGCGCCCGAGGCCCAGCGCGATGCCGGCCGCGACGCCAGGACCGGCTGCCGGAACGACTACACGAACGATGGTTTGCCAGCGAGCCGCGCCAAGCGCGGTGGAAGCCTCGACGTAGCTGCGCGGGACAGCGCCGAAAGCCTCCTCGCTCACGGTGAAGATTACTGGGATGATGGCGAAGGACAGGGCCACACCGGCCACCAGCGCATTGAGACGGGAATCGAGACCAAGTGCCTGCTGGAGCCAGGTGGCCATCACCATGAGGGCAAAGAAACCCAGCACCACCGAGGGAACGCCAGCCAGTAGCTCGACCGTCGGTTTGACGATCTCGCGCAGCCGACGGCCTGCATATTGCGACACGAAGAGAGCGGCGCCCACACCCAATGGCACCGCCACCAGCATGGCGACCAGTGTCACTTTCAGGGTCCCGACCACCAAAGGCCACGCCGCGTACTTGGGGATCTCGGAAACCGGCTGCCACACATGCTCGGCGGCGTCGTACCCGGGCCACTGTTGCGCGAACCACATCTTGGCCAGCGTGACCTCTTTCCAAATCGCCGAGTCGTGCAGCAGCGGCCATGCCTCCTTGCCGATGAAGACAAAGATGAGGATGATCGCGGCGATGGAGCTGAAGGCGAGAACGCGGATCGCCGCCTCGGCGAGCGCGTGAAACCTGGGACGGCGGCTGGCAAGCCGAGGCCGATCGGCTCGTCGATGGTTGCTAGGGCCACTGGCCTCGACCGGCTGCGATCCGGCAGATGGCGAGCTCGCCTGCGTCGGGGCTGCCAGCCCGACCGCCATGACACGGCCTGGGTGATGCGTCAACGGCTGCTCGCTGATGGTGCCCATCTCTCACCAAAGTCAACCAACCTCCGGCGACGCTGGGGTGACTGGACTGTGACAGTCGTGTGACAAGAGGCTACTTGATCGGGTAGTAGCCCACCTTGGTCACGATGGCCTGGCCTTGGGCCGAAAGCACCCAGTCCACGAACGCACCCACGTCCCCGGTCGGCTTGTCGCGCAGATAGAAGAACAGCGGCCGGCTCAACGGGTAGCTCCCGTCCTTCACATGCGCTTCGTCCGAGGCAACCGCCGGGCTGCCAGCGTCCTGCTTGACCTTGAGCACCTTGATGCCCTTGGCGTACGCCGCGCCACCGTATCCGATGCCGAACTTCTCCTTGGCCACCGCGTTCACCACCGCCGCGGTGCCAGGCATGCTCTGCGCGCGCACCGTGTAGTCGGCATTCTTGAGCACGTGCTCCTTGAAGAACACATAGGTGCCCGAGCTGTTTTCGCGAGAGTACACCACGATCTTGGCGTCCGGCCCACCCAGCTCCTTCCAGTTGGTGACCTTGCCGGTGAAGACCAGCTTGAGCTGATCCATGGTGATCTCGTTCAGCGGGTTGCTGGCGTTCACGTACACCGACAGGCCGTCGCGCGCCACCGGGATCTCGACGCCGACCGTGGCGTAGCGGTCCCGCAGCTTCTCCTTCTCCGCGGCGCTCATGGTTCGCGAAGCCTGGCAAATCTCCGTGGTGCCGTTGATGAGTGCGCTGATCCCTGTGCCCGAGCCGCCGCCCGTCACCTGGATGGTCGCGCTCGGGTGGACGCGCATGTACTCCTCGGCCCAGCGCTGGCCCAGGATCACCATGGTATCCGAGCCCTTGACCGTAATCTCCCCGGCCGCGGCGGCAAACGGCGCCAGCAGCGCGCCAACCATCGCCAGCCACCAGGTGACCGTCTTCAAAGTGGTTCTGTTGCCCGTCGGCTTCATCGCCCGTTCGATTTGTGGTTTCTGCATCGCAATCTCCTTGCCCGCACGATGCGCAACTCGTGTGACGACCTGGTGACAACGGAGAAACTTGTCGGTGAACCAGAGCCTGCGGACGGCGGCAACCGGTGTGACAGACGGAACGCCAGCCCCGACTACGCCCCAGGACCACGCACTTGTGCGCGCTTCACTCTTGCCGCACACGCTCCAATGGTGAGACTTGGCTCGGCCTCATTTGAAACAGCGATGAGTGATCTCCTCGGATGACCGGGCCGTTTCCAGGCACGCGCGCAGGTCGTTGCGCACCTCCAGCCCGCAGCAACGTTTCAGATCGGGCGCGAAATGGTGTTCGAGTTCCCGCTGCCAGCCCGTGCGTAGGACAGTGTCACGATAGCCCTGCTCGCGAAGTTCGAGTTCGACGATGCGATCCAGTACCTGCTGGCAGTCCACTTCGCTCGCGGGCGAACTGCCCACGCGACCATCGGTTGCCACCTTCCATGCCAGGTTTCCTTCCTTCTGCCAGGCATCCGGATTGTTTCGACCAGATGGCGCGCCCGCGACCCGACGGTTTCGTCGTGCCTGATATCGCCCAGATAGCGACTGAGCGGCGTCGGCCATTGCCGCCCACACTGTTACGGCAAATTGGCTGTGGTGAAATACGTTGTTAACTGACTGTGAGTATAGTTGTTCCATAGCGATGTCTCATAATCCGCATCCAACTTGTGAAGCTGGTAATTCGTAATAGCGAAGGAGGAACGAACGATGGAGTCCAAATCGGCAACAACCAACGGCAGCGCCGGGAAAGGATCAGTCAGACCCACACTGGGCCTGACCGGCCTTACCGTAAATGCCATGGCGCTGATCGCGCCGGGCGCATTCTTGTGGCTCACCTATCAGATGCAGTCCTTGTATGGCGCCCCGCTGGCCGGCTCCGCCATGTGGTTCGGCATCGTGGCCGCCCTGCTCCTGTGCTTCGCCACGGCCCTCAGTTACGCCGAGCTGTCCAAGCTCTATCCCGGGGCTGGCTCCTCGTACTTCTTCGCCGAGCAGGCCTTTCTCAATCACACCAAGGCGTATCGTTTCGCCCGCATCGCCAAGTTCATAACCGGATGGGCGAGCCACCTTTACTACTGGGTGTATCCGGGTTGCATGGTCGGTGTGACGGCCATCCTCAGTGGCTATCTGCTGAATCAGTTCTTCCCCAATACCTTCAGCGGCTCAATCAACAGTCCCCTCTTCATGATTCTCTTTTGCGTGGGTTTTGCCTTCGGCGTGGCCTACATCGCGTTTCGCGGTGTGACGGGGACCACCGGCGTCAACGTGGCCATCAACATCGTGCAGATCACCGCACTGCTGGTGTTCTCGGTGATGGCTATCTCCTACCGGGTTAACCACGGGGAGGGCTCGCGCGCCTTCCAACTCGTGAATGGCATTCCCGTGGACTACAATGTCGTGCAGGAGCCGGTGCTGGAGGATGGCAAGCCCAAGATGGACCCCGCCGGTCAGCCGCTGACGCAGCCGAAGATGGATGATGACGGCATGCCGGTGCCCGAGATGAAAGACGGCAAGCCGGTGCCGTTCACCATCACCTACGCCGCCAGCGAAGCCATGAAGATGGAGCCAATCGACGCTGACCATCCCACAACACTGACCCCGCACTTCAAGTTCCACGAAAGGGCGTCCTCGGTTCCGGCGCCGCACGGATTCTCGCTCATCGTCATCCAGGCTTGCATCGCCATTCTCATCTTGGTCGGTTTCGAGTCAGTCACGTCGATGGGCGAGGAGGCGCGCAACGCCAAGCGGGACATTCCGCGGGCCGTGCTGCTATCGCTCGGCATCCAGGGTATATTCTGTTACCTGATTGAATACTTCGCGGCCAACTACTTTCTCAATCAGGGCTACACCATGACCAATGCGGCGGGATCGGGCGCTCCGCTGGGGGACATGATGGTGATAGTGGGCACCTGGCTGTTTGGCAGCTATCAGGCTGGCCGCGCTTTCATGCTGGTGCAGGCGCTGACTGTGTTCCTGGCGCTGATTGGCACCACGCTGTCTTGCCTCAACACCGGGGCGCGCGTGACCTACGCCATGGGCCGCGACGAGGAGATGCCCTCGCACTTCGGCATGTTGCACGGCAAGACCCTCACGCCGCACCGGTCGATCTGGACGCTGGCTGCAATTTCGGCGGTCATCGGCATTGTGACAGTGTCGCTGTACCTTGGCGGCACCACGCCGTCCGCACTGGAGCCCAAGTTCCAGAACCTGTGGTACGGCTTCGGCGTGTTCAGCCCGGAGACCTACGCCAAGCTGCCCAACTCGCTGGTGATCGCGACCCTGGTCAGCAACTTCGGCACCTTCCTGCTGTACATGATGACCTGCATGGTGGCCATGGTGGCGTTCCGCGAGCACAAGTCGTTCAACGGATTCAAACATCTGTTCATCCCGCTGTTCGGCCTGGTGGCCAACCTGGTTTGCATGTTGTTCTACTTGGTGGGACCGTTCATGGTGGCGGGCATGAGCGTGAAGGAACCGTACATTGCGCTGGGGGCCTGTGCCGTGTGGGGCGTGTACGGGGCGGTATACTTCCTGCGCAACAGCAAGGCCAAGGCGCGCGCCGTGATGGTGGACAAGCCGACAGTGGCGGCAGATCGAGTACCGGCGTAGAGGCGGGCTTTGCCGAGGGTCAGATCTCGGTCGGTGGTGGCGGGTATGGTGCGGGCGTCGCTCCCTTCCCTCGGGGGCGGCGCCCGCTTGGTGTGTTCAGGCGTGCGGGTAGGCTTGCGACCCCATTTCCAGGGAATCAAGCCCGGTCCACTCCACCTCGGACGGCACGCGGTTGCCCATGACCCGGTCGAGCAGACGGAAGAACCCGTAGGCGAGCGCAAAAACGACAATCGCATTGCAAACCACGCCAATCAATTGTGCCAGGAGTTGACTGGCATCGCCGAACAGCAGCCCGCGCACCGGGCCAGCCACGCCATTCCAGCCCTCGCCGTAACTGCCATCGGCAAACAGGCCCACGGCCAGCGCGCCCCATGCGCCGCAGGCGCCGTGAACCGCGATCGCGCCCACTGGATCGTCGATACGCAGTCGGCGCTCGAGCAACCCCACCACCAAAAAGACCAGCGGACCGGCCAGCGCGCCAATCAATACGGCGGTGGCGGGCCCCACGAAGGCGCAGGGCGCGGTGATGGCCACCAGGCCGCCCAGCATGCCGTTGCAGGCCATGCCGATGTCGGGCCGGCGCGACAGGTACCAGGCCGTGGCCAGGGCGGCAATGGCACCGGCCGACGACGCCAGCAGCGTATTGCTGGCCACGATGGCAATGCGACCGTCAGTGGCGTTCAGGGTCGAGGCGGTGTTGAAGCCGAACCAACCGAAAGCCAGGATGAGCGTGCCCACCATGGCCATGGGCAGATTGTGACCGGGAATGGCCGCCACGGTTTCGTCGCGCCGATACTTGCCCACGCGCGGACCGAGCACGATCGCGCCGGCCAGCGCGGTCAATCCGCCGGTCATGTGCACCACCGACGAGCCGGCGAAGTCCACGTGACCATGGCCGAGGCCCAGGTTGGCGCCCATCTGGGCCAGCCAGCCGCCGCCCCAGACCCAGTTCCCGTAAAGTGGATACAGGAACATGGACATGAACAGGCCGTAGACAAGGAACGGCAAGAATCTCCAGCGTTCAGCCATGGCGCCGGTGGGAATGGTGGCTGCCGTGTCCATGAACATGGCGGCAAACAAGAACATGGCCAGATTGACCGGATCATTGGCAACCGAAACCAGAGCGAACTTGCCCGCGCCAATGATTCCGTAGCTGTGCTCGCCGATGTGCAGGCTGATCTCGTGCGCGGGCGCCAGGGCCGCACCCAGGGTGGGCCAGCCATGCACTCCCCCAAGCATCAAGCCGAAACCGCACAGCCAGAAGCCCAGCACCCCGACGGGATAGACGATCATGTTCATGGCCATGGTGTTCACCGCGTTCTTGGCGCGCGTGAAACCGGTCTCCATCATGGCGAATCCAACCTGCATGAACATGACCAGAAACGCGCCCAGCAGCACCCAGGCCAGATTGAGCGCGTGTTCGAGGGGGAAGGCTGACATGCTACAAACTCCTCTTGGTTGCGGTCGGGCGGCCCGATCCGGTTCGGTGGGGGTGACTGCACCAGATGAGCGTGGTCAGCCCGGCCAGCACCAGCACGACGATCAGGGGCATGAGCACCCGTCGCGGCACGGAGAAACGACGGCGCGCGCGGCCCTTCTCGGGATCGTAGGGCAGCACCGCGGCGGGATTGCGCAGATCGGCCAGCATTTCGGCCGCCCCGGCGTAGCGGTCGCGCGGCGAACGTTCCAGCGCCTTGAGCAAAATGGCCTCCAGCGAACGATCGAAGCCAGGCACGTAATAGCTGGGTGGCGTGGGATCCTCGTTGGCCTTGGCACGCAGGAGCGCGTGCGGATTGGCGGCGGAATAGGGCAACTCTCCTGTCAACATCTCGTACAGGATGGTGCCGAGGGCGTACACATCGGTGCGCGCATCACCGCGCCGGCCGCCGATCTGTTCGGGCGCCATGTAGTCGGGCGTGCCGATGGTGTTGGAAAGGCCGGCCCAGGTCAGGCGCCGTGCCGAAGCGTCGAAGGCAATGCCGAAATCGAGGATCTTGGCGCAACCGGCAGCGGTGACCAGGATGTTCTCCGGCTTGATGTCGCGATGGACGACCTTGCGCTCGTGCATGTAGGCCAGCGCCTCGCACACCTGGATGGCCAGGCCGAGTGCCGTGTCGATGGCCATCGGCTTGCTCCCCTGCATGAGAGCGCGCAGGGATTTTCCCTCGACGAATTCCATCACGATGTACATGCGGCTCTTTTCCTTCGGCCGCAGCACGCGCACGATGTTGGGATACTGCAGACGCAGCCCCAGCTCCTCTTCGCGCCGGAAACGCTCGAAGAACACCACATCGCTCTCGAATTGCGGGTGCGGGATCTTGAGCACCACGGTGGCGCCGGTTTCGCTGTCGATGGCTTTGAAAATGGATGCCATTCCACTGCGCGCCAGCACGTCGGTGAGCTGGTACTGGTCGAGGCGCTCGCCGGCACTCACTTCGCGCATCAGGACGTACTTCCGAGAAAATTCATGGGAGCCATCTTGAATGTCGATCGCTAAAGAAGCAAATCCAGACGATGCGGTGAACAGAAAGCGTTTACCTCCTGGAAACGATCTGTCGCCGCCCGCGCCGGCTGCGTTTGCCTTCGACATGGCGGCGCTCAGCCACCCGGGAACCGAACGAGGCGACAACGAAGATTCCTGTGTCAGCCATCGTGAAAGTGACGAGTGTGGTCTGCTCGCCGTGGCAGACGGTGTCTCCAGCTACGACGGCGGCGAGGTGGCCAGCCAGCGCGCCACCGAGGTGCTGGTGCGGTCTTTCACGGAACAGGGATCGACCGTGACCACCATGAAACGCCTGGTCCGCGCGGTCCAGCAGGCCAACATCGAAATCTACGATACCGCTGTGGTGGTGCCGCAACTCCGTCGCATGTGTACCACACTGACCGCGCTGGTGGTTCACAAGGCAGAGGCCGTGGCCGCCCACGTTGGCGACAGTCGGCTGTACCTGATCCGCGAAGAACAGATCCTCCAACTCACCAAGGACCACACCGTCGCCGCCGAGCGCGCCAGCCTGGGTCTCATCAGCAAGGAACGCCTGCGCAACCATCCCGATCGTTGCGTGCTCACCCGCAGCGTGGGACGCGAACTCATCGTGGGCGTCGACCGCATCACGCGCGAGCTGGTGCAAGATGACGTGCTCATTGTGTGCAGCGATGGCCTGTACAACTCTTTGGACGAGGCGGAGTTTCCACGAATTGTGGCCAATTTGGATGCGGCCAGCGGCTGTCGTGCGCTCATCGATGCGGCCAACAGCATAGGTGCCTTCGACAACGTGACCGCAGCCATGGTGCGCATCACCCGTGCGCCGGCAAAGCTGGAGCCAGTGGGAGGACTTGGCAATCGTCTGAGGCGGTGGTTCCGCTGAAAAGGTACACTTCGTCAGCCGACGAAACCCAGGAAAGAACAGCGGGTTTCCACGGGGTTTCGGGCCGGCTAAAGCGCGGCAAATACAGTCCTGGTCCTATTGCAGGGTCGTTTGATGTCTGCTTCTATTGGTTGGGTGTTCGCAAACAAGGAGAAAGAGATGCGCAATTTGCTCGCTTTTGTTTTCACTGTCGCAATTGGGTTGAGTCCGCTGGTGGTATTCGGGCAGACGGCCGCACCAGCCGATGTTCCATCGGCAGGGCCGGCCCAGTCCGCGGGCGCGCCGGCCGCGCCAGCGCCGACTTCTCCAGCGGCGCCGGTCGCAGCGGCAGCGCCGGCCGCGCCAGCCGCCCCTGCGGCGCCTCCGCCGGTCGCATTCACCTGGGAGGCGCTGGTGGACGCCTACTACATGTACAACTTCACCGGCAAGCCGTCACTTCAGAGTCCGGCGGCACCCCGTGCGTTCGACGTGGAGGCCAACAGCTTTTCCCTCAACTACGCCAAACTGGGCATAGGTGCCGATACGCAATACGTCGCTTTCCGTATGGACCTGGGCGCGGGTCACACCGCAGCCATCATCAATGCGGCCAGCGGCGCAGCGAGTGCCGCGGGCGCCCTGTCCGCCAGTCAGTACGGCAATGACTTCCTCGTGCAACAGGCATTTGGCACGGTCAAGCCCACGAGCTGGCTCAGCCTCGACGCTGGCCGCTTCGTCACCAGCGCAGGTGCAGAGGTGATCGAAGCCAACAAGAACTGGCTCTACAGCCGCTCGATGTTGTTCTATGGAATCCCACTCTTGCACACGGGCCTGCGAGTAAACGTGACCGCCAGCCCTTCACTCAAGCTACAGGCCAGCCTGGTCAACGGCTGGAACAACGACCCTGACAACAACATTGGCAAGACCTTTGGCGCCAACGCGACTTATGCACCGCCCGATTCCGGTTTGAATGCGTCGATCACCACCTACATTGGCAAAGAAGTGGCGGCCGGCTCGGGCGGCGACACGACCGTCCTTCTCGACGGCGTGATCACCAAGGACATTGCCCAGGCATCGGTCGGCCTGAACGTCGACTATTTCAAGGTCGGCACCCCGTACTGGGTCGGGGCTGCGGCCATGGGGAAGTACGCTTTCACCGACCTTTTCAATGCGGCGGCAAGGTTCGAGCTGGTGTCGAGCAAGAACGGCGGCTACACTGCGGGCTTCCCCGCCACACCGCCAGCCACGGCCTACGCGGGCGATGCGGTGCTCTACGAAGGTACTCTGATGGGCGGCTTGACCGTGGCCAAGCACTTCGAGACCCGGCTGGAGTTTCGCGGGGATTTCGCCAACCAGGACCTGTTCAACAAGGGCGGCGTGGCCCGTAAGAACCAGTTCACCGGCCTGGTCGCCTTCCTGGCCTATTTCTAGCTGGTTTCGCTACGGCGGCGTGGATGGGTCCTTGCTTGCCGAGAGCACCCATCCGTCCCGCGCCAGTTCGAACATTTCACCAGCAGGAAACACACTGGCAACGTATTTGGGGGGATGCTCGCTCTCATGAAAAGGATTGAAGCCATCGTCAAGCCGGTCAAGCTCGACGAGCTGAAGGATCGACTGCGTCAGGCGGGCGCCCAGGGAATAACCATATCCGAGGTCAGGGGCTTTGGTCGCACCGGTGGCAAGAAGGATGCCTACCTCGGTTCGGCCTACGTCGTGGACTTCGCCCCCAAGGTCCGCATCCAGATGGTGATCGACGACAACATGGTTCAGCCCATCGTCGAGGCAATCCAGGCCACCGCGTGCACCGGCGAGATCGGCGATGGCAAGGTGTTCGTCAGTTCTGTGGTCGACGCGATTCGCATCCGCACCGGGGAACGCGGCCACGATGCTCTTTGATTAGCCGTACGGAATGATTGCCCCCAAGACCATCAGTCGCCAAGAGCAGCGCACGCGCGACACGGCCCGTTTCGCAGAGGAATTCTTCGCACTGACGGGGTTTCGGCCTGTCGCCGCCTATCGGGAGTACTTGCCGCCTGGGTTTCTCGCCCGCCCGATACCCTCCCCGGCGGAGCTGGTTGCGCGATTCGGTGACCGGCTGCACACGCGCACCAGCAACGCCCTTCGGCAACAGGATCCCGGCCTGCCTAAGCGCCAGGATTGGACCTACGGCAGCCTGATCGAGCTTCGTGGCTTCGGCATGTTCTGTCTGCTCGACGTCATGCAGGCGTTGCACGAGACGGGCTCCGCGCTCGAACCGGCGCCCGTCTCGCCCCCCGCTACACCGAGGAAGGGACCGTGAAGGCGAACCGGCGGCCAGCGACACCACGAGGAGGACCAGCGCGAACCGGTAGCCAACCCCGCGAACGGTCTCGACGTGGTCGCCGGCTGCGCCCAGCTTCTCGCGCAGACGCTTGACGTGGGCTTGGTCGCATGGGCCCCGAACACCAGCCGGATCGCCGGTCTTGGGGCCACAAGCGCCACCTCACGTGCCTGGGAGCAAGTCGATAGACGTTTGCTCTTTCTTGTCACATTATCGTCGCAAATTTGCAACGCAGCAGACCCAATCGCCGACCCACCGGATTCCCGAACATGACCGAAAATCTAGCACTACTGGTTGATATTCGGACCGAGCCCTCGGGAGCGAGGATGACCGATGACGACGCGCGACGAGGGATGATACTGAACGTATCTGACCGAGGAGCAAGAAAGTCAGCGGTCCCCGCAGACCCGAGGGTGACGGGAGAATTTCAATCAGTAGTGCTAGCCAGTCCGCGAGAACGCGGTCAGCGCGACCGTACCGCGTGCGGAGGCGCGATCCGGCCATGACCGCCGGCCATATAGTCCTCATCATCGCAGTCGTGGTGGCCGCTCTGGCGTTCGACTTCATCAACGGCTTCCACGACGCCGCCAACTCGATCGCCACCATCGTGTCCACCCGCGTGCTCACCCCGTTCCGGGCGGTGCTGTGGGCCGCGTTCTTCAACTTCATTGCCTTTGCCCTGTTCAAGTTGCACGTGGCCAGCACCATCGGCAAAGGCATCATCGACCCCGCCGTGGTGGACATGGCGGTCATCATTGGCGCGCTGGCCGGCGCCATCGCCTGGAACCTGCTGACCTGGTGGTGGGGATTGCCGTCCAGCTCGTCGCACGCCCTGGTGGGCGGGCTGATCGGGGCAGGCGTTTCCAAGGCGGGCCCGGGCATCCTGGGCTGGGGCAAGATCGGCGCCACCGCCGCGTTCATTCTGATCTCTCCTCTGCTTGGCTATTTCGGCGCTGCAATTTTGATGATTGGATGCTCGTGGCTGCTGCGCAGGCAGACCCCAGGCCGGGTGGACAAGTGGTTCCGTCGCTTGCAGTTCCTGTCCGCTTCGGCCTTTAGCCTCAACCACGGTGGCAACGACGCCCAGAAAACCATGGGAATCATAGCCGTGCTGCTCTACTCGCAAGGTCTCTTGGGCAAAACCTTCCCCAGCACGACGAATTTCCCGCTATGGATCGTGCTCTCCTGCCACGCGGCCATGGGCCTGGGCACCATGGCGGGCGGCTGGCGAATCGTGAAGACCATGGGCATGCGCCTGACCAAGCTGCGACCGTTCGGCGGCTTCTGCGCCGAGACCGGCGGCTCGCTGGCCATCTTCATCGCGACCCAACTAGGCATCCCGGTTTCCACCACCCACACCATCACAGGCGCCATCGTCGGCGTGGGCTCTGTCTCCAACCCAGGCCGAGTGCGCTGGGGCCTGGCCAGCCGGATTCTTTGGGCGTGGATCTTCACCATTCCCGCCTCCGCTGTCATCGCTGCCATCACCTACTTCATCGCGCGCGCGCTGGGCGCGTGATCTCAGGCGAGCTGCCAACTCGCTGACCGTTTATCAGTCGCTGCGGGATTTCGAAGCGCGGATTCGGGCGATGGCCGCCGCCCACAGCGAGGATTCTCGAACCCTGGCCGGCGCAGAGGGCCGCTCGACTGCCGGGGCATCGTTGTCGTCGTCACACATCCCATCTGCCACGACCTCGTCGTCGTCGGGCTCTCCGCCTGGCCATGCGGGTTCACGATCCCACGGATTCTCCTTCGCTTTGGGTGGTGGCACCCTTTTCACTTGACGGTCGCCGGGCACGGGCTCACTCGGTCTTTGGCGAGGATTGTCGTCGGTCATGACATGCATGGAACCTCCTCGTTTTCAGTTTGACCGACGGTGGTGACGAATATGTGACGTAAGGGAAAACTCTTGCGCACGGCCGGTGTCCCCCATCGTGGGCGCGCCACGCCGATCCCCCAACCTGCCGCCCTGATTGCGTTTTCATCGTGCCTCCCAAGCGCGCCTGATGTTGTGATAAAAGCCGAGCCATGAGCAAAATAGCGCGGGCCCTCATCTCGGTTTCGGACAAGACCGGCGTCGTGGATCTCGGCCGCCGGTTGGCAAAACTTGGCGTCGAGATTCTGTCCACCGGAGGCACGGCGCGCTCGCTGCGCGAGGCCGGGCTGACGGTGCGCGACGTGAGCGACTTCACCAGCTTTCCCGAGATGCTCGACGGCCGGGTGAAAACCCTGCACCCGCTCGTACACGGCGGCATCCTCGGCCGGCCCACGCCCGAGCACGAGAAGCAGATGAAGGAGCACAAGATCCATCGCATCGATCTGGTGGTGGTGAATCTGTATCCATTTCGCGAAACCGTGGCGCGCGGAGCGGCCTTCGAGGAAGTCATCGAGAACATCGACATCGGCGGCCCGGCCATGGTGCGCTCGGCGGCCAAGAACCACGAACGGGTGGCCGTGGTGGTCGATCCCAAGGACTACGACCGCGTGCTGGGTGAGATCGAAAGCAAAGGCGAGGTCTCGCCTGCGCTGCGCTTCGAGCTTTGCCGCAAGGCTTTTTCCCACACCGCCGCCTACGACGGCGCCATCGCCAGCCACCTGGGCCGTCTGGCGGACGACGGCAGCGTGGCCGCGGATTTTCCCGCCACCATGCACCCGTCGCTGCACCTGGAGCGCGTGCTCCGCTACGGCGAGAACCCGCACCAGAAGGCCGCCTTCTATTCGTGGGATGCGCCGTCCGGGATGTCGCTGGCCAAGGCCGAAGTCTTGCAGGGCAAAGAGCTTTCCTATAACAACCTGCTCGACCTCGACGCCGCCATGAAGCTGTGCGCGGAATTCGAAACCCCCGCGGCGTGCATCATCAAGCACACCAACCCTTGCGGCATCGCGGTTTCGGAAAAAGGCATCAACGAAGCCTTCCGCCTGGCCAAGGAAACCGATCCGGTGTCTGCCTTTGGCGGCATCGTGGCCTTCAATCGCACCGCCGACGCGGATCTGGCGCGCATGATGGGCGAGGGTTTCCTGGAATGTGTGGTGGCGCCCGACTACACGCCGGAAGCCTTGCAGGTTTTCGCCGGCAAGAAGAACCTGCGCTTGCTGCGCGCCAAGCTGGCGCCAGGCGCGGCCGGGCAACTCGACCTGCGCGCCATCTCGGGTGGCATGCTGGTGCAATCGAGCGACATCACCACCTGCGCGGCCTCCGCGGGCAAAATCGTGTCCGCGCGCAAACCCACCGCGCAGGAACTGGCTGACCTCGACTTCGGCTGGCGCGTGGCCAAGCACGTGAAGTCCAACGCCATCGTGTTCGTGGGCGGCGGCCGTACCCTGGGCGTGGGCGCGGGCCAGATGTCGCGCGTGGATTCGGTCAAGCTGGCCGTGTCCAAGGCGCGCTCGCCGCTCACCGGCTCGGTACTGGCATCCGACGCCTTCTTCCCCTTCCGCGACGGCATCGACGAGGCGGCCAAGGCGGGCGTCACCGCCATCATCGAGCCCGGCGGATCGGTGCGCGACGCCGAGGTCATCGCCGCGGCCGACGAGCACAAGATCGCGCTGGTCTTCACCGGCGAGCGCCACTTCCGGCACTAGACAGTCTCCGCATGAGACACAGGATTCTTCTCGTCGGCTCGGGCGGGCGCGAGCACGCACTGGCCTGGAAACTGCTGCAAAGCCCACTGTGCGATCACCTGGTGGCCGCTCCAGGCAACCCCGGCATCGAGGCACTTGGCCGCGGCAAAGGGCCGGGCGCCGGCAAGGTCGTCCTGGCGCCGGTGGCAGCCGAGGCGGTGAACGAACTGGTGGCACTGGCCAGTCGCGAGCGCATCGGTTTCGTGGTGTGCGGCCCCGAGGTAGCGCTGAACAAGGGACTGGGCGACGCCTTTGCCAAGCAGGGGATTGCGTTCTTCGGCCCGTCGCAGGCAGCGGCTGAGATCGAGGGATCGAAGAAATTCGCCAAGGATCTGATGAAACGCGCCGGCGTGCCCACCGCGGCCTACGGCAGCTTCGACGATATCGCAGCAGCCGATGCCTTCATCGACAGCCAGCCCGGCGA
Organism: uncultured delta proteobacterium; assembly: GCA_963755125.1. Taxonomy (GTDB): domain Bacteria; phylum Myxococcota_A; class Polyangia; order Fen-1088; family Fen-1088; genus Fen-1137. Next base: position 267,202 of record CAVWIP010000008.1, read on the forward strand.
CGTCGTGGTCAAGGCTGACGGGCTGTGCGCGGGCAAGGGCGTGGTGGTCGCGTCTTCTCACGACGAGGCCAAGACCGCGGCCCGCGCCATGCTGCTGGACCGAAACTTTGGCGAGGCCGGCGCCCGCGTGGTCATCGAAGAACGCCTCACCGGCCGCGAGTGTTCCATGATGGCTCTTTGCGACGGCGAACGCTTCGTGCTGCTGGCAACGGCCGAGGACCACAAAGCGGCGTTCGACGGCGATCGCGGGCCCAACACCGGCGGCATGGGCGCGTATTCACCGTCGCCGCTGGTCGACGCGGCTCTCACCGAGCGCATCGCTCGAACAATCTTCGCGCCCACGGTGGCTGCCATGGCTGCAATGGGCCGACCGTTTCGCGGGCTGCTCTACGGCGGACTGATGCTGACCCCGGATCGCGGGCCCATGGTCATCGAATGGAACTGTCGCTTCGGCGATCCCGAGACGCAGGCGGTGTTGCCGCGCATGGAAGATGACCTTCTGCCTTGGCTGTTCCACACGGCCCAAGGAACATTGCCCGCCGGCTCGCCAACCTGGTCGCCCGGGATCGCAGTGTGCGTGGTGCTGGCAGCCGCCGGCTATCCGGGCAAGGTGCGCAGCGGCGATGCCATCGACGGCCTCGCCGAAAACGGGCAGCTTGCCGGCGAAGGAACCGATCTGGTCGTGTTTCACGCCGGCACAAAGCGCGACGGGCAGCGTTTGCTTACCAGTGGCGGCCGCGTACTGGGCGTGACTGCGCGGGGCGCGGACCTCGATTCGGCGCGTGCTCGCGCCTACAGTGGCATTGACCGCATTCATTGGACCGGCATGCACTATCGCAAAGACATTGGCCTGCGAGGACGAACATGAGTGGAAAACTGGGAAGCGACGTAGCCGTCTTGATGGGGTCGAAGTCCGACCTGGAAATGATGAAGCCGGCGGCCCAGACCTGCCGGAAGCTCGGCCTCAGTGTGGACGTGCGCGTGCTTTCGGCCCATCGCACGCCCGAGCAGACCGCGGCCTATGTGCGCGACACGGCCAGGGCAGGCACCAAGGTCTTCATTTGCGGGGCAGGCGGCGCGGCCCACTTGGCTGGCGCAGTGGCGGCCCACACCACTCACCCGGTGATTGGCGTACCGATTGCCGCCGGCAGCCTGCAAGGCATGGACGCGCTTCTGTCCACTGCAATGATGCCCCCGGGAATCCCAGTGGCGACTGTGGCCATTGGCGGCGCCGAGAACGCGGGTCTGCTGGCCGCGCAGATCATTGCGCTCGGCGATCCCGCGCTGGCCAAGGCCGTGGCCGCCGAACGCGAGGCGCGGCTGCAAAAGGTGCTGGAAGCCGACGCCGAAGTGCGCGACAAGTGGTAGACGTCGCCGCTGCAGCCGTGGCGATTCTTCGTGGCGAAGTCGTCGCCTTTCCGACCGAGACCTTCTATGGCCTGGCTGTCGACGTACTCAATGAGAGCGCATTGTCCAGATTGCGCGCATTGAAAGGCCGCGAAGCCGAGAAAGCCTTCTCACTCCTGATTTCCGGCCGCGAGATGTTGTCTTCTCTGTGCAGCGAAGTTTCGCCGCTGGCCGCGAGTCTGATGGCGCAGTACTGGCCCGGCCCATTGACCCTGGCATTGCCCGCGCGCCCGGGACTGCCCGCGTCTATCGTGGCTGACGGGTGCGTGGCGGTTCGGGTATCGCCCCATCCACTCGCACAAGCGTTGGTGGTTGCGCTTGGCCGCCCCATCACCGCCACCAGCGCCAATCCCGCAGGAGCAACCCCATCCCGCACAGCCAGCGAAGTCGCCGCCTACTTTGGTTCGCCGACTTGTCTGATCCTCGACGGCGGCGCGACCCCCGGCGGTCAGCCCAGCACCCTGGTCCGCGTGCGCGGGGAGCACGTGGAGATTCTCCGCCAGGGAGCGGTGGTTCTGGCGGGCGCGGGCTGAACGCTGCGAGGATCGGATGGCGTTGGCCGCCATCTCGACGCGGCTTCAGTGAGGAGTGGCGCTAGGGCTCGACGGCTCATACGACTATTCGCAGGCCGCAGGCCGTGGGCGGGTATCGCCGGAGGACGCGGCGTTTATGGCCGAGGTGTACCGGATCCTCGACCGCCTGCCCACAGCTGAACGCTTGGCCTGGTCGCTGCGCCATGTGGACGGGGAGCGGCTTGATGAGGTGGCCGAGCACTGCGGTTGTTCGCTGGCCACAGCCAAGCGCCGGATCGCAGCCGTGCAAGCACGGATTCAACGGGAGATCGACCATGTCTGACCTGGCAGAACGCGTCCGTTCCATCGGCGAGCAAATGGACGCGAACTACGGCCCGGAGCGCACCACACGGGCGCTGATCCGCTTGCACGCAGGGCTGCGCCGCCGTCGGGCCAGGCGCGTGGCGCTGGGCTCGCTAGCGGCGTTGCTGTGCCTTTTTGCTGGGGCCTTCTGGGCGCTGCGCCACGGCCACGAAATCGCCGTGCCTGTGACGCGGCCACAGCCCGATGTGTTGTTCAGCCTGAGCGACGGCTCGGTCGTGACTCCGCTCGACCCGAGTAGCCGCCTGGTGGCCAAGACGGTCTCGCCCCGCCTGGTGGAATTGGAGTTGATCGCTGGCGGCGCCCGGTTTGACGTGACACCCAACCGGGAGCGCGAGTTCCGCGTGAGCGCGGGGCGCGTGGCCGTCTTGGTGCTGGGCACGAAATTCACGGTCACGAGGAGTATGTGAAAACCTGGCCATCGGGAAGTCGCGCGCGCGGTCCGGCGCTTCGGGGGCATCCCCTAGTGCAGCCGGGTCTGGTCGTAGTGCTGGTCATGGCCGTGGAGCTGGGCACCCAGGCCGACAAGGCACCGCTGCGTCTGGAGATCGATGGGTGTCCCGATATCGACCAGGGGGCGGTGAGCCGGGTCTTGACGATAGAGCTGGGTGCGACGCTGGAGGACGCAGGCGCCGCGATTTCGCAGTTCCCTTGGGCGATCTGGACGGCGACGGCTTCGACGACCTGGCCATCACGACCTGGCACAATCAAGTACAAACCGATGATCCGGGTTTCGACACAAACATACTTTTCGGCCGGCCCGACCTCTCAACGCTACAGGTACCGTGGGATGTCACGTTCCCAAACACCACCGCCCTGGTATCGGCCGATGTGGACGGCGACGGCACCCGCGATCTGATCATGGCCAATCCATATGCCAACAATGGGAATGGCGTGGTGTACATTCGGAGAGGAACAGGCGCGCGCCTGTCGGGTAGCATTGATCCGACCCTGGCCTCGCTCGCCATCCCGAGCTCCTATCGGTGCACTGGCTCGTGCCTGGGCTATGGTGAGTTCCTCGGTCAGTGGCTGATGGTAGGCAGCGATGTGGATGGAGACGGTTTGGCTGACATCTTGGTGGGTGCGTCTACCACTTGGAACAACTCCGTCGGAGTTCCTTCCAACGACCCGGCCACCAACACGGGACATGCCTATTTGCTCCGTGGCGCAGCCATAAAGGCGTCGCTGTCGCCGTAACCGCCAAGGCACCCGCAGGCACCTCCGGCAGTCCTCTCTCCCGGCCGCCGCCTGCGACGGCCGGTCCTAGTTCGACTGTATCGTAAAAGCTGGAGTGAGGGCGGGCACGATGGAGTAGACTTTCCTGCGTGGTCGCGAACGAGTGTCAGTGCGATAGAATCGACCGCGGTGCCATTGCGACTGAAAAGCGGGAGACCGAAAGGTTCCATTGAACGGAGACACTCCGCCATCGTCGACCTGGCAGCTTGCTTTGGGGCCCCGCCCTGGGCTCAGCTCGCAGGCACGCCTGTTGGCCCTGGCCCGATCCAGCCTGGGACTGTCACGCGAGGAAGCGCAGACGCTGTGGGATCGGTTGCCCATGGCCCTGCGGCTGGCCGAGCCCACCGAGCCGCAGATGCAGTGGTTACGGCAACGCTTCGAGGAACTGGGCCTCGCCGTCACCTTGAGGGCTTTGCCCGGGAAACACCCTGCGTGCACGCGGCATCCCCGCCTGGCCTGCGAGAGCACCTGCCTGCGCTGTCAACAGACGCCAATCTGCGCGGCCTGTGCCGAACTGGGCCGCCAAGGCATTTGCCAGGCCTGCGAACGCGCGGCCCGGCGCCGCGTTCGGTTTCGCCGCGTCCGCATCACCGGGTTGCTGGCAATCCTGTTGGCTGTAATTATCGGGACGCTTCGGTCCAACCAGCGCATTGCGAGCTGGGAACGCCCTTTGCGCATCGCCATCTTGCCGATCAGTGCGGGTGTGGAAGGCGACGTTCGCGGCTACCTGGACACACTGGCTCCGACGACCTTCGATGAGGTGGCCAAGTTCGTCCAACGTGAAGGGGAACTCCACCGGGTCGGAACTCGGTCCCTGGTCGAACTGACCTTGGGCCCGAAGCTCGACGACGCGCCCCCGCCGGCGCCGGGCCCAGACGACCGCTCGGCCGTGAGCGTGGCCTTGTGGAGCCTCAAATTGCGCACCTGGACCTGGCGTATGTCGAGCCGGCTCGGCCTGCCTGACGCCGATGTGCGCGTCTTCGCCTTCTTCCACTCGGCGGTGCCGGGCACCGAACTCGAACATTCCCTGGGCATGCGCAAGGGCCGGATCGCCATCGCGCATCTTTTTGCCAGCCAGAAGGATGCCCGTACCAACAACGTCGTAATCGCACACGAGATGTTGCACACCCTGGGCGCCACGGACAAATACGACGAGCAAGCCCTGCCCATCTTCCCCGCGGGCTACGCCGAGCCATCCCGCAAGCCGCGCCTGCCGCAGGTCCGGGCCGAGATCATGGCCGGTCGAATTCCAATCAGCGAAACGCTGGCCAAGATGCCCGACAGCCTGGACCAATGCGTGATTGGCCCGGAAACAGCGAGGGAGATTGGGTGGTAGAGATGACGAACCGGAGGTCAACAGCGAGGCATCGCGACCAGCCGCGATGAGCGCTATGATGGCGGCCATGTCCGACCCTCCTCGCACTGCTCTTTCTCCCCCTGGCCTCGTCGCGGAACGCGAGAAGGTCATCGCGCGTCTGTCCGACGCCTTCGCTCACGATCACCTGGACATGGAAGAATTTGAACACCGCCTGACCCTGGCGCACGAGCGGGATACCATCGCGTCGATAAACCAACTCGTGGACGATCTTGCAGTGACGGGTGTGGACGTTTTGCCAGGGGCGGCCCTGGCCCACGCGAGCAATTCCCCGGAACACCAGGAAATCACCGCCATCTTCGGCGGCCAGGAGATTTCTGGAGCGAAACCCCTGCCTCGCCGACTCACGATCAGGGCGCTGTTCGGCGGCGTGCAGCTGGATCTGCGCGATGCCCTGTTCCCCGACGGCATTGTTGATGTGGAAATCAAAGCCGTGTTTGGCGGCGTGCAAATCATCGTGCCCCCGAGCTTGGCGGTGGAGTCTCACGGAGTCGCGATTTTCGGTGGCTTCGAAGGCCTCAACCGCGCCCCTGCCAGTCCCGATCCTTCTTCGCCGCTATTGCGGGTGCGAGGGCGCGTCGTGTTCGGTGGCGTACAGATCGAGACACGCCTGCCCGGCGAGAACGCGCACTGGCACCATGACCGCGAAGAACGCCATGCCCTTCGCGCGGAGCGCCGCGCGCGCAGAAACAAGACCAAGAAACTGAATCCGCGCGGTCCCTATGGCCGATAGGTTCAACCTGACCACGCCCCGCACGTGCGATTCCGCACGCCTGTGCGGACCCGCCCAGCGCCAAGGGCGGCACGCCAGTGCCGATGTGCGCGCTCCAGACCTATCCCCCGGTGATGTTTCGCGAACTGAGCACGCAGCGTGGACACATGAGCACCGTTGCAAAAGGTGCGTTTCTTGCTAGGACTCGGCCCTCATGCACACGGACGCAAACCCTGTCGATGCCGAACGCAGCCCAAAGCTGGGCGACGAGTGGCGCGATTGGGATGGCCATGCCACGCCCGACGCGGCGGCGCCGAAGCGTCTCTTCTTCGCCCTCATCGTGGGATTTCTCGGCGTCACGGTAGCGGCGAGCCTTCTGTCGTGGTACCTGGTGGCGCCGCGCCTCGCCGAGTGGCACGCGGCAGCCCCGGCCGTGCTGCTGGACCTGCTGGCGATCCTGCTCACCGCGCTCAGCGTGGCGCTCGCGCTGGTGGCCCTCATGCTGCTCACCGGCTGGCCGCGCAGCACCCGCGCGTCGTCGCTCGCTCGTCGCATCCTCGCCATGGTCGAACGCCGTGTCTTCTGGTTGGGCCGCGTCTTGTCGATCAACAAGGATCGACTGGCGCACGCCTTCATTCGCACCAACAATGCCCTCGTGCGGCTGGCCCCGCAGGGCATCGCTCCGCAGCGCGTGCTCATTCTTCTCCCGCGCTGCCTGCGCAAGGAGCAACTCGACCAGGCGCGAACCCTGGCGAGGGCGCGCGAGGTCGAGGTGGCCATCGTTGCCGGCGGCGAGCAGGCACGCCAGCGCATCCGGGAAAAGCGGCCGAGCGTGGTCATTGGCGTCGCCTGCGAACGCGATCTCCTGAGCGGCATCCGCGACGTTCGTCACAAGCTCTCGGTCCTGGGCATCGCCAACACGCGGCCCAACGGGCCCTGTCGCGATACGCAGATCGATCTGACGGAGCTCGAAGCGGCGCTCGATCTTTGTGTCCGCCCGGCGACCGCCCCCAACCTGCTAAAGTCGGGGCTCGTCACCTGACAAACTGGAAGCGCCGCATATGAAGATCATGAAACCGCATCGCGACGTCGGCATCGTCGGCTATGGCGCCTACGTGCCACGTTATCGCCTGCCCGGCGTCGAGATCAGCCGCGTGTGGGACGGACAGCAGGGGTGCACGCCGCCGGTCAAGGAGAAGTCGGTGCCCGGTCTCGACGAGGACGTGGCCACCATGTCACTCGAGGCCGCGCGCAACGCGCTCAAGCGCGCCGCCATCGATGCTTCGTTGATCCGCGCGGTGTGGGTGGGTAGCGAGAGTCACCCCTACGCCGTGAAACCGACCAGCACCATCGTCGCGGAAGCCATCGGCGCCGTGCCGCACACCCTGGCTGCCGACTGGCAGTTCGCGTGCAAGGCGGGCACCGAGGCGATGCAGGCCGCGCTGGGCTTCGTCGGCTCGGGCATGGCGGACTATGCGCTAGCGCTGGGCATGGATACGGCGCAGGGACGGCCGCGCGACGCGCTGGAGTACACGGCCGGCGCGGGCGGGGCCGCGTTTCTGGTGGGGCCGGCCGAGCAGTCGCTGGCGGTGCTGGAGGGCTCGACCTCGTATGTGACCGACACCGCGGATTTCTGGCGGCGCCAGCACGAGCACTATCCGGCGCACGCGGGTCGCTTCACGGGTGAGCCCGGCTACTTTCGCCACGTGCTGGCGGCGGCGTCGGAGCTGATGGCGGGTCTGGGACGCCAGCCCGCCGACTACGCGCATGTCATCTTCCACCAACCCAACAGCAAGTTTCCCCTGAAGGCGGGCCGCGAGCTGGGCTTCAAGCGCGAGCAGCTCGAGGCGGGCCTGCTGGTCAACGACATCGGCAACACCTACGCCGGTGCCGCCATGATCGGGCTCACCGCTGTCCTGGATGTGGCCCGGCCGGGCCAGCGCGTTCTCATGGTGTCGTTCGGCAGCGGCGCGGGCAGCGACGCCTTCGACTTGCGCGTGACCGACGCGATCAGCGCGCGCCGGGCGTGCGCCCTGAGCACGCGCGACTACGTTGTGCGACGCCACCCGATCGACTACGCGACCTATGCGCGTCACCGGGAGAAGATTCGGATGGATTAGCTGGGCGCCCACCGCCAGACTCAGCGACGACAATAGAAGAGATTCAGAACTAGCATGCGAGATGTATCCATCATCGGAATAGGTCAAACCCCGGTGGGCGAGCACTGGGACAAATCGCTCAAGGAGCTGGCGGCCGAGGCGATTTCAGGCGCGCTCAAGGACGCGCAGGTGGAGCGCGTCGATGCGCTCTACGTGGGCAACATGTGTTCGGGCACGCTCAACGGGCAAGAGCACTTGGGGGCGCTGATCAGCGACTGGGTTGGCTTGCGCGGGGTCGAGGCGGTCAAGGTCGAGGCGGCCTGCGGCTCGGGCGCGGCGGCGCTTCGCCTGGGTTACGTCGCGGTGGCGGGCGAGCTCGCGGATTTTGTGGTGGTGGCGGGCGTGGAGAAGATGACCGATCGCCCCGGCGATCAGGTGACGGCGGCGCTGGCCATGGCGGCCGACGCGGATTTCGAGGCGGAGAACGGGCTGTCGTTCGTGGCGCTCAATGCGCTGCTCATGCGGCGCTACATGCACGAGTATGAGGTGTGCCACGCAGACTTCGCGCCGTTTGCCATCAACGCGCACAAGAACGCCGTCGGCAATCCGAATGCCCTGTTTCCCCACGCCATCACCGCCGAGGATTTCTGCGCGGCCAAGATGATCGCGGATCCGGTGAACCTGCTCGACAGCTCACCGGTGTGCGACGGCGCGGCGGCGGTGGTGCTGTGTCCCACTGCGCTGGCCCGTCCATTCAACGCGCGGCCGGTGCGCGTGCGCGCCTCGTCGGCGGCGACCGACTCCATCGCCGTGCACGATCGGCGCGACCTGCTCGGGCTGGAGGGCGCGGCGCTGAGCGCGAGCAAGGCGTATGTCCAGGCCAAGCTCACGCCCAAGGACATCGATGTCTTCGAGTTGCACGACGCGTTCACCATCATGTCGGTGCTATCGCTGGAAGCGTGCGGCTTCGCCGAGCGCGGCCGCGGCGTGCGCCTGGGCAGCGAGGGCGACATCGCCATCGGCGGACAGATCCCGATTACCACGATGGGCGGGCTCAAGGCGCGGGGTCACCCGGTGGGCGCCACGGGAATCTATCAGATCATCGAGGTGGCGCTGCAACTACGCGAACAGGCGGGTACCAACCAGGTGCGCGACGCGCGCCTGGGCATGGCGCAAAATATCGGCGGCAGCGGCGCTACGGTGGTGACCACCATTCTGGAGGCGGTGGATTAGCACGACTGCGGCGCTTGACAGCCACGGCGGCGAAGAGCAAAGAGGGTTTCCATGGAGATTGCCAGACACTGGAGATTGCAACGACACCGCTACGCGCTGGTGGGCGAGGTGTGCAACCACTGCGGCGTCAAGATCTTCCCGGCGCGCGACGTGTGCCCGCAGTGCAATGCCCCGGCCAAGACGCCGTTCACCTTCAGTGGCAAGGGTGAAATCTACTCGTACTCGACGGTGCACCACCCGCCCGAGGGGTTCGAGCACTTCGCGCCGTATGTGGTGGCCTTGGTGCGTCTGGCCGAGGGGCCGCTGGTGGCCGCGCAGTTGACCGACGTGGAAGGGGAGAAGATCGAGATCGGGATGCCGGTGGAGATGGTCACGCGCAAGCTGCGCGACGACGGCAACAAGGGCACCATCGTCTACGGCTACAAGTTCCGTCCCGCGATCGCGTCCGCGGACGCAAAGGACGCTTCGGTTTAGCCCGACTATCCCTACCGAATCCCGTCGTGGGAGGTGCGGAACCCTCTCAGGGTTCCGCAGTTGATCGTCGGCCGTCAGTGAATCGAACAACCGATGCAGGAACGCTATGCCACGGCCGCCGCGTAGCGTGCCAGCGCCCATGTGGAAAAATAGCGCCGGTAGTTCTCGTAGTTGATGAGTGCCGTCTTGTTGAACACGCCCGAGAGCGACTGGCGAGGCCAATCACCATTGTCGAGTTGGGTCGTAACCAGGAAGCGGGCCGCACGCTGGCAGAGTGGATCTTGTGCTCGGCCCGCGCTGACCAGTGTGAGAAGCGCCCATGCGGTATTGACCGCGTGACTGGCACTCCACACGTAACGCCTCTCGCGGCAGCTCTCGCCGCTCTCGCCCCATCCACCGTCGGCGTTCTGGTGATCATGGAGAAACTCACACGCGCGCCGCAACGCCGGATCGCTGTTCTCCGCACCAGCGGCGAGGAGCCCACGCACGCCGAACCACGTGCCGTAGGTGAAGCACACCCCCCACGATCCTTCCCAGCTTCCGTCGGCGCGCTGACTGTCGCGCAAGAAGCGCTCGCCGCGGCGGATGGCCGCCCCGGCCTTTCGCCCCAAGAGATCGTCAAGCTTGCGGTCATGGCGTGCGGCGAAGTGGCGTCGGCAGAGCGCCAGGCTGTGCAGACACGCCGCCGTGCACTCGGGATACGAGTGATCGACCATGATGTCGCCGAACACGTGCGCCGGGTTGAGCGCCTCCAGCCAACGCCCGCCGCGCTGTCTTTCGTAGGTGGCCCACCCGCCATCGCGATTCTGCCAGCCCAGCAGCAGCTTGACCGCATCGAGGATGCGCTGGTCGGGAAGAGCGGGCAGCCCAGCGTCCTCCAGCATGATCGCCGCGGTCAGTCCCTCGGCGGTGCAGTCGGTGATGGGCCAGCCGTGCGCGCGATCAGAAAAGGGCCAGCCACCACGGCAGGGGTGCCGATAGTACCGCTGGTACTCCGGCGGATCTTCGAGCACCTGATTGTCGACAACGAAGGCGTGGGCGCGTTGCAGCGTCTCACGATGGGCTGTCCCCAGGGGGAGTTCCAGCATCGCCTGCACGGCAAACGCCGTGTCCCACAATGCGGTCGAGTTGTAGCCATTCATCTTGGTACCGTCGTGCCCGTCCCACAGGTACCCTTCGAGGGCTGCGAAACTCCGCTCCGTCGCGTCGCTCTGTGGTGATTGGAAGAAGTGCACGAGCGTGTTGAGCACGGCATTGACCGGGCCGATGCGGATGAACTGGGTGGCGCGGTCCTCGAACTCGATGTGGTGCAAGAGCCGCGCGAGCGAGCGCTCACGAAACCCCCGCGCGTGCACGCGCTCGTACAGGCCCGTGACGAAGTTCACCGCTTTCAGCGCCGACGATGTCGGCGCGTAGACATCGCCTGCGGCGATGGTGTTGCGGTGCTCGGCGAAACGAATGCTGTCGTAGGGACGATCGTAAATCTCGCGCCGGAGAGCGTGGGTGAGATCGTCGGCCGGCATCCGCGCTTTCATGCCATACAGGTGCGCCATGGGCAGATACACTTGCCGACAGTGACACCACAGGCGGCTGGGATGGAACGGCAGACTGGTGGGCAAGAGCCACAATTCCGGCAGGATCGGTTGCAGACCGTCGTATTCATAAAGATTGAGGAGCGCGAGCGTGAACTTGCCCCAACTGGCGCACGCCAGCGCCGTGCCGTGCGCGTGGATGAACCCTCGTGCCTTGGCGACCCGCTCGTCGTCGGGCGCAAGCCCGAGGAACCGAAGTGCCACGTAGCACAAGACAGTCGTGAACAAGCAACCGGAGCTTTCGACGTGCAAGCCAAAACTGCCGTCGGCGCCCTGGTGTGCGCAAAGATAGGCGACCATGCCGGTGCGCCTTTCGCGTTCGATCGGCCTTCCGCCGATGTGGCGAGCCGCCAGATACATCGGCAGAAGGAACATCGGTCCGCCGTAATCGCCGCGCCAGGCTCCGTCGGCCCCCTGTTGCGAGGCAAGAAAGTCGAGACCGCGCGCAACGGCGCGTTCGCACGAGGCGCGATCCGCGCCGAAGCTGGTCGGCCCGCCGGTCGCTGTGCTGGTCCCTTTCACGCAGGGTTCCGCCACAGTCGCCGCACCATCTGCGAAGCGGTGCGCGTGTACGGCTCCCAGAAAGCGCCTCCCTCGATATCGCCGAGCAAGTCCTGGTACATCGGTTCCAGCTTCGCGCGCCAATTTGCATCGACGGTGATCGCGCGCGCCGCCCACTCGTGGCAGTAGCGACAGCTCTCGCAATCGGTCGACTGGCAGTTCTGCTCGGTGAAGCGATCGAGAAAGCCGTCGAGCGCGCGATTGTCGATGGTGACCGGATTCGCGCCCTCTCTGGGATAGAGCATGCTGGCAGCGTGCCCGAAATCGATCAGCTTGCGGAAGCGCAGCAGGTTGATGGTGCGCGGTTTGATGAAGTACTTGAGCATGCGCCTGAACGAATAGGCGTCCCTGCCCACAGCGCCGAGCTTGTCCTTCGGATAGGCGTAGTTCTGCACGAGATCGAGGAGGTTGCCATCGTAGCGCCGTTCCGAGTAGGCCTTGACCCGTTCGAGCAGGATCTGCGTCGGGGTGTTACGCTCGACGATCTTGAAGGTTTCGTACCCGAGCTTCTCGTAGTGGTGCAGGTCCTCGGGGCGAATCCAGTTGGCGCGAATGTAGTTGACGGGATCGCGCAAGCGAATCTGGTTGCACAGGATCGAGCAGTAATCGAGCGGGAACCCCCGACTCTTGGCTTGCGATGCTGCCGACAGAGCCACCGCGTGGTTGCCGGCGATGGCGCAGTCCTGGCGACACCAGTTGTTGACGATGAGCTGCAAGTCGACCCCTTGCGCGGCTTGCTTCATCGCCGCCAGGGTTTTGAACTCGCGATGCACCCCGACTTCGGAGACGACGATGACGTCGGCGCCGTGGTCAACCCAGAAGCGCACCTTGCGCGGCGTATCGGTGAAACGATGCGAGCTTACGCGAACGCTCAGGCGCGGATGGCGTCGCTTGATGAGCCGCAGGAAGTAGACGTTGGCGACGGTGATCGAATCGACGCCGATGCCGTCCACCCATTCGAGCATCTCCTCCATCTTGCGCTGCCCGATGCGCGTGAACTCGGTATTGCCCATGGCCGATGCGTTGAGCAGATAGTTGAACTGGATGCCGTTTTCGTGCGCCGTCTTCACGGTCCGCTCAAGCACGCGGCGATTCACTTGGGGCAAGTAGAAGGCGGGGCGCCCGCCGCCGAAGTAGTCGGTGGTGAGCTTGCCGTAGACCTCGTACACGGGGTAACCGGCAAGGCCCTTCATGAGCGCTTCATCGAAGTTACAGGCGACGGAGAGCTTCATCGTGTGGCACCTTTCGTCTCGCGGAAAGAATGGATCATATTTGCAAACCTTGAACCACCTCTCTTGCTCGCGCACCCTCTAAAATTTTCTGGCAGTTGAGCTGTGACGCGATCATGACACCCAGCCCCCCTAGCGTGCAGAAGCACACCAGCGTGCGAAATCGCACACGCCAAACCCCATCATGAGCGATTCCGGTTGGGCGCGAACTGCGCGGTCGAGTATCATCCGCGTGGCCATCATGGTGGGGTCCACCAACCTCAAGCAGTTCTTGGAAGCCGCGTTGCGCGGCGCCGCGAAAATTGTCGGCTGCGGTTCCACCAACCTGATTCTTTTCAACGAGAAGAAGCAGGAAATTCGCGTTCACCTGGGTATCACGGCCGACGCCTTTCCCGTTATCGCCGAGATTGAGAAGATGCTGGGTGCGCAGTTCCCGGGGTTCTCGTGGCCGATGAGTAGCGCCGAGGGCAGCCTGGTCACTCGCTCCTGGCGCGAGGCCTCGTTTTGCGAAACGACCTCGCTCAAGGAGCTGGTGGGCGCAGCCTTGCCCCCCTTGATACTTGCGGCAACCGCGCGTCTCATCGGCGAGCGTGACTTTGCCTGCGTCCCGGCGCTCAGTAGCACACGAAACTACGGTGTCCTCCTCTTCGAAAAGGAGGGCACCCTGCCGTTCAACCGCCAGCAGCGCGAAGTGCTCTTGCGCTACGCCCGGCGCATTGGTGAGATTCTCGAAAACGATCTCATGGGTCAGAGCCAAACGCTCTTCGACCACCTCCCCGATGACGAACCCGATAGCCTGCTCTTCGATGCCCGCGGCGGGTTGCGCGGCCATGGCCCGCGCGGCGGTGCCGCCCTTGAGCGGGTCCTGCGCGAGGGCGACCTCATGCGCACCATTGGCACGAACGCCCGCGCCTTTCTTGAGGGGCCGCAGTCGGAGCGTGAGCGCAGCCTTGATCTCGACGGCGAACTCCGCATCACGTTGTCGCGCCTCGATTTCGACGGCACGCAGGGTGTTCTCTGCATGCTCTCCTCGCCGCGACAGGCGGCCGCCTCGCTCGAAAATCAACTCGTGCGCCTGACTCTGGGCGACCCCGCGCCCGCGCTCTTTGTCGATCCGGAGCTTCGCGTCAGCTCGTGCAATCCCGCCACGAAACAGCTACTGGGCTGCGAGGCGGAAAATATCACCGGCCAGCCGATCAGCGCGCTCTTCTCGGCGCCCGACGAGGTCATGGATATTCTCACCCATCAGACCTTGGATCCGCAAAAAGCATATTCCGAGCGCGCCACGGTGGTGCGTCGCCGCGACGGATCGCTGGTCCCGGTGCGCGTCGAGGCGCTGCTCCTCGCCGACGACTTTCACCAGCTCGTGGGCTTCCTGCTGGTGCTGCGCGAGCCGAGCAAGCGAGATTCCGACCATCTGGTACAGCAGGAACGCCTCGCCACCATGGGGGAAATGGCAGCTCATCTGGCTCACGAGATTCGCAATCCTCTCGTCGCGATTGGCGCCACGCTCGAAAGTCTCATCCGCGAGCCGGAAACTGCGGCCAGCCAGCGTGCGATTCTGGCCGCGCTGGTGAAAGAGATCGTGCGCATGGACATGACCCTCAAAGACTACCTCGCCGCACGCCGCGAGATGGCCGTCACTCAGGTACGCGTGGCAGAGTTGCTAGACGACGCGCGCCGCTTGCTGGCGGGCGCCCATCGCCTGGCCGGCAAGACCATTCGCTGCCAGGTGGATCCCGAGCTGACCATCGAGGCTGACTACGAGGCCATGAAGCAGGTGGTGTTCAACCTGCTGCTCAACGCACTCGAGGCCACCCCTGCCGCGGGCGAGGTCACGTGTCACGTCGCACAGAGTGGCTTTGAACTGGCCATTACCGTCGAGGACCGCGGGCCAGGTTTGCCCGCTAGCGCGGCGGACTGCCTGCGCCCCTTCTTCACCACCAAGAAGAACGGGACCGGCCTGGGGTTGGCCGTCTGCCAGAAGATCGCGCGCGCCCACGGCGGCTTCGTCGATCTGAGGAATCGCGACGGAGGCGGGTGCCAGGCGACGGTGGTGCTCCCCAGGCGCCCGTGCGCGATCGACGGTGCGGCATGAGTCAGCCCTTCTGGGCCCTGATCGTCGACGACGAGGATCTCTACGCCCAAGCCATCGGGCGCGAGATCGGGCGTCAGGGCATCTGTTGCGATCTCGCCTACACCTGCCGCGAGGCGCTCGAATTCGCTGCCATTCGGCAGTATGGCGTGATCCTGCTCGATCATCGCCTGCCGGATGACGATGGCATTCGCATCATCCCGCAACTCCTCATGCGGCAACCTGACGCCGCGCTGGTCATGATGACGGCTTACCAGACCATCCCCAACGCCGTGCGCGCGATCCGTCACGGCGCCGAGGACTACATCGTCAAGGAGGCCAGCGTCGCTCCGATCCTCGAACGCGTTCTCGAGCTGCGCCGGCGCGCCCAACTGCGCGAGGAGGCGCACGGCATCGCCGAGGCGGAGTGTCGGGGACTGCTCGGTCGATCGAGCGCGATGCGCCTGGTGATCGACGAGCTGAGCAAGGTGGCCGCGGCCAAGGACACGACGCTGCTGCTCACCGGAGAAACCGGCGTCGGCAAAGAAGTGGCGTGTCGTTTCGTTCATTCCCTGTCGCGTCCTGCGGCCTCGCCGCTGGTCGTGGTCGACTGTCTCGCCTTGCCCGAGAATCTGGTGGAGAGTCTGCTTTTCGGGCATGAGCGCGGCGCCTTCACCGGCGCCCAGGAGTTACGCACCGGCGCCTTCGAGGAAGCCCGCGACGGCACGGTTTTTCTCGACGAGATCGGCGACATGGAGCTGGGTCAGGGAAAGCTACTGCGCGTGCTCGAGAGCCGCAGCTTTCGCCGTTTGGGATCGAGTCGCGAGATTCCGCTCAAGGCCCGCGTGGTCGCTGCCACCAACCAGGATCTGCCCGCCCTGGTGCAGGCGGGCCGCTTTCGCCAGGATCTCTTCCAACGGCTCGCGGTCTTCCCCATCCGCATCCCGCCCTTGCGCGAACGCGGGGACGACATCCTGCTCTTGGCGGAACACTTCCGCACTCTCTTTGCTGAGCGTTTGAACAAGCCCACCGAGCCATTTTCCACGGAGGTCAGCCAAGCCCTGTTGGGCTACGCCTACCCGGGCAACGTGCGTGAGTTGAAGAACATCATCGAGCGCGCCGTCATCTTGACGGAATCGCCGCGCATCGAGCTTAGGCACTTGCCCCAGCGCGTGCTCTCGCTCGGCCGCAAGGGATCGTTGCCCCCCACCCAACCGATCGAGGTGGTGCCAGGCGTGGATTCGCTGGTCGACGTCGAGGCGCGCATGATCCGTCAGGCGATGAGCCGCGCCGGCAATGTCCGCACAGAGGCAGCCAAGCTCCTGGGCATCAGTCGTTTTCAGCTGCTGCGGCGTATGCGGAAATTTGGCATGAGCACTCAGTCTGAGAAAAGTTTCCCCAGGAACTCATGAGAGAGGTTTGAGCAGGCCATGACCATGAAGCGTGATCGCGCCCACCAGTCGGCCACCCTCCGCTCGCGCACAGCCGCAAGCCGCGCAAAAGGCGACTCCCCCAGAGGTGAGCCCGATGCGATTCCATGGAAGAAATTCAGCGGGCGCATCAGTTACTCGTCGTGCAACGAAGACTCCCGCAGCGAGCTCAAAGCCCTGCGCATCGGCCCCGGTAAACGCGTGTTCTGCATCACCGCCGGCGGAGGACGCGTGCTCAACCTGCTTCACGATCGTCCCCAGGAGATTCTGGCGGTCGACGTGAACCCGACGCAGAATCATTTGCTCGAGTTGAAGATCGCGGCCATGTGCGCGCTCAGTTACGAGCCCTACCTCGCGTTCTTGGGGGTGAGGCGCGCGCGCGATCGACTGAAGGTCTACCAAGACTTGCGGCCCGCTCTCTCCGGCGCGGCGGGAGACTACTTTGATGCGCACCCGGAACTGGTGCGGCGTGGTGTGCTCTTCCAGGGGAGCCTCGAGCGCTTTCTGGTACACGTCTCGCGCATCTCGCACGCGGTGCGCCCAATTTGGATCAGGCGGCTGTTCAAGTTCGACGATATGGCAAAACAGCGCCACTTCCTCGACGGGTGGAACACGCGCGCATGGCGTTTTGTCGGCGAAATGCTGTGCCGCCGCTCCTTCCTCGAGCTGTTCTCGCGCGATCCGGGTTTCTGGCGTTTCGTGCCGCCCGAGGTTCCCTTGCACCGGCGCATCTTCGATCTCATGCACCGGTACCTGTGCAACCACCTCGCGCGTGACAGTCACCTTCTTCAGCTGGTCTTCTTTGCGCGCTACATCTACGAGCCCGCGATGCCCATCTATCTTCTGCCAGGCTCGTATGAGCGCATCCGCGAGGCCCTCAAGACCACGCAGGTCACCATCGTGACAGCGCCGGCCTCCGCCGCTCTTGCCGATGTCGCCGACCGCAGCCTGGACGCCTACTCGATCGCCGACGTATCCTCGTATCTCAGCGAGACTGATTTCGGCACCTTCATGGACCAAATCATGCGAACCGCTCGCGCCGAGGCGCGGCTGTGCTCGCGCGGCATCTTCGTGCATCGGCCGCTGCCCCCCGACCACGCTCGTCGCGTACGGCGCGACCACAACCTCGAACGGAAGCTGTCCTTCGACGACGTTGCGATGGTGCACGAGTTCCTGGTGGGCACGCTGTAGACCGAAGGCCCCGTCCGACCTTCGACGTGGCGCCGGTCTCGTGAGGGGCAGCGCGTCCCGATCCGCTCACTGGCAGAAGGGGGGGTTCTTGTCGGTGCAGGTGTCGGTCGAGGCAGGCGTGTTGGTGCAAGGCAGGTCGTTGGACTGATTGCAATTCGAGGGACAGCTCTGGCAACAGATAGCCTGGCCGCCAATGAGGGAGCCGTCGCAAGCGTTGGTGACAATCCCGCCGCACTGATCGCAGGGGCCCGCAATGCAAGCCAAGCCGGCGTGGCAAAATCCGGACATTGCACTGCCGCAATCCGCAGTCTGGTACTGGGTCTGCGTGCCACACTGCTGTTTGCGTGCGCTGGTATCGGCGCAGCCGGCGCAATCCACGGAGCTGTTGTTCTGCGACCCGTGCCCGGCGTGCGAACAGCGGCCGCAATAACGCCCGCAGGAATAGACCGTATCGTTGCCAGCCCCCGCCGAGTCATTGTGATCCGCCGAACCCTCATCCCCCGCCCAGTGCAGCAGCTCGTGCAGCATGATGTTGCACTGACCGTTGGCATCGAGGCTGTCCCACTGTGCTGGGTTGATATTCATCTCGGAGTTGCTAAACTACGGCGAGCCCCAACCCTGGGTCGTGGCGATGACTCCGCTGCAGCCGCCGCCGCAACCGATGTCGAGCGGCATCTTTGAGTCGCCGAGGGTTGCCGCCATGGAATCCACGGCGTTTCCTGACAGCCGTTCCTACGACACGATGCTTCCGGCGTCCGCGATGTGCGCCATGCGTTAATCCGGTCGCGCTGCGCTGACTGAATTCTTTAAGGTCTGCGGCCAGTTAAGTCCACACGACCGACAGCCGCCCGAAATGTTTTTAATCGTTATAAATAGTAGTCAAGATTACTCTCTATGAGACGATATACTAGAGTATGAGACTGCGTCTTGCCCCGACTCTGGCCGCCGCGCTGCTGCTTGGCGCGGCACTGCCGGCCTGGGCCTGGGAAGACTACGAGCAAGGCGAGAACGTTCCGATTGTCACGGTGCCCGCTGCGCCTCCCTCGCCCAATCGCCTGCCCATCTTTGGCCTGATGGCCGACGTGGGCGTACCGGATGGCCTGATCGGCTCGCTCGCGATCCGGCCGTTGACCTGGGTGCGCGTTTCAGCGGGAGGCGGGACCAACGGCATCAGCCGCGGCTGGCGCACCGGCATCACCCTGCTGCCCTTTGCCGCCGGCCCATCGGCCAGTTTCGAATATGGCATCTATCAGAGCGGCGACGCCAACCCGCTGGCCGAGAAGGTCATCGGTGGCGGTTTCAATGGCAGCCCGCTGCTGGACCGGGTCGGCTACCAGTACATGAACGCGCACTTGGGCCTGGACTTCGGTTCGCGCCGGGTCGTCTTCTTCCTGCACGGAGGCGTCACCGTGGTCCGTGGCCAGGTCCACAACGTCGATGCCGCGATCCAGAACAGCACCGCGCAGAACAGCGACGCCACCGGCACAACCGAGGTGGTCGTGCGGCAGGATCCATCCGTCAAGGCGGTTGGCTCGTCGGTGAAACTGGGACTCATCGTCTACATCTGGTGAGGCGCTGACAATGACACTCCGACTCTTTTCCATCGTCCCCGCGCTGGTCACCCTGACCGCTGCCTGCACGTTTTCCATCGAAGCCAAGGTGCCGGACGTCGAGGTCACCCAGCACGGGCTGAACATGCAGGGCGTGCCGCAGGCCAACCTGATCGGTGACGTCTCGGTAACGAGTTCATTCACGCTCTCGTCGTCCAACACCGCGTGGGCCAAGCGCATGAATTCCCAAGTCTTCGTCAACCAAGTGACGGTGCTTGCCGGCGACGGTCTGGCCAACCTCGACTTTGTCACCGCCGCTCGTTTGACCATGGCCGACCCCACCAGCTCGGAAGGAACCACCGAGATCGCCAGCTACGAGCGGAGCGCCGGCGCACCGTCCAGCTCGGTCATCGAAGCCAGCATGCCCACACCCATCGAGGTCACGCGTATCTGGTCCGCCGACAACACGGTCATCGAACTGGACATGTCCGGACAACTGCCTGAGCAGGACTGGACCGTCGACGTGACCCTGAAGATGGCCGGCACGATCAGCTACAAGTTCTAGCGGCGACGACCACGGTTCATCTCTTTGCCGTCGGCGCATGGGGCTTGCGTGGCCGCGCCGGGCGATGCAGGCTGGTGCCCCTCGACAAAGGCTATCCACGGAGGCTCTCATGATCGGCATCATCGGAGGCACGGGACTTGGCGACACGCTGGGTACCGTCGGCAACGCCCAGACGCATGACATCGACACACCCTTTGGCCAGCCATCAGCTCCCATTCTCACGACCGAGGTGAGTGGCATTCCGGTGGCCCTGCTCTCCCGTCACGGCGAGGGCCATCTGCTGAATCCTTCCGCCGTGCCCTACCGGGCGAACATCTTCGCCCTGAAAAAACTGGGCGTGACCCGCATCATCGCCAGCGGCGCGGTGGGCAGCCTGCGCGAGGAGATTGCGCCGCGCGATCTGGTGCTGCCCGACCAGACCATCGACCGCACTTACCGCCGGCTGGGCACCTTCTTCGAGGGACTGGCCGTGCATGTGGAGATGGCCGCGCCCTTCTGTCCCGCCTTGCGCTCGGCGCTCACCAGCGCGGCGGCCGCGGTGCCGGTCAAGGTCCACCTGCGCGGCACCTACGTGTGCATGGAGGGCCCGCAGTTCTCCTCGCGCGCGGAAAGTGAGATGCACCGGAAGTGGGGCGGCGATCTCATCGGCATGACCCTCATGCCGGAGGCGAAGCTGGCTCGCGAGGCCGAGATCTGCTACGCCGCGGTGGCGCTGTCTACCGACTATGACTGCTGGCGCGCGCACCGGACCGACGTGGATCAGATTCACCTGCTGGAGGAGATCATCGCCAACGTCCAGTCCGCCACCCAGAATGCCTTGGCCCTGATCAGCGCAGGGTTGCCTGCCATCGCGTCCCTGCCCAACAACGCGTGTGCTTGCCAGCAGGCTCTGAAGCTGGCTATCTGGAGCGACCGGCGCAGGATCCCGCGTGAGGTGCGCGATCGCTTGGCGCCGCTCACCGCGAAGTATCTGGACTAGAGATGAACGTCGCCGGGGTTCCCTATCGCACAATCCGTCTGCACGCCGACGGCTGCTCGGTCGAGGTCATCGACCAGACCGTGCTGCCACACGAGTTTCGCCTTGTGCGACTGCAAGGGCTGCAAGACGCGGTGAGAGCCATTGCCGACATGGTGGTGCGGGGCGCGCCTCTCATCGGCGCCACAGCGGCGTACGGCATGGCCCTGGCTTTGCGGCAGGACGCCAGCGACGCGGGCTTGGCGCGCGCGCACGCGGAGCTTCTGGCCACGCGGCCCACAGCGGTCAACCTGCGCTGGGCTCTCGATGAAATCCGCGCTGCCACGGCCAGGTTGCCGCCCGCAGACCGCGCCGGCGCCGCCTTCCGTCGCGCGGCCCAGATCTGCGACGAGGACGTGGCCCTGTGTTCGGCCATCGGTGAGCACGGCAAGCGCATCATCGAAGCGATTGCCAAGCGCAAGGGATCGGCTCCGGTGAACGTGCTCACCCACTGCAACGCCGGCTGGCTGGCCACGGTGGACTGGGGCACGGCCCTGGCGCCGGTGTACAAGGCGCATGATGCCGGGATCCCGGTGCACGTGTGGGCGGAAGAAACGCGGCCGCGCAACCAGGGCGCTTCGCTGACCGCCTGGGAACTGGGCCAGCACGGCGTGCCCCACCATGTAATTGTGGACAACGCCGGCGGCCACCTCATGCAACACGGCGCCGTCGACGTTTGCTTCGTGGGCACGGATCGAACCACGGCCACGGGCGACGTGTGCAACAAGATCGGCACATATCTCAAAGCGCTGGCCGCGCGTGATTGCCAGGTGCCGTTCTACGTTTGCCTGCCCAGTCCCAGCATCGACTGGACCATCCGCGACGGCGTGGCCGAGATCCCCATCGAAGAACGCGGCGCCGACGAGGTGCGCCTGGTGCGCGGGCTGGGCCCCGACGGAAAAACCACGTCGGTGCTGGTGACGCCGCAAAACAGTCCAGTGGCCAACCCCGGCTTCGACGTCACGCCCGCGCGCCTGGTGACCGGCCTGGTCACCGAGCGTGGCGTGTGCGCAGCCAGCGCCGATGGTCTGGCGCAACTCTTCCCCGAGCGATCTGGCCGTCGGTAACCCCTTTCGGCGTGACCGGGCTCCGCATCTGGCTATAGACTGCCGGAGCCATGGCAAGGATAGCTCCCTTTCGCGCGCTCCGTTTTGACCAGGGACGGTTTGCCGACCTCGCGCCGCTTCTAGCCCCACCCTACGACGTGATCGGCGAGGCGCAACGTGCGCAGCTTGAAGCCAGCCACCCGCGCAACATCGTGCACCTGGATCTGCCGCGCGGCGAGGGTGATGCTCGCTACGAAAATGCGCGCGCGCAGCTCGACAAGTGGCTGGCCGAGGGAACTTTGCGCCAGGATGCGCGGCCAGCCCTATATCGCTACGAACAGCAATTCACCTTCGCGGGCGCGGCCGGCCCGCACAAATACACGCGCAAGGGATTCATCTCGCTCATCGAGCTTTCGCCGTTCTCCGCACGCATCGTGCTGCCCCACGAGCACACCCTTTCGGGCCCCAAGGTCGATCGCTTCAAGCTGATTCGCGCCACACGCGCGCACTTTTCCCAGGTGTTTTCCTTGTATCGCGACCCGGACGGCACCATCGAAACGGCGCTTGACGGTGCTTGCGTCGCGGCGCCTGAGGTCGACGCGACCACGCCCGACGGTTGCCGCCATCGTCTGTGGGTGGTGACCGACGAGGCGACGATTGCCACGGTGGCGCGCGGACTGGCTCCTCGCAGTGTCATGATCGCCGACGGCCATCACCGCTATGAAACCATGGTCGCCATCCGCGACGACATGCGGCCCGCGGGTGTCCCGCTCGGTCGCTCGCTAGCCGATTGGGGCGTGATGTTCTTTGCCCGCGCCGAGGATCCGGGCTTGCTGGTCCTGCCCACCCACCGCATGGTGCACGGCCTGTCCGCTGAAGCGCTCGACACCCTGGCCGAGCGCAGCCGCCCCTGGTTCGAGGTCCTGTCAGGCAGCGAGGAAAACCCGGCCGCCATCGAGGCCCGCCTGCTCCGCGAGGGCGAGAAGACCGTGATCTTTGCTCTGCGTCGACCTGGCGCGCGCGGGACCACCTGGCTCAAGCTGCGGGCCGACGCGGATCTTGCGCGTCTGGGCCCGCCCACTCTCGCTCGCCTCGACGTCAGCGTGTTGCACGGCCTGGTGCTGGATCCGCTGCTCGGCATCGGGGCCGAGGCCATGGCCCGCCAGTCGAACCTGACCTACAGCCACGATCTGCGCGAAACCCTGGGGAAGGTGGCCGCCTCCGATGTGCAGGCGGCTTTCCTGATGAACGCGACCAAGGTGTCCCAGGTTCTGGATGCATGTGAGGCGGGCTTCGTGCTGCCGCAGAAATCGACCTACTTCCAACCCAAGCTGGCCACCGGCCTGGTGATGGCGCGCATCGATCCCGGCGAGGAGCCGGTGCTGCCCAACGTATGACCGACGCCGACCACGCGCGCGGGCCGGAGCCGGATGACGTCACTCACGACACGCTCCTGCGCGGCCGGGTCAAGCTGATCCAGCCAGCGCGCGGTTTTCGATCCAGTCTGGATCCGGTGCTGCTCGCGGGTTTCATCCAGGCGCCCTACGGCCATTTCCTGGACATCGGGTGCGGCACCGGCGCCCTGTCCTTCTTGTTGCTTGCACGCGACTCGGCGGCAACTGGCCTCGGCGTGGAGATCCAGTCGCGGCTGGCAGGACTGGCCGCGCGATCCGTGCGGGCCAATGGTTTCGGCGCGCGCTTCGCCGTCGTGGCGGCTGACGTGCGCGAAGCCGAGCGCGTGCCACGCGCGGCGTTCGATCTGGTGGCGAGCAATCCGCCGTTTCGGCCCCTGGGCAAAGGCGTACTGCCACCGCATGCAGAGCGCTCGCTGGCGCATCACGAGGTCGCACTGACTTTGGCCGAGTGGCTGGAAGGTGCCCAGGCAGCCTTGCGGCCCGAGGGCCGGCTGGCCGCGATTTACCCTGCCGATCGCTTCGACGAAATGCGCGCGGCACTCGCCACACGCGGGCTGACCATGGCCCGACTGCGCATGGTGCAGGCGCGGGCGGGAGCGCAGGCCAGCCGTTTCTGCTTCGAAGCACGACGGTCGGCACTGGTCGCCGAGACAAGGACCGAAGCGCCGCTGGTCGTGCATGAAGATGGAAAGTACTCAGCGGAGGTGCGCGCCATGCTGGGAGAAGAGTCGTGAAATATCGAGTGGCGCACGTTCTGGCTATCTGGTTCGGCTGTGGCCGCGTGCCCAAGGCACCAGGAACCGCAGGCACGCTCGGCGCAATTCCCCTCTATCTTCTGCTCGTCCACCACGGCGGCACGCTGGCCGTCGCGGCCGCAGCCGCCGTGATCACGGCGGTGGGCGTGTGGGCGTCGAATCAGGTGGTGCGCAAGCTCGGGATCAAGGATCCGCAGATCGTGTGCATCGACGAGGTGGCCGGCGTGCTCATCACTTTGCTCGCAGCGCCCGCGGGTTGGATCGGCCTGGCGGCCGGCGTGGTTCTGTTCCGCCTGTTCGACCAATGGAAACCCTGGCCCGCGAACGCCGCCGAGCGCCTGCCCGAAGGCTGGGGCGTGATGATGGATGACGTGGCCGCCGGCGCGTGGGGCGCGGTGTTCCTGCTCGGCGCGCGTGTCGCCGGCTGGCTGTAGAATCACTCTGGCGTATCGACGCCAGGCGCACGCTTGGCTGCCTGCCAGAGTTGCTCCAGTTCCTCGGGCGTGGCCGAGCCGACAGTGCGGCCTTCGGCTTCAAGCGCTTGTTCCATGTGGCCAAAGCGACGCGCGAATCGGTCGGTGGCTTCGCGCAGGGCATTCTCGGCGTCCAGCCCCAGCTTGCGCGCCAGATTGGTCAAGGCAAACAAGGTGTCGCCCAGCTCGTGCATCATCTGGTCGCGATCGCCCGCCTGGCAGGCGTGATCCATCTCGGCCAGTTCCTCGTTGACCTTGTCGCGCACGCCGGCCGCGTCCGGCCAGTCAAAGCCCACCGCGCCTGCCTTCTCGCCAGCGCGCGTGGCGCGCACCAGGGCCGGGGCGCTGCGCGGGATTCCGTCGAGCGCACCCTTGCGCCCCTTCTTCGCCTTCTCGACCGCCTTCAGCTTGGCCCAGTTGGCCAGCACAGCCGCCGAGGTCTTGGCCTGCGCTTCGCCGAACACGTGCGGATGGCGGCGCACCAGCTTGGCCACGATCCCGCGCACCACATCGTCCATCCCGAAGGCGCCCTCGGCGTGGCGCAGCTCGGCCTGGAAAACAATCTGCAGCAGCAGGTCGCCCAGTTCCTCGGCGTGGTTGCGCACGTCGCCCGCGTGCAGGGCGTCCACCACCTCGTAGGTTTCCTCGACCAGATAGGGCAGCAGCGATTCCAGGGTTTGCTCGCGATCCCACGGACAGCCGGTGGGCGCGAGCAACCGCTGCATCAGGCCGACCAGCTCGGGCAGGTTGCGGCCCGTCTGCTTGCCGGGCAGCGGGCTGAGGTCGAGCTGGGGCGGCGGCGTTTCCTGGCTCACGGGGTTGCGAAAACCTAGCCTGGAATGTGCCCGGACGATAGGAAGAACGAGCCCGATCTTCTTCCTGTGGCAGCGAGCTCCCTTTTGGCCCGAGAATCGGACGCGCAGCCAGCGGGTTGCCTATCGCCGAACTCTACTTACGCGCCTTTCCGGAGCCCGTCCCGGCGCTCGACCCCGTCATCGCCCCCGGTCCCCGACCCCGAATCCGACCACGCCACTGCACGCTGGTCGCCGCGTGGGTTCCGTGGTAAAGGAGATCAGGTTCGATTGAGTCAGCGGCCAAGCGATCCCCTGCGCGAAAACACGGATGTCGAATCGGACCGGGTGGTCCTCGACGACAACCGCGTCGCGCTTTCCTTGTTCGGCGAGAAGAACTCCAACCTCAAGCGCATTGAGCTGGAGACCGGCGCCAGGCTTCACTCGCGCGGAAACGAGCTGACTTTCCTGGGCCCGACCGATGCCATCGCCCAGGCGCGACGACTGGTGGAACAGCTTTACCGCATGGTGCGCGGCGGCCGCGCGGTGGGGCCCGAGGACGTCACACGCGCGGCGCACGTGCTGCGTGGCGATGCCAACGCCAACCTGCAGGAAGTTTTTTCCGACACCATCCTGGTGGGCAGCCGCGCCCGGCCCATCGCGCCCAAGGGACTGGCCCAGAAACGCTACGTCGACGCCATCCGCGAACGCGACATCG
This sequence comes from uncultured delta proteobacterium, assembly GCA_963755125.1. Lineage (GTDB taxonomy): Bacteria > Myxococcota_A > Polyangia > Fen-1088 > Fen-1088 > Fen-1137. The sequence continues at coordinate 293,036 of CAVWIP010000008.1, forward strand.
TGTTCGGCATCGGGCCTGCAGGCACCGGCAAGACCTATCTCGCGATGGCGCTGGCCTTGCGCCAGCTCATGGAAAAACGGGTCAAGCGCATCGTGCTGACCCGGCCGGCCCTCGAGGCAGGCGAGCGCCTTGGCTTCTTGCCCGGCAGCATGGAGGAGAAGGTCTCGCCCTACCTGCGGCCGCTCTACGATGCCTTGCACGACATGATGGACTTCGACCGCGCCCACCAACTGGTCGAGCGCGGGATGATCGAGATCGCGCCCATCGCGTTCATGCGCGGCCGCACGCTCAACGATTCCTTCGTCATCCTCGACGAAGCGCAGAACACCACCGGCGAGCAGATGAAGATGTTCCTCACCCGGCTGGGCTACGAGTCCAAGGCGGTCATCACCGGGGATGTGACCCAGATCGATCTGCCCGACCACCGGCGCTCCGGCTTGACCGAGGCCGAATCGCTCCTGCGCGGCATCGACGGCATCGCCTTTTGCACCTTCACCGAGGTGGACGTGGTCCGCCACCCGTTGGTGGCCGCAATCATCCGCGCCTACGACCGCAAGGCGCAGAACAACGGCACCGGCCGCCCGCCCGGCAGTGAGGGCTGACGCCGTGTCGGGGAGAATGACGGGTCGTGGGACCGAACCAACCCGTGTCTGAAGCGCCGGGCCCGGTCGAGCGATCGCGCTACGAGCGCGACGAGTTGCTCGCCATCTCGCGCGCCCTGTCTTCCGAACATGATATCCGCAAGCTGCTCGACCTGATCCTGGACAAGAGCCGGCGCATGACCGGGGCCGATGCGGGTAGCGTGTACGTGCTGGAGGCGGCCGACGTGGACGGCGACGGCCAGCCCGACGGCCGAGCCTTTGGCGATCCGGCGCGGCGACCGCGAGCGCTGGGCGAGGCCGGCCGGCGGCACGCGCCGACTCCGGTTCGCGGGGTACAGAGCCGCCCAGCCCGGCTGCACTTCATGCTGTCGCAGAACGATTCCATCCCGGTGGACTTCAAGGAGTTCACGCTGCCCGTCGACAACACCTCGCTCGCGGGTCGGGCCGTGCTGGAGGGCCGGCCCATCAACGTGCCCGATGTCGAGCAGGCCAAGGTGGCGACCGGGGGCGCCGCGCACAACCGCAGCTTCGACGACAAGATCGGCTACCGTGCGCGTTCGATGTTGACCGTGCCCATGCTGTCTACCGAGGGCGAGGTCATCGGCATCATCCAGCTCATCAATAAGAAGCGGAAACCGAGCCAGGTTCTGTCCACGCCGGCGGATTTCGAGGAAGGCGTGGTTCCCTTCGACGAGCGCGCCGAGGAGATGGCGCTGGCGCTGGCGTCGCAGGCGGGCGTGTCGCTGGAGAACGCGATCCTGTACGACGAGATCCGGCGCCTGTTCGAGAGCTTCGTCGACGCCTCGGTCACCGCCATCGAGTCCCGCGATCCGACCACCTCGGGTCATTCGCGCCGCGTGGCCACCTTGAGCGTGGCCATGGCGGAGACGGTGGACGCGGTCAGCGACGGCCCCCTCGCTGCCGTGCGCTTTTCACGCGAAGATCTGCGCCAGATCGAATACGCGGGCGTGTTGCACGACTTCGGCAAGGTCGGCGTGCGCGAGCAGGTGCTGGTCAAGGCCAAGAAGCTCTACGACTGGCAGCTCGATGCCATCCGCCTGCGCTTCGCCTATGTGCGCAAGTCCATCGAGGCCGAGTCGCTGCGCAAGCAACTGGATCACATTCGGCGGGGCGACTCGGCCGCGGCATTGGCCGCCATCGAGCGTGAACAGGCCGAGGGTCTGGCTGCCCTGGACGAGTGCTGGCACCTGGTGCTGACGGCCAACGAGCCGACCCTGCTGGACCAGCCGGTGATGGCTCGTCTGGCAGAGGTGGCGGCGTGGAAGTACGTCGACGAGGCCGGCCAAGCGAGGCCGTATCTTCTGCCCGACGAGGTGGCGGCCCTGCAGGTACTGCGTGGCAGTCTGACGCCGGCCGAACGCCAGCAGATCGAGAGCCACGTCAACCACACGGTGGCCTTCCTGCGGACCATTCCCTGGGGCCGCTCGCTGCGCAAGGTGCCGCAGATCGCCGCCGCCCACCACGAGTTGCTCAACGGCGCGGGCTACCCAGCTGGCCTGCACGGCGCGGAGATTCCCATCGAGGCGCGCATGCTGACCATCGCCGACATCTTCGATGCGCTGACCGCGGCCGACCGGCCCTACAAGGCCGCCGTCCCGGTGCACCGTGCGCTGGGCATCCTGGAGGGAGAGGTCAAGGCGGGCAAGTGCGACGCCGATCTGTTTGGCATGTTCGTGAGCGCCGAAATCTATAAGCGCGTACTTTGATCGGGATTGGTGAAGGGCGCGCGAATCGTCTAACATCGCAGTCGTGCCCATCGATGTCGTGGTTCGCAGCGACGCCCGCCGCCTGGTCGGCGTGCCCGCCTGCCGCAGGGTCGCGAATCGACTGCGCGTGGCCTTGCGCCGGCTCGGGCGCTCACGCTCGTCGGCTACTCTGTTGTTCACCGGCGATGACGAGATCCGTGCGCTCAATCGCGAGTTCCGCGGCCTCGATCGCGCCACCGACGTGTTGAGTTTCCACATGCAGGAGCTCGCAGGCGAAACCGATCCGGCGGGCGATGGGGTCTTTCTCGGCGACATCGCGATCTCGGTGCAAGCCGCTCGCCGCTGCGCGGGCCGCGCCCGCCTGGACCGCGAACTCGAGCGCCTCGCCGTGCACGGGCTTTGCCACCTATTTGGCCACGACCACCACCGCCCCGGCCAGTCCCGTCGCATGCGCGCGCTGGAGAAGCATCTCCTGGCTGCTACTTGCCAGCGTCGGGCCTAGCCCGCAGCGGCTCCAGCACAGCGGCGGGAAGGTTGCCCCGGTAAACCTGGCCGTCGACCAAGAAACTCGGCGTGCCCTCCAGCTTGAGTGCGATCCCGACCTCGACGTCGTTCTTGACGGCGGCCGCCCCTTCGCCTTTCATGCAGCGATCGAGCGCAGCGGGATCGAGCTTGAGGTCGGCCGCAATCTTCTCATCGGATTGCGTGTCGAGAAAGCCCGACGCATCGAAAAGGTAGTCGTTGGCTTCCCAGAAACGTCCGGCGCGGCCCGCGCACTCGGCGATGAGCGCGGCCCGGCAAGCGGTCTGGTGGAAGGGACGCTCGATGCTGCGGTTGCACGCCTGATCCAGGGGAAAGTGACGGTGAATGAGACGAACCCGATCGGGAAACTGCGCGACAATGTTGCGTAGCTGCGCGTGCGCTTGCCTGCAGAAGGGGCATTCGTAGTCGGAGAACTCGGTGATGGTCACGACAGGCTCGCGCGCGCCGATCCAGTGGCCGCCACCGGGCGCCTCGCCGCGGGACAGGCCTTCCAGCGCGAACGCTTTTCGCCCAGGACTCGTGCCGCGTCGCCAGTAGGGTGGAACCAGCGCGACAAGTCCCAGCGCCATGGCGCCGAGCAAGAGAAAAACCGCCAGGGTCTTGCCCGGACTTTCGCGAAGCAAGTGCCACGGCGCTGCGCCCACCTGAGGAAACCCGACGCCCGCTGCCTGCACCAAGACCAGGACCAAGAGCAGCAGGTTGATGCCATAGGTGGCGGCGCAGAGGATGCACAGGGCGTGCAGGCGGAAGGCCGAAATGGCGCCCAGCACGGCGCTGAGCGCGGCGAACGCGACGAAAAGGTGCAGGCCACAGGCCGCAGTCAAGACGGTGCGCCGAGTGCGCAATCCCCAAACCGTGACGACCACCGCCAGCAGATAGCCGAAGATTCCCCACAGTGCCGTGGGCACGCCCAGCAAGACCGAATAGGGGCTGCGGGCCACGCTGTCGCAGTTGAAGGTGCTGCCGCGGCCGCAGAAGCTGTGGAATCCGGCCTGGGTGTTGGCCTTGAAATGGATGTAGGCCAGGACTACCGAGACGAGCAGCCCGGCAAGAGACAGGACGAGCATGGCCCACCAGATCCCCTTGCGGCCCGGGGCCGAAGAGGTGGATTGGCTGATGTCGCCGGTCTTGTCCATGTGGCAGGAGCAAAGCCTTACCACGATCTGCCGTCAATGAAACCGTTCGTCTATTCTGGCCTGCTGCTGTCAGAAGTAGCCCAGCAGTTCGGCGCGGGCCTCCCGGTATGATCCCACGGCATCGCCGACCAGGCGGATCTGGGCCCAGGTTGCAAGATTGAACCCCTGCCCCACGCTGATGACCGGAGCGCGCCGACGGTCGCCCAAGAAGTAGTAGATGTAGCGGCCCTCGGCCGTGGTCTGGGAAAAGCGTCCGAGCCGCAGCACAGCGCCGGCAAAGCCGCCCGCGCCAATCCGGTAGTGATCGAAGAAGGGCGCGCCAGCAGCCAGATCCACGTCGGTGAGCAGGAAGAACAAGAATGGATGACCGAGCCGTAGCGAGATCCCACCGCCCGTGTTCAGGTTGCCATAGCTGCAGCGCACCCCCGCGCATCCCAGGTTGTGGGCCTGGTCGCCGCCTGCGCGAATCGTCCAGGCCGTTTTGGGAATCCATCTGTCGTAGCCCGACACGGAAAGAATGTTGAGCAAATCGAGGCGTTCCGGGAACAGGCGGTGGGTTGCGTTTTGGAACCGGATGCGGACCTGTCCCATCTCCAGCTCGGCATCGTCGAGATAGCCGCGCGACGGGTCCAGAAAATCATGGAGGGCCAGGCGCAGCGAGATCTCCTCGAAGGCGGCGTGCTGGAGGCTGGCCAGGCCGCCCGCCAAGCCCAGGCGCAGCGACCGGTGGCCGGTCTCCGGGGCGTCGCTGGCAGGCTGCACGGCGCTTTCCAGGGGCGGAACGCCAGTGCGGCCACGCAGGATGAGCAACTCGCGTTCCTTGCGCAAGAACTCGGGCGAAGGGTCCTTGGTCAGACCCTCGCGAAAACGCAAGAGGTCGTAGGCGGCATCGATGATGCGCGCCTGACGCTCCCTCGGCCAGTCGGCGATCAACCCCTGCGCCTCGCGCCCGCGCTTGGTCAAGGCCTCGGCGGCTTTGATCTCGCTGCCTGTCATGTGCGACTTGCGATTCAGGATCTGGGCCCGCAGCGACGGCCGCACCGTGCGACCCTTGACCAGGCCGGCAACCGACAGGACCGCGCGCAGGGTATCCGCCGGGATGACCGGGCCATGAAAACGCTCGGAGAGCCGCAGACCGGGATCGGCGACCTCGAGAAGCTCAAGCAAGAAGTACGAACAGTTCTCGGTCAAGAAGTAGTAGTTAAAGTGGGTGCTGCGGGTTTCCCAGGTATGCTCCACCAGGCGCTCGGTCTGCATCTGGTCCAGCGCCAACTCGTACTCCCACAGGTCGCGACTCTCGATGTTCGAGTATTCCTGGATCTTCACGTAGTAGGGCATCACATAGAAGTGGCCAGCGAAGCCCCCGAACAGGCCTTTCCATGCGTAGACGAAGCCATTCTTGGTGTTTTCCTCGGCAGCGAAATTGACGATGTAGTCAATGAGGCGGTTGCCCTCGCCGGTGCGTCGGGTGAGGCGCAGGAAGGTGTGGCCGTACATGGAGGCCGGGCTGTTGATGTAGGCCGCCGAGTAGATGAACCCGACCTTCTCCGGCGCGATGGCCTGGCGCCAGCCGGCGAAGAGCGGGCAAGACTGCTCAGGCAGGCGCGTGGTATCGATGGCCAGTTCCTGCTTCAGCCACGACCAACGCGCGGGGAAGCGGCACTGAGCGTGCTGGCCCGCCTCGTCGTCGGGCGGTACTGGCTTGGCGGACGCGGAGAAGGCAACCAGGGTGGCCATCAGCTCGGCCTCGGGATCGGTCTCACCCGCAGAACCCGCCAGGAAGAAACCGGGGCCGTCAGCGCTGCTGCGCCACCCGCCAAACAGGGTGCGGTGATAGTGCAGCAGAACCTGCCACATGCGCGTGCGCGCCAGCCCTTGCGTGCGCGCCCGTGCCTGTAACTCGCTCAGATAGGACTGGTCGGCCGAGGCAGGCGAGGCGCACAGACCGACGCTCAGACAGACAAGTAGCCGCCCGAAAAACACAACGTCCCGGCGCTCCACTGGGGAACGCCGGGACGAACGGTCGTTCAAAGTGCTTGAGACAGACAACTAGCGCTTGGCCAGGGTCATCGGCCTGCCCTCGGCACGGGCAATCGCGCGCGCGTCGGTGCAGGTGGCCGCCAGCGACGGCGACGCCTTGATCTGCTGCTTGACGCTGATGAGCATCTGAATGGGCGTTGTCGACGGGCTGGGCACCAGCACCTCAAGCTTGTCCTGGGTCATCTTGGCAAAGCCAGGCTTGGCCGAATCCTCGCAGCCGAGCAGCGTAGCAAAGGAGGTTAGGTACTCGCCGCCACCCGCGGCCATGTTGCCCTTGAGGTCCTGGAAGTTGACCTCGGCAAACGCGGCCTGCTCACGCTCGGCCTTGACCACGCCCGCGCTGACGCAGTTTGAAGTCCCGGACGTGATGCCGAAGGTCTGACTGGCGAACGTACCATTGGTGGTGGCCGCGAGAATCTGCTTGAGCGCCCCGTTGTCGTTCCCGAAAATCAACGAGCCAAGGCCGCAGCCAGCCATTCCGTACTGCGCATGAGCCGTGCCCGCGATGAGCAACACAAAGGCCCCAAGTCCGAGTGCTAGTCTCTTCATTGCTTCGTCTCCTCCGTTTGTCTTGCCTCCGCATTCGGACGATCCACCGCGGACCGTCGCACCTCCATGCGGTGCGCTGATTGTACAGAAAGCCGTCCTACATGCAATCGCCGATTGCCAAGGGGTAGCTCTCGACAATCTCGTGCAGCGCACCCTCGGGGCGCAGGGTGCTGCGGTACAGGTGAAAGTCACTCACTACGAAGCGGCTGCTGTCGAAACCGGCATGCTCGGCCAGAAAGCGGTCGAGGTCATGGCGTGGCCGGGTAGGAAAACGGGCCAGAGTCAAGTGAGGGGAGAAACCACGCTTGGCCGTGTCGGGGTCAGGGCCAAGCACACCATCCACCGCACATTTGAGAGCGCGCAGTGGCTCGGGCGGATCGATACCGAGCCACAAGACCCGCGCCGGCTTGCGCGCGCCAGCCGGCGGAAACACGCCCACGCCTCGCAGCGCAAGCTCGAAGCGTGGCACACGAATCTGGCGCAGATGCGCCCGCATGTCAGCAAGCAAGCCCTCTGGCGTGTCGCCGAGGAAACGCAGGGTGATGTGCAACTGCTCGGGCCGCGTCCAGCGCGCGCCGCCTATGCCCTGGCACAGACGCACGACCTTGGGCCGAAGCTCCGCTGGCAAGTCCACCGCGATGAATAGCCTCAACATGAGGTCAGGCCTGGGCCACGGCTTCCCGCCAGCGAGACAGGATACGGTCGCGCTCGCTGGCGGGCATACGAGGATGAAAGACTGTCGCGCCGGAGTCGGTCGCATCCTTGGGCTGGATGTCCAGACCCACGCCCTCGGCCGCCAGCCGTGCCGCCCCCAGTGCAGTCAGCTCGACCTGCGCAGGTCGTACGATGTCGGTGCCGAGCAGGTCGGCCTGGATCTGCATGAGCAGGTTGTTGGCCGTGGCGCCGCCGTCCACGCGCAAGCCGGTCAGCACGCGGCCCGCATCTTGTTCCATGGCGCGAACCAGATCGACGTTCTGCAAGGCCATGGCCTGCAAGGCCGCACGGGCGATATGCGCCGCCCGGGTACCGCGCGTGAGGCCCAAGATCGCGCCGCGTGCTTCCGAGCGCCAGTGGGGCGCGCCCAGCCCGGCCAAGGCCGGCACAATGGTCACGCCCCCGTCGTCGGGCACCGAGGCGGCCAGTCCCTCGCTTTCGGCCGCCTGCCTGATGATGCCCAGCCCGTCGCGCAGCCATTGAATCAACGCGCCTGAGACAAAAGCGCTTCCCTCGAGCGCGTAGGCCGTGTCCGCGGCAGTCTGCCATGCCACTGTGCCGAGCAGTCGATGGCGCGACAGCACGGGCCGCGGGCCCACGTTCATGAGCAGGAACGAGCCCGTGCCAAAGGTGCACTTGGCGTCCCCGGGCCGCAGGCACTGTTGGCCGAAGAGCGCAGCTTGCTGATCGCCCGCTGCCGCAGCCAGAAGGATGCCGTCGGGGATCCCACCTGCGCCACGGATGACCGCCAGCCGCCCCGAGGACGGACCCACCTGGGGCAAAATCGCGGCCGGCACGCCGAAGATGCGACACATCTCGGGGCTCCACTGCAGACTCTCCAGGTCAAGAAGCGACGTGCGCGAGGCATTGGACACGTCGGTCACATGGACCTGTCCGCCTGTCAGGCGCCAGATGAGGAAGCTGTCGACTGTGCCGAACGCGATCTCGCCCGCCTCGGCCCGGCGCCGCAGATCAGGTGTGTGATCCAGCAGCCAGGCGATCTTGCTGGCCGAGAAATACGGGTCGAGCAGCAGACCGGTCCGCTGGCGCACCAGTGGCTCAAGTCCCTCGGCGCGCAGCCGGTCGCACATCTCGGCGGTGCGGCGGTCCTGCCAGACGATCGCCGGTGCGACCGGCCGGCCCGTCGCACGATCCCAGAGCACTGTGGTTTCTCGCTGGTTGGTGATGCCAATGGCCGCAATCTCGAACGACCCGGCATGGGCGCACGCTTGCGCAAAGGCCGTCAGCACCGACTGCCATATCGCCTCGGGATCATGTTCCACCTGCCCAGGCTGGGGGTAGCTCTGCGGAATCTCACAATAGCCGCGACCGAGGAGTGCGAGGCGCTGGTCGAGCACCAGCACGGTCGTTCCAGTCGTGCCCTGGTCGATGCCCACTATGACGGGACTGCGTTTCATGGATCGGATTATCAATCGAAGAAGGCGGCCGAACCTAGCGGAAATACTCGGGTTCGTGATACGATGAGATCTCGGTCCTCGTCTGATGTCATGCAACGGCTACACCCCTGAGGTTCCATGCGGCGCGTGCTAGTGGTGGATGACGAAGAGAACCTTCGCCACATGCTGCAGACCCTGCTCAAACGGGAAGGCTACGAGCCCGTGGGTGTTGCCTCGGTCGACAGTGCTCTGCGCGAGCTTGAAACCCTGCCCTACGACATCATCATCACCGATCTGCGCATGCCAGGTCGCAGCGGCATGGATCTGGTGGATGAAGTACGCCGACGCGGCCTGGATGCCACCGTGGTCGTGATGACGGCTTTCGGAAGCAAGGACGTCGCCATCGAAGCCATGAAGCGCGGGGCATACGACTATCTGTCCAAGCCTTTCGAGGCGGACGAGTTGGTCTTGCTCCTGCGCAAGGCCGAGGAACGCGAGCGCCTCTACCGCGAGAACCGGAGTCTGGCCCGCCAGGTTCGCACTGGCGTGGAGGAACCCGAGGGAACCTTCGGCGATTTGATAGCGCGCAGCCCACAGATGCTCGAACTGTTCCGCACAGTACGCAAGATCGCTGAGTTCAAGACGACGGTGCTCATCGAGGGTGAATCAGGAACCGGCAAGGAACTGGTGGCGTGCGCCATTCATAGCAGTTCGCCGCGTGCGCGCGCGGCCTTCATCGCGGTGAACTGCGGGGCCATCCCGGAAAACTTGCTCGAATCCGAGCTGTTCGGCCACCGCAAGGGTGCGTTCACGGATGCCAACCGAGATCGCAAGGGCCTGTTCGAAGAGGCCTCGGGGGGAACACTTTTCCTCGACGAGATCGGTGAATTGCCGCTCAACCTGCAGGTCAAGCTGTTGCGCGTGCTGCAAGAGGGAGAGATCCGCCGCTTGGGCGACAGCCAGGACACCAGGGTCGACGTCCGCGTCGTCGCAGCCACCGCGCGCGACCTGGCCGACGAGGTGAGGCGGGGCGCGTTCCGCGAGGATCTGTATTACCGGCTGAATGTCTTTGCCTTGCACTTGCCGGCCCTGCGTGACCGGCGTGAGGACATCCCGCTGCTGGTGGCGCACTTCCTGACCCGCATGAACACCCGCATGGGTCTCGCCATCACGGGGGTCACAGCCGAGGCGATGCGCCTTCTCGCCGCGTATGACTGGCCGGGAAACGTCCGGGAACTGGAGAACACCGTCGAGCGCGCCATCGTGCTGGCGGAAGGCAGCGAGATTGACGTTGATTCTCTTCCGGAGCGGGTGCGCGTTGCGGGCCCGGGGACGACCGCCGCCCAGCCCGCGGTCGAGGACGGCGATCTGTCAATCAAGAGAGCGTCGCGCCGTTCCGAGGAGACACTCATACGCCGCGCCCTGGAGCGCACCAAGGGCAATCGGACCAGAGCCGCCGAGTTGCTGGAGATCAGTCACCGGGCTCTTCTCTATAAGATCAGGGAGTACGGGATCGTTGCCGGACGGGACAGCCGAGTCTACGCTGCATACGGACGTGATAACGAACAAACACCGTCCCCGGTCACGCCGATGCCAGTGGGCTCAACTTTGAAGGCAAAATGAACGATGAGAATAGGCTGGAGGGGATGAGAGTTTTTTTGACCTTTTTCGCAGATGCCCCACCATGTAGGTGAAGATAGGGGAATGAAGGCAACCATCCAAAGACTCCCCCGATGCCAAAAAATTGCATAGGCCTCGATATCGGTTCTAGTTCCGTGAAGGTCGTCCAGATCAAGGAGACCTCCAAGGGCCTTCAACTGATCAACTTCGGATTCGAGCCGCTGCCAGCGCAGACCATCGTCGACGGCGCGATCATGAACCAGACTGCCGTAGTCGAGGCCATCAAGACGCTACGTGACAACCTTGGCATCAAGGGCAAGGAAGTGGCCACAGCCATCTCCGGACACTCCGTCATCATCAAGAAGATCAAGGTGCCGCCCATGACACCCGAGGAATTGGAGGAGCAGATTCCCTGGGAAGCCGAGCACCACATCCCCTTCTCTAAGGATGACGTGGAGATTGATCACCAGTTGGTGGGCAGCGAGGGTGGCGCCGGGGGCCAGATGGAGCTTCTGCTGGTTGCGGCCAAGAAAGAGGTCGTCTCCGACTACAGCATGGTCATTCGCGAGGCCAAGTTGCAGCCCATGATCATGGATGTGGCCGCCTTCACCATCCAAAATGCCTACGAAGCCAACTATCCGGTGGTCCCCGAAGAGGCGGTCGCCATCATCAACGTCGGTGCCACCCTCTGCAACATCAACATCGTGGCCGGTGGAACCAGCGCCTTTACCCGCGACGTGACCGTGGGTGGCAACGCGTTCACCGAGGAGATTCAAAAGCGTCTCAACGTCAGCCAGGAAGAAGCCGAGGCGTGGAAGATCGGCTCCACCGGCGACGGTGCCGGTGAGGTGGTTCCCCAGGAGGTGGAGGCGGTCATTGCATCGGTGGCAGATAGCGTAGCCGGCAAGTTCCAGCGCTCGCTCGACTTCTACCTGGCGGCCAGCAGCGACGCGCGCATCACCAAGATCTACTTGTGCGGTGGCTCCGCCAAGGTGCCAGCTTTGCAACGCGCTCTTGAGGAGAAGGCGCGGACCCAGGTCGAAGTGATGGATCCCTTCCGCAAGATCACGGTGGACGAACACAAGTTCGACATGGCCTTTGTTCAGCAACACGCAGCCGAGGCCGCAGTGGCGGTGGGCCTGGCCTTGCGCCGCCCGGGGGACAAACAGTGATTCGCATCAACCTGCTTCCCATCAGGAAGGTCAAGCGGGCCGAGGCCAGCCAGCGCCAATTCCTTTATATGGGCGTGGCTATCGTGGCCACCGTGTGTGGGGTTGTCTTTGTGCACTTGCAGGCGGCCGGCCAGCTGGAGGACAACAAGCGCAGAAACACCATACTCCAGGCGGACGTAGCCCGCATGAAGCAAGAAATCGGCGACTACGACAAGGTCCGCGCTCAGCGAGAAGAACTGCTGCGGCAGCGAAAGACCATTCAGGCGCTGGATGCGGGGCGGAACGGGCCGGTCTATTTGCTACGCGAGATGTCCGAGCTTTTGAGCCCGGGCAAGGGGCCGACTTTCGACCGTGTCACCTATGAAGAGACGCTACGGCGTGATCCCAACGCCGGGTTCAACGCAGGCTGGGATCCGCGGCGGGTGTGGGTCGAGGGCTATGCCGAGGACCAGCAGCACGTCAAGATCCGAGGCGCGGCAAAGTCGAACGAAGACGTAGCCGAGTTCCTCAAACGCCTCAACTCTTCCGTCTTTTTCAGCGACGTGAACCTGGATGCGACCACCCAGATGTCGGGGCGCGGGATCAAGTTCGTAAGTTTCAGCCTCTCAGCCAACGTGATCTACTGACATGAACGATATTCTGCAAAAACTGCTGCGACTCAAGACGCCGGCAAAGATCGCCGCCACGGCAGGTCTCGTCGTGCTGATCGTGGTCGTCTACTATATGTTGTTCTACATGGATCTGCAGGATCAGATCAAAGGCAGCGAGGCGCAGCAGCGCAGCCTTACCGCCGAGAAGGCAGACTACGAGAAGCGCAAGAAAGAGTACCTGGCCTATCGAAACGAGCTAACCCAGCTGCAGCAAGAGCAGCGCGAGCTACTCAAGGCCCTGCCCAAGCGGGCGGAGATTCCCACATTCCTTTCCAGCATCCAGGAACAGGCAGAGCTTGCGGGCTTGGAGGTTCTCAATCTGTCCATTGAGGCGGAATCACCCGCCGAGTTGTATGTCCGCATCCCGGTTCGCCTTGAGATCCGCGGCACCTATCACACCATTACGAAGTTCTTCAAAAACGTCGCGGATCTTCCCCGCATCGTGAACGTCGAGAACCTGGCCTTGACTCTGGAGAAAGCCAGCGACGAGTCGGGTTCACCTCGGCTACACGCCAAGTTCTACGCGGTGACCTTCCGCTACAACGACCAGTCCGAAACCGGAGGGGGAACATGAGGCGGACCAGGCTGGCGCTCTTCCTTCTTGTCGGCTTTGTTCTCGCGCCCTGGGGCGACTTTTCAGTTGCGCGCGCAGCCCCTCCCAAGCCGCCAGCCAAGCCCGCCCCGGGTGGCAAACCCGCGGCTGCAGCCGCGCCAACCGCCGCCACGTCCGCAACGGCGGAGGCCCTGCAGCAGCGACTGGCCATCCTGCGCAGAAAAGTCCTGCGCGACGAGGATTTCAACGAGACTGACGACGCAAATCGAGATCCATTTCGGTCCTTTACCGGGATCTTCAGCGAGCGAAATCCCCGGGCAACCCTCATGCAGCAGGTTCCGGCTATCTTCGGGAAGTTTGCTCTCGAAGAGCTGACCTTGATTGCCGTGATCAGCGGCGACGCAAACCCACGCGCCATGTTCCGAGATCCCAGTGGCCTCGGACAGGTGATCAAACGAGGCGACTATGTTTCCAAATCCTCCGCACGTGTCACGAAGATCCTGTCCGACCGCGTGGTGTTGGAGTTGGCGGAAATCACGTCGGGCGGCGAAACCAGAGCTTTGGAGAAAGCCATTCTGGTCAATCCAGAGGGGGCAGAGAAATGATTGCTCAACCAATGTCTTCTGATATGGGAACCCTCAAAGGGTTCCCACACCCTCCCGCGATGGTGCGCCGCCAGCAGAGCTGGCGGGCTCCCCACGCGATCAACATGGGAACCCTCAAAGGGTTCCCACACCCTCCCGCGATGGTGCGCCGCCAGCAGAGCTGGCAAAGCCGGCGGACTGCCCACGCGACGAGAAAACCCGCGATCATGCTTGGCGTCGTCATGGGCGTCTGGCTTTCTGCACCGGCCTATGCCGAGACTGCGCAGGTACGCGCCATTCACGTCTCCGAGGCAGGGGGTGACACGGCGGTCGTGATATCCGCCTCGACGCGGCCCACATTTACGACCTGGAAGCTTGAACAGCCGGCGCGGGTCGTGGTGGACCTCAGCGCAGCCCGCCTGGGCAACGTCGAAGTTCCCCTGGACGCTGGCACCTTTGCTGTCGGACTGGTCAGCGCAAGCGTCAGTGAAGATGAAAGGGGCAGTCCTCGGACGCGCATTGTCTTGACGTTGCGACAGGCCTCCGACTATCGCGTCGAGGCACGCGGCAACGACATCGTGGTCCGGGTGATCCCCCATCTGCGCCCGACGGCGAGCAAGGCCGCAACGCCCGACCCCCATCAGGCCGACGTCACGGCCGAAGCGCAAGCCAAGGCCGCACGAGCCGAGGCACAAACCAAGGTCGAGGCGCAAGCCAAGGCCGAGGCGCAGGCCAAAGCTGAGGCGCAGGCCAGGGTGGCTTCCCAGGCCACTGCCGAGAATGCCCAGCTCAAACAACAGTTGCAGCAAGCCCGGCGCGACGCCGAGCAAGCCCAGGAGGCAGCCAAGACCGCCAGCGCCGAAAACGAACGGCAAAGGGCGGCTGCGGCCCGCGCAGACGAACACGTCAGCAACGCCGAGCACGAGGCCGAGCAAGCCCGCCGTCGCGCCGAGGCGGCCGAGCGGGAGGCGCGTATGGCCCGGCTGCGGGAGGCCGACCGCGACCGAGCCCTTCAGGCGGCCGCTCGTGAGGTCGAGGTGCGAACCGCGGCGCTCGAAGCCAAGGCGAAGAGCCAGGAGGAACAGCAGCGACGTCTGGCAGACGCCGAACGCATGGTCGCAGAACGCGAGGCGAAGCTGCGCGTGGCAGCCGACGATCTGGCCAAACGCGAGCAGGCTGCGCGCGCCGCCCAGGCCAAGCGTGAGCGGCTCGAACAAAGCGGCGCTTCGTCACCCGACAGGGCGCGTGCTGCTGCGGCGGTGGCCAAGGCCGAGCAGGAGCGGAGAAACGCGGCTGATGCAGCCGAGCGTTCGCGCAACGATCTCACCCTAGCGGTGGCCGCGCGCCGTGCAGAAGAAAAACGCCGCCAGGAAGAGATGCGCGTCCGCCGGGAAGAGCAAGAGCAGTTGAAACTCGCCGAGTCCGCGCGTGCGGAGGAGGAGGCGCGCTTGGCCCAGGCGCGCGCCGAGCGGGCGCGAGTCGAGAGTGAACGTGCCAAGCTGGAGAAAGAGCGAGCCCAACTGGAGGCGGCTCGCGATGCGCTGGCGGCGGAGGTCAAGCGACTTGCGCAGGCGTCCACCCTCGCCAAGCCAGCTCCGGCGGCACTTTCCGCCTCCGCGCCGGTCGCGGCCAAGCCCGTGCCAAAGGAGGATCGCGGGACCGTGCTCAGCGTGCGGCCTGCTGCCGATTCGGCCAAGCCGGTCGTGCGTCCACGCTCGGTCACTCTGCGTGTTCCCATCCGCGTCCGCCGCATCGATTTTGTCGACGAGCCCACCCGATCTTCGGTCATCATCGACCTGGAAGAGCCGTCAGAATTCGCCGTCGAACGCCCGGCGCATCGGCGGGTCAGCTTGCGTCTCGACCACGCCGATCTCCCCGACGATCTGGCGCGCAGTTTGGACGCCACCGAATACCTTGGCCCCGTCCGGATCATCAGTTCGTATCAGGATCCGCATGCCCGCGGTACGGTTCGAGTCGACGTGGACCTGGCCGAGGATGTACCCAACCACGTTCGGCAGGATGGCAACCGTATCTACTGGGATTTCCAGAAGGCGACGCCGTCCAATGGACAAAAACTGCCCGCCCTGGGCGGTCGCCTGCCGCCGTCGGTCTTGTTCGTGCCCGCTCGCCGGGTGGCGGGCTTCAGTGTCACGTTGTCGGGTTCCCTGGTGCTGGCCCAGCGCTCTGCACGCAAGGCCGACGAGGAGAAGGAGACGCAGGAACTGGCAGCACGGCGTGCGACCTTGTCGGGGAAAAAGCGCTACACCGGTCGCCGTATCGATCTGGATTTCAAAGGGGCTGACATCCACAACATCTTGCGTCTGCTGGCAGACGTGGGGCAAATGAACATCGTCACCTCGGACGAGGTTAAGGGCGAGGTCACCATCAAGATGCGCGATGTACCCTGGGACCAGGCCTTGGACGTCGTGTTGCGGGCCAAGAACCTGGGATCGGTTCGCGAGGGAAATCTGGTTCGCGTGGCGCCCCTGTCGGCGCTGGAGAAAGAACTGGAACAGGAGATTGCTCGCCAGAAGCAGATGGCGGAAGTCTTGCCCACGGAAACTCGACTCATCGGCGTGTCGTACGCGCACGCCACCTCACTGCAAGACAAGGCCAAGGACCTGCTGTCACCGCGAGGCAAGATATCGGTCGACGACCGCACCAACAACCTGATCGTGTCCGATGTGGCGCGCAACCTGCAACTCATTGAGGACTTGGTGCGCAACCTCGATACCCAGACTTCGCAGGTGGTCATCGAGGCCCGCATCATAGAGGCGACAACGGATTATTCCCGCCAGTTCGGCATCCAGTGGGGCGGCAACACCTTCATGGATACGACACACGGCAACCCAACGGGTCTGGTCTTCCCCTACAACGTCGGCATCGGCGGCGGTGCAGACGACTCCAAGGCGTCCGTATCTGGTCTGGTTCCGGACATCCGAACCGGCGTCCCCGGGGGAACAAATCCGAATTTCGTCGTCAATATGCCTGCCCCCGTCGGCCTCAACACCGGCGCGGCCATCGGCCTCACCTTGGGTTCAGTGGCAGGGGCCTTCAACTTGAATCTGCGCCTCTCGGCCATGGAGTCCACTGGCACAGTCCGCATCCTGTCTTCACCGCGGGTCACCACCATGGACAACATCGATGCCACCATCGAACAGGGTGTTTCGATCCCGGTGTCGGTCGTGAGCGCGATGGGCGCCCAGACACAGTTCGTGGACGCCAAGCTTCACCTGGGTGTCAAGCCGCATGTCACCAACGAAGGCACTGTCATGCTCACGGTCACGGTGACCAACAATACGCCGGACTTCGTCAACACCGGCGCCCGCGGCGACCCCACCATCCAGAAGAAGGAAGCCAAGACGACCATGCTGGTGCGCGACGGCGACACCGGGGTCATCGGCGGGATCTACACGCGCAACTCAGGTCTCAGCTTCACCAAGGTTCCGTATTTTGCCGACATCCCGGTGTTGGGCTACCTGTTCCGCAGCCGCAAAGAAAATGACGACCGCACCGAATTGCTGATCTTCATCACGCCACGCATCGTGAACCGGGCTCGCGCACTTGGGCAGTAGCGACAACGACGAGGGAGTAGAATTTCATCAAAACGACATGGAGAGAGCCATGACAGCAAGCAACTGCAGAACCATTGGTCGAGTGGTCGCCCTCGGCATCCCTCTTGGCGTCTTCCTGTCCCTCGCCGCATGCGTGATTGACGACGGCCCCACAGGGCTGCTCATCGAGCAGGACCAGTGGATTGCGACGGGATCCACTGGCTGCGTGGTTCCCGGAACAGCTACCTCCCAGCGGAGAAGCGAAGGCATTCTGGACGTCGCGGTTCTCGACCAGAACGACACGCGCTACTACTTCTACCCGCTGGTGGAGAGTCTGTTGGGCTCCTTGACCGGGGCGGGAACCAACCTCGCGTACACGCCGACCGAAGAAAAGAACAACATCACCATGAAATCGTTCCACGTCGAATTGGACGTGGCCACCAGCGCCGGCGCCGGATTTGCGTGGAGTTCCGGGTGCCCGGGCACATTTGACGTTCCAGTCGACTCATGGCTGCTTCCGCCTGGCGGCACCGTCTCTGAGATGGTGGAGATCATCAGGCCCTGCAACGCAGCCCCACTCTTCGACTCCCTGCAGGCGAATCAGTCCGTCACCTCAATCACGGTGACAGCCACAGTTCGGGCCGTGGGACGCCTGGGAAGTTCGGACATCCAGAGCCCGCCTTTCGCATTCCCGGTGCAAGTCTGCTACGGCTGCCTCCAGTCGGGATTTTCCGACCCGACTGCTTCGCAGTTCGACTTTCCGGCGGTGCCCCTGTGCTCGGATCTTACGACTAACCCGTACACCGGTGATCCGTGCAATCCGGCCCAGGACGACCCCATCCTTTGCTGTGCTACGGACGTCAACGCCCAGGGCCAGCCGACGGGGGTGCTGTGTCCGGCGATCCCGACGGGCACCAGCACGACGCACTGACAGAGCCGCCCCAGCCAGCCGCTATTGACACGCCCGGCTCGCGGTGGCTAGAAACAAAGTGCAAGTCATGTTCCGCGACATCCTTCAGAAGATGGTGGACCGCCTCGATGGGGGATTGGCGGGCATATTGATGGGCTTTGACGGCATCGCGGTTGAACATTACAGCCGGGAAGAGCACGACGGGAAGGAAGGGATTGACATCCAGACTGTCGGCATGGAACTGGCCCACGCGGTTTCACAGATGCGCAAAGCGGTCGAACGGCTCGACTTGGGGCAAACGGCCGAGATCACCGTGCGAACGGACAAGTTGGTTATTCTGGTGTACGTGCTGAGTGAGGAATACTTCGTAGCCTGTGCCGTGCGCCCCGAGGCCAGCTTCGGCAAAGCGCGCTACGTGATGCGCCTGGTGGCTCCCCAAATCCGGGCTGATCTGTGAGCGCCGAGCGGACATCTTTGCCTGTCGTCGTGGTTCTGCATGGCCCAAATCTGAACCTGCTGGGCTCACGAGAACCCGATATCTACGGCCACACCACGCTGCAAGAAATCAACGATGGTCTGCAGAAGAGGGGGCGCGAATTGGGGTTGCTGGTCAAGACCTTTCAATCGAACCACGAAGGCGCCCTCATCGATCGGGTGCAGCAGGCACGCGGGCAGGCCAGCGGTCTTATCATCAACGCTGGCGGGCTAACTCATACCAGTGTCTCTCTGCGGGATGCCATCGCAGCTGTCGCGCTGCCGACCGTGGAGGTGCATCTGTCCAACCTTCATGCGCGGGAGAAGTTTCGCCACCGCTCGCTGCTGGCCCCGGTTTGCCTTGGGCAAATTGCCGGGCTGGGGCCCGTGGGCTACCGTCTCGCGCTTGAGGCACTCGTGCACCTCATCGCCCCGCCACCGCTTGCACAGTCCGCGCCCTACCCCGACGGTGAATCGTCTCCCGCAAAGCCGCGCTCTGCGGTCGTCTCTCCGAAGAAAGGATCCCCCAACCGATGAGCAAAGCCAAAGCCCCAGTCCGGAAGGACGAGAAGAAGTCCTCGTCTTGCTGTTGCGAGGAGCCGCTGTGCGCCCTCGGGCCCGAGGAACTCGCCACAGTTCGGGAACTGGCCGAGATCGCAAACGAGTTTGATCTGGCTGAACTGGGTGTCGACCCCTGCGGGGGGATACGCATCGTGCGCCGTCAAGCGAACGGCGGATTGGCCGTGTCCGCAGCGCCCGCCGCGCCCCCCTTGCCCCCGCCCGCGCCTGCTTCGACGGTCGACAAGGCGGACAAATCTGCCGAGAGCGGCGTGCTCCTCACCTCACCGTTCGTTGGCACTTTCTACCGTGCGCCGGCGCCCGAGGCGCCCCCGTTCGTGGAGGCCGGCCAAGCCGTGCGCAAGGGTCAGGTCGTGTGCATCGTTGAAGCCATGAAACTGATGAACGAGATCGAATCCGAATTCGACGGCAAGGTCCTCGAGATACTGGTGAAGAACGCGGAACACGTCGAGTATGGCCAGCCCTTGTTCCGCATCGAGAAGGCCTAGGACGATCTCACCACAGAAGACACGGACCTCAAGCTCGGCTGCGTATTCTCTGTCTGCTCTGTGGTGAATCCGAAAGCACTACCACCGTGTTCAAGAAAGTACTGATAGCCAACCGTGGCGAAATCGCCCTACGTGTGATTCGTGCCTGTCGCGACATGGGAATCCGGTCGGTCGCGGTCCATTCCACCGCCGACACGGACGCCCTGCACGTCCGTTTCGCTGATGAGAAGGTGTGTATCGGCCCGCCTCCCACGCGCCAGAGCTACAACAACATCCCCGCCCTGATCAGTGCGGCCGAAGTGACCGGCGCCGACGCCATCCACCCGGGCTACGGATTTCTGGCCGAGAACGCCGAGTTTGCTGAAGTCGTGGAGAAGTGTGGCCTGCATTGGATTGGCCCCCAGCCCGAACTGATGCGACTCATGGGCGACAAGGTGTCCGCTCGCAAGGCGATGGAGGCGGCGGGTGTTCCGGTGGTTCCGGGTTCACCCATCATCGAAACCGACCGTCAGGCGGACGAGGCGGTCGAACGCATCGGCCTGCCCGTCATCATCAAGGCGACCGGCGGCGGTGGCGGTCGGGGCATGAAGATCGTCGAAGACAAGTCGCGGCTGCTCGCCCAGCTGGCCTCGGCCCGGGCCGAAGCCCAGGCCGGATTCAACAACCCGGCAGTCTACCTGGAGCGCTACATCGGACGGCCCCGCCACATCGAGGTGCAGGTTCTGGGTGATGGCTCGTCGGCCATCGCCATGGGCGAGCGCGAGTGCTCCATCCAGCGCCGACACCAGAAACTGATCGAGGAGGCACCTTCGGTGGCGCTCGACGACGCGCGGCGCGTAGAGCTTCTGCGCGCAGCACGCAAGGCCACCGCAGCCATCGGCTACCGCACGGTTGGCACCCTGGAATTCCTGCTCGACCAGGACAAGCACTTTTACTTCATCGAAATGAACACGCGCATCCAAGTCGAGCACACCGTCACCGAGACGGTCTTTGGCCTGGATCTGGTGCGGGAGCAGATGAAGCTGGCCGCAGGGGACCCACTGCGTCTCCATCCAGACATGCGGCCACGCGGTCACGCGATCGAGGTTCGCATCAATGCGGAGGATCCTGTAACCTTCGCGCCCTCGCCCGGGCTCATCACGGCACTCAACCTCCCCGGCGGGCCAGGAGTGCGCGTCGACACGCACATCTACGCCCACTATCGCGTTCCCTCGTATTACGACTCGTTGCTGGCAAAGCTGATCGTGCATGGGGAGAACCGTCCCGTCGCCTTGGCCAGGTTGCGTCGGGCGTTGGCCGAGGTGGTGGTGGAGGGAATCAAGACCAACGTCGACCTCCACAAGCGGGTCATCGACCACCCGGATTTCATCGCCGGCCGCTTCGATACTCACTTCCTCGAACGCCTTTGAGTCGGCTGCGGCGTGACGATCGGAGCCACATCCTCGGCGCTGGCTCCCTCGTTTCTGCGGTGTGCTATGATGGCGGGCAATCGCAAACTTCAGTCCACGCCTTTACAGGTTTACCGTATGCGGTAACACTGTTAGAGCGGACCCGTCCAGGTGGTAACCAAGAAAGACAAGTACCTCGCAGCAGCGCAGAAGTACCTTGAGCGGGGAAGCCTTGAAAAGGCTTTGGCGGAGTTCCAGAACGCCGTCAAGGAAGATGCCAAGGATACCCGCACATGGCTGCGCATGGCGGAGGTGCACGTTCGCCTCGGACAGAACGACAAGGCCACCGAGGTTTATCAGAAGACGGTGGACCTGTACGTCGAGCAGGGGTTCTTCCAGCGCGCGGTAGCGGTCTACAAGAACATCATCAAGCTTGCTCCTGAGTCGGTGGAGGCCCGCCTCAAGCTGGCGGATGTCTACCGCCAGCTGGGACTGTTCTCGGATGCCATCCAGCACCTGGAACAGGCTGTCTCGCTACACCAGAAGGCCGGCCGGATTTCCGAGGCGCTGGCCGCAATGAAGCAGATCCTCGATCTCAATCCCGATCAGCCGGCCACGCGCATCCGCTATGCCGAGATGGCTGTGCAAGCGGGACAGGTGGACGAGGCGGCGGTCCAGTTCCGCGAGGCGGCCAGTCTGCTCAAAGCGCAAGGGCGAACTGATGAGTTCACGCGTGTGGCTGAGCGAATCCTGTACTATCAGCCCGAAGATCTTGCCCTGAGCAAGGAGGTTGCCTCCGGTTACCTCGATCGCAACAACGCCCGGGCCGCCCTCGCCCGCCTCAAGCCCTGTTTCGATGCCAACCAGAGCGATCCTGCGATCCTCGATCTTCTGGCCCGCTGCTTCGAGCAACTAGGGCAGCCGCACAAGAGCCTGCCGGTGCTCAAGGAACTCTGTCGCATCTACGGCAGCACCGGACGCATGGCGGAGCGCAACCACACCATCCAGCGGGCGCTGGCCCTGGATCCGAATGATCCAGAAATCCACGCGATGCTGGGGGGCACGTCTCCTGGCAGCGGCCAGGGCTCCGCGCCTGTCATCCCTCTGCACCGGCGGATGCCCACCCTGTCGAGCGGCACGACGCCCAGTCCAGTGACGCCCAACCGATCCGTGGCCATCACCTTCAGCGAGATGGAGGTTCCGACTGCCCTGCAAAACAAGTACAAGACGCCATCTCCTGATGACGTTCCCAGTGTAGCAGACCGAATGGCCATCGCCTCGGGCCTGGTGGAGAAGCCCGAAGAGGAGGCCGAAATCAAGAGGATCCTGGCCGAGGCCGATGTGTTCGTGAAGTACGGTCTGGTAGAGCGTGCCGCCGAACATCTTCGACACGTGTTCGAGCGAGTTCCCACGCATGTTGGGGCGCACGAGCGCCTGGCCGCGGTGTTGATCCAACTCGGCCGCAAGGCCGAAGCGGCCGCGGAACTGGAGGTTCTGGCCCATCAGCTTTTCCCGTCCAGCCGCACCAACGCGGCCACTTACGCGCGCCGAGCGCTGGAATTGAACCCGAGCGCAAGGCGGGCACAGGAACTGCTGGCTGCGGCCAATCGCATGACACCAGGGACTGCACTGCCCGCGGCGGTGGCAGCCGGCGCAGCTGCCCCTTCCCGCAAAGGGGGAACGCCCGAGCCCGAACTGATTGACAGCAGCGATATCGAGATCCTTGGGGATGGGACCACAGGGGAGGAGGAGGCGGAAAAGACCCGCGCGGTGGTGGCGCTGGCCGACGCGTTCGGGAGCGGCGAGGTCGATGCTGGGGGAGAGGCTGGGGACTTTGACGAGGGAAACACGCCTGCTTCACCCGCAGCCCGACCAGGACCGCAAAGCGTGCAAGCACCTCCCGCGAACAGGGCGGACGAAGAGGACGTAGCTTCTAATGCGGTGTTGGGCGACCTGGAGCAAGTGGATTTCTTCATCGAGCAGGATCTGGGCGACGAGGCGCAGGCATTGCTCGACGATCTCGAGCGCCGCCATCCTGGCCACATCCTGGTAGCGGACCGACGCGAGAAGCTGATGGCTCTCAGGCAAAACGCGGCGCCCACACAACTGCTGACGCCGGAACCGACCGTGCCCGCGGAGCCGGCCCCGGTGCCGCACGCGGCCACGGGAACATCCGCCTCGCGAGACCTCGACACCGAGGCTGACCTGGGCCTGATGAACAAGAGCATGGAGCGCCACGATCTCGCCATCCAGCACTTCACGGCGCTGCTGGGCGACCCGAGGCGTGAAGTCTTTGCCCTTAGCATGATCGGCGAAAGCCACGAGGCCATGGGCAACCACGCTGAGGCCACTCGTTGCTTCCAGGATGCGCTCAAGAGTCCGCGTGCCACCGAGGAAGAGGCCACGCAACTCTACTTCCTGCTCGGCAACGTCTTTTACAACACGGGCGATCGCGCCGAGGCCCTCTATTACTTCGAGCGCGTTTCCAAGCGAGATCCGACCTTCCGTGACGTACAGCGCCGTTTGGCTGCACTGAAGTCGCGCGGCAGCCCTCAGTAGCTAGCAACTTCCGCCCTCGCACGGCTCTTGGTTTCCCGCGCCGGTGATGCTAGCGTCGGCTCCCTTACTAGAGCGTCACTTCCCTGGTTGTAGCCTGACCGGCGCCGTCGCCTGATCCTGCGGAGGGCCCGAAATGCCCAGCGAGCGCGAGTACGAACAGGTCTTGCAGAAAGAGCCCGCCAACGGCGACGCGTTCGTGGCGCTGCGCAAGGCCTATCGTGAGTCGGGCCGCTTCGACAGGTTGGTCACGTTGTACGAAACGCGTGCCCAAGCCATCGAAGACCAAGCCAAAGCGGCTGAGCTCTTCTATCTTGCGGCCGAGGTCCGTCTGGACCACCTCAGCGACACGTCAGGAGCCGAGGCGGACCTGGCGCACGCGGTGAGCCGCGACGCTAGCCATCGCAAGGCGGCCAAGCGTCTGAAAGATATCTACCGCGAGCAAGGCCGCACCGACGAGTACCTGACCATGCTGGAGATGGAGGCGGTGGCGGTGATGCGTGCGAAGGATTCGGCGCGCATCGAGGAACTCAAGACTGAGGCCGAGCAAGCCGCTGGCCCGGAAATTCAACGCATCGCGCGGGCGGTTTCCACGCCTGCCCTGCGTGGCAGCGTCACGGCCGAACACCTAAAGACCGTCGAGCAGGCGCGAAAGATCTTCGCGGCCATCGGCGAGTACCAAACCGCGTGCCGTCTGTATGACCTGGAGCTAGCAGCCACCACCGATCCAAAGCGACGCGCGAACCTGACCTTCCGGCTGGGACGGATGCTGGCCGAGAAGGTCGGCGACTTGCAGCAAGCGGCCCAGAAGCTGAGCGATGTGGTGCGGCTCTACCCGCGCGACGAAAAGGCGTTGGATACGCTGGCCGGGGTCTTCGCCAACCCTCAGTGGACGGGCGCGGATGGCCCGGAACGGGCCGTCGGCCTGTACAGCCAGATCGCACGTCGCCGCCACGAGGCTGGCGACGTGGACAGCGCGGTGACAGCTCTGCGCAAAGCCCTGAGTGCGGTGCCCGGCCATTCCGAAGCCTCGGCGCTCATGGAGCGCGTGCTGACCAGCGCGGGCCGGCTCACTGACCTGGACCGTTTTCTGCGCGAGCGCGCGGCCACTGCGCACACCGACCAGGAGAAGATCGAGGTCTTGTTCAGACGGGCGCACTTGGCCCGCACCTCGCTCAACGACGTGGCCGAGGCGATGCGCATCTACCAGGAAATCGTGGCCCTGGAACCACCGGGGGGAACCGCGTCGCAAGAGTTGGCCACGCTGTACCTGGAACGTCAGGACTACGGCAAGCTGGCCGAGTTGCGCGAGCGGCAGCTCGAGAAGGCAACGGACCCCGAGTTCCGTCTCACCTTGCAGCGTGAGTTGGCGTCGCTTTACCGTGACCGGCTGGGTGACCGCGAGCAGGCCGCGGTGTACTTGCACGCCATCCTGCAAACCCGGCCCAGCGATCCGGAAGCTCTGCGCGCCTACGCCGAACATTTTCGCCAGCGCGGCGCATGGCGCGAGCTGGCCGACGTGCTGGAATTTGCGCTCGACCACGCACGCTCGACGGGCGCCGATGCATCCGAGTTGCTGCCGCGCCTGGAAGAAGTGGCGGTCATCGCCGAGACCAAGCTGGGCGACATCGATCGCGCGCTGACGGTTTGGCGGCGGATGTTCGAGATCGATCCCAGTTACCAGCGGGCGCGCGAGGCCTGCAAGCGCATCCTGCAGAAGGCCGGCCGTTGGGAGGAGATGGCGACCGTGCTGGCCGAGGACGCGGCAGCCAGCGAGCCCGACGCCCGGGCCGAGATTCTGCGTCGCCTGGCCCGGTTGTGCCTCGATAAACTCAACGCACCCGATCGCGCGGCGGCCGTCTACCGTGACGTGCTCGCGCTCGATGCCAAGGACGCGATCGCACTGCGTGCCGTGGTGGAGGCCTATGAGCGGGCCGAGCAGTGGGCCGAGCTTGCCGCCCTCTTGCGCAACCAGGTCGAACTGACCAGCGTCGACGCCGAGAAGGTCAATTTTCTACGTCGCCTGCTGGGCCTGTACGAGGAGCGCTTGGCCGATCCATCGTCCGCCTCGTGGGCTGCGGCGCAGATTCTCAAGCTCCTGCCCGGCGACCGCGACGCCCTGGTGCGCCTGGAGAGCATCTTCGAGCGCTCGAATGACAAGCCTCGTCTGGTCAAGATGCTCGAGTATCACCTCCGCCACGCTACCAACGCGGAGGAGAAACTGGCGCTGGTCCGGCGCATCGCTGACCTCTTGCAGACCGACGACTTCGACCGGGCCATCCCCTACTGGGAAAATGTGCTGAAGCACGTTCCCGGGGACCAGCAGGCCCTGCAGGCGTTGCTCGCGGGTTACGAAAAGGCGGGACAGCCCGAGGACGTGGCGCGCACCCTGGACATGCAGATCGCCGCACTGGCCGCCGATCCACCGGCGCAGGCCGAGCTGTTGCGGCGGCTGGCTCGCCTGGCCCGTGACGGACTCAAGGACACCCCACGCGCCCAACAAGCCTGGAAGGATTTGCTCAAGATTTTGCCAGCCGATCACGAGGGACTGGAGGCGCTCTCAGCCATCGCGTCGGAACAGTCCGACTGGGGGACGCTGGCGGATCTGATGGCGCGCCGGATCGCTGTCTCGACCAATCCGGCCGAGGCGGTTCCCCTGGCCCTTCAGCGCGCCAGCCTGCTGGTCGAGAAGCTGGATGAGCCGGCCGAGGCGATCCGGGCGCTGGAGCACATCATCAGCGATCTCGATCCCGCCAGCGTGGAGGCGCACCAAGCCTTGCGCCGGGTGGCCGAGGCTCGCGACGATTGGCCGCGCGTGGCGATGGTGGCGGAACGACAACTGAGCTTCGCCACCGATCCCAAGGAGCGCGTCGCGCGGGCGTTGGAAATCGGATGCGTGTATCGCGATCGCCTGCAGGATGCAAAGAAGGCCATCGGCGCTTTCGAACGGGTGGTCGAGATCGAGCCCGAGCAGTCGGACGCGCTAGCCGCTCTGGCGCCGCTCTACGCCGAGACGAATGACGGAGAGGCGTTCATCGCCACCTCCGAGAAACTCTTGCGTCAGACCGAGGATCTCACCCACCGGCGTCCGCTGCTCTTCGACATGGCCGAGGCTGCCGAAACCATGCTCGACGAGCCGCGCCGGGCCTTCGAGCTGTTCCGGCGCGCCTATGTCGAGAGGCCCGACGAGGAGGCGCTGGCCCGCCTGGAAGCGACTGCCGAGGCCCACGAGCTGTGGGAGGATCTCATCAAGGTGTACGCGGGCGAGGGCGCGCGCTCGGTGGATCCGCTCGCGCAGGTGCAGGTGGCGATGAAGGTGGCTGGGTTGTGCGAGAGTCGGCTGCAGCAACCGGCACGCGCCTTCACTGTACTGCGCGAGGCGCTGGCCCACGACCCGGCGGGAACAACCCTGCTGCCCGAGTTGGAACGGCTGGCTCGCACGACCAAGGACTGGCAAGGGCTGCTCGACGTGTACGCGCAAGTGGCGCGTGGCCGTCCTGCGCCGGAAGACCGCTTTGCCCTCCTCTGCCTGCGTGCGGGCGTGCGCGAGACCGAGATGGGCGATCCTTCGGGCGCCTTCGACGAGCTGTTGCGCGCTTTCGCCCTCTCTCCGGGCCACGAGACCACCCGGGGCGAGCTCTTGCGTCTGGCCGAGGCCACCGGACGCTGGGAGGATGCGCTGGCGGTTGAGGGACAAGCCTTCGCACGCGCCACCACCACCGCGGAGAAGGTGGGCGTGGCACTGCGGGCGGCGGCCTTGGTCGAGGACAAGGTCAAGGACCGCGTGCGTGCCTTCCGCGCCTACCTGAATGCGTTCCGTCTGGCGCCCGAGGATGGAGAGATCGTGGCCAACCTCTGGCGGCTGGGGTTTCTCATCGGCCGCTATGAGGACCTGGGACCGGTAGGGGTTTCTGCCACTGTCCGCGCAGAGAGCAACGCCCTGCCGCCCGAGAGCGAGAGCGCTGATGTCGACTTGCTGACGCCCGCGCCGCTGGCAGTCGGCCAGGCCGCAGCGCCGCAGCTGGAATTCGACGAAGTGACGGGCGAGATCGACATCGGCGAAGTGGATCTGGTTGACCCGGCGGATTTGCCCGAGCCAGCTACCGCAGCCGGCGCGCCAGCCGCCACCGGCTTCGAGACGCCGTGGCAGGAATGGGTGCAAGCCTATGAGTTGCTGCCTGCCGATCTCATCACCCGACATCACTACCTGAAGCAGCAAGCCGACATTTGGGAGCGGGGCGCCCACAACAGCGATCTGGCGCTGGCCACGCTGGAGCGAGCTTTCGTCCTGAAGACGACGGACGAATCGGTGCGGGCCGAGATGGAGCGCTTGGCGCGCGAGGGTGACCGTTGGGATCACGTGTGCGAGATCTACCAACGCGCGGCGGAGCGAGAGGGGCGGGCCGAGGCCGTGGCACTGCACCTTCGGGTGGGACAGATCCGCGAAGAGCTGGGACAGATTGCGCTCGCCGAGGAGCGCTACCGCAAGGTGATCGTGCTGGAGACCGACAACCCCGTCGCGGTGGATCGGCTTGAACAGATTTACCGAGGGCAAGAGCGCTGGGCT
This sequence comes from uncultured delta proteobacterium, assembly GCA_963755125.1. Classification (GTDB taxonomy): domain Bacteria; phylum Myxococcota_A; class Polyangia; order Fen-1088; family Fen-1088; genus Fen-1137. Next base: position 320,839 of record CAVWIP010000008.1, read on the forward strand.
GACCTGGCGCAGGTGCTGGAACGTCGTATCACCGTGCCGGGTGGACGCTTGGAAGGCGCAGAGGCGCGCAAACGAGCCTTCGAACTGGCCGAGCTATACGAAAAGCGGCTGGAACGGCCCTACGAAGCGGTGGACACGCTCGAACGTTACGTGGCAAGCGCCGAGGAAGAGGAGCGCGGACTGGCGGCGGGCGACCCACACGCGTCGGTTCTGGCGCTGGAGGCGCGCGCCGGCTACGCGTCGCTGGCGCGCCTTTATGGTCGGGTGGGCATGGCGCAGAAGGCGGCCTCGGCGCTGCAGCGCGAGTTGGAGTTGACGGGTGAGGGAGAAGACGCACGCGGGGCGCGCTGGCACCTGGCCGAGATCTACGAACGTGAGCTGTCGCTGCCCGCACGGGCGGTGGACATGTACGAGGACATCCTGAAGCGAGCGCCGCAGGACGCCGAGGCCCTGGCCGCACTGGACCGCCTGCAACAGGCCATGGGTCGCTTCGAAGCCTTGGCCGAGGTGCTGCGCCGGCGCGCCGAGATCAGCGAGGGCACGGAGAAGAGCGAGCTGGTGTGGCGGCGCGCGCGCATCCTGGAAGAGAAGCTGGGCAATCCGGAGGCCGCGGCGGCCTGCCTGCGCGACCTGGGCTCCGACGCGCTCTCCGACGAGCGGACCGCGGCGGCGCTCTTGCGCAACCTGCGCAACGCGGGTTTGGCCCATGAGGCCTTGCGCATCCTCGAGCAGCGCATCGGCGTGATGAGCAAGGCTGGTGGCGACCCCAAGCTGATTGCAGCCCTGAACCTCGAGATGGCCCAGCTGAAGTCAGACGACCTGTCGGACCCCAAGGGAGCCCAGCAAGCCATCGAGGCGGCCTTCGCCCTGCAGCCGGAAGACCCGGCGGTGCTCGCCGCGCTGGCGCGCTTCCACCTCAAACACAACGATTTCCAGTCCTACGCGGCGGTTCTCTTGCGCCGGGCCGATGCGCTGGCGGGCCAGCCCGAACAGGCCGCGGCGCTGCTGGAGGCGGGCGCCGTGTTCCGCGATCAGCTCGGCCAGATGGCCGAGGCGCGGGCCTGCTTCGAGAAGGCGGTCGCCCTGCATCCTTCAAATCCCGAGGTGCTGGCGGCGCTGGCGGCCATGCTGGCCGGCGAGGGCCGCATCGACGAGGCCACGGCCCTTTACGAACGACAGCTCAGTCTGAGTGATTCGCCTTCGGCCAAGGCCGCGGTGCTGACCAACTTGGCCCGCGCGCTGTGCGAGAAGCCCGACGGCCTCACCGAAGCCGAGCGCCGGCTCGACGAGGCGCTGGACCTGGACCCCAATCACCTGCCGGCCGTGGTCACCATGGCCGACATCCTGTACCGCGAGGAGCAGTGGGATCGGGCCGAGCGCAGATTGAACGAGGCGCTCCGGCGCATGCGGGGTCAGCCCGAGCAGGCGGCCAAGCTCTATCATCGGCTGGGCGAGGTCTATGAAAAGCTGGGACGCCTTGACGAAGGCTACCGGCAACTGGTGGAGGCCGACAAGGCTCTGCCTGGACAGCTTATGCTGCGAATTGCCCTGGGCGAAAACCGCTTCCAGGCACGCCGCTGGCGGGACGCGGCCGCTCACCTGGACGGAATCGCGGATCATGCAGCCGCGCCCAACTACCCCGAGGAAGTGGCGTTGGCACTGGCCCACGGCGCGATGGCCGAGCTGCGACAGAAACGGCCCGAGCGCGCAGCAAGCCTGCACGAGGCCGCGCTCCGCCTGTCTCCCAGTCATCCACAGACCCTGCGCGCCCTGGCGGACCTGGCCATCGAGCGTGGCGACAAGCTGGAAGCGGCGCGATCGCTGCGCCTGGTCGCCGAATCTTGTGGCGACCCGGTGGAGCAATGCAGGCTGTACGAGCAAATCGGTGATCTGAACCTGGCCTTGGGAAACATGGGAGCGGCCCGCGAGGCCTACGAAGAAGCCGTGGCCCGGATTGAAGTCGATAGCCAAGATCAGGTGCCGCTGCTCGAAAAATCGCTGGCCGCGCAAAGGGCTGAGGGCGCCACACGTGCCGCCATTGAGACCGCGCGCCGGATCGCGGACATCGTGGTCGAGCCCAAGGAGCGGGCCGCGCGCCGACGGGAGATCGCCGGGTTCGAGGTGGAGCAAGGCAACTTCGACCGGGCCGCGGACTTGCTCGAGCAGGTGATCGCGGACGATCCGACGGACGAGACGGCCCTGTGGAGCCTGTGCGAGGCATATGAGCGAGCCGGACGCGCGGCTGACGTGGGCGAAACCCTGCGTCGAGTCCTGCCCCAACTGGCCGAGCCGGCCGCTGACGCGGAACTGGCGCGCAGGCGCGCGGATCTGTGGGCGAAACTGGGCGCCCTGCTGGTGCCGACCGATCCGGCGGCCGCGGTGGGCGCTCTGCAGGCGGCGATCGCGGCTGACACTCATCGCGTAGAGGCACGCTTGGCTCTCGCAGAGATCTACGGCGCGCGTCCCGAGCACCGAGAGATGGCTATCGAGAACCACAAGGCCATCCTGGTCTTCGATCCCATCCGACAGGAATCCTTGCACGCACTGGCGGCGGACCACATCCACCTCGGACACGTCGATCGGGCGCGCTGCCTGCTGGAGATTCTGGAAGTGTTCGGCCTTGCCACCGACGAGGACGAGGATTTCCTGGCGCAAAATCCGGCGCCTGAACGCAAACCCGACGATCCCTACGGGGGAAGCCTGGAGGACGGCGGACGAGGCCAGTATCTGGATCCGCTGCATGACTTGCGCTTCATGTCCGAGGTGCTGGCGGCGGTGTGGGAGGGCGCGCCCGGACTTTCGCAGGCCAACCTGGACAGCTTCGGCGTGACTGCCAAGGACAAGGTTTCAACTGTGGCGGACCTGGCCATCGCCAAGATCTGGGGACAAGCTGGAAAAGCCCTGGGCAACCGGCGCACCAGTCTCTACCTGCGGCCGGATGCAGATTTCGACGGAGTCAGCCTGGTTGGCGTGGCGCCACCGGCGATCGTGGTTGGGCCGCGTCTGGCCGACGAAGCCGCGGTCGACGAGTTGCGCTTCCGCATCGGCCGCGCGCTCGAAATGGGCCGGCCCGAGTACTTGCTCGCGGCCACGCTACCGGCGCCGGAGTTCGACACCTTGTTCATGGGTGTGCTCAAGGCCTTCCACCCCAAGCACGCGCGTTTCCGTGCCGGCAGCGAAGACGCCGAGGCGGAGCAGGCCGCCAAGTTGAAGAAGGCGCTGCCCTACAAGATCGCGAAGCGAGTGGGCGAGCTGTTTCAGGAACATGCCGAGGTCGCGCTCGATCCGTCCCGCTGGCGGGAGGGGGTGCGCGAGGCGGGAAACCGCGCCGGGCTTCTCATGTGCGGAGTCGCCAGGGCGGCAGTTCATATCGTCGGGCACGAGTCGATTCCCGGGGCTGCGGACGCGCCGGCTCCGGAAACCCTGCGCGAGCATGCCGGACGGCCCGGCCCGCTGCGGGAACTGCTTCGCTTCGCCGTCAGCGACGCGTATCTCAACGCCCGCGACCTCCTTGGACTGGGACGTCCGGCGGCGTAGTCGCGTGGGCATTGCATTGACACCGACGCTCGGCCTTACTATAAGCGGCCACTCTGGCTTCCCCGCGAGGATGGCGGAACTTGGTAGACGCACTAGCTTGAGGTGCTAGCGGTTAACAGCCATGGGGGTTCAAGTCCCCCTCCTCGCACAGGACGAATTCCTAAATCATTTCGAGTGGTTCTTGGCCTTCGGTTCTTTTGGGACGCATCGGGATGTCTTTCCGCAGCAGTGCCTCCACAGCCAGAATGTAGCCAGAATTCCGGCTTCCCAGCCCCCGCAGCGGCCTGGAGGACGTCCTCGGCCGCCGCCTTCTGCGGGCGCATGTAGCGGGCTGTGGTGGCCGGCTGCTTGTGGCCCGCCAGGTACATCACGCCCGACAGATTGCTCGTCACCTGCCCCAGATGCGTGAGGCGCGAGTGGCGGAAATCGTAGTCCGAGATCCGGCCCGCGCGGTAGGCGTCGATGCCCGCCGCGCGCGCCGCCGGCCGCAACAGCGTGCGGAAGTCGTGCCTGCCAAAGATGATCCCGGCGGCCGGGCAGACCGAATCGAGGGCCTTGCGCGCGTTCACACTCAGGGGAAGCTCGCGGCCATAGCGGCTCTTGTCCGTTTCATCCGTGATCGTCAGGGCGGCGGCGCCGCGACGGTAGTTCTCCGGCACGCTCAGCTTGGCCAGGGTCGCGGGCCGCAGGCTGCTTTCCCACGCCACCCAGAAACGCGCACGAACTGGAAACCGCTCTCTCGACCGCTTGCTCGTAGCATGCTCAGGCAGCTTGGCGATGATGCTCTCCATCTCCTCGGCCGTGAACACGAGAAAATTGCGTTTGCGGGACGACTCTTGCACATGGCCCAACACACATCGCCCCGGCGTCTCGATTTCCGGCATCTCGCTCAGGTAGCCGCGCCGGTGCGCCCACTTCGAGAAACGGCGCAGGACCGAAAGCTCCTTCTTCAGCGTTTCCCTCGTCACCAGCCGCAGCCGGGACGCGACGTAGTCTTCCGCGCCCACCGTCGTGAGCCGGTCCATCGTCCTGAAGAAAGGCGCGAAGTGAGTGGCCATGTAGATGTCCCGGTAGAGCGCGAACGTGCGCGGATCGATGCTGGGCTCGATGTCAGCGAACCAGAGCGCCGTCACTTCGTTGAACGGCTTGCCTGGCTGGGCACCCAGCGCCTTGCCGGGGGACCACCGGCCGGAGACAACATCAGCGTAGATCCGGGCTGCTTCGCTCGCCGCAGGGACAGGATCTCGCTCGCCCGTGGTGAAGGAGCGGCGTCGACCCTCGTGGGTGAACCGGACCTGGAAGACGTGCGAGCGGGGGTCCTGAAAGAGCTGCCAACCTTCTGCTGTGCGAGCCATGGTCCGACGTCCTCCTGGTGAGAGCGTACCTGCCCTCTTCTGCGTCGGCTACTGGTGATTCACTCTCCTGGCAAGGACGGCACCAATCTCCCGGCCGCTCCTGGTGGTATCCCTCGGACACAAATCGTCCCACCCGGTGGGCGCGTTCGCGTGAGCACACCGTCAATCTCACATTCCGCCCAGGACCGGCCCCCGACGGCGCCCGGATGACAGGCCAGCAGAGGACACCGGAGCCAGACCACCATGGCTCCCCAGTCACGCCGCAACGTGCGTGGCAACAAGGCCACAACGATTACCCTCGCTTGCAATCTAACAGGTAGGGGCGGGACGGGACATTGAGGAGGTTGTAGGCTTCGCTGCCCACTACCAAATGAAGGTTCGGCCCATCTCCCCGAGCGAGTTCCAGCGGAGCCGGGATGCAAAGGCGGGGTGCTGCTGCTTGGATGGGGCCGATCTGGGGGGCAAGCGCCTGGCCAGTGCAAGCGTGGCATCTCGTATCGGCTGGGTTGGGCGAGGGTAATTTCGAGGCATACCTCTCCCCCTTTGTTGTCCCTAGCTACAGCGAGGGAGCCGAGCAGCGCCAGTATGTCGAGCCGCCCTTTGGCCGGCGCTCGCCGCCGAGGCTAGTCCTCATATAGCTCCGCACTCGCGAGAGCTGCGGTGCTACTGTTCCCGCCAGCGACTAGCGCCTGCCCGCTCCCCAGCAAGGTCACTGTGTGGCCCCACCTTGGAACAGCCATGCTGCCGGTAGCCGTGAATATCCCGGTCGTCGGGTCGTACAGCTCCGCGCTCGCGAGAGCCAGCAGGTTGTAGTCGAATCCGCCGACGAGGAGCACTTTGCCGTTGCCCAACGGGGTGGCCGAGTGGTCAGACCTTGGCATAGCCATGTTGCCGGTAGCCGTGAATGTCCCGGCGCTTAGGTCGAATAGCTCCGCGCTCCCAAGAACGTCGTTTTCTTCGGTGCCCCCGGCGATGAGTACCATTCCGCTTGGCAGCAACGTCGCTGTATGTGCAACCCTTGCAATGGTCATGGTGCCGGTTGCTGCAAATGTCCCGCTCGCCGGGTCGTACAGTTCCGCGCTCGCGATCTCATTGCTGAGTTCGGATGCTCCGCCGGTGATGAGCACCTTCCCGTTGCCCAGCAGCGTGGCAGTGTGGCCTGTTCTCCCCATGGTCATGTTGCCCGTTGCCGCAAATGTGCCGGCTGCCGGGTCGTATAGCTCCGCGCTCGGAAGCCCAACGCTGAATTCGGATAGGCCGCCTGCCATGAGCACCATCCCGCCCGACAGCAATGTCGCCGTGTGCCCTTCCCTCGCCACGGTCATGCTGCCCGTGACGACGAATGTCCCGCTCGCCGGGTCGTATAGCTCCGCGCTCGCGAAGTAGTTGCCGCCCTCTGATCCTCCACCATCGACTAGCACCATCCCGCCCGACAGCAATGTCGCCGTGTGCCCTTCCCTCGCCACGGTCATGCTGCCCGTGACGACGAATGTCCCGCTCGCCGGGTCGTACAGTTCTGCGCTCGCGAGAGTGACGCTATCGTTCCCGCCCCCGACGAGGAGCACCTTCCCGCTCGGCAACAACGTCGCCGTGTGGCCCACCCTTGCCGCGGTCAGGTCGCCCGTCGCCACAAAAACTCCTTGCCGCGTCGCGGTACTGGTAGTCGCGCCTCCAAGGGCACCGGCCGCACCTACTCCACCTGTGGCTTCGATGGTGGTACCTCCGCTAGTGACAGTCGTGTTTCCTCCGCCGGTTCCTCCGCCACTGTTCATGGCGCCCGCCTTCTCTTCGCCCATCGGCGTCCGCGAGCAGGCAAGCCCGGTCAATGACAACGCCACAGCGATTGCTGGGTATCGGCGCGCACGAATCATATCAGCAACATTATCAGCAAAGTGGTCTTGGGGAAGTCGCGATCCACCTTCCCGAGCGTGGCAACTACTGGAACCAGAGCCGATTCTCGCCCCCCGAGCCCGCAGATCGGTTCCACCACACACTCCACCATCTCAGGCACCTCCCTGAATCCCAGGCTGCGCTTGGCACCGTCGCCGTCACCGAGCGACATCCAGCGACGGATGCCTCTGCGACCAGAACCCAATCAATCCGGCCGAAGTCTTGTCGGAGCAACCCGTCGGCAGTACCCGGCGCCTCCACAACTTAACCAACTGAGATTATTCAGCATTTCGGAAATGGCCAAACGAGGTCCCTGAATCAGGTCCCTGGATTTTTGGAGGCTGGTGGCTTCCGGCTGGCGGCCAACCGCTCGTGGTCAGGGGAAAAAAGGGTGTGGGCCGGCCACTGCCGTTAAGATCCGGTGACCTTCGGTACGCATGAATTCGGTTCGCGCAGGCGGCTCCGGTGTTCGTTCTCGCGAGCGTCGGCGTCGCGTTCTGACTGAAACGCGACATCGTCAGGCACCATGTCTCTAAAAAACGGGGGAAACAGCATGTCTCGTATGCCTGCGTAGTATTCCGCCATGAACTTGTCCACGGCTGCCCATTGCTTCTCCAGTTCAGCCAACGGAAGAGACGCCGCCAAGCGTTCCCTGAATGACCACGTCTTCTTGCCGCCGACAGAATCCGGAGCCGTGCACCTGGCTTGGATGGATGTCCAGAAATACGCTCCGGCTTCATCCACAGGCCCCCCTAGCCCTTGGTGAAGATAGGCGGCGAGCCTGTCCCAGCTAAGCTGGTCGCCAAGTTCGGCGCCGCGCTGGTAGTAGAGCCTCGCCTTCTTGTGGTTGGGCTTGGGGCCGCCGCAAGACCCTGCATCGAAAGAATCGGCAAGCTCACGGCACGCCGATGCGTTTGTTCTGCACGCGTCTTCGAGAAGCTGTTGCCGGGCCGCTGGTTCCGAGTCGCCGTAGGGCGCGTAGCTCAGTCCGCTCCGAATGAGTTCCGCGGTTTCTTGCTCGGCATTGGGATTGCGAAGCACGGCGGCTCGATGAACCCATTCGCCTGATCGGCGCCCGTCGTGCAGATTCACACCGTAGTAGACGGAGAGTGCCCAGGCGGCCTGGCCGTCACCTTTGGCCGCATCTCCCTCCAGTTGTCTTATGGTCTCATCTGGCCAGCGTTCGTGGCCAAGCGGGCCTGGAAAAATTTGCCTCCTGGGTGGCGTGCTGGGGTAACCCGATTCCCCCGTCGCAATCGCTGCCGAAGTTGAGGCGCTGCTGGGAGTGGCAACCGCCCCTCCCGTGGTAACCAGGCCGCCTGCGCCGGTGCCACCACTACCCGCAGTGCCCGTGGTGCTCGGCGTTCTTGGGCGAAGGGGATCCGAGCAGCCCCAAAGGACAACGGCGAGGAAGCAGACGACCCCATAGCAGCCGAGCCGTCGTGTCGGGAACAGGAATGACCCCCTGGATTCGACTACCGGCATCGCACACCTCGCCGACATGATAGCGGAAATCTGGATCGCCAAGCACATCAGCCACCAGGCCACGCAGCCGCATCCCTCACCGCCCGCCCTCCCCGCCTCCCAGCCGCAGCCATCGGGCCTCGACTAGGGCTGCGGTCGCGCTCTGGGCGACGTGGGTGTAGCATCGCCTGCGGGGGAAAACTGTAGTGCCCAAAGCCTTGACACCAGGATAGGCAAATGACGGATCTTCTTGTGACGCTGCCTCGAAGAGAACTCCGCGTTCTCGACACCGTGGCAAAGTGCCAGTTTTCAAAGGCTGAGCCGATTGGGCTCACGGAACTGCTGCTGGAGCACCCTCCGGGAAGCGAGAACTTCGTAGGTGAGGTGGTTCAAGTCCTGCTTGGTCGCCTACTCCTGGCTTCTGGCGAGGGGCCGGGCACGGGGACCCTATCACTTACTCCGCTGGGCCTCCTGAGCTGCTCATACACGAGTGAGGCATCTTCCCTTGCCGAGGGGATACTGCGATACATCCAGCAACGGCTTGGGCATGAAAAGTCCAAGTTCAAGGGGTACACGTGGGATGAGATGAAAAGCAGTGGCGTCGTTGCCGGAGATGAGAGATTTGGTTATGCCGTCGCCGTCGTATCTCTGTTCAATTTGGCTGGAGAACACTCCCATTCACTCGGACCACCCCCGACTGCGTCGTGGGGTCTCCCGCCGGATGTCATTGCTCTGCGAGGCATCATTGATATCGTTGGGCTCTATCAAAGAGTCGAAGGCAAAGTTCAGCGTAACAACGCCGCCGCCGATCACCAAGGAGAGCGCCAAATGTTTGACGAGTTGATGCCAGATACGATGACGATCCACAAGTCTGATGGGCAAACGCTGGAGGCGGTCAGGGGCCAAGTCTCGCCAGGACTGATAATGGTCATGGATGGCTCACTCGTTATCGAGGTTGGCGACATTGCCGAGCGCCTCGCCTCAAACGGGCTGCGTGAATTCTACGCGGTGACAGCGACTGGCTTTCACGAGAAGGTCTCAGGAATCCCCGCCCACTACCAAATGAAGGTTCGGCCCATCTCTGCGCGTGAGTTCCAGCGAAGCCGGGATGCAAAGGCCGAATCCTCCACTGGAGATGGGTTGCCCAATCCGACTGGCAATACACCGATCCGGATCTTCATCAGCCATTCGTCCGCCGATGTTCAAGTTGCCAGCGCTCTCATTGACCTGCTGCGCTCCGCCCTGAACCTTCCCTCCTCTGACATTCGCTGTACCAGCGTCGATGGCTTTGGTTTGGAGGGCGGCGCAAATACCGAAGAAAGCCTTCGGCGAGAGGTGCGAGATTCGGAGTTGTTCATAGGGGTCATTTCAGAACATAGTCTCACGTCGGTGTACGCGCTCTTTGAATTAGGCGCGCGGTGGGGCACGGAACGCCCGCTCATTCCGCTTCTTGCGCCTGGAACCCCACCCGACGTTCTCTCTGGGCCACTCTCGAACATCCACGCCCTCAATTTGGGGGTGGAGGCACAAATCCATCAACTCGTCAGTCAGGTCGCAAAAAAGCTGAATGTGCCAAGTGCCCCCCCTGCGGTCTACTCTGGCCATCTCAGGCGACTCGCAACTGCTACACCGTCTACCCCCAGCATTTTCGATAATCTCTGATCTGGCTCACACCACAGCCACCAGGCCACGCAGCCGCATCCCTCACCGCCCGCCCTCCCCGCCTCCCAGCCGCAGCCATCGGGCCTCGACCAGAGCCGCGGTCGCGCTCTGAGCGACGTGGGTGTAGCGCTTGGTGGTGGCGCTGTCGGAATGGCCGAGCAGCGTGGCGATGACCTTCTGGCCGGCGCCCATCACGGCGTAGCTGCTGCCGGCAGGTTGGCGGGGCTACTGGTATGGCTCCGCGCTCGCGAGGGCTGCGATGCCATCCCATCCGCCGATGGGCTTCGCGCGCACCATCCAGTTGCCCAACAACGTCCCCCGTGACCAAACACTGTCACGGAATGGTCCCGGCCGCAGGTTCGTACAACTCCGCGCTCGCTAGGATCACGTTACCAACACTGCTTCCGCCAGCGATGAGCACCTCCCCGGTCGTCAACAACGTCGCGGTGTGGCTCCGTCTTGCCGCTGTCATGCCACCAGTCGCCGCAAATGTCCCGGCCGCTGGATCGTACAGCTCTGCGCTGGCAAGAATGGCCTGCGAGTAATCGCCTCCGCCGACTATCAGCACTGTCCCGCTCGGCAACAAAGTCGCCGTGTGCCTCCACCTCGTCGCTGTCATGCTGCTCGTCGCTGCAAATATCCCAGCTCCCGGATCGTACAGCTCCGCGCTGGCGAGGGTCGTTTCGTCAACGCTGTTTCCGCCGGCGATGAGCACCATCCCACTTTCCAACAAAGTCGCCGTGTGGCCCTCCCTTGGCACGGTCATGCTCCCGGTGGCCGTGAATGTCCCGGCTGCCGGGTCGTATAACTCCGCGAGCCCAAGAACCACGAGGAGATCATCCAATCCACCAGCGATGAAAACCTTCCCGCTTGGCAGAAGCGTCGCCGTGTGCTGGTTCGTGGGCGAAACCATGCTCGCGGTAGTGGTGAATGTCCCAGCCACCGGGTCGTAAAGCTCGGCGCTCTCCAGGTTGCCTGCCCTGTTGCCTCCGCCAGTGATGAGCACCATCCCGTTGCCCAACAACGTCGCCGTATGACCCTCCCTTGCCACGGTCATCCTCCCGCTGATCGTGAATGTCCCGGAGCCTGGGTCGTATAGCTCCGCGCTGCCCAATTCCCATTGGTCTCCGCCAGCGATGAGCACCATCCCATTGGCCAGCAACGTCGCCGTGTGCTGGTACCTTGCCACGGTCATGCTGCCTGTGGCCGTGAATGTACCGGCGCTTGGGTCGTAAAGCTCGGCTGTCGCCAGGAAGTTGGGGCCATCGCTGCCTCCGGCGACGAGAACCTTTCCGCTCGGCAACAACGTCGCCGTGTGCTGGTACCTTGCCTCGGTCATGCTGCTGGTGGCCCTGAAGAATCCCGGCCCTGTCGTTGTACCAGCCGCACCAGTCGCGACCAGAATGCCGGTCGTGCCTCCGGTGCTGCTGGTCATGCCCGCTGAGATGGTCACGCCTCCAGGGGTGCCGGTCGTGCCGCCGCTGCCACACCCGGCTGCACCCGCGGTGACAGCCAACATTGGCAGCATGGCCAACTTGACGAAGATGGAACCCGCACGATTCGACATGGGGCCTCCAGTTGCCTCTGAAATCGGAGCGATGGACGCTCTCGCGCCCACCCGCGAGAGTGTACCTGGAAATAGCCGGCGAGAAAGGGATCTTCTCGGAGTATCGATCGCAATGAGCCGAACGCCTCCACGTTGGTTGTGGCACGCGCCCCGAGTTTCTCGTCCTTCCCGGTGGGCCTGGCTGGGACACCGGCGATAGCGCCGCGCCGTTCGCGCCGTCCGGGCCGATTGCTATAGACGCTGGGTCCAGGTCGCACCGGAGTCCGCTGACGTGTAGATGTGGTCGGCCACGGCGGCGAGCTTCGTGCCATCCGATGACGACGCCACGGATGTCCAGGTCTCCTGGGAACCCGCTTGGGTCCAGGTCGCCCCGGAATCAGATGACGTGTAGATGTAGCCGGGGTTGACCACGGCGACCAGATCCGTACCGTCCGATGACGATGCCACGGACTGCCAGAGCTGCTGGCTACCACTCTGGGTCCAGATCGCCCCGGAGTTTGCCGACGTGTAGATGTAGCCGGGGTTGACCACGGCGACCAGCTTCGTGCCGTCCGATGACGACGCCACCGAAGTCCAGTACCGCTGGGGACCCGTCTGGGTCCAGGTCGCACCGGAGTCCCCCGACGTGTAGATGTAGCCGTAGGCGGCCACGGCGACGAGATGCCTGCCGTCCGCTGACGACGCCACGGACGTCCAGTACTCCTGGGTGCCAGTCTGGGTCCACGTCGACCCGGAGTCCGACGACGTGTAGATGTACCCGTCGCTGTAGTCGGTGTCGTACCAGGCCACAGCGACGAGCTTCGTGCCGTCCGCTGACGATGCCACTGACTGCCAGAGCTGCTGGCTACCACTCTGGGTCCAGGTCACACCGGAATCCCCCGACGTGTAGATGTACCCGCCAGCGTCGTTGCCAATCCCGATGGACACGGCGACGAGCTTCGTGCCGTCCGCTGACGACGCCACGGACTGCCAGAACTGCTGGGTGCCAGTCTGTGTCCAGGTCGCCCCAGAGTCACCTGACGTGTAGATGTACCCGCCGTCGTCGTTGCCAATGCCGATGGACACCACGACGAGCTTCGTGCCGTCCGATGACGACGCCACGGACTGCCAATACTGCATAGCGCCGCTACTACCAGTGGCGTCGGCTGTCCCCGAATCCCCGGTCGCGCCGTCGGACATGCTGGTGCTCCCTCCGGTGGTGGTGGTCGTGCCCCCGGTGCCGGGCGCTCCACTCCCGCCACTGCTACACCCGCCTGCCACGGTGACGACGAACACGCACAGCACGGCCAACTTCATGAGGACACAACACTCGCGATTCGCCATGAAATCTCCAGTTGCACGTGACACGGGCATTGATGACGCTGTACTGGCCACGCGGGGCAGTCTACCTGGAAACGACCATCGAGAAACCCTGGCTCTCGGCTCGTTCAGGCTGAAGGCGAGCGGAGCCGAGCGCATGCGGGTCGGTTCTCCACCCCACCCTGCCCTGCCGCCCATCGACGCCCATGCCCGAGTTGCCGCCTCAACCCACCAGCAACACGAGCACCCCAAACAGGGCCGTGAGGTCACGGGCAATTCCGGTCACGGCCTCCAACCTCGTCCTGTTCCGCCTCCGCGTCGCCTCCCACTTCGCCCCTTCTCGCCCGCCTCTTCCAGCGCCCCTTTCGCACCGTCAACATCGGCAGCCGCCTCGGGATCTGCTCCAGGAGCCTCGCCGCCTCCTCCACCGCCCACTTCCGCGCCATCTGCACCATACAAGCCGCGTTGGCGTCGCCGGCTTGCCCGCCAGCAAGTCGCTCGACCCGAGCACGGACAATTTCCCGAACACTTCCACCCGCGCCAGCGCCGCGGGCCTCACCGCCTGAAACCAGATCGCCGTCCCCTGGCGGGAGCAGCTCACCTTCCCCATCACTCCGCTTGCAACTCGCCCCAGGGAACAGCTGCCAGGCTCGGCACCGCCATCTCCAGGCGCATGGAGCCCAGGCCATCGCCCGCAAGGAAAGGCCGAGGTCGCCGGCGATCACGTGCTTGTCGCCCGCCCGGCCGAGCACGCGGAGCCCGTCGAGGAGAGCGCACTTGCGTCCCTCGGCGGACTCGACGGGCTCGGCCAGGACGGCGAGCAACCGGCGCTCGATGTCGGCGGAGGACAGCACGGCAGCAATTACCGCATGGTGTACTCGCTCCAGTTGCAATGCGCTAATCAGATGGCTCTATTCTTCCCATACTCCGGAAGGAAGGGGGTGCGGGAGGCCAGGCTCCGGATCGTCTGAGCCTCTTGAGCGCTTGCTGGTTGAGCGCTTGCTGTGCTGTGAGTTTATCGATCTTGGTCGGGGACGCCGACGGCGCCGTCGACTTGCGAGTCGCCGGTGCGCGAACTCTCTTCTTCGCTGTGCTCATTTCCGTTCCTTTTGTTGGGGTTGTTTCACTTCCGAGATGGCAAACCACTCGCCGCCCCGGCCGAACACACGGATCACGTCGAGGAGTGCGCCTTTTCGCATCTCGGCGGTCTCCGTGGGCTCGGACGAGGCGGCGAGCACGCGGCGCTCAATGTCGGCGACGGTTGGCATGTGGTGCTTCAGTCAACCTGCGGCATAGAACGTCCGGGGCCTTGGGCAGCGCTCTTGCTCCGTCCGCACCTTGTCCATACGTTGAGCCCTGCGCGCATCCTCCTGCATTCCTTTGCGAGATCGGGGTACGCCTCGGCAATGGCGGCGTAGACCTTCTTCCGAATTGCCTCGACGGCGTCCTCCACTCCCACCCTGCCGAACTGCGCGTGAAGCGCGGCTTCATAACCCGTCAGATTCTGGCGAACGTAATCGACCGTGATGTGTGCCAAGAACGCCGGATCGCTGTCGACGGAGGCGCTCGTAGGGCCGGGGGCGGGCTCACTGCGACGCGCGTTGTAGAACTCGCAGGCGCGACGAACGAGGGTTTCCCTATCCAATCGGGGCACCTGGATGTCGAGTTTTCCGACGAAATCCATGGTCTCCTCGTATTTGGTGCGCACGCCTTTCTGCGCGGCTTCGGAGCGCATGGCCCTTTTCGCGTGGAACGCCTTGAATTCGGGGGTGGCCTCCGCCGCGACAACGGACGTCTCCAGGTACCAGTGGACGACGTAATCGCCTACATAGTCGCGGTGACACTGCTCGGTTCTATAGGGAGCACCGAGGAACTTCTTGATCCCGGTCTTGGTCCACCCTCTCTTGCCAATCAGGGATTTGATGTTGAGTTGCGGCGGATCTAAGGGTTTCGCTTTGGGGCTGGGGGTTCTGGGCATCTGGTTCTTGGGCATCGGTATTCTCCATAGTATTTCCAGGTTTCAGGGGTTGGTTGATTCCGGTGTTGTCATGCGGGCCTTCAGGGCGGCGAGTAGGCAACGCTCTTGTGCTAACGGCGCACAACGTGGATTGTCGCGGCCAAGTTCTTCTCGCGCACGCAGTCCAGCACCGTCTGCGCTTGTGCCAGGCGAAACTTCTCGGCAGGTGATCTCTTCGGATACCTCCGGGCGACCGCCACCAACGCCGCCTCGCTGGGCACGATCTTTCCCGAGCGAGACAAAATGCCCGAAAGAACTCGCACCCAGCGCTGTTGCGCCTTTTTCTCGCCGCGACGCTGCGGTCGGTCTGTGGTCACACTGGTCTTCTGGGTCTGGCGTTTCCTTGTCATTGTTGCTGCCTCCTTGTTTTCAATTGAGGGGTCACTACGGAATCTCAAGGCTGCTGCCTGCCTGTCTGCGGCCACGTCGCATCCGAGCGGAGACCGCCCGACCGGCCTTGCGCCGTCGGTTGGTTGCGCTGCGACTCTTGGGGGGACTATTACTTCTTGAATTGAGCTGGGATGCAGGGGCTCGAAGCTTCTCGACCGCGCCTGCACGGCCGGAACGTGGCCAAGATTTCAATGCGCCGGCAGCCGCAACGGCCTGGAGGACATCGTCCGCCGCCGCCTTGTCAGGATGCATGTACTTGGCTGTGGTGGCGGGCTGCTTGTGGCCGGCCAAGTACATTAGCCCGGCCAGATTGTTGGTCACTTGCCCCAGGTGCGTGAGGCGAGAGTGACGAAAATCGTAGTCCGAGATGCGCTCCGCACGGTGGATGTCGATGCCGGCAGCGTGAGATGCCGCCCGCAGAAGCGTGCGGTAGTCATGAGCGCCGAAAATGATACCCGTCGTCGGGCAGACTGAATCCAGGGCCTTGCGTGCATCCGGCGTCACTTCCAGATCACGGCCGAAGCGGCACTTGTCGATCTCATTGGTGATCGTGAGGACGGCGGAACCCGGGCGGTAGTGCTCGGGCACGCTCAACTTGTTCAAGGTTTCGGGGCGGAGGCCGTATTCCCACGCCAACGTGAAGCGCGCACGAACAGGAAACCGCTTCCCCGATCGCCTGCTCGTACCATGCTCGGGCAGCTTGGCGATGATGCTCTCCATCTCCTTGGCGGTGAACACAATGAACGTGCGCTTGCGGGACGCCGATTGGACATGGCCCACCACACGCCGCCCCGGGGTCTCGATTTCCGGCAACTCGCTCAAGAAGCCTCGCCGGTGGCCCCACTGTGCGAATTGGCGCAGGACCGAAAGCTCTTTCTTGAGCGTTTCCCTGGTTACCAGGCGCAACCTTGATGTGATGTAATCCTCGGCGCCGACAGTCGTGAGCCGGTCCATGGTGCCAAAGAAAGGCGCGAAGTGCGTGCCCACATACGTGTCCTGGAAGAGCAGGAATGTCTGCGGGTCGACGCTGGGCTCGATGTCAGCGAGCCAGAGTGCCGCAACCTCGTCGAATGGCTTGCCCGTCGGAGCAATCATTTTTTTGCTAGCGGACCATCTGCCGGAGACGACCTCGGCGTAGATGCGAGCTGCCTTGCTCGCAGCCGGGCCAGGATCTCGTTCGCTCGTGCTGAAGGAGCGACGCCGAGCCCCGTGCATGAACCTGACCTGGTAGACGCCCGAGCGGGGGTCTCTGTAGATATGCCAACCCGTTGATTTGCGAGCCATACGTCAAGATCCTCCTTGTTGAACTGGATACGAGCGCCGATAGGGACGTGAGGCAGGTGCGGCTGGACCCTTCTCTCGAACGTGCGCAGGGACACGCGGCAATACCGGGCCGCCTCGTGCTTCGTGAACACGGGCGACTGGGCGCCGCCCTGCGTGTGCGACGGGTCCAGCGTGGTCATGCCTAGGAAGCGCGACATGACACGCCTCCATGATTGCTGGCGCGAAGCGCCTCCACTCCATGAAGGCGAGAACAGAGGATACGCACAGGCCCGTGGCGGCCGGGCCTTGCAGGACCCCGAGCGCCATCCATGGGACGTGGAGAACCCGCTCCGGGTCCACACGGACGACCCATCTCACATAGGGCCGAACCCAGGCGACGACGGGAAGCATTCCCACGGTCGTCGGTGGCATCTGCCCCGCAGACCAATGGCCCTGCTACACCAGGATGGGGACTCGACCCGGGATGGGACAGGATTGGCGGTGCGGAATCGCCGCCAGGGCCATCGCCGCCATGGCCACCGCCGCGGCCACCGCCACGGCCGCCTCCACCATGTCGGCGAACAGCACGACGGCGTGCGCACGGGCGGCAACGAAGACGTTGGTTGCGGTGGTACTGTTGACTGCAAACGGGCATGGAAAGCGCCAGCACGAACGCGGACTCATGCCCCCACTCGTGGCACAGCGTGGACCCCAAAGGGTAGAGACAGGGCTTCACATGACGACCCACCGGGATGCCTCTTTCAACTGCGCGAAGGAGGTCGTGAACAAACTTCCTGCTACAGGCATTTCGCCCCGGTGCTCCAGATCTCGTGACACTCATGTTCATGGGCATCTTGGTCTCCATATCGGTGCGCACATTCCGGAAAGCATTCACTGACACCTCAGCCGTGGTCCGACAGCCCGCGTCGGCGGCGACTGAAGGTTCCACACGGACACATTGATCACGACCGTTCGCGCTCATGGACATCCCTGGCTTGGGTCCGTGATGTCCACGGCGCCAACGCCCTTGGCGGCACTCGCCAACACCCAGGCGACCAACTCCTTCGCCTCGGCGAATTTCTTTGCCGCCAGCTCGACCGGCTTCTCGCCGATGCCGTCTACCCAGCTCTTGGCCTTGTCCGTGTAAACCGGCTCGAACGAGAGGGAGTCCATCGGCTGGTGCCAAGTGTACCGCTGCCCCGCCACCAAAAATGTGAAGCACCGTAGGTGACTGGCCGTACCCGGGGTAGGTCCAACAACCGCGCAGCTACCCCAGTGCTCCAAAGCCCACCCTTCGTTCCTCAGTTCCTCGGGACTCAGCACGATCTTGGGAAGAGTCTTGCCGTTTTGCATCTTCCCCGTGACCTCGAAGGACCGCGACTCTGTCATTCCATCATCGCTCAGTGTCTCCCGCTCGATCTCAGCGGTGAAATTGGACAATTGGAGCGGCTCATCCTCCCCCTCCATGAAGATCGCTCCCTCCTGAACGAAATACTGACGGCCAAGTCCGTTCTGCGTCGAGATCGCCCCCGCCGCCTTCTTGAGCTTGGTTCGAGCCTGCGCGAGCGCATCGTCGAAGTCCTTAAAACTTATCTTGCCGATACTCTTCATGGCCTGGCGCACTTGACTTCGGCACCCCGGGCCGCGCTTTGTGACCGCAAGCAAGAAGGGCAGATCGTCCAGCAGAGCGGCTACAGTCGCTGGCGCGGTAGATTGTGCCCGGCCGATGGGCTCAGCGGGGTACGCGCTCTCAATGACTGCCCTCAAGGCTTCCCCGCCCCGCCCGGCCAGAAAGTCATCGGGTCCCCAAGACGCGCCGTCTGGGCCGGGGGGGAGTACAGCGATTCTCACCTTGGCACCGTCTGCTTCCAGCGCAATCGCAAGGGCTGCCTCGTCTCGGGCGACGCTTGGATTGGTAGTGCGGTTTGAATCGAAGAGGATTACGACTGGCTTGTCTCTGATGGCGACGCGCCTCCAAGATTCGTTCAGGTGTCGGGGCTCGTCATCCTTGGTCAACGTCGTAGATGTCCCGCCCAGCCCGACGGCTCTGAACCCAGCGGCGGTGAGCGCCAGCGCCTTGACTGGACTCTCTACCACAATTGTCGGCTGATCGTCTCCAGGCAGCGCTGGGGGAACATAAACCGGCACCTCGCGGTTGGCTTCACAGAGGTATCGCGCACCGTCCGTTGGCGTGTCCAGCCGGATACGCCATTGCCGTGGGGATAGGTCTGCGTACGGAATAGCCAAACCAGAACTTGCAGTCGGTCCTTTGCGATTAAGCAGGTTTCCCGCTGCTTCGGCGGACACGCTTCGCAGTTCCGCCTTGATTGCGACGTCCTCTGGAACCGCGCGAGCGCGCAGATACTCGACGTGCTCGCGCCCGAGTTGTCCTGCGCCCGTATCTTTCGTGGCGCCAGTGTCGCCGCCGGCATTGTTACTGTCGGTGGTCGACGGAGCCATCGTCGTCCTCCCGGACGCCGCCCCTTGCCGGGCGGCGTTCCTTTGTGTGGCATTCGGCAATGCTTCCGATTGAAGCGCACGACGCACTGGCGTTTCGATGCCAGCATCGCGATCGTGGTCGTTCACGGCCCTGGCGCGGTGACCGACTACGATGAGTGGTCCCGCTTGGCACCGCCACAATGGGCGCCGAAACGGTGGCCATGTGCTTTTCCCGAAAGGTCACCCGACTGCACTCCTGTAGCACAGCCATAAACCCTTCTGTTCTGTACAGTCAAGGAGCGCCGGGAGCGATTTGCGATGTTTTTGCTTTTCGTTTGACTGGAGGCAGCAGGCTGGAGGCGGGATAGCTACTGTGAGGAGATACTCACAGGTTAGGCACAGGGAAGGCCACAATGGCTACTGTGATGTGGCATCTCGTCCTTAACTGACAGTGCGGGATGTCACAAGCGTGGCGGCTAACGCCGCATCTTCCATTCCATGGCACTGCTCAATGGTTTCGCCTAGTTACGTCCGCCTTGTTTTGGAGGCCTTGTTTTTCAGGCAGTCCACGCCTATTGGTGGTGACCTCGTCATGATGGGATTCATCATCTCGTTGACGAAGGTGTCGACAATAGTGTGAGATAGCCGGTTGGCGTTTAGTTCTGTTAGGTCTCGATGAATAGTGGATGGTCAGCAATCTGAGTTGCATGCGGATAGTTTCCCGAATCTGCTTACTGAAGCTCGACTGGGAGGGAGCATCTGTCGAGATGCTTCGGAAGAATGGGTTCGTTCCTCGAAGTCTTGGCTGAGTTCTCGGGTTACTACGTGGAAGAGGGTGGTTCCGTGGGCTGGAAGGGTTTAGCAGGGCACCTTCTTGGCAGGAACTTCATTGGTTTGAGGATATCGGTGCTCCGACGCTCCCATCCTCACAAAAGATGTTGCCTGGAATGCCGGAGACGATGAGCGAGAAGGGGGTTCCTGGGCTGAGAGGTCTGGCAAACTACCTTCTTGGCAGGAACTTCATGGGCCTGAGCATCTCGGCACTCCCATCCTCACAAAGATGTTGCCTGGAATGCTGGAGACAATGAGCGAGAAAGGGGGTTCCTGGGCTGAGAGGTCTGGCAAACTACCTTCTTGGCAGGAACTTCATGGGCCTGAGCATCTCGGCACTCCCATCCTCACAAAGATGTTGCATGAAATGCTGGAGAGGATGAGCGGAAAGGAGGTTCCTGGGCTGAGAGGTCTCGGCTAACTACCTTCTTGGCAGGAACTTCATGGACCTGAGCATCTCGGCACTCCCATCCTCACAAAGATTTTGCATGGAATGCTGGAGAGGATGAGCGGAAAGGGGGTTCCTGGGCTGAGAGGTCTGGCAAACTACTCTTGGCAGGAACTTCATGGGCCTGAGCATCTCGGCACTCCCATCCTCACAAAGATGTTGCATGGAATGCTGGAGAGGATGAGTGAGAAGGAGTTTCCTGGGCTGGGAGGCCTGGCAAACCACCTTCTTGGCAGGAACTTCATGGGCCTGAGCATCTCGGCACTCCCATCCTCACAAAGATGTTGCATGGAATGCTGGAGAGGATGAGTGAGAAGGAGTTTCCTGGGCTGGGAGGCCTGGCAAACCACCTTCTTGGCAGGAACTTCATGGGCCTGAGCAACACGACAGCCTTCATCCTCGAAAAGATCTTGCCTGGAGTGCTGGTGAAGATGAGACGAGAACGGGTACCGTGGGCTGGGAAGGGAAGAGTTCCCGCCAAAGAGTCTCGCTTCCGTCGCGCAGGTCTTTTTGGTGTCGAACGACAGCGACGCGGCTTTCTGCGGCCCCCTCTTCACAGTATTGAAAACCAGGGACGGGAAACCCTCATCACGTGGTCGGAGATGCCGCGCCGTGCTCTCATTATATATGAGCGATATGTGCGGTTCCCTCCCGGAGGATCCCGGCGGTCACCAGCAACCCGCCCCGTGGACCGTGCAGGTGTGGACGCCGGGCACCTCGATCCTGGGCCGGAGGTGGGCATGGGCATGGGCGCCGGCACCTTGATCCCTAGATCCTGGAGGCCTGATGTGAGCACGGGCATGAGCCCGTGACAGGCAGATGGCGCGGGTAGCATACCAAGGGGGCGTCGCCAGCCGCGTGTCCATGCCGCTGGTCACGGTGCAAAAGGCCGTGATTTATGCGGCGGGCATTCCGTCAAATGGGGACTGCCACGGGCAAAGCTGCCGGCGGAGAGAAGAGGAACGGGCGCATGAGCCATGGACCAGAGGCTTGGACGAACACCAGGCAGCCCGGGTCATCCGGTCCTTATCGACTGAATTCTCGCCATTTGCGACCGTTGCATAACGCACGGAGCGTCGTCTATCTCTATGGAATCGTTGATCGATTGCTGGCGAGTGCCGTGCCTGGGCCGCCAGAGTCGCCATCGGAGGTGAAGGCGCCAGGCTCCGCCAGCTCCGCGCCTGGGTTCGAGGGAAAGGGGGTGATGGCGCGGGGAGTAGACAAGACAAGGCGTGGGCGCTTGAGCCGTCGGCCGGCATGGGCGCCGGCACCAGGAGCTTGGCCTGGGTCCGGCCATCGGCATCACCATGGCCATGGGCGCCGGCACCGGGGCCTTGGTGCCTCCGGACGTGGCCATCGGCACCGGGGCCTTGGGGCGGATGTGGCCATGGGCCTGGGCATGCGCATCGGCATGGGCGTCGCCTGACCATTTCGCTTTCGCCGGGCTCGCGGTGGAGTGGTTGACTCCTCAGTGAGGCCGCGCTACTCTTTCTGCAGTTGTCTGTGGTTTTGGAGTCTCGATTCCGGCGGGCTTGTTGAGCCCGTTGGTAGACGCTCTGGAATTTTCACGCAGTCGACGGTGTCTGGTGTCTGGTCAGCTCGCTTTTGCGGCGACCAATCAAGGCGAACACCTAACCACTGTGCGTGAGGTCCCATGAGCAACGAATCCGACAATGATCAACCGATCCCAGAAGCATCACTTTCGGACTCGAACCCGCAACTGACCGCAGACGAAGACGAGGGCGCAGAGTCTCCGGTCGTCAAGCGGACGCGCGAACTCCTTGAAAGCGAACCCGGTTCTCATCCCCCGCCCGACCGTCGTGTGATCGATCCCGAGAGCGCGCTGGGCAAGATGTTCGCCGCAATGAACCCGGGCTCAATCATTCCCTCGACGCCCGATGAGAGTGCGCAAGCCGCGTTTTTCGCGCGACTGCGCGAGCAGGACGATATGCCGGAACCGTCGGACACTTACCAAAATCGCCCTCCCCGCACGGCGGCCGACCTTCGCGAGGGTCTTAAAGAGCGCCTCCATCCTCACGTCGAGGGTCCGATCGAGACTCGTGAAATTCTCCTCAGTCAGATCTCGAACGGCAACTTTGAGAACTGCCGTCGTTCAAAGGACACCGAGGAACGCGCCGCCTTGAAGGCGTCGATGGCAAGCAAAACCGGCCTACTCAACGCCATTGTCGTCTGCAGAGATCCTCACGACCCGGAGAAATTCCATCCGATTTGCGGCTACACCAGACTCGAACTCGCCCGCGAACTCGGCTGGAGCACCATCCGCTGCACAATTCGGGAGGTCCACAGCGAGCGTGACGCTTTGTTGATGAATCTATCTGAGAACTTGGCCAGGTCCAATCTCACTCCCTACGAGTCGGCGGCTCAGATCGAGTTGATCTGCCGGCGCTTCCTGGTGAAGCCCGAGGAAGTCGCCAAGGCGCTGGCACTATCCGTAAGGCATGTCTATTCGATGTTGAGATATATGAGCGTCCTCCCGCCCGACGTCATCGCCGACTGGAAGAATGCGCATCCCCTCCTGACGTTCAGGATTCTAGATCGACTCTCGAAGGAGCCCAATCCAACAAGGGCGTGGCAGGCGATGCGGGCGCGGCACGAAATCGAGGAGAACAAGGTCCCCACGACCTTCGTGCCCACCGAGGACGACGGCGACACGAGCGGCTGGGAAGAGTTCACGCGCCCCTCGAAGGCAAAGCTGGCCCACCTGCGCGACATCCTTTCGCGCGCAAAACTGCCCAACGACCCCGAGCGTCTCCGTAAGATCGCAATTGGGATCGTCGACTGGGCTCGCGGCGCGACCCGAAGCATACCAGACGTTCTTGCGCCGCAACTCAAGCGCCGTGCTCAGCCTCGCCGCCTCGCGAAGAAAGAGTAGGAGACAATCATGCGTTTCAATCACAATCCCAGCTTCGCCCTGGACTACCTGGCTATGGACGGCGAGCGGCTAACCGAGGCCGAGCAGGCCGCAACTGCCAAGGCGGCGCTGCCCGCCACGCTGGAGGCCCTGGCCGAGGGGGATAACCAGCTCAGCGCATGCTCTGGGCACTCACGAGGGTGCGAAGGCGGTTGGCCGGGGCACTCCTCGACGCGAGGAGGGGTAGGCGCTGTGCTTGCGAAGACCTCCACCGACGGGCCGGACCTGGCCCGCAAGCTGCGCAAGGCGCTTGATGATCTGCTGGAGGTGGGCGAGGACGCCGGGGAGCTGGTCTGCATAATCGAGGACAGCTTCGACATCGACTATCCCGCCACCGACGGCGAGTGGCCGAGCGAGGCCGAGCAGGCGGCGGCCAGGATGGCGTTGCCCGGCGCCCTGGATACCATCGCAAAGGCGGAGAACCAGGTGCGCAAACAATTGTGGCTCGTGTCCAAGGCCCGGCGGAGCCTGGCCAGGACGCTGCGGGCGGAGCAGGGGGAAGCGCATGGCCGGGGAGGGCATCATGCGGGCGCCAGATGATGAGGACCTTGAGGGCGACGACGAGGGCGACGAGGACGACGTGGACGGCGAGTTCGAGAACGATGGCTTCGACGAGATCGAGGACGACGACGAGGAGGACTGACATGGACCACGACGAGTGCAGGCATGTGATCAAAATTCAGATCGAACGCTGGGTCCGCAAGAATAGCGGCCCGCTCGCCAGCTCGATCGTGCTCCATCGCCTGGATCGGGACGGGCGCCCGGCAGAGACGATATACACCTGCTGCCTCAAAGACCCGGTCGACTACGAGGTAGCCGTCCGCGACGATGCAGCCCAGATCGTGCTGGACGGTCACATCTACGCGATCGTGGAGAACGCCCAGCGCGACGCCAACGAGCGGAAGGGCGGCGTCCAGATCTATGCCCTGTACCCCATTTACAATGACGGCACCCGCGGCCCCCGCAAGAAATTCCGGGCGGCGCCGGAAGAGGCGGAGCCGGAGCCTGCCAGCGAGGCGGCACCCTGATCCATCTCCTGCGAGCCCGGGTCCTCCACGACCACGTGGTGCGGTTCCGCCTCAGCGACGGCCGCGACATCGATCGCGACTTCAGCCTGATTGAGGGCGGCGTCTTCACGGCGACCTGGGCGGACCCGAGGAAGTTCGCGAAGGTCTCCGTCGCAGGCGGCGATCCGTCCTGGCCTGGCGGGCTCGACATCTGCCCCGACGTCGTCTTGCGGGGCGGGCTCAAGGGCAGGGTGCCCCGCTTCGCGTTCGTGGGGCCGGGCTGCCTGATTTCCCGGGCGACGGTGGCCACCGCGCACCACGAGGCCGGCCACGCCGTCGTGGGCCTCAAACTGTCCGGCAACATGCCCCTGAAGATGTCTGTCATCCCCGAGGCCGGGAGCATGGGCAGGACCCGCAACTGCCCCTGGCCGCGGTCCTTCCGGCCCGAGGAGAAGATGACCCCGCTCACCAGGGCGAGGCTGGAGGACGAGACGGCCACCATCCTGGCGGGGTCCGAGGCGGAGCGGAGATACACGGGCCGGGCCAGCCGCCTCGGGGCGAGGGATGACGTCGAGGGCGCCAGGGTCTACGCGAAGCTCGCCGCCGGCGACGATGCCCGGGGCGTCGCGGCCTACATAGGATGGTGCTCGTCCATCGCCCGGCGGGCCGTCGAGGAGAACTGGGGCCTGATCGCCCGGTTCGCGCGACGCCTGGCGGACGCCGGCGAGCTGGAGGGGGCGGAGCTGGAGGCGGCGCTCACGTCGAAGAGGTGGGACGGGCCTGCCCGCAGCCGCTGGCAGGCGTCGTGACGCTCGCCGTGGATCTGTCCGGCGTCCGCGGGCAACTGCTCCGGGCCAAGGCCGAGGGCAAGTATTGCTCCGGGTGCGCGCTCGACATGTTCGCGTGGCTGGCCGAGCACGGTCCGATCCCGCGGCTGTCGCGACCGAAGGCCGCGAGGGACTGGCTCGACGTGTTCGAGCGGACGTTCGCGGTGGAGGACAAGGCCCAGCTCGTGAGGGACGGGAAGTGCAAGATCTGCCGGCGTCCCAGGGCCAGCGCCCTGCGCCTCAAGCGGGCCCTCGGCCTGAACTAGCCCGCTGGCCTCCGGGGCGCTCAGCGGGCGGGGCGCCTGGGCGCCCGCATGCTGGGCTTGCCCGGCGGGTTGCCGGAGACGCGCTCGCCGTCGAGCGCCCGGAAGACCGTGAATTCCATCGAGGGCAGTCCCAGCACCCCGAACGTGGCCGGCCTGAACACGTCGGGCACCAGGAGCGGGCCGCTATGCTTGAAGACGTAACTTTTAGAGCAACAGGAGCCGGAGTTCAGGATCTTGCCGGGCGGTTCGTCCACCGCCAGCTCGAACTCCACGTGGCTGTGGCCGACAATCAAGATCTGGGCATGGGCCTGCTCCAATAGGTGCCGCCGCAGCCCCGGCCCGGTGGCCTCCTTCGTGATTCCCTCCATGTCGCTGCCCGGCCGTGCGTGCCACATCGACAGCTTCACGCCCTCCAGCTCGGCCTCCCAATGCGTGGGCAGGGTCGCCAGCCAGGCGAGCGAGTCGCGCGACAGCTCGGCGCCGCCGCCGAAGTGAACGGAGATGTTGCACGGCTCGAAGAAGCTGCGCACGTCCTTCTGCCGGCGGCGGTTCTCCAACGCCCACCGCTCGTGGTTCCCGAGGATGCAGATGATGTTCTTCTCCGCCTTGAGCCGCTGGCACACCTCCTCGCCGAACGGCTCCATGTCGATCAAGTCGCCGCCACATAGAATCACATCGCAGCCCATGGCGCGGAGCCGGGGCAGGGCGGCGTCGAGCGCCAAGATGTCGCCGTGGACGTCTGTTAGGATTCCGACGAGCCTAGGCAAGCCGCACCCCCTCCCTGTGGACGTCGTTGTAGGGGGAGCCGCCCCAGCTCTCCGCCTCGTGCTCGTCGAATGTCTTTTCGTCGACCAAGAGGAGGTCGATGTCCTTGTGGACGTCGTCGCCCAGGGCCTCGTGCATCGCACTGGACAGGTCGGCGATCTCGCCCAGCATGTCGCGAGGCATCTCCTCCACGACCACCACGATGTTCAGGTTCGATCTCGCGTGGGCATCGCCACGGGCGTAAGAGCCGATGAGCCACGCCGACTTCACGCGAGGGTTCTTCACCACGCGCTCGCCCGGGGCCGGCGGCAACAAGGGCAATCCGGGAGGAATTCCCTCACCCGCGGCGATCTTGGCCTCCCGCCTGGCCAGGGCCTCCACGACCGCGGCCCGGATCTGTGCCAGCGTGAGGACGCCCCGGCCGAGCCGCGCCCACCGGGCGGTCGCGGCCCGGCGGGCGCGGCGCGAGCGCTGCTCGGCGCCGAATGATGGAGCCCGCTTCATCGCGCCCCCATCGTCCCCAGCAGCGCCGCCGCGAGGAACAGGGCCACGCCGATAAGCAGGCGCCACATCACGCGCTTGGCGGCCGACGGGCCAGGACCCTTGGCGCGGGGGCCGGGGGGCGCCGCCTCCTCGACGCCGCGCCCTCCCCAGAGCCAGCCCGCAAACAGGACCACCGCGGCGGCGTCCCCCGCCATCGCGTTGTCCATCGCGTAGCCGGCGAGGTGGAGCGCCAGGCCGGCCAGGGCGACCTTGATCAGGAACCTCGGATCTGGTTCCTGCGCGTCCTCGTCCTCGGTCATCTCGTCTTGGTCTTCCATGCCTTCGCCAACCGGCCGCACTCGGCCGCCTTCTTGCCCTCCCGTGCCTCCGCCGCCTCGCGGGCGGCCTTGCGCTTGCTCCGGCGTCGGCCCTCCCGCAAGAGACGGTTGATGTCCGCCATTGAGAGCAGCCTGTCACGGTCGCGAAACCGCTTCTGGGCCACCAGCAAGCCCTCGTCGTCCGCCAGTTTCTCCAACAGTGTGGGGGCGACCTTGCGGACGAACTCCCAGATCTCCCTCGGGGTCATCCTCGCCGTCCTCTTCTTCAGTCGGATGAGGGCCTTCCAATCGACGGCGCGATACTTCCTCTTGACGTCGGCTGGCTGGCGGGACGCTGCATCCCCAATCTGATGTATGTGCCGCAGAGCCGCCGCCTGGCGTGGCCGGCTCGCCTTGAAGGCGGCGAAGTCCATGTCCTCCGCGCATTGCGGGAGATTCAGGCAGGCCACGATGATGTCATTGAACCACGTGGTCGCTGGTTTGCGGGGGAAGCGCAGAGCACCACCCCAGGGCCATTTTTCGCTCTTCATTTTCTTCTCCGCATCATCCACCTTGAGGCAAGCCTTGCAGCGGACGGACACCCAGTTCCGCCGCCTGGTGAGAGTGCCGGGCTTGCCGCAGATCTCGCATGTCCGCACGGACTCGCGGATCGCCTTGCCGAGCGCGGCGTCCGTCACCTTGCCGAGGCGTGGATCTGACGGCGTGTCCTGATCGCAGAAATACACTCTCAGGGAGCCGAACTTCTCTTTGATTTGCCAAACGCAGAGGTTCGGATCTGCTGACAGCTTCGCAGAGAGGCGATCGACAAGAGCGTGCCACCCATCACCAATGCAGAATCCATCAACGGCGAAGCGACACGCCTTGCTCGTGGGGGTAGTCCTTGCCTCGCGATACAGCGACGGGTAGCGTTCGATCAGCTCCAGCACGTGGGCTGGTGATATGTCGAGCCGGTTCCGCTTGCCCGAGGCGGCGAGCAGCTTGGCCCGTTCGTAGACGCTTTTCGACCGGAAGTCGGCGTACTCTTGCCATCCTGCTGGGATTTTCACGGGATTGCCTTCCTCGCGGCGGACCCGCGCTTCCTCTCTGCGGCTTCCGCGCGGTCGAGGGAGCCGCATACCTTGGCGTGGAAGTCCCCGGCGCGGCTGCTCCGCTTCCGCATCGCCTCCGCGTACCGGGCCTTGTCTACGATCCAGGCCGGGGCCTGGCACTCCGCGATGATGGTGCGCAGCTCGGCGGCCAGGCCGGGCGTCCGCACGATCTTGAGGGCGTTCCGCTCGACCAGCGACGCTGCCGCGTCGGTCACGTCCATCGTCTCCAGGGTCTTCGCGGGATTGTAATGCGTGACCATCGCGTCGGTCGCCGCCTTGCACGCTGCCCTCGCCCGCTCGGGCAGGGGCCTCGGCGGGGCGGGGTCCTTGTCGGCTTCTGCGAGAATCCGGGGCATCACGAGCGCGATGATCTGGCCGTCCCTGGAGCCGGCGACCGGCTCGCGCGGGCCGTCGCCCCACAGGTCGAGGCCCTCCAGGAGGGGCCAAAGGCGAGCGTCCACGCCCACCAGGAGGCGGGAATCATTGCGCAGCACATAGAGCCTGGCGGACCCGTCCGAGGACTCGCGCGGGCCGTCCCGGAGGGCGAGCTGGTTCCTCGGATCCCCAGGCAGCGCGTTCGCGTCTCTCAGGATGGCGGCGGAGGTGGCGGCGATCTCGCCGCCCTCCACCCGGGCGGCCCCCATCCGGTCGGAGAGCACAGCCCAGGGGCCTGCCCATAGCCAGCCCGGGGTGGTGGGGCAGGCGAAGGGCAGGGATGCGCGTTTGTCTTTCTCGACGACCAGGAGGGCGCGGGCGAGGGAGGTCTTCGTGATCATTGCTTCGTGTTCCGTCGGACGTTGGCGCAGATCAGAGGATCCTTGTGGGCCAGCTTGCCGCCGCTCGCCTCCAGGGCTTTTTCGTTGGTGATCCCAGGCCCGCCGCATTCCCTGCAGGTGGCTATCACCTGTCTCGTGCCTCCGGGATTCTCCCCGGCGGGGCGCACGTTCTCGGCCTCTAGCCTGTAGCGTGGCCGGGGCTGGCCGTCCCGCGTCTGCTCGACGATCTTGGCCAGGAACTCGACGACCGGCATGGTCGATAGCTCGTACAAGGGAAGTTCGTCCTCGATGGATACCTCAGTGCTCGGCCAGGCCGAGCCCGCGGCGCCCTTCTTGATGGGACGGAGGACATAAGGCCCCCGCTCGCGCCGCTCGACCGCTGGCGCCGTGCCCACGATCATCAGCGGCCGATACTCGCTGCCGTCGATCCAGGGCCTGTAAACGCCGTTGAACCAGGTCCCGAAGTCATCCGGGGCGTCGACGAAGAACAGCGCGTGGTTAGAGTAACTTTCCCCGTTGTCGAAGATGTAGATCATCGTTTCACCATCATCAATGCTGCCCTGACATTGGTGCCCTGGTCGGCGAATGTGCCCTCCGGCAGCTCCTCCCACGTAGTGGCCAGGGGGCGCAACTCCGCCTGCTGGCGGGGGCCGTTCGCGCACAGGGCGACGAGCCGTCCGCCGGGCTTCAGGAACTTGAGCGCGTGGAGGATGTGGGCGACGTCCTGGCCCTTGGAAAATGGGGGATTCATGAGCACGCAATCGTGGCCATCCTCGCTGTCAGGGCACACCGGCATACTGGTCGCCAAGAAATCGCAGCACGAGACCTCGAAGCCAGACGCCTGGAGGATGGAGCACAGCCTCAGATCGATCTCGATTAGATCGAGATGGACGCCCGGGACGGCACTCCGGATCGCCTTTGCCAGGTTCCCCGTGCCCGCGCTCGGCTCCAGCACGCACATGCCCGGCTGGATCTCCGCCAGCTCGACCATGCGCTTCGCCAGCGCTGGCGGCGTGGGGAACAACTGCGGCGCCACGGCGACCTGAACGCCGGCCTTGAGCGTGGCCTTGAGGGCCGCGAAGTCCTCGGCAGCCGGATCGGTCGCCCGCGGGGCTGGGGGCGTGCTGTGCTCGGGCGGCAGGGTTGCGATCTGAGGCGCCGGCTCCGGCGCTCCCGGCGCGGGCGGGTCCACCCGCTTCGCGTCGGTCAGGTAAACCGCCACCGTCGTCCAGCCCCCGCCGGAGGTGGCGCGTGTACGGTGCGCCCCATGCTCCTCGGTCGCCTCGTGGCGGATGGCCTGCGGCACGTCCGACATCTTCTTGTGTTCCCACTCGGCGCGTGTCATGTGGCGGAAGCCCTCGCCGGGATAGTTGCACATGGGCGCGAGCTTGGTCGCGGCCCTCACCTTCTCGGCGGCCCCATCGGCCGGCGCACGATAGTCGGAGATGTCTTCCACCGCGATGGTCGCCGCGAAATGCCCGAGCACGGTCACGCTCCGCACGGCGCCGGCGCTGCGGTTCACCTTCGTGATCACGTGCCAGCGCCCCCGCCGCAGCACCTGGCCGCCCGGCTGGAGGTCGAACTTGTCGGCCTTGAGCCCGCCACTCTCGCCGAGCATGGCCCTCTCGTAGGCCAGGCGGTTTTCGAGGTGCGCGATCCATCGCGCACGGTGGACGATGCCCCGCTGGTTCATCGCCACCGCCAGGGTCCTCGCCTGCTCGGCCGTGATGATGCCGTCCTCCAGGGCGGCCCAGAAGCTCTGCTGCCCCTCGTACTGCGAGGCGGGCGGCTCGCGCGGGTACTGCGAGAGCGGGAAGCACATGCTGTAGTGGTTGACGTTCGTGATCGCCTTCGCCCGCTCAAGGGTCAGCGGCTCGACCGCCCACAGCTTGAGGGCCTTCTCCGCCTTGTCGGTGTCGCGCCGGAAACCGCGCAACTCGGATTCGAGCTTCTTGATCCTACGGGCGCGCACGGCAGGCTTCTCCAGGTATCGTGCGTGCGCGATGGCGCTGGCCGCGCGTTCTGCCCAATAGGTCGAGGTTTCCCAGAGGCGCACGGCCCGGCGCATGCCGTTCTCGATTTTCTCGGCGTCGCGCCGGGCGTGGCGCTCGGAGTGGTGGCCCACCAGGATGGGCTGGCCGAGGGGGATGCCGTCGGCAATTGCCGAGACCGACTTGCGGGCATGCTCGGCGTCGACGGCTCGCTTGTCCTTGTAAGTCTCGAACCGCTCGGCGCGCTGGGCAGCCCGCTCCTCCGGGGTGGTCTCCTCGTCGCCGATCTCGCCGGCCAGCTCGGCGAGCAGGTCCTCCCGGGCGGGAGACCAGACAGCGTAGAAGAGATCTTGCTTGGGAGCCCAGCCGAAGTCGGCCGCCTTGACCCTGGCGTAGGTCTCGGCGTCGAGGCGCGAGCTGGCGCGGAGGCGGAGCTTGTCGTCAGCGGGATCATACGTGGCGTCGAATGTCATGGGGAGCCCCCGATGTCGTAGCCGTCCAAGATCTTGCCGGCCCACGCGGCGCCGCCCGGGTGAAGGCGCTCGTCCTCGGCCAAGAACTCGCGCTGGCGATCCTCGGTCATGTTCGCGGGGCGCCACCGGCCAGAGGTGAATTCCAGGGCGCGGCGGACGTGCCCGGCGAGAGGGCATGGGATCTGGACCACCACCCGGGCGACGTCGAGGCGGACCTCGTACCGCTCGCCGTCCGCCCACTCAACGCGGACGCGGGTCTTGTCGTAGCCGTACTCGGGCGCGACCGCGGCCATGGAGTGGATCGCGTCCTCGGCCTCGGCCCAGGTCGAGAGAGGGCGGTTGAGCGCGGACTGATCGGAGGATTCGGTCCAGAGAAGAAAGATGTTTTTCAGCGGGACGAGCGAGGCGGGGTTTTGCATCTTGGCACCTCGTTCTTGATTGTGTATCTTGTTCAACATGTCGTCAAGATCAACAACACGAACAAGTCGCCACTTGCGGAAAGGCGGGAAAACGGGCTATCGTCGCCGCATGGCGAAGAAGCGAGCCGACGGCGCCAAGCCCAAGCCCAGGAAACTCACGGTCTACCTGCCGGCCGAGCTGATCCACGGCCTCAAGGTCATCGCGGCGAAAGAGGAAACGAGTTGCAGCGCCCTTGTCGAGCAGTTGGCGCGTGAGATCGTAAAGGCCCGCGCTGGCTGAGATTTGACGCTAGCGTCCCTCGACGATCGCGGCGTTGCGTAGGGTGCCGACCTGGTTCGAGAGGGCGAGGCATCTTTGACCGCCGGTCCCGAATCGGCGCCGATGCCCGCGCAGACGCGGCCCCCGCTCGGTGTTCGTTGGGTTCTGCTTTAAGGCCCGCCCTTGTGCGCCACACACGCACCGTCGACGCACGCCTCGCCGAGAGGGCAGTGGCTGTCGCGGGCGCATCCCGTGATGCAAGAGCCCTGCTCGCAGCGTGTGCCGCTGGGGCATTCGCTGTCGAGCTGACAGCCCCGACAGTGATTGGCAAAGCACTCCTGCCCCCCGGGACATTCGCTCCTGTCGTGGCAGTACCCGGGAATCGGGGAGCAGCTACCGGCGTTGCACGCGAAACCATGGCCGCAGTCCCAGTTGTTGCGACACTGCTGGCACTTTCGGTCGACGCAGAACTCTTTGTCCTTGCAGTCGCGATCTGCCTCACACGCTGGGTACTTGGCCTTGCAGCCCGTCAGCGCCAGGCCGAGAACAATTGCAACCGAGGCGAAGCGAAGAATGCGTCTATCGTTCGGCATGAACTTGTCATCTCCCTGTCGGCGGTCGGCAACCCGCGTGAGCGGTCAAGATCCGCACCCAGTTTCCACACGCCACCACAGGACCCGAAAGCACGATACGCAGCCTGGCCGTCATGTGGAACATTGTGGTCCCGTGCGGGGTTCGCTGCAAACAGTCCCGAGGCGCGCTACCCCGGCGCACCAGCGGCCTTGCGGTCGAGCGGGACGACGTTGCCGCCCAATCAGACCAGCGTAAACATGCCCATCACCGTGAGCCCGCTCCCCACGGTGTCCCCCGCCCACGCCGCAGGCAACCGAAGCAGGCCCAACGGACGCTGGGGTTGGCACCAGCATCAGTGGCGGGGACGCCGGCATGTAAGCACCTGACCTTTCTGCGCCACGGTTGGGCCAGGGCGCGCTCGACCCCGGCCTCGGGCGCCTGGGATTCCCCCATGGCATGAGCCACCGTCAGGTCGTGGGCGGGCGCCGCGGTCCCACCAGACCTACCATCTGCCCCCTCCCGGTTTTCTCGCGAATTTCATCGCACTCGTCTCGAAATCGGCTACGGTTTGTCGCTCGCCACTGCTCTTGTGGCTCCCAGAGATCGTAAATGGGTTCCGCGTAGAGCACATGGTTTCGACCCCAACCCGAAGGAGATACGATGGCTAAAGGTCCTCTTTCCAAGTCTGAACTGATCCAGCTTCTCGCCGACCAGTCTGAGAACAAGCTCACCCGCAAGGACGTCAAGGGCATCCTTGAGGCCATGACCACCGTCGGCCATGCCGAACTGAAGAAGAATGGCGTCTTCATCGTGCCCGGGCTCGTGCGCATGGTCGTGGTCAAGAAGCCGGCCACCAAGGCACGCAAGGGCATCAACCCGTTCACCAAGGAGCCGACGGTATTCAAGGCCAAGCCGGCCCGCAAGGTGGTCAAGGGACGCCCCGTGAAGGCGGTCAAGGACGCCGTAGCGTAGCTTCCGCAATCCAAACCGTGCCGAGGGCTGACTTTCCCGGCCAGCCCTCAGTGCAGGACGTGGCTGGCTATCCAGCGTCCCTACCCCTTCAGCAGCTCGTCGAGCACGGCAAGGTTTTCCTCGGTCATCTCATCTTTCTCCGCGAAGAGCGTCTGATCCACTTTCGCGAACGCGGTTTCGCCGGAGGGCCGGCCGTGCTTCCTCGCTTTCGGCGCGGCAGTTCCGCCAGCCTCCTTTCCCGCAGATCCGGCAAGCCGCCGCTCGACAGCCTCGCGGATGAGGTCGCGCCGGCCAGCATGTCGCGTGTCCGGCGCGGATGCGGCTGTGGCCCTGCGCGTGGCGGCCTTGGGCGTGGTGGCTCTTGGCGCGACCGCCTTGGTCGCGGCGACTTTGGGCGTGGCGGTCTTGGACGCGACCATCTTGGGGGTGGCGACAGCCGGTGCGGGAGGTGTCCAGCCCGCCAGATAATCGGGGATGCGCTCGGGCGGGATGATCCGCGCGACCGCCCGGCCGCGGCGTGTGATCTGTACCTCGCGTCCCTCGACGATTGCGGCATTGCGCTGGGTGCCGACCCGGTTCGAGAGGACGATCGCATCCTTCCCTGCCTCTCCCGAATCGCCGACTATGCCCGCGCAGACGCGGCCCTGGTCCACGACCACCACCACCGCGTTCTCGCTCTCGATCTGACGCATCACCGCTGGCCACCCGCCGCATCCGCGCCGCTGATCGCTGTGCCCGAGCTGGTATCTCGTTATCTCGAATCTCCTCTTCGGCGTTGCCACCGGCACCGCCGCGCCAGCCAAGGTTCTCTCTGTAGTCATGGCCTCGTCTTCCTGCGCTTGGGGATCTATCGAGCGTCGCTGGTCCGCCACGATTTCACCCCATCCCGAGCGTGCGACGGATTGCGCTGAAGTCAAACCGCCGGCCCGGCTCCACCTCGTTCTCGCCACGCTCCATCTCCTTCAGCAGTCTCTCCAGGCGGGCGCGGTACTTGGGCTTCGCGGCGGCCTCCCTGGGCGTCAGGCCATCCAGCGCGGGGAGGCTCTCGTCGGCCCATGTGGCGTAGTGCCGCGCCTTGAACGCCCGCAGGACAGCGTCAATCTCCGGACCTTCCAGGGCGGGCTGTACGTTGCCCGCAGATTTTGCCATTTCCGCCATCGCCTCGCCGACGCTCCGTTCCTGCCGCCTGCCAAAATGCACCAGATCCCCGAATGCTGTCTCAATGCGCTCGCGCAGCCGATCGGCGCGGTCCCGCGAGTTGGTCTCCACCACAATCTCACGCGCCTTGACCACGATCGATCCGATGAGCGTGCTCGCCATCGCTATGCCCCCGCCGTGATCGCGCATGACCAGGTAACGCCGCTCCCGCTCGCCGGGCTCGGGCGCATTCACGTCCGGCATCTTAGCCAGCCCGGCCTCGATAGTTGCCCGTGCGGCCCTGCTCAAGAGCCTGTAGTGATCGGCGATGAAGGCGAATTCCTCCCCGTCGGTGGTCCGGAGCTGCGGCAGGGGGTTCTGCCAGTCCTCCGTCTCGCCCTCCCCGCTCTCGGTCAAATCGGTCGAGTCGTCATCGGGCTCATCGGCGTCGATCATCGTCACGCGCTCTCGCACCTCGCTGGCGCGGTACCACCGCCGCAGCCCCGCCAGCAGCAACACCGCGCCGAGCAGGCCGAACCCGACGAACGGCCGCGCCGCCAGGTAGCTCACCCGCATGACGGTCGCCACCAAGATGGCCGCGCCGGCCAGCACCCAGAACCCGGCGCCGAACCTGCCCATGTGACCCCGGAGTTTCTGGCGAAGCTCCACCTCTTCGAGAAGCTGGGCATGTTCTTCCCGATCGGCGCGGGAAAGCATCTGGGCAAGGATCTCCAGGCGCTTCGGCGACAGTGTCGTGATCTTAACCGCCAACTCCACCAGATCGCGATGCGCCGTCGGCACGCCGTCTTCAGGCTGCGCTCGTTTGCCGTTCGCGTCTTTCGCCATGAGCCCAGCAACTCTACAAAATTCCCCACCATGCCGCACGCCCGCACCACTGCCCGGCAGCGGATGGAAGGTCATCCTCGACTGGCGAGCGCTCGTGCGGACGCGAGGTCAGTAAACGCGGGCCTCCGCGTAGCGCAACGATTTCCTGCTGGCTGAGTGCTCAGGAGTTGAGCGCTTTGTTCAACAGCACGCTGGGCTTGAAGGTCACTACGCGGCGGGCGCTGATCGTGATTTCCTTTCCGGTCTGCGGGTTGCGACCGACACGCGCCTTCTTGTCCCGGACCACGAAGTTCCCGAAACCCGAGAACTTCAGTTTCTCGCCCTTTTCCAAGGTCTTCTTGACGATGTCAAAGACGGCCTCCACGGCGTCGATGGCCTCGTTCTTCGAGAAGCCGCCGACCCTCTCGTAGACCGTTGCCACGATGTCCGCCTTGGTCATGTGACTAGGTTCGCGACAAATCCTGCTGATGTCAAAGGGTTGACGAGGGTGAAGGTCCGTCCCCGCGACCATCTTCGCCTTGTCAACTAGCCGGATTCATGTCGCCCAAAGGAGCCGTTTAGTTCAGTTCACGGCGATCTGATGGCCTGGAAGCCGTCATATCGGGCGTCATATCGGTGCGAAAAGCACACTTGGCGCTTGCTGCCGCCGGGGCTGTCTCGGTACGCACACCCGCAACCAGTCGGAACCACCGTGCCGCCGCGCGCAGCGGCGCGCACGGTGGGCCGCTTTGATCGAGGTGTGTGATGAGCAAGTTAGATGGCTTGATTGACAGGTACGCCGGAAGCCTCGACAGGCGAGG
Source organism: uncultured delta proteobacterium (assembly GCA_963755125.1). Lineage (GTDB taxonomy): Bacteria > Myxococcota_A > Polyangia > Fen-1088 > Fen-1088 > Fen-1137. The sequence goes on from CAVWIP010000008.1 coordinate 356,953, forward strand.
TCTGGCTGCGGAGACGATTGCCGCGCGGGTGCGGGAGGGTGTTCGCTTTGGAAACTGGCTGCGGACGCGTCGGCCAAGACCGAGGCTCGACGAGATCAGTCCGGAACTGCTGATCCGGTACATCGGCACGAGGAGCGCGTTCCGCTCGAGGGCGACGGCCAGCGGTGTCGTGTCGAAACTCCGGTGTTTCGGCGAGTTTCTCGTCGAGGAATCGCTCTGGCGAGTGAACCCTCTGCGGTGGATCCGTGGTCCGAAGATGGATTTGCGGCGGCAGCTGCCGAGGAGGATCGGCCGCGAGCAGTTGCAGGTGCTGTGGCAAGCAGCACAGGTCAGGCCGCAGGAACACGCGCGGTACCTGTCGTTGTGCGTACTCGGCATCCTCTACGGAACGGGATTGCGGCGGGGCGAGCTGGCGCGGCTGGATCTGTGCGACTGGGACGTCGAGCATGGCACCTTGAAGATCGACGGGCGCAAGACAGGCCGTGAGCGCCAGGTCGCGATCGGTGAGGGAGTCGCAAGGTGCATCGAGGCGTACCTCCCGCACCGCCACAATCGGCTCGAGAAGACCGGCCGCATCGCGGAAGAGGCGCTGCTGATCAACAACCACGGACAGCGGCTCAACAGCAACAACATCGCCATGCTCATCGGGCGTCTGTCGCGGGATGCCGGGTTGCCGCGCATCACGATTCACCAGTTCCGGCACAGCTGTGCTTCGGACCTAATCGAGGCGGGAGTGGCGTTGCCCGACGTGCAGAGGATGCTCGGGCACGCGGGCATCGCGAGCACCATGCGCTACCTCGACATCGCGGCTCCGGAAAGGGCCGCTGCTATGGGCAAGCATCCGATCAACCGGTTTCTGGATGACGGCGACGAAGAAAGGCAGGCGTCATGAAGAGATACACGCTCGATGCGTGGCAAGAGGGCTACCTGGACTACCTGCGCGACGTGCGCAAATTGAGCCACCGAACGCTGGTCAACCTGCGCTGCACCCTAGGAAAGATCAGCAGGAGCATGGAGCAGTGGCGACCCGGCACGCCGTTGTGGAAACTCTCACTCGACGACTTTCTTCATTGGCTGAACGAGGCCCGCGTGCAAGGCCAGGTGGAGAAGGTGCTGGCCAAGGAACTGAGCCATCTGCGGGGCCTGTTGGACTACGCCTGGCGCAGCGGGCGCGCCGACCGGAATGTGCTCGACGGGTTCAGCCTGCAGGACAGCTCGCGCCGGGTCGAGCCTCGCTCGCTGACTCTGGACGAGGCAGAGCGCCTGGTTCGTGCGTGCCCACGAAAGACAACCGAAGATCGGCGCCGACGACTGGTTGTCCTGCTTCTGTATGGATGTGGCCTGCGAACTTCGGAGCTCGCCGCCTTGGATGTTTCCGACGTGAACGTCGAGCGCCAGGAAATCCTGATCCGGCACGGCAAGGGCGGTCGGCAGCGGACCATTCCCGTGCCGGCCGTGGTCTGGACGGAGTTGCTCTCGTACCTGATGGAGAGGGGTGGCAAGCGCGGCCCGCTGTTTCGCACGCAGGCGAGGCAGGCGCGCATTGCGGCCAGAGAGATCGGTGACATCGTCAGAGAGGCGGCGAGTCGGGGAAGCATCGAATGGCCGATCACGCCGCGCACGCTACGCCACACGTTCGGGACGCACCTGATGGACGCAGGCGTTGATCTAGGCGTGATCGCGTCGCTGATGGGTCACCGCAGTCCCCAGGAAACGGGTGTCTACCTGCACGTACTGTCCGGGAAAACCGAGGCGGCGGTCCGGGTCCTCTTCGCAGACCAGGAGGAGAGTCGATGAAGTGGGCGTTCTGGTTGGACCTGTACCTACGCAAGCACTGCACGGCGCGCGGACTCGCGCCACGCACGATCGCGGCGTACGAAGCCACGCTCAAGGGTGTCGTCGCCTACGTGCGCTTCCGTCTGCAGGATCGCGGACCGGATGAGCTCACCGCGCGCGACGTCCTGGAGTACGTGGACTACCTGCGCCGCGAGCGTCACAACGGACCGGGGGCGGTGAATCGCCAGGTCACCATCCTCAAGAACATGTATCGCGCCGTGATCGCCATGGGCCACTTCGAGCCGGACCGGAACCCGATGGCGTTCTTCCCGAAGATCAAGGCGGCGCCGGTCAAGTTGCCTGTGTTCCTCTCCGAGGAGGAGGTGCGGCGATTGCTGGGGCAACCCCGGAAGGACACCGTGCTTGGCCTGCGCGATCGAGCGTTGTACACGCTCCTTTACGGAACGGGAATTCGCGCGTCCGAATGCGCGACACTGACCGAGGAAGACGTCGATCTCGACGAGAGCACCATCCGCGTGATCGGCAAGGGCGGCCACCAGAGGGTGCTCCCACTCCCCGGAGAGGTGACCCACGTGCTGGAGCAGTACCGCCGGGCGCGAGGCCGCGTGACACCCGCGACACCGTTCTTCCAGAGTCGGCGCGGGCGGGGTATGTCGCGCAACGCGATCTACGAGCGGGTGCGCACCGGCGCCCGGAAAGCGCGCATCGGCAAGCACGTCTCGCCGCACCGGCTGCGACACACGTTTGCGACCCATCTAATAAGGAAGGGAGTCCAACTGGTCACCATTCGTGACTTGCTCGGACACCGATGCATCAGCAGCACGCAGATCTACCTGCACACGACAGCTGAAGACCTGCGACGGGCGGCGCAGGTCCACCCCGTCGAGAAGCTCGTGGAGCAGTTGCAGAGCCTGCTCCCGAACGTACGGCTGCCATTCCAGTGGCCCCCCGGGGAGAAGGTGATACCGAGACGGTGACCCCTGGCGATTGAGGAGAAGGCAGATGACCGCTAGAATCCCTGCGGCGCCGGGGAGTCATGCCCAGCGCCGTGCTCCTGGCCCCAAAAAAGGAACCGCGTAGTATCCGGTGAGCCCAATGTCCGTGCAGATCAACAGCGAACGAACAGGAGGTGAAGTCGCAAGAAGAGGTGCGCCCAAATTCTTTGGGTGTGGGTATCGAACTAAATACCTCTACGACGCGAACGGAAACCGACTAACGAAGGCCACGTCGAGCGGGACGGAGTCGGGGACCTACGACAACCAGGATCGTCTGCTCACCTACGGAAAGTGGGCCTACACATACACGGCGAACGGCGAGTTGTTAACCAAGACGGATACCACCAACGGCGCGGTCACCACGTACAGCTACGACAGCCAGGGGAACCTGCGGTATGTTGCCTTGCCTGATGGACGAGTCATCGACTACGTGGTCGACGGCTTTAACCGGCGCGTAGGCAAGAAGGTCAACGGTACCCTTACGCGGCGTTGGCTCTACAAGGGCCACCTCAAGCCTGCGGCTGAATTTGATGGGTCAGGTAACCTCGTCGCACACTACGTCGGCGGGTTGATGATCACTCCGACCAACACCTATAAGGTCGTGGCCGACCAATTGGGCACACCACGGCTGCTGGTCGACAAGACCAGCGGCGCTGTCGTCGAACGCATGGACTACGATGAGTTTGGGGAGGTCATCAACGATGTCAGCCCTGGATTCCAAGTGTTTGGGTTTGCGGGTGGGATCTACGATGTGGACACGGGGCTGGTCCGGTTCGGAGCAAGGGACTACGACCCAGAAACGGGGAGGTGGACGTCGAAGGATCCGATCTTATTCCGTGGAGGCGATACGGCCTTGTATGGTTATGTCGTCAGCGACCCCGTAAACAGCTTCGATCCTACGGGCCTCGATTGCGGGAAGAATGACTCCAAGGATAACCAACCGGTAGAATGTGAAAACAGAAGCCTTGGTTGCATCGTCTGTAGGCATACGGATGGCTCCATCCACAGCGCTTCGAGTGCTTGCTGGGCTCCCGGTGGACCGCTCAGCTCCGGCGGTCCCTCTGGGCCCGCAGGGGGCCCGAATGGCCCGGCTCCTCCCGCCCCGCCCGGAGGCCCGACGAGCCCGGATGATCCGGATGAGCCGCAAGGGGGATTCGGCGACCCTGAGCCCGGACCGCCACCCACCAAAACCAAGATAGATCCCGAGAAGCTTGGAAAATACGTGCGGGATATGTTTGGCTTGGATTGAAGTGGTGAATAGATAGTTACGCAAGGTGAGCTGGAGTTGACCCGATTTGTTGGACGGTTTCGTTACGCGGCTTTCTTCACTGAGTGTATCAGCTCGAATTCGATCGGGCTGTTGTAATTGAGCGCGGAATGACGGCGGCAAGGGTTGTAGAAGCCTTCGATGTACTCGCCAATCGAGATGTTGGCTGCTTCCCAGCTTTCGAGATCGTCGATGCCTTCCATCTCGCGCTTGAGGGTCGCGAAGAAGCTCTCGGCCACTCACTGTCCCAGCAGTCTCCCTTCCGGCTCATGCTGCATTCTATGCTTCCGGCTTCCAGGGCTTTGCGGTAGTCCTCGCTCGCGTACGTGCTGCCTCGATCCGAGTGATGAACCAGGCCGCTGCCGGGCTGGCGTTGGCGCAGGGCCATGGCCAGCGCCGCGAGCGCGAGGTGGCGATCGACATTCCGACTGGTCGCCCAGCCGACAACCCGCCTGGAAAACAGGTCGAGAATGACCGCGAGATACAGCCAGCCTTCCTGCGTCCGCAGAAACGTGATGTCAGTGACCCACGACTGGTTGGGACGAAGCGCGGTGGAGTTGCGCTCCAGCACATTCGGCGCGATGGAGAAGCTGTGCTTCGAGTCGGTGGTTGTGCGAAAACGACGACGACAGCGCGCCACCAGCTTGTTTTCGCGCATCAGCCTGGCCACCCGCTTGCACCCCGCCCGATCCCCGGAAGCTTTGAGGTCGGCATGAACGCGGGGACTGCCGTATCGTCGTCGGCTCCTGTGGTGAATCGAGGCTATCCGCTCGGACAGATCCCGGTCACGACGCGCATGCAGCGAGGCGGGCCGTCCCTGGCTGGCGTAGTAGCCACTGGGCGAAACGGCCATGACGCGGCAGAGGACGGTGATGGGGAAGGCCACCTTCTCCTCGGAGATGAACGCGAACCTCACGCGCTCTCCTTGGCGAAGAAGGTGGCCGCCCTTTGGGGGATTTCACGCTCCATGCGGAGGACTTTCACCTCGCGACGCAGATGCGAAAGTTCTTCCTTCTCGGCGGTCGTCAGGGCACCAGGAGGGCCTTTGCCCTCGTCCACGTCTGCCTGCCGACACCAGTCGTACACCAGGCTGTTTGCCGGCCTAAAGTCCTTTGCTACCTGCGCGACACTGCGTCCTGCACGGACGAGCGCCACCGTGTCTGCCTTGAACTGGCACGCGTGTGCATGCGCCGGGTTCGCTTCTTCTTTTGGTCCAACACGTGGTCACCTTTCTACGCCCATTTTCCTGAGCGCGGGTGTCCACCAAATCGGGTCAAGCCCAAGCCGTCAAAGCTGCGCGGCGCGGATGAATACTGAGTCCGTTACTGGGCGATCGCGACAGGCAGGTCTTGCAAGGAGTTCATGACGGTGCTGGCCACCCTTCCGCGCCCGTCCAGCAAAACAAACGCGGGCAGATCTTGCACGCCGTAGCGGAACATGATCTGCCGGCCAGGATCGCGACCCACGGGACTCGGGAAACCTTCTCGGCGTGCGAAGAAGCGGTCGAGGGCGGATTCGCTATCACTAGTTATCGCCAAAATGGGAATGTCACGCCTGCTGGCCACATTCCAGACCTCTCGTGCAGCAGCCCCGCACTTCCTGCACCAGACGGACCAAAAGAAGAGAAGCAGCGGCTTCCCTGAGCCGACGGACGGCATATCACCCCGGTACGGGACCAGCTGCAATTCTGGAGCCGGCTCTCCCAACCGCAACTCGGGTTGGTTGAGAAAGTCGCTTGCAGAAGCTTGCTCCCTGATGCTGTTCACCTGAGCCAAATCCTCATCCAATGGTGGAAGTGCCGGAGCACGGGGGCCCTCGGTTGTTCTTGGCAGCTTCAGGTCGAGACCCTCGCAGTCCACAAGCTTCTGCCAAGTTGCTCGTTCCCACGGATGCCCTTCGATATAGAGCAGTCCAGCTACAGAATTCAGCACCGTCACCATCCTCAGCAGCACAGCCGCACGAATCTTCATGTGAAAGGCAAGTTGGTAAAGTGTATCCCGCTCCTCCTTTGCCGTTTGCGCCTTCCGGTCGCCGCCCTCGTGCGGAAAGGCGGCGAGAGCTGAAGCCAGTTGCGTACCCAGCCGCGAGCGCCCGACTGCATCCATCGCCTTCAGGACCGTGGGGTCGAGTGAATCCCGCCACTCGGGCCGTGAGGCGACGAAGCGAGCGAATTCTTTGCGGTTCATCTCCTCCATCGCTCTGTTGATCTCGCTCGCAAGATGCTCAAGCGCGGCGGATTGGCCCTCCATGGAACGTCCCCACGAAGCCGCAGCAGCGCGGCTGTGTAGGGTGGGTAGGCCGAATTGGGCAGCCATCCGTTGCAAACGCTGGTCGTGGCCGGCGAATGCTGCTGGCTGTGCCCAGGCTTGTTGCAGGAGGTCGTCTACCAATCGTGCGAGGGAGACCTGACGAGCTTGGGCAGCCTTCGCCAACAGCGCGGCCATGAACCGATCGGATGTGCGAACTGGTACGTCCGGGGTGTCGTCAGTCTCTAGTGCCAGCTCGTGCGAAAGCGCAAAGCGGCCCGCTGTCGTGGAGAGCGCCTGCAAGAAGGCGAATGAATAACCAACGTTGGACTTGTCCTGCGTTTCCGGGTAGCTCCCGTACGACATCCGGTCAGCCGTAGTCGAGAAGAATCCGCAGAATCTACCCGTGGGCTCCTTTCCGGGGATATCGATGTCGGCGAGCGCGGCGAATCCTCCCGAGTAGCATTGCGACATGAGCGCGACCACACGTACCGACGAGTCCACCGTTGCGAGCGAGTCTCGCAGCTCTCGAACCGATAGCCCCTGTCCAGGTCCGTAGCCCCATAGCGTGATCTTATTGTCCTCGACATCTGCACCACGGCTTCCGTGGTCGGTGACATAGAGGAGTAAAGTGTCGCCTGCATGTAACTGTTGGCCTACGGTGAGCAACCAAATCGACAAGGATGCCTTCGTGGCTGGATACAGCGTGGCTCCCCGAACTTCGGAATTCCCCATAACCTGCCTGGGTGAGAAGTACTCCTCCACGGCGGTTCCGGTCAGTCTCCAGGCATCAGGGCCGAGCCCTTCCTCCCTCAGGACGAGATCGGGTTCTGGGTCATTGCCGTCCCCAGCGAGCACCGTGATTCGGTCCGACGGAACACCAGCGGTGTGCAAGAGATCCACCAGTTCCTGCAGATGCACGAGATGGGAGAAGAAGTTCTTTCGAGGAGAGGCTCCACCGTTGATGGCGAGCACGAACAAACGCGGTCGAGCGGTCTCGCCCGGCCCATCTGGCCTCGCGTCTGGCGTGCTGTTCTCGACGAGTTGTCTCTTCGTTGACATTCCCCTTGGAATCAGTTGATGCCAGGCGAGTGCGAAGAGGGCGACTATCGAGAATAGCGCCAGGATTCTGAACGGCCATGCACGCATCCGTCGACCTATCTTGAACTTCTCTGCGGGCTCGATCGCAAGCCTGCACTCCAACGGGGGAAGCCCCTACTCCCCCAGAGCCGCGGCGCACTTGCGCGGCCTGTCGTCTGATTCAGTCCTCGAAGTGGTGGGTAGTAAAGAACACGGCACTCGTCGAGTCTGCGAACGTACGCAGTGAGGCAGTCGGACTCGGCCTTGGTGCGCTTGCCCTGGGCCTTGCGGATGTCGTCGCGCGACGCCGGGATAGCCTTGATGAGGAGGCCGAAAACCGTATTTGCGCCTAGAGCCTTGGCGACCATGGTGCTCATTGTAGCCGCGATTGGCAGCGTGGGCGCGGGAGAGTGCCCGCGCCCCGCGAGCGTCCATGCCGTCTCGGCTTCGACCGCACGGGCGCCGGCTCCATCTCCTCGGTGCGGGGCTCGCAGCGCCGCGGTTCGTGCCATGGCCGCCGCGTCCCAAGCCCTGCACCTGCGCTCGTGCGCGGTTGCGCACATGAGCGAGACCGCGCCTCGTGCTCGCTCCGGAAGCAGGACATGGTCCGCTCCATGGACCCCGTCTGGAACATGAGTTTTGAATTCGGCAATCTTATCGCGTGGAACGAAATACCCAATCAACGCGCCGGCATCTGCTTTTCGGGCGGAAGCGCGGGCGGAATGGTCAAGGGGCCGACTTCGTTGGCCAACTCGACGGGATCGAGGCGGGCGCGGGTGGCGGCCCAGTACTTGGGCGCCAGCTCCAGGTAGCGGTCACGCGGCCACTGGCCGAGGATGCGGAAAAGGTCGCGCAGGTATTCCTCGGGATCGAGGCGATGGAGGCGCGCCGAGGCGATGAGGGAAAACAGGTGGCCGGCGCTGGTGCCGTGGTCGTCGCTGCCGACAAACAGCCATGCCTTTCTGCCCACGGCAATCCTGCGCAAGGCACCCTCGGAATGGTTGTTATCCAGCCGCAGTCTTCCATCGTCGAGGAAACGCATGAGCGCGGTCTTCTGGCGCGAGAGGTACCCCAAAGCGCTGCGCAGGGGGCCGCGAATGGCGCGGACTTTTTCGTATTCGACTTGCACCCATGCGAAGAAAGCCTCGACCAGCGGCCGACTGTGGAGGTTGCGCAGTCGCTTGATCTCGTCGGGCGGCTTGCCTCGCCAGGTTTTCTCCAGCGCATAGATGCGGCTGATGCGAAACAGCCCCTCGCGGGCTATCTCGCTCTTGGTGGTAATGGCGGTCTCCCACAGGCCGCGCCGTCCGTGCGTCCAGCATCCGACTTCAAAGCGCCGATCTTCGACGGAATCCGTCGCGCCGATGCCGTCGGGCGGGCGAAACAGGATGTCGTAGACATTCTTGGCGTCAGCCTGCACGTAGCCTTTGAAGCCCTTGAACATCTCGCCGACCGCCGCACTGGTCTCGCGTGGCGTGAACTCAAAGAAGATGTGGTCGCAATCCGCGATTTGAACGAAAAAGTGACTGTGCCGGCAGGGCTGACGTTTCTTGTCACCGGTGGGAATCGGTTGCACAGCCACGCCGGTCGCGTCGGTCGACAGACAGAACGCGGTGGCCAGCGCCTCCTTGCGCGCCGCCGCGATGACCGTCGCGCCGGCCGTGGCGCCCGCATCTTCGAGCCAGCGGCACATGGTACCCCGGTCGACAGGCGTGCCGTCGCGGCCAAAGCGATCTTCAATGCGGAAAAGCGGCAATCCCTGGAGGTGCTTCTCGGCAATGACGTACGAGAGCAACGAGGGGGCGGCCAGCGAGCGCGGGAACGTCTCGTCCGGCATTGGCGCGGTTGCGATGGTGGCTTCCTTCTCGGCGTTGAGCGTGCGGTACTTCACCCGGGCAATGACCAGACGGCGATGGCCGCCGCGCTGCCAAGCCAGTTTGTAGCTTTCTTCAAATCCAATCCGTTCGGCCTTCCCGGCGCGCACCAACTCGTCGAACACCGGATCGGCGATCTCGACGCGTACTTCGGGAATTTCGACTTTGCTCAGGTTGCGACGACCAGTGGGCTTCTTCTTGTCAGTGGTCTTCGTGCCAGCGTCGGTGCTCGCGCCGGTCCCCGTGTCGCTGGGGTTGGACTCCAATCCCAGCCGGCCTGACAGAGCGTCCAGCGCCGCGAGCTTTTGTCCGAACTCCAGCTCAAGCTGGGTGCTGTCGACCCGCTCGGCCTTGGCAATGAAAATACGCCGGCGCAATAGCTCAAGGTCCTGGCGCAGACGCTCGTGTGAAGCGCGCAGATGGTCGCACTCCTGGGTGAGGTGCTCGACCAGTGCGCGGCTTTCCGCATGAGCGGCCCGCTCTGTTGCGAGCGCCGACTGCAATGCGAGCACCTGGGCAATCAGTGCATCGCTTGTCTGCGTTGCTTGCGGCGTCTCACTCATTGACGAATTTCTTGTAGCGACTTGCGATTGATTTGTCGACCCCCTTTTGTAGAAAAGAATGCTAATTGCGTGCTGTTGTCAGTGCATTTGTGACCGCAGTGGAATTTGCGCCCGCGATGGCCGCTTCTCCACATCAATGCCGTCGAGCAAATCGTCCAGTGTGGCCTCGTCGACCTCAATCGTCGCAGTTTCGCCTGGACGCGGTTCGGGCAAACGGAACGTCCGACGGTCAAGCCGCTTGTAGAACAAACACAGGCCAGAGCCGTCATGGAAAAGCACCTTGATGGCTTCCCGTCGCTTGCCGAAAAATACGAACATTGCGCTGCCGCGAGCGTCGCGCCCCATCCGTTCAGCCACCACGCCCGCCAATCGATCAAAGCTCCAGCGGAGGTCGATTGGCTCGATCCCAATGAAGATCTCGACGCCGTGGGGAATCATCGCCCACCACCCCGCGCCCTACGTGTCTCGATTTCGTCGAGCACCGCTGAAAACGTAGCGCGGTCAAACCCCGGCGGCACGGCGATGCGAATGCCCAATAGCTCGACCGACAACGACACCCTCGTCGCTTCCGCCGCCCGCTCTTGTCTGGGGCCTCGGACCAGCCGCGCTAACGGCACGCTGTCCGTCTTGGCCAGCGCCGGAGCCGGCGTTGCCACCGCTTGCGCAGCACTCGCCGCCGCTTCCGAGCGCATCTTTGCCCTCCAGTACCACAGCTGGTGCGGAGCGAAACCCCGACCCTCAGCGAATTTGACTGCGCTCAGCCCACTCGCTCGCCATTCGCTGACTCGTTCGCTCCACGTCTTTGCATTTGCCATGCGCCCAAACGTGCCCTACCAAGCGACACGCTTCCAGACGGGGTCCGTGCATCGGATACGTCCGCTCCATCATCAAGGCGCCCAGCGCGACGATTTTCTCCTCGGCACCGTCGTACAGCTGCGCGCCAGAACATTCTAGAGTTTGGGCGGTGAACTGCAACAAGCGCGAAATTGCAGAAGGAATTCGCCCTGCCCTGACTTGCCTCGTTGACCGGCGCGATCAACCCTAACGCATGGCGACCTCACCCTGCCGTCGTGTACCCAAAATCATCGACGAGAGCCAAAGCAAGTCCAGGCCGTCTTTCAGCGGTGTCCGGGACGACCAGACGGTCCGGCGCCCGCGCAGTCTTGCGAGTCCCTACTCATCGAGCAACCCCATGACGGCGAGCAGGACCTTGCGCAGCTCGCGCGGTTCATGCTGCTCGGCCCAAGCACGCCAGGCGTCCGCAAGCCCGCTGGCCACAGGATCTGCGGCTTCAGAATTCTGGCTGTGCGTAGCCAGAATGTGACGTTCCGGGACGCTTCCTGACGTTTCCTGACGTTCCAACTCCGCTAAATCATTGAAATCATGAGCGTCTCGCTGGATTGAGGTGCTAGCGGTTAACAGCCATGGGGGTTCAAGTCCCCCTCCTCGCACTGCGGAACCCCTTGGAAGTAATGGGGTTTTTTAATCCCCTACCCTGCTGACTCTATGCAGCTCTCGGCTTAGCGGTAACCACTTTCCGACCCCTGGTTACCGCTTTTTGACCACCCTGCAGCACCTGGAGATTGCTTCTCAGGTTTGCGTTCTCCAGCACCTCCCGATCTACGTAGTGACGTTTGGTAACACTGAACGAGGTGTGACCCAGGGCCTTGGCCACCACCTGCCCGGTGGCTCCAAAACCTGCAGCAAGTGTGCTGTGCAACCCCCGCATCGAGTGGGCACAGACAACCGGTAGACCAGCACTCTTGCAGAGCGACCTGGTTCGACGAAGCAAAGCATCAAGTCGTTGCTTCCGTTCATTCCCGCAGGGCTTGGGAAACACAGCCTTGAACTCGAACAAGAAATCCTCCGGCTGACGGTCTTTGGTGAGGCCCTGGAGGAATGGTCGGAACACCTTTGCCACTTCCACCGCACGCTTGCCTGCCTCGGTCTTTGACTTCTCCACCCACAGCACGGTGCCATCTGCATCCAGGTCCCTGATCTGCAGGCCCATGATTTCCCCAGGACGAAGACCTGTGTAGACCATAGCGGCACAGGCGAGAGCCAGAGGATCATCCGAGTTCTTCAACGCCTCTTCCACGAACCTCTTGGCTTCATCTATGTGCAGCTGCTTCTTGCCCCGCTTCTTCCTCCCCTCTACCTCAACGTCCACCAAGGGGTCTCGCTTGAGCAACCCGGCCTTCATGACGTAGCTCACCAAGCCGTTGGCAGCTGCTCGAATTCCGAACTGGCTGTCTGCTGACTGCGTTACCACGTGCTCGGACCAAGCCCTCCTCCATGGGAACGCCTCAACCGGTACCAGGTCTCGTCCTTGGATGACCGTCCCCAGCCTGTAGCCAAGGGTCTTGATGGTGGATGCTCTGAGGCTTGGAGTTGACCCGATTTGGTGGACGGTTTCGTTACGCAGCTTTCTTACCAGCTTTCTTCACTGAGTGCATCAGCTCAAATTCGATTGGGCTGTTGTAATTGAGCGCCGAATGACGGCGGCAAGGATTGTAGAAGCCTTCGATGTACTCGCCAATCGAGAGGTTAGCTGCCTCCCAGCTTTCGAGATCGTCGATGTCTTCCAACTCGCGCTTGAGGGTCGCGAAGAAACTCTCGGCCACGGCATTATCCCAGCAGTCTCCCTTCCGGCTCATGCTGCATTCTATGCTTCCGGCTTCCAAGGCTTTGCGGTAGTCGTCGCTCGCGTACGTGCTGCCTCGATCTGAGTGGTGAACCAGGCCGCTGCCGGGCTGGCGTTGGCACAAGGCCATGGCCAGTGCCGCGAGCGCGAGGTGGCGATCGACATTCCGACTGGTCGCCCAGCCGACAACCCGCCTGGAAAACAGGTCGAGAATCACCGCGAGGTACAGCCAGCCTTGCTGCGTCCACAGAAACGTGATGTCAGTGACCCACGACTGGTTTGGACGAAGCGCGGTGAAGTTGCGCTCCAGCACATTCGGCGCGATGGGGAAGCTGTGCTTCGAGTCGGTGGTCGTGCGAAAACGATGACGACAGCGCGCCACCAGCTTGTTTTCGCGCATCAGCCTGGCCACCCGCTTGCAACCCACCCGATCCCCGGAAGCTTTGAGGTCGGCATGAACACGGGGACTGCCGTATCGTCGCCGGCTCCCGTGATGAATCGCGGCTATCCGCTCGGACAGATCCTGGTCACGGCGTGCGTGCAACGAGGCGGGCCGTCCCTGGCTGGCGTAGTAGCCACTGGGCGAAACGGCCAAGACACGGCAGAGGACCGCGACGGGGAAGGCCACCTTCTCCTCGGAGATGAACGCAAACCTCACGCGCTCTCCTTGGCGAAGAAGGTGGCCGCCCTTTTTAAAATCTCACGCTCCATGCGGAGGACTTTCACCTCGCGACGCAGATGCGAAAGTTCTTCCTTCTCGGCGGTCGTCAGGGCGCCAGCAGGGCCCTTGCCCTCGTCTACCCTCGACTGCCGATCCCACTGGTACACCAGGCTGCTTGCCACCCTGAAGTCCTTTGCTACCTGCGCGACGCTGCGTCCTGCACGGACGAGCGCCACCAAGTCTGCCTTGAACTCGCGCGTGTGCATGCGCCGGGATCGCTTCTTCTCTTTGTCCAACATGTGGTCACCTTTCTACGCCCATTTTCCTGAGCGAGGGTGTCCACCAAACCGGGTCAAGTCCAATCTTCTTCCGCCAAGTGTACGCATTCTTCATCGTCCACCTCGCGTCGAGGCGAGTGGTCCACGTTGCCGCGACTCGGAATCCCACGCAGGAGTGGACGGCACAACAACTGCGGAATGCGACCATGGACGGCGATGCTCCGCGTTTCCTCCTGCGCGACCGTGACGACAAGTTCGGCTCCGCGTTCGACCATGTGGCGAAGGGCGCCGGGACGAAGGTGATCAAGATCGCAGTGCGAGCCCCCAACATGAATGCGATCGCAGAGAGATTTGTGGGCAGTGGCAGGCGTGAGCTGCTCGACCACGTCATCCTGCTCGGCGACCGGCACCTGGATTCACTGGTTCGCGAGTACAAGGTCTACTTCAATGAGGCTCGACCCCATCAGGGGATCGGACAGCGCGTGCCGTCTGGCATTCGGCATCACGACCTGAGCAAGCCGATTGTCATCAGATCTGTGCTCCGCGGTCTGCATGCTGACTACCGGAGGGCCGCGTAATCAATGAAGTTCTCGACGGACGAGCAAGGTAGCCACCACGCAGGGAGAGATCTGCTCTTGACCGACCCGCCACTTCATAGTCGGCGAACAGGTCTGCACGCTGACTACCGGAGGGCCGCGTAATCAATGAAGTTCTCGACGGACGAGCAAGGTAGCTACCACGGGGATCGTATCGAAGGTCCTCGTGCGCAGCTGAGTTGCTAAGTCCTCACGGTTCGCTCTAATCCGCAACCAGGCAGTTGTTGCGGAACGGCTCGGCGTAGAATTCCGTGGGGGCGTTAGCCGACTTGGCCACCAGCGTGCCGTACATTGCGCCATACACAAGCTGCACGTCGGCGGTCGGCGCCAAGATCGAACCTGGGAAATACACGTACTTTATCACTAGGGACTTCGCCTGATAGAAGTTCCAAAGGATCAGGCCATAGTTATGACCACGAACACCAATCCCCGCACTCGTCATTGTTGGAGCGTCGCCGACAACATTGATAATCACCGTCGAGGTAGACGGGACGTTCAGATCGATGGAGTAAGTGGCACTGAGGTATGCCTGGTCGATCGAGAATACGTTCAAACCTGGCTGTGAGGACGAGAGGCTGAGGTTACCATTCGTTTCCGGCTTTACCACTATTTGATTGGGCGCCTGGAAAAGAGTCTCCGACATGACCCCCAAAGCGCCACCCGCGTCTGCGAACCGGATAGGGGTTCCCTGTGTGGGAGTCGCTGTGGCAGATTTCTGGGTTACCGTCGTGGGAATACTCTGGCTCGCTGTCGGCCCCCCATAGTAAATGTTCCCGAAAACAGTCCCGTTGTTGAGATTCAAAGCCTCCCCTGCAACCAGTCCAACTGGTTCTTGAAGACTATTGATCGAGAATCCGGCTAGAACGATATTGCCCTGCGCGGCAACCGCGTAATATGAGTCCGGTATATTGCTCACATCTCCTTGTAGAGCGAACACGCTAAAATCGGCTGGATATCGTTGGCTCGTTGTTCCGACTGTGTCAAAGGTCCATGCGCTGCCCGTCCCGGCGTCGCCGGCAAAGCAGCCATTTGGGTAGTTGATGCTATTCCAGGCTTGAAGCCCCGCAACTACGCAAGAGCTGCTCCAATACCCGGCAGGATCACAACAACTGGGCAGCGAAGCGCACACAGTTGAAATCACCTCGTGCATACTGGTCGAGGGATTCGGCTGGAATGACTGACATCCTGACACGGGAACAATCAGCGGCGCCCCTAACGAGTCCCAGGTGTGAGGCTCCTGTGCGTACATCGCTGCGCAGATCTGTTGACGGAGGTCGACAACCGCGCCAAATAGGACGCCGACTTCGGAGGTAACCGCCCATATTTGGCCGTCTCCGGCTGTGCCAGGGGCGAAAACCGAGGGTCCGCCGGAATCACCCTCGATGATAGCGCGAGGCTCCAGATTGTAAAATCCGTTCGTAGCGGGCTCGATGTAGGTCCAGTCTATATACCTCATGTTGTTGTCGCCACCGCCATAGGTACGCACTGTCTCCCCAAGGGAAGGGAGGTTGGCTGCTAGTGACGCTGGCGTTGCCACGCTGGCCGGCACGGGTTCGTTGAGGAGGAGCAGGGCCACGTCATTAGTGCCTGAGTAATCGGGTTGTAGCGTGGTATTTTCGTGGGTCCAGTCTGTGTCGACTTCCGTGTCACAGCAAGCCGAGCCATTCTTTGGCGTACAAAAGGTGGGTCCGAAGTTGAGGATCTTCGTAACGGGACGCCAGGTCGTCTTGTCGGAGCAACCGCTCGCCACACCACAACGAGGCATGAACTGGTAATAGCAGCTTCCCGTGGGCAGTGCGTCCACCTCAGTGGTGAAATTCACGCAATGACCCGCAGTAAGTACCCACCGCGGCGCCACAAGCGTCGCGCCGCATCCGCCGTTGTTGGTAGCCAAGTTGCCAATTTCTGGGTGGACCGACGTTACCACGTCGGCATCAAAAGCAGCGCTCAAAGGCTGTCGCAACGTCTCGACTTCACGCGGATTACAACCTGCGGACGAGAGAACGACGACTGCAATGGGGAAAACCACAGCTATGCGCATGACTGACCCTCCTTGGCAAGTGGTCGACGAGCCCGACAAGATGCGCCATTAGCCCATGGCGTTTCGGGGATGTCAAGGAAGGTTGGTGCTGACCGTTGATCTTTGGCGAAAAGTGCGGCATTGGTGCGGGAACTCCGCGAAATGCCTGTGGATAACGTCATTTGGACGCCTCCAGGAGACGCAGAGGACGCATGGTGGGTGGTTCGAGAATCAGGGGCACGGAGAGGCGGTCGAAGCGCGCGGAGAATGTGCCGAGCGCCAAGGCTCTGATGCCGATGGTGACGAAGGACTGACGAGGCCCTTTGCGTTTGCAGCGCAGGCGCAAAGAGGGATCGATCAGCGCGGCGGTGATGCCCACCAGAGTCCAGATCAAGAGGGCTACGGCCAGAAGGCTAACGAAGCGGGCCAGGGCCACTGGGTCGCGGAACTGGGTCCAAAAGAGCTTGGCGCCGAAACGTCGGCCTTTCGTGTCTCGGAATTGCTCCTCGACGGTCATGCGGCGGTCATAGAGCGCCAGCACCTGCTTGGCGGAACCGGGTTCGCTGGTGGCGACCCACCACGGTTCATGAGCACCAGGAGCCCAGTATCCGATGATGCGAACCGAGACAACACCGTCGGCACGCAGCGGAACCACGCCGAGATCGAGCACCTGCCCTGGTTGCAGGAGAATGGCCTCCAATGGTCGACGTACACCAGGCTCAAGCTCGACGTAGACATCGGCCATCAAACGGACGACGAAGCCCAAGCGCAGCGTCTGCAACAACGCCAGCCAACTCGCGCGACGAAATCCGCGGTCGCACAGAATCGTCGCGGTGACACCCGCCCGACGGGTGACGTCGGCCAGGAAGCGCAGGAAGGTATTCTCCCGGGTATTCTGCGAGCGATCTCGGATCAACTTGCGCCAACCTTGAACGAAGACGGGGATGGCCCGCTTGCCGGTGACCATGGCAGCGACCAGGAGGCGCAAGTCATGGTGCCATTCGGTCCAGTCCACAGCGAGCAGGACATGCCGATCCGGGCGACGGGCGAGCAAATCCAGCGACCGCGTGGCGAATTCAAGATAGTCGACGTGCTCATTGCGCAGCAGCCGGTAGAAGCGGTTGACCGCACTGTCCAGCCTGGTCCGCAGCCAGCCGGCTAGCGTCGTGGCGATGGCGAACGAGCGAGCCTGACCAGTGGCGGCGATGGCGGCGATGATCAGACCCAGCGTTCTGCGGCGCGCCTTATGAAAAGGGTCGAGCAAGTCGCTGAGAAATGGGTAGGTTCGTTCTGGGCTCACGGGGAAACCTCCTGCGTTTAGTTGGCAAACCAAACTTCGGAGGACCCGTGGGCCCTTTTCCACTTATTTTTCACGCTATTTCGTAAGTGATCGAAATGATCCAGCTTTTTCGGGCTCGATCTGATAGGCGGTCAGAGGTTGGTGGGCGGTGGTCCAGATGAGCAGAGGACTTGGAGATTCCGTATTGCCTGCCGGTGCCGGCGGTGCCGGTGCGCGCGTTGACCGGCAGGGTTTGTCATCGTAGCATGGCGGGAGAATCGTTTTGGGTCTGCGGCCCCCGGTTTGCAGACATGAGGTGTAGATGAGTTCACGCTCAGCCCTTCTGGCTATGGTCCTCGTCGCAGCTTGTGGCCGGTCTGAACTGATCGAGGGTGGGTCAGTTGCCGACGATAGCCGCGCAGGCAGCGGTGTTGTGCGCGACGGAGGCACGGACGCGGCTCGGGAGGCAGGCTTCGCCGATACCGCGCAGAGTTATCCAGTGGATGTTCCCGTTAGTGGATCGGGTGGAGGCGGCGGCGGGGGCATGGGTGGTGCGACTGGTCTTGGCGGCTCCATCGGCGTCGGGGGAGCCCTTCCCACTAGCGGCAGAGGTGCCAATGGGGGTGCCACTGGCGGGGGGAGTAATGCCAACTTCGGTGGCATGTCTGGCGGTGCCGGCGGATCTCTCAACGCTAGCACGATAGGTCAGGCCGCTACTGCGAATGATGGTGGAGCCAGCGGTGGCGGCACAAGCATTGCGGGGTTCGTAATCACCAGCTTCACCGCTTCTCCACCCATAGTCACGTTGGGTCACAGCACGACCCTGCGTTGGACCGTGGTCGGAGGTCCCGCATACGCGGTGCTGTCCCTCGATGATCAAACAGTTGCCTATGTGCAATCGGGGACTTTGGCGGTCGTGACGCCTAGCCAAACGGCAACTTACACATTGACAGTCTCGAACTCCAGCGGCCAGTCAGTGACGGCGCAGGTGCTGGTTACAGTTGTACCATTGCCGACCATTGTCAGCTTTGCAGCCAGCCCACCTGCCATCAACGCTGGCGCGAGCGCTAATCTAACCGCGGTTTTCACGGATGGTACCGGAGCTATCAACAACGGAATCGGAAGCATCAGTAGCGGCGTCGAGGCGAACACTGGCGCGCTTGACGCCAGCACCACGTACACCCTGTCTGTAATTGATCCTGCGGGTGATTCCGTTGCGGCGCAGGTGATCGTGACCGTGGCACAGCCGCCAGGCTTGTTCACTGCCACGGGCTCGATGAAAGTGGAGAGGGAAGACCAGACTGCGACATTGTTGCCGAACGGAAAAGTCTTGGTCGCTGGCGAATATTCCGGGTTCGGTGCGGAACTGTACGATCCAGCCAACGCCACCTTCATGTCCACAATGACGTCGGGCAGGCGATGCCAGACGGCAACCTTGTTGTCCAATGGGAAGGTGCTCATGACCGGCGGCCAGGATGACGATGGCGGCTTTCTTGCGAGTGCAGAGCTGTACGACCCTGCGAGCAGCACCTTTGCGGTCACGGGTTCCATGATCACGGCCAGAATGGAACACACGGCGACATTGCTGTCGAATGGGAACGTACTTGTCGCCGGGGGGGCTGTCGCTGATTCGACGCCCCTCGCTAGCGCAGAACTCTACGACCCAACGAGAGGCACCTTCACGGCCACGGGTTCCATGACTGCGGCGAGGGTATCACACACAGCGACCCTGTTGCCGAGTGGGAAGGTACTCATCGTCGGCGGGGGCGCTAACTACCCCAATGCTCTTTCCAGCGCTGAACTGTACGACCCGGCGAGTGGGACCTTCACGGCGACGGGGACCATGGCAACAGCGAGACAGAATCATACGGCGACCCTGCTGCCGAGCGGGAAAGTACTTATCGCCGGAGGGATGACTTACAGCGTCATTGGTTCCTTTTCAAGCGCCGAACTGTATGACCCAGCGAGCGGGACCTTCACGCTGGCCGGGAGCATGATCGCAGGGAGGGATAGCCACACAGCAACGCTCTTGCCGAGTGGAAGGGTGCTGCTTGCTGGCGGGGCCGACTACACCGACGTTCTTTCGAGCGCTGAGTTGTACGACGAGGACACCGGGGCCTTCACCACCACAGGCACCATGATCAGATCGAGGACCGGTCATACCGCGACATTGTTGCCTAACGGGAAGGTGCTCGTTGCGGGTGGGGGCAGCAGCGCCGCTGGCGTTCTATCCAGTGCAGAGATCTACTACTGAGCTGAGCCGCCCTTCTTCATTTTGGGGTAGTCCGAAGTTGGTGCCGTCGCTCTGGAGTGGCAGGGTTTGCGTCAGTTCGTGCGCATAGAATGGCGAACCTCGGGGGATGCCGTCCCGAGTTTGGTGAGGCAGCATGGCCCACGAACCTTCGCCCATAGCCGGGTCCTCGTCAAACTCCTCGTCGGCCTTCGACAGCGCCACTGCCACCTCTCGCGCGCGGCGGGCAACCTCGCCACCAATTTCATCTGCAAGTGCGAGGAGAACGCGCCAGTTGTCGCGCGCTCTGTAACTCGCGATTTCGTCGGGAATCTCGGGATCGGCCGCCCGAAGTTGATCGGCATGATCTTGCACCCAGCGGGCAGCTTTGCGACGCAAGTGCTCAAGCTCATGGAGCCGGTCCAGACGAAAGCCCTCGACCTGCTCGTGTCGCGCGCGCCGTTGCATCGGAATGATGATGGCGCGGTCCTCGACCGTCTTGGGCACCTTGCCGATGAGGGCGATTACCACGGCCGCCCATGTCGAGAACGTGCCAGTCGCGCGGGTCACCAAAGCGTAAGCGCGGAGGTGGCAAGAGTTGAGCAAGCCGCGCAGGGCCTCGTTGCCGATCAAGAAACTGTCACCCTCGTCGATCAGCAGCGTGGGGTGGAAGTCATTGATTGCATGGAATAATGATGCCGCGGTCGCGTTGGTGGTGCGGAACGGCTTGGGCACCAACACGGACAACACATCCAGGGCAGTGGTCTTGCCGCTTTGCGGAACGGCGCTGGAAATGACCAGCATCGGGAAAAGCTGGAACAGGTCGTGCGCGTGCGCCGCCAACGCCCAGAGCGAAAAAGCCAAGTAGGCGGGCTCGCTGGGCAAGATCAAGAACCTCCGCACGAATGACTCCATGTCCTTGATGAGCTCCCGGCCGTCCACCGGGTCAGGCCACGGTGCGACCTCGGCAACCCGTTCACGCGCGTCTATTCCATCATCGACTCCACCACGCCGAACCGGGTGGGCCAAGATGGGGAGAACATAGAGCCGGAAGATCGGGGCCTCGTGCGGCTCTGCGCCACCACCGACGCCTGGGGGCCGTCACGCACAGGCTATTCCAGCCACATTTCTCGGGGAGGGGTCACGCGCAAGGCAGCAACATGCTTGCCGCAGCTCATTGGCCGGCCACCCCCTTGCGAGCAATACGTACCAATTTCCGACATTTCCTAGGTACTCACACACGACAAGGAGATCACGATGGAAGAAGACATGGCACCACCAACACGAGAAGAACTGAAGGAACGGATACGTCAGAGCCTCAACAGAATCGGACCGCCGCAGCTGATCAGAGAGATTCGGCACTACCTCAACAAAGAAGGTGTGGATTTCGTCGCAACAGGGGAAGGGTTCCGGGCAACTGTGGATGACGCCGATCTGGTGGCTACGCAAGAGTTGCGGCAGATTCTCACCGAGATCCTGCGAGAGAGCTTCCCGCCGGATGCCTAATGGAGGGATTGGTTCAGATTGGATTGGACGCCGGCGCCGAGGAATTCTTCGCCGAACCCGTGAACCCGCGAGGCAGAGCCTTGATACACACCATCCAGGCATTGCGCGAGGCCGGCTACAACACCGAGGCAGCCGCCGTTGACCAAATACGGCACGAGATCGAGTGGTCCGGCTACGTTGTGTGCTTGGTGGGCAACGTGCAGGCCGTCTTGCGAGCGCAGGGCGTGCTCGGGAAGCTCAGGTTACTGCTCCACACCGCCAGCCTCACCGAAGCGGATGCCGCCTGGATACGGCGGCGCGAGGCCGGCGTGGTGTTGCTTGGCAAGGAGAAGAGGCGATGCCGAAGTAGCTCGGCGGCCTTGCGGTAGCGGAAACCAATCACACGATGACCCCGTTTCATCACGATGTCCCAGTGCAACTGTTCTCTGTCGACTGCACCGAACGATGGTGCCGTCCATTCGCCCACACCGGAATCGCCGGCGGCGAAGCAGGATGGTTCCACCGGCGGTGCAGTAGTGGCGCAGCTGGGGCAGATTTCCGGGAAGCTGGACGTGATCATCGACCTCCTACGGCGTGCTACGCTTGGGCCTGGCACATCCGGCAGCGCAGATCCGAAAGGAGATGACGCATGCCAAAACGAGGACGAAAGGAGGCTGTCTTTGGACCGTACAGGGTTTCCCGTCGACGCTGGCGAATCTTCTACGTTGGCCGAGACGGGCAGGGGAGCAACCGCTGTTTGGGGTCAGCCGCTTCAGCGTTCGGTGGTGGGTTCGCAAAATCTGCCGTCTGGCCGGTGTACCTGTGGTCAGTGCCCACGGCTTACGTGGCACGCACAGCACGCTGGCCACCACGGCGGGGGCGACGGCGCACTTCGTGATCAGTGCCATGGGCCACACGTCCTTCGACGTGACCCGGAAGCACTACCTGGCGCCTGGAGTGGAGGAGAACGCGCGGGCGAGGCGCACGTTCGATGTGTTGCAAGGCGGAAAATCTGTAAACGATACGGTCCAATCGTTTACAGATGCAGAATCTGGCTCACAGACCGCATCCTTAACCGATCATGAAAAGACCCTGAACCCGCTGGAATGATTCAGGGTTTGTCCAGTGCGAGGAGGGGGACTTGAACCCCCATGGCTGTTAACCGCTAGCACCTCAATCCAGCGAGACGCTCCTGATTTCAATGATTTAGCGGAGTTGGAACGTCAGGAAACGTCAGGAAGCGTCCCGGAACGTCACATTCTGGCTACGCACAGCCAGAATTCCGAGCCCGCCGATCCGGTGGCCGAGGGGCTTACGGACGCCTGGCGTGCTTGGGCCGAGCAGCATGAACCGCGCGAGCTGCGCAAGGTACTGCTCGCCATCATGGGGTTGCTCGATGAGTAGAGGCGTGTGTGACTCCAGAGGCCGGACCTCCTACCCCCCCTCGAACATCGCTCTGTACCCGAAGCCCGCAACCTCGTATAGTCACGGCTGGTTTTCTCGGGTATGGGGTTAGTTGACGCAACACTTGGATATTTGGACAATTGAAGGTGCGACGAGGCATGAAGAACGGCGGGCTCGTTCATCCTACTCTCATGCTAGGTGAGGTTGGCGGTCTGGCGGTCGTATTCCTCGTGGCCTGCACCCAAGGAACCGTCGGGCCAGGTTTGTTTTCGGCGACGGGTGCGATGACCGTGGCGAGGGAGGCGCACAGGGCTGCCTTGTTGCCGAGTGGCAAGGTGCTGATCGTTGGCGGGATCAACGACTACGGAGTCTTGTCCAGCGCCGAGCTTTATGACCGAGCGAGCGGGACCTTCGTTGCCACGGGCACCATGTCCGCAGCGAGGTTCTGGCACACAGCTACGGTGCTGCCCAGTGGGAAGGTCCTGGTCGCTGGTGGGGAAAACGAGAGTTCCTTTCCTTTGATCTCGGAACTATACGACCCAAGCAGCGAGGACTTCACGGTCACGGGTACTATGACCGAGGCGAGGTGTCGTCACAGTGCTACGTTGCTGCCGAATGGCCAGGTGCTTATTGCGGGTGGGCGATGTGGAGTGGCGTCTTCTACGAGCGCCGAGTTGTTTGCCCCGGCGAGCGGGGGCTTCGTAGCGACGGGCACCATGACGGCGGCGAGGGCGGGGCACACAGCGACCTTGCTGCCGAACGGAAAGGTGCTCATCGCCGGCGGGACTGACGGCGTTGTCGGCCCTTCTGCGAGTGCAGAGCTGTACGTCCCACCAAGCGGAACCTTTGCGCCCACAGGTGCAATGACCACGGCTAGGGTGGACCACACAGCGACCTTGTTGCCGAACGGGAAGGTGCTCATCGCCGGCGGGGGCGATTCGAGCGCGGAACTCTACGATCCAGCATCTGAGACCTTCACAACCACGGGTGCCATGATCGCAGCGCGTACGAGGCCCACAGCGACGTTACTGCCGAACGGGAAGGTGCTCATCGCCGGTGGGGGGAATTCGAGCGCAGAACTCTACGATGCGGCAAGTGAGACTTTCACAGCTACGGGTGCCATGACCACGACGAGAGAGGATCATACGGCGACGTTATTGTCGAATCGCGTGGTGCTTTTGTGCGGCGGTAGCGGCTCCTACGATGTTGATAGCGGTTCCTCCCCTACCCTCTCCACCGCAGAGTTGTACTTCTAGCTCCCGGGGCGGCCGAAGCCGCATGCTGGACCGGGTCGTCAGGTGGCGACACGTGGTAGTGGATGTTGACTGTGGCCGTCGACGTGAGGCGAGGCGGTGCGGCAAGAGCCGTCAAGTTGGCTCGTCTTGCGTGGCCACAACCCTCAGTGGCCGGCGCTCGCGCAGCGCAAGACTTCGCGCTCGCCTCCGTCCAGGTTCCGCGAGCCGCTGGCAAAGCAATCGGCCGGCTCACCAAGCAACAGTGTCCTATTCGGAGTCGGCTACGCTGCTTCTGCGTGACCTGGAAAGGCTCTTCCGCCATCGGCGCGCGGACCGCATCGAGAGCCAGGAAATCGTGAACAGCCTAGTCGCCGTGGAAGACGGTCGGTGGGTAGACTACAAACGCGGGCGCCCGCTCACGACGCAAGGCTTGGCCAAGATGCTCAGGCTGTTCCGTGTTAAGCCAGACAAGTGGGTGGTGACAGAGGCCAAAGAACGTATCTGGAAGCGGGGTTACCTCCTATCAGATCTCAGGGACACGTTCGCCCGCTACGTGCCGGCCCCGGCGGCTGGCTCGCCGCCCGAGCCGACTGAGACCACAGAACCGCCACAAGTGCCACAAGTGCCACAGCCGCAGGTGCCACCGCCACAAGCGGCACCGGTGCCAGAACCCACAGAGCCGCCACAGCTGCCACAGCTGCCACAGCCCCAAGCACCGCCGCCAGAACAGCCACGACCGGAACCTCGGAAAAAGAAGACCAATCGGCGCCGCCCGCGGCCGGAACCGAAGTCGTAAGCCAACGTGTGGCAGGTGTGGCGGGTGTGGCGGCTGTGGCGGCTTCCCGTGCGCGGGGGCAGACTGGCATATGGACGCATCCAACAAGCCCGCACTGCCCGCCAGACCTCCGCGGTTACGTGGGCAATGCGATGGCAAACGCCACTGCGCCGTCAACACAGAATGGCCACGGACCTCACTTCAGCTCGCTCGGCTCCTTCGGTGACGTCGTCGGCGCGGTGTCGGTCGTAGCGTCTGTAGCAGTTGCTTCCATACCGCTGCCCGCGGCGGAGACGGCCTGGCGCAGGTCTCGCCTGGCCTTCTCCTCAGCAATGCGCCTCTTGTGCTCGTCGCTGCGCAGGTAGCGCAGAGCCCGGCTGATTCGCCGCGATGCGCGCTCCTCGGAGTCTCGAACCATTCGTGATGCCTGCTCCGGATTGGATGACCGGATGGATGCCCCTGGAAAGCGTGTCGTCGGGCTGACGTCACCCTCCAGACCAAGAATCCAATCCAGCGCCGCCAACGCCACAAAGGCCTTTGCCAACGCCGGGAAATAACTGAGGAGCAGCCCCGTCGCTTCATCCAGCGCCGTTTCCGTGGGCCGCCCGCGCCCCAGCGGCTCAGGCGCTACCGGCTGCAAGTGTCCCACCTCGTCAAGGCGCGCCGTGTGGCCATACCGAACAGCTCGAACTTCCTCCGATGATAGCGGCACGGTCTCGTAGACCGGCGGATAGTCGAGCTTCCCGTCGACCAAGAGTGGCAGGAGTCGATGCAATTTGCCTTGGACTGCCATCTCCGGACGCCGCCTCGCCAAGGCGTAGAACAATAGCCTTGCGTCCTGGCCGCCCTTGAGCCCCAGGAATGCGAACACCCGCCGAGCAATCTCTTCGTCGGTCGGGGAATCCTTTAGGAGGGTGCTTCGCGACAGGAGGCTCGGTGTCCGCGCCCGGTGGCGCCCTGTCCGCCGGGGAGGCTTCCCCAATTTGGTTCGCGGGATTTTAGTTGATTCGCTCATCTCGAACTACTCCGGCAAGGTCAATTACCGCAACGGCCGCAACCACTCACACTGACAACAACCAAATGTGATCGAGGACCAATACGATGTCCACTGAGACCGCCACAACATTATGGACCTATACGGCTACTGCCAAACGACTGGGTCTGCCCACCACATCGCTTCGCAACATGGTGGCCCGCCGGACCGTCCCCTTTATCCGGATTGGCCCGCGCACCGTGCGCTTTGAACCCAGCGTGTCGAAGCGTGGCTACGCGCACGAAGCACGCAGCCAGATGGCAGCGCAGCAGCGCCTACTCGCTGAGGCCGAGGCTACCATGCCAACTCACCTGCCCTCATACCCCGCGGTTGCCGTCGAGCCGGCCAATCGGCCGAGGGAGCAATCATGAAGGACATATCCACGGCCGAAGAGGCATTCCGTGCCGCTGCGGCGGAAATGCGGGTCGATCTGCCCGACGAGATTATTGCGGACGGCAAAATCCATCGCTGCGAGGTCGAAGGAGAGCAGGGTAAGCAGAACGGCGCATATCTCTACCACCCGGACGGTGTTCCCGCCGGGTGGTTCCAAAACTGGAAGCGCGGGAAAGGTCAAACCTGGTGCGGTCGCGACCTGAGCACGTTGTCTCCCGCCGAACAATCCGCCCATCGAGACCGTCTGGCTGCGATGCACCGAGAGCAAGCTGCCGAGCAAGAGCGGGTCCACGCCGAGAAGGGCAGGCTTGCCACCTGGATCTTTGACAATGCGCAGCCCGCAACCTCACACCCCTATCTGGACCGAAAGGGCGTCAAGTCATACGGACTGCGTCTCAACCGCGATGGAAGGCTTGTCGTCCCGGGATATGACAGCGACGGTCAAATCTGCACGCTCCAATTCACCGACGACGATGGCAACAAGCGATTCCTGAAGGCCGCGAAGAAGGCCGGATGCTCGTTTGCCATTGGTGAATTTGCCGACGACCCGATCTGCATCTGTGAGGGCTATGCGACGAGTGCCAGTATTCATGAGGCGACCGGGTACTTGGTAATCACAGCATTCGATTCGGGGAACCTGCTGCCTGTTGCCGAGGCAGTGCGTGCGAAGTACCCGACAGCCAAGATCATAATCTGCGCCGATGATGATTATGGCGTTGACGGAAACCCTGGCGTGACTCGTGGAGCCCAAGCGGCACAGGCTGTTCGGGGATTACTTGCAATCCCTGACTTTGGTGAGAGCCGCCCCGCGGGCGCAACCGATTTCAACGACCTACACCAGGCCCAGGGGCTCGCCGCCGTCAAGGCGAGCATTGACGCGGCGGCATCACCAGTAAACCCGGACGGGACCCCACCACGGCGCAGAGTTGCTCTCACCGACACGGGAAACGCCGAGCGGTTTGCTGACATGTTCGGGCTTGACGTTCGCTTCGTGCCCGAGTGGGGCAAGTTCTTCGTGTGGAATGGCCAGTTCTGGGCCGGAGACAGCGGTTCAATTCGGGTTCTCGAGATGACCAAGGACGTTGCCCGGTCATTCCTGCTGGACGCGCACGCCTGTAGAGACGACAACCAGCGCGCCGCCATCATCGATCATGCGCGGCGCGCAGAACAGGAGCCCAAGCGGAAGGCGATGCTGGCGCTGGTACAGGCGGAGCCTCCGATCCCGATGGCACACGCGGCCCTCGACTGCGACCGAATGTTGCTCAATGTTCAGAACGGCACGCTCGACCTGCGCACCGGTAAGCTGAAACCTCACGACCGCCGAGATTTGATCACGCGCATTCTGCCGGTTGCCTACAACCCCGACGCCACATGCCCCCTCTGGTTGAAGTTCCTCGGCGAGGTGCTGCCCGACGAGGAAACTATAGCCTTCATCCAGCGCGCAATTGGTTACAGCATCACAGGTGACGTGTCGGAGCATTGTCTGTTCTTCCTGCACGGATTGGGGGCGAACGGAAAGAGCGTGTTCCTTCTTGTTTTTCTGGCTTTGCTCGGTGAGTACGCGACACAGGCCCCGACGGCAATGCTGCTCGCAAGAAGCGGAGAGACGCACCCGACGGAGCTAACGACATTGCATGGACGCCGGATGGCTGTCTGCCAGGAAACACCGTCCGGGAAAGGCTGGGCGGAAGAGATAATCAAGCACATCACCGGTGGAGATCGGATTTCGGCCCGGCGGATGCGCGAGGACTTCTGGCAGTTTGAGCCGACGCACAAACTGTGGGTCAGCGGCAACCACAAACCTGTCGTCAGGGGCACAGACGAAGGAATCTGGCGTCGTTTGAGGCTGGTCCCCTTTGAACGCGTGATTCCCGAAGCGGAGCGAGATCCTAAGCTCACCGATAGACTATGTGCGGAGCTGCCCGGCATCCTGACATGGGCCGTCCAGGGCTGTCTCACGTGGCAGCGTGATGGCTTGGGCATGAGCGCCAAGGTGAAGGCGGCCACCGCAGACTACCGCGAAGAGTCCGACCGCCTGGGACCGTTCCTCGCCGAGTGCTGCCAAACCGCACCTGATGCCGTCGTCTCGCGCAAGGAAATCTACCGAAAGTATGTTGACTGGGCCGAGGAGCAAGGTGAGCGGTGGCCAATGTCCGAGCGCAGCTTTGCCGACGCCATGCATGGACATGGTTTCTCTGACTGTTACACCCAGCTCAATGGCAAGAGATGCCGTGGATGGGGCGGAATCGCATTGGCCAGCAACACATGCAACAGCTCCGCACCGAGTTATCGGTATAACTCGGTTGATATGGTCGCGTGTGAAACAAACCAAGAAATAGGCGCCAATGTGTTGCCGCCTGTTGCTGCAAAGACGGAGGAATTGTTATGAATGCGTTAGGCGGCAACACATGCAACAGATTTGCACCGAGTTATCCTATAACTTGGTTGATAGCGTCGCGTATGAAACAAACCCAGAAATAGGTGACAATCTGTTGCCACCTGTTGCCGAAAAGAAGGAGGGATTGTTATGAATGCGTTAGAAATTCTCACTGAGTGTCAGTCCAATGGCGTAGAACTCCAACTGGAGGGTGAGCGGCTCCGAGTGGTGGGAACCCAGGCGGCACGCGACAAGCTCCGGCCGCAAATCCTGGCGCACAAGCCCGAGCTTCTCGTTCTGATGGGTGACGATGCTTCCAAGTCACGTCGGAAGCGGCAGGCCGACCGCGCCCTGAAGGTGAGCTACACGCTGGTGACCTCGGCGGGGCAGCTGCCGGCCGTTGTCGATGCCCTTGGTCGGAATACACCCGTGGCGCTCGACATCGAGACGACTGGGCGTGACCCGCTCATACACAAACCGCGACTGCTGCAGTTGGGGTTCCCCGACGGAGCAGTCTACATCATCGATCTGTGGGCCGTACCTGACATCGCTGCCATCGGGAACGCGCTGGCGCACATGACGGTGATTGGCCACAACCTGCAGTTCGACCTCGCCTTCCTGAAGCATCACTACGGCGTCACCGTTGGCCACGCCCACTGCACCATGACGGCAGCACGGTTGATCGATGCGGGCTTGCATTTTCACGACAAGGGTTACTTCACGCTGGCCGCGGTGGCAGACCGTTACCTCGGCGTGACGCTCGACAAGACGCTGCAAACGTCTGACTGGTCCGCTGTCCTCACGGCCGACCAGCTTCTCTATGCAGCAAGGGACGTGCTTTACCTGTTCGACCTGGATGACACCCTCGGGCAGCAACTGCGCGACCTGGAACTCACTGACGTCTACGAGCTGGAGTCAGCCTTCATCCCGGTCGCCGTCGACATGTACCTCACCGGTCTGCCGGTTGACCCGCAGCGGTGGCAGGACTATCTGACCTCCCAGCAGGCGGCCCTCGGGAAATGCGAACGCCAGCTGGCCGATGAGCTCCCTGGTGTAAATCCGATGTCCCCGAAGCAGTTGCTGCCGGCGCTCCGGGAGCTGGGCTGTGACGTCAAATCTACCAGTGCCGACGTACTCGCACCGTACCGCCCCATCTTGGCGGTAGACCACCTGCTGAACTACCGCTCCCTCCGCGTGTTCGCTCGCACGCTTGGACCCACGGTGGCCAAAGCCATAGCGCTTCACGGTGACAGCCGTGTCCACACCCCGCTCTTCCCCCTTGGTGCCCCGACTGGGCGAATGAGCTGCAGCAAACCAAACCTGCTGGCAATGCCAAAGGACTCAGCCGTCCGCCACTGCATCGCCGCCCCACCCGGAACCAGGTTAATCTCTGCCGACTACTCCGCAATCGAGCTGCGAGTCGTAGCAGACGTCACACAAGACCCTTTGCTCCTCCAAGTCTTTCGATCTGGAGGTGACCCACACCGGACGACCGCCGCACGCCTAGTGCACAGGTCAGACGCACAGATCACGAAGGAAGAGCGCCAGCAGGCCAAAGCCGTCAACTTCGGTTTCATCTTCGGCATGGGCG
This sequence comes from uncultured delta proteobacterium, assembly GCA_963755125.1. Taxonomy (GTDB): domain Bacteria; phylum Myxococcota_A; class Polyangia; order Fen-1088; family Fen-1088; genus Fen-1137. Next base: position 386,776 of record CAVWIP010000008.1, read on the forward strand.
CCGAGACCTTCGTCGAATATGCTTATGCGTGCTACCAACTCAAATTATCGATTGCCGAGGCCGAGCGCTTTCGCAATGGCTACCTGAATGCATACGTCGGCGTTGCCGCGTGGCAGCGGCGCACGGGGCGACTGAAAGCCTCAAGCATCCGCACGGCCAGTGGGCGCCTCCGCCGGTTTGAGAACCCGGACGAGGGCTATTGCCAGCGTTTGAACACGCCCATCCAGGGGACCGCCGCCGACGGCATGAAGAAGGCACTGATCTTGCTCCACCAGGAGCTTCCCCGGTTTGGCGCAAAGCTTCTCCTGGCGGTTCATGACGAAGTCCTGATCGAGGCGCCGGCCGAGGCGGCCGAAGAGGTGAAGGCCGTTGTGGTCTCATGCATGAAGAAAGGCATGGAAGCGTTCGTCAAGTCGGTGCCCATCGAGGTCGAGGCCAGCGTGCGAACCACCTGGTCCGCAACCGACGCGGAAACCAAATAGCGGCTCTATTCACCACCAGTAGAAAGCAATCCATTCGGGCAAATAATGCCACCGAAACCCCATGATACTTATCTTCACCACCAGAAACCCGGGGCCCACCCGCGCGGCAAGTTTGCCAATATCAGGTGGGTTCCGGGCGCACGGTGTCTTGGTGGAAATAGTACCCATTCTGGCCGGCGGAGACAAACACCCCGCCAAACCATTGTTTTGCATGGCCTCACCCGCAAATTCTCCACAGACCAATAAATGCAAAGGCATTATCGTCCAATAGGCCATTGACTGAAGCGGGGCTGCATATGCTACAATTACAAATGCCAATGCCTAAAACTCGCGCTATTGATCAAGTGCCAAACAACCAACACGAGCAGGTTGCCCAGATCGATCTACTCAGGCGCGAACCGGTACTGCGCCCAGTGAGCCCATTAGATCGACTCCAACAAGCTGCCTGCGGCCTGAGTGAAGTCCAACCACAGGATGTCACGGCTATCCTCACCGACGTCGTCATCACCGAGGTAGCAGCCGTCAAGAAGATGGCCGCACAAGTGGACGACATGAATCAGATGCTGTTCTCCCAAGGATCAAATGCAGCAGCATCCCCCAGCGCCATTCTCATGATCCTCGAACGCATGTCGGCTCTCTATTGCCAGCGCCAATCTGAATTCCTGAAGTCAACAGAGCTTCTGCATCGTTTGGCCAGCCCTCCGATCAGACCGACGGTGAACGTACTGTCCGTGACGCGCGCATAGTCTCTTTAGGTGAGCACATGACTAGCAAGATTGTTGAGAATGTCCCCAGCTTCGGTGTGGCTGCCGTTCGGGATTCTTTTGGCCGGCGGAAAGGGGGTACGGCTCAGATCACAGCCATGATCGATGACAAGACCTTCACCACCAAGGTGGATGTCGTCACGGATACGTGTGGCCGGAGATGGCTGCGTTGTTCATGTGGTGCGAAAAGACGGTATCTTTATGTCCAGAACGGCAAGGTCGGCTGTCGAGGTTGCCTCGGCCTGTTGTACTGGGAGCAGACGGCAATTCCCCGAGATAGATGGCGGGAGCAGGTAGCCAGACCAGCCTTGAAAGCTTGGCGTAGAGCACGGAAGCAGCCAGGCGCAAGAAGCTAGCAAAAGCCGAGGAGCCAGTTAGCTATGGATTTACGAATTGTGAAGCAACGTGACCCTGTACGGCGCGCACACGTGGGCTACATATGTCGATACGGCTACCGGGCTGCAGCATACAAGAAGGCGCCGATCTTGGGATATGGCGTCTTGTTGTAGTCAGGAGCGAGTTGCCCCAAGAGGTCAGTCTGGTCAAACGAGAAATTCTAGAGCAGAAAGGAGGTGAATCTCGAAACAATCGGCGGATTGCGGAATGGTTGTCATGCCAGGTCTAGTACAAGGAACTTCACTTGGCGTCCGCGATTACGCTAGCTCATTGGCACGTTGGTTATGTGAATTGTCCCAAGGTTACAAACTTTGAAGAATCGACGGAGGATTGAATATGGAAACTATAAATCAAACGGTTTCAGGAACTGGAACGGGGGGCACGCTTCCGCCTTTGGAGGTCGTGCAAGTTGAGTGTCCGAGGTGTCACCGAGAGAGTTTGGTTCTGGGCGAGGAAGGTCCACGATGTAAGAAGTGTCGGTACAGGAAACCAGGTTGTGAGGCTGCGAGGGACTACCTGGAAGAGGTTCAAGGGATTGATGTTGACGAAATGGAGGTGAATGGCGACGACTTCACGCTGTCAGAGTGTTATGAATGCGGAGAGGTGGCTGTCGTGGAAACGGGCCCCGGTGACAACGCTCCGAATCCCCATGCGTTTGTTTGTTTCGCTTGTGGTGAGACGTGGCCCGAGGGTACCCCCAGATGCTCTGAGTGCAGGAGGGTCTGCAGGCTGGATGATACAATCATATGCAACGGATGCAGGGAGAGAGTGATGTCAAGGTTCTGATGCTTGTGCATGGCCGAAGTGGGGACAGGCGATCCCGCATTCAGTTGGTCTCAAGCAGCTCGACGGGAATCGCGGGACGACGGTGGTGGGGAAGCTTCCTCCTCAGATAGTTTGTGGCTGAGCTTCTGAGGAGGAAGCCCGGGTTGGTCTCAGTGGCACTGACGGTGGTGTCTATCAGCATGGGGCGGGCATCGAGATGAAAGCTGTGGCAGTCATGAAGTGTTGGGAGAGCGAAGTCAGCGCATTCCCAGGACCAGGGGAGGAAATATCATCCAACGGAAGATGACAAGTACAGGAGGATCTAATGGAAGTTCGAGGCAAGCTTGACGAGATTCTGCGACTCGCCCGGCATCTGAAGGTGGATGGCTTTTTGGCAGACGCCGATGTTAAGGCATGGACAAGGCATCCGGCATTCGCGGTCAGTGCCAGTTGGTTCCTGGAAATTGATTTGCAGCGAGCAGCCGGAGCAAACAGGATGGTCGGAGACCCTAATCCTGAATGGCGCGGTGAAGAGCCGTCGGAGTAAGCGGACCAGCTGACTTGGGGCGGGGTTAAGATGGTGTGGCCGCGTCCCAGGCAGCCGAGGACCACAGCGACCAGCAGCACCGCGCGGGGGCGGTACATCACGCCGGCCCACAAGCGTTTGGACATAGGTGCCCGCTGCAGAAAGTGCTTTCATTTGCTCTAATGGGAACAGACTGCGATTGGCCGGAATAAGTGGCGGGAAGAGATAGCCAAACCAACGCTCAGAGCTTGGCGTAGAGCCCGTTTGTCAGCTCACCAAGGTCCGGTAGCCAAAACAGACAAACGTCGCTCTAATCGCAAGCCAGTAAGCTACAGCGATACTGTTTGGGTGGGTGTACGAACCGGGGGAGGTACGAGCATCAGGAGCTGTAGAATTCCGTGACGCTGGTCGACGTGCAGGATGAGGACAACCGTGGTAGGTGGCGCAACGGAGGTTCTGCCACTGAGGGGTAATTGGCTGAGGGAATCCAGGTTCACTGGGCGCAGCGGTCTTCGTTGCCACAGGTGTCGACCAGAACGTCAAGCGCGCAGAATCCGCGCATCGGGGCTTGATCGGAGAGCTACGCCTCGGTTGGAAGGTAACGTCTCTGCCGCTTCGGCATCAGACACAAGGACGGCGGGAGCTGCTCTCTTCTGTGGATCAAGGTCGTCCAGGATGAGAGGGGACTTCGTAGGTTCCACGGAGGGAGAAACCCATGATCAAGGACGCAGCACTGAGCCCTGGATCGATCTTGGTGGTCCTGTGTACCGTTGCCTTGGCTAGCCTCTTTGCTTGTACCAACAGCAAGTCTGGCGCGTCGGCCGATGCTGCGGGGCTGGGCGGAGCAGTGGACGCGGGTGGAAATTCGGCCGCGGGCGGAATGACCTCGACCGGAGGAGCCGCCGCCATTGCCGGTAGGATGGCTACTGGTGGCAGCAGCGGAACCAGTGGAGTCACCGCCGCCGGAGGATCCTCCATCGGTGGTGGCAACACGGGTGGCGGCGAGAGCAGTGGAATGGGTGGGCTCTCCGCTAGTGGTGGGGCGAATTCGACCGGCGGCAACACGGTTAGTGGCGGCAGCAGTGGGCGCGACGGTGGCACTGGCTCGCCAGATGGCCCATCAACTGGCGACGGGCCTGCGAGCATCGACGGCCCTGCGAGCAGCGGGGATGCTGGCCCGGCGTTCCAGCTTCAGACTCCCAATCCGCTGTCGGTATCACCGGTCCTCGATCCGACGCATGCCACGGTCGCAGTCATCACTGCCACCGCAGGGGGATCGATCACAGCCACCGCGGCCGACGGCACCATCTATATTTTGGCCATCCCGGCCGATGCCCTGCTCTTCGATACGGAGATCACGCTCACGCCCGTGACCAGCATCGGCGGCCTTCCGTTCAGTGGCGGGCTTCAGGCTGCGGTACAGATTGCACCGGATGGTCTATATCTCTACCAAGTCGCGACTCTCAGCATCGCGCCTGCGACTGCGGTCCTGTCCAGCAAACAGATCGGATTTGGCTACTACGGCAGCGGCACGGAGTTCCATCTGGAGGCGCTGACCACAACCGGGCTCGTCTTCGGGATCCAGCACTTCTCTGGATACGGTGCTGGCCTCGGGACCGCCGCCGACGTGAGCCAGCAGGAACTGCGTCCGCCCACCGCGCCGCTGGATCAGCTCGTGCAAGTCATTGCACAGCCGCTTTTCCTCGAGCGCCCGGCCACGATCGAACCAGATCCGCCACCTCTCCCCTCAGGCGTGGGCATCACGGAGGTCGCTGATGCGTACTACGAAGACGACCTGTTGCCAGACGCTGAAGACGCGCTGGCATCCGGCGATCCCGCCAGCATTATCGCTTTGCTTCCAGATGTCACCCATTTCGCCCAAGAATGCCAACAGATCGAGGACAACCCGACGATGATGGCTGCCCTTGACCTCGCAGACACAATGATCGACCAGTACGCCAACCTTGCAGATACGGATGTCGTAGCGGAATGCAACGCACTCTCGCCCTCGGAACTAAGTGGGTACCAAGCCAACAGCGTGAGGCTGTCGCGCCTCTATCAGAGCACTGGCATGCCACAGACCCAGACAACCGCGGATGTGAACAGGTTTATTACGGACCTTGCCACGTGCGAGATCTGCCCAAGCGGGTGCACAACCGGAACGCAGACCACTTGCTGTCAAAAGGGCTGCGTCGATCTCACGTCGGACCCCAATAACTGCGGTTTGTGCTCCAATGCATGTTCGAGTCAGCAACCGGCGTGCTGCTACGGAATTTGTCGCAACACCAGTTCGGATCCCAATAACTGTGGGGGGTGCGGCCATACTTGCAACGCTGGCGAGACGTGCACAGCCGGAGTCTGCGGCACCGCGGGCGGATATGTTTGCATCGGAGGCATTGGCCTGATGGGCACGCCGCTGGTCGGGGCATCGCCGATCGGGACTCTCACAGTGACGATCAACGGCACAAAGACCACCTTGCCCATCTGTCCCGGGTTCGGTCGATGCGGGGTCGGCACATATGATTTGACTATCACGGCGGTGGTAGGCACGGGGGAGTCGGTCGCGGTCGACGTGTACGAACCCACGACGGGGTCCTTTCCTGCCAACAACACGACTGGTTTATCCAACTCGCTTTCGGTTACGCTCGCGAGCACTGGATCCACCATTGACTGCACAGACGTCCCGGGGGCCGGCGGAACCATCAACGTGAGCGCGTTCACCACCTCGACGGGTGGCACGGTCGCGGGCACCTTTTCGGGAACCGTCTCGGACTGCTCGAGTCAAGGTGGGGGGGCCACGGTGACCCTTGACGATGGCAGCTTCTCTTGCCAGGTGAACGAGTAGCTCGCTACCGAGGACTCCAGGCGCTGACGCCGTAGCAACCGGATTCTCGTCTTGATGAGCGACGACTGCGTGGGGAGCATGCAAGAGGAGGACAGAGGACCTTCCTCGACTACCACCGCAACTTTGTTCTGCTGAAGGCGGCCCGGCAGCCAGTCGTCGTCGGGCTGCTCAGTATCCGAGTTAGCTTTGGAAAATGGGTCCCCTATGATCTGCGTGCCCACCATCATCCGTGCACCAGGGGCCAGAAATGTCAACGGCGGCGGGAAAAATGCGAGCTACTTGATCCAGAACGCCGGTGACGCAGGATTTCCGGCCAACTTGAACATAATTCGGTGCGCCCCAGATCATGGTGTCGGTGGTCCCGGCCACGTGAACAGGGGCACCTGGGACGACTGGGGGAGCTGTCTTCGATGCGGCCGGAAATGGCAAGAGGTGCTGATCATCCCATCCACCAGCAACACGACCAGCGTGCCGGTGGCGGCGGAGAAGGTGATGTGGATGGACTCCGCCGGATTTGAGCGCGGCCACACACATCACTTGCCAGTGCTTGCGAAAAACGGCGTACGGCGGGATGCTGTGGCGGAAAACAGGGTTGGGCAGATGAAGGGGGCTTGGCAAAGATGATTGGCTGGCGGAAATACATCGTGATCGCCATCGGCGCGGTGGCCAGTTGCATCTTGTGCTTACCGTGCAGAGCCGCGGATCGATGCCACACGGCCGAGGCTGGAATCGCGAGTTTCAAGTCGTGGCCCGCAATCGCGGATTGGTACAGCCGCTTCTCCAGGTGTGATGACGGCTGTGTGGCGGAAAATCTTGACCGCCGCATTGTATCCATGCTCGCAAACGACTGGCAGTCGGTTTCCGAACTTCATGACTTGAGCGAGAAGCAGGCCAGATTCAAGCGCTTCGTCCTGAAGCACCTCGGAGGCGACGCCGAAACCAAACAGTTGCGAAAGGTGCGAGCGAACGCACGGTCGTCGTGTCCGACGGGGCTCAAGACGTTCTGCCGCGAGATCGTCACGGCTGCCTCGCACGGACTTGCGGAGCAAGCGCAGGCAGAGAAGTCCGCGAAGGACTGATCCGCGATGGCACTGCCGTCCAACACGCCGACAAACGTGACGATCCTGCCAAGAGGACATCGTAGTACAATCGACCCGCCGATTCGTGCGGCCGTTTCCAGGTTATCAGTAGGTTGGCTGCCAGCCACACGTCGCGACCCAAACCATGTGTGCGAACGACACCTTCAAAGTGTTGAACCAGAGTGCCTGGGATTGCATACACGCCAAGGAGTTCCAGCAAGCCGAGGTGTATGTCCGTCGGCTGATCGAAGCGGAAGAGAGCGAGCCCGGTGAGCCTGACAGGTTGTGGTATCTGCTCGGGTTCCTTGCGAACATCCTCGGCAGTCTCCTCCGCTTTGACGAGGCCACCGAGATGCGTCGCCGACAACTCGCGGAGGCGCGAGAACGCGCGCTGTCAGAGTCAGCAGTACGTGTGTCACGATACATGCTCGCGAACCAGCTACTTCTCCACGGCGAGCCGGAAGAGGCATTGGCCGAAGCGGAGCCAGTTCCAGCAGGAAACGGACACTTGCAATGTCTTCTGCACTCGGTGGCCGCTCAAGCATACTGGAAGCTCTCCCACCGTGAAAAGGCCGCCGAGGCTGCTCGGAAGGCGCTTGAGACATCTCCGACACAAGATCGCCGGACGGAACTTGTCCAGCAGCTTGTGCACATCTTGGACGCTGGCAAACTCACGCCCTGAAACCGACGGCGAAAGAGAAGTGAAGAAATGATTCATGCGGCGGTTCCCCGGACACTTCCTGGTTGGCATTCCCAGCAGCACAAATGGTCCATGAAAAGTGGCGGCGGGAAAACACGAGGCAACGAATGCCATATCCAGCAACTCCATGTCCCCCGGTTCTGTAGATGTCGGTCTACACCGCCCAGCCCAACTCCTGCGTCCTCCCTCGGTCACTGATGATGGCAACAAGATCTTGTGTGTTGCCGGCAGCACCTGCTGAAGCATCATGTGGCGGCGGGGAAAGGATCTAGTGTGGCATCAGCCAGCAACGATCTTTGTGCTCGACCAAGCTGCTGTTCGATCTGACCAGACCCGCTCTTGATGACCTGAACATGGGTCCTGCTCTTGTAACGCAGCAAGCGACTGGCTCTTGTACGCGGGGAAGAGAAGATGAATAATTGCCAACAGATACAGCTACCCCTCCCGCAGATTTCAGGTCTCGCCTTATATAAGATAAGGCGACAGTCGGAAAGTGCGGGAGCCCTGTAGTCCCCTTCTCCCGCGTACAAAGCCAGACCACCTGGGTCCTGCCCTCGAAGTCCGACAAGAACGGCGGAGAAACAGGAACAAGATGATCATGGCGATGCCGTTCGGTCCACTTGATCCGAAGATGGCGATGCTCTTGGCCCCATGATCATCCACCTGTTTTCTCTCCGGCTGTTTCCAGATACACTGCCCCGGGATGGGTGATAGAGCATTTATGGTTACTGCGTTACGTGCTTCTGGAGGCACCATGTTGAAGCGTGTGTGTCGTGTGTCTGGGAAGTTGATCGTGCTGTCCATGTTGGTCATCACCATGGGTGCAGGTGGGTGCACAGGCAGTGGACTTCGGATCGGAACCACTGCAGGTACGACCAGTTCCACCGCAGGTGCAACCGTAGATGTGACCAGCACCACCGGGGGAACCACCGGCACCATCGGAAACACAGGTGGAGGAAGCACGACCAGCACCACCGTAGGCGGCGGCTCAACCATCGCGCTAATTGGAGACGATGGAATGTGCGGTGGCCAACCCTGTCCTCAGGGCCAACAATGCTGCTTCAGCACCGGACGCTGTGTGGCACCGAGCAATGTCACCAGCGATTGTCCGACACCTAAGCCAGTGCCCGCGGTCTGCGGCGGGGTGACATGCCCCTCCGGACAGATTTGCTGTTTGGTCGGCGGAAACTGCATCGATCCATCTACCGCCGGAACGAGTTGTCCGAAACCAAGTGCGACGTCGAGTGGTACCGATGCGGGTCTTGGTAGCACCTCACTTTCGTGCGCATCCAACGCGGATTGTCTCCCGACTCAGTTCTGCACCCAGCCCCCAGGGTCACTTCTTTGTCTAGGACCGGGGATCTGCCAATCCCGTTCGAATTGCGGCTTTAGCTCGGGAACTACCACGAAATTCTGCGGGTGCGATGGGGTTAACTACCCGAGTGTTCAGGCGGCGTGCGTAGTCGGCGTGAGTCTCATGATTGGTTCACCTACACCTTGCGGCACCACGGTCAATCCAACACCAACGCCTGGCAGTCCACGTGTTGCCGTGACTTATTGTGGAGGAAGTGACCAATGTCCCACAGGGCAGCAATGCTGTTCCATCACTGGCCGCTGCTACGATCCTAGTGTGCCCTATCTATGTACGTTACCCCCTCCCGGCACGACGATCTCGTGTGTCGATGATAGTCAATGTACCACTGTCGAGTTCTGCTCGGGCTCGGGGTGCTCTGGCCCCGGTGGATGTCTCGGCTTCGGGTCGGGCGATTGCGGTGGCGAACTGAGCCCTGTTTGCGGATGCGACGGAAATTCCTACACCAACGCGGGCTGCGCGGTCGCGGTAGGCGTTCGTATCGCACACGATGGTGTCTGCGAAGGCGCAGACGCAGGACCCTGAACGCGCAGTGTCCCCGACAATTCACCCTTGCTGCGGCGACAGTGTTTTTTTGTCTGCACCCGAACAGCCACCGTAGACCTTGGCCGGAAACCTGGAGAAGACACCAGGAAGGTCACCGCTGTTTTTCTCTCCGGCTGTTTCCAGATACACTACCCAGGGTGGTTGATCGAGTGCCCGTGGCTGCTGTGAGGACGAGGACTTCCTCCTGCGCGTTCTGGCAGCCACCCAGTGATGCCGGAAGATGTGATTTCCATGGAGTAGCTCCCGGACCGACAAGAGCCAGGTCGCGAAGTAGCCTGCAATGCCTTTCCGGCCATCGCGGCGTCACCTGTCGAGCTTCAATCCTCGAAAGAGTCTACGCCTTTTCTTTTCCCGCCATTGCCTTTGTTCTTCCGCCTTCTGCCTCTGCTCAAGCTTTGCTCTGAACAACTTGATCTCGTCCTCCCGTCTCTTCTCCCATTGCCGACGTCGGATCAGATATCCCACCATTGCGGACGCCAGTACGCCGCCAATCAGGGCAATGGTCCACCCCGTGGCAATCACTGTACGTCCTCGGGGATGATGGAAGCACGGTCGGACGCGTCCACGCAGAAGGCGGTGCCCAGATCATCCGCAGAGGGCTGCGATAAGAAGCCGACGGTCGTGTTGTCTTGTGACACGTGGCGCATAATCTCCTCCCTTGTCCATGTTGGATGGTGAGAAACTCCCCAGCTCACAAGGGGCATCTGAGCAGCAAAGTGGGTCATTCAGGGCGGTCGAGGCGGATCACAGGCAGGCAACGATCAGCAGCCAGGTACACCATCGTCATGGGCACTTGATCCCAGGATGGCGATGTTCCTGGCCCCCGAGATCATCCAACATGGGGTCCGGTGGAAGAAGCACCAGAGACGACTGGGCTCGGCCAACATGATCTGACCCAGGACGCGATATGATAAACTCTGCCTATGGTTGGCGCAGTCGAGCAGCACGACAGGATCGGGCCAGAAGTCTACCCGGTCCCGCTACCCAGTTCTGCCTCAGCTAGTTTAGGCAACGCCACGTTGGCTGGAGGTGAAGATGAACAGCGCTCTCAGCACATTCCGACGGGTTCTGGTTTCTGTGGCGTTAGCGACGATCTTCTGCACGGACTGTAACAATGGAGAGGATTGCACCACGGGTAAGGCTTACTATGGCTCTGTTCCTCCGGCGGAGGGAACCGTGAGCTATGGGCAGCCGCCAGTCAGCCAGCCCTTCGGAGGTTCACCTGGACCGTCAGTCTACCAATGCATGCAAGCCCCGGATGCGTGTGCAAGCGTATCCTTTGGCTCTGACAGCGGAGCTTTCCCCATCGAAGTGACGGTCGCACCGTTACAAAACGGGCAGGTCATTACGTTGCCTTCTCCGGATGTGACGGTGACTGCATCACTCAATGACGCGTATGCTGGTATTCCCTATGACGGTGGGGCAGCGCGGGAAGCTCTCACCTTGGTTTCCGGCACGATCACAGTGACAGTCTCCCTCAACAACTTCGACGCCCATTTTGACATGACATTCACGAGACCTGACGGAGAGCCCGTAGTTATTCAGAATGGCCGCATGGCCATGCTCAATGCGACATGGACGGAGACCACGACCTGTTATTGATGCTCAAATAGCGCCGCTACTGTCGGGTCAGGACCATGGTTCCCTGTGAGACGCCCGCCCCATTGCTCGGGACGAGAGCCACAGTGATCTGGTTGCCTGAAACGCAGTAGGGGTCTTCGATAGGGGATGATCCGTTGTCGGGTTGGAAGGTCAGCGTGTCACCCATCGCGCCCGCGCCAGGGTGAGCAGGCACAGCAGTGCCGGCTGCTCTGTGGCACCTCGTAGACAGTTTCCGCTACGGCTGACCAACAAGCACGTCACGCACTTTGGCAATCAACTCGCCACTTGTGTACGGCTTCTGGATGAAGCCCGCCAGACCTTTGCCGGCGAATAGGTTGACAACGTCTTGTTCGTTGTAGCCCGAGCTGAGGATTACCTTTACCTCCGGCTTCATCAGGCGCAGCTCGCGAAAGCATGCCTCACCATCGAGATGGGGCATGGTGAGATCGAGAATGACCAAATCCACCTCGGCCATGACCTGCTTGAAAATCTCGACCGCCTGGCGGCCATCTTCAGCAGCGAGGACGGTGAATCCCGCCCGTTCGAGCATGCGTCGAGTCAGATTGCGCACGGTCTCCTCGTCGTCGACCACGAGGATCTGGCCATGACCTTTCCATGCTCGGGTGCCGGTTGCTGCGCTCGCACCCGCCCGCGCCGGTGTCTCGGCGGCCGGGAAGAGCAATCTAAAGGTTGTCCCGCGGCCGACCTCGCTGTAGACCTTGATGGCACCCTTGTGGCCGCGCACGATGCCCAGCACTGCGGCCAGGCCCAAGCCGCGGCCGGTGAACTTTGTAGTGAAAAAAGGATCGAAGATGCGATCCTGGGTTGCCTTATCCATGCCGTGCCCGGTATCCGCCACTTCGACATAGACGAAATCGCCGGGCTGGATGGCGTCAGCGGCAAAGCAGGTCTTGAGATAGGCGGCGTCGCAATAGGCTAGGCCTGTTGTCACGGAAATGACACCGCTGCGATCACCGATGGCTTCCGAGGCGTTGAGGATGAGGTTCATGATGGTCTGCCGCATCTGAGTGGCGTCGGCCTCGATTGCGGGTAGGTCCTTGGCGAAGTGGTACTTGAGTACGACCTTCTTGCTGATGCTGACTGACAGCAGGTGTCCCATCTCCTGCACCAGTTCCTGAAGGTCGAGTGGCTGCACCAGGAAGCGGCCCTTGCCGCTGTAGGCGAGGAGCTGCCGGCACAGCTCCGCCGCACGCCGGGCTGCGGTCTCGATGGCTTGCAGGCTCTCGCGCGCCGGCGCGACCGGAGACAGTTCAGCTAGCGCTAGATCGGCATTGCCCAGGACGCCGGTCAGCAGGTTGTTGAAGTCATGCGCGATGCCGCCGGCCAATACGCCCAGGCTCTCCAGTTTTTGAGTGTGCAGCACCTGTTGCTCCAGGTTGCGCTTCTCGGTGATGTCCTGCCCTCCTGTCAGAATGAGCGTCCGCTCGCCCATATCCACCCTGCGCGCCGAGACGCGCATGACGGCGACCGTGCCGTCCTTGCGCCGAAGCCGCGCTTCAATGCCATCGACCTGCCCCTCGCGCACGAGCTCGGCGTACATGGACTCACGCAGTCTCGGGTCGCTCCACAACCCGATCTCGTCCGGGCTGTGTCCGACGAGTTCTGCCTGGGTGTAGCCCGCAACCCTGCAGAATGCCTCGTTGCAGTTCAGCCAGAGACCGTCGACTGAGGAGATGGTGAGAGGATCGGGCGCGAAATCGAAGACCTTGCGGAATCGCTCCTCGCTCTTGCGCAGGGCCCGTTCGTGACGCTTCTGTTCCGACACGTCGAAGAAGATGGTGGCGAAGAGGCCCGGACCGAGCGGTACGATGCTGATAACGAAGTGACGGTCCAGCGCCGGGGTGTAGACGTCCATCCTGGACGCCCGGCCAGACAGGGCCACGGCGGAGAACTCGGCCAGGTAGGGAGCCTCGGGCGTGCCATAGGCTTCAGTGGCTCGCCTGCCGACGACTTGTTTCGGCGGGAGGCCCGTGCACCCTTGATACTGCGGATTTACCGCGAGGATGCAGTAGTCGACCGGCTTGCCGGAGGCGTCGCACACGAGTTCGTGCAGAGCCACCCCCTCGGCCATGTGGCGAAAGAGCGAAGCCAGAAGCCTCTCGGCGTCGATCTTCAGGTTGGGCATGAAGCTGCGGTCGTCCATTCGGCCTCCGATTCGACGACTGACCCCACCGACTACGGCCGCCGTCGTGGGTGACATCCTACCACTCGCGAACGGGAGTCGGAGAAGAGTCATGCGCGCCGTCGTCCTGTTCTTCCGCGAACTGCGGGGGCGCTACCCCGTGAGCCGGTGACGTCGTTTGCTCGAAATCCCATCGGCAAAGTAGCTCAAGGCCGTTGGTGCCGGTACTGTTCACCTTGTGAAGATCGCGGAAAGGTGTAAAAGCCGAAACCGTATCCATGACCAAAGCCGACCTCATCTCCATAATCGCCGACAAGCTCAAGTTCCCTCGGGCTCGTGCGGAGCTGCTGGTCGATGTGGTCTTCGGCTGCATGGAGCAGTCAATGAGTCGCGGCGAAAAGATCGAAATTCGAGGCTTCGGCAACTTCACCGTGCGCCAGTACCGCGCCTACGACGGTCGCAACCCGCGCACAGGTGCAACCGTCCCCGTCAAGCCCAAGCGTCTGGCTTTCTTCAAGGTGGGCAAGGAGATGCGGAAGCGGGTGAACGATGGGCTGCGGCCGACAGAGGCAGCAGCGGCTGAGCCGGGCAAGGTGGCCTAGAACGGGACGGTCAACAGCCCGATATCTACGGGGCTGTCAGCCATCCATGCTTCGGTGCGCAAGAGGCACTCATGACGACAGGGCTGCCTGCCAACCATCAGAATTCTGAGGGTAGTCGTCCATGATCTGGCTTGTTCCCCGGCCAGCGGAGAGACTCGCCCTTGGCCTTGAACTTGCTGATAACCTGCTCACTTGATCTGGAGGTAGCCATGACTCGATGGATTCGACGTGGGACCGGTTGTTGTGTTCTCTCCGCCTTCTTCTTCGCCGCACTTGCTGGGTGTGGTAGTGGGGCATCTGTCCCAAAAATCAACACTGCCAAGTCATCTGCCCAGCGCATCGCCGATCCACAGGTGCCGGCGGCGGACAGCACTACCCTGGCTTCCGACAACGCCGCTTTCGCGTTTGCTGCCTACCAACAGCTCATCACCGCGAACACCAACCTGGTCTTCTCACCAGCCAGCATATCCATCGCACTTGCCATGACCTACGCTGGCGCGGCAACCACGACAGCGACCGAGATGGCTCAGGCGCTTCACTTCACCCTGCCACCCGCGCAGTTGCACCCGGCGTTCAATGCTCTGGACCAGACTCTGGCCTCACGTGGTCAGGGCTTCCTGGGCGGTGATGGTGGACCCATGCAGGTAGACATCGTCAACGCGCTTTGGGCTGAGAAAACCTACACATTTGAGGCCGACTTCCTCGACACTCTGGCCGAGAACTATGGCGCCGGCGTGAACCTTCTCGATTTCATCAATGCCCCCGATCCATCGCGGTTGACCATCAACTCATGGGTGGCCAGCCAGACTGACGATAAGATCCAGAATCTGTTGCCGCCCAATTCCATCGATGGCTTGACTCGTCTGGTCCTGACCGACGCGGTGTATTTCAATGCTGCATGGGAAACGTCCTTTGACCCGAACAATACCCAAGACGGCCCATTCACCCGGCTCGACGGCAGCACCGTGACTGTCAGTTTCATGAACGCAGACCTCCCCAGCCTTCCGGCCAGTCAGGGGGCGAATTTTGTAGCCGCGTCTCTACCCTACGCCGACACTCGACTCTCGCTGGTGGTGGTGGTGCCTGATGAGGGCCAGTTCAGCCAGGTCGAATCGTCGCTGAACGCGACCACGCTGGCGAGTCTGGTGGCAGGGCTGACCAGCCAGCCGGTTCTCCTTACCATTCCCCGCTTGAAGATCGAGACCAGTACGAGTTTGGAGGCACTTCTTCAGGCCCTGGGCATGAGAATCGGCCTTCATCCCCGGCACAGCCGACTTCTCGGGCATGGATGGCCAGCACGACCTTTACATCTCGGACGTCTTCCACGACGCCTTCATCAACGTCACGGAAAAGGGTACCGAGGCCGCAGCCGCCACTGCCGTCGTGGTTGGGGCCGGGGCTGCCGCCCCGACCGGGCTAGTGGTCGACGCGACCCGTCCCTTCATCTATTTTCTGTATGACCAGCCGACGGGTGCCATTCTGTTCATGGGCCGGGTTCAAGATCCTAGCCAGAACTGACCAGAGGGGCGCATCATACAGCGCCATCTCGACCGGGAGGGAGGCCAGTGTAAATGTCTTCAGGTACACTACCCCAGGTGATCGATAGAGCATCCAGGGCTCCTGTCTCGCGTGCATCTGGAGGCACCATGTCGGATCGCGTGTGTCGTGTGTCTGGGAAGTTGATCGTGCTGTCCATGTTGGTCATCACCATGGGTGCAGGTGGGTGCACAGGCAGTGGACTTCGGATCGGAGCCACTGCAGGTACGACCAGTTCCACCGCAGGTGCAACCGGTGCCGCTGGAGGGAGCGCTGGGACCACCGTAGATCTGACCAGCACCAGCGGGGGAACCACTGCTTCCATCGGAAACACGGGTGGAGGAGGGATGACCAGCACTACCGTAGGTATCCCCGCCTATGCAGGCACAGTCAGCACCACTGGCGGAATCACAGGCATAACCGGGGGTGCGGGTGGGGGAGGCACCATGGTCACCACTGCAGGGACCACTGGCACTACCGGAGGCATGAACCGTACCACTGGAGGTGCTGGAACAGGAGGCAGCACCAGCAAGAGCGGCAGTTCCGGTGGGGTGGGTGGTTCTGGTGGAACAGCGGGCGTCGGAGGAAAGGATGGCGGGACTGTTGTGGACGCAGCGGTAGAGCAGAGCGCATACGCTCCGGCGGTCCCCGACGCAGTGGTTGTGCTGCAAGGAGTCTTCGTGCCGACGGGCAGCATGACCGTAGCAAGGGAAGGCCACACGGCGACGTTGCTGCCCAACGGGATGGTGCTCATCGCCGGCGGGGAAGACGACTCCGGGATTCTCGCAAGCGCGGAGCTGTACGACCCAGCGGACGGGACATTCACCGCGACGGGAAGCATGACCGAGGTAAGGGCTGGCCATACGGCGACGTTGTTGCCCAACGGGAAGGTGCTCATAGCCAGCGGACTAGCGAATCTGCGCGTGCCCACGGGACCGCCGAGCGCAGAGCTATACGACCCGGCGGTCGGGACATTCACGACCGCGGGAACGGTCGACGCGGCCAGGGGTGGCCATACGGCGACGTTGCTGCCCAACGGAAAGGTGCTCTTTGCCGGCGGAACCGAGCTGAACAACGAAGCTGGCACCTGGGTTACCTTCGCGAGCACCGAGCTATACGACCCCATCTCCGAGACATTCACCGCCACGGGCAGCATGACCGCGGCAAGGAGTGGCCACACCGCGACGTTATTGCCGAGCGGAAAGGTGCTCATCGTCAGCGGATACGATGACGTCAACAGCTACGGTGTCAGCGCAAGCGCAGAGCTATACGACCCCAGCGCTGGGACATCCACCGCGACCGGCAGCATGGCCGTAGCTGCGGTGGAGCAGGCGGCGACGCTCTTGCCGAGCGGAAAGGTGCTCATCACCGGCGGCAACGACGGAAGCCGCAACTACTCCCCGTTTGCGAGCGCGGAGCTGTACGACCCAGCAGCCGGGACATTCACAGCAACCAGCAACATGAGCGTGGCAAGGGCGTACCACACCGCGGCGTTATTGCCGAGCGGGAAGGTGCTCATCGCCGGCGGAGCATCCGACAGCAATACAACTCTCATGAGCGCAGAGCTATACGACCCGGCGGCCGGGACATTCACGGCAACCGGCAGCATGACCACGACAAGGAGTGGCCACACCGCGACGTTATTGCCGAGCGGGAAGGTGCTCATCGCCGGCGGATTGGATAACGACGGGAACAGCCTCGCGAGCGCTGAGCTATACGAGGAATAGACCCCGACCGCCGGTGCCACCCGACGAGTCATAGCTGCATCAAAGAGGGAGACGGCGGGCGCTCATTGCTCGGCACCCAATTAGCTTTGGAATGTGGGTCCCCTTTCCCCACCCGCACCCACGGTCGTCCGCATGCCAGGGCTCCCAAAATATCGGCGGGTGAAAAATTCTAGGGCAAAAATTCAAGCCGGCTGTCCAGCTTGAACCTGAAGGCACACACGCCTCCATCTCCCCTTGGTCAGTTTCGTACTTGCTGGCGGGAAACAGGAATCTCAAGCTGTGCCCGTTCTGCCAGTTCATGGCCAAGCCGACGGCAACGAGACCAAGCTCTCTCGGTTCTGATGCCCAGCCGTCTGGCGATGCTCTTCAACCTGTGACCAGCCATGCGCATGGACAGCAGAGTTTGGTCATCTTCAGGCAAGCTGGAAATCCATGCTTCCAGGTCAATGGCTGATACGATCTTCCTCACCGGATTCGCCGCCAACGACTCTGCCATCCCAAGCATCTCGCACTCCTGTTTGTCCTGGAGAATTTGATCCAGCCGAAGCACCTCCACCTTGCCCTCGATGTAGTTGCGCAAGTCCATCACACAGCCTTTTCGAGCTTTGCCACCAGCGGGAACAATCTGACGGCTCAAATCCTCAGCACGAAGCCGGGCAGCATGAACAAGAATGGCATCATCCAGTATCTCCCCTTTCTCTGCATGCCGACGGTACTGCTCGTACACGAGGGCAAGTGCATCCTGGGTTCTGTCATCCGCCATGTCGGCATGAAGCCGGCGAGTGATAGGCTTGAAAATGCCACTGCGGATTTTCAGATCGAATGACGAACGGATTGTCTCGATATTCATGGTCAGGACCTCCGTAGGCGTGCACACACGGAGGCCCTTGTGGTCCACGTGGCGCACAGTTGCGCCAGTGGGCGCGTGGTTTAGCAGTGTCAGCTAGGACAACACTGATGATTACGGCGCAGGTGCACCGTTGAGGGCTGAAGAGCTGCCCTTCACTATCCTTATACCCGAGTTGTGGGGGGCGATTTCGGGGGGGTTCTAGTGCCGCCGGCCAGAAATTTGCGTAGGGATGCAGATTGGGGCTTGATGTGAGGCATGAAAGACATGGCGACTAGGTCGGCTTGGCCCGGCCCAGCGTCGCCGCGAGTGATCCACCTCAAGCGGCAACTCAAGAAGAAGCTCCGTCGCCTGGTACGAGCCGGAACGACGGAGAATCGCATGGCGACGCGGGCACGGGTCGTCCTGATGCGGGACGAAGGGGTGCCCATCGAGGTAATCGCGCGGCGAATGCAGATCAACCACGGCACAGCACGCAAGTGGTGCGACCGGTTCATCGACGGCGGCATCGACGGTCTTCGCGACCGGCCCAGGTCGGGCCGACCGCGCACTCTCTCTCTGGAGAGCAGCGCATCGCCCTGATCGCGCTGGCATGTCGGCCCCCATGGGAAGCCGGCAACGTGATCAGCCACTGGTCGGCGGCGGAACTGCGGGACGCTTTCGCGGCATCGGCTGACGGAGCCGACATTGGCACGCGCACGGTGGCACGCGTTCTCGATGAGGCGGAGATCCAGCCGCACCGGATCAGGTACTTTCTGACCAGCCGAGACCCCGAGTTCGACCAGAAGCGGCGGGACATCGTGGGCTTGTACTTGCGGCCGCCCGAAGGCGCGACAGTGTTGTGTCTCGACGAGAAACCCAGCATCCAGGCGCTCGGCCGAAAGAACCCGGACCTTCCGCTGTGTCCTGGGCTTCCGTTGTACCGGGAGTTCGAGTACGTGCGCCACGGCGTGGTCCACCTCTTCGCGGCGTTCAACACGCGCAGCGGGCGGGTGTTGGGGGAAGTCCAAGAGAAGAAGACGCGGTTTGAGTTCATCGAACTCCTGGACCTATGCGCCTGGCACTACAAGCGCGGCGAAGTCCACTGCGTCCTCGACAACGCCCAGTACCACAAGGCACCGGAGGTCAAGGACTGGCTCGCCGCTCACCCACGGTTCCAGTTCCACTTCACGCCCACGCATGGTTCCTGGCTCAACCAGGTCGAGCTGTGGTTTCAGCAGCTCTCTGCCAAGGTCTTGCGTCGAGGCGTGTTCAATTCCACGGATGAACTACACTCGGCGATTATGGCGTTCATATCCCGCTGGGACGCCCATCCCCATCGGTTCAACTGGGTATACGGCGCCGAGTTCCTTGACGAGGAGATCCTTCAGCATGCGGCATGACATCCCCTCAACAACTTATGGCCGGCGGCACTAGTTGTCAAGCCAGCAAGGCTACATCGGGATCAGCCCTGTCACCCAAGATTCCTATGCAACCCCCAGCGTGTTGCAAATGCAACAATAACACTGGTACCGCCCCTGCCCCGACCTCAACCCGGCCGGCAATTCAGGGTGCGAAGCTCAACTGGTAGATGCAGTAGTCGAAAGCGACTGCAGGGCCGCTCACGTTGTCTTGTGAAACGAGGAAGGTCATCACCGCCAGAGTTCGCGGATCGACTGTCTGCTCGTTTGCCCCGCCCCAATAGGGATTGGGAAGGAAGCTGCTCCACGGTGCCCGGACGTGCTGCCATCCTCCGGACAGCGCGGTCAGCACGCTGCCGTCTTCGGCAAAGAGCGGTCCTGCGCCTTGAGACTGGGTGGCGGTACTGCCAGAGATACCAGCGCCGGCGCCGGCGCAGGCCGTGGGCCCGTTGCTGTTCACATTGCAGACGCCACCCTCGGGAATCTGGTTCTTGTCGATCAACCCTGCGACGAAGCTGGCGCTAACCGAGGCGGCCGTGCTGGGCGAAACCCACATCCAGAACTCGATACCGCTGTAGGCGCTGGCATCGATCAATGCCCCGGACGGATCGGTGGTACCACCGTCGGCCAACATCAGGTCGGCCGTGGCCCAGGCATATTGCCGTGCACCCGTCTGGCCCGCGATGCACATTGCTTGTGGACCAGGCGTCTCGCCGGCATCTCCGCTAGCGCCGGCATCTTCGGTGGCGCCGGCATCTACGGCAGCGATGGCCCCCGGGAATCCAGCGGGCAAAGGGCTATAGATGTTCTGGCAGAGACTTCCACAGCTCGATACTGTCGCGGCCCCTCCCAGCGGAATGGTGAGCGACCCTGGTGAGGCAGAATCATCTCCGCCGGTGCCTGCCCACCAAAAACCTTTAGTCGCACACGCAGGCGGCGTCAAGCTGATGCTCGATCCGCTCATGTCGTCGATGAGTGTTCCTGTCGCCGGACCGCTACAGAGATTGGCAGCTGCGTCGGTTCCACCTGATGTGGGGCAGCCCGTACCAACGGCTCTTCCCGCGCCAGCATTGCCCGCCGCAGCGCCGGCATCAACTGCTGTTGGGCTGGTGGTTCCGGCCGCGAGCGTTTGAGGCCCACTTGAGATTTCTCGTTGAGCCTCGCCGTACGTCCAGGCCGTTGTAACGCCGTTATCGGGGATCTCGACTGCCGCCATCGAGACCGGTGGCAGCACGAACGTCGTGCTTGCTGGCGTTGTGGCGAGCCCGGTCACCTGAAACGACAGCCCCGCCGGTGATCTGTTCCAGTTGATTACAATGACCTCGGTCGCGTCGTCGGCTTGATTTCGACTCGCGTGAGCGCTCACACCAGCTGGCATCGACGTCACATTCAAAAGCGTTGGCCCGAAGTGATCGGCGTACAGAGAATAGGCATAATAGGGAGGCCGCGGCGTGTGAGTGGGCGGCATTCCAATAAGACCCAAAGCCCAGTCGTCCGTGTCGGCAATGTCCCAGACAGCCGTTGTCCAGAGCCCAAGTTCCATGGCCGTGCCCACACTATCGGCCAACCAAAGCGCGGAGCCGACCGTGCCCGGCGACGCTTCGAGCACGCAGGTGGTCGCATCGTAAACGATGTTCATCTCCATGAGCGCCAGCGGCTTGCTGCCTTGCCCCGTAGCATGCAGGATGCCGAAGACCGAGTTAATGACACTTCTAAACAGCGCCGGATCTGCGGCGGCTGCCGAGAGCGTCGCGGCTGCGGCCTCAAATGGGTAGCGGTGAATCGAGATGACATCGAACAGGTCACCGCAATCGGTGAGGACCGGCGTCAGCCAGTCATTTTGACTATTGCCAGCCTGGTACTTCCAGCTTAGATCTGGACCGATGATCTGGATGGTCGGGTCAACTGCCTTCATTGCCATGACGAAGGCGCGGACTGACGTGCAGTAGTCGGACGGTGTGTAGCCGGGGATTGCGGGCTGGGACATATTCGTCGGCCACCCCTGCGTGTCGTACAGGTCCGGCTCGTTACCAACCGAAAAGTACTTGATGCCGTAGCCGTTGGTGACGTTCGCGTACGTGACCATGGCAGCGGCCGTGTCAGGGGTTGGCGTCTGTCCCGCGTTGTCCGCTAGAAGCGGTACCTGAATCACCGGTTCGGCGCCAATGGCGCGCGCGTAAGCCACGGCCTTGTCCAACTGAGCGTTGTCGAACGGTTCCGGCGTGTTGGCGTCGTTGTTGTAGCCGCCCACGCGCATGAAGGCAGGCTTGAGCGCCGCGACCAGCGAGTCCGTGCCCGTGATCCCATCGCCCAACGTTGCCACCCATTGCCAATAATTGACTGACACACTGGTGGTGCGCGGCGTGCGCGTGGCGGTCGAAATCACGAGCGGACTGACGCTCACGCTGCCCGAGTCCGGACCACCGCCGCCGCCCCCCGGCGATTTCGCGCAACTGGCACCGGCAAGCGAGCAAGCCCCGAGTGTGTAGGCAACAGCGATCCATCTGCGACTGTTTGCAAACATCCCTGACCTCCGCCTTCACAGCATAGTGCGGGGTCTCTAGACCAAGATCAAGCAAAACAGGTCGAGATGGTGCCTAATCCCTTCAAACGGGCTTCTTCTGCGTCGGAGAACCCTGCCTTTCCGGGCGGCGACGGCCACCGACCTGTCCGAACGGGTCCGCAAGCCAGATCTGGCCGCCAGCAGAGCATCGTGAAGGGTACGTCCCGAGCATACCGGACGCACTCTACCCCATCTCCGCCCCGCCCGCGTCAATCGTCGTGCCTCACGCAGCGCCAGTCCTGGCGGACTTGCTCTCCGCTCGATCCAGTAAGCTATGGGAAGCGGGTCCCCTTTGACCTGCACACCCACGGTGGCGTGCGTACCGGGGTATCTCGGCACCTGAAAAATTTTTGGGCAAAAAATTCAAGCCAGGTTTTGCCCAGCTTGAACCCGGAGGCAGGCTCGCCTCCATCATTAGATCAGGTACTCGCGCACCGCCTCTGGAATGAACACCCACCACACATGCTCGTCCGCACGGGATAGAACACCCCGGCATCGATGGCTCGTAACACCCCCACCACGGTTTCCAGAAACTCCCGTTCGTCCCTGTCTGTTCTGTCTGTATTCTCCACGATCATCTTTGGCTTCTTGGTCTTGGTCAGCACTCGCAGCCGCAACCCGACCTCGCCCAGACCCAGTTTCCTTGCGACCAACTTGTAGGCGCTGAGCTGGCCGTCGTTCTTGATCTGATCCTTGCTCCACTTCTTGGCTGCGGTCTTGTGCTCCTCTACCACGTGCTTCTCCTCTTCCCGCACCACTAGGTCCAGAGCACCGACGAGGGCTTCTTCGAGGATCTCCCCTGTCGTCGGGTCGGGAAGCTCGATGGTGAATGGCACCTCGACGCCCACGACGTGGGGCGGGTCCTGGTAGACGGTCTCGTAGAAGACCTTCAGCAGCGCCTCGCCCTGTGCCTCGATGCCCTCGCCATCCTTGATGGGCAACTTGTTCTTGCGAAAGCCCACCAGGGTCCCGTAAAACGCGGCCTTGCAGACGTCCTGCTCGGGGCTGTCTCCGGTTGCCATGACCGAGCGGTAGTACGCCGCCAGACCCTCATGGACGGCACTGCCCAGCACCAGGCTCGCAGGGATGAATTCGGGCTCTGCGCCCAAGACGTACCTGAACCGGTACTGCCTTGGGCAGCGCAGGTAGCACTTGATCTGCGAGACCGAGACGTGCAAGCCCTCGCGCATTTCCGTGAGCGAGCTCATGGCTACCCCGCCGATGCGTGATGGCTGCCGTTGCCGTTGCTGGGCTTGTTGCCGTCCAGGTCGCTGATGACCTCGCTGGCCTGGCGCTTGGTCAGGTACTCGACCTCGACGCCGTAGGTCTGCTTGATCTGACGCCGAAGGTTGGTCGGGTCCAGGTTCTGTTTTCGGGCGATGGTCTTGATGGCGTTGAGCTGCGCGTTGGTCAAGCGCTCCCGTGGCGGCAGCGGACTCGGGGGCTGCGAGTGAGGACCATCCTGGTGGTGATTCCGGTTGGCGGGAGGTGGGCTGGAGATGATGCCGGCATCGTCGTCTTGCTCCGTGGCGTATAGCTCGCCACCAATTCCCAGCAGCCGGCATGCACGCTTCAGGCCATCAGCCTCGGCCTTCTTCATGTCATCGGCCAGCGAGATGATGCTGCTGTCATCCTTGCGCCTGGTGATGGCGGTGCCACCGAGACCAGTCTTGATCAAGCCAGCAGCAGTCAGCTTGACCTCGACAATGATTTGCTCCTCGATGACTTCGCGGCTGGTGAGCTCGAATGACCAGTCATGATCGAATGCCTCGTTGAGCCTGTCGACGTAGTTCTGGACCTCGACATAGTCGAACTGCTTCCCCTCGGGACCGCGACGGTGCTTGATGAGCTCTTGCCCGAATGGGCGCTTCAGAATCTGGACGATTTCCTTGTTCATGTTCCGCTCCTTGGTTAGGTGTTCTTGAAAACGACAAAGCCCCTCCCGGCGGAGAAACCGGAAGGGGCTCGCCTACTTGATTACCGACGGCTAGCGTGTGAAGGCGCGGAGAAGAATCTTGCCCGCGACGAAGATGACCTCTCCGATCACAGCCACCCACCGAATCACTCTTTTCTTGTCTGCCATGTTCCGCCTCCCTCCTTTCTTCACGTTCGCTCGGCGAAGAGCGCATCTGCCACACCGTCCTCGACGCAGTTGGCCACGATGCCATCGGTCCTGCAGGCGTCACGGATGGCGATGATGGCGTCGTAGGTGGCGTCGGGGACTTTGACCTGCTGAGCTGCCCACTGCGCCTGCTGAAGCGCGGTCAGGTCGAGCTGGGTCTGGATGGCAGGCTCGGCACCGGTGACGACTGTCCGGAAAGAAATCTCGCGGACCATGTAGCCGAGATGAAACCGGATCAAAAACCTGTCGAACAGGGCTTCCAGCTCCTGGCCTTCCGGCAATTCATTCGATGCCGCGAACAACGTCACCAGTGGACATGGCACCGGCTGGCCACCGTTGTGGAACACGCGCTCGTTGGCGATGGTCAGCAGCGTGTTCAAGATTGCCGAGCTGGCCTTGAAGATTTCGTCAACAAAGGCCACCTCGGATTCGGGCAGCTTGCCGGTGGTCAGATTCTCGGCAAGACCTTCCACCTGAGCCTGCAGCACGGTCTGGTACAGGCTGGCCCTGCGGCGCAGGTCATCGAAATGCTCCAGCCTGCGCATCAGGGTCGAGGCCCGGTCGGGTGGTGTCTGGAGAAACTGCTGCATCTCGGTCTGCAGCGCGGTCAGTTCCTCTTCGATACTGGCCTTTGCCGCCTGAGCCAGAGCGGCCTGGCCTTCTTTGGTCGCGGTGATGGGGACCAGATACATCTTGGACTCACCCAGCTTTTCGATCACACCCTGCAACTGTCGGAGAGCAGCGGCATACGGGGCAGGCACCCAGTACACACCACCCATGTGCCGCAGGGTCACGGCTGCAAACGAGTCCAGCGTTCTTGTTATGGTCCGGCGGATGTCGTCGGTGGTGTGCAGGGTCTTCAGTTCGCCAAACCTTGCAAACAGTTTCTGCACCAGGCTGTTGCCAGGTTGATCGGATTGAAGAGTGTCACTCTGCCGGTCGAGGGTGATGCGGGCTTCCTGGTGATACAGCAGTCCGCCGGTGCCATCGCGCTCCTCGCCCACGATGCCGATGACGATTTCCTGCTCGTTCTCCATGGCGACGCGGAACAGTCGGTCGGGATGACCAACCTGTGTTTCTCTTGCCGCCGTCTTGAATGCCTTTTCAGCCGTCGGCTCTTCTGGCAGCAGCTCAGTGGGCAAGCCGCCCTGGACCCACAGTTTCACCAGGTCGGGACGGTTGACAGATGCGGCGGCGAGTTCCCACCACAGCAGGTCCCCAAGGGGTTGGCCGCCATGGTTCGTGTTGCGTCTGATTAGATCTAATTCGGTCTGCATGGTTGTCCTTTCGGTTGGTTTGATTGCGTCCGCCGGACACACGTTCTGGCATTGGTGCCGGCGGCTGATACAGGTCACGGCCGACCCAATTGATTGCTCACCTGAAGGTGAGTTGCTTGGTCCCGGACAAGCCACCATTGCAATGGCGTCTACGGGACTTCAAATGCGGCGGAAGCTATATATAGGACTGGCGCAGTTGGGATTATTCTGTTGTTCTCAAGCGCTCATCCCAACAGTCTTTGCACACATGCTGGCCTTGATGCAGGCGCAGTTCGAGTGCGGGTTTCCTTTTGTGGCACAGGCGACACACGTATCAATCCTTCTCACATTGATCTCTGCCACCGACCAGCTCCACCAGGACTGTGCCACATTTTGTGCATTCGACCGTTACGCTCTCTGGTTGCTTGTTTTCGCTTGATGCATAGACGGCAATTTCTATGTACTCAAAATGGCCGTGTTTGAGAAGTGCTTCCTGTTCTTTCCGTGTGAGCGTTGCTATTGCCACTTGGTATTCTCCTGCGAAGTAACCCCTGTTCCACCAACTGTCAGCGGAACGGGGTTACGGTGGTTGTTAACCGTCCTTCAGATCGTTGATCTCGGACCGAGCCATCACCAGCTTGCTGTCAGCCCTACGGAGAACGTCGAATTCGGCCTCTGGTTTCCTTCTGGCTCGGCTTGACGGTGAATGCGCCTTCGGCCAGGGCGCGGTTGCAGCGGCGGCACACGACGCTCGTGGACTATGCCCTTCGACGTAGGTTTGCGTTCTTCAAGCTGGAGCCACGCTACGGCCATCGAACCTTCAACAACTGGATGAGCCAGCGACGGCTCTGCGTCGCTTCATTCGAGACAACGAGGAGGTTCTCAACCCGCTGACACACTACGACCGTGTGGATGAGAAGGGGCCGTACACGGGAAGCCGCAAGGTGCACAACCCCAAGCCCGGCGGATACCAGTATGACGTCACGCACGAGCGGACCGGCAAGACGTGTGTCCGCCCGGCCAACGGCTACCGCTACCCGGAGCATAGGATGAAGGAACTCATCGCCGAAAAGCGCATTCTGTTCGGCGACGACGACACTCAGATCGTCCAGATCAAGGAGTACCTTGAGGAGTACGAAGGGAAACTGGCGAGCGTAGTGGTTCTCGATAGCCGCGCAGGGGCGAACGAGCTGGAGGGGCTGTTCGGAGAGCGCAAGGTCTTCACGAACCCCAAGCCGGTATCGTTGCTCAGTGACATTTTCGGCTACTGCCTTGAGCCAGGTGACGTCGCGCTTGACTTCTTTGCCGGGTCTGGGACGACCGCCCAGGCGGTGGTGGAGCTGAACGTGTTCGATGGTGGGGCGAGAAGATTCATACTTGTGCAGCTGCCAGAAGCGGTCGCCGGAAAGCAGGACTTCTCGACCATTGCCCAGATCACCCGAGAGCGGGTGCGTCGTGTCGCCATCAGGACCAAGAAGGCACAGCAGGAGGAGGATTCGCAACGAGGCTTGTTCTCGGATGGTGCCGCGAAGGTGATGATTGACGCAGGCTTCCGCGCCTACAAACTCGCGGCCAGCAACTTCAAACTGTGGTCGGTTGAACCCAACGAACTGGGACGTCTCGCGGAGCAGGTTGAGGCGTTCACCGAGCCACTAGTGCCGGGCGCATCCAAGGAGGCTGTCTTGCACGAGCTGATCCTGAAGGGGGGCCTCCCGCTCACCGCCGAGATCAAGCCCCTGACTCTCGCGGGCACCACCGTCCACGGCGTCGAGGACGGCCGCCTCCTCATCTGCCTTGCCGACCCGGTGCCGGAGAAAGCGCTGCGGGCGATGCTCAAACTGCCCAAGCTGCCCCAGATCGTCATCTGTCTCGACCACGCTTTCGGGAACAACGACCAGTTGCTGACCAACATCGCCCTCGAGATGAAGGACCGTGGTGTCGACTTCCGCACCGTCTGACCTGCTGGGAGCCATGCAGTGAAGATCCAGTTCGACGCCAGCCAGAATTTTCAGCGCCACGCCATCGATGCGGTGCTGGACCTGTTAGAGGGCCAGCCTCTCGCCAGCACCTCGGTGGAGCTGGGCCGCGAAAACATCGTGGGTACCACGCTTGCCCATCTCGGCTACGGCAACGCGCTCGCGCTTGGCCGCGACCAGCTCTTGGCAAACGTCCAGGCCATCCAGCGGCGCAACAACCTGCCGGTCGGGGACACACTGGCTGTCACACCGTCGGGCCGTGATGATGACCCACGCGGCGGCATTCCGCACTTTTCGGTAGAGATGGAAACCGGCACCGGCAAGACATATGTCTACCTGCGCACCATCTTCGAGCTGCACCGGCGTTACGGGTTCTCCAAGTTCGTCATCGCCGTGCCCAGCGTGGCCATCCGCGAGGGCGTCAAGACAGCCATCGACCTGACTCGAGACCACTTCAGCGCAATCTACGACAATCTCCCAGTGGACACGTGGGTCTATGACGGCGAGCAGACCCATCGTATACGCCAGTTCGCCCAGAACAACCGCCTGCAGATCATGATCATCAACGTGGACGCCTTCAATAAGGCGCAAAACGTGATGTTCAAGGCGATGGACAAGCTGTCCGACCGACGTCCCATCGATTTCCTGCGCGCAACCTTCCCCATCGTCATCGTGGACGAGCCGCAGAATTTCGAGGCTGAGAACCGTCAGAACGCCATCAAGGAGCTGTACCCGCTGTGCACGCTGCGCTATTCCGCCACCCACCGGAACCCCTACAACCTGGTCTACCGGTTGGGTCCGGCGACGGCCTTCAACCTGCGTCTGGTCAAACGCATCGAGGTCGATTCGGTGACGGAGGAGGGCGACCAGAACCGGCCCTTCATCGCGGTCGAGAAGGTAGATGTGAAACCGTCGCTGCACGCCAAGCTGAAAATCGACGTGCAAGGTAAGGATGGCCCCAAGCGCAAGGTGGTCACGATCAAGAAGAAGGGCATCGACCTTTTCGACCTGTCCGGCAAACGTGAGCAGTACCGCAACTACGTGGTGACCGAAATCGACGCGGGCGCTGGCTTCGTGGCCTTCGGCAACGGGGTTCGGCTGCCAGTCGGGGAAAGCCAGGGCGACCGCCGCGACGACGTGATGCGCGTGCAGATTCGCGAGACCGTTCGGGCCCACTTCGAGCGCGAGCAAGCGCTGGCTAAGGCACTGCCAACCGGGGTGCGGATGAAGGTGCTTTCGCTGTTCTTCATCGACCGCGTGGCCAACTACGCTGACGAGGACGGAAAGCTTCGCCGGTGGTTTGTCGAGGAATACACGGCACTGGCTCGAGAGCCGCGCTTCCAGGCGCTGGCCTCGCATCCACTGGAACAGGTGCATCGCGGGTACTTCGCGAAGGACAGGAGTGGGTTCAAGGAAAGCCGTGAGGGCCGGGACACAGCGGCCGACGATGAAGCCTACGAACTGATCATGAAGGACAAGGAGCGACTCCTCGACCCCGACGAGCCCCTACGATTCATTTTCAGCCACTCGGCCCTGCGCGAGGGCTGGGACAATCCGAACGTCTTCCAGATCTGCACCCTGAACGAGTCGCGGTCAGAGCTGAAGAAGCGCCAGGAGATCGGCCGTGGGCTGCGGCTGCCGGTCATGAGCACCGGCGAACGGTGCCAGAACGAGCGCCTGAACGTCCTGACCGTGGTGGCCAACGAGTCCTACCGCGAGTTCGCTGCGGGGCTGCAATCCGAGATCCTGGAGGAAACTGGCGACAGGTTGCCCACGGGAGCCATTGAAAACAAGCGCGACAGGCGCAAGCTGGGCCTGCGCGCCGACTGGCGCGAGAAGAACAGCGCCTTCGTGGCACTATGGGAGCGCATCAAGCACAAAACACGCTACTCGGTTCGGTACGAGACGGCACGTCTCATCGAGGCCGCCTGCCTGCGGATGCGCGAGATGCCCAAGATTGCGCCGCCAAAAATCGTGGTACAGATGGCGTCGCTGGAAATCCGCGACGACGGCATCGACGAGACGGTCTTTGCGCTGCGGGACCAGGCCGTGTCCGGCCGCGACCGGGTTCCCGACCTGTTGGGTTACCTGCAGCGGGCCACCGAGGTGACACGCAAAACCCTGGCGCGCATCCTCATCGACTCCGGGCGCATCGACGAGGCGCTGGTCAATCCACAGGAGTTTCTCGACCAGGCCGCCCGGTGCATCAACGCCGCCAAGAATGAGCTGATCCTCGACGGCATCCAGTACCACAAGATGGAAGAGACCGACGCCTTCTGGGAGATGGAGCGGTTCGAGTTCAAGGACGGCCACGAGGAGACGCCCGAGACGTACGTGACTCGGCTTGTTTACACCGACAAGTCCGTGTACGACGCGGTGGAGGTCGAGTCCAACGTGGAACGCGAGTTCGCCGAGGCTCTGCAAGGCCGGCGAGACATCAAGTTCTTCCTCAAGCTGCCTCGCTGGTTCCAAATAAGCACACCGCTCGGTCACTACACGCCCGACTGGGCCATCGTCCTGGACCGAGACGAGAAAGAGCGTGTGTACTTCGTGCGCGAGACCAAGGGTTCGACCGAGGAAGGTGAGCTGCGTGGCGACGAGTTGGGCAAAATCCACTGTGGCAAGCGCCACTTCGACGTTCTCGGCGTCGACTTTGCCGTGGTCACGTCGGCTGACGAGGTGAGGTAGTCACCTCGGCCATGTTGGTGACACGAGACCCGACAGCGGTTCTGCGCCAGCTTCTGGCCGGACGCGAGAAGGCTGGGTGGCAAGTCCAGGACGTGGTCTACGTTCTGAAGACAGCGGCTCGCGAGATTTTACCCGCGAACAATCTGGCTGGTAAGTGTAAGCATCTGGAGTTGTTTGCTAACTGGGTGGTTCACGACAGGATCGACCGGTCGCCCTTAGGGGCTGATGCACTCGTGAAGATTGCAGAAGCCCTGTCGAAGCAGGGGACAGGCGACCGTGACATCAAGTGGCTAGAGGAAGAAGTCAATGAGGCGTTGTCGTTCGGCAATCTACGCCTCGACCTGGTGGCGTTCTGCCGTCATTTCGACTTGCCCGACTCGACCTTCATCGCGTGGGAAGCCTGGCAGCTATTCGCCCTGGCCCTGGCTTTTGAAGTGTCGGGGCGAGAAATCAGCATCTCTGACAGGGTGAAGAATGCGCGTGCGGCCATGGCCAACGTCCCCATGCTCGAAGAGCACCGGCCGACCGCGTTGCGCTTGGCCGTCGACCGGGAAATGCGAAAATGTTGGTGGCTGATCAAGCTTCCGGTGGCCGAGGTGCAGATGCAGGTCCTCTTCGGCGGCTTTCGAATGTCGGACTTCCCCACGCCCGTCGGATGGCGTTCACCGCTGCCGCATTCGTGAATCCGCTGGCAGATACCCGACGACGTGAGGATCTACTCCTCCGTCCCGCCAACGACCCACCCCAGCAGCCGGGACGCGATTTCGACCCACGGCGCGGTCAGATTCAGCGTGACAATTCGAACGTGATGGCCTTGGAGGTGGAAGGGAACGTCCAATTCCAAGTCGGTCGTCGGGTAGATCAACATCCCCCGTGCCGTCCGGTAGGAATCCCCACGGCCCTCCTGCGTCCGGAGGTACGCATAGAGCTGATAGAGGTTTGCCGAGTGGAACTTGGCTTGACCGAACCGGTTTATCCCCAACGCCGACCCGTAGAACTTCGTGTCAATGACGGTTCGTTGGTGTGGCGGTCGCCGGTCGCTGATGGTGATGTCAGTCACCATGCCGGGCATATGGTCGGTGGCCTCGGCGGTGGGCCAGCCCAGAGCTTCGCTTCGGACGTCATGTCCGTCCAGGTGGTACCGATAGAAGTTGCGAACGAATGCCTCGAACAGCTCGTTCATCTTCATCTCGTCGCGGACCAGGGCAGTCAGGAAGGCATCACCCTCAGTCTCGCTGGGCATCTGCATCTCGTAGATCAGCTCGCAGATTTTCAAGGGGAGGCGATACGCAAGCTCGCTTCGACCGAGCTGCAGCTGCGCGAAGTCAGCTCCGCTCACCTTGATGATGGTGACACCTTCCATTGCCTGGACGGCAGCATCCAGGTCGTGCCGGAGCTGCCCGACACGCGAGTTGTCTGCTCCAGGCGCAAGGCGCGGGTCGCGGACCAGCGCCTTCATGCTCGATCGCACGATTCTGTTCTTCAGCGTGTCCACCGACAGCTCCGGAAATCGGCACACAGCACGCCCGGCATCGAACGCCCGACGGCGCAAGCTGGCTCCGAAATCAAGCCGTCCCCGGATGCCTTGAATCTCAGCCGTGGTCTGTCGGTGCGCTCGCCCAAGTTGCTGTCGAAGAAGCTGTTGGGTGCTCTCTACAAGCACCCAGGCCAACAAGCCGAGCAAGTTTGGCGCATCCTCGGCTTTGACCCGAGCAGCGCCTCGCCAGTGCGCCATGTCCCATGCGTACAGCAGCATGAGCCACGCGTTGCGTATCGGTATCCGGCTCGGCGTCAACCCGGTGGGCATAGCCAGGCTCGCTAGGGCGCAAGCAACTCATCCCGTGCGCGTGCGACCTTCTCTCGGTTGTCGTACCAGTACTCTTCCAGCAGGGGCACGATTTCTGTCTTGACGATGGCTTCGTACCAATCCTGCTTCAGTTGGGAGGCATCGTCGTGGGGCGGGCAAAAAAAGCTGTGCCCAACCTGGAAGGCGGGACCGAGCTGAGAGTCCTTTTCGATCTGTTCGTTCAGTGCGCACATTCGGCGCACGAGGTGGTCGCGGAGTGTGTCGGAGAATGACCCAAGCGGGGATACGGAGATCTGCTGGGAACTTCTTACAGATCTCGCCAAGAACAAGGTCGAGACAATCTCAATCAGTGAGGAGCTTGAGGTACACATCCTACACCGTCCAGACAAGGAGGTTTGTCGTTGGAAACCCGCTGGGGAGGTCATCTCTCGAGCGACGTTCCGGTACACCTCACGGACCTGGAAACCCCTGGCGAAAGTGAGGAACAAAGAGTAGCTGGATGAGAGCCCCTCGGCGGTTGAGTGCACCGGTGCAGAGCACGGCCTGCAAGAATAGCCCTGGCCCGGCCATCGTATGGGGAATGTCCGGGATGGGCAACCAGATCGAGATGGCAGGGAATGATGCAGTCTCTGATCACGCGATGATGGCAGCCCTGCCGAATTGTTCGGAATTCCAGGGCAGTCGAATCCAGGCAGGGTCGGCTGCGGGCACCTCTTCAGATCGAGATTTCCCGGACGTTGACCTTCTGGAAATCTGCACGCCCGATTCCAACCGCGGCGGCCTTGGCGAGCATCACCACCTCTTGCGGCTTGCGGCTGTGCAGGGTCACGCAGTACGCGTCGACGGCGACCGGATCTGTGCCGGCCACGATCTTCTGCAGCTTCAGCAAGTCGCCGGGGCCCGCAGGGCCATTGCTTCCCAGGACGACCGTGGCGTCAACCACGCACAGGTTCTGCCTGCGCAGCGTGTTCAGATCGGCGATGCACTGTGAGAGGAAGTCCACATCCTCGTATCCGGTCTTGCCGGAGCCGTTGTGGAAAAACGCGTTTGTCTCGTGATCGAGGCCGCCCATCATGTTCTTGAGATTGCCACTCAACAGGGTTCCGACATGGTGCTTGGCGATGGGGATGTTCACCAGGACGTCCACGTCGAGCAGCTCGGGCCGGACCTTCCCCGACTTGAGTTGGACGCCTCTGGGGATCTTCGTCTCCACCGTCTTTCCCGAGCACTCCTTGATCGACTTGATAAGCTTGGCGTGAGTCTCGCAGAGCGGCGAGCCGGTCCAAAACTTGGGCGCAAGCACCGGCAGGGTGACGATTTCCTTGGCTCCGGCGTCGAGGCACATCTTGGCGACGGCGAGTGCAATTTCCATCCTGGTGTGGCTTCCCTCGAGCTTCCAGTGCGGTGGGGCATTGATGAGCAGGCCCACGCGGGTGCCCTTGACGTCAAATAGCTTCATTCCGCCGAGCGCCTCCAGCGCCTTAATCGTGCTGGCGAAGGCGTCTGTGCCCTTGACCGCGACGATGTCGGGCCTGGCCGCAGCAGCCGCGAGGGCGCGCCCGATTCCCGTGGACTCCACCACGCCGACCGCGCCGATGGCGAGGCCAGCCTTGATGAACACGCGGCGATCCGTTTTGTGCATGTCGCCTCTCCTGTCGGTTTGCGGACAAGAAAGCGTAGCGGGTCCCGAAGCGGCTGCAAATGGTTTCACGGTCGCATCCACGACGAGCAAGAAGCTGGGTTGGCCGCGTGGAATAGGCCGGTGGGCTCGTCCCTGCTGGGACCGGATGCTGACAAGATCATGGGCCTGGGCAGGTGCGCACCGGAGAAGAGCAACACCATTTCCACGCCGCCACAGATCTAATGATGGACGGCTAGCCAGTTAGCTATCGCGTTGCAAATTGCTGCCGGGTCCATGAACCTGGGGCATGCACACTGGGGGTCCCATATCTAATGATCTGCCAGTACGGCTTCTCGGCGCGTTTCCGCCATGAGCAAACATGCGTCTTGAGCCTTCTTCCTGCTGCCGATCTCCCGTTTACAGTGCAACGTCTTGAAATAATTGGCACATCCGGAAGCGCTGTAAACGGTTTTTGTGTCTAACTATGCTAAATTATTACGTTTCAACTAGCTTGAGGTGCTAGCGGTTAACAGCCATGGGGGTTCAAGTCCCCCTCCTCGCACTGCGGAACCCCTTGGAAGTAATGGGGTTTTTGATGTCAGGCCCCAGCGGGCCTAGGCTGCCTTGGTGCCGCGTCCAAAAGTTTTGGACGGTTTTTTGGACGGATTCTTGGGCTCAAGCAGCCGTGGTGGCTACCTTGTTCGTCCGTCGAGAACTTCATTGATTACGCGGCCCTCCGGTAGTCAGCATGCAGACCGCCGAGCACAGATCTGATGACAATCGGCTTGCTCAGGTCGTGATGCCGAATGCCAGACGGCACGCGCTGCCCGATCCCCTGATGGGGTCGAGCCTCATTGAAGTAGACCTTGTACTCGCGAACCAGCGAATCCAGGTGCCGGTCGCCGAGCAGGATGACGTGGTCGAGCAGCTCACGCCTGCCACTGCCCACAAATCTCTCCGCGATCGCGTTCATGTTGGGGGCTCGCACTGCGATCTTGATCACCTTCGTCCCACCGCCCTTCGCCACATGGTCGAACGCGGAGCCGAACTTGTCGTCACGGTCGCGCAGGAGGAAACGCGGAGCATCGCCGTCCATGGTCGCATTCCGCAGTTGTTGTGCCGTCCACTCCTGCGTGGGATTCCGGCTGGCGGCAACGTGGACCACTCGTCTCGACGCGAGGTGGACGATGAAGAATGCGTACACTTGGCGGAAGAAGATGTCGTAGGTCTGCACGAAGTCGCACGTCCAGATGTCCTCGGCATGATTTCTCAGGAACGTCGCCCAGGTCTGTCCACCTCCCCTGCTGCGGACCCCGCGCATGTACTTCTGGATCGTGCGCTTGCACACCTTGATACCGAGCTTGAGCAACTCTCCTTGGATGCGCTCGGCTCCCCAGAGACGGACTCGGCGGGCCATGTCGCGAATCAAGTCGATGGTTTCCTTCGCCAGCGGTGATCCTCGTCGCGGACGAGATCGGAGCCGCCAGAAGAGGCGGAAACCGGCTCGGTGCCAGCGGAGAAGGGTATCTGGCTGCACGATGGCAATGGCCTGGCGCCACGCCGGGAGCAACGAGGCGCCCAGGAGGAGTTTGAGCCTGTCGGTCACCCCGAGCCTGGGACGCTTCTTGCCTCGACGAAGGATGTTGATCTGGTGTCGCAGCACTGCGTTCTCGATGATCAGGTCACGTCGGGAGCGGCTCACGTCGACAGCCATGCCCATGATTTGGCTGCCGCAGGAGCGTGGGCGGAGACTATTCCAGATCCGTTGGGCGGCGTGTCGAATCCAATCTGCGATTTGAGAGAGGAGGAGTGACGCCATTTTCCTCTTCAACCACGAAAAAAATATGACCAGTCGAGCTGCCCGTTGTCCCGGATTTCAGCTATCATCTCGCGCGGATGCGATCTGTAGCCACCACGGGTAGACCTGCCGGCGCAACTGGCAGCGGCCCGGAGCAAGGCGCGGGAAGAGCGTCTTACAGCGAACCGGGCCATGTCCTGCAACCAATGCATCGGTCAGCAAGCCAGCCTTCCCGAATCGCTAATTCCTCCATGATTTCAGCGCTGACGCTGTTGCGTACGCTTTTCTACGCAAGGTCTTCGCACACAGATGGGCTTGGATTATGGAGTACACACTCCGGCTGTGCAGGTCGATGTCGTGGAACTGGCCGCGGCATAGCTGCTGGTGTCACAGCTGGAATTGAGAATGACCGGCTGCCCACCCGTGCAGGTAATTGTGACGGCATTGGTTGTGCTGTCCACCGTGCCGGTTCCGATGGTGCTGCCCGAGGCGTTCTTGAACGTCATTGTAATCGGACCACCGCTTCCTGCGGCTGAGATCCCGGCGACGTCGACCGAGTAGCAGGTCGAGTTACCTTTCTCGTAGGTCAAGGTCACCGTCACCGAGCCCGTCGTTGTGTTGACGTTGACGGATTCGATCTCCTTGACCCCATTCGAGTAGCAGGTGTTGGTCGCGAAGGTGGTCGTATCCGTCTGAGACACGCAACTCCCCGATGGCACACAAGTCGTGGCCAGGCTAGCTAGGCAGCTCGGGTAGTTACAGCTTCCCGCACTTCCACCGATGCCTCCTGCCCCGCTGCCGCCGCCGGCCACACCGCCACCTCCCGCGCCTCCGGTACCCGCGATGGGGCCGGCCATGGTAGTACCGCCTCCACCTCCCGCACCGGCGACCGGGCCTTGCTGCGCGCCCCCGCCACCATCGGTGCTAGCGGTGCTGTTGCCGCCGCAGCCTACTGTCAGTGCCAATATCTCAAATGCCAAGAATATTCCTAATGTACGCATGTCGTCTCCTTCGCAATCAGGTACCTACACAGCCGGCCTCTCGCCCTCCCGGAGGCACTGTACGGATCAACTCTCGACCGACCAGCCACTTCATCCTCGCACGACAGGTCCGACGCTGAAGGAGCCGGCATTGGCCCGCTCCTCGCGACCGCCATGGCTCATAGTCCACTCCGTCCATGCGCCTTCACGCCCGCAGAATCCGATCCAGGCGCAGAAGTTTGAAGATCGCCAACGGTTGATCACACAAGCCGCAAACGTTCACCACGCCGCCGTATTCCTTGGCCTTCTTGTACAGGAACACCAACCCGCCCACGCCCATGCCGTCGATGAGACGCAAGCCCGACAGATCGACGACGATGCGCGATTGCCGTTCAGCGACCAGAGCGTCGACGGACGGGCGAAAATCCGGCATGGTGAGCGCGTCCAACTCGCCCACGATCCGAAGCGTAGCAACGCCACCCGCAATGCTCGTCGAGAAGTCCATCTGTCTCTATCCTCTCTGACCTTAGATCCTGGCCCCTCTGGCTTCTGGAAATGTCGTGAAAGCCGTCATCATCAGGAAAGCAATGACTGTGCCGGCCGGAAGGTTGCCGATGTCTGGCCGCGCGTTGCCTGCCTTCCATGTTATTGGCCGAGATGATTGGCCACACGTAGTTGCCGGCGGCGTGACGATGTCCCCGTTCGGTGCCGCGCACCCGACGAGAGATTACCACCCCGTAACAGCACTTCGTGCCTGTGCGATGAGTCCCGACACTTTCACTCTTTTACGGTGGCGCGGAATTTGCGTCGACTGGGGACGAATTGGGAGTCCCCATGCCTCCTCCTCTCCGGCTGATGCGTTTGCGCCTCCGCCCTCACGCCAGCAGAACCCGATCCCACCGTGTACCAAGAAGCGATCCGTGAACTACTGAGGCGTGGCGAAGACTACTTGCCACTTCTCGGTTCGAGGTCTATTCCTATGCTTGCTGCCACGCTGAGGCATCCTGAGCGACGTGCGCAGCTTCGAGCGGACTAAGGGACCATTCGATCAAGGAGGAGCGCACATGAAACGTGTCTTGGGGCTGTCGTTGGTTGTTATGGTCCTGACGTTCCTGGCAGCCTGCGATGAGGCCAGGCTCCGCATTGACCGGGTGGAGCCGGCCGAAGGCATCACAGCGGGCGGTGATCAGGTGAACATCCTCGGGGCCGGTCTGCAGCCGGGCAAGACAGGGGTCCGTGTTGCATTCGGCAGCCACGTGGCCGAGCAGGTCGTCATATCGTCCAAAGACAAGATCAACCTCGTCACTCCCAGCGGGGACAAGGGGCCGGTCGACGTGATCCTGGACTTCGACGATGGGCAGCGCTTCAAGATACCGGCGGGCTACCGCTACGTCGACCCGAAGGAGACCGAGGACCTGCGCAAGATGTTCTTCAACAAGCCGAGGGGTACTGAGAAGAAGTAGCGGCTGAGCTACTGTGACGGGCTCACAGTCGGCATTCCTTGTCGTCAGGGATCGCAGTGGCCGTCTGAACCTACGCCTGCCACTGCCCACAAATCTCTCCGCGATCTCGTTCATGTTGGGGGCTCGCACTGCGATCTTGATCACCTTCGTCCCGGCGCCCTTCGCCACACGGTCGAACGCGGAGCCGAACTTGTCGTCACGGTCGCGCAGGAGGAAACGCGGAGCATCGCCGTCCATGGTCGCATTCCGCAGTTGTTGTGCCGTCCACTCCTGCGTGGGATTCCGGGTGGCGGCAACGTGGACCACTCGTCTCGACGCGAGGTGGACGATGAAGAATGCGTACACTTGGCGGAAGAAGATGTCGTAGGTCTGCACAAAGTCACACGCCCAGATGTCCTCGGCATGATTTCTCAGAAACGTCGCCCACGTCTGTCCACGTCCCCTGCTGCGGACCCCGCGCATAAGCCTGGCGCCATCCTTCGTCGCCCTCAGACCCAAGTGCGACTCCCTGGCCAGATATGGTTGACTGCGCTGCCAAGATGTCCTCTTCGCTGCCGATCTTAAAGGGCGTATCTTCCAGTGCCGATTACGCCAACGCTGAGGACAGTCACCTTGCCGATGCAGCTTATAACGCGATGGCAAGGCCGGAACCGGCTTGGTGTGTTGGTCCGTGGGCTAACCTAGAGTGGTGCGACCCCGATAAAATACGACCCGGAAGAACGGTAGCGATGAAGACTGCTTTGCCACTCTTCTGAGCAAGATCAGCGCTTGTCGGTCGTGGTCAGCGATGGCCCCCACCGTGACCTCCGCCGTGCCCACCACCCCCGCCGTGGAAACCGCCACCACCACCGCCGCGAAATCCGCCACCACCGCCGCGGAATCCAGCGTGGTAGCCGCCACCGCCGCCGCGATGGCCACCACGGAAGCCGCTTCGATAGCCGGCCGCGCCGCCGCCGCGGAATCCAGCGTGGTAGCCGCCTGCACCGCGATAGCCAGCGCCCCAACCTGCTCCGCCGCGAAACCCACCACGGAACCCGCCGCCGTATCTACCGCGGTATCCGCCCCAACCGGAGCCAGCCCGATACAGGCCAGCGTACCAGCCAAAGCCCATAGGACCGCGGGGGCCGAAGTAAGGGTAGGCACCCCAGCCCCAAACCCACGGTGCCGCCAACCACATCCATCCGTGGCTGGGGTAGTACACATAGGAATAGGGGGATGCGTCGTTGGCCGTGCCTTCGTAGGTGTACTGGTTTCCGTAGGGCATCCAAATCCAGACGTACTGACTCGTGTAAACCCACTGGCCCCCACTTGCCGCCTGAACTCCCCCCGCGGGCTGCTGCTGAACCTGAGGCTGCGGCTGGGCATGGGCTTGGGTTTGGACTGGTGGCGCCGGCGGCTGCTGCGGAGGCGGCGGAGGCTGCATATCAGGCGCCGGCGTGGGCGGTTGTGCCGCTTGGGGTGTGGCACCAGGGTTTGATATCTGGGTCGTCGAATCACCCACGGGGCTCATTTCCTGGGATCGCGCAACGCCAAGTCCCAAGAGCAAGAGACAAAGGGAGACAGTCAGCGTGGTCTTCATGACGTCACCTTGGAGTGAAACAGCCCTGGGCCGGTTTCTATTCTACGACATGTCCGGGTGTCGTAGTGGTGCCCCACGTGCGATCGATCACGTGCTTCTGTTCTCCGGGGGACGGATTCGCTCGCCGACGGCGTGCTCGTCGTTGCCGAGGCCCAGAACCTCTCGCAGAAGAATGCGGACTACGTGCAGAAGCTCCGCGATATCGCATCACCCCAGGCCCGGATTTGGCGGCTCCAACTAGCACGGGGTCGCATATCGGTCCCGAAGGCCCAAGAAATCGGTCAAACGCGGGTCGCTCGGGCGACGTCACGATCCAGGGCACGTCGCCCTCGAACCAGGTGGAGTGCCTATCTCCACAAAGCACGCAGGTGCCCCGCGATGTCTACTCGGCTAGTGACTGCGGCATCGGACATTTCCTGCAAACGCTGTGTGGGCGCGAACTGGTCGAAGTGGCCAAGCACGCTCTCAGGAAGAAACCGGCTGCGTGGAGTGTAGACATGGCGATCGCCGTGGCGGCTTTGCTGGCGGATGAAGAAGCGCAGCGGGTGGATCATGCACAGAGTGTTCTTGGCGCGGGTCATGGCTACGTAGAGCAGACGCCGCTCTTCCTCGATCTCGTCGGCGCGGCCAGTGGCTAGGTCGGATGGGATGCAACCGTCGGCCACACTGAGCACATAGACGGTGTCCCATTCCTGTCCCTTGGCGGAATGGATGGTCGACAGGATCAAGAAGTCCTCGTCGAGGTGAGGCGGGCCGGCCAGCGCGCCTGCACTCTCGGGTGGATCCAGGGTCAGGTCCGAGAGGAAGCGTTCGCGCGAGGGTGCAGCGTCGGCCAAGCGTTCGATCTGATCGAGATCCGCCAGGCGAGTGCGCGCGCTGTCATAGAGTCGTTCCAGATGCGGTTGGTAGAACCGGCGCACCCGGGCCAACTGCCCGGCGAACCGGCTGCGGCCAAGGCCCGGAAGGCCGTGTGCACGCCGAAAAACAAGAAGTCTCCATCCCGCGGGCGCTCGCCGAGGAGTCGCAGAGGTTCGTGCTGCGCAGTGAGGACCAATGATCTGGATTTGACAGCTTGGCCAGTTCCGATCATTGATCGAGCGGAAACCTTCGCGGTATTTCCTCTTGGAATCGGTTCCTGCCAGCCACAACCCCGCAGCCACGGGTTCCAGCCTAGCCCCCGAGACATCTGACCACGCCTCTCATGGACAGGAGTGTTGGGTCACCGTGGTATTGGCGGTGCTGTTCGTGTCATGGGCGGCCCTCTTCATCAAGGGTACATCCATGGTGGATGCGAACGGCCACCGCTACTTCGCCCTGTACGATGACGCTATGATCTCGATGCGCTACGCCTGGAACCTGACCCATGGACATGGGCTGGTTTTCAATCCCGGCGAGCGGGTCGAGGGCTACAGCAACCTGCGGTTGGTCTTGGTGATGACGGGCGCCACGGCGGTGTTCTCCAAGGCGTCCGCCACACTGTGCGTCCAGATCCTGGGCGTGGCCACCATGCTGGGTGTCGCGGCTGCCACCCGCAGCATTGCCTCGCTCGTCGCACAGGACGAGCCCGGCATACACCTACCCAGCGTGCGCGTGGTGGCATTGGCCAGCGTCCTGGCCTACTACCCGCTGGCATACTGGGCGTTGATGGGGATGGAAACAGCTCTGCTGACGCTGTTGCTGCTGGGGGGCGTTTACCACGTTCTGCGCTTCGAGTCCGATGAGCGGGGCCGGAGCCTGGTGCTGGCCGGCGGTTGTCTTGCGTTGGCATACCTAACCCGCAACGACAGCCTCGTCGTTTCGCTGGTGATGGGGGCCTACGCCCTGGTTCACATCGTCCGACGTCGTCGGCTGGCCCAAAACGCCGGCCCCTTGGCGTTAGGCGCTGGCCTGCTGTTGGTCACCGTGGCTGGTCAGTGGTTGTGGCGCCGGGGCTATTACCACTCCAATTGGCCCAATACATACACCCTCAGGATCCAGGGCGTGGGTCTCGTTTTCCGGGTGCTGGACGGCCTGCGCTTCATCCGCATGTTCCTTGTCGAGAGCATCGCGCTCTTGGCCCTGGCCGTCGGTGAACTCCTGTTCGGCGCTCGACGTCCGAAGCTGCTATTGGCGGTGCTTGCCCTGACTATTATTGTCTACCAGATTGAGATTGGGGGCGATTTCACCAGGTATTGGCGGTTCCTGTGTCCGGCCATCCCCTTCCTGTTCATCCTGGCGATCACGGGTGTCGCGGCTGTGGAAGCGGGCGTGGCGCGCACGTCAGCGTTCGCAGCATGTTTTCTACGGCGGCCCATGCTGGGGACGGCGAGCGTGCGCCTGTATCTGCTGGGCGTGTCCATGGGCCTGGTCCTGTACACGGTCGATTCTCGGTTCCTTCCCGAGATGACCTTCCATCAAGCCCCCGACACCATGGATGAAAACCTCGACGCCATCCGCGAGGCTCTGAGTTTGGACGAGATCCTGGCGCCCCAAGCCACCCTGGGCGTCTTCGCGGCGGGAGCGCTGTCCTACTACACGGGGCGAAGGTCCATCGACTTCCTCGGAAAGACAGATCCGCATATCGCGAGGTTGCCGCCGGACACCAGCGGGAAGGTCCATGCGTGGGGCATGAAGGGCGGACCGGCGCACAACAAGTACGACCTCAACTACTCGATCCGCAAGTTGCAGCCGACTTATGTGGAGGGGTTCGCGTGGGGCAACCAGAACCTGTTCGACTGGGCGCCTTCGGCGTACGTCCAGGTCCCGTACAAGGGGCAGACCTTCTGGCTGCTGCGTGATTCCCCGTTGGTCTACTGGGACAAACTGGGAGGGTGAGGCCATGGTGGCTGCCTCAACTCGTGCTACGAGACAGGCTACACGCGGGCTTTTTGCTATGCACTCTGACCCGAACCCTGCACGTCAGAGGCCTTTGCTGGGCGCAGAGGAGCCTGTGGAGAACAAGCCTTTCGGGTTGCGGAGGTGATGCGCTGGAACGCTTGAAGCCCTCCGTGAAACCCACATCGTGCTCAGCACAAGCGTGGTCGTAACCTGTGGCGCCAGTGGCTGTGACACCGACGGAACAGCCGAGCGTGAAGATAGTGCCGTTGATGGCGTTCGCTGGGATAGATGCGGTCCAGCCCGCATCTGCGCCCGTTGCGTTCTTGATTGTCATCGGGCTGCTCACCCCGGCCGAGGCAGTCGCACCGCAAGGGATGGCACTGAACACTATCGAGGTCGGCGTCACGGTGATCGGTTCAGCCGTCGTCGCAGTGCCCTTCATGGTCGCACTGGCAACTGGCAACTCATCAGGAGCCAGCCTGCCTCGGCGAATGACAATGGGGCAACTGGCAAGGTTGCCTGTCGCTCACGCCTCGGCGGGCTTCTGAACTATTACCAACGCAAGGCCGCATGAGGCTCGGCGACGAGTATTCGGACAGCACGGGGGTGGCTACTTGGAGCCGGTGCCGGCGGGTGCCGGACCGTCCTTGGTCGGAAGAACGGTGTTGATCCTGCCGTTCGCGTCGAACGTCAATTCGTCGATGCACACCGAGCGGCGGAAGGAGTTTCCATTCGACAGTTCGCTCGTGTGATAGAGGACATACCACTTGCCCTTGAACGGAACGACCGAGCCGTGTTGCGTGACGGAGGCGGCGTGCTCCATCACTTTGCCGGCATAGGTGAACGGTCCCATCGGGTGATCGCCGATGGCATAGACCTGCGTGGCGGTGGATGCCCAGCCGTCGGAATACACGAAGTAGTACTTCCCCGCCCGTTTGAAAACGAAGGGGGCCTCGCCGTAGCCTTCGGGCAAAACCGGGTCCTTGCCTGGCGCGGCCAAAGGGACCGGCTTTCCTTGCGCGTCCAGAAAGGCAACGGTCTGAAGCTCGCCAGCCAGCTCGGTGAGCGAGGGTTTGAGTTTCACGACCTTCGGCTGACGGCAACCAAAATACAGATAGGTTTGGCCGTCATCGTCCTGAAGCACGGCGGGATCGATTGGCTCCGGCCCCGCCTTCGTCGTCAGCGTGCCGTCGATGAGCGGCCTTCCGATGGCGTCCTTGAACGGTCCTTCCGGTTTGTCGCCCACAGCCACGCCGATCTTGATGCGGTCCACGGGCAGGAAAAGGTAGTACTTGCCGCTCGCCTGCACGCAATCCGGTGCCCAAGCCCACCGGCTCGCCCACGCGAAATCCTTCACGCGAAAGATCGAGCCGTGATCTTTCCAGGTTTTCAAGTCGGTGGTTGAGAGCAAACGCCAGTCCACCATGTCCCAGTAGGTGGCATCCGCCTCGTCGTGCGAGGTGTAGACGTAGAGCCGATCGCCAAAGACACGGCCGGTGGGGTCGGCGGTGTAGATGTTCTTGACCAGCGGATTCGCGCCCCACGCGACAGTCGCGGCGAGTGAGCCGCAGAAAAGCAACGACAGACAGTATTTCAGGAATTTCATAATGGGCGATGAAGCGTAGCCAAGCGAAAGAAGCGAAGCAAGCGGCCTGCAGCGCCGCCTCGACGCACGACCCCAGCCTGCGTATTCACTCTTGGTCGAAGTCGTCGAGCGGCATCGACGCTCTGCCCGACACGCTGGCCGCCGACGACTCCGCCTTGACCCATGGTCTACGACTTCGATGGCAACTCTTGGCCCCACTGCCCGACCATGACGTGGCGCTACTGGCCGTCACGCCCAAGTTTGGTAGACAGAACCCAGTAATCCTGACGCCATCGCCATCGATACCACCAGCGTCCGCTGGACAGACAGCTCCGCCGGCACGGTGATGGAGGTCGCGCTGGCGGGAGGCACCCCCAGCACCCTCGCCTCGGGTCAGCTTGCTCCTGCTGGCATCGCGGTCGATGCCGACTACG
This sequence comes from uncultured delta proteobacterium, assembly GCA_963755125.1. Lineage (GTDB taxonomy): Bacteria > Myxococcota_A > Polyangia > Fen-1088 > Fen-1088 > Fen-1137. The sequence continues at coordinate 430,797 of CAVWIP010000008.1, forward strand.
TCTACTAGACTGACAACGGAAGCAACGGCAGCGGCAATGGCACGGTGATGAAGGTTGCGCTGGCAGGAGGTGCTCCCGTCACTCTCGCCTCCGGTCAGAATGTTCCCAAAGCTGCTCCATGGCCAAGGCCATTGTCTCACGCGCGGCGCACCCGCGCCTACGGATCCTTGTGCCGTCGTCGTCCCGACTCCATGATCCATGCAGCATGCGCCTGATCGCGCCCAGCGCTTTCAAGGGAACCATGAGCCCCTTGCAGGCTGCTCAGTTCCTCGGCAGCCCTCGCGACCGCCTGCTCCCGCTCAGCGATGGAGGCGACGGCTTCATAGAGTGTCTACAGCAAGAGTTGGGCTGCGAACTCAGTCATGCCAGCCAGTGTTGTGATTCGCGCCACACGAGCATCGCGAAGGTTACCGTCGCCACAAGCAACGCGATGGCCCAACCGCCAGGACCACTTTGCAGCCCTTGCTCATGGCTCCGCTCCCACCAGCAGCGCCGCGCTTTCGCCCGCCAGCCCCACTGTCGCCGGGCCTTCCGTGACTTCCTTGCGACGCCACAGGTAGTAAATCGCTGGATAGACCAGCAGCTCCATCGCGAAAGACGTGACTAGGCCGCCGACCATGGGCGCGGCAATGCGCTTCATCAAATCCGCACCCGTGCCGGCGGACCACATGATGGGTAGGAGGCCAATAAAGGCAGCGCACACGGTCATTGCCTTGGGTCGCACGCGCTTGACCGCACCGTGAATGATTGCTTCGACCAGATCGTTGGTGGTGCGCAAGTGCCCGCGCGCCTTGGCCTCGTCGTGCGCCAGGTCGAGAAAGAGCAGCATGAAGACGCCGGTCTCGGCGTCCAGGCCCATTAGCGCGATCATGCCGACCCACACCGCGATCGAGACGTTGTAGCCGAGCAGATAGAGCAACCAGATGGCGCCGACGGCAGAAAAGGGGACGGCCAGCATGACCACGCCAGCCTTGAAGCTGGACTTGGTGTTCAGGTAGAGCAGTCCGAAGATGAGCACCAGGGTGACGGGCAGGATCAGCTTCAGCCTCTCCTTCACCCGCAGCATGTTCTCGTATTGCCCGCTCCATGACAGGGTATAGCCGGTGGGCGGCTTCACCCCGGCGGTCACTACCTGCTTGGCGCGCTCTACGTAGCGGCCTACGTCGATTTTCGAGGTATCGAAGTCGACGTACACGTAGCCCGAGAGCAACCCGTTCTCGTCGCGGATCATGGACGGCCCTTCGACCAGTTTGACCTCCGCGATCTCCGCCATCGGGATCTGGCCCTGGCCGCTTGGCAAAGGCAGCAGCACCCGCCCGAGCGCGTCGACGTCGTCACGGAAGTCGCGGGCGTAACGGACATTCACGCCATAGCGCTGGCGGCCTTCGATGGTGGTGGTCTGGTTGTCGCCGCCAACTGCCGTCATCACCATCATGTTGGCGTCGTCGATGGACAGGCCGTAGCGCGCAAGCCTGTCTCGATCGAGCACGAAGTCGAGGAAGTACCCACCGGCGACACGTTCGGCAAACACGCTGCGAGTCTCGGGCATCTTCTGGATGGCGGACTCAACCTCCAGGCCCACCTTCTGGATCACGCCCAGGTCCGCACCGCTGATCTTGATTCCTATGGGCGTACGAATGCCGGTCGATAGCATGTCCAGACGGCCCTTGATGGGCATGGTCCAGGCGTTGCTGATCCCGGGCAGGCGCAAGGCCGCGTCCAACTCCGCAATCAGCTCGCTCTCGGTAATCCGATCGCGCCACGCGGTCCGCAACACGCGCTTGAGCCACTCCGGCGCCCAGCCCGAGTACCAACGCGGCTTCTCACGCCACTGCAACTCAGGCTTGAGCAGGATGGTGGTCTCCATCATTGTGAACGGCGCCGGATCGGTCGAAGTGCCGGCGCGGCCCGCCTTGCCGAAGACTCGGTCGATTTCCGAGAAGCCCATCAGGATCTTGTCCTGCACTTGCAGGGCCTTTTGGGCCTCAGCCACTGACATGCCCGGCTGCACAGCCGAGGGCATGTAGAGCAGCGAGCCCTCGCGAAGGGGTGGCATGAATTCCGAGCCAAGCTTGAAATAGATGGGCAAGGTCAGCGCGACGACGGCTACGCTGGCGATCACCGTGGTCTTGGCGTGACGGACTACGAATCGGCATGGCCCTTCGTAAATGCGGTGCAAGAGGTGGCTGATGGGGTGCCGTTCCTCGGAGAAGTACTTGCCTACCACGATCTGGCTGGCCAACCAGGCGAGCGGTCGCGGCCTAAATCGGAAGGGCTCGATCCGCGCGAACAGCATGCGCATCGCCGGGTCCAGGGTGATGGCAAGGAGCGCAGCGATGGCCATGGCCAGGTTCTTCGAGTAGGCGAGCGGTTTGAATAGGCGCCCTTCCTGGTCGACCAGCGTGAATACCGGCATGAAGGCCACCGCGATGACCAGCAATGAGAAGAAGACCGATGGCCCCACTTCTATTAACGCGTCCAGGCGCACGTGATGGAAGTCGCCCTTCTTGCCGGCCGCTTGCCAGAGGTAGATTTTGTTGTAGGCGTTCTCCACTTCGACGATGGCGCCGTCCACCAGCACGCCAATCGAGATCGCGATCCCGGCCAGCGACATCAAATTCGCGCTCAGCCCCATCAAGTACATGGGGATGAAAGCCAGCACCACGCTGATCGGGATAGTCAGGATGGGCACGATGGCTGATGGGATGTGCCACAGGAAGAGCAGGATGATGAGCGAGACCACGATGATCTCCTCGATCAGCTTGTCGGTGACCGTGCTGATCGCGCGCCCGATGAGATCGGAGCGATCATAGATCGTGATCACCTCGATTCCCTCCGGCAGCGATGGCTTCAGCTCATCCAGCTTGGCCTTCACACGCTCGATCACGTGCAGGGCGTTTTCCCCTTGGCGCATAACCACGATGCCGCCCACCACGTCGCCTTGACCGTTGTAGTCGGCGATGCCCCGTCTCATCTCCGGACCGAGGGCCACGGTGGCGACATCCTTGACCGTGATCGGGGTGCCGTTCTCGGTCTTGAGCACCAGCTTCTCCAGATCGCCGAGCGACTTTACGTAGCCCCGGCCGCGCACCATGTACTCGCGGCCTGACAGTTCGACTAGGCGGCCGCCCACGTCGTTGTTCCCCTTGCGCACGGCCTCGATCACCGCCTCCAGTGGCAGATTGTAGGCCGCGAGAGCATCCGGCCGCACCGTCACCTGGTACTGGCGGACTTGACCACCCACGGTAGCTACCTCGGCGACGCCCGGCACGCTCTGCACAGCGTAGCGCATGAACCAGTCTTGATGGCTGCGCAACTCATCGCTGGCGTGCTTGCCACTCCGGTCCACGAGAGCGTACTGGAAGACCCATCCCAGGCTGGTGGCGTCCGGACCGAGTTCGGTCTTCACGCCCGCAGGAAGCTGCGACGCGATCTTGGACAGGTATTCGAGAACTCGGGTGCGCGCCCAGTAGATGTCGGTGCCGTCCTCGAAGATGACGTAGACGTAGCTAAAGCCAAAGTCAGAGTAGCCACGGATGGTCTTGACCTTGGGCGCACCCAGCAGAGCGGTGATGATCGGATAGGAGACCTGATCCTCGATGATGTCTGGGCTGCGATCCCAGCGCGAGTACACGATGACCTGGGTGTCCGACAGGTCTGGCAGGGCATCGAGCGGGATGTTGCGCATGGTCCAGTACGCGATGGCGACTGCGACCAGCGTACCGGCAATGACCAGGTACTTGTTCTCGGCGGAGAAGCGGATGATCCGCTTGAGCACCGCTACTTGCCTCCGATGGCGGACAGCGAAGCGCGTAGCTGCGACTCGCTGTCGACGAGGAAGTTGGCTCGGGTGACGACCTCCTGGCCATCTTCGAGCCCGCTCGTCACCTCGACGTCGGCACCGCTCTTGTTCCCGAGCTGCACCACGCGCGGTTCGAACCTGCCTTCTCCGCGCGCCAGGAAGACCACGTCCCTGGTCCCGCTGCGAATCACGGCGTCAGCCGGGATGCGCAACCCCTCCTGGGCAGCGCCCTGCAACTCGACTTCGCCGTACATCTCAGGCTTCAGTTCTCGCTTCGGGTTGGCAAAGTGCAAATGCACCTTGAGGGTACGGGTCTTCGGGTCGAGCACGGGATCGATGAACGCCACCTGGCCCCAGAAGGAACGATTGGGATACGCGGGCAAGGTCAGCGTGGCCTTCATGCCCACCTGGATTCGGCCCAGGTCGCTCTCGTAGGCATCGGCCATCACCCACACCTCGCCCAGATCGGTGATCTCGTAAGGCGCCTCACCTGGATTGACCCGCGTCCCCTGGACCACGTTCTTCGTCGTGACCACGCCGGCGATGGGCGACACCATGGTAAGCGCCTTGGTCGGCTGTCGCGTGCGAGCAAGCCGCTCGATCTCCGCTGCCGGCACGTCCCACAAGTCCAACCGCCGGCGCGCTGCCGCCACCAGGGTGTCGCCGTTGCCGGATAGGGTTCCACCCTTGGCCAGCGCCTCGCTGGTCTGCAACGCCAGCAAGTACTCGTTCTGCGCGGCCAGCAAGCTCGGACTATAGAGCGAAAACAGTGGCTGACCCTTGCGAACCGCTTGCCCTACGAAGTCGACGTAGATCCGCTCGACAAAGCCTTCGACCTTGACGTTGGTCTGGCGCACCCGCTTGGGGTCAACCTGCACCCGGGCGGGCGCGCGCCATGTCGCAGCGACAGATCCCTTGGTGACGGCGACCGTTCGCAGACCAATGAGCTGCTGTCGGGCTGGATCGATGCTGACCGTGGCCAGACCCTGGACTGGCGTCCCGCCCGCAAGCTCGTCATCGTAGACGGGCACGTAGTCCATGCCCATCTCATCCTTCCGCGGAACTGGCGAAGTCTGCTTCGGGTCCATGGGCGAACGGTAAAGGGCGATCTTCCTCGCGCCAGGCTTTGCGACCCCGCTGCCCTCACTCGCAGCCGATTCCCTTAGCACCAGCTTCATTCCACAAATTGGGCAATCCCCGGGTTGATCCGACGTAATGGCCGGATGCATGGGGCACTGGTACCGCGGAGTCGTTTTCGCCGCTGGCGCCGCGTGCGCACTCTCTGCCCTGTGCCCGCGCATGCTCAGCCACACCCCTGTCCCGCCGAGCACCGCGCCCGCCATGACCGCCGGGAGCGCCACCGCGATGAGATGTCGCGATGGCCGACGCGGTTTGGGAGTCGCCGGCAGTTCGGACCCCTGGATCTTATCCCCGCCCATGGATTGCTCCGTTCTACATGCGTGACATCGAGTCGCCGACGCTGTCTGCGCCCTGCTGCGAACCAGAGGCTCGACTCGACGATGAGGCAACAGGAGTCGCACTCGCGCCCGGCATCGCAGAGCCACCCATTCCGCCCGTCGCGGCCCCGCCTGGCGCATCCAGACTGATCTCCCTCTCGGCGATCGCGATCCGCTGCGCTGCCGCCACCGAATCGAAGAACCCATTTACGTCAGCCAGGTAGCCGGCTAGCGCCTCCAGCACAGAGGCGAAGGTCACCCGGCCGACCTGGTACTGCGACAGCGCGCTTGAAACCGTCGTGTCCGACTGGACGAGCAGCCCGGAACGGTACAGGTGGTTCGCCTCCACCAACGCGCCCAAGGCCGCCAGCCTTTCGTGAATCCGCTGCCGTAAAAGCTGGCGGATCGCCTCCGCGCTATCCCGCGCGGCCTCGCCGCGTGCTCGATTCTCCGCCACGGCTCGCGATTGCTTCTGCGCGCTCCAGATAGGCAGGTTGAATGCAACCCCGGCCAGCCACATCGTCTCGAAACCGCCCCAGCGAGGCATCACACCTGCGCTCACTGTTACGTCCGGCCAGCGCTCTTTGTCTGCCAACTCCACACGCCGGCCCGCCTGCTCTCCAGCCAGCAGCACCTTCTTCAACTCCGGACTCTCGGCCTCGGCCGCTGTCGCCGCTTGTTCGGGATCAGGCAACACCGGGTCCGGCAGGTCGGCCAGGGTGCGCGTCGTCGCGATCGGCTCAGTTAGCGGGTGCCCGCGCAGCCGGTTGAGTACGGCGATCCGTCGGTGCTCCTCGCCTTCCAGTGCCCATCTCTGCTGCCGCAATCGGTTCCGTTGCAGTTGGGCGCGCAGCAGGTCGGATTGCGCTGCTTCCCCCGCCTCATAGCGAGCGCGGGCCAGCCCCTCCGACTGCGCCCAGAGCGACTCCAATCTCGTGAGCAGGCCCAGTTGGTCACGCACCAGCAGCAGATCGACGTACGCTCGTTCCACATCCGCAGCTACCGAGAGGAGCACGCGCCGCAGATCGGCCTCGGCCTCGCGCGTCCCCAGGTTGGCCAGCTCGCTGCGTAGCCCACGCTTGCCCGCCCAGGGAAAGGTCTGCGACGCCATGATCGAGATCCAACTCGTCTCCATCTTGCCAATCTGGATGCTGCTGAATCCGTCGTTCTGGATGCCGAGCGAAAGGGTCGGATCAGGCAGCGCCCGGCTCTGGGGCACGCGCTCCTGCTCCGCCACAATCTGCGCGCGCGCCTGCGCCAGCTCGGGCCGCTTCTCCATGGCCTCCTTGACCAACCCGCGCAGTACGGGATCGTCCAACAAGGTCGGCCCGGCCAGCACCTGGGTGAAATCCGCCGCCCGCGCGGGTGTGGCGGCCAGGAGGAGGAGAAGTGGAAGGCGCGCAGTCATGTCATCACTCCACGACGATGATGCCGGCGATCATGTCCATCGCGCAGGCGTAGCGAAGTTGGCCCTTCTTGGTGGGCGTAAACGTGATCTCGACCGGCTGGTTGAGCGGCAACGGCTTGTTGATGCCGACGTCTTTGATGACGATCTCTTTAGCGCAGGTCCAGTCGGTCTTGCGTGTGACCACCAGCTTCACCGCCTGATTGGCCTTCACCTTCACCTGCGCGGGCACGAAGCCCTCGCCTGTGACCTCAATGGTTACAACCTGTTCCTCGGTCTTCTTCTGCTCCTTACCTTTGGCCAGCGCCGACACGCCTGAAATTGCGACTGCAACTGCGATGATCATCGAGATGGTAGCGAGCTTCATTCTTGGTTCTCCTGTGTGGGCAGCGTCCTTGCCTTTGACGATGCAGGCCATGTGCCAAACTCCGAGGAGTTGATAAATCCACGTGGTTTCAGGACGACGACGGATCGCCAAGCTGGTACTGGCCGACGATCCGACGCGAAAAGCGACCTTGGCGGGTACACTGTAACCGGCACCATTACTCGCTGCCCATCGAAGACTGGAGACGACGGCGAGGAAGCGCGGCGTTTCACCCGCGCTCGGCGCGGTTGCGGCGGGATGAGGACAGACCCCGGCGCAGCCACGGGTGGTGGCCGGCCGGGGTCGGCGTCGGCGTGGGGAATGAGTTGAGCTACAGGTTCACTCGACCTCCTGGTTTGAGCGCCCGGACTTGCCGACGATCTTGATGAGCAAGCCGCGGTGGACAAGGCGGTCGGCGATAGCGGACGCAGCGGCGGCATTGCTGAAGAGCTTGCCCCAGTCCTTGAAGGGCAGATTGGTAGTGACGATGGTGGCGGCCCGTTGATACCTGCGGTTGAAGACCTGGTACAAGAGGTCGGCGCCGCGGGTGTCGAAGCTGAGATAGCCGAGCTCATCTACGAGGAGCAGCTCGTAGGAGGCCCAGGCGGCGAGGCGACGGTGCAGACGGTTGCGGGCCTGGGCCGCGACGAGGTCGTTGACGAGGTCGGCGGCGGTAACGAAGCGGACGCGGTGACCGCGCAGGCAAGCGAGCTGGCCGATGGCGTTGGCGAGATGGGTCTTGCCGACGCCGGAGGGCCCAATAAACACTGCGCAGCTGTGAGCGAGGACCTTCAGCACATTTGTGTACGCAGTTGCGCCCCACCTAATATCATTGAACTTTTTGGCATCCAGCCAACCACGGCGGGTGATGCTGCTGTGATGACAATGCGCGCGATCAGCGGGTTTTCGGGCTGACGAATCTGCATCGTTCCAAGACCTGTGTCGGCACATCAGAACGCGCCACACCAACTGTAATGACGCAGAGCAGATTAAGGCAGCATCCATCCCGCTGACGCGCAACGCACAGCCAGCTTGCGGGCACATGATTACTGCGACGAGTAGCCGAATCCCTATTTCCTCACCATCTCCTCCGACCCAGGAAATCTTCAACGATATTCGGGGGGCCGCAGTTGCATACACGAATGTGCTGAAGGTCCTCGCTCACAGCTGGGCGGTGTACACATGTGCGCCTTCGGACTTCTATGATTCGCTAGGTCATGCCTCCACCGAAAGGGTGACCTGGGAGCCCGTTTGCCCACGTTTGGAGCTGCAACCAGCTGCCCAACAATTCGCGTCGAAGAGGGAAGGCACGTGACAGCGCCGGAAGGGTGCGCGAAAGTGTCACTCAAACGGTTCGACTGACGTTCGCCCGGCAGCAAAAACCCAGATGATCTTGGTGAAGGCCGCTCTCGCGAACGGGATTCTCGGGAATGTCCTCACGCACAGCTGGGCTGGCGACGCACAACGGCCCGGGCGTGCCATCCGCAAGGCCACATCTGCCCCAGGGCTATTCGATTTCGATCACTTCAGGTCTGCCTGGGCAACGCCAGTGAGCGGGATGCCATCGACCTCGCGGACCGTAATGACCTTCGATAAACACGCCTCCTCTACAAGGCGGCGGTCGAGTCTGACGAACGAAACAGCCGCCCTGGATCAGTGAACACAACAACACGGACAGCAGCAATGCTCGCCTCATGGCCCATGCTCCTCCTCGTTCGCTTGGAAGTTAGCGCGCCGATTCCTCTCGGGCAACGTCACGAAGTAGTGCATTTCTTGCGCCCCTGCCGGCGCCGCCGCGTACGTGAAGGTCCACTTGTACCGGAGTTGATCTAGTGCGTATTGGCGAATCGGATGCCTTCTCGCACCTGCACGATCGCCTGTCGGATGAAGCCGAGCGCCTGAACACGGAAGCCACCCTTGTCGTGTTTGGCCTCGACGAGCTGTCGGTGCGCCTCGCGCAGAGCGATGATTCCCCTCGCCATGTGCGGCTGTCTTTCTGCCCCCGGCACGGCCTCGTCGACGGGCTCAGGCGCGGAGGGTCCCTCGATTGGTCCCACCTCGGTGGGGTGAGCTGCCGCATATTGCATTCCGGCGTTGACCGCGCCGATGGCCTGCTGAATCAGGCCAAGCGCCTTCGCACGGTGGCCGCCCTTGTTGGCCGCGGCGGCTTCAAGCTCACCCTTGGCCTGCTGCAGCGCTGCCAGCGCCGCCTGCATTTTCGGCTGTCCGTTGTCGGCAGCAACGGGCTGTGGTGGTAACAGCGGTCGGGGTTGCGGCGACGAGGCACAGCTCCCGAGGGAGAGACAGAGCGCCAACATCCAACAAGCGCTAATCGTGGTCTTCATGGCTCCTCCGTTCATGGTGGCCAGGATAGCACGCCGACTTGCACTCGCTCTTCTTCAACAGAGCAGCCCGGTGGATAGCGATCGCCTCAAAGCGCGCGATGACGATCACGGGTAACACAGATGCGAGCGAAGACATTCCTACGACTTCTGTGCGCAAGAGCAGCCTCCCCGATATCATTTAGGTTTTCGTCGGCGGGTGTACACGGGTGCGCGCTCGGATTTCTATGATTCGCTAGGTCATGCCTCCACCGACAGGGTGACCTGGAAGCCCGCTTGCCCACGTTTGGAGCTGCAACCAGATAGCCGACTACAACGATCGGATACCCACCCTAGCCGCGCCAGATCATCCTGGGCAGGTGCCCACCCATTACCTGGCAATGTGACCATGCGCTGCGGAACACCTGGCACCCCGATCCGTTGGCCAGACACATTTTGCCGTTCAGGTGGCGGGAGAAGTCCGAGCTGCCACTGGTGGCCGTCTACATAGCTCCGCCCGCGGCCGTGGACGACGTTCCGCCGGAGCCGCCTGTCGATCCGGTGGCGCTGACGGTAAGTATCTGACGGGTTCATGTTCAAGAGTGTCTTGTTTTAACCACACGATCACATCCACATGGGGCTAAGGCGAGCGTGTTAGGGTAGCAACGAAGGACACCGAGGGAATGTCGGACAGAAAGCAGCATTCGCTTCCCTCGGCGTCGATGGCAAGAATATCCCCCTGCTGCTTCAGCGTGCCGGTGTCGAAGTAGTCGAACGAGCCTGGGCCACTTGCCGGGCACTGCTGCTTCGGATCCGGCTTCAGGCTCCAGACCCCATTGGCTGCGATTTCGTACTTAAACTCGCAGTTTACGTACCCAACGACGCCGATGGTCGTGCCTCGCCGCACATCGAGCGGTTCAACCGCACGCTGCGCGAGGAAGCGCTCAACCACTTCATCTTCCTCGACGCGAAGCACGTCCTGCGCGTGTGCCGGGAGTACGTGGAGTTCTACAATCGTGCGCGGCCATCACAGGCGTTGCATGCGATACCGGAGCCGTACCCGGAGCTGATCACACCGCCACGAAGGAGCGGCGATCTGATCGCGCTGCCCGTGCTTGGCGGAGTACAGCACGACTACCGCCTGGCGGCGTGAACGACCCAGCTGGGCAGTGCCTGATGGACGCGCCTGCTGGGCGGACAAGTCCGCGCGACGTGCCGAAGCGTCTTGATCCGTTCCGGCCAGAGCGCAACCGGGGTCATCGGCACCGCCCTGGCCGGCGAGGTCACCATTGCTCGTCTGCCCGTTTCGGGCGCGGCATCGGATTCTCGCGGAGTACGCTCCGGTAGCTACTTTGCTGCTTCGCAAATCCTCCGATACTTGTCCACTGCCGCGCCCATGCCAGGTTTGTTCTGAAAGGCGACGTCCTTGTAAAGCGTCGCACAGGATGAATGCGTTTCCTTCAACGCCCGCCACTCCCTCCAAAGCCGGTCGTATGCCGCGATGGCAGCAGACAGCTTCTGGCAATCATACTTCCCGGTCTTGTCACCCGTCGCGCCAGAACACAAGATTACCCATGCCTGTTCGAACAGAGAATACTTGATCCGCCCGTAAGCTGCGGATGTGACGACAAAGTCCGTCGTCTGCGCATCGGGAAACTTGATCGTCTGCGCCAGCGTTTCGATTCTGCTCCACATTCTTACGGCTTCGGCTTTCTCCGCGAGCGCTTCCTTCACCAGATTGTTGCTCAAGAAAGACTCCAGGTTCGGCTTACCGATGAAATCGTCGCGCGTCCACCAAAGGTCCACCGAACCCTTGAGGCTGCACTGGCCGCGCAGCACGGCGGCGGCTGACAGGAGGCTGATCTCGCGAAAGCGCGCGACGTCGCCGCCTTTCAATCCAACTTCCTGTGTTGCGAACTCATCGAAGATGGCCCGCTCGGTGCGCTTCGGATTTTCCGCAAATTTTGCGATGACATAGGCGTTGAGCGCACACCAGAGTTCGTTGCTGATGTATGGCCCTTCCCAACCCCCGCCGCGCGACCACGTCCACACGCCCGCGAAATTGCTGTTGTTCACGATGTCGCGTAGACCCTTCGGCTGTCCGGGCTGCATGAGGGTTGCGTATTCCTCCCAGCCGTTGATGACACCGTCGCCGATGTAAAACGGATGTGCACCCTTGCCATACGCCTCGCGCTGGCATTGTACCTCGACGATCTGCCGGTGCTTGCCAAGGCCAAGCGTAGGATTGAACGGCGTCATCCGCAGAAAATCTCCGGCCTGATGTTTGATGGAGAAAACCAAATCTGGATGCGGTTCAATCGCGTCCGTGACTTTCAGATAGTATTCGGGGTTGACGTGAAAGCCATTTCCGAAATCCCACGTGCGATAGAAGACCATCTTGCTACGCTTCCCGCAGACCTCATCGCGAAGGATTCTTAGCAGCGCAATGTGGCTCTCCGGCCCACGCACGACCGCCGTGTTGGCCTGGACCAGGTTCTCATTCTCGTTGCCACTCGCCGCGTGATAGGGGGTGTCGTGCAAATAGATTTCGCCCGTGCGGACCACGATGCCGTCGAGCGATGGAGTTGACCCGATTTGGTGGACGGTTTCGTTACGCAGCTTTCTTACCAGCTTTCTTCACTGAGTGCATCAGCTCAAATTCGATTGGGCTGTTGTAATTGAGCGCCGAATGACGGCGGCAAGGATTGTAGAAGCCTTCGATGTACTCGCCAATCGAGAGGTTAGCTGCCTCCCAGCTTTCGAGATCGTCGATGTCTTCCAACTCGCGCTTGAGGGTCGCGAAGAAACTCTCGGCCACGGCATTATCCCAGCAGTCTCCCTTCCGGCTCATGCTGCATTCTATGCTTCCGGCTTCCAAGGCTTTGCGGTAGTCGTCGCTCGCGTACGTGCTGCCTCGATCTGAGTGGTGAACCAGGCCGCTGCCGGGCTGGCGTTGGCACAAGGCCATGGCCAGTGCCGCGAGCGCGAGGTGGCGATCGACATTCCGACTGGTCGCCCAGCCGACAACCCGCCTGGAAAACAGGTCGAGAATCACCGCGAGGTACAGCCAGCCTTGCTGCGTCCACAGAAACGTGATGTCAGTGACCCACGACTGGTTTGGACGAAGCGCGGTGAAGTTGCGCTCCAGCACATTCGGCGCGATGGGGAAGCTGTGCTTCGAGTCGGTGGTCGTGCGAAAACGATGACGACAGCGCGCCACCAGCTTGTTTTCGCGCATCAGCCTGGCCACCCGCTTGCAACCCACCCGATCCCCGGAAGCTTTGAGGTCGGCATGAACACGGGGACTGCCGTATCGTCGCCGGCTCCCGTGATGAATCGCGGCTATCCGCTCGGACAGATCCTGGTCACGGCGTGCGTGCAACGAGGCGGGCCGTCCCTGGCTGGCGTAGTAGCCACTGGGCGAAACGGCCAAGACACGGCAGAGGACCGCGACGGGGAAGGCCACCTTCTCCTCGGAGATGAACGCAAACCTCACGCGCTCTCCTTGGCGAAGAAGGTGGCCGCCCTTTTTAAAATCTCACGCTCCATGCGGAGGACTTTCACCTCGCGACGCAGATGCGAAAGTTCTTCCTTCTCGGCGGTCGTCAGGGCGCCAGCAGGGCCCTTGCCCTCGTCTACCCTCGACTGCCGATCCCACTGGTACACCAGGCTGCTTGCCACCCTGAAGTCCTTTGCTACCTGCGCGACGCTGCGTCCTGCACGGACGAGCGCCACCAAGTCTGCCTTGAACTCGCGCGTGTGCATGCGCCGGGATCGCTTCTTCTCTTTGTCCAACATGTGGTCACCTTTCTACGCCCATTTTCCTGAGCGAGGGTGTCCACCAAACCGGGTCAAGTCCACGACGGGCATCGGTCGAACAGCTCCGCGACTTGCGCGCGCAGAATCTTCTGCGTCATCGGCCGCTCCACAACGATGCGCCCCTGCCCGTCGCAGATTTCGTTCCTGAAGTGCGCGACCAGCGCTTTGGGCAGCACGCTGAATTGCATCCACGCGTACGCCTTGATGCCAGCGGCGTGGGCCCGCGCCGCCAGTTTTTCGAGTTTCTGCGCGTGCTCTTCGATCCACAGGCGCGCGTCGCCATTTTTCGGCAAGATGTCCGGCGCAAGCGCGTCAAACGTCTCGCACGCCTCCGCTTCGGCCAGCAGCACCTGCCCGTTGTAACCCCACTCCGCCAGCTTGCGCGGGTCGCGGAAGGAACTGGGCTGGGGCGACTCGCCCGGATTGTTGTGAACCATGTCCAGGACGAAGCGCGCAGGAAGATGCGTGTTCAATTCGGCCGCAATGGAAATAGAGCTGGGGACAACACTTCCCACGAGCAGGATCACGGAAACTGCGGTCCGATCGAACTTCAGAGAAGAATCCGGGTTCACGCCCCTGCTTTTATCACGACTGTGCGCGGGGACATTCCCAAGTCTTCTGTCCGCAGCCACGGCGTGCTGAATATCAGCGCTGACGTAGATGGCTCTCAAGCATGGTGACCACGCTGCGCAGATTGGCGTCTTGGGCGAGCAGGCCATCGATCTTCTTGACGGCACTGATGACGGTTGAGTGATCCTTGCCACCAAAGCGGTGGCAGCCCCATCCACACGACTTGATCGAAGCGTCCTGGCCGGCGCAGGGCTGGGTCGACGTGCTCGGGGCGGTTGGTGGTGGCCAGCACGAGTATCTGGCCCCGCGCCTTGATGCCGTCGAGCAAGCGACATACCCCCGCGTCCCGGGTCCCTGCTAGATTGCTTGCCCATGACGTCGCTCGATTACGTGCATGGCTACACCGAGGAAGAGGCCACACGCCTGGCGGATCAGGCGGGCACACTGGCGGATCTGCTTCACCACGATACTCACTATCCGGCGGGCAGCCGGGTGCTGGAGGCTGGGTGTGGGGTCGGGGCGCAGACGCGCGTCCTGGCGCGGCGAAGTCCGGCGGCGCACTTTGTCAGCGTGGACGTGTCCGCACAGTCGCTGGCACTGGCGCGCCCGGCGTTCGAACGCGAGGGGCCTGGCAACGTGGAGTTCAAGCAGGCGGATCTCTTTGCCTTGCCTTTTCCCGAGGCCAGTTTCGATCACGTGTTCGTGTGCTTCGTGCTCGAGCACCTGCGCCGGCCCGAGGAGGCTCTGTGCGCGCTTGTGCGCGTGCTGCGACCGAGCGGCTCGCTCACCGTCATCGAGGGCGATCACGGCTCGGCGTTTTTCCATCCGCAGAGCCCGCGCGCCGCGCGCACGATCGAGTGCTTGAATCAAGCGCAAGCGGCTGCAGGCGGGAATTCGCTGATCGGACGGCGGCTATATCCGCTGCTGCGATCACTGGGGCTGGACGACGTGCAGGTGTCACCGCGCTTCGTGTACGCCGACGCTAGCCGTCCGGGTTGGGTAGACGGCTTCACCCGCAAGACCTTCATCGCCATGGTCGAGGGCGCGGCCGAGCCAGCCCTGCGCCTAGGCCTCATCGACAAAGTGGCCTGGGACCAGGGCATCGCCGATCTGAAACGCAGTGCTGAGGATGACGGCACGTTCTGCTATACATTCTTCAAGGCCGTGGCGCATAAGCCGTAGCGGCCAACAGCCCCATCCACACGACTTGGTCGAAGCGACCTGGGCGGCGCAGAGCCGGGTCCCCACCACTTTCTCCGCCACCACCGTCACGCTGGATGCTGGTGCCGGTTGGAGCTGACCAACCTGATCTATTTGGGCCCTAGCATCTACGCCTGCGTCCTGGCGGCCAAGGGACGCGTTCACTACTTTCTTGTATTCGGACGCTGGGCCTACGCGCGCTACTACGGCGTACTCCGCGAGAACCCGATGGGGTTTCGGCCTGAAGTCGCATCTGCCCCGGGTATGGCTTTTCGGATTTGGTGGGTTTACGATCATCGCGTCTCGGGTGCGACCTGGACGCGATGCCTCGCGTGTACGGACGAACCCGAAGAGAACCAAAGGAGAGCACTATGAAACGAATAGTTGGGTTCTGGTCTGCACTGACTCTGGCCGTTTGTGTTCACAGTGGCTGTGGAGCCAATAATTCCAGCAACGCCAGCGCGGGAGAGGCGCCCGATGGGCAGGGCTCTGAGATCGCAACCAGCGTGGTCAGCGGCGCCCTGAACAACACCGAAGGCTCGGCCTTGGGCTGGAACGGCCCACGCCTGCGAATGAAGCAGGCCACCTTCGAGCGCGTCCTTGAGGTGTTAAATCCGGTGGGTGTGGCCTGGGCGGCTGCCTGGACCTGCACCGGCGGAACCCTGACCCCGGCCTTTGCCGGTCCAGCCAGCGATCCGTACGCGTACGCGCCGGTGAGCTGCAACGTGACCTGGAAGAGTGGAAAGACCGCCTCGTCAACCTGGGATGGGACCTTCACGCTGAACTACGGTTCGAACTGCGACGGCGTTCACCCGTTCATCGGACACCAAGCGGCGAACTGCTCGCTTACGCGAACGACCGTGCCCGGTGGCACCACGCGCACGATCACCGGACCTGATGGCAACTCACTCGCCATCACGCACGACACAAACGGGCTGAACAGCGGCTACGATACGACGGTTTCGCCTGCGCCGAACGACAACGGCGTGGTCGTAACCTGTGGCGCCAGTGGCTGTGACACCGACGGAACCCTGGTCATCAACGGTAGTCATATCACCGGCACCGTGACGGCTGCCGCAGGCGGGAGTGCCAAGCTCTGGGATCACACGGTCACCGGCACTGTCGACGTGGCTGGCACCGGCACTGGTCGTGTGGTCACTGGGACGGTGACGGTCGAGCACAACCTCGTGAGCCGCACCACCAGCACGACGTTCAACGGCGTGACCTACGGCGATGCCCTGTGCTGCTTCCCCACGGCGGGCAGCGTGACCACGACCAAGCAGAACGGCCCGCATGTAGGCAAGACCGAGATGCTCACCTTCAGCAGCGTGTGTGGCGAAGCCACGCTAACCACGTATAGCGGCAGCATCGTGGCGTTGACGCTCGAACATTGCATCTAGTCCCCCTGCTCGCCAGGCGAGTGAGCGGCCAGAACCGCCGCGCAACAGTGCAACACGCTCATCGCGTGGAAGGCTGCGCCCTTTCCGGTACGCAACGAGATACTGACATGAGGCGGTCAACATGACTCAAGCTGCTCAGAATCCGTGTTGGGTCCGAATTGGCGTGGGCATCTTATCGGCCATCGCTTTGGACGCCTGCTCAGGAGGCAACGGAACAGCGAGTTCCGGTGGAAGCACGAGCCCAGCTACTGCCGGGTCAGGAGGCGTCGCCGGCGCGGCCCAGGGAGGTGCGGTTGGCTCGGGTGGGTCCAACGTTGGAGGTGGCGGAAGTGCCGGAGGCACTGTCAGCGTGGGTGGGACCACGAGCACTGGCGGTACCACGAACGCCGGTGGCTCCAGGTCGACTGGTGGCACCACCGGCATCGGTGGATCTACAGCTACTGGCGGCACGACCAAAGCGCATCGAACACCAGCGCTAGCGGCACCAGTGCAGCATTCCGCCGGCGGCAACGATCTTTGAAATCTCCACGCTCACGTGCGGCGTTGCTGGGCGACGACAGGTGGGATCTGTCACGCGGAGCCGGTTTCTCGCGAAAAAGAGGGTGCTCACGCCCAATGCCCACCGTCCTCAAGTTGCGTGGGCACTACAGGTCGACGCGCTGCTCTTCTCCGGTGGGCACATGCCCAGGATGATCTGGCGCTGCTAGGGTGGATATCCGATCTCTTCCTCGGCTATGGCTTCGTGAGAGGAGCCGGCCGAGGGGCGGATCCTGCGGGGGCAGGTGGTGCATGGGCCACAATGTCCAGAAGCTCAACGTCGAAGATCAGGGTGGCTCCGGCCGGAATGTTGGTCCCGCTACCCCTGTCGCCATAGCCCATGTCGGGAGGACAGGTGAACTGAGCCTTTTCTCCGACCTTCATCCTTGGGATCCCTTCAGTCCAGCAGCGCACGACACGCTGAAGGAAGAACTCTGCAGGTTGATTCTTCTTGTACGAGCTATCGAAGACAGTCCCGTCGATGAGATGCCCTTCGTAGTTCACCTTCACCGTGTCGGTAGCGACTGGGCTGGCGCCCGTGCCCGAACGCACGGTTCTGAACACCACCCCAGACGGCAACACCGTGGCTCCCGACTCGTTCGCAGCCTTGGCGAGGAAATTCTTTCCCTTTTCCTTTTCAGCGTCGATTCGGACCTGCTTCCGCTGCTGCACCATTTCGCGGATCTTGGGACGCGTCTTGTCGAAGTCGATCTTGGACGGGCGCTTGGTCACGGCATCGGTAAGCCCTGCTTTGACCATTTCCAGCTCAGATGGTGACAACGAGAACACATCAACGCTCTTACCAATGTCCATCCCCAGGGCGTAGAAGACCTTCTCGTTCTCCGTCTTCGGCGCACTGGAGGAGATCACACTGCAAAGGCGGTGGCACCCGACAGATGCTAGGGAGCCCAGTAGAAAGGCTGGAAGTAGACCCATTCTCGCTATGTTCAGCATGCCGCGTAGTAACACGTTCCACGCCTGCAATCCAGCGCGCTGATCCCAGATCCGTGCAGAGATCTGAGCAGTGGACCTGTGAGTGTACATGGGGTAGCAGCGCATCCCTGCCGGCCAGGTCCTCCGCCAAGGTGTCCTCGGCACCGATGCTCGCCGCCTCGCGGTCAGGTACCACGGGGCGCGGATCGATTCCACACGCCAGTTCCCAGATGTCTCGCCCACCGGAGAGGCACGCGGAGAAAGCCTTACGCACGCGAACATTCGTTGGTAGGATCTCGTCGCAAACGCACCGGGGAAGGAGCTGCCTCTGTTTCGCGAAATGAGCAAATACTGGAGCCTCGCTTTTAGCCTGAGGAGGTTTCTGAATGAGCCGCTCACAACGCAGCGTTGCCTGGAGATCTTCAGGCAGAACATGCAGAGCAGAGAGCGGAACCTTCTCGCTCTCGTCAAGCAGGCTATCTACGCGAACGAGGGCAGCCCCTATCTCAAGCTGCTCAGGTTGACCGGCTGCGAGTACGGCGATTTCGAGAAGATGGTCCGTTCAGACGGCATTGAGCCATCATTGGTGAAGCTCTGTAAGGAGGGCGTCTACGTCAGTATCGAGGAAATCAAAGGAAAGAAGCAACTCGTCCGCGGCTCGCAGGCTTTCGAGGTCAGAGAGAGCGATTTCGACAACCCTTTGATCTCCGGACAAATCGAGGCGAACAGCGGCGCCAGCCGCAGCACTGGGACTCGGGTGAGCTACGATCTGGATTTCATCACCGAGACATGGGCGGTCCATTTCCGGCTCAGCCACGAAGCCTATGGCGTCGCAGATGACCCCGTCGCTCTTTGGTACCCCATAATGCCCGGGGCGGGGCCCATGGCCTTGCTCGCCTATCACAAGGCGGGCAAGACCCCGCTGAAATGGTTCTCCCCCGTCGAGAAAAAGGGCTTCAGGCCATCCCTGAGGAACAGAATGGGGACCAGCTATCTCGTCTACATGGGCCGGCTTCTCGGGGCAAAATGGCCGGGCCCTGATTATGTCCCTCTTGCGGATGCCTGGCGAGTCGCACAGTGGATTTCCGAGGGCATCAGGGCGAAGCGAGTGTGCCGCTTCGTCACCTATGTCAGTGCAGCTGTGAGAATCTGCCAGGCAGCCAAAGAGAGAGGCTTGGACCTTGCCGGAACGAAGTTTGTCGTGTCTGGGGAGCCCGTCACCGAGGTCAAGCGAAAGGAGATTCAGTCGCTGGGAGCCGAGGTTTACCCCGTCTATGCTTTGATGGAGGCAGGAATAGTGGGTGGTGCCTGTTGCGCGCCGGTGACAGCGGATGAGGTTCACTTTTTCAAGGACTCCTTGGCCCTGATTCAGCACCCGAGGGAGGTTCCCCACGCCTGTGTATCGGTTGACGCCTTTCTCCTGACGACCCTGTGTCGGTCCACGCCCAAGATCCTCCTCAATGTGGAAACTGGTGACTATGGAGTCGTCGAAAAGCGAGACTGCGGCTGCAAGTTCGGACAGTTGGGCCTGACCGACCATATCCGAAGTATCAGAGGTTTCGACAAGATGACGGGGGAGGGGATGACGTTCATCGGAACTGATCTGGTCAGAATTCTCGAAGAAGTGTTGCCGACCAGGTTCGGTGGGGCCTCGACCGACTACCAAGTCGTGGAGGAGGAGGATGAGCGGGGCCATACCCGCATGAGCGTGGTCGTCAGTCCGGCGGTGGGAGATGTCGATGAACGTGCTCTCGTTCAAATCGTTCTTGCCGAGTTGTCCAAGGGGAGAGATGCGCGACGGATGATGGCTCATATGTGGTCCCAGGCAAAGACCCTGCGGGTCAAGCGGGCGACGCCGTTCACCACAGCCCGAGGGAAACTCCTCCCACTACATATCCAGAAGACATAGATGAGGTTGGACTATTCCGCGACCGAGAACCCACGACCGCAGCCTGGTGCCGAAGCCACGTTTTGCCACAATGAGGAACGCACGCAGCCGAATGAGGGACGTTCCTCGTAGGCGTCAGCCTGCGGCTTTCCAGTCTTCACCTTGCAGCTTCACCTTGATGTGACTCGGCTTCGCGGTTGAGCCCAGCCGCGCGAATAGACCGAGATCGGGCCGAGCCCGCCAATCCTGCAACAACACCAGGGTGCGCAGCAGACGATCCGGTACTTGTCCAATCGGTTCCCGGCCGGTCTCCCAGCGCGAGACTGAGGTCTTGGATACGCCGAGATGCCGGGCCATCTGCTCACCCGTCATGTCGAGATGATGGCGCAAGAAGGCCACTTCCGAGGCTGCCAGACGGCTCGCCTTCCTGACCACTGCTTCTGCGACCGCGCGATGCAGACGGGCTGGAGCGTGAATCGCTACGCTCTCGGCGCCGCAAACCGGACAACCCATCACTGTCGCGTTCTCCAGCGTGACGGACAGGCCACCTTCGAATCGGTAGCGATAGGGGCGCCGCTCGGTTCGCAAGTGTGCTCCGCACTCCAGGCAGGACATCGCGCCGCCTTGCGCTTTCTCTTTGGTCTTCATGGTGACGTCCCTTTCATTTTGTCCGCCACGCCGTAACTACGACCGTCCACGTTTCGGTGCGCAACGTGACCACCACATACGTCTTGGACCGCCGCACCCGATACCGCCAGGAGCCTCGTTCGAACTCTCCCGGCTCAACAACGCCACCCTGAAGTACTCCCATCACTTCGCCCTCGGTGATGTTGTCCTTCGCCATCTCTTGGCGGGCGTGTGCCGATAATTCAACTGTTCCATCCTCCAACATCGCAACAAGCAGCGACTTGACCTTCGCAGGCTGGAGAGGTTCCTGCATTTCACGCACATGTTGCCACCAGTATACATAATGTCAACCACAAACCGCCTGACTCGCCCTGCGACCTGGATTCGATCGGCTTGTTCGTCGGGGGACCGCCGTCCTGTCTAGAGCTTGTCTTGCCGTTTCGGCTACCATGGCCATCCGTGGAGGACTTCATTGATTGCGCAGCCCTGCGGTAGTCAGTACGGAGACCGGCGAGCACAGGCACGATGACAATGGTCAGGTCGTGATGGTGAATGCCAGACGGTCGTGGTGGCTACCTTGCTCGTCCGTCGAGAACTTCATTGATTACGCGGCCCTCCGGTAGTCAGCATGCAGACCGCCGAGCACAGATCTGATGACAATCGGCTTGCTCAGGTCGTGATGCTGAATGCCAGACGGCACGCGCTGTCCGATCCCCTGATGGGGTCGAGCCTCATTGAAGTGGACCTTGTACTCGCGAACCAGTGAATCCAGGTGCCGGTCGCCGAGCAGGATGACGTGGTCGAGCATCTCACGCCTGCCACTGCCCACAAATCTCTCTGCGATCGCGTTCATGTTGGGGGCTCGCACTGCGATCTTGATCACCTTCGTCCCGGCGCCCTTCGCCACACGGTCGAACGCGGAGCCGAACTTGTCGTCACGGTCGCGCAGGAGGAAACGCGGAGCATCGCCATCCATGGTCGCATTCCGCAGTTGTTGTGCCGTCCACTCCTGCGTGTGGAAACGATCTTCGAAAAGCGCGGCGGATCGATCTCAAGGAGCGCGGGCAATCTACGAGAGCGCGGCATCTGAGACGCGCAAGCATAAGAGACTCCTTCAGAATCGGTCGAGCATACAGTTTCTCTTGACGGCCGACATCCGGCCTGCTTTGCGGGCAGCCCTGCTGCCCGCCACAGCCAGCCCTTCAAGCCGCAGCCGAGAACCCGTCACCCGAAGGGCCGGAGCGTAGCGGAGGAGGCGCGAAAGCGCCTTGACGGGCTCGCAGGCGGAGGCTACATGTCTGCGCTCTGGTCCAAACAAGCGTCCGACCGCATTCTATTCTGGATGCCGCTTTCGACCCCTGTCCAGGACGCCAAACGATCGCGCAAACCGCGATCCATCCGCCGCGCTTTTGGGAGATCGTCTCCAGCGATGACCCGGAACGCCACGTCCTCCCACGTCTTCTTTTCGATATTCCGGGATGACGCCACACCTACGCAGTACCCGTACACGAGCAAGCTGGTCATCATGACCGGGTGATAGGGCTGCTCCCGTCCTGCGCGTGTGCCAGGAGTACGTGGAGTTCTACAATCGTGCGCGGCCATCACAGGCGTTGCATGCGATACCGGAGCCGTACCCGGAGCTGATCACACCGCCACGAAGGAGCGGCGATCTGATCGCGCTGCCCGTGCTTGGCGGAGTACAGCACGACTACCGCCTGGCGGCGTGAACGACCCAGCTGGGCAGTGCCTGATGGGCGCGCCTGCTGGGCGGACAAGTCCGCGCGACGTGCCGAAGCGTCTTGATCCGTTCCGGCCAGAGCGCAACTGGGGTCATCGGCACCGCCCTGGCCGGCGAGGTCACCATTGCTCGTCTGTCCCTTTCGGGCGCGGCATCGGGTTCTCGCGGATCACGCAGGAGCGGACAGGAGCGGACAGGAGCGGACAAATTTCGTTCCTCATTCGTTCCTCATTCGGGCGAATGAGGGACGTTCCTCATTCGGGCCGAGAGAGGCCGTTTTATGGCGTTTTGCCACAATGAGGGACGCGCGCAGCCGCATGAGGGACGTTCCTCATTACCTCCCGCAGGCACCTGACTCTGTGGACATCACTTGTGGTGACAACACCAGCAAGGTCAGGCAGCGCCCGACGAGGGCATTTTGTAGTTCTGCCTGTTCGCGGCGAGACCTTTGGACTTCGTTGCCTTGGTGCTGCGCCCGAGGAGTGGAGGACGCCCTTTCAGCAGCCGCCGCGTGGGCGCAAGACTTCCTGCCGAAATGGGGGACTCCCACTTCCTGATGAGAGCCGCGAGTTCTCGGGACGCCGATGGTCGAGAGGCAAAGATCGCCTTCATCTGCAAGTCGAGTGAGACTTCAGGGTCGTGGCTTTCGATCTTGGCTACACGTGGCTGACTCGATCCGATCCTTCTCGCCAGGTCGGCCTGTGAAAGATGGCTTCGCTTGCGCAAAGCGCGAACCAGTCCGCCGAGACGGAGCTTCGTTTCGATGAGGTCTTCTTCGGCAGGGGTAAGCTCGAAAAATTCGCCGACAGTGCCGACCTTCCAACCGGCGCGTTGGAATCGTTCTCGTTGAGCTTTGTTCATAGTGCGTCTTCCTTCTTGAAAGCGGCGTAGCGTCGTCGGCAGTTCGTTATCGTGTCTTTCGGCGTTGACTTCGTCTTCTTTTCAAAAACTTCAAGGACGCCGATCGCAAGCCTGCCGATACAGTAAACCACTCTCCATTCGATTCGATGTTCTACGTCTGTGATGCGAAGCTCGTGTCAACCTTGTCCGATGCTGGGCATCGGGCGAGATTCAGGCATCGAAAGTTTCTCGCCTTCCTGGGTACGACGGAGAAGAAACCCCGCCTCAATTCTGGCTTCTCGCGACATGGGCGGGGTTTTGAGTTCGCCGTGCAACCACACCAGCGGTTTGCTCGGGTTTTCGAGTAGGGCACGCCCGGCGGGGTTTCGCGGATTCCTCACCATAGAATGATATGCCGAATTCGGCATACTCGCAAGAAGGTTCTACTCTTTGTCCTTCGCCAGGCGCGTCCTGGCTAGCTCTCGCAATCCAACCTGTGCGGAGGGCTGGCCTTCTCGGTCAGCCCTCAGTGCAGGACGTATAATTGCCGCGACGAGTATCCGAATCCCCATTAAATCGCCATTTCCTCCGACCCCACTCGTCACGGCTATGATAAGGGGAACGAACTGGGAGAAACGGGTCACAGGTCATGAACCCGCCTCTGGTGAGCGCAGGAAACGCCCGGGAGTCCTGTCTGCTTGCAATGCTCTCGTGTCTGCGCCCAAGATCGGTGATAGTCCTTGGGCATGTGGGGACCAATGGCATTCTTGCTGTGGGCCGGGTTGGTCACGGTGTTGCCGATGGGTACGCCCTGCCGACGAGATCCACGAACCGAAAGCGGTCTGTGATTCACACATGCTTTTCTCCACCAGCGTAGAAAACGGTGCGGCGGTTCTTCGCATCGAGGGCGAACTCGATGCGGGCTCGCTTTCCGACCTCAGGTCGGCCCTTAGTGGAATCTCCGAAGGACAGCCTCCGCCTCCCCGGGTGGTCGTCGACCTGTCAGCCCTTCGTCTCATCGACAGCTCCGGCGTCGGTGCCATAGTTTCCCTGTACAAGGCTGTCCATGCTTACGGGGGCAGCCTGGCCATCACGGGTGCTCAAGGGCAGCCGCTGGCCATCCTCCGTCTCCTGCGCCTGGACCGCCTTCTATCCGATCTCGCGCCGTGGCCCCGCTAATTGTGCAAGCTATACGCCAGCGCAAGAAGAGAGGGGACATCTGGCGTGGCAGGATGACCGCAGTTAGCCACGAATTGAGGCTGGACCGCCCCAATCTCGCCAAAGCCCGAGCGAGAGCGCCGAGGATCTCCTGCTCGATGAAGTAGCGGTTGCGAGTGCCGTGCCTTCGTGTGTGCTGCCAAATGCGCTCGCCCGGATTGAACTCGGGTGAGTTGTCCAATCCCTCCCGATCGCGGGTGAATGACACCGCCAGACGACCCTTGAGGCGCGTCAGCTTGACAATGTAGATGCTGTCGAAGTCGTCATCCCCCCACTCCGGCACCGCCGACGGATCGCCGCCGCCTTGCACGACCAGCCGCTTCACCACTTGGGCCAGCAGCGCATGTTCCCAGGCGACGAAGACCAGCGCGTCTTGGTACCTCGCCTGCGTCAGCTCGTGTTGCAGCCTCTTGATTTCCCGAAATCCGAACTGCGTATTCACCGGGAGGCCGAGTTGAATTGCCATCGGCTCGATGGTGGCCAAGGGTCGGATGTAGTCGTAGAGCTGGCCCTTGTCGTTGACTTGTTGCTGCGGGTTGGGTGCGAAGATGAAAGCTGGTTTTCCGAACTTGGCCATCAGGACACCGGAGGCTGGAAGTTTCTGAAGCTGGTGGCATAGAAGTCATACACAACAGAGGTCGGCGGGTCGTGCCGACTGGGAGCGCATAACATGAGGGCACTGCACATCAAGGCATACGGCGGTCCTGAGGTGATGCAGATAGGTGAACTCCCTGAACCCGAGCCCAAGCGGGGCGAGGTGCTAGTTGCCATCGCGGCGGCCTCGGTCAACCCCGTCGATTGGAAGGTACGTGTAGGCGAGTTGAAGCTCATCACGGGCCGCACGTTCCCGAAGACCCTTGGCTCGGACTTTGCGGGCGTGGTCGAACGGGTCGGCGCTGGCGTGGCGGTCCCGTCGGTAGGCAACCGTGTCTACGGAATCACACCTATGATGATGCGCAAGCCGGGTGCCCACGCCGAGCGATTGGTGGTGGCGCGCAAACGCCTACGACGCATGCCCGACGGCCTGTCCTTCGAGCAGGCCGCGGCACTGCCGGTCGCCGGGCTCACTGCGCTCAATGGACTTCGCCAATGCGGCGATCTGCATGGCAAGACAGTGCTCATCAACGGCGGCACCGGGGGTGTGGGACATTTCGCTGTGCAGATCGCCAAGGCCCGTGGCGCGACAGTGACCGCGGTGTGCCGCGAACGCAACGCCGGGCGGGCACGTTCTCTCGGCGCTGATGTGGTCATCGATTACCGCAAGCAGGACTTCACGGACAGCAGCGTCCGCTACGATGTCGTGTTTGACGCCTTCGGCCACCTGAAATACCCAGCGGTAGCCCGCGTGCTCACGGACCGCGGTGTCCTGGTGACGACGCTCCCGGCTCCCTCTCTCATCGCGCGAGCGGTCTGGCAAAGGGTTGTCGGCGACAAGCACATCGTGCTTGGCAACCTGCGCGACCGTCCCGAGGACTACGCCGAATTGGAACGCCTGCTTGCTGACGGGTCCGTCAAACCAGTGATCGACAAAATCGTCCCGCTGGCCGAGGCCGCCCAAGCCTACGCAGCCCTCGAAGCCGGCGGCACCGTCGGCAAGGTAATCATCCGCATCGCCTGACCCAGCATCACCATCACCTTTACCTTCGCCGGCGTCTTTCGTCATCCTGGTGCAACAGTACCCGAGAAACGATGGGATTCGAGGCAAGGCATAACTGGGCCGACACCCAACCGGGTGGTGCTGTTGCGGCCTACAGGCATTCCACCTGAGCAGAGACCCGCTCTCAACCAGACCCTGGGCAACGGCTTCGTGGTGAATCCGGCCGTGAACAGCGACTAACATTGAGCGTCTTCCGGCCGACCGGGTGTTCAACAGGTGAACACCAACCAGACCGTCGTCGGTCCGGTCGGCAGCTGCAACGATTGCCCCTTCCTGGCATCCCAATAACAGCCATGCGATCGGACATCGACGCGGGACGCAACAGTGGTTCTCGCGGACGGAAGCAGTCAGATCGGCCGCACCTTGGTAGATTGGCTTGGTGTAGGACGCAGGGCGTCGCGGGGTTCCGTTTCAGTATAGAGGTACCAATGGAGACATCAGCATTCGTCAGGGCAGTTGCAGTGGCGTGTGTCAGCATGCTCGGGGCCGTGCTTCTAGTCCATTGCGGACCGAGCCAGCCCGTCGATGTTGTTCCCCCGCCAAGCGGGGGTAACGGGGGCAGTGAAAATGCGACCGGAGGCAGCGACATCGCGGGGCTGGGCGGAATGACAATCAACCTAAATCCGGCTGGGGCGGTGTCCCAACCGCAAGGAGGTCGGGACGCAGGGGATGCGTACGCCGGGGATGCCAAGGCGTATCGCTGCGACGATGCTGGTAACTGCAACACCTGTCTCGCGATCCTCTCCCTGGGCCAGCCCGGGCAAACTGGTAGCTCGACTGGGGACAACGGTGACACGGCTGCATTTCAAACTTACATGAACACCCAGACCAACGCCAAAATGACGATGTTGACGACATTCACGTCATTGACGGACTCACTTCTTAATCAGTACGACGTCGTGATCTTGCAAGCTCTGGAGGACAACGTAACCAGTTCGCAGACTTGGACCTATCAGGCGAGTGATATTGCCGCATTGGAAAGATGGGTCAACGCCGGTGGCGCGATCATCGCGATGTCAGGATACGGGGGTAACTCGATAGAGGTGAAGCCGCTCAACCAGTTGCTGTCCTTTAGCGGGATCACCTATGGCACGGCAAACACCTTCACGACGTGCCCGGACAATCTGTGCTCCTGCGCAGACGGCTCGATTCCGTTTAACAATTGGCTTGCGACTTATGCCGACAATCCGGCGATCACCCACGATTTGAAGAAGGTCGGTATTTTCTACGGTCGGCCCGTCAATTGTTCCGGCTCGACTTGTCAAGTCTTCGCCGCAGATCCTTCCTCAGGGGGAGGGAATGTTGGTGTGGCACAAGTGGTTGGAAACGGTAGGATATTTGCCTGGGGTGACGAGTGGGTGACCTACACCAGCCAGTGGGGGTTGACGCCAACTCAATGGGACAACGCAAGCACCTACCCGCAATGCGCGGGGCATACCGCCGAGAGTAGCTACAGCGTGCCACAGTTCTGGAACAACGCCTTCAAATGGGTAGCTCCGAACGCTGGTTGCTTCACCATTACACAGCCATCCAACCCCAACCAACAAATAATTCCTTGAGCCGCTGCTCGCGCTCGTCGGATACGCGCTGGCCATATTTCGGGATGGATTCCAGCGCGACCTTCTTCAGCAGCATGGTGACGGGGTTCACGTCTGACGCGAAAACGTCGTCACCCACGCGGAGAGCTTCGCGCCGGATCGCGCCACCAGCCGCAAATGTCCACGACTGCGGCGCGCTCGTCCACCTGGCGAGGAATCCCGAACTCTGGAAGGCCAGAAGACGTGGGGGTTCATTGTGTCGGCCTCTTCTCGGTAACGCACGGAGGCGGTCATGCAGAGTGTTGTCATGAACGGCCACGTCACGCGAAAACCCAAATGATATTGGACACCACTTCAGTCGACCGCGGCGTCGGGCACAAATACATCCACTGTCACCGTTTCCGTGACGGAACTACCCGCGGCGTTGGTCACGGTCAGAGTGTAGGTCGTCTCGTCTGACAAGGCGGGCGTGGGGACGTCAACCCCGCTGGTCACGCTCCCAATGCTGGGGTCGATGGCTCCGGTCCCGTCAGTGAAGGTCGCCGTCAATGTCGCTGGCCAGGACCAACTTGAAGGCTTCAGTGCTCCACCCAACAGGCGAAGCTCACGGACGCCCTGACCAATATTGAACCACCACGAGCCACGAACCCGCTTCGTCTTCATCGATCGATTTCTGGCACACGACGCGACCTGACCAAACCGATTGTCATTGTGCCTGTGCTCGCCGGCTTCCGTAGTGACTACTGCTGCACCGCGTCCTCGCTGAAGTTCCCGACGGATGGCCGTAGTAGCCGGCACGGGTGGAACACGAGGAAGCTGGCACGCAGTGGTACATACGATGTAGGTCCCTTCGGGACAGGTGCCCTGTGCTGAGTCTTCCTGGCCAGCATCGGCTGGGTTCCCTTGGGAATCCAGGCAGACGCCGTTCCGTGGACCCAAGTCACATTGCTCACCTAGAGTCATCTCGAGAATCCCGTCCCCACAGTGGGGTGCCGCTCCCTCATCCACACCTGCATCCGAGGCACTCGCATCCATACCGGCATCTGCGACAACGGCATCTACACCTGCGTCTGAAACAGCCGCATCCACACCGCCATCTGTCCCATATCTGCATACAACGGATTGCAGACACAGCTGCTTGACGTAACAGGTATTGGGGTAGTCGAAGCAGCCTTCATCGTTCCACGTTGTTTCTGTATCGCCAGGATTGCACGCCAGATCGTTGCAGTGCACACCTTCAGGCAGCATGCACAGCGTTGCTGAGTTGAAACAAAACGGATATAGGGAATAGCACTCGCGCTCGGCTGGGCATAGGCCGTCTACCTGCTGGTCGTCTGGAGCGCACAGAAGCATCGACGTGCACTGAGGTGAAGGGCCAGTCTGGCCACCTTGGTTTGGAGAAGAACCGGCAATCGTGCCACCCAAGCCGCCTCCGGTGTTTTCGCTGCTTGTGCCACCCGTCTGGCCCCCGCCTGCCATTCCCCCACCATCTGGTGGACCGGTCAGGCTGCTGCATGCCAGTCCCACCAGGCCAGCTACGAAAAGGGCTGTCGGATTGGTAGGTATCTTGAACATGGGGACGAACATGGCTCAGATATTTGGGGGGGATGGGTAGGTTGATATTCCGTCCGGTGCTTTATCAAGGTCAAAAAGGCATCTTGCAATTCTTGGTGCACTCAATCGTACAGCCGGATTGCGCCGGGTTCCCCTGAGCATCGAAGCACACGCCGTTCAGTGGACCGAAGTCACACAGGCTCAGTCCCGCCGATGCCGGGATGATCATCTCCCGTGCGGTCCTCTTGAGGAAGCTCTCGATGCGCTGCCTGACATCCTGTTCCTTCATGACCCCGGGAACATGGTACCGCTTTTCAGGTGCGGGGACGCAGGAAGAAGTCAGCGGGGATTGCCAGCGTCTGGGAGGGCGTATCGCCATGCTTCATAGATGCGAGCGAAGCCGTTGCGGTCTGAAACGAACAGGATATGGGTTCCGTCTTGCGAGAGCCACGGATCGCCCTCCCAGTAATCTGGTGTGTTGAGAGAAGCCAGGGGAATCGGTGTGCCGGAAAAGGGTACAGACACAGACGTTCGGCTGACCTGGAAGAGGTCGGATGTCTTGCCGTTGCTCGGGCCTCGAGAGCTCCAGACAAGGGATAGCGATTCGTTGAAGAGGGCAGGATCTTCGTCCTGGATGGTCGAGTTGATGCCCGAAAGGGCTTCGACATTTCCCCAGGCTCCCAGTGGGTCCGTGCGAGATGCGGAGTACAGGCTGTCGATAGCGGATGTGCCCCGCTCGGACTCAAAGACCATGAAGAGCCCCGTAGGATCTACGCTGGGTCCCATGTCCAGGGTCGAGGTGCCAAGCCCTAGCATTTCCGCAGGGGCACTCCATGGCTGGTCCCTGGCTGTCCGCTGGGAAACATAGAGCCGGTATCCAGCACCTGCTCGGTTGCTCGCGAAATAGAGCGTCAAACCGTTGGGGGAAATGTCTGGGTCCTCGTTGGTGCCAGAACTGGAAAGCTCGGTCACTATCGAGGCCGGGTTCCAGGCTGCATTGCTCGTGGTACGGGTGCTGGACCAGATTTGAAAATTCGCACCCGTCTCGCTGGAGGAGAAATAGATTTCCAGTTCATCGTCGGTGAGCGAAGGATGGTGCTCGTAGGTATCATCACTGGTGAGGCCAGTCACCAGCGTTGGTGCGGAAAAGGCAGGCCACTCACCGGCATCCATATCTATGCCCATCTGGACTGCCACCACCCGGTCTGCCTTCATGCAGCCGATCCCACCGAGCAGCATCACGGCTACTGCTTCGATCTGACGGCTCTTCATACTGCCGAGTATGACCTCAGTTTGTGAAGTATTGTAGGCTTCCCAGCCTCGGCGCCCTCCTACCATCACCTGACACCTGGCATCAGGACCGTCACCAGGCCGGACAACCCCTAGCGACCCGCCCCTTATTCCTCCTGCCTGAAAGGAGTGGCAAGGCAGCAGGAACTTGGAGCGGATCGCAGGAGCTTTGCGGTACCTGCTCGATGCGGATACCGTCAAATCTGGAACCCCCTTATACCAGGTGCTGATCGAGTCGTGAACGGGTAGGGCTGCGAAGTTGAACTTGCGTGCCGGTCAGCGCGTGCTTTTCGGAAAGACAGTGGGCGTCGCGCCGTTCGCGCCGACCACTATAGACGCTGGGTCCAGGTCGCCCCAGAGTCCACTGACGTGTAGACGTGGCCGTCGTAGTCCCCGTCCGCGGCGACGAACTTCATGCCGTCCGATGACGACGCCACGGAGACCCAGTTCAGCCGGGGAGCCGTCGCCTGGGTCCAGGTCGCCCCAGAGTCGGTTGAGGTGTAGATGTAGCCGTCGTAAATGCCGCTGAGGCACGCGCCGTTGGCCACAGCGACAAGCTTCGTCCCGTCAGATGACGACGCCACCGACGTCCATGCCTGCTGGGTACCAGTCTGCGTCCAGGTCGCCCCAGAGTCCGCCGACGTGTAGATGTAGCCGCAAGCGGGGTTGGTGTAGGGGTGGCCGCCGCTCACGGCGACGAGCTTTGTCCCGTCAGATGACGACGCCACCGACGTCCATGCCTGCTGGGTACCAGTCTGCGTCCAGATCCACCCGGAGCCAGACGTGTAGAGGTAGCTGTCATAGGTCCCGGCGACGAAATTCGTCCCGTCTGATGACAACGCCACTGAATCCCAGTTCTGCTGGAACCCACTCTGCGTCCACGTCGCACCGGAGTCCGCCGACGTGTAGATGTAGCCGCCGTAAACCACGGCGGCGAGCCTCGTACCGTCAGAGGACGACGCCACGGACGTCCAGTGCTGCTGGGTGCTAGTCTGGGTCCAGGTCGCCCCGGAGTCGACAGACGCGTAGATGTAGCCGCCATAGGTGACAGCGACGAGCTTCGTCCCGTCAGAGGACGACGCCACGGACTGCCAGTGCTGCAATGGGCCTTCCTGGGTCCAGGTCGCCCCGGAGTTCACCGACGTGTAAATGTAGCCATGGTAGGCCACGGCGACGAGCGTCGTCCCGTCAGAGGACGACGCCACAGACTGCCATGCCTGCGCCGTACTGCTATTGCCAGCGGCGCCAATCGTTCCCAAATTCCCAGTCGTGCCGCCGGACGCGCTGGTGTTCCCACCGGCGGCGGTGTTCGTGCCCCCGATGCTGGAGGCCCCACTCCCGCCGCCGCTGGGCGGCGTTCCGTCCCCGTCGCTGCTACACCCTCCTGCCACGGTGACGATGAATGCAAACACTACGGCCAATTTCATGAAGGCAGAACATACGCGATTCGCCATGGTTCCTCCACAAATTGCGAGTCCCGCTGAGAGCACCACGGAAAGCCGCGAGAGGCGAAACAAAGAATGCGTCTGTCGTTCGGCATGAACTTGTCACCTCCCTGTCGGCGGTCACACTAGCCTTGCAGATAGAAGATGCAGCCCCAATACGAGTTCACAGCATAGTCGTACAGCCAATAGTTCTCCACCATAGACACCGAGTTGCCGTTGAGCAGATCGGTCCAAATACCATTGGCCGGGAATGGGATATTGACGGTCTGGGGCCAGGCGGAGAAATTCAGCACCACCATGAAGCGTTCCAACTGCCCGGCCGCGTTGTTCCCCCAGCGGTGATAAATCACCACCTGCTTGTCAACGTCCAAGCCGTAACCGTCGGGGCTGAAATGATTCCATTGCTGGTCGTAGTTGTCTGGATAGAAGTTAGGCGTCCGCAGTCCCGGATGGCTCTGGCGGAGATGAAGCAAAAACTGGTACATGGCATAGACTGCCTGGCCCACGCTGTCCGTTGACTGGCTCCAGTCCAGCGGCCTGGGGCTGACACGCGGATGGTTGGCATCGTCGTCCCCCGGCTCCGGGAAACTCTGCGAGCGGCCGAATTCCTGCCCGTTGGCCAGGAGTACGGCGCCAGCGGAGGTGGCCAGCGCGATCATGTAGGGCTGGACGCGGAACCACCAATCTCGCCCGCCGGCCTGAAAGGTCACGCTGGTATGGTCGTGGTTCTCGATATAGATGACCGGCCCGATCGGGAAGTTGTACTCGTACGCCGCGTTGAGAACGCGCAGATAGTCCGTCGTCGGCTGGTTGCCATACGGAAGATACGACATGGGCGAAGAGCGAAAGAGGTCGAACCAGCCGTGCGTCGCGCCGATGGTGTTGGTGTCGTGGACGGCGTCGAAGTCCCAGGTGTCCTCGATCATGAGGGGGAAGACCGTATTGTTCTGGGTGGCCAGGTAGCTCTTGAGAACGCTCATCAGCGCCGTCGCGCCCTCCGAAGGATTCCCCGGAAAATCAAACCCGGAGACCTGATCGAAGCGGAACCCGTCCACGCTGAAACGGTCGATCCAGTACTGGCAGACATCGCCAATGAACTGGAGCGTGCAGCGGTTGGCGTATTGAAACGGGCTTCCGCCCGGCGTCGAGCTTGACTGGATGAAGGGGCACTGCGTGGGGTCCTGCCACAGCCATCTGTAGGGGAACCCTGCGGCGTTGTCGCTGTCGCCACCATCGGCGGCATGTTGCAGGACGATATCCAATACCACCATGAGTCCGGCCTGGTGGCAGGCCGAAATCATGTCCCCGAGGCGGGAGAGCTTCTCCAGCGGATCGGTCGGATCGGTTATGTAGTTGTACTCGGCCGAGAAGAAGTACGCGGGGTCGTAGCCCCAACTGAAGGTGTCCGAATCGGGCCAGGCGATCCAAGGCATGAACTCGATCGCGTTGGTGCCCAGGTTCTTGATGTAGGTGAGCTTGTCTGCCACTGCATCGACCGGGGCGCGACCATTCAGAAGGCCGGATGTGAAGTCGGAGATCATCAATTCGTAGAGGATCAGATCCTCTCCGCTCAATCGCTTGGCGGGGTCCAGCGGCGTGACCGAAACGGGCGACCCTCCGACGACAAAGGCGGAGTTGTCGGAATCGGTGCCGCCGTATTTGGTGCAAGGATCGCCGACCTTACGCAAGGTTCCGTCCTGGAAAGTGACGAGGTATTTGTACTGGTAGTAGCCGTCGGGGAAGCCGGCGGGCAGCGCTGCGGTGAAAAGCAGGCCGTTTGGGTGCGGCTGGAGCGTCATCTTCAGCGGAGTGTTGGGATCCCAGTTTTGTGTTGAGAGTCCAGCCGCGATCTGGAAATCGCCGAAGACGGCGACCGATGCGATGTTCGGGCTGCCGCCGCCCGTGTATTGCGCCGGGTCGATGGCGTTGTCAGGGACGAAGAGTTGAAAGCCATACTGGCCGCTTTGCCACTTGCTAAATCCGAAGGCTTCGTACATGGGGTGCCCCTTTCTGATCGCCCAAAGGATGAATGATCCACAGACGCCGCCGATCCGAGGAACATCCTGCCTTCCCTTGTCGCGAGATGCAAAGGAGCCAAGGGGGCGATCTCCATGGCGCGTTGGCCACGGAATCGTCAACCGGCGTGGTCGTTCTGCCACCGTCGATAATGTTGGGGCGTCTGAACCGTCTCCCCCATGTCAGCCACCGGGCGTACAATGCTTGTCGGCATGGCATCGAAACGCGCCCTCCTGGAACTCCTCTCCCGTGACGAACTGCTGGCAGCCGTCGACCTGTTCGGCGTCGAGGTCCCCGACCGGCGAGCCAAGGACGGTATTGTGGACGCCCTGGTTGCGTCGCGGAAGGTCAGCCTGGCCCAGGTTCTGGCGGACTTTCCGCGCGACCGGCTGAAGGATCTGTGCCGCTCGCTGTGCCTGGATGACGCAGGCCGAGAGAAGACCGCCCTGATCGACCGGCTGACCGGCGCCAGCACCACCGTGGCGGCCGGCAACGGCAACGGCGTCGCCGCTGCCCAGCCCAGAACCAACGGCAAGCAGGCCACCGCCGCGCCGCCCACCGGCAAGCTCACCCGCGAGCAGCTTGAAGGCTACCTTTGGTCGGCCGCCGACATCCTGCGCGGGTCCATCGACTCGTCGGACTACAAGAACTACATCCTCGGGCTCCTCTTCCTAAAACGGCTGTCGGACCGTTTCGGAGAGGAATGCGACACCTTGGTCGACGCTGGCGACGATCCCGAGGACAAGGACAACCACCAGTTCTTCGTGCCCAGGCGGGCACGCTGGTCCGAGATCCAGAAGGCGGCCAGCAACATCGGCGAGGTTCTCAACAAGGCGTGTGCGGCCCTGGAGGACGGCAACCCCGCGCTCGACGGCGTGCTGGCCGGGATCGACTACAACGACGAGCAGAAGCTGGGCGACACCAAGAACCGCGACAACGTGCTGTCGCGCCTGGTGCAGCACTTTTCCGGCTGCAACCTGCGCAACGCCAACCTGTCCGAGCCGGATATGCTCGGCCGCGCCTACGAGTACCTGATCGAGAAGTTCGCCGACGACGCGGGCAAGAAGGGCGGCGAGTTCTACACGCCCAAGAAGGTGGTCGAGCTGATCGTCGAGATCTTGGCGCCCAAGGAAGGCATGCGCATCTGCGATCCGACCTGCGGCTCGGGCGGCATGCTGATCGAGTGCGCACGCCACCTGGAGCGGCACGGGCAGAACCCGAAAAACCTGTCGCTCTTCGGCCAGGAAAAGAACCTGGGCACCTGGGCCATCTGCCAGATGAACATGCTGTTGCATGGGATCACGTCCCACATCTTCAAGGGCGACACCATCCGCGATCCGAAGCTGGTCGATGGCGGCGAGCTGCGCCTCTACGACCGGGTGATCGCCAATCCGCCCTTCTCGCTGGATGACTGGGGCCGCGAGGTGGCCGAGCACGATCCCTGGGGCCGTTTTCGCTTCGGCATCCCGCCCAAGACCAAGGGCGACCTGGCCTTTGTCCAGCACATGATCGCCACCCTGAACCTGCACGGCCAGCTTGGCGTGGTCATGCCCCATGGCGTGCTTTTCCGTGGCGCGGCCGAGGGCGAGATCCGGCAAGGCATCTTGAAGGAAGACCTGGTCGAGGCCGTGATCGGCCTGCCGCCCAACCTGTTCTACGGCACCGGCATCCCGGCCGCGATCTTGATCATGAATCGCGAAAAGAGGCGCGAGCGCAAGGCCAAGGTGCTGTTCATCGAGGCGTCGCGGGAGTTCCGCGAGGGCAGCGCCCAGAACTACCTGCGCGACGAGGACGTGAAGAAGATCGCCGCCACCTTCCACGCCTGGAAAGACGTGCCCAAGTACGCGCGGGTTGTGGACCTGGCCGAGATCGAGAAGAACGACTTCAACCTGAACATCAGCCGCTACGTGGAAACCACCGAGGCCGCCGAGAAGGTCGATGTGGCTGCCGCCATCGCCAAGCTGCGCGAGGCAGAGAAGAAACGTGCCGAGGCTGAGGCGAAGATGAACGGGTTCTTGAAGGAGCTGGGGTATGACGCCTGACAATCTGCCGCCGGAATGGTCCTGGCGGCTAGTTCAGGACATCGGGAAAGTCGTCACTGGAAGCACTCCAAGCACCAGCGAGGCAGCCTTGTGGGGCGGCCCGATTCCATTCGTTACCCCTACCGACCTCAGCCAATCGGCAATCGTATGGAGCACTGCCCGAACGCTGTCCGACGAGGGTGCTGCAAGAGCGAGGCTGCTTCCTCCCCGAAGCGTTCTGGTGACGTGCATTGCTTCGATAGGCAAGAACGCATTGACCAGCGCACGCTGCTGCACCAACCAGCAGATCAATGCGATCGTCTGCAACGAACTGGTGTGGCCCGAATTTGTTTACTATGGTTTATGCCATCGCACGGCCGAGCTTCAGCGTCTCGCCGGTGCCACCGCCGTGCCAATTGTGAGCAAAGGCAAGTTCGAGCAGTTTGGCTTGCCTCTCCCACCACTCCCCGAGCAGCGGAAGATCGCGGCCATCCTGTCGTCGGTGGACGACGCCATCGAGGCGAGCCAGGCCGTGATCGACCAGCTCCAGGTCGTGAAGAAGGCCATGATGGCCGAGCTGCTCACCAAGGGCCTCCCCGGCCGCCACAAGAAGTTCAAGAATACCGAAATCGGCCAAGTGCCGGTCGAATGGACGGTATGCACCATTGATTCTCTCGGCATGAACGCTGAGGCAACAGTGAGATCTGGCCCATTTGGATCGTCGATGAAGACGAAGGATTTCGTAGCTTCCGGCGTCCCAGTTCTCACCATCCAGTCGCTTGGTCACGGGGAGCTGCTTCGGGAGGGGCTGTTTTACGTCAGCAATGAGAAGGCTCGGGAACTGGCCGAGTACAAGGTGCGCCCGAATGACGTGGTCTTTTCTCGTGTTGCGGACATTGGGCGATGCGCGTCGATTTCCCGAGAGGAAGACGGATGGCTGATTTCCCCGAATCTCTCGCGAATCCGGTTGGACCCGGGAAAAACCGACGCGCGATTTCTCATGTACCTCATCACCATTGGGGCAAGCGTTCTTCGCCAGGTTGAGATGGTCGCCGGGAACGCTGGACGGTCGGTGATATCGTCGGCCACGCTGAAGGAATTGCGCCTCCCCGTTCCAGAACTACCGGAGCAGCATGCGATCGCTGCCGCCGGGCAGGAGCTTGAGCAGCGTCTCACCGCCGAGCGCCAATACCTGATTCAACTCCAGGATACCAAGTCCGCCCTCATGTCCGTCCTCCTCACCGGCGAGGTCCGCGTGCGCGTGGACAAGGACGCGGCTGCCTGAAGGTTGATCGGAAGGCTGAGTGGATGGAACGGAAGATCTTTCACATCACTCACGTAGACAACCTGGCTTCCATCGTCGCTGATGGAGAGCTGGTGTCAGACGCGACCATGATCGCGCGTGGTGGTCCAACAGCGAGCGTGGGAATGGACGAGATCAAGCGGCGGCGACTCGGGCTGCCTGTGCCTTGCCATGCAGGAACCAAGGTCGGCGACTACGTGCCGTTCTACTTCTGTCCCCGGTCGGTCATGCTGTACGTTCTTCATTGCGCCAATCATCCCAGTTTGACCTACCGGGGTGGCCAGGATCCGATCGTCCACCTGGAAGCGGATCTGGATGGGGTCTTCGCCTGGGCGGAGACGCAGAAGCGGCCTTGCGCTTTCAGCCTGTCGAACGCGGGGGCGCGCTATGCGGAGTTTCGATCGGATCCCGCAGACCTGGATCAGGTCAACTGGGGCGCGGTGGGCGCGACGGACTTCAGCGATCCGTCGGTGAAGGAAGGCAAGCAGGCCGAGTTTCTGGTCTACGGCACATTCCCGTGGAAACTTGTGTCCCGCGTCGGGGTCCGCTCGCAAGCCATGCGAACCCGCGTCACCTCGGTCCTTGGCACGGCGAAGCACCAGCCTCTGGTTGAGATCAGAACGGATTGGTACTATTAGAGGAGGGAGCTGCGATGATCACCCGCGCAAGTGGCGACCTGCTGAAAGCTGACGCGGAAGCGCTGGTCAATACCGTGAACTGCGTGGGGTTCATGGGCCGAGGAATCGCGCTTCAGTTCAAACGCGCTTTTCCACAGAACTTCAAGGTTTATCAGGCGGCCTGCAAGCGCCATGAGGTTCAGCCCGAAAAGATGCTGGTGGTTGAGACGGGCCAGCTCACCCATCCTCGCTACATCGTCAACTTCCCCACGAAACGGCATTGGCGGGGCCCAAGTCGCCTCGACGATATTGAAACAGGGCTGGCGGCGCTGGCGGCAGAGGTGCGCCGGTTGGGCATCCGGTCCATCGCCGTCCCGCCGCTCGGCTGTGGACTTGGAGGGCTCGACTGGTCCGAGGTCCGGCCGCGTATCGAACGCGCCTTCGCGGCGCTGCCAGAGGTCCAGGTCCTTCTGTTCGAGCCATCGCAGACAGTCGACACACAAATGGGCAACCGCAGCGCCGAGGTTCCCCACCTCACACCCGGCCGGGCCGTGCTGGTGGGCCTCATCGACCGCTACCTGGCAGGATTGATGGATCCGACCATCTCGCTGCTGGAGATCCACAAGCTCCTCTACTTTGCCCAGGAAGCACATGAGCCGTTGCGCTTGCGCTTCACCAAGGCACTCTACGGCCCCTACGCAGAGAACCTGCGCCACGTTCTGGCCTGCATCGAGGGCCACTACGTTGTCGGCTATGCCGACGGTGGCGATAAACCGGAAAAGCAGCTCGAATTGGTCCCGGGTGCGGCTGCGGAGGCGAGTCGGTTTCTGGAGTCGTGTCCCGAGACCCGCTCGCGTTTCGAGCGGGTCGCTGACTTGGTTCAAGGTTTTGAAAGCCCCTTCGGCATGGAGCTGCTGGCGACTGTACACTGGGTGGCGACGAGAGAGGGGGCGACCAGCCCCGCGGAGGCCACCAAGGCGGTCCACGATTGGAACCTACGCAAACGCTGTTTCACACCGCCACAGATTCAAGTTGCGTGGGACGTGCTGGCAAGCAAGGGCTGGCTTCCCTCGGTCGCCGCATCGGCCGCATGACAGCTGCGAGTTCCAGGACTAACAGGAATGGCCGGAAATGGCCCGGAGAATGGCCAGAATGGCCCACGATAGAGCAAAGCTACATGGTTACAGCATATTGCCGCATGCGTCTCGTGCGCATATTGCACGCATATCTATGTGCTGCCGACCCGAAATACCTCCCCTGAACAACAAAAAGCCCCGGGAAAGCCCGAGGCCAGTTGTCGACCCGGAACGCCCAGTCCTTGGGTCGGAACTTTGGATCTGCGGATCTGTCCGGTCAAGGCGCACGCCAGTGGCTTCACCATCGGAGACAGCGCCGTGACCCCATCCCTCGGCCGCGACTGGAACGAGGCCAAGCTCTCCGAAGATCCGGCGGTCGAGCTGCTGGAACGGCTCGGCTACACCTACGTCCCGCCCGAGGTTCTCGAAGCCGAGCGCGAATCGCTCAAGGAAGCCGTGCTTACCAAGCGGCTCGCGGTTGCTCTCAAGCGCCTGAATCGCTGGCTGTCGGACGACAACCTGGCCAAGGCCGTGCGGACCGTGACCACGATCCAGGCGACGAGTCTGATCGAGGCCAGCGAGCGCGTTCACATCATCATCACCCAGGGCATCGCGCTCGACCAGGATCTGGGCGACGGGAAGAAGGGGCAGACGGTTCGCTTCATCGACTTCGATGACTCGACCAAGAATGAATTCGTCGTCACCCGACAGTTTGGTGTGATCGGCAGCAAGAAGAAGATCATCCCGGACGTGGTGGTCTTCGTGAACGGGCTGCCAGTGGCCATCATCGAGTGCAAGAGCCCGACCCTGGGCGACGGCTGGAAGGCCGAGGCCATCGACCAGTTCTCGCGCTACCAGGAAATGGAAGACCGCTATCACGAGCTGGGTGCGCCCAAGCTGTTCGAGACGATGCAGGTGCTGATCGTGGCCTGTCGCGAGGCGGCCGTGTACGGCACAGTGACCACGCCGCATCGGTTCTTTGCCGAATGGAAGGCCACCTGGCCGCGCTCGGCGAGCGAGCTTGAGGCTGTGTGTGGACGAAAGCCGACGATCCAGGATGTGGCGCTGGCCGGGCTGCTCACGCCGGAGACGCTGCTCGACCTGATGCGGAATTTCGTCGTGTTCGAGCGCGATTCCTCCAGCGGCCGAACCATCCGCAAGCTGTGCCGCTATCAGCAGTTCGTCGCGGTGAACAAGGCCGTGCAGCGCGCACGCGCCGCCAAGAAGCCCACCGATCGCGGCGGCGTGGTCTGGCACACTCAGGGCTCGGGCAAGAGCCTGACCATGCTCTGGCTGGCGCTCAAGCTGCGCAACGATCCGAGGCAGGACAACCCCACGCTGGTGATCGTGACCGACCGGACTGACCTGGATGATCAGATCACCAAGACTTTCCACGCCTGCGGCTTTCGCAACCCCGAGCAGGCCGAAAGCGTGCGCCACCTGCGCGAGCTGCTGTCCGGGCCGACGGGCAAGACCATCCTGACGACGGTGCAGAAGTTCCAAGAATTGACGGCGAGCGAGCCCAGGCGGCGGACCGATCGCGCCCAGCACCCCACCCTGTCGCTGGCCCGCAACATCTTCGTGCTGACCGACGAGGCGCACCGCACGCAATACGGCGGCCTGGCAGCCAACATGCGCCAGGCCCTGCCCAATGCTGCCTTCTTCGGCTTCACCGGCACGCCGATCGACAAGAAGGACCGCAGCACGCTGACCACGTTCGGCAGCTACATCGACACCTACACCATCGAGCAGGCGGTCGTGGACGGCGCCACGGTGCCGATTTTCTACGAGAGCCGCCTGCCCGAGCTGCGCATTGTCGGCAACACCCTGGACGCCCTGTTCGACCGCGTGTTCGCCGACCGCAGCGAGGAAGAGCGCGAGGCCATCAAGAAGAAGTACGCCAACGAGGCGACCATCGCGGGTGCGCCCAAGCGGGTCGAGGCCATCTGCCTGGACCTGGTCACGCATTTCACCCAGTTCATCCGACCCAACGGCTTCAAGGCGCAGGTGGTGACCTGCTCGCGCGAGATTGCGTGCCTGTACAAGGAGACGCTGGATCGCCTGAACGCGCCCCAATCGGCGGTCGTCGTCTCGGCGTCGAACAAGGATGACGATGCGCTGGTCAAGCACCACACCGACGAAAAACAGCGCAAGGACATCATCGAGCGGTTTCTGAAGCACGACAATCCGCTGTCGATCTTAGTGGTGTGCGACATGCTGCTGACCGGGTTCGATGCGCCGGTCGAGCAGGTCATGTACTTAGACTCGCCGCTGAAGGAACACACCCTCCTGCAAGCCATAGCCCGTGTGAACCGCACCGCCGACAAGAAAACCTACGGCTTGATCGTGGACTACTGGGGCGTGTCCGAGGCTCTGCAAGAGGCGCTGGCAATCTTCGCGCCGAGCGACATCAAGGGCGCCATGCACCCCAAGGGCGACGAGCTACCGCGCCTGCAAGCCCGGCACGCTGCCGCCATGCGCTTCTTCGTGCGAGTGAAAGACAAGAACGATCTCGACGCCTGCGTGGCCGTGCTGGAGCCCGAGGACGTGCGCGCCGAGTTCGACAGCGCGTTCAAGCGGTTCGCGCAGTCCCTGGACATGCTGCTGCCCGACCCGAGGGCACTGCCCTATGTTGCCGATGGCCGCTGGCTGGGCAAGATCCGGGGGACGGCCGCCGCGCGGTTCCGGGACAGCAAGCTGGACGTCTCCGACTGCGGCGAAAAGGTGCGCATGCTGATCGAGGACGCCGTGATCGCGGACGGCATCCAGATCCTGGTCAAGCAGGTGTCGCTGTTCACGCCCGAGTTCGACGCCAAGCTGAACGCGCTCAAGACCGACGAGGCCCGCGCCAGCGAGATGGAGCATGCCATCCGCGACGAGATCCACATCAAGCTAGAAGAAGATCCTGCCTTCTACACGTCGCTGCGCCAGCGCCTGGAGCAGATCATCGAGGACCGCAAGGCCAAGCGCATCGACGCGGCGGCGCAGTTGAAGATGTTCGAGGCGCTGACCAAGGACATCCGAGGCCGGGCCGATGCGGCCGAGAAAATGGGCCTGAGCCAGACCGGCCTGGCCATTTACGGCCTCCTGCACCTGCCAGGGGCCAAGGCGCGGGACGCCGCCGACGCGCCCTATGGCAAGCCCGACGAGGCCCAGACCGCCCTGGCTGGCCTGCTGGAAGAGCACCTGGCACCCCACGCCGAGATAGTCGATTGGCAGATGAAGGACGACGTCCAGCGCGAGATGCGCAAGGTGATCAAGAAACACCTCCGCGCGGCGGCCTATCCAGCCGAGCGGGTGGACAGCCTGGCCGAAGGCATCGTGGACCTGCTCAAGCGGAGGCGCCCCGCATGATGGCGATTGAGCGGTCCGAGGTGCGCTTCGGGCTGACGGCCATCCCATACATCGTCAGGCGCAGTCAGCGGCGCGGCACCGTGTCCATTGCCATCGACCCGGCCATGGGCGTCCTGCTGACCGCACCGCAGGCCACTCCGATCGCGCGGTTGGATCGCGTGGTGCATGACAAGGCACGATGGATCGTGGAGCGGCTCCGGCGTGGGCCGACGGGGGCGGAGCGCACGGCGCCGCGCGAGTTTGTGAACGGCGAGACCTTCCTGTACCTGGGCCGTCAGTACCGGCTGAAGATCGTGCCGGGTGCGGTGACCAGGGTAGCGCTCACGAGTGGCCGGCTGATGGTGACCCTGCCGGTGGGCAGCGCAGCGGCAGTGAGGAAGGCAGTGGTGGCATGGTACCGGCATCACGCCGCCGAGCGCCTGCCCGAGCGAGCCGCCATCTGGGCCAAGAAGACGGGCGTGCCGGCGCCGGTGGTGCTGATCCGCGACCAGCGCCGTCGTTGGGGGAGCTGCGATCCCAAGGGCAACCTGCGCTTCAACTGGCGGATCGTCCAGGCCCCGATGCGGCTGGTGGACTACGTGGTGGCGCATGAGTTGGTACATCTAACGCACCGGAAGCATACGGCCGCGTTCTGGGCTGCGCTGGGCAGGGTCATGCCGGACTATGAGGCGCGGCGGGAGCGATTGTGTCAGGTCGGGAGGCGCCTTGAATGGTGAGGGCGCATCCCGGATTCCTGCACAGAGGCGATGGCAAGGCAGAACCAATTGGACCGACGGAATCGCGGCCGTCTTCCTCCCGCCTTCTATTTCAATTCATCGAGCAACGCCTTGGCCTCGGCTAGCTCGGGATCTTCTTGCAACGCCCGCTTGACGAAGATGATGGCTCGGGCCTTGTCACGGGACTTGTGGGCGATGCGGCCCAGGCGGTAGTAGGCCACCGCGGAACCCTTGGGATCCTTGACCGGGTTGGCCGTCACCACACGCAGGGCGCGCATGGCCAGTTCGTCGTCGCCCGCGGCTTCGGCCAGGTCCGCCACCTCGCTGGCTATGGCCACGCTCTTGCGGTCGGTTTCCAGCGCCTTCTTC
Organism: uncultured delta proteobacterium; assembly: GCA_963755125.1. Classification (GTDB taxonomy): domain Bacteria; phylum Myxococcota_A; class Polyangia; order Fen-1088; family Fen-1088; genus Fen-1137. The sequence goes on from CAVWIP010000008.1 coordinate 473,872, forward strand.
AGTGCTTGCAGCCGCCCCTCGTTGTCCCCCTTGGCCGCGGCCAACTGGGCCTGCCGCTGATAGAGGACTGCCAGCTCCTCGGCGCGCATTGTCTTGGCCTCTGCCAGCAGGCTGGCCAGCACTTCGGCACCGCGAGCGATTTCACCCATACCGATATAGGCATCAATGAGCAGCGTGCGGCCGACCCGCTCCGTGGGCCGAAGCGCCGCGGCCTTCTCCAGTGCGGTGGCGGACGCGGGAAACGCGCCGGCACCGAGCAGGGTCTCGGCCGCGCCGACCAGCAGACGGTAGCTCTCGCCTTCATCGGTCTCCCGGTCGGCCATCTGGATCTGCAACTCCGCAGCCTCGATGGCGTTGCCGCCGGCCTGAAGAAGCTGCGCCAGCCGCGCCAGCACCGGAGCGTGTCCCGGTATCTGGCGCAAGACCTCCTGCAGCCAAGGGATGACCTCGGCGCCACGGCCAATCTTCTCGCAAGCCGCGGCCATGGCCAGCACGGTTTCGGCCAGGGCCTCGCCTTGCTCGATCTGGGCCAGGCGCGACCACACGCTGGCAGCGGCGTCCCAGCGCTCCTCCGCCTCGAAGCGCACACGCATGCTCTGCAGAACCTCGCGGTCAGTGGGATGGGCGTCGATCCAGCGGAAGAGAATCTGATCGGCCTGGGCCTGGTCGCCCGAGCCGCGCACCACCTCGGCCAGTCGCAGGGTGGCGGTGCGGGCCGCGGCCAGATCGCCGGCCGCGGTCGCGCGTTCCGCGATGCGAGTCAGGGTCTGGCTCAGCGACGGCACCACTTCACTTGCACCCAGGGTCAGGGCTTCCTCCATGTCCGCCACCGCGGCTGTTTCATCCCCGCCCGCCGCGGCCAGCTCAGCACGCAGTTGCAGAAGGTCGGCGCGCCCTTCCTGGGCACCGTCCGCCAGGGCGTCAGTGACCACGGATCTCGCGGCTGCCGAGTCACCAGAAGAGGCGAGCGAGGCGGTCAACTCGCGCAATGTTTCGATGTCTCCTGGTGCGCCCTCCATGGCCCGGCGCAGGCTGCGGGCAGCGCCCGCTTCGTCGCGCAGCTTGTCGCGCTGGATGCGGGCCGCCTGGTGCAAAAGTGGACCGGCCTTGTCGGCGTCCACGCGCGCGGCCTCGCCGGTCAGCAGCGCCACCAGTTCCGGCCACAACTCGTGCTCGGTGTAGCAGGTCGTGAGGCGCTGGAAGAGGTCGGCGTCGTCCGGGCAGCGATTGCGGCCCAGTTCCAGTGCCCGTCGCATACCGGCGTCGTCGTGCAGGCGCGTGCGCAGCTCGGCGAGATCCACCGCGCGCGCCGCGGCCTCGGCGCCGCTCTCGCCAGCCAGGATCTCCTCGCTCAGCGCCGCACGCTCGGCCAACTCGTCCTGCTCGGATAGAAGATCGAGCAAAGAGAGTTGCAGCGACCGCCTGATCCCCAAATCGGAGAACGGCGCGGCCAGTACCTGGCGGTAGACCTTCTTGGCGGACGCAGGCTCGATCTTCTTGACCAGTTCGCCGAGCCGTCGCGCCAAGGCAACCCGTCCGGCCCCGGTTCCCGCACCCTCGCCGCTCGACAGCGCCTCGGACAAGACAGCCACGGCCCGGGTCATCTCGCCCCGCCGTTCATGGAGGTCAGCCAGCACCATGAGCCCCTCGGGATGGCTCGGATCCTCGGCCAAAACCTCGCGCAGGACGGCTGTCGCCTGCTCCTCCGTCTTCTTCTCGCCCAGCAGAAATTTGGCCCAGGCCAGGCGGGCCGTGTTGCGGTCGGAGCGGGCCATCAGCTTTTCCGCCAACTCGCGCACCAGGCTCTCCAGGGCCGCGCGGTTTCCCAGCCCCGCGTACAGGCGCAGAAGCGGCTCCCAGACCTCGCGGTCCAGGGGATAGAGCGTGCGCAGGTGCTCGAACAGCCGAGCCGCAGCTTCGGCGCTCTCCGGGTGCTCCGAGGCAGCGCGTGCCATCTCTCGCACCACCGGCGCCAGACGCGGATTGGGCCAAGCCTCGCGTGTGTCTTCCAGAATCCTCGTCACCCCGTCCCAGTCGCCGCGACTGCGCAGGCGGCGCACAAGATCCAGAATGGCCCAGGTGGCACCGCGCAGGCCGCCGGGCACCGCGCGCGCCAGAACGATCGCGCGCTCGATGAGCTTCTCGGCCCTGGCTCCTTCGCCCAGAGACACGGCCAGTTCCACCCCGTCGCGCACGTCCTCGCTGCGCGCGTCCGGCAGAGCAGCACGCCGCTCGTAGAAATCGAGGAGTACATGCTCGTCGGACGATGCCCGCGCCACTTTCTCGTACACCGGCATCACGCGGGCCAGGTCAGCCTCGGGCACGTGGGCTGCTTCGACCAGGGCCGTGGCTCGCGCCAGATCGTGCGAAAGATCCACGGCAAGCGCCAAGGCGTCCAGGCCTTCATCGCGGGAGCCGGGCAACCCGAGCTGGCACTCGGCCACGCGGAAGAGAAGATCGGCCTTCTCGGCCGGGTTGCCGGCGAGCTGGGACATGCGACGCAACTGCGCCGTCGCCCGTCGCTGCTCGGCCTCGTCGCCGACTTTCAGGCTGACCCGCGCCAGACCGGTCAAGGCCTCCGCCAGGCGTTGCCCGGTCTGCTCGACCCGGTGATAGAGCGCCGTCGCGCGCGCGACATCGCGCAAATCGTGCTCGGCCGCTTCCCCGGCCCGCAGCAACAGATCGGCCACCCGAGACGCGTCGTTGGCGCGGCGAAGCTGATCGGCCGCGCTGGTCACCGCTTCGAGGTAGCGGCCAGCCTGGCCGAGCTTGGCCGCCAGGGCCCGCGCCTGCCCGTGCGCGCTCGCGCTGTCAGGCACCTTCTCGACGATCTTGAGCAGGGCTTCCAGCGCCTCGCCGCGACGGTCGAGCTTGTCCAGCACCTCGGCCAGCTCGCACACCACCGCCGCTTCTTCCGCGGCCAGGTTGGCGGCCGCCCGCCGCTTTGCCAAAAGCCCGAGCAAAGCCTCACTCTCGCCAGCGGCGAGCAGGGCAGCTTGCACACGGCGGGCCTCGACGGCATCGTGCATGGCTCGCGCCAGGGCCGAATCGAGCGCCTGGGCAGCGGCCTCGTTGCGGCCCAGGGCCAGGGCCACGCGGCGCAGGCGCAGCAAGACCTCGCCGGCGGTGATCACGGCATCGGCCGACTGGCCCCGGCGGGCCAGCACCAGCAGCGCTCGGTAGGCCTTGTCGGCGCGCTCGAACTCGCCCACTTCCTCGGCCACCTCGGCCAGGGCAAGCTGCACCTCCATGTTGTCGAGCAACACGGAGGAAGCCTGTTCCAGGTGCTGCAGCGCCAGCTTGGGGTTCTTCTCGGCGCGCGCCACCTGCGCGACCTGATGGTGTAGCGCAGCCCGCTCGCGCGACTGGCGACGGCCGTACTCTTCCAGCACGCCTTCCAGCACCGCGCGCGCTTCGGCCAGGCGGCCGGCTGTGCGCAGACCCTCGGCCAGGGCGAGGCGCAGGCTGCGATCGGCGGGCGCAAGGGCCAGTGCCCGTTGCAAGGCCGGCACCGCCCGCTCGGGGCTGTGCAGATGCTCCTGGCAGACCAGCAGGGTCTCGCGCGCACAGGCCACCACGGCGTGCGGATTGTCCAGCCGGGCGCAGCGGTCGGTGAGAGCCCGCGCCAGCGCCTCCCAGCGCTCGGCATCGCGGTACAACTGGGTAAGCAACACCCACAGCTCGTCGGCGACCGGATCTTCGGCCAAGGCGCGCTCCAGCGAGGCCACCGCCCGGTTGTGCTGGCCGGCCGCCACGTAGGCGCGGGCCAGCTGCGCCGCGGACTGGCGGCGCTCGCCCGGATTGCCCAGCGACATGCGCTGCTCCAGCCACTGCGCCGCGAGCAGGGGCTCGCCCGAAGCGATGCACAGGCGGGCCAGGCTGTCGAGCGCAGCCGAGCTGCTCTCCAGCACGACCACGCGTTCCCAGGCCGCGACGGCGCGTGCGCTGTCGCCGAGCGGGGACTCGGCCAGGGCCGCGACTTCAGTCCACAGACGAGCGGCCCGCGCGCTGTCGCCCAACCCCTCCAGCTTGCGCGCCTGCGCGGAGAGAATGTCCGCCAGCTCGCCGAATCGGCCGCGCGCGCGCAGCAACGTGCCCAGGGCAGCCAGGGTGGCCGGGTGGCCAGGCAACTCCTCCAGGTTGGCCAGCAGCGCCTCGAATCGACCAGTGCGTCCCTCGACCACTTCGCCCAGTCGGGCGATCTCCAGGCGCAAGGCCAGGCGCGCCTCGCCGTCGGACAGCAGGTCCAGTTGGCGACGGCGCACGGCGATCAATTCGGAGAACTGCTCCGCCTCCTCGTACAGGCGGGCCAGAACCGCCATGGCCTCGCGGTCGTCGGGCTCGTCTTCGACGATGTGCCGGTAAACCTCGCGCGCCACGGCCTTGTCCGCCTCGATCGCAATCTTGCCGACGCGCGCGCGCAGGCCCTTTCTGTCATCGGCAGACAGGGGCAGCCGACTCGTGTCGAGCAGCAGGTCCACCGCCTGTCGAAGGTCGGCCGGATCCTTGCTGGCCAGAAGCGGGCTCACCAGGCCATCCACGGCGCGCAACACAGCCGCGGCCGGCACCAGCTGGCCCTCGGCAGGGCCGCCCAGACGGAGAAGCTCGACCGCGCGATGGTGCAGCACGGTCAGGCAGCGTTGCCCGAGTTCCATGTCGTGCAGCACGCGGCCGGCCAGATCGGCAGCCTCGGCCATGGCATCCAGATCGCGCGGGGCGAGCGCCACGATCTTCATCAGCGTGTCGAGCAAGGGTCGGCCCCCACGGCTGCGCTGGACCTGCGCCAGGCGACGCAGGGTCGGCAGGTGCTCGGGGTCGTAGGCCAGGGCGCGCAGCAGCGCCTGTTCCGCCCAGGCCTCGCTGTCGGCGACCGGATAGCCCGCGATGCGTTCCTCGATGGTCCGGGCAAAAGCGCCGGGCAGCGACGGACGACGGGCCAGGGCAGCGGACAGCGCCGTGCCCAGGGCCGCAAAGGTGGCGGCGGGATCGGCGGACGCGGCCGCCGTTTTCTCCACGATGGGCAGGTGCTCAGCCAGCAGCCGGTCGGGCGAGAACGGCTCTGCCATGGCGGTGTCAGCGGCCAGCTCGCACGCGCCGGTGTTGGCGGCCAAACGGATCACCGCCGCGCGCGCCTGCCGATTGTCGGGCGCGCCCTTGAGGGCTGCCTGATACGCGCTGAGCGCGCCCTTCTTGTCGGTCAGTTTCTCCTCCAAGAGGCGCGCTTGCAGCAGGCGCAGGTGTACCGTGCGCGCCAGCGAGGGCGCCAGCGAGGCCGCGGCCGCCCCCAGGGACTCGGTCACCAGAGGCCAGCCCGAAAGGGCGGTAGCCAGACGCATGATCTCGCTTTCCAGATGGCCGTCGTCCGGGGCCAGGCGCAGAGCCGCGCACAGGTGCGGCAACGCCTCCTCAGCACGATCGGCACGCATCTCTGCCAGGTGCGCCGCCTCGGCGAGAAGACGCGCGCGCGCCCGGTCGTCCGCCGCCACGGCCAGGCGATGGGGCAGAAGAGCGAGCAGGGCAGCCCAGTCGTCGGCGGCTTGCAGGGCGCGGACAAGCGCCGCGACCGCAACCGGCCGGCAGGCGGCATCGGTGAGCAAAGCCGCCAGGCCATCGCGCGAGCCGGTCAACGTGGGATCGATGTCCAGTGCGCGCGCATACCACGACGTGGCGGCCGGGCCGTCGCCCAGCTTGGTCCGGCAAAGGTCAGCCAATTGCACGAAGAGCGCGACCAGGTGAGCCCTTTCCTTCTCACCGATCTTCGTGCCGAGCGCGAGCCAATCGGGCCAGCGTTCGGCCTGCGAGAAGAGATCAAGCAGCGCCTCGCTGGCTTCGCGATCGTCGGCCCAGGATTGCAGCACTTCCTGCAGCGTCGCGATGGCCTGCGCCGTCTGGCCCAGGTGCACGCTCTGCACACGCGCAAGTTGCATGAGATCGGCGCGGCGCTGGGTTGGCGGCAAGTCGATATTCGCGCGCCGGCGCAGCACCACGGCCAGATCAGCCCAGCGTTCGGCCGCGGCCAGCCGATCGACCAGACTGTCGAGCGCCTGGCGGTCGTTGGGGTCGGCCTGCAGCCGCGTCTCCCACAGCCGCATGGCTCGCTCCACCTCGCCCCGCTGCGTGGCCAGGTCCGCCGTCTCGCCCAGCAAGGCCCGCCGGGCGCCGGGCGTGGTCTCGAGGGCAGCCTGCTTTTCCAGCACGTCCAGACGCTCGGCCGCGTTCTCCTCGCCCTGCAGAAGCTGGGTCAGCTTGCGCAACGCCGCCAACACCTGCACCGGCTGCGCCGCCTCGTCCTCCACCACCTTTCGATACAGCACCTGTGCATCAGAGGCGGTTTCGTCACCGATTTGCGCCGCCTCCAGCCAGTAGGCCACGCGCAGCTTGGCATCCAAGGTGGCGCCCGCAGCGGCCAGCAGACCCCGCCGGTACGCCTCGGGCGCACCGGTCGCCTCGGCCAGGTACTTGAGCCGGACGCGCAGGGCCGGCTCGTCAGGATCGAGCGCCAGCATCTCGACCATCTGCTCGCGCGCCGCGGGCAGATCGCCTTGTCGATACAGGTGGTCGGCGATCTCGCGCACCAGCGCGCGCTTCTCGGTCGCTTCGGCAAATCCGAGCGCGGCCCGCAACGCGACCGCCAGCCGATCGGGCCGATTCTTCTGGGTGTGGCGGGCACGCAGGATATCAAGCGCGCGCCAGCGCACGGTGGCAGAGAGCTCGGCCCCGCTCAGCACGCGCTCGGCCACAGCGCAGGTCGGGCCGTCGTCGGCGATGCGGTTGTTGGCCAGGATGTGTTCGACCTCGTCGAGCGCCTGTTCGGGCTGGCCCAGCTTGTCCACGCACAGGCTGGCCAGGCGCAGGCGCACCTCGTCGGCCTCCGTTCCCGGCAAGAGCGGCAGGCGGATGCGCAGCATATCGACCAGGGCCTGCCAGAGCCCTTGCTGTTCCAGGAGACGTTCCAGGGCCGAGGAGATATCGGGGGCAGCGGGCGTGGTGTGAAAGAGCGCCTGCAGGTAGCCGATGGCCCGTTCCGTCGCGCCCGAATCACTGGCGACCGCTGCCGCCTCTTGCAGAAGGCGATGGCGCCGGGCCCCTTCGGACACACCGGACAGCGCCTGATCGTAGGTGGCCAGTACCTCGTCCCAGCGTTGCTGGACCGAGAGCAAGATGGTGATGCGCTCGAGCGCCCAGTCGGCATCCGGGTCCGCCGCCAGAACCTGTTGTAAAAGCTCGACCGCGCGATCGGTCTCGCCCGCGTACCATTCCTCGAAGAAGCGCAGGGCGCGCTGGCCGAGCGTGGTCACCGTCTCGGGTTCGAGGCCCGGCTTGAGCAGCTTGCGATAGAGCGCGGCAAGCTCGTCGGGCTTCTGCTGCTGGCCTGCCAGCGCCTCCGCCTCGTCCCAGGCCGCTGCATTGCCCGGTTCGGCCTGGGCTGCTGCCAGCGCGGCCTTCAGCTTCTCGGCCGCGGCCTTGTTCTTCTCGGCGGCGGCCTTGTTCGGATCATCACGTCGCGAACCTGTTGATTTCGTGTCGCGTTTCATGACCCCTCGTCAATATGTGGGCGTGAGGTGAGGATAGTAACAGGTTCGCAATAGCGAGCATTGGCAAAGTTGGGGACACGCCACGGCCGGAAATCCCCGTCGCTGACGGGGAAAACTCGGGGGGCACTGCTGTGTCGGATTCGGACCGAGCCGTCGCGTCGCGAGGAGGCCCGGCCGCGACGCGCGCCGAGGGAAGACACTCGACGTATCTGACCGAGAAGTGAGAAAGCGGACGGGACCCGCAGAGGTCGCGTGGGGACGGTCGGGCTCTGCCTGACCGTCCATCCGCGGGAGGTGCGGAACCCTCCCAGGGTTCCGCCGACTGGAGACGCCGACGGGAGAATCCGACACGGCAGTGCTAGGCTGCGGCTGTGCTGTGGAATCTGTACGCAACCTGCTTCGATGTGGTAGCCGGGCTGGCGCCGTACCAGGACATGCTCGACGAGGTGGTGGCAGCCCTGGACCTGCGGCCGGGCCTGCGCGTGCTGGATGCGGGCTGCGGCACGGGCGCCCTGGAGGCGCGGCTGGCCGAGCGCCATCCCGAGGTCGAGGTGGTGGCGGTCGACGCCTCGCCCGCCATGCTGGCGCGAGCCCGGCGGCGGACCTGGTCAGTCAGCCCGCGTTTCGTGGACGGGGACATCGACGACTTCTTGGCCAAGGAGAAGGGGCGGTTCGACCGCGTGGTGAGCGTGAATGTGATCTGGGCGCTGGCCGATCCCTCGCGAACCATCGATCACATGGCGAACTGTCTGGCCGAAGGCGGCCGCATGGTCCACACGACCCCGCGCTGGCGCTTCCGTTTCGACGTGATTGTCGCCCGTCACCTGCGGCGGGCGCGCGGCGTTCGAGCGTTCGCGCGTGGGTTGGCCCTGCTGCCCGTGCTGGCCGTGGCGGGGTTGCTCAACCTGGCCCTCGTGTTGCGGGTTCTGACAGCAAACCGCGCCTGGCGCGATCGCAGCCGCTGGCAGGCTGATGGGCTGGCGCGGCTGTTTTCGCGGCCGGGCCTCGGGCCGGTCGCCATCAGTCCCACTTATGCGGGCCAGGGATTCCTCGTCATGTGCGACAAGACGCCTGCACCCCTGTTATAGAAGGGGCCATGGATTTCCAAGAATTGATCCGCATCCGCCGCAGCATCAGGGCATACCGGCCAACCGAGGTGCCCGAGGATGTCCTGCACCGTGTGCTGGACGCGGGCCGCGTGGCTCCCACCGCCTGCAATATCCAGCCCTTCCAACTTGTGGTCGTCACCGACCCCGAGGTGCGCGCCAAGCTCAAGGCCGCCTACCGCCACGACTGGTTCTGGAAGGCGCCGACGATTGTCGCCGGTTGTGTCGAGCCGGCCAAAGCCTGGGTGCGGGGCGATGGCTTCAATTCGGCCGAGGTGGATATCGCGATCGTCATGGACCACATCATCCTGGCGGCGACCGAAGAAGGCCTGGGCACTTGCTGGGTCTGCGCCTTTGACGAGCCCAGGGCCAAGGAGATCCTGGGCGTGCCCGAGGGCGTGCGCATCGTGGCCATGACCCCGCTCGGCTATCCTGCCGCCGAGCCCGCGCCTTGCGTGCGCAAACCCCTGCGCGAGCTGGTGCGCAAGAACCGCTGGTAGGATGCAGAAGAGATGCTGAAACGAGACGCTGCGAACGAGACCCAAGGGACGAGCCTGCTCTTTCACGCCGGCAACGTCGTGGTCAATGCAGGAATCTTCTTCATCATCGGCGCCGGATTCGGTCACTGGACAAGTGCCACAATCAGCTTGTTGACCTGCATTGCCACCGGCGAAATCATGATCTTCACCCAGCCGACCGGCGCGGTGGATACCCTGCGTCAGTACCGCAACGGCGACTTCGCCCCTTCGCGATCCTTTTCCAGCAACGCGCTCAACTTGGCGGCTCGCTATGGTCTCAGTGCCTACGATGCGCTCTACGCCTGCCTCGCACATTTCCTCAAGACGACGCTGGTTACCTGCGACGTCCGCTTGATTCGCGCCCTCGCCGGCAGCGCAATCAGCCTGTCAGATCCCGTGGCTGCGTTGCGCTTGTTTGAGCCGCCCGCATGATCGACCAGGGATTTCGGCTCCCTTGCAAGGCGAAGCGCATGAAGCGGCCGCGGTTGCCCAAAATCTTGGACTGCGAGATGATGGGGAGCGGCCGTTGATGGACGTCCCCCGAGGAGCATCTCCTGTCCGACCGCCAGCGCCGAGCAGCCGCCTGAGCCGGAGGCTGGCCGTCGATGCCCAGCGATCAGGACACTGACGCGCATTCTGCTACCTTAAGAAGCAGGCTACGATAGAGGTCGACGATTCCAAAAATGCCGACGAACCAGGCAGAAGAACCCGTCGCCATTGTAACCGGGGCCAATGGGGTCATTGGCAGGGCCATTGCCGCTGGCATCGCCAAGGCTGGCTTTGCAGTCGTCATGGTTTGCCGGGACGAAAAGCGCGCAGACGAGGCTCTCAAAGAGGTCCGCCGAGCGAGCGGCAGCTCGGATGCGCGGGTTGAGCTGGCCGACCTGTCGCGACGCGAGTCCGTGTTCGCGCTGGCCGCGCGTTGGCAGGGGCGGCTCGACGTGCTGGTGAACAACGCCGCCATCGCGCCCCGACGCCGAAGCGAAACCCCCGATGGCATCGAGCTGCAGTTCGCGACCAACGTGCTCGGCTACCTGTGGATGATGCGCGCCTTCGAGGCGACGCTGCGGCGATCGGCTCCGGCGCGCGTGGTGAATGTGGCCAGCTACTGGGCCGGCGATCTGGATCTGTCCGACCTGCAGTTCCAGCGGCGTCGCTACGACAATGACCAAGCCTATCGCCAATCCAAGCAGGCCAACCGCATGTTGACCGTCGCCTTCGCGCAAAGATGGCGCGACTTTGGCATCACCGTGAACTCCTGTCACCCCGGCGACGCCAACTCAGCCTTGAGCAACGCGCTCGGGTTTGGCGGCAGCGAGACGCCCGAACAGGCCGCGGCCACGCCGGTGTGGCTGGCGACCGAGCCGTCGCTGCGCGACGTCACCGGCCAGTATTTCGCCAATTGTCGGCCCGCTCGCTGCGTCTTCGCGGCCGACGCGCAAGCCATCGCCGATCTGGACGCGATCTGCGCCAAGTACTGATGCACTCTTTCGTCGAAAAACGGAAAACCGCCCGCTATGCTTGAAGCTCAACATCCCTCCGAGGTACCGAGATGCAAATTGGGAACGAGACCGTTGTCACCATCCACTACACGCTCACCGACGAGAAGGGCGTGATCCTGGATTCTTCCGCCGGCGAGGAGCCAGTTTCCTTTGTTCACGGAGCTGGGACCATGATCCCGGGTCTGGAGAAGGCACTGCTCGGCAAGTCGGCCGGCGATGCACTCAAGGTTTCGGTCGCCCCGGCGGACGGCTACGGGCTACGCGACGAGGAGCTGGTGCAAAAAGTGCCGCGCAAGAACTTTCCCATCGAGGACGTCGAGGTGGGCATGCACTTCCAGACGCGCAGCCCGAACGGGCCGCGCATCGTCACGGTGCTGGCCACCGACGACCAGGACATCACCGTCGATGCCAACCACCCGCTGGCCGGCGCCACGCTGAACTTCGACGTCCAGGTGCTGAATGTTCGCGCTGCCACTCCCGAGGATCTCGCGCCGCCCAGTTGTGGTAGCTGCGAAAGCTGCAGCGGCCACCACCACTAGAAATCACATCTTTAAAAATCACATCTTCGCGGGCTCGTCAATCTCGCGCGCGGCGGCCGGATGCTTCTTGGGGCTGGGCCGGGCGGCTTCCTTCTTCACTGGCTCCAGCGCGTAGGTGGCCCGGAGGTCAGCGTCCAGGGCGATGTCCTGCGCGGAAGGCAAGTAGCCGTCGAGCGTCAGACGAACCCGCAGCGGGCGGGGCGAAGACTCCAGCTCCATATCCTGCGGCGTGATTCCGAGGACGACACCGTCAGACTCGCGCACGATGCGCGCACCCGTGGGCAGAGTCTCGAGGTGCACGCGCACGCGCTTGGGCGCCGGAGCGGCTGGAATCGGGGGCGGCGCAGCCGGCACCGTGCCCGCCGACATGACAGCGGGGCTCGCCGGCACAACCGGCCGCCTCTCGTGACCGAGCAGCACGACCGCGACAACGGCAACGGCCGCGGCAGCTGCGATTGACACGCCAATTGACCAGCGGCCCAGGCGCGTGCGAACCGTGGTGACTGCGGATGACTCCCTCTCGCCCGCAGTGTTGGACAGGGTGGTCTTCCCCGGAGCCAACCCAGAGCCCGCGGTTGCGTTGACGGTGTTCTGGAGCCCTTTCTGCACGTCCACCGCCGACTGCGACAGCGCGTAGGGGGCGGCTACTATGCCCACGGCTGCGGCCAGCGCCGACTGGACCTCGGCCATGGACTGAAAACGATCTTCCGGCTTCTTGGCCAGCATCTTGAGAACCGCCAACTCCAGACCGGGTGGAATGTTGGGCTCGATCTGGCGCGGCGGACGGGGCGCCTGGTTCAGGTGCATGTTCAACAGCGCGCCGAACCCTTCCGAAATGAAAGGGGGATGTCCGGTGAGCAACTCGTACAGGATGGCTCCCAGCGAATAGATGTCGCTGCGCCAATCGACTTCCTTGGTGCCCAGACACTGCTCGGGCGACATGTAGATCGGCGTGCCCATGAGCGCACCGGTGCGGGTCTTGACCACGCCGCCGGGCCCGGCGGTCTGCAGCTTGGCAATGCCGAAATCGAGCACCTTGATGTGCTCGCTGCCGGGGTTGGCCTCGTCGGGAACCACGAACAGGTTGTCGGGCTTGAGATCGCGGTGAACGATGCCCTTGGCGTGGGCCGCACCCAGCGCAGAGGCCGTCTGCATGACCAGCGCGACCGCCTCCTGGGCCGGCAGCTTGCCCCTGCGCTTGATGCGCGCGGTGAGCGACTCCCCGCGCAGCAGCTCCATCACCAGGTACGAGATGCCGTTGTCCGTGACCCCGGAGTCGAGGATCTCGATGATGTTGGGGTGGCGAATGGAATTGGCCGCGCGCGCCTCGTTGATGAAACGTGCGAGTGCCTGCTCGTCGTGGCCAAGCTCGCTGCGCAGCACCTTGATGGCCACCTGGCGGCCGATGCTGGGGTGTTCGGCAAGATACACGGCCCCCATTCCGCCCTCTCCGAGCAGGGCGGTAGCGCAGTAGTTGCCGAAGCGCTGGCCAATCACAGCGCTGCAGCTTATCGCCTTTTCCCGCTTCGCGCAGCGCCTGTCGTAAGCTCCGGGATTCGGAGTGGCGGGGCGCGGTATAGGTGTGGGTAGCGTTGAGGGTGGCAAGGGGCGCTGGCGGCTACCGGGGCGGGGCCGTCGTCGGTGGGGGCGACCTGCGGTCGCCCATGTGGCCCGGGACAGGGCGGTGTCAGGGATGGGTCAATCATTTCGTAGACCTCGAAGCGTTTCATCGGGACCTCCCTGCGGCCACAGCCGTCGGGCAGCGATGACGGTCCCCGAGCCCGGCGCAAGCACGAAACGACAGGGTCAGCGCGAAACCATCCCGGCCGGTGGCGGGCGCGAAGCCGTCAAGAGCCGCAGCGCTTGCGAAGAACGCCACGTGGGGCGAAGCTGCAGTCGAATACGAGTTGGGCAGACTGAGGACCATCCATGTGGCAACCAAAATCGATCGGTGACGTCATAGCGGAGCGGGGATGTGCCTTGAGGCGGGGTAGCCGCCGTGAGGGTCGCGTTGTGGTCAGTTTCGGCACGCCTGTGCGTTCCCCGAATCCGGAAAGGGGAGATCCCTGGTGGTGTCCCGTTCGGATCAAGGGTCCGGGCTTCGACGTCATGCGCTCGACTGCTGGGCTCGATTCTCTCCAAGCCTTGATCTTGGCACTCGAGTTTGTAACTCAAATACTTCCGCACGAAGCAAAGCGCATGGGCGGCGAAGTTGTGTGGCTCGGCGACCACGAGCGAATCGTATTCGCGCGGCAGTCGCTCGCTCGCGCGGCGGAAGAGGCCATCATAGTCCTGCTCGCGCGCCTGAAGTCTGTCGCTGAAATTCTCGATTCGGGCGACAAGAAGTCCCGTCACGCTGCCAAACGCTCGATCGATGCGCTCGCAGCAATCGCATCGAGTGTGGGGCATCCACCACCATCAAGGAGACCTGTGCATCCAAGGAGGAAAACTTGATCTCTTGGGCGCTGCCCAACCAATAGGCGTTTGATCCGGTTGCAGGAGTAGAAACCCTGTCTGTCTCGCGGAGGGCCGAGCGGCCGGATCAAACGTCGTGTTGAATGAAGCCGCGGGTTCGAGAGGTGAACCCGGCTGTTGCCCGATGGGCAAAGTGGAATGTCTTTGTGACCCATGCGAAATGCGGGGCGATGGCTCGGACTTGTCTTCTCGGTTGTGAGGACTTCGATCGGGCCGATGAGGCGCGATTCGTGGGCAACCTGGCCAAGCACAAGCAGGCCGTTCGCGACCAATTCGCGGAGATATCCATGGCCATCAGCAGGCCCCGCCCCTGTCACCGCCCTTGCCTCCCCTCATCGCCACCCACACCTACACCGCGCCCCGCCACGCCGAATCCCAGAAGCATCTCTAACAGTTGTAGAAAGTCGGCGGACATCCGATAGTTAGAATTGCACTCGCCGCATGCCGACCAGAGGGATTTTCGCCGGACAGACGAACCATGGACAGCAAGGAGCTGCTTAGGAGATTTCGGGCAGCCGGTTGGCCCAGCCCGGCACAGGTACACGCATTTCTGGGCGAGGCGCCCCCGCTTGCGCGTGACGACATCGAGCGACTGCTGGCCGTGGTGGTCAGCAAAGGGCTGCCTGGCGATTCTCGTGACCAGACCAACCGTTGCTTCGTCTTTCGCACGCTGGCCGAGCGGGTCATCGACAAGGGGTTGTTCCTGCCTTACGTCCGTGCCTTGCGCGGCGCCGACGGACAGATCCTGTCCCTGCTCGGCCCGCTCATCCCGCGGGTCAACAACATCGAGGGTCACGCCGAGCTGTGCGCGCTGCTCAAGGAACCCGACGGAACCCTGCGCCGGGGCGTGGCCGGGATCCTCAAGCAGATCGGGGGCACCACCGTCTTCCAGACACTGAGCGCGTTTTGCGCCGACCCCGGCTTCCAGGGCCGCATCGAGGCCGTGGACGTGCTGGTTTCCATCGGCCGCCAGGTGGCCGTTCCCGCGCTGGCTGCCACGTTGGCGGTCGGCTCGCCCAACGAGAAGGTGCACGCCCTGCAGTACCTGGCCGACGCCGAGCTGATGGCCAAGGATCTGCGCGGGGCGGTCAAGGCCATCTCGCCGGCTCTGCGCGACGCCACCGAGCGCGTCGCCATGCAGGCGGTGCTGGCCTTCGCGGCCCTGTCCTCGGAGGACGAGTACTTCGAGCACATCGGTCCGGTGCTGGATTCACCCAACCTCAACATGGTCAAGGCCGCGGTCGACGCCCTCAAGCGCTTCAGCTCGGCGCGCGCGGTCGAGGTGCTCGAGCGCAAGCTACACGCAGGCCCCCAGGTCATCCGGCTGGCCGTGCTGGCCACCGCCGAGGCCATCGGCAACGACCAAGTTCTTCCCCTGGTCGTGGCGGCGCTCAATTTCAGAAAGATCGACGTGCGCACGCGTGCGGCCGAGGTGCTGACCAACCTGGCCCTGGCCGGCAAGGTGGACCTGGCGCGCACCATCCTGTGGCTGCTGCGCAGCAAGGACGTGAATGTGCGGCGCATGGCGGTGGACATCTCCAAGAAGGTGGGCGATCCCTCGGGCGATCTGGCGCCGCGACTTCTGCGCTACCTGCGCGACGAGGACTGGTGGGTGCGGGAACGGGTCATGGACGCTCTGGTGGGCATGGCCGGCAAGCAGCTCACCCGGCACCTGGTCAGCTACCTGCAAGATCCGTCGGACATCGTCCGGCGCTACGCGGTCGATGCGCTGTTGCGCCTGAAGGATCCCGCGGCGGTGGGGGCGCTGGTGCGTGCAGCGCAGAGCGACTCCGACTGGTGGGTTCGCGAGCGTGCCATCGAGGCAGTGGGCGCGATCGGTGATCGCCGAACCATCCCCTACATCGTCGATCTGCTCGACCGAGAGCCCGAGCTGCAGCGGGTTTGCGTCGAGGCCCTGCAGGCTTTGAAGGCCGATGAGGCCGCGCCCCAGGTGGCGGCCCTCTTGCCCGCCGCCGATACCGAGATGAAGCTCGTCCTCATCGCCTGTCTGGCCACGCTGGATGAACCCGGACAGGCGCCGGCGATTCTGCCGCTCTTGCAAGAGAAGGATCACCGTGTGCGCAACGCCGCGCGCGAGTTGCTGGCCCGCTGGAACATCGCCGGTGCGCACGACGCCGCGACTGAGAAAGCGTCCCTTTCTCTGTTGGAGCGACTGCTGCTGGCGCTGGCCCAGAACGACGGCGACGACCTCATCCTGGCGGGGGGGCTGCGCCCCTACATGAAGAAGATGGGGAAGGTCGTGCCGCTGGCCAGCCACGTGTTCTCCGCCGCGGACATCGAGACCATCATCTCGCCCCATCTCAACCCAAAGCAGCTGGCAGACTTGGAGGTTCTGCGCGACGTCGATTTTTCGCTCGCGCTCAAATCCGAAGAGCTGCGTTTCCGCGCCAACGTGTTCCGCCAGATGCCGGGACTGTCGGCCGTCTTCCGCATCGTCAAGGATCGCATTCCGGTGCTGGAAGACCTTGGCTTGCCGCCCGTGGTGAAGACCTTCGCCGAGTTGAAAAACGGACTGGTGCTGGTGGGCGGCCCGACCGGCTCGGGCAAGTCCACCACCCTGGCCGGGATCATCGACCACATCAACCGCACCAGCTCGCGCCATATCGTCACCCTGGAAGACCCGATCGAGGTGATGCACAAGCAGAAGAAGTGCCTCATCAACCAGCGCGAGCTGGGAACCCACACGCACTCATTTGAAAACGCCCTGCGCGCGACCCTGCGCCAGGATCCGGATGTCATCCTGGTCGGGGAGATGCGTGACCTGGCCACCGTGCAGTTCGCGGTGACCGCATCGGAAACCGGCCACCTGGTGCTGGGAACTTTGCACACGGTTTCGGTCGACACCACCGTCGATCGTCTGGTCAGTCTGTTTCCCCCGGGACAACAGCCGCAGGTGCGCTCCTTGCTGGCCGACACCTTGCGCGCGGTGATGTGCCAGTACCTCATCAAGCGCAAGGACGGACAAGGGCGTGTCATCGCGGTCGAGATCATGATCAACAACGAGGCGGTCGCGAACCTCATCCGCAAGGGCAAGACCTTCCAGATCCCGTCGGTGATCGCCACCCAGCGTGACGCCGGCATGCAGGCCATGGACGGGGACTTGGAACGTCTGTTCAAGGCCGGCCTGGTCAGCGCCGAGGAGGCGTACCTCAAGGCTGCCAACAAGAAGAACTTCGAGATCATAGTGGCCGGGCCGGATGCCGCCAAGGCTCAGGCTGGGAGCAAGGTGGCCGAGAGCAAAGCAGCGACCCCGGCGCAGGGAGAGAAGTCGGAATGACGGCAAGAACTTGGCCGGAAGTATCGCGCGGGCTTTCCCCAAGGAGGGTGACGCTTTGGCGCGCCTAGATTCCTTCCTGCGTCTGGTGGTCGAGCAGAAGGCGAGCGACCTGCACTTCCACTCGGGCGTGGTGCCCTTGATTCGCCACGACGGCGACCTTCTGCCGCTCAATTTCCGGGCGCTGAGCGAGGCCGACGCGCTTCGCTTCCTGCTGGAGATTCTCACCCCCGAGCAACGCGCGGTGTTCGATCGCGATCAGGAACTGGACTTCATCTACGAACTGCCCGAGGTGGGACGCTTCCGCGCCAACATGTTCCAGCAAGCGCGCGGCATCGGGTCGGTATTCCGCATCATCCCCAACCAACTGCCCACCATCGAGGAGCTGTCATTGCCCCCAGTGGTGAAGAAGCTCACCGAGCTGCAAAACGGGCTGGTGCTGGTCACCGGGCCGACCGGCTCGGGCAAGACCACCACGCTGGCCGCGCTGGTGCACGAGATCAACAAGACTTCGAGCCGTCACATCATCACCATTGAAGATCCCATCGAGTACGTGCACACGCCCTTGCAGAGCGTGGTGACCCAACGCCAGGTCGGCCGCCACGTGGAAAGCTTTGCGACCGCCCTGCGCTCCAGCCTGCGCGAATCGCCTGACGTGGTGGTGACGGGCGAGATGCGCGACCTGGAAACCATCCAGGTGGCCCTGCAAGCGGCCGAGACCGGCGTCCTGGTGTTCGGGACGCTGCACACCAACTCCGCGTCCAAGGCAGCCGATCGGATCATCGATGTGTTTCCCGACGAATCGCGTGAGCAGGTGCGCGGCGTGGTGTCGGTCATGTTGCGCGGGGTGCTCGCGCAGATGCTGTGCAAGCGGGCCGCGGGCGAGGGGCGCGTGGCGGTGTTGGAAGTCATGCTGCAGACGGTGGGCATCTCCAACCTCATCCGCGAGAGCAAGTGCTACCAGATCGATTCCTACCTGCAGACCGCCGATCCGGGCAGCGGCATGCAAAGCCTGGATAGCTGCATCTTCCAGTACGTCAAGGAAGGCGTGATCACGCTGGAGGAAGGCCTGCGCGTGGCCAACTATCCGGACGTGGTCAAGCGCATGGCGGCCGAGCTTCCTGAAGAAATCTGAGCAAGTGATGGAGCTGTCGCGCAAACAGCTACTGGCCGAAGCGCAGGCGCTGGAGAAGCGCGGCGAGGCGGGAGCTGCCGCCCAGGCCTACACGCGCGTCGGCGCGTATGACGACGCCGCGAGGCTGTATCTGTCAGCCGGCAGTTTCATCGAGGCGGGGCAGGCCCTCGTGCGCAGTATCGAGTACGACCGGCGCAGGCGGTTCAGCCTGGATGCCAATCAGCGGAAGGTTGCGCTCAAGGCTGCCATCTGCTTCTCGCGTGGGGGCGACGTGCGCGAGGCCGTGGAGTTGTTCCTGGCTGCCGGGGAGCGAAGCCGGGCGGTGGAACTGCTGCAGGAGGTGGGGGATTTCGTCAACGCCGCGCGTGTGGAGGCCGATGCCACCGGGCGAGTCGAACTGGTGGGGTACGAGCGGAAGGAATCCGCGGCCCCGGACACAGCCACCTTAATGGAAGCCGCGCGCAACCTGGAGCGCGTGGGCAAGCTGGACGCGGCCATGGAGGCCTATGCGCGACTCAAGCAGTGGGCCAATGCCGCTGCGCTGGCCCGACGCCTGGGCCACGCCGAGAGGGCCGCCGGCTTCTTCGCCGAGGCGGGCGAGGCGTTCGAGGCTGCGGCCTGCTTCCACGAGATCCGTGACGCCAGTCGTGAGATGGAACAGCTCATCAAGGTTCCGCCTGCCGACCCGCACTATCGCGAGGCCTGCGTGCGAGCCATCAGCATCGCCTCCGACCGCAACGAGCTGACCTTCGAACTGGAGCATCTTCTCAACAAGTTCGTCGCGTCCAGGCCCACCAGCGACGACGAGTTCGATGCCTGTTACCGCTTGGCCCTGCTCTTCGAGAACCACGAGTTCCCGGAAAGCGCGGCGGCGTGCTATCGCAATATTCTGGAGGCGCGGCCGACCTATCGCGACGCCCGGGATCGCCTGAAGGCCGCCGAGACCGACTACCGTGGAGCGGCGGCCAAGGACTACGAGCGCGCCTTCAAGGAGGAGCTAGCCTTTCGCCAGGGCGTGAAGCGGCACGCAGCGCCCCCGGCCATCGCGTTCACCGCAATTGACGAGGAGCCCCTGGACGCACTGCCGGAGCTGCCCGAGTTGCCTGACCTTCCCGAGCTGCCCGAGCCAGCCGCGGCGCTCGGTTCGGGCGACAGCAGCCGAAATCTGGCGCGCTCGGTGGTGGCCCACGCACACACGATGTTGTCGCCGGCCGGGCGTACACCGGCGCCGGTGGCGGTGTCGCCAGCGCCGGCGGCCGTGCCCGTGTCCCCCGCGGCCGAGCCCGCCGCCGTGCCCTCGGCGGTCGATCCCGAGCTGACCTGGGGGGTCGAAACGCAGATCGGCTTCGCCGGCGTGACCCTGGAACAGGGCGCTGTCATCAATTCGCGCTTTCGCCTGGAGAAGAAGATCGGCCAGGGCGGCATGGGCGCGGTGTGGAAGGCCACCGATCTGGAACTGGACGAGATCATCGCCATCAAATTCCTGGCCGCCCAGTTGGTCGACGACGAAGCGCTCGGTCGCTTCAAGCAGGAAGTTTCGCTCTCGCGCCAGTTCAACCACCCCAACATCATCAGGCTCTACGACATCGGGACCTGCGCCGATCAGAAGTACATCACCATGGAGCTGCTCAGCGGCCACGATCTGGGCGAGGTCATGCGACAAGGGCCGCTCGATTTCGATCGCGGGCTGGGCCTGCTGGTACAGGCGTGCTACGCGCTTCAAGTCGTACACGAACGCGGGGTCATCCATCGCGACATCAAACCCGACAACTTCTTCATTACCGACGAAGGCGTGCTCAAGGTCATGGACTTCGGCGTTGCCAAGCGCCACAGTGCCAGCCGCGGGCTGACCCGCGCGGGCATGATGGCCGGCACGCCCCAGTACATGGCGCCCGAGCAGGCCAACAACTTCGCCGGTGTCACCCATCTCGCGGACCTGTACGCCCTGGGCTGCATCGCCTATCAGATGTTCGTCGGTACGGTTCCCTTCGACGCTGAAGAGGTCATGCCCATCCTGGTCGCCCACATGAGCCAGGCGCCGGAGCCTCCCCGCCAGCGCAATCCAGCGATTCCGGCCGAGCTGGAGACGGTCATCCTCAAGCTGCTGGCAAAAAAGCCCGCGGAGCGTGTACAAAGTTGCCGTGAGCTGGCCTCGATCCTGTCGGGCATCCGCCTGCGCCTGCCCAAGGCGCCCTCCGGCTCCCCATCCGCCAGATAGTGAGAGTCCGACAGAGACCATCTGGTGGGCTACAATGTCCAGCATGAGCTGGTCGTGCCTCTCCCGCTGCACCCAGGTGGCCATGGCGGCTTGCCTGACCCTGGCGGCCAGTGCTTGCGGCAACGGCCTTTTCACCGCGAGCCCAACCACTGGCAGCGACAGCGGGGCGGGATCTGACCGGCCTGTCGATGTTCCGCCAACCAATGACGGGCCGATCTCGCCCGCCGTCGACAGGTATCCGGACCAGCCGGTGCCGTCGGATGTTGCGGCGCCGGACGCCACAACGCCGGATGCTGCCGCGCCCGATGCTGCGGTGCCGGGGTCCAGTGCGACGGCAATCATCGACTACCCCGGTGGCAGCGTCACGCTTGGCAACGCCTCGGTCAGCGCAACCGTCGTCGTTCCGAGGGGAGCATTCGCCCAGCCGGCAAATGTCACCCTGACCTTGGTCGCCTTTGCCCCGGTGAACGACGACGCGGGGACGACTGGCCCCTCCGGTCCCATCGGGCCGATCTTCTCACTGAGCAAGACTGTCACCTTGCAGGCTCCAGCCAGCTTCCAGCTTACCTTCACGCCCGCTGACACCTCGATACCAGCGCAGCGTGTGGCGCTGGCCTACCTCAACACCCAGACCGATCCCAATCTGTGGATTGCCATCTTGCCCTCGTCGTACAACCCAACAGCCGGGGTGCTGACTGGGACCGTGGTCGAGTTCTCGGGAACGCGGCTGTTTGCTCCCGTCGAATCCTGCCCGACCGGCCAGGCGTGCACCGCGCCCGAAACCTGTCAGGGTGGAGCCTGCCAGTGACGGCGTCACCGTCGCCGACGGCTTCTAGACAGACGCGGCCACCGCGCCAGCGCGATGAGCGCCGCCATGGGGATGCTTGCGCGCGCACGGGCCGCGGGCTATGAATTCTTCTTGGTTCGGGCGCGTAGCTCATCTGGATAGAGTACCGGCCTCCGAATCCAACTGATGCGATGCGTCCTGATTAAGCCGAGCGCTCACCTGAAACAAAACGCCGGCTTACGGCGGCCAGAGACGCCGCATGATAGCCAGGAATTATCGCCTGTTCGGTCCACTTGGGCAGAGAATAGGCAGAGCCGATGCGCCAGGCCCGTGGCTGGGCAGACGAAAGTCTCGCACTTCTTCGCCACCCTCTCGACGAGGCATACCCCTTCACGCGGGTCGGTTGAGCCTCTCGGTGGTGGCGTGGCATCGTCAGCCGCGGCAGCACTTCTTGAACTTGCGGCCGCTGCCGCAGGGGCAGGGCTGGTTGGGGCCCACGGCCGGAGCCTTGGGCCTCGGGGACGCGACGAACGCACCGAGCGGCAGGCCGGCCTTCCAGTGCGCGGCCAGCCGCTGCATCACCGGGCGGGCGTGC
This sequence comes from uncultured delta proteobacterium, assembly GCA_963755125.1. Taxonomy (GTDB): domain Bacteria; phylum Myxococcota_A; class Polyangia; order Fen-1088; family Fen-1088; genus Fen-1137. The sequence continues at coordinate 495,577 of CAVWIP010000008.1, forward strand.
CGGAAGAAACTCTGGTACGCGGGGCACAGATAGGACAGGCCTGACTCGCCATCAGCCGTGGTGGCGAAGCGGTCCTTGGGGCAGCCGCCGTGGCACCAGGCAAGCACGTCGCATTCCCGGCAGACGCTCGGCAAGGCGTCGCGCTTGCGTTCGCCAAAAGCGCGCAGGGCGGGGGATTCCATCAATTCGGCCAGCGGCCGCTCGGCGAGGTTGCCAAGTCGGTGCTCGGTATCCACGAAATGGTCGCAGGCATACAGGGTGCCGTCGTGTTCCAGCACGGCCACGTCGCCGCAGGTCTCGCGAAAGATGCACAGGGCATGCGGCAGCCCGGCCGCGGGACGCATCGTCTCGTCGAAGAACTGGACGACCATGCGGCCCAGGTCATGGCCGATCCACTCGTCGAACACCTGGCAGAGGAAGTCGCCCAGGGCCTCGGGCCGCACGGTGCGCGGGGAAACGCCAGCGGGTGCCTCGGCCCGCCGTTCGACCAGGGGAAGGAACTGCAGCGACCTGACCCCGAGCTCGCGGAAGAAGCCGTACAGGCGCAACGGCACGCGCACATTCTCGGCATGCAGCACGCACAGCACGTCGCAGCGGACACGGCGCCGTGCCAGACGCCGAAAGGCGCGCACAACGTCGCGATGGGTGGGCCGGCCCGCGGCGTCGGTGCGAAAGCCGTCGTGCAGGTCGGCCGGGCCGTCCAGGCTCAGCCCGACGTTGAACGATTCGGCGGCCAGGAAATCGAGCCACGCGTCGTCGAGCAGGACGCCGTTGGTCTGCAGGCTGTTCGTGATCGATCGCCCGGGCACAACGTGCTTGCGCTGCAACTCGACGATGCGGCGGAAGTAGTCCAGCCCCAGGATGGTCGGCTCGCCGCCGTGCCACTCGAAGTGTGTGTTCGGCCCGGGCGCGGTTTGCAGCCGTTGCGCGATATAGCGTTCCAGTAGGTCATCGGCCATGCGCCGACTGTCCGCGGGAAAGAGCTGTTCCTTGGCCAGGTAGTAGCAGTAGCTGCAGCGCAGGTTGCAGCGCGGGCCTGCGGGCTTGGCCATGATCAGCCCGTCGCGCACTACAGCTCACCCTCGGGCAGACCGACTCCGTCCGTCCCAGCCGGTCGGGCCGCCTGCGCCCGGGCGTGCCGTTCGGCCCGGGCCAGCCATAGGCCTGCGGGCAGGGCACATCCCGTCACCAGCGCACTGACCCAGAAGGGCGCCCCGGTCGAGCGAGCGAACAGGGCGCCGCCCACCACCGGCCCAAGCGAGCCGCCGATGTCGCCGAACAGCTGCACGGCGCCGACCGCGCTGCCCCGCACCTCGGGCTTGACGAACAGCCCCAGCAAGGCGACCAGGCAAGGATTCATGGCCCCCATTCCGCAACCAACCAGCCCTACCGACACCAGCAGCATCGCCGGCGAGGAAACCACCGTGGTCAGCCCCAAACCCGCGGCCAGGATGAGCAGCCCCACCACGCCCCAGCGGGCGCTGGCATTGTAGCGGTCAGCCAGGCGGCCGACAGTGATGCTGGCCGCCGCCGAGATCAGGAGCAGGACGCCCATAACTAGCGAGGCCGAGGACTGGGTGCCCAGACCCGCCAGTGTCAGGCTGCGCGCCTGGATGAGCAGGACCAGGGTGGTCAGCACCGTGCCCTGGGCCGAAAAGAAGGTGGCCAGGTTGAGGGCGCCGAGCGCCAGAACATGGGGCTCGGACATCACACGCAGCAGGCCCCGCAGATCGGTGCGTACCCGTTGCGCCGCGCGCAGGTCCGGGACCAGCGCGGCTGCAAGGACGGACGCGACCAGCACCGCTCCGATGGCCGCACCGAAGGTGACGCGATTACCGAAGCGCGCGCTGAGCAGGCCGCCTACCACCAGCCCCACTGGCATGCCCGTGGTCATCGCGGCGCGTACTAGGCCGGCGGTCTTGCCCCCATGGCGCGCGCCGCCCGCATGCAGGGCCAGCACCTGCGCCGCCACGAACACGCAGGCCGAGCCAGGTCCGTGCAGCAGCCGCGCGGCCAGGAAGAATGCCCCAGGGTGGCCGACGACCACGCCCATCAGATACAGGGACATGACCGCAATCTGCGAGGCCAGGCCGATGAGCAGCAGGCGCCGCCCGCCCAGCCGATCGGCCAGCGTGCCCACCGCGGGGCTGGCGAAGATCCTGGCCATGCGGTTGGCCGCCAGGATGAGCCCGATGAAGGGCAAGGACAGCCCGGCGCGCAGTCCGACGAAGGGCAAGATGGGAAAGGCGATGCCGCCGGCGACTCCCACAAACATCACGCCGGGCGCAATGGCCAGGGCAGCTCGCATGGCGGCCCGCTTGTCGGTTGATTCGGCGTTCACGCGCTGCTGATTCGGCGGAGGAAATCGAGGAACCGGGCGAACGAGTCGCGGGCCGCGCGCACGTCATAGGCCGGTCCGGTGTCGTTGAAGAAGGAATGCGCTGCTCCTTCGTAAACGTGGCTCTCGAAGCTCTTGCCCGCGGCGGCCATGGCCTGGGCAAACGCGGGCAGGGTGGCGCTGATCCGTTGATCGAGGCCGGCGTAGAAACCGATCACCGGACAGCCGATGCCGGGCACGCGCTCAGCGGGCGGCGACATGCCGTAGAAGATCGCCGCGCCCGCGAGTTCCGGCTCCTCGCAGGCCAACAGCGCCGTCAGCCCGCCGCCCATGCAGAAGCCCACGCAAGCCACCTTCTGCCCACGCGAGCTGGGGCAGGTTTGGCGCAGGTAGTGGGTGGCGGCCTTCAGCGCCGGAAGGTGCGAGTCAGTGTGCCCCACGCCCGCGAACAGCGCCCGGTAGCTCTCGCCGACCCGGGCCTGGGCCGGTTGCGGCAGCTTGGCCAGCTCAGCTTCGCGCGCCTCGGGGTTGGCCCGCACCGCCAGGGCCAAACCGGCCATGAACGCGCGCACCTCGCTCACCCGTTCGGCGCGCAAGACTTCGGGCCGCGTTCCGCCCTTCGCGTACAGATCAGGCGCCAGCACCGCATAGCCGGCGGCGGCGATGCGACGGGCGACATCCTGGATGTGCTCGTCAACGCCCCAGATCTCCTGGATGACGACAACCCCGGGAAGTGCGCTCTCGACGCGTCCGGGTCTGGCCAGGTAACCTGAATGATTCCCGTAGCTGACCCAATCCGTGGTCACGGGCATGACAACTGCTACGATAGCGTGCCCGCAGCCGCTGCGCCCAAACATTTCCGATGCCGACTCCGCACGTCGCGTTCAGTTCGAGGTGGCCTCGCTGGGCGACCCAAGCTGCGCGGAGGCGCGGCAGATTTGATCCGCATGAGAATTCCTAATCCGCTGGGTTTCCTCGCTTCCGAGAGTTGTGGCCGCGTCGACAATTCCGGCGCGGCACGACTGACCTTGCCCTGCTCGTAGGCCGCGTGGCCCGAGACTCCGGCGAAGCGGTCCGGCGCCCTTCAACCTTGAAGAGTTTGATCCGCTGGCCGAGGCCCTCCGGACAGACGAGAACGAGGGGGAGCGCGTTTGATGCCCTTTTTCGGACACGCTCTTAGCGTCGACCGCCTGGTCTGCCCCCGGAATGCCCAACAGCGGGACGCCCGCGGGGTGGCTCATAGGTGTGTCGCACTGGCGGACCTTGCATGCGACGCTGGTAGAGCGCTGCTGGCTCCCGGTCGTAGTGATTCCAGCGACCACCTTCCCGGTAGTACCATTGGTTGCCATACCAGTAGGCTGGCCGCCCCTCGAAGTAGACTGGCTCGGTCGTGGCGATATACCCATCGGGAGGGTAATCGCCGTAGCCAATTATGGGAACGCATCCTGGGGCGGCTGCGAGCGTCGCGCTCAAGCTGACTGCGCACGCAAACCTTCGAAGCATTCTTGTCTGCTTGCCCAACCTCATTCGTTCCCTCCGTTGCTGTGACCGGCATGCTCGCCGAGCCTCCGCGCATACTCGGCGCGCTGATCTGGGGTGAGCACAGGGCTCACTGCCTCGACAAAGTGCGCTAGGTAGGCCGCGCCCCAGCCAGCTAGGTGCGCATTCGCGACGTTCGCACCCTTGAGCGCCTTCGCATCGAACTTCTCGCTGCGGAATGCATCGCCAAATTCCCGGATGTGCGTGGCGATCTCCTGCGGGTCAAGCCGCGGCACACCCTTCATTCCTTCGCCGAATCCCGCACGGATCTTGTCCACTTGATCTTGCGTCAGACCAAGATCGGTCGTGAGCATCGCGAGCCGACTACCCTCCGGATTCGCGGGATCGGACTCCTCGGCATTCGCCTTTTGCCAGACCGACCAGTGCGCCTCGACCTTGTCGACAAGCGCGACTCGCTCGGGTGGCGTCAGCACCGCATGCAACTCGTTCAGCGCATCTGCGGATGCATCGTGCACTTTCGCAGCCGCGGCTGACACCTGGGCGATTGCGGCGTCCACGGTCGTCGCGTCGAGGTTTGCCGCGGCAACCCCCTCGGCCAGTGCAGCCGCCAGCTTTTGCTGCGCGGCACGCGCCGGCTCCATGCGAGCGTGCAAATCCCTTCGAATCTTCTCCACAGCCGTCCGCTCTTCGGGCGAGACGCCGAGCGTGTCGAGGCTCAAGGCGATGATGAGCGTCACGCCACCGTGGTGGTGGTGGCGGTGGTGCTCCGTCAAACCCGCCGCAACCTCGTCGACCTCGGAGGCGCTTGCAGCGGTAGCCGGGGGCCGAGCGTTGGCGGAAGCCCCGCCACAATTGACTGCCGCCAATGCCCCGAAGAGCAATGTCGCGATCATTCCCATCTTGCTCGGGTTCAAGACCCTCTGATGTTCCATTGGTATGGCAACCATGTGCCGAATTTTTCCCCGACGCAAGGTGGCCCACAAGGTGGCCCAGGGCGAGTCGCGAACATCTGGGGCACTCATCGTGATCTTCCGTCTCTTGGATGCGCGGCCTCCGCACGGTCGGCCTCAGGCTGACGTGCGAGCGTTCATCGCGGAGCCGGGGTTCGCCGCTGGCACGCCAACAACCGCCGCGGAGGCCAGCGCGTGAGCGCATCCGAGCAGACCCTGAACGGCGCACCACCGTGGTCATCGGAAAGTTCCACCGCGTCCGTAGCGTTGTGCTCAACGCCGATTGGGCACTCAACCGAGAGGGTCGCTATCGAGCGCTCGTTCCGAAGGTGTCGCAGGCCGCAGGATCGCCGCGGGGTCGCATATCTGTCCCGAAGGACCAAGAAATCGGTCAGACGCGGGTCGTTCGGGCGACGTCACGATCCAGGGCGCGTAGCCCTCGAACCAGGGCGGGTAGGAAGCGAGATGACCACGCGCAACGTGGAAGTCAAGATGGCGTGGCTTCAGAATCCTGATACGGCCGAGGGATGTCGATCCGACGCGATTTCAAGATATCGAGATCCGCAGGGGCATTGCTGAATCGGTCGCTCCTGCGTGTGGCCAAGCGGGGCGCGAGCGTGTTGGCCTGGATCGCCTGCGCGGCCACACATCCGCCCTGCGGCCAGGCCGAGGCTCTGCCCGCCCCGGTACCCGGCCGGGACGCAAGCGTTGCAGAGGGCGACTCCACCCGGATCGCGCGCGAGGCGATGGTGCAAGAGCAGATCGAGGCGCGCGGGGTGAGAAACGCAGCTGTGCTCGCGGGCATGCGCAGGGTGCCGCGACACGAGTTCATGCCCGAGAACGTGCGCTCCCTCGCCTACTACGATCGGCCGGTGCCCATCGGCCTGGGCCAAACCATCAGCCAACCCTACGTCGTGGCCCTGATGACCGAGTTGGCAGCGGTGGGGCGCGGTAGCCGCGTGCTTGAGATCGGCACCGGCTCAGGCTACCAGGCTGCAGTTCTCGCCGAGCTGGGCACCGATGTCTACTCCATTGAGATCCTGGCTCCGCTGAGAGAACGCGCGGTCGAGATCCTGGCGCGACTCGGGTACGGGCAGGTGAAGACCCGCGTGGGTGATGGCTATCTGGGCTGGCCCGAGGCCGCTCCCTTCGACGCCATCATCGTCACCGCCGCACCTGCCCGCGTGCCGGA
>CAVWIP010000009.1:0-37270 GCA_963755125.1 uncultured delta proteobacterium
ACCCAGCTGCGCACAAGCAGGTGAAGGTCGGTTCCTGTCTGGCCGAAGTTCATGTGCGCCGGACGGCCGGGGATGTCGGCGTCTAACTCACGCTTGCCGAAAGCACGCCGTTGATCAATCATCTCCACATTGACCTCCCAACGCGAGGCGCGCGCGTGCGTCTGCGTTTTCTCGGGCGCAATTCACTGGCTTCTTGTTCCCGCCAGCCACGGCCTACCGGCAATTCGATGGCGTTACCTTGGGCACGGAACCTGTCAGCGCTTTGATAAATGCCACCAAGTCTTGCTTTTCCCTAGCGGTCAGGTTGAGCGGCTTGACGAGCGCATCGAGGTTCGGGTTAGGAGTTTCGCCGCGGTCGAGGTAGTCGACGACGTCCGCCAAAGTTTTCGTCTTGCCGTCGTGCATGTATGGGTACGAGCGGGTGAGCGAGTGAACATCTGAGCGGCGTCCTGTCACAAGAGGCCCGCACCAGGAGAGGTGGACAGTGGAAGCAATCTCGCAGAAGGCCGGAAATTCGATCGCGGTGAGCACGATCGCTCGGGTCGCCCTTCGCCAGAGCTTCCAGGTATTTGGCGCATCTCGGGGCAGCGTTACCCGCGATCGTCGAAGCGCGTTTTGCCCTGATCGTTTACATGCGAACCATGGTCGCCCCATGCGGGCTTGGCCGCAAGCGATTCCCACGCGATAACCCTCGACTGCATCATCTGAAGATGCGCTGAACCTTCTCCCCCATGTCAGCCACCCGGCGTACAATGCCCCTCGACATGGCCTCGAAGCGCGCAGTCCTTCACGGGCACGCGATACAATGTTGTGAGCCGCCGATGTGCGAGCGAATCTCGGTTATGCATTCCTGTCTGAATCTCCCGTTGCTCTTTGCCATCATCTGTGGCTGTTCGTCGTCGGCGCTGGGCTTGCCCTCGATGGATCTGGGCGCGCTATCCAAGCCGGCGGTGGTCACCGCGCGCGACGGCGGCGCGGCCGCGCTGGTGGGCGGTCGCATGCTCTGGACATTCGGCGACACTCTGATGACGGTGACCGGCGCTGACGGGTTCAACTACCGTTCGGCGACCGCGGGATGGGCCAATGTGGGCGATCTCCAACTGGATGAGGAGCTGGACGCAACGGGCGCGCCCTTCCAGTTGTTCCCTTTCACGGCCGACGAAACGGCCTACAACGTCGCCAACGGCCCGACCGAACGCTACGCCCTGTGGCCGGGCAGCGCGATCGAGGCACCTGATGGCAGCGGCGCCTGGATCTTCTATCAGCGGCTGAAGGTCCACCCCGGGACGCTGAACTTCGAGGCCCTCGACGTGGGGCTGGCGCGCCTCTCCCCTGGCTCGACGGTGGCGGTCCGCGATCCATCTCCGCTGTTCAGCGCGCCCACGCCCGCCTATGCGCTCGCCGCCGATGTCGATGGCGGCTTCGTGTATCTCTACGCATGCTACCCGGTATCCGGACAGCTCGATGAACTATGCCGCGTGGTGCGCGCTCCGGTCGCGGAGGCGCCCCTGGCCAGCGCCTGGCAGGCGTACGACGGCGTGACCTGGCAGCCCGACCTCAGCCAGGCGCAGACCGTTCTGCACGGGGCTCCGGGCGATCTATCGGTATCGTTCAATGCCTACCTGGGACAATTCCTGGCCGTGTACAGTGGTATTTTCTCCAACGACGTCAGATGGCGCACGTCCCCGCTTCCCGAGGGGTCGTGGTCCGAGGAACGGCCGCTATTCGAGGCCCTGCCTCCGCCTTCGGGCAACGACTATGGCGCCAAGGAGCACCCCGAACTGGCCAGTGATGGCGGCAGGACCGTGGTCGTCAGCTACGCACACGCGACTGGAACATTCGCGGGCGAGGTACGATTGTCGTCGGTGACCTTTCCCTGATGGGAGCCCCATGAAGACTGGCATGGCCGATGTTGCTCTGTGTACCATGGCCGCCGTATTGCCCGGATGTGCTTCCAGCGGGGTGGGGCTCAGCAAGACTACAGTTGCTGCCACGCCAGTACAACAGCACGGTCTGCTCAAGGCAGCCGGCAACAAGATCGTGGACAAGACCGACACGCCGGTTCGGCTGGCCGGAATGAGCCTGTTCTGGCCGGTGTGGGGCGGCGAGCGCTTTTTCACCAAGGAAGTTGTCGACTGGTTGGTCACGGATTGGAAGTGCACCCTGCTTCGCGCACCCGTGGCGGTCGAGCCCAAGGGCGGCTATCTGGACAATGCCGGCCTCAGCAAGGTGCGCTCGCACTCGGTAGTGGACGCGGCCATCGCCAATGGCGTGTATGTTCTGGTCGACTGGCATGAGGAGCACGCCGACCAGCACGTGGAGCAGGCGCAAGCTTTCTTCGAGGACATGGCGAGAAGCTACGGCGACAGGCCCAACGTGATCTTCGAGATCTGGAACGAACCAGCGGGCAAGTCGGAGCCTATCCCCAGTTGGCCCCATATCAAGGCGTACGCGGAGAGCATTATTCCCATCATCCGCAGGCACAGTCCCAACCTCATCGTGGTCGGCACCCCCGCCTGGTCGCAACGAGTGGATGTCGCCGCCGATGATCCGGTGGTGGGAGACAACATTGCGTACTCGTTCCATTTCTACGCCGGTAGCCACGGTCGCGAGCTGCGGGACAAGGCCGACTACGCCCTTGGCAAGGGTATCGCCCTGTTCATTACGGAATGGGGCACTTCAATTGCAGATGGTGGAAACGCCGACAAGCGGGTCTACATCGAGGCCGCCGGGGAATGGCTTCGCTGGGCTGACGATAACAACCTGTCCTGGGCCAACTGGTCAGTCATGGACAAGGACGAGGCATCCTCCATCCTGCGGCCGGAGGACTGGGATGAGAACGGCTGGCTCAACGTGGACCCTGACAAGGGCCACTGGCCGGCAAGCCGCCTGTCAGAGTCGGGACGCTGGGTCCGAGAACAACTTACGGCAGCGGGGCGCCGGTGCTCTTCATGTACTCGTCGATGACCTTGCGCACGTTGGCGTTCCGGGGAACGATCGAGATCTCGATGTGGCGGTTTTGTTGGTAGGCCCGTGCCGGCTACCCGAGGTATCCGCGCGAGATGACAGCTGAAATCCGGGAGAACGAGCATCTCGACTGGCTACCCTTTCTCGTGGTTGCCAGGGGCGGCGTGAGGCACGGCTACGCCAGATTCGTCGATTGGCCTATTGAATCTGTCCTTCGTCCAGCAATTGCGGGAACCTGGTGCTGTCGTGATGCTACACAACCTTGCGACTACGTCACAGACGCTCCGCGCCGACTCACCTCCAGGAGCACGCGCTCCGCACCAGCACGAGGGCGCTCACCAGGCCCTTGCAATCCCACGACTGGAAGCAATCTCGCAGAAAGGCGGGAATTCGATCGCGGTAAGAGCGATCGCTTGGGTCGCCCTTCGCCAGAGCTTCCGGGTATTTTGGCGCATCTCGGAGCCGCGGTACCCGCGATCGTCGAGGCGCGTTTTCCCCTGATCGTTTTACAGCTCCGGGTCCAGCAGCCGCCCTCCCAAACGTGATGATAGGCATCCCGGTCGATTCGGCGAAGGTGCTCCAACTCTGCCTTGAGCTCGTCGGGCAGGATCGCGCGCCCCGGCCACCGGCTTCCCGCTCACACCCAGAACAGGTCGGTACTCAGATACTTCTCGCCCCGATCAGGGAAGATGGTCACGATCACGCCAGACTGAATCTCCTGGGCGACAGTGCGGGCCGCGTATAGGGCCGCGCCACTGCTCATGCCGACCAGGATCCCCTCGGCCCGCGCCGTCTGGCGCGCCAACTCGAAGGCGTCCTCGGTTTCAATCATGATGTGCCGGTCGATGTTTTCCGCCGAGTAGATGGCGGGCACGATGGCCTCTTCCAGGTTCTTGAGGCCCTGGATGTAGTGGCCGCGTACCGGGTGGGCACTGACGATCTTCACCTTGGCCATCTTCTCCTTGAGAGCCAGGCCCACGCCCATGAGCGTGCCACTGGTCCCCAGCGCCGACACGAAGTAATCGAGTCGGCCGTCAGTCTGGGCAAGGATCTCCTGCGCCGTGGTCTCGTAGTGAGCCAGCTGATTGTAGTGGTTGGAGAATTGATCGGGCATGAAGTATTTGTCGGGAAATTCGCCCACAAGCTGGCGTGCCTTCAAGATGGCCCCGTCGGTGCCCAACTTGGAGTCGGTGAGGGTCACCTCGGCGCCAAATGCCTGGACCATCTTGCGGCGCTCGATGGACACCGACTCGCTCATGACGATCATGACTGAATAGCCTTTGACCGCACCTATCATGGCGAGAGCGATGCCAGTGTTGCCGCTGGTCGGCTCCAGGATGGTCTTGCCGGGCAAGAGAGCACCCTCGCGTTCGGCCTGCTCGATCATCTTGAGCGCGATGCGATCCTTGATGCTGCCGGTGGGGTTGAAGCCCTCCAGCTTGGCAAAAATCTTCACCCTCGGGTTGGGGTTGAGCCGCCGAATCTCCACCATCGGCGTACGGCCGACGAGGTCGAGGATGCTGGCAGCGGGCAGGTCAAGCGGTGGTAGGTTGGACATGATGTGAAGTTCGTCTGGCGTGCAGGGATCGTCGAGCGCGGATGATATGTGCTGAAGATCCTCGCTCACAGTTGGAGCTGTATTCAGGATCGTCGGGCATCGTGATACTGGCCCGTCCCACTCTCAAGCTGTAAACTACGACGCAACGCAAATCGGGCGATCCTGTTAAATAGAGCACCGCGTCTCTCGCCCGTCTCGGCTCTCTGATCGCCCCTCTTTCCCCCATTCCCCACCCTGTTCGCCCTCTTGACGGATCTCGGCATTCTTCGCCGCATGTTTCAGCCGAATCCCCATTTCATCGCCATTCCCTCCGGAGGTCTGGCCGGAAGGTGAACCAGGTTTGTGCGCCACGGCTGTCAACCATCGCTACCGTCGGAAAACACACGCCGGGGATGGCGTCTTGGCGAAGGACAGGTGGCGACGGCCGGTGCGGGAGGTGTCCAGCCCATCAGACAATCGGGGATGCGCTCGGGCGGGATGGTGCGCGCGACCACCTGACCATGGCGTGTGATCTGGACCTCGCGCGCCTCGACGATGGCCGCATTGCGCGTGGACCGCACGCGGTTTGTGAGTGCAGGGTGGACTTGCCGGATCCGTCCTCCCACACGAACAGTGTGACCGGCGCATCGACCGGAACAGTTGTGGTCTGCTGGAACAGCGGCAAATGAAACGGATACGTCTCGCGAGTCGGAAAACGATCGTGAACGATAGTCAGGGTGGCCAGATGCACCCGCGCAGATTCCGACTCCCGCACCAGGTTGTCCAGGGACTTGGAGCCCGCTGTAGGAGCGTCACATCAACGCGGACCGGCGGACAATGGCAGATCGACGGTCTCGCCCACAGCCGGCATAGCAAACCTCTCCAAGTGGTTATCGCGCCAGATGAGAAATGCGAGCATCGGATCCTCGAACTGGCGCTCGTAGGAAACCTCGATTCGCGCCGGCCTCCCGTCACGCACAGCGGCGACACGAATCGTGGCACCGCACTGCTCGATCATGTCACCATCGGCCAACGGACGGTCAGGCGCGCGAAATAGCGTGTCGAACGAGGCTTCACGGAGCGATGGCGGATTGACAATCTCAAGCATGAACGCTCGGTCGCGCGTTCGCGTGAGGCGGTGTCTAGCACGCGCGGCCGAGAGCACTGACCAGCAGGTGACCGCTCCCGGGTGGGTTTGCGCGAGCACGCCGCGTGGGTAGAGGAACACGAGCGGGTCCGAAGCGGCGATGATGATCGCCCGGCTTCCAGTCGGTGTGAGGGCCATCGCCTCGCGGGCGACGCGATCGGCAGCCCGGCCTCGGTGCGCCAACAAACGCATGTTGTGGAGCGATACCACCGGCGCCCACACGAGATGCGCGACCGCCAGCACGACCACAAGCACTCTTCCCATGCTTGGCGCTAAAGCGCCGCGTGCCAGGATCACGCCGATCACGGCCGCAAACGCGATATCGGGCACCAGCAGCACGCGCCCCGTCGGATAGCCCCCCACTCCAGGCAAGAGCGCTCCAAGACCGCCGAGCGCGAGCCAACCGACCTTGCCCCCGGCTCGTGTCGCCTTCCACGACAGCAGAACAATCGCGACCGCGGCGGCGCCGACCAGCGCGAGCGCGCCGTGCGAAACTCTCGACGCGAGCTCCGCGGGGATGCCAAGAGCCGCGTCCCCGAGGAGGATCGGGAGGCGAACGACCGCGAGCCTCGCGAACCCGAGCGGATCGGCTAATGGATCGTGGTAACCGCCGCTTCCGCGAGTGCCGCATCCGAGCGCAGCGTACACGCCAAGATAGGCGAGGCCGAGGATGATTGCTGGCATGCAATCGACGACGCGAGCCCGTTGCGACCGTGTACGATCACCCAACGTCAGGGCACACCACAGTGGTACCGCGCCGAGCGCGGCCTCGCTCGCGGTGAGTCCAACTGCGAGCGCGATGAGCCCCAGCCAGCGGGCGCGGCCACCGCGCGCGTACAGCGCCAGCGCCCACGCTACCGCCGCGCCGCCAACGACGACGTGTCGGGCGGCGATCCACGCATACGCCTGAGTGTGGGCCCCGGCTAACCCGAACGCGGCAAGCCCGAGCGTCGCGGCTGCGGGCGACAGGATACGCCGGTACAGGGCGGCTATCCCCGCGAGCAGGAGGGCGAACCATAGCAGCGAGCAGGCGTGGTACCCGAGCGCGCTATCACCGAATAGCCGATCGTCCGCAGTGAACAGTAGGCTAGTCAGCGGTCGCAAGAAGTGGATTTTGAGATCTGGCGCAGCCCACCACGCGAGGCGGCCGAAGCGGACCGCGACCGCGGACTCCACCGGATCTCCTCGAACGAACCGGAACAGGTCCCAGCTTGCGGGCGCATGCGTGCTGGTCGAGTGCAGCAGTGCGCGAAAGGCGTAGTCGTCAGTGACAAAGCCGGTGCCTAGCGACATCGCCGCGATGGCAAGCGGGAACGCAAATGCCACCGTGAGCGCACGCCGTGTTCCGAGCCATGTCTCCATCGTGAACAGTATGCCGAAGTGCTGCATGTTGCGTCCAAGACAAGATTTGGCAACACTTGTGCCCGCCGCCCGACCCAGACCGGAGCCTGAGCGCCTGGTCGCTGTCTAAACAGCGAAGCGGCAGGTGCCCCTAACTGACCAACACCGTGCGAGGAGGCGTTTACCGTCTGACGACGGCCGCAATCCGGCTATCGCCTGGGTTTGGGCGGAGCGGAGCCACCGCCTTTGCCGCCTCTTCGGAAACGGTTCCACACCACCGCGTCGAGCGCCCAGCGATCGCATCCCAGCATCAGAATGGCCAAGGTTGCCGCCAGGTAGAGGGTAGCGACCTCGCGCTGCCGCCAGGAGGCCCCAGCCTCGCCGGTGAAGACGGCCATGCCCAAACTGAAAGCGAGCAGTAGGGCTGCGACCCGACCCGCCAGGCTGATCGTGATCAGGATTCCACCGACCAGTTCGGCGGCTACGGCCAGCGGCAGGCTGTAGCGATGGCCCATGTGGAGCGGGTCAGGGAAGCTGGATACGCGATTGCTGTAGTGGCGCGCTCGTTCCATGCCGTGAAGGCAAGCCATGTTGAGTCCCACGCCGAGGCGCAAGGAGAGGAGCCCAAGGTTGGCGAAACTTTCTCTGCTGAAAGCTGCCACGGCCGCAGGGTCGCATATCTGTCCCGAAGGCCCAAGAAATCGGTCAGGGGTCGCTCGGGCGACGTCACGATCCAGGGCGCGTCGCCCTCGAACCAGGGTGGAGGGCCTATCTCCACAAAGCACGCAGGTGCCCCGCCATGTCTACTCGGCTAGTGACAGCGGCATCGGGCATTTCCTGCAAACGCTGTGTGGGCGCGAACTGGTCGAAGTGGCCAAGCACGCTCTCAGGAAGAAACCGACTGCGCGGAGTGTAGACATGGCGATCGCCGTAACGGCTTTGCTGGCGGATGAAGAAGCGTAGTGGGTGGATCATGCACAGGGTGTTCTTGGCGCGGGTCATGGCCACGTAGAGCAGACGTCGCTCTTCCTCGATCTCGTCGGCGCGGCCGGTGGCTAGGTCGGATGGGATGCAACCGTCGGCCACACTGAGCACATAGACGGTGTCCCATTCCTGTCCCTTGGCGGAATGGATGGTCGACAGGATCAAGAAGTCCTCGTCGATGTGAGGCGGGCCGGCCAGCGCGCCCGCACTCTCGGGTGGATCCAAGGTCAGGTCAGAGAGGAAGCGTTCGCGCGAGGATGCAGCGTCGGCCAAGCGTTCGATCTGATCGAGATCCGCCAGGCGAGTGCGCGCGCTGTCGTAGAGTCGTTCCAGATGCGGTTCGTAGAACCGGCGCACCCGGGCCAACTGCCCGGGCCACGGCGTGTTGGCATCCGTCAGGGCTTGCAATAGCTCAACCAGCGCCGGCCAGTCTTCAGCAGTTGCGGCCGGTGGCACGTAGCGGGCAAGGGCCTTGGCCAGATTTTCGCCGTCAGCCACGACCATCCGCTGAACCCGACCGGCCAGCACCGGCCCCATGCCGGGCAGGAGTTGCAGCACCCGGGCCGAGGCCAGGGCGTCGCGCGGATTCTCGGCCCAGCGCAGACAGGCCAGCGCGTCCTTCACATGCGCAGCCTCAAGGAACCGTAGGCCGCCGAACTTCATGAAGGGAATGTTGCGGCGGCCCAGTTCGACCTCCAGGGTGTCACTGTGATGGGCTGCGCGGAATAGCACCGCCTGCTGTTTGAGCAGGACGCCAGCCTCGCGTTGTTCCAGCACGCGATCTGCGACGAAGCCAGCCTGGGCATCCTCGTCATCAACTGTGACGAGTCGCGGTCGCGCGCCACCTTTGCGCGTGGTGAAGAGATCTTTGGTGAAGCGTTCAGCGGCCAGACCGATGATCGCGTTGGCCGCCGCAAGAATCGGCTGGGTCGATCGGTAATTTTGCGCCAGGGTCAGCACCGTAGCCTGCGGCGCGAACTGTTTGGGAAAATCCAAGATGTTGCGCACGGTGGCCGCGCGAAAAGCATAGATCGACTGGGCATCGTCACCCACCACGCACAGTCCCCGTCCGTCCGGTCGCAGGCGGCGCAAGATCTCTGCCTGCAAGACATTGGTGTCCTGGTACTCGTCAACCAAGATGTGGTCGAACAGACCCGAGATGGCCTTGGCCACGCTCGCATCGCCCACCAGGTGGTACCAGTAGAGCAAGAGATCGTCGTAGTCCAAGACCTGGCGGCTGAGCTTGGCTTCGACATAGCCAGCAAAGAGTCCGCGCAGAGCTTCTTCCCATTCGAGGCACCAGGGAAAGGCTCGCTCCAAGCAGGCGCGCAGAGAGGACTGGGTGTTCACCACGCGCGAGTAGATGGCCAGGGCGGTGCCCTTGCGCGGGAAGCGCCGCTGCTGCTGGCCCAGACCGGCCTCGGCGCGCACGGAATCTATCAAATCGGCCGAGTCCTCGCGGTCGAGCAACGTGAAGCCTGGATCCAGCCCCACCACCTGGGCGTGCTGGCGCAATAGGCGGTTGGCCACGGCGTGGAATGTCCCGGCCCAGGGCAAGGTTGCTTCGAGATCGCGCTGCCGCGCGGCCAGGCGCGCCGCCCGCCGGGTCATCTCGACCGCAGCTCGGCGTGTGAAGGTGAGTAAGAGAATGCGCCGAGGATCTACGCCACGTCTCATGAGCGCGGCCACCCGATGCGCCAAGGTCTGGGTTTTGCCCGACCCCGCCCCGGCAATGACCAGCAACGGCCCATCACCATGCGCACAGGCCGCAGCCTGCGCGTCGTTGAGGGGAGTTTCGCTGCTTCTGGAAGGCACTCACCCGATACTACGCAAATGTTCAGTCGGCGCAAGATCGGGATCTCGGCAATCATCTAAAATCGTGGGAGATGTCGCGAGCGGCCTTGGCGCTGTCCAGGGGCCAGAAGCGATCGGCTTTGAGTGAGGTCACGCCCTGGTTCTGCTGGACCACACCGCCGATGACCAAGGCGCGAGCGCTGACCAGCACGGCGCGATGCTCGTCGAAGTGGGCCGCAGACACGATGGCGTTGGCGAAGCCGGTTTCGTCCTCGATGGTCACGAACACGAATCCCTTGGCCGCGGACGGTCGCTGGCGCACAATGACCAGCCCAGCCACCAGTGCGCGCTGGCCCTTCGCGGTCCGTTGCAGTTCACGCGCCGAGAGCACGCCTCGCGCTTGCAATCGTTGTCGCACGAACGACATGGGGTGTGGCCCGGCCGTCAGGCCCGTGCCACGGAAGTCAGCGGCGACCTCCTCGCCGGGGCTCATATCGGGCAAGGGGCTGTCTGTCTGCGCATCCCCGGACTCCACACCGGCGAACAGCTCGCCCGAACGCCCGAACGCCTCCACTTGCCACATCACCTGCCGGCGCGTGCCGCCCAGGGCCGCGAAGGCGCCGACCTCGGCCAGCGTGGTGCGTTCACCAGCGTTCAACTCCACACGGCGGCAAAGATCGCCCAGGGACGAGAAAGGACGAGCCGCTGTCAACCGTTGGGCCACCTCAGCACGCAGCCCGCGCAGGTACTTCAGTCCCAAACGGACGGCGGCAACCGGAGCGCCGCGACCCTTGGGACTTGGCACGTCCTCCAGGGTGCAGGCCCATTGCGAGCAGGTCACGTCCACTGGCAGGCAAGGGACCCCGTGGCGTTGAGCATCCTTGACCAGGGTGGCCGGGTGATAGAAGCCCATCGGAAGATTGTTCAGCAGCGCGCAGGTGAAGGCAGCAGCGTGATGTGCCTTGAGATAGGCCGAGGCGTAGGCGATGAGCGCGAACGAGGCTGCGTGTGATTCCGGGAACCCATAAAGCGCGAACGACTTGATCCCCTGGACGATCTCCTCCTGCGCCTCGCGGGCAATGCCCTTGCAAGACATGCCGGCCCGAAGCTCGGCTTCGATGACTTTCATGCGCTCGACTGATCGTTTGAAACCCATTGCCCGCCGCAACTCTTCTGCTTGACCGCCACTGAACCCGGCCGCAGTCATGGCCATTCGGATCAGTTGTTCTTGAAACAGGGGGATGCCCAACGTGCGCCGCAAGATAGGCTCCAGTGAAGGGTGCGGATAGCGCACGGGCTGTTGGCCGCTACGCCGGGCCAGGTACGGATTCACCATCTTCCCGACGATGGGGCCGGGGCGAATGATGGCCACCTCGACTACCAGATCGTAGAAGCGTTCGGGCCGCATGCGCGGCAGCGTGGCCATCTGCGCGCGGGACTCGACCTGGAACACACCCACCGTGTCGGCCGCGCGGAGCATGCGGTATACGGCTGGATCGTCCGGCGGCAGGTGGGCGTAGTCGATCTCGATGCCATGGTGGGCACGCAAGAGCGCAGCTGATTCCTCCAGCACGGCCAGCATGCCCAGACCCAGCAGATCCACCTTGACGATGCCCAGATCGGCGCAGTCGTCCTTATCCCATTGCACAACCACTCGGCCGGGCATCCGTGCCGGCTCCAGCGGCACGATCTCGTCGAGGCGGCCGGCGGCAATCACCATGCCGCCCGAGTGTTGCCCCAGATGGCGGGGGAGATTCAGCATCGAGGTGGCGATATCGGCCAGCAGGTGGGTCCGGGTATCGGCGGGGGGAAAGCCAGCTTCCGCGATGAAGGCGTCGAGCGGTCTGTCCTCAGGCACAATCCAGCTCGGCAGGTGACGGGCGATACGATCCAGTTGCTCCTCGGCAAAACCCAGGGCGCGGCCACAGTCGCGTACCGCCAGGCGCGGCCGGTAGCAGATCACGTTGGCGGTCATGGCAGTGCCGTGGGCGCCGTACTTTCGGTACACGTACTGAATCACGGCCTCGCGCTGTCCGCCTGATGGAAGATCCAGGTCAATGTCCGGCATGCGATCGGTCGCGTTGCTCGCGCTCTTGACTCGCTCCTCGGACAGGAAGCGCTCGAACAGCAGTTCCATGCCCACGGGATCGACGGCGGTGATGCCGAGGGCATAGCAAGTGGCGCTGTTGGCGGCCGAACCGCGCCCCTGCACCATGATGCCTCGGTCGCGCGCGAACCGCACGATGTCCCAGACCACCAAGAAGTAACCGGCTAGATTCAGCTTTCCGATTACAGTCAGCTCGTGTTCGAGCTGGGCACGCACCTTGGCGGTCACGGGACGGTAGCGCCCGGCAGCGCCCTGCCAGGTCATCTGTTCAAGGAAACTCTGCTGTGTCTCGCCCACGGGCACGGGATAGCGTGGGAAGGTGTAGCCGAGGTCGGCCAGGGTAAAAGCACAACGCTCGGCGATCTCGCGGGTTGCGTGCAGCGCCGCCGGTAGGTCGCGAAAAAGTGCAGCCATCTCTGCGGGACGCTTGAGGAAGCGTTCGGCGTTGCAAGGCAGGCGACGCCCAATCTCGTCCACAGTAAGACCGGTGCGCATGCAGGTCAGCACGTCATGAACAGGCCGGAGCTGGGCTAAGGCGTAGCGCACGTCGTTTGTAGCCACGACTGGCAGGTGGTGCGCGGCTGCCAGGGCCAGCACGGCCCGATTGCGATGCTCCTGCACGGCATCCAGGTGGCGTTGCACCTCCAGGTACAGATGCCCAGCAGGAAAAACGGCGGTCAGTTCAGCCACATCATCACGCGGGCTCGCACCGGCGAGTGCGATCAGTCCATCGGCATGCGAAGCCAGCAGCGTGTGGCTGGCCGTCCCCTCTCCTTTGGGCCGTCCCGCCTTCATAGCCGTGAGCAGGCGACACAGGTTGCGGTAGCCGGTGCGGTTTTCCACGAGCAGCAGCAAGGGTGGTACCTGCGTCCCTGGCACTTCGATCGCGATCTCCGCTCCCACGATGGGTTGCAGACCCAGTTTGCGCGCCGCTTTGAAGAAGCGTGGCGCACCGGAGAGACCACCGCGATCGGAAAGGGCAAGCGCATGGTGTCCCAGGCAGGCGGCCGTCTCGGCCAGATCCTCCGGCAGAGAGGCACCGTCGAGGAAGCTGAAGGCCGAGCGGCAGCGCAGCTCAACGTAGGGTGGGAAAGAGTCAGTCATAGTAGCCATCCAGGAACCACTTCTCGCCATCCTGGTGCATGCGATACACGGCACCGTCCGAAGCGTGGACATCCCAATACTCACGGTGGAATGCCTTGCCGGTCCACCATTCCCCGCTGATGCGGTAGGGACCCGCGGCGATCAGGATGCGCGCCACGGTCTCCTTTCCGCGAAACGCCGAAGGACCGTTGCGCTCCATGAGCACTTCCACTTCTTGCGGCGGGCGGAAACGGCGCATAGCCAGCGCCCCCACATCGCTGGAGCTGCCGCGAACTGTGTGCATCTCGCCAGCACCCAGGGACGGCAGATCGAGTGCCGTCACTTCCTCTCGCCATGTGTCCGCGACTCGCGGCGTTCCCACGTGTTCGGGTCCTACCAGGGCGCTCAGTCGCGCCAAGGTGGCTGCCAGCCGGTCCGGGGCCGGTCCATTGGGACGAAAGATGTCGAGCTGAGTCGCACGCACCCGCGCCGGAAAGACCAGAATGGTCATCCCCGTCACGGGTGCCGAGGGTGCACGGCGCGACAACTCCAGCCGGACGAGTTGCAACAGAATCCCCGCCTCCCGAGTGGGCGATTGCAGCGCCACCTCGCGTATCTCGAAGCTGTGCGGTTCCACCGTGAGACGCAAGGTCAGCCCGGCGCACGCCAACCCGCGACATGCCAGCCGTGCCAACGCCCGATCGATCAGCCCGCGCAGCACGAAGACAAGGGGATCGAGCGAGTCGAGGGCGTAGTCGAGTTCGGTGCCTTCCTCGACGGCATCGGCCGGCGCTTGTGGCAAGAACGCCTCGTCGTCTTGAGCACGCGCCAGCCGCACCAGCCGCGCCCCGGCCGCGCCCATTCGCACGGCCACGTCCTCTGGGCGCAGACAGGCGAGCTCTCCCACCGTGCGCAATCCCCAGCGCGCAAGCGCCCCGCTGATTTCAGGGGCGGGTGCCAGCATGGCCAGCGGCAACGGCGCCAGGAAGGCGCGGGCCGCTGCCGGCGCCGGGGGCACAATGGCAACCTCGGCTGTGCGGCACGCGATGCGCGCCAGACCCTTGGAGGTGGCGATACCCACGCGCACCTCCAGCCCTAGCCGAGCGGCGCGCGCCCGCACAGCGTGGGCCACAGCGGACAGATCCGGGTAGAGCTGACCCAGATCTCCAGCCTGGAAGAAGACCCGCTCAGGCTCTGTATCGACCCTTGGCGCAAACCCCAGACCCAGATCGGCCAGCGCTGCCGCAGCCGCGTCCACATCGGGCTGGCCCGCCGTCACCACACGTAGAGAAGGTAGCGCGGCCAACGCTTGTGCCACGGTCATGCCTGGACGGACGCTCGCAGCAGCAGCCGTCACGGCCAGCACCGGCGCGCGTCCTCCAACTCCCGCAGCGAGCGCGAACGGCCCCGCGCGCTCTCCCACATCGGCGAGACCGCGCAACACCGCCTGCAACGCGATGTCGGGGGCATGAACGCACGCAATGCTGGACATGCGAACCTCGCGCGAGCGCGTCTATCACTTGCGCCGCGACTGCGGCCGGGGCCCGTCCGGTGGGGCCTCGTCGTTGTAAGGCAGTGGCGCCATCACCGAGAACTCAATGGAAAAATGGTCGGCACCATCAGCGGGCGTGCGGCCACGGCTGAGTACGACGTTGCTTCGCAGCCCGGTCAACAGTGGAGGAGCCGCGCTACAAACGCGAATGCTGCGTTTGGAATCTTGTCGCTCGCCGAAGTCCACACCCTGCCGGGACAGGATCACCGCCACCGAGGCGAAGGAGCGAACCAGAGGCGAGGCCGCTACCACTAGCGCCACCGTCCGCTGGCGCTCTGCCCCGTGGCGCAGCCGCACCCACGCAGCGTCGGGCAACCGTGGATTCTTGTCGCCGATGTCCACCGCGACCAGATCGAATCCCCCGGCGTCGATCAACAACTCAGCGGCGCGCAGTGCGTGCGTGCCAGGTGCATGCACCCACAACAAGCGCGCGAGCGGCACGCCGGCCCGAGCCGCCAGCCGGGCATCAAAAGCCTGCTCGGCGTCCACCAGCGCCGCAGCGCCGCCGCTGTTCAGCGTACCCGCCAGCGAGGCGTACAGGATCGATGTCTTGCCTGACGAGCGCGGCCCGGCCAGTTCGCTCACCACGCCGCGCGGCCAGCCTCCGCCCAAGAACGCGTCCAGCCGGGGCAGGGCCGTTGCCACGACCCCGCGCTTGTCCCCGCCTTTCTCTTCCAGGCGACGCGCCGGGATGAGATGAGCCGACAATGCAGCCGGAAGCAGGTCGAGCAAGGTTGCAGCAGCCACGATCAAGTAGGCTAGCTGAACACCCGTTCAGTATCAAGTTCACCCTCGTAAAGCGGCCGTTCACCGAGGCCCAGCTAGAACAAGCGCATCTGGCCACCCTGCGGTGGAGCCATCAGACACGCCGGATCGTCATTGCGAACCGAGTTCACGCGAAGGGAAACCGGTGTCGCCACCAGCAGGTTGTCAGGCGCTGGGTGCAGGAGATGCTGGTCAGGTTTCGCCAGCCACCCCACAGCCTCCCCGGCTGGAACCAATCTTTGAAAACGGCGGGTCAGCGATACTGATGAGCGCGGCGACATTCTTGCCCAGCTGCTCGATTTCGTTGGACTTACCCTGCAAGAGCGGCCGCGCTGAGCGCGGCCGAAATCCCGCGCTACCGAGAGATCATCTCCACGCTCAGCAGCAAATGCACATGATCAGGCGATACGTGCCCTCGCAGTATCTCGATCTCGTTCACCTTGCAGATCTCCCGTATCAATTCCCGCAACCGCACCGCCACCTCCCCTCGCATGACCGGTCTGCGGTACTTCGTTGTGAACACTACGTGGTAGTGCAACAGATACACCGTGTGCGAACCCTTCCGGTATGTCGTCACACCTCATCGTACCGCAGACCTCCTAAAGGCTTCGCCTCAAAGGCGAGGGCTTCCACCCTCCCCGAGGACGTACAGTGAGCGCGACCGGCCTCGTCCCGCTGGAACGGGTGGAGCGGACGATCCTCGTCCTGCGCGGGCGCAGGGTGATCCTCGATTCCGACCTGGCCGCTTTGTACGGCGTGACGGTGAGCCGCTTCAACGAGCAGGTGAAACGAAACGCGAAGCGCTTCCCGGAAGATTTCGCCTTCGTCCTGACCAAGGAAGAGTACGAGGCTTTAAGATCGCAAATTGCGATCTTAAAGCCCGGTCGAGGCGGGCACCGGAAGTACCTGCCAACCGCATTCACCGAGCACGGGGCGGTCATGGCCGCATCCGTGCTGAACTCGCCCAAAGCCGTCGAGATGAGCGTCGAGGTGGTTCGCGCCTTCGTCAGGCTCCGGGGATTCCTGGCATCCCATCACCAGCTGGCCGCCAAGCTGGACGAGCTGGAGCGCAAGATCTCAACCCACGACACCCACATCGTGGCTCTGTTCGACGCCGTGCGCAGCTTGATGGCCACGCCGGAGAGGCCCAAGCGGCGGATCGGGTTCCAGGTCAAAGGCAGGGGCTTGCCGCCCACGCGGCCAAGTTCATAGGGATCTCGACGAAGCTGTCAGCGACTCGTTTGAAAGAGGCTGGTGGACTTGACGCAGATGCCCAGCCGTGCGCGGGCAGGGTCGAGCAGATTCTCGGCGCGAGTGGTCTTTGCCTTCGGATCATGGCGAACCACAGGTGGCGCACGCCTTCGCCGCTTTCGCACACAACCGAAGCCTCGCCAGCCGATTAGGGAGGCAGATGACCACTTCGTGCCCATTGCCGACCAAGGCCATGCCGGGTAGACACGACCCATGTCAGGTTGCGCCGACGCGCTCGTGAAGGCGCTACGAGCCGCCCGCAGATCGTCGATCGTGGTTACGACCGGCGCAGGCATCAGCCTGGCAAGCGGCATCCCGACCTTCCGCGGTCAAGATCCGGGCGCCGTGTGGAAGCGCGATGTGACGGAGCTGGGCACGTTTCGCTACTTCCGCGAAGATCCGGCCGGCTCATGGCGCTGGTATATGAGCCGTTTCGATCTTGTATTCGCTGCGCGTCCCAACGCTGCACACCAGGCCCTGGCGGCGCTGCAAACCTGGCAACTGGGCGCGGACGGCAGCTTCCTCCTCATCACCCAGAACATCGATATCCTGCATGAGCAAGCCGGGTCGCTCGACTTGGTCAAGGTGCATGGCAGCGCCGACCGGGTGCGCTGCGCGCGTGAAGGCTGCCTCCTCGGGGCGCCCAAAGGCTCGCTGGCGCGCGCGGAGGTGGATCTCGAAACGTTCGTGCGTGACCCGGTGGTGGAGAATCTGCCCCGCTGTCCCGCCTGCGGCGCTCTGCTGCGCCAGCATGTGCTGTGGTTCGATGAGTGCTACGACAGCCACGCCGACTACCAGTGGAATCGCGTGTGCGCCGCTGCTGCTCAGGCCGACCTGTTCATCTTCGTGGGCACCAGCTTCTCGGTGGGCGTGACCGAGCTGTTGGTGGAATCCGCGCTGTCACGGGGCAAGCCGGTCTTCTCCATTGACCCCCACGTGCCGGCACCGATCCCCGGCGTGATCGCGGTACGTGCCCCGTCGGAGACGCTTCTGCCCGAGGTGTTGCGTGACCTCGGGGTCTCGGGTCGGGCCTTCTGATATGGCAACCTGGAAGGGTTCGCTTCGCGCTTCGGCCCCCCATCCGCCACCTCCTCCCCGCTCGCTTCGCTCGGCCTCGCGCGATAGTGCGCCGCCAGCGAAGCCGGCGGGCTCACCACGCGACTAGGCCGTCGGCGATCTCCCCTCTCTTTCCGCGTCAGTTGCAACATGGCCGCGTGGGACCCGCTCTCCCATCTCGCGGTTCGACACACCCGACACACCCGACACACCCGACACGCTGCACTGGCTCACAATCCACACGTCGACGCCGGATCCGGCGGCGGATTTATCGTTTTCTGCGAAGGCGCCGGCTGTGGCATCCGTTGCGGCCGTGGCGGCTTTCATGGCGTGGTCGCCTCTGGGGAGCGAGTTGGTCGCGCGAGCAGGCGCCGACCTCCGCACACAATTGGACTATTCGCCAGATCGTCGTCGGATCTGGATCAAGCCGACACCATACCTTGCACTTTGATGATAATGACATCAAACTGTAAGGTATGTATGTTGGGCGAAGCGTCACAGACAAGCTCAAGAAGCTGGTCAAGGCGTTCCCCATCGTGGTGGTCAGCGGGGCGCGACAGGTGGGCAAGACCACCCTGCTGCGGCACGTCTTTCCCGACCTCGACTACGTGGCCTTCGATCCCAGCATGGACGTGGAGAACGCGCGCGCCGAACCGGACATCTTTCTGCACAACCATCGCCTGCCTCTGGTGCTGGACGAGATCCAGTACGCCCCGGAGCTTGTCTCTGCCATCAAGCGACAGGTTGACGAAGCCCAGGCCCGACCCGGGATGTTCCTGCTGACTGGGTCACAGCAGTGGCACGTCATGCGAGCGCTGGCTGAAAGCCTGGCCGGCCGCGTGGCCTTTCTAGATCTGCAAGGGTTCTCGATCCAAGAACTGGCGGCCGCGCAAACGGGCTGGCTTGGTCGCTGGATGGACGATCCGGACGGGTTGCTTTCCTCTCGGCCGCCGGCCGCGACGTGGCCCGGGCGCACACTGTGGGAATGGCTGTGGCGCGGGGCTATGCCGGGCACGAGCGCGCTGGATGCTGACATGGTTCCGGATTTCTGGACCGGCTATCACCGCACCTACGTGGAACGCGACGCCCGCCTTGCCGGTTCCGTCGAGGATTGGCAACGCTTCGGACAGTTCCTCGGGCTGATGTCGGCGCTGACCGCCCAGGAAATTAACGCCAGCCAACTTGGACGCGACATCGGCATCACGCCGCAGACGGCGCGGCGCTGGCTGGCAATCCTGGCGGGCACCTTCCAATGGGTTGAGCACCCCGCGTTCGCTCGCAATGCCCTGAAGCGCGTGTCATCAAAGCCAAAGGGCTATCTGGCCGACACCGGCCTGGCCTGCTTCCACGCGCATATTTCCAGCCCCGCGTCCCTCGGCGGCCATCCCCTGGTCGGCGCTCTCTTTGAGACCTCAATGGTGAACGAGATCCGCAAGCAGGCCGCAGCCCTCTCTGGCGGGGTCGCGTACTCGCACTGGCGCGCAGCCGGCGGCGCCGAAGTCGATCTGCTGCTCGAACGGGATGGAGTGCTTTACCCGTTCGAGATCAAGCTGACCGCAAGTCCGTCGCGCCGGCATGCCTCGGGATTGGCCGCATTTCGCAAGGCGTACCCTGACCGGCGCATCGCCAAGGGCGCCATCCTGTGCGCCACCCAACGCCCTTTCTGGGTGACCGAAGACGTCGCTGCCCTGCCCTGGAACCTTGTCTGATTCTGGTTGTGCGTGCCAATTGCCGACCAGGGCACTGCCAGGTAGACACAACCCATGTCAAGTCGCGCCGATGCGGTCGTGAACCAACCTGTCCACGAAAGCGGATCAAGCCCACATGCGTAACCGACTGGTGTCTATTCTGATCCCGCTCCCAATCATGCTCGCCGCTGGCATGAGTCTGACGAGCT
Source organism: uncultured delta proteobacterium (assembly GCA_963755125.1). Lineage (GTDB taxonomy): Bacteria > Myxococcota_A > Polyangia > Fen-1088 > Fen-1088 > Fen-1137. The sequence goes on from CAVWIP010000009.1 coordinate 19,482, forward strand.
GCCGGTCAAAGGCCGTGGTGGTTAACGAAGCGCAGCTCAAGATGTTCAGGGCCTTGCCCGACGCGATAGAGTCGCAGAAGAACCCCACCACCGAAGCGAAGGTGAACCTGGGCCGCATGCTTTACTACGACGCCAGGTTGTCCAAAAACCATGATGTGTCTTGCAATTCCTGCCACGACTTGGCCAGGTACGGGGTCGACGGACAGCCGGTTTCCGATGGCCATAGGGGCCGGCTGGGCACCCGCAACGCCCCTACGGTGTACAACGCCGCCGGTCACTTCGTGCAGTTCTGGGATGGCCGCGCCCCGGACGTGGAGGAACAGGCCAAAGGGCCGATCTTGAATCCGGTCGAGATGGCGATGCCCTCTGACAAGGCGGTAGTTGCAGTGCTGAAATCCATGCCCGAATATTGCGACGCCTTTAGGACGGCATTCCCGGCCGACAATGATCCCGTCACTCTTGAGAACATAGGTCGCGCAATCGGAGTCTTCGAGCGCAGGCTGATGACGCCCTCTCGCTGGGATAGGTTTCTCAACGGAGATCGGTCAAGCCTTAGCGACGCGGAGAAAGCCGGCTTCAACAAGTTCATGGATGTGGGCTGCCAGGCTTGCCATGCGGGGACCTACTTGGGCGGCGAGGCATATCAGGAACTCGGGGCCGCCAAGCCCTACCCAGACACTTCCGACCCTGGACGCCAGACGCTAACCAAGCAGGCAAGTGACCGGATGGTCTTCAAAGTTCCATCGCTGCGGAACATTGATAAGACTGGACCCTACTTCCACACAGGACGAGTGTCGCCCCTCGAAGAAGCCGTCAAGCAAATGGCGGAGTACCAACTCGGCAAGCAACTGGCCGACGGCGAAGTCGCCTCCATTGTGGCCTTCTTGAAGACGCTCACTGGCGCGATTCCGGACGAGTACATCAAGTCGCCCAAACTCCCCAAGAGCACCGCGAATACGCCCAAGCCGAGCGATATCTGATGGCCCCTCGCGGTACATGCGGACCACGCCGATGGAGCGCTCGCGCAGGATGTAGACGATCTTCGAAAATCTCCACCGCTCCGAGAAATCGATCCGCTTCTCCGACCCACGACCACGCCTTCCGGAGATGCGGGCACAGGGTGGCGCAGAGCGCTTTCCCTGACCACAATCTACCATGCCAATCTCAGTTGCTGTCGGAGGTTATCCCTGCTAACTTCTATTAGTGGCAAGGATTCCAGACGCGGCGCTTCAGGTTCTGCTGGCGGACAACCCCTGGCTGGCGGGCAGATCCAGCCCGACGCCAACCCGCTTCGTGCCCGCCGGATATGTTACTCGCCGCACGCGACTGACCGCTGACCAGCGCGTGTGCTTGGTCGTTGGCCCTCGGCAGGCGGGCAAGTCCACTCTCATCTGGAAGACCCTGCTCGACCGGGGCCCGCCCTTCCTGTACGTCAACTGCGACGAGCTTGCTCTGCGCGATGCCCTCACGTCGCCGGCCGTGTTCGCCCGCGCGCTGGACGATCTCGTGCCCGCGGGCGCGGCGGTGTTCTTCGAGGAGGTGCAACGTCTGTCGGAAGCGGGCCTATTCCTCAAGGGGCTTGTCGATCGGCACACCGGACGGCCGATCTTTGCCACCGGCAGCTCGTCGTTCGATCTGGAAGCGCACACGCGCGAGTCGCTGGCGGGCCGGGCGCAGCGCCACCTCCTGCTCCCGTTCTCGCTGGCCGAACTGGCCCCGTCGCTCGCCGGCCCACCGGCTGTGCGCGAGAACTCTCTCGACGAACTGACCGAAAGGCTGGTGCGTTACGGCGGCTACCCCACGGTGTTCACTTCGGACACGCCGGAGAGCGCGCTGACCGGGCTGGTCGAATCCTTCGTGATCCGCGACGCCTCGGACAGGTTCCAGGTGCGCAACCCGGCCGCCTTCCGCAAGGTGCTGGAACTGGCGGCGTCCCAGATCGGCAACCTGTGCAACTACTCGGAATGGGCTGCGGTGGCGGGCGTGTCCGTGGAAACCGCGCGCGAATACACCAGCCTGCTCGCCGACACGCACATTCTTCGCCTGGTCAAGCCGTTCGTGGGCGGCAAGCGGGCCGAGATCACGAGCGCGCCCAAGGTGTTCTTCCTGGACAATGGCGTGCGCAACCGGCTGTTCGGTGGGTTCGCCGTGCCCGCATTGCGGGCGGATCACGGCGCCCTGGCCGAAAACTTCGTCTTTGGCGAAATCTGCAAGTCACTCGGCCCGGTGCTGGACGACATTCGCTACTGGCGCAGCAAGTCCGGCGCCGAGGTCGACCTGGTCATCGAACGGCAGGGCCGCATCGACGCCGTCGAGGTCAAGGCCGGCGACAGCCGGGGACGACTCGACCGCTCTGCGATGAGCTTCATCGACGCCTACGCGCCCCGGCGCTTTTTCGTCGTGAACTCCCGCGAACACCCCGACACCAAGGTGGGCAAGACGCGCGTTCGCTTCGTCAAGCCCCACCAGATCGCGCAGGTCATCGAGGAAAATTGACGGCGCCTGGCGCGAGCCGAGCGACGGCGTGCCTACCCTACCGTCGGCGCAGCCAGAAGCTCGCTTAGAGTAGCGTCGATGTGCGCTCGCAATGCTGCCATTGCCACCGCCTGGGGGCCACACACGCGCAAAAGATCAGCCGCCCTCTGGCGAACCAGGGCCGCATCAAGTTCGAGAGCGTATGCGTTGCGGAAGAAGTGGCGGAACTTCCTCAACTCGTGCAACTCGGGGGTGAAGCCCTCAGGGACGATCGCTGGCCGCACGCCGGGCACCTCAAGCTGCATCTGAGCCAGCAAGTCGAGGTGCCACGAACCGCCGTCCGGCACCGTCTGGTCCAGCAGCCGCGCCACCCGCTCCAGTGCCGTCTCAAGGGCCGTGTACCAGCCATGCAGGTTGACCGCGATCAAGACCAGTTCGGGCCGGCCCAGACTGCCAGCCTGGTCCCAGCGACCGACCAGTTCCGCGACTTCGGACTCGCGGGCATCCATGGCCGCTCGGTCCCCGGTCAGGTCGGTCTTCAGGCGCGTCAGCCGGACAACGGTTTCCGTCTCAGCCACCATGGATCGCCAGCCCCTCGCGCTCGACCCGTTCGCGAAATGACTGTGGCAGATCTTGCAGCATCAGCAGGTCCACCTCGACCCCGACGGCCTTGCAGACCGCAATCTCGATGGCCGTGGCCCGCGAACCGTCCACATCCGCAAGAACCAGATCAATATCGCTGTGCGCGCCAAATCCTCCCCAGGCCAGCGTTCCGATCAGCCATGCACAGCCGCCCGGCGGAAGCAGCCCGCGCACCACTGCCACGACCCGCGCGCGCGCCTCCGCAGCCTGGAACTCTGCCCGCTTGTGTGCCTCGGCGCTGCGCTGTCGCAGGGTCACGGCGGCCTCTCGTGCGGTAACGGGCATAGACATGAGCGTGACACGAAACGCCCGTGACGACTAGATAGGCGTGGATGGCACCCCCGACTGACATCGATTCACGGGACGGCCGATGCCCCGGGATGCGGCGCCTGATCCTTCCCGCCACCCACGCCGACACGTCTTCGGCCACGCGACCGCGACGGCGGCGCCAACCTGGGCGATAATCGACGCGATGGCAGGGCGCCTTTATCCCACGGACGGACCGCGCAGCCGGATCAGCGAGGCCGAGTGCGCCGTGTACCGGGCGCTGGCCGCAGGCGGCCTGCCCGATGGATGGACCGCCTGGCACTCGCTGCGCCTGCGTGTGGGCAACGGCTGGGAGGGCGAAGGCGATTTCGTCATCGCCAATCCCAAGCGCGGCCTGCTGGTGCTGGAGGTGAAGGGCGGCCGGCTCGAGTTGCAGGGCGGGCGCTGGCTGCAAAACGCGCGAGAGATGGACCGGCCGCCGCGTGCGCAGGCCATCGCGTTCGCCAAGCACCTGGGCGATGCCATGCGCAGCCGCAGTTTCCAGGTGCCGGGCTACGGCGCCGCCTGCGTGTTTCCCGACGTGGATTTCGATGCCGGGCCGAACTGCGGCGACGTCACCGACCTGGTCATCGGACACCGCGATCTACCGCACCTGGCGACCATCTTGCCCGACCTGCTCGACCGTGCGGCGCCCGACTTCGCGCTGCCGGCAGGCGACTGGACTCGCTGCCTGACCGAGCTGTGGGGCGAAACCTGGGTGCCCGCCATCAGCCTGCGCGCCCGCGCGGACGATGCAGCGGAACGGACCCTAGCTCTCGACCGCGATCAGCTTCGCGTGCTCGACTACGCGGGCGAGAACACGCGGGCCGTGGTGGTGGGCGGCGCGGGCAGCGGCAAGACAGTCGTGGCGCGGGAGCTGGCCGTACGGCGGGCGCGCCAGGGCCAGCGCGCGCTGTATGCGTGCTTCACGGACGCGCTCGGACGCCACGTGGACGCGGCGCTGTCGGCCGAGCGCGCGGCCGGCGCCAAAGTGCAGGCGGTTTCGATCCAGCGTTATGCCCACGACCTGTTGCGGACCGCGGGCCAGCCCTGCAATCCCGAGGAGAAAGGATTCTGGTCCGAGGTTTCGCTACGGGCGGCGTGCGATGCCCTGCCCCCGCGCACCGAGCGTCCCGACGTGCTGGTGGTGGACGAGGCACAGGACTTCGCCGCTGGCGACTGGGATCTGGTACAGGCGCTGTCCGACGGCCACGGGCTGTGGGTGATGCTGGACGAAAACCAGCGATTCTGGGCCGAGCGCAACCTACCGGCCGCGCTGGTCGCCGGAGTCCCTCGCCTGATACTGCCGGGCCAGCACCGCAACCCGCCCGCCGTGGAGAAGTTCGCGGCGCTGTACACGAAAGACGGCGCGCAGAGCGCGGCACCGGCCGATCTGGCCGTGCTGCGCGTAGTGGCTGTGCCAGCCCCGAGGGTCCTCGACCGCGTCCGGCACGAAATCGAGACGCTGCAAAGAGGAGGTGCGCAGCCCGGCGACATCGCCGTGCTGTCACTGGCGGGTCAGACGCGCAGCCACCTGCTGGAAACGCCGACCCTGGGCAGCTTCCGCCTGGCCCGCGCCGATGCGGCCGACGCCAGCGAGCACGTGGTGGCTGACACCTTCCTGCGCTTCAAGGGTCTGGAACGTCCCTTCGTGATCGTGACCGAACTGGTACACGGCGAAGGGATGAAGTACCACGTGCGCATGCACATCGCGCTCACCCGCGCGACCTCTGGTGTGATCGTTGTGTGCGATGAGGACGCCGTGGGACGCGACCCCCGATTGGCTGCGGTTGCGGGAAAGAAGTGAGCCGCAGAGTCCGTGTCCGTGCCCCGTGTGCCGTTGATCTTTTCGGTACAGCGGGGCATACTACTTTCGCTGTTATGGTGCGCACATTGGTATCGCCGCGGCCGACAAACACCCAACTGGGGCGTTGGGGACAGATTAGGCACAGGAAAAAGCCAATGATTCCAACACAGAAGGTGATCATATATCCATCTCAGTGAAATCGTTTAGGTTTTGTTGTGCCTAAATTCCCTCCCTTTTATGAGGAATCTGACGCATAGGTGGGGGCGTGCGAAGTGAGTGAACTCGGGTAGTTGCCGCGTCTTTGTGCGTTGCTCATTCCTCTTTATTTCCCTGTTTCAGGGTTCCCGGTTCGCTGGTTGAGGCTGGTTTCTTCATGGGTGGACCGGAATGGAGTCTCTGCACTCGGCAATGAACGGCTCTCGCCCAGTCAGCCCGACACACCCGACACACCCGACACACCCAACACGCTGCCCTGGCTCACAATCCGGACGTCGACGCCGGATCAGGCGGCGAATTCCTTGTTTCCTGCGAAGACACCGGCTGTGGCAGTCGTACCGGCGGTAGCGGCTCTCAGGGGTTGGTCGGCGCTGCGGGCGGCTCGGCCTGTTGCGGCGGCACGTAGCGAGCGAATGTCTCCCGGAGGTCGCTCAGTAGGTAGCCACGCTGCCACTTCCGCTTCCTGCCCTCGCGGTACGCCCACTGCTGTGGCCTGATCCGGAACGTACTGAGTATCCGAGCCAAGTCTATCGCCCGGAGAGGACGTCCGCGGGCATAGTCCACCCAGGGACGATCCGGCATCGCCACAAGGCTCCGGACAATTTCTTGGCTATCGAGGCGGTCGGTGCGCCGGCTCCGATAGAGTCCGTCCATGTCTTGCAGCAGGAGCGTTTCTACTTCCTCGTCCAACATTTCGTCAGCCCGACAGAGTGCAATTGCTGCCTCCCGCGCACGGCAAGGCAGATCACCGCCAATTGCGTCGGCGATGGCCAGCAGAGATCTCCAGTTGTCCCTTGCCCGGTCATTCGTGATCTCATCGGGAATCGCGGGATCGGCCTCCCCAAGCTGTTCCCCGTGGTCTTGCGCCCACCGAGCAGCCCTTAACCCAAGGTGGCTGAACTCATCAAGGCGATCAAGACGGAGACGCTCGACCCTCTCGTTTGCGACGCGCCTCTCCATCCGTATAATAACCGAGCGGTCCTCCACGGTCCTCGGGACCCTCCCAATCAGCGCAATGACCTTCGGAGCCCACGTGCTGTAGCTGCCACGCACGCGCGTCACGTTTGCCAAAGACTTGACATGTCCAGAATTGAGGACCCCACGAAGCGCCTCATTTCCGTTCAGGAAAGTGTCAGCCTCGTCAACGATAATTGTGCGCTTCCCCGCCGCGATGGCCTCAAAGAGCGCCGGCGCAGTTATATTGCTCGTAAAAAGCGGTCTTGGAACAATAGTCGACAGCATCATCAGTGCCGTCGTCTTTCCCGCCCGCAACACGGGAGTGGAAATCACCAGGAGCGGAAAGACATTGAAGCTGTCGTGCGCATGCGCCGCGAGCACCCAAAGCGCGATGGCGAGGAAGGCCTGCGCGTCCGGCAGCACCACGTGTTTCCTGAACACCGCCTCGATCTCCGCCGCGAGTTCGCGACCATCGACCGCTTCCGGCCAGGGCATCGCCTCCTCAATTTCCCCGACTATTGGACAGCTCCCCGAACATCCGCACGACACATTGTCCATCGCCATCGTCGCCTCTTCCATGCCAGCGTCAGCCAGCGCTGCGGCCGAGGACACACCAACCGCGCGCAGCAGACGGATAGCCTCACTCCTGTGCGTGACCTGCTCGACCGGCAGCAGTTGCACCACGTTGGCCGCCCACTCGCGCACGGCCGCAGTGACCTCGTCGGCCGTGCTGATGTCCGTCAATCGTCCCAAAGACGAAATGCCTCCAGCTGCGCACTTGCCTCCCGCAATGCTGCTCAAGACTGGACCATCCTCATGTGCCTCCGAGGCCTCTTCCGAGAGACCAACACTCCCCGACTGCTCCTCGGACTCGTTGTCGATAGCGCCTTCGCCGTCCTGCTGAGGTGGTCGGCTAGCCTCACTCACGTCCTGCGCGCTCTCACCGGCAACCACTGCCAGAAGAGGCCGTTTCTCACCGCTGTGCTGGTCGTCGCTTTTCATCATGTTTTTTCCCATGGAACTCCTCGAACCACTTGGGTCTTGCTGTTACCCTGCGCGCCTGGGCTCGTTCGCCGCGTTCGGCGTACACATAGATCGTAGGACAATCCACGTGAGAATGTCGCGGAAATCAGAATCTCGTAAAATCGGAGAAACTGCCCCGTTTTCGTCGAGAAATTCAATAATCGCGTTCACAATTCATGAACAGTGAACGCCAAAGTCACCCCCGAACGCCCCTCCAATGTTGCAATAATGAGACACCACTATTCCTTGTTCACGGACAGTGAATGGACAGGGGTGGTGGGCAAAGGGCGAGCCCACACTGCGGCCCAGGTCCAGCCCCAGACAGGAAGTCGCTCGTCGCCACCTCCGCCGGCTGGGTTGGACATCACGTGCTCGACGCCGACATTCGCGACTACTTCGGGAGCATCGAACACGACAAGCTGATGAAGCTTGGCGGCCGGCGCGTCTCGGACCGGATGGTGTTCAAGCTGCTGCGGCAGGGCAGGACGGGTTCGCTCTGTACCTGCAAGGGTTCGTGGTAACTGACGACGGCAAGTGGACCGTGGTGCAACAGGGGAACCGCCCGCTCGGGTATGACCCTTTCCCCATGTCTTGAGGCTACCCGGGTCGTGTTTGACCTGGGGTCCATCAATACCCTGTGCCGTGGGGCTGGCGCTGCACCCGTCCATGAACGGCTTACGTTTATTAGCCAACATCGTGCGAATCCAGCTCTGTCGATCGCGGTCACCAAGCACACGCCCAGGGGCCGCTCAGGCGACGTCACGATCCAGGGTGCGTGGCCCTCGAACCAGGGCGGAGTGCCTATCTCCACAACGCACGCAGGTGCCCCGCCATGTCTACTCGGCTAGTGACAGCGGCATCGGGCATTTCCTGCAAACGCTGTGTAGGCGCGAACTGGTCGAAGTGGCCAAGCACGCTCTCAGGAAGAAACCGGCTGCGTGGAGTATAGACATGGCGATCGCCGTGGCGGCTTTGCTGGCGGATGAAGAAGCGCAGCGGGTGGATCATGCACAGAGTGTTCTTGGCGCGGGTCATGTCGACGCTTCGCCGACGCCCTCACGGACGCCTGCGCATGACTCGGGGTCATCGTGGGTCGCTACTCCTTCGATGTAAGGCTCTTTCATCCTCTTCTCTCTGCCAGTTTTGACCGGCGCACTAGCCACCACGGCGGACGGCAGCACGTCCGGAGCGACACTTCCTGGATTCCTTCATCACCGTGCGCCTGGCCGTCACGCGCGTCCTGGCCACATGGTTACCCCGATGCCCCCTGTGTCACAGACCGCGATCAATGGGACCGCCTGGTGCACATGCCCATGAACACCGACAAACGACTCCCTTTTTGAATCAGTAGTGGTAAGTAGCTCAGCCCGGATCGCGCACGAAGTGGGGCAGGGTTTCGGGCAGCACGAGGCTCAGTTCCACTACACCGGAAAAGACGCCGTCCTTGTGCCAAGGGATTTGGTGGATGAGTTTGCGGATGCCGGCTTTCTCGATCGTGTAGCTGTTCGGCGCCGGCGAAGTCAGCTGGGTGGCAAAATGCGAGCGCGCGGGTTCCGGATGGCAGTCGAGTAGATTCTTGCCAATCAGCGTGCGCCCGCCATCCTTGGCGAAGACCCGGGCGGCCCGCTCGTTTAGGTACAGGCAGACGCCCTGACAATCGCAAACCGTGGCCGCGACATCGATGCCGTCGAGCCAGGCGAAGGTTGCGATAACGTCAGAGGATGGTGAAAGCATTCAGGGGTTCTACAGCTTTTCTGGTCGGAAAAACACCACTGGGAGGACGCCGCGGATCGATTCAGGGAATACATGCGCAAGGTACCTGATCTGACCGAGAAAGAGAAAGTCGATGTGAACGCGCACATCGCGGAATGCGATTCCATGCTTGCGAAGCAAGCTAGTGCAGCGGTTCCACCGTGCAAGACGCCGCGCCGCACTCGGTTTCTGCCGCTCAGGCTCCATCCAGCGCAAGCGCCAGCTATCCGAACACTGGTTCTGCCTATCCCCCTCTGGTGCCTGTCGTGGCGACTACGCCGCTGCCGTCCGCATCCGAGGGCCGAGGGCTGCGGATCGCGGGAATCGCCACCACAGCGGTCGGGTTTTGCGCAATCACTGGAACCAATCTTTGAAAACGGCGGGTCAGCGATCCTGATGAGCGCGGCGACATTCTCGCCGAGCTGCTCGATTTCGTTGCACTTGCCCTGCAAGGCGGCCGCGCTGAGCGCGGCCGAAATCCCGCGCTACCGAGGGATCATCTCCAGTGAGGCGGAGGTCTTTCGTGGCTCACGCTGCTATCCTACGTCCCGCTTCGTGGTACTCGACGGAGGATTTGCGCACCACACGCTGACCAACCTCGTGTGGCAACAGGAGGCGAGCGGCACGACCATGAGTTGGGCGGACGCCCAGACCTATTGCTCATCCGTGTCGGAAGGGAGTAAAAGGCGTCTTTGGTGAATCTTTCTACGCTCACGGTACCCCGAATGAATGGGTGATTGATCGACCCCAAGGCGGAGGAGAAATGTGATGACGCGAACAGGATGTCTGGCCATGGTCCTCGCGGTGCTCGTTGTGAGTTGTTCGTCCGGCGGAACCGGTTCGGGCACTTCTTCGACTGGCGCGGGAGGAAACGCGACGGGAGGGACGGGCGCTCCCTCACAAAGTGCGACCGGTTCGGGAGGTATGCAGCAAGCTGGTGGGCGATCAGGAGGTGGGGGTGCCTCAAGCGTTGGAGGCGGAGGTGGAATAGGTGGGATGACCGGGCTGGCTGGAGCGACGGTAGCAGGTGGCAACTCGACCGAGCAGGGCGGCGGCAGCAGTGGGCTGGGCAGCACAACTGGAGTGGGTGGCAGCACGACTGGAATGGGCGGCAACAGTAGTGGGGCGGGCAGCACAGCTGGTGTAGGCGGTGACGGCCTCGGCGGCGCGACCAGTGTAGGCGGCACGACTGGAGTAGGGGGTACGCCAAGCCTGAGTGGCGGGACGACCGGGGCAGGCGGCACAACCAGGCTGAGCGGCGGGACGACAGGAGGAGGCGGTACGACCGGGCAGGGTGGCAGCACGACCGGGCTTGGTGGATCGGGCGGGATGGTCAGCTCCGGCGGCACTTCCAGCTCTGCCGGCACAGGGGGCAGGAGCACGACCACCAGCTCAGGCGGAACTACCAGATCCGGGGGAGTTGTGACCACGGCAGGCTCCAGCGCGACTGGTGGCTCCGGTGGCAACGGTGGATCGAGCGCAACCGGTGGCTCCACTGGGACCAGCACGTGCGGTGCTGCGGCGGGATCAGGTCCTATCGGGGTCCTCACCGACCCTGGCCCGGGCTCGACCGATCCCTCGCCGCCCGACCCGCCGGGCATCACTTTCACGGACACCGACGGCGATCTGGTCGACGCCCACGGCGGCGGCATCATCCAGGTGTGCGACACCTTCTATTTGCACGGCGAATACTTTTTGAGCACCACGACCGACAACGATTTCAACGGCTTCTCCATGTACTCATCCAAGAACCTGGCGACATGGAAGAAGGAGGGGAACAATGGGATCATCCTGCCCCAGCAGCCGAGCGGCCAGCTCGGGCCGAACCGAAAGGGCGAGAGGCCGCATATCATCAAGTGTCCGGCGACGGGAGAATTCGTTCTCTACGCCCATTCAGCCGACGTCACCTATGAGGTGGACAAAGAGGTCGTGTACGCAACCTCGCCTACCGTCAACGCTGTGTACAGCTTCAAAGGTTCTCTACTGAGCTCAACCGGAGCCATTGCTGCCCACAGCGACATGAGCGCCTTCGCCGACGAGACTGGTGCCTATGTCGTCACGGAAAGCGGCTGGGTCTATACGCTGGCCAGCGACTGCCATAGCTGGGTGTCTAGCAAGCAGTTTTCGGTCCTCAACGGAACCACGGGCGGCATTGAAGCGCCCACGGTGTTCAAGGATAACAGCGGCACCTACTACTTTATCGGCTCCGACAAGACAGGGTGGCGAGCCAACGACGATTTTTACTCCACAGCCAAATCCATGAATGGGCCGTGGACCTACCAGGGATACATTGCACCTCAAGGGAAGCTGACCTGGATGACCCAGAGTACCTGGGTTCAGCCCATCGTGGGAAGCCAGGGAACGGTTTTCATGTACTGGGGGGATCACTGGTATGGGAACCAAGACACCACCGCTCCCGGCGTGCACAACTATCTGGCGACGTACGTATTCCAGCCACTGGTCTTCAACAGCGGGACGACATTGCTGCCGACCTATTTGGCGAGTTGGCAGATCAACGTCGGTGCAGGCACCTGGTCGCAGTAACGTCTATCGTTGCGTGCTCGATGTTCACCCGTCCTGTCCACAAAGGCATCGCCAAACTCACCGCGTGGATTCACGAAGATGAGCGGCTTGAATCGGCATCCGAAGCGGGCACGTCGGCGGCATCCTTCATGGACGTTCACTCCGGCATGGCAAGGCTGCTTGCGGGTTGCGGGAACAACGACGACGCAATCTAGTACCCCGTCTTCAGGGATTTTGACGAGTTGCTATAGCAGGGGCGGGATCACCTCGGCAGGGAGGAGCAACTCGATGCTGCGGGCCTGCCCTGGCCGCCGTCGGATCAGCCCCCGCTTCTCCAGTTGGACCACCATCTGATGAACCGTGGGTGGCGTAACACCGAAGCAGGCTTGCATGTCGGCTTCTGCCGGCGGACGACGGTGCAGCTTGGTGTAAGTGTAGATGAAAGCCAGATACTGGCCCTGCTTGTCGGTGAAGAGTTTGGTCATTTTCTGGACCAGCCGTCGTTGACGTGGTGCCTCGGCGCGGGAGGCATGGCGATGAATGTACGTTACATGGTCCAGTTGGACACGAGCGAGCGCCAGAAACTCGAGTTGCTCGTCGCAGGTGGCAAACGGCCGGCGCGCGAGGTCAAGCTCGCTCAGATTCTTGCTCGCCGCCGACGGAGGCAGCACCGACGAAGAGATTGCCAGCACAGTCCAGGTTGCAGCGGCGACGGTGTACCAGACCAGGCGGCGATTCGTCGAGGATGGCCTCGACCGCGCGCTCGCAGAAGATCCGCGCCCCGGCGGAAAGCGAAAGCTGTCCACCACCGAGGAGGCCATGCTGGTGGCTCTGGCGTGCGCCCTGAGGACGAGCACCGGTGCCCGATGCGCTGGGTGGAAGAGCGCGCTGGCGACCCCGAATACAACACCAACCACTCCGCATTCTGGCGTGTCGTTCGAGCTGTCACCTCAAAGGCGTATTCATGACCCAACCCTCCCGCCCCTGGACGGAGTCGCCTTCTCTGTTGGTCCAACCTCTTCAAGCTGTCCCCCGAGGGCCGTGGAAACCCATCGACAAAACTGCGCCGCCTGATCGCTCAGACTCGGGTTTCGCCCTTTCCTGATCTGGCGCGTCGCGAATTTCACGGCGAAGACGCAGCGGGATTCGCGACGTAGCGGTCAGGCGCAACACTTCTTGAATTTGGCGCCCGTGCCGGCTACCCAAGGTATCCGCGCGAGATGACAGCGGAAACCTGAGACAATGGGCAGCTCGACTGGCGTCGCCTTCCACCAGCTCCATCCCCAACCGCAGGAGGTTCTCGCCAAGGGCCTCGAAGCCCCGGGCGCCGCGAACTACGTGGCCGCGTCGCCTGTGTCGTGGCCAGGCCCGCCCAGAAGCCGAGAACCGGCTGCCGGCCAGCCTGGCCGCCATACAACACCTCGTCAACGGTCAGCGGGCGAAGCCAACATTGCAAACGTCGACGTTGTCGTGGGTCATCTGGTTGCAGCTCCAAACGTGGGCAAACGGGCTTCCAGGTCACCCTTTCGGTGGAGGCATGACCTAGCGAATCACAGAAGTCTGAGGGCGCACACGTGTACACCGCCGATGAAAACCTCAATGATATTGAGGAGGTTGCGCCTGCGTGCAGAAGGCGTGGGAATGTCTTCGCGCACAGCTGGGGCTTGTTCTCCCAGCTCGCGGCCACGTCAGTGGGCCGCCACACCCGCCACACCCGCCACACCCGCCGCGCTGCCTGGACTCACAACGATCAGGCCATGACCAAATCCATTGGGCAGCGTGTCGATCCAATCTGCGATCTGAGGGAGGAATAGTGACGTCATTTCCCTCTTCAACCGCGAGAAAGTGTGACCAGGCGAGCTGCCCGTTGTCCCGGATTTGAGCTGTCATCTCGCGCGGATGCGTTCCGTAGCCACCACGGGAGCTAACCGTCTATCCCCTTAGGGAAAAAACCCCTCGAAGCAAATTCGTCTTGACCCCGCAGGCCGCTTTATCGAGGACACTACGGGACTGCGCCGCTCTATCGATCTCCGCTGACCTCGCCAAGACGTGCGGCCAGGCGATCCAGTCGCCTGTCTCGCTGTGCCCAACCGGTCGCGAGCGCGACGGCCTCTGGCGTGCGGTCCAGGCGGAACAGGCACTTCGCGAGTTCGTAGCCCAGCGCGGGCTCTCGACTGCCCAGAGCTTCAGCGCGCCGAAGCAACGGCTCTCCCTGCTCGGGGCGCCCGAACTCCACGTCGAGGAGGCCAGCGCGCAGCAGCGCCCTGGCATCGTTCTCCGAAGGAGAAGGGCGCGCGAGGGCGCGCAAGGCGGCGGCTCCCGAGGCCGCCAGAAGGTCTCGTTCGGCTTGGGCGGGTTGCGGGCCTAGCCCGGCGGCGCGCAGGGCACGCAGCAAGGCGGCCTCATCGCCCGGTCCCCGGCGAAGGAAGACTTCAGCCTGCTCGTCGCGATAGATGGCAATCCAGCGACGACGGTCCCAGATTCCCTCGGGAAAGAAGGGGCGCTTGGATGCGATCATCGTCACACCCAAGCGGTCGAAGTCAGCCTCCACCGCCGGGACCAAGGACGGAGCGGCGCCCGCGGCAAAGGCCCGGTGGCCCAGGTCGTGGAGTTCCGGAGGAAACAGCGTGGTGCGACCGTCCATGAATACCCGCTGCGCGGGCCAAAGGCGGAATATGAGGTAGCCGCCCCAATCCACGCTGTTCCACATGCGCCCGCCCAGCGCGGCCCGGGCGAGAAAATCCGCCATCCGCTCGGGAAATTCGCCGGCTCGAATCGGCCGGCCCGCGTTCGTCAGGGCGTTGCGCAGACCTCCCTGTAGCGCCCCCACGCCGTACGCATAGCTACACACGCCCAGGGCGAGCGCCGCGACGACCGTCACAGTGGCCCTCTTTGGCTGGCGTGAAGCGTCAGGGGAAACCGCGGAGACTTGCGACTTCGGCGCCTCGGCTAGGAGAAGCAATGCCGCTGGAAAGACCAAGTACACATGGCGCCCGGCGGACGCAGAGACCGCAGCAGCGGCCAAGGCCACGGCGAAGGCGCCCGCGTCCGGCCTCGGACGGAGAAAGGCCCGCACGAGCAATGCCGCCAACGCCGCGAACGGCGCGAATGCAGCCACCACGTTGTGGAGCGTGCCGTCAGGCGCCTGCAAATAGCGCCACACGGGCGCCCATTCGGGAACATTGGCAGCCTTCGTGACGGCCCGTGTGGCGAGAGCTTCCCGGTAGATGCCCAGACCTGCCGGATTGCAGGCCACGGCCAGGATCGTACATGCGGCTAGAACTGCCGCGGTTCGGTTGCGTCGGGCCAGTGCGGCCGCCACGGCAAGAACCGGGGCCAGGACCGCTCCGCCGTGAAGGTTGGCCCACAGCACGGCAAGTCCCAAAGCAACGAGTATCCGCCGTCGGTCAGGCGGCGCAAACAAAAGGGCGACAAAGGCAATCTCGCAGGGGAATGCCAGGACATGAGGGCGGGGCCTCATCCGATCGATGTAAAGAAGCAGCACGAGTGCAAAGATCAGGAGGACGGCCGGCGCGTTCCGACTGCGCAGCCACGCAAGCCGCACGAGAAGCCCGAGCCCCAAGAGCACCGCCGCGCCACCCAGCGCGCGCACGCCGTTCCAGCCCGCGCATCGAAAAGCCAGGTAGAAGGCCACTTCGGAGAGCCACTCGTGGGTGGTCCACGGCACGCCAGCGCACGTCCACGTGAAGGGATCAGTCCTGGGAATTGCGCGCGTGGTCGTGATGATCTCACCAATCTTCACGTGCCAGAATTCGTCGATGTCCCAGATGGGCTGCAGGAGAACCAGCACAGCAACCGCGAAGAGGCAAGCTATCGCCGCCCAGCACCAGACCGGCACCGTCTTCGGTTGCAGCCGGGTCATACGGGCAGCGGGCTTTTCGCCTTGAGCGATGGATCAGCCTCCTTTGCCAGGCAAGATTGCCACCAACTCCGTCGCATTTGCAGCACGGTCAAGATGCAAAAGTAAATCCACACCAAGTTTCTCCCCAGCACCAACAATGTAACCCGCAGGGTAGGCAGAAGGTAGGTCGCATTCGGGCTCGAAGTCGGGCGCATCAGCTCCGCCCAGAGGCCAGGAAAGATCACGGCGGTAAGACCGCACGCCAGCACGAAAGCCAACGGCGCGGCGGCGGCACGCCGAGAGTGGGGTTGTTCCACCAACAAGAATCCGGGGAGAAACCAGCAAAGATACTGTGGCGAGAACACCTTTGATCCCGCTATCGCCAGGGCCAGAACCGCAAATGACGCCCAAACGAAAGCCTGCGGATGGCGTTCTGCGACATTGAAATCGACTCTATCGTCGACGGTGGCCGCCGAGGCCCGTGGGCGCCGAGCTGCGTGCCAAATCAACCAGTAGATCAGAAATGTTGCGGCCAAGACCACGCCTAGCGATGCTGTGGCGAGAAATCCCGCCGCAGTTCCCACGATGCCGCCAGCGCCGAACGCATGCACGACTTGCACCGGGTAGCCGAGGCGAGCAGCCACCAGCAGGATCGAACTCCAGGTCGACTCGATCTGCAGACCACGCTGGCTGTGATAAGCAAGAAAGTCCCAGACCCTGGGACCCCAGGCGAGACGAAACGGCAGAAAGAGGCCGAGCGCGACGCCCACAAACATCCCGCAGGCCAAGAGCCCAGCTCTGAGCACGCGCCCTTTCGCGAGCCCACCAACCAGAACAGTGCTTGGCAGCGCCCCAAATAGGAACAGCGGTAGGAGCAGCAGGGGAACAAGCTTCAGGTTCACGGCTACGGCGAGAAGAGCTAGGGCGACATACTTGCGGCCCGCCACCTGCGCCCCCAAGGCGCCCAGGAGGACCATTCCCACCCATAGATCGAGCCGGTCGTAGAGCAGATTGGCCAATACGATCCCGCCCACTGTCCCGATAGCGAGCCCCCACGGCGAGCCAAGCCCACGTCGTCGCAACCAGAATGCCAAACCGATCACCGTAGCCACATCCGCCACAAAATAGAGCCACCGAAAACTGCGCGCCCAGCTCGCGACATCTAGCGTTGTCTTGCCATGTACGCCTAACCCAGCATCATCTGGCATCCATGCTAGCGGCGCGAGCATGAGAGCCAAAGCCAGCGGCGGATACTCGATGGTGACCTGATCGAAACGCAATCGCGGCTGTCCCTGCGCCAGACTCGCCGATCGCGCTACTCTCTCGTAAAGGTCGTACGGAGACTGCCCCAACCGACCAGCCTTCCTTATTACGAAGGCATAAAGAGAATAGATTAGCGTATCGCTGATACCGTGCCTAGGGACGAACGCGACGGTGGCCCGCGACCCCAGGAAAAAAGCCAAAACCAAAATGACTGCGGTAACGCGTTTCGAACTTTCCACACGGTTAGTATCAAGCGGTCGTCGAGCGGCCGCCACTGCTATATTGCATTCACCCGTGCTGTCCGAATACTCGTCGCCGAGCCTCATGCGGCCTTACGTTGGTAATAGTTCAGAAGCCCGCCGAGGCGTGGAGGCTTGCCTCGAACTTACCCTCACAAGAGGCCTGGTCGAAGACGCACGTTGCATCGCCAGCCTGCTCGCCATCGTCCAGCGTTGGAAGACCACCGAGGTCGCACTCGACGGCGACATCCTCGGCCGCCAGCAGCTCGCCCTCTTTCTCTCCAGGCTCGAACCCGTCCGACGTTGCTGGCTGCGCCGCAAACCACTGGGGAAAGGGGTCTGTCGTCGCTCCTGCCGACTCGGCTGCGATGCGCTTCGATTGGAGCCCTCCCAGGATCTGGGCTACCACCGCGGTTCCGAGCCACCGTGGTTTGCCGTCGGGCGATTCGATGGTGAGTGCGTCTTCGTCGACAAACAGGCCCTCCGCGACCAGGTCGCCGACGAATGCAACAGTGCCGTCCCTCTCTGCCCTTTCTTCGATCCTGGCGCTGTCGCTACCGCCATCGCTGCTCTTCCCGATACCCTCGCCGCCGACGACTCCAACTGGTCCATGCTTTTCGACTTCGAAGGCAAGCCCGCTTGGATCTGGCCCCACGGCCAGATTCCGCCCTCCAACCTGAGCACCTCTGCCGAATTCCACCTACTGCCGACCGGCTGGTTAATG
>CAVWIP010000010.1:0-471910 GCA_963755125.1 uncultured delta proteobacterium
GCGCGCGGACCGCGACCCGCAGGACTTGCAATGGGCTCACGGCGAAACCTCCGCGTCGGCGGGGGCCGGGGCAAGTTCAGCCTGCAGCGCAATCTGCCGCTGGTCCGACTGCACGCGGCCGTCGTGCATGACCACCACGCGCGAGGCGTAGCGGGCGATGTCCGCCTCGTGCGTGACCAGCAGGAGCGTGATGCCACTTCTTCCCAGCTCCTGAAACAGCGCCATGATCTCGACGCTGGTGCGCGAATCCAGGTTGCCGGTGGGCTCGTCGGCCACGATGAGGTGCGGATGCGTGACCAGGGCGCGCGCCACCGCCACCCGCTGCTGCTGCCCGCCCGACATCTGATTGGGATGGTGGTGCATGCGATCACCGAGGCCCACGCGCGCCAGGGCCTCGCGCGCCCGGGCGTGGCGCTCACGCGCGGAGACGCCCGCGTACAGCAAGGGAAGCTCGACATTCTCCAGCGCGGTGGTGCGCGACAGCAGGTTGAAGCTCTGAAACACGAAACCCAGGGTGCGGTTGCGCAGCCGCGCCAGGGCGTTGCGGTCGAGCTGCGACACCTCCTGGCCCACCAACCAGTAGCCGCCCGAGCTGGGACGGTCGAGGCAGCCCAAGATGTTCATCAGGGTGGACTTGCCCGAGCCCGACGGGCCCATCACCGCCACCGACTCACCTTCGTCGATGGTCAGCGAGACGTCACGCAGGGCGTGCACCTCCACGTCACCCATTCGGTACACCTTGCTGACCTTGCGGGTCTCGATGAGGGGCTTGCCCATCTCCGCTCCTAGAACCGGCGCGGACCACCGGGCGGCGGTCCGGCGCCGGGCAGCAGGCTCGTGGCGGCCGGCTTGAAGCCCGCCGGAAGAGTGGCGTCGCTGATGACCAGATCCCCGACTTGCAAAGCACCCTCGACCACCTCGGTCCTGGTGCCGTCGGTCGTGCCTGTCTTGATGCGAATCGGGCTGGGCAAATCATCGCGCAAGACCCAGACCGTGCGTCGATCGGGTGCCTCGTCGCCTTTCGGCGAGCCGCCCGCGCGAGCGGGACCGCCCGGCCGCAGCGACGGCCCGCCAGGCGCGCCGTCGCTGCCGGAGCGATGTCCGTGCGGCATTTCGAGCTTGAGCGCGCTCATTAGATCAGCACTGGGACGAAAACGCAGAGCCGCGTTGGTCACTCGCAAGACATCGTCCTTGTTGGCAAACACGAAGGTGATATTGGCGGTCATGCCGGGCCGCAACCTGAGATCGGAGTTGTCCACGTCGATGACAGCGTCGTAGGTGACGACGTTCTGCACGGTGGTGGCCGCGTTGCGAATCTGGCGGACCGCACCCTTGAACGGCTCGCCCGGGAAGGCGTCCACGGTGAACGTGGCCTGCATTCCCGCGCGCAACTTGCCCACGTCGGCCTCGGCCACGCTGGTGTCCACCTGCATCTTGCGCAGGTCCTCGGCGATGACGAAGAGAATGGGCGCTTGCAAGGAGGCGGCCACAGTCTGACCCACGTCCACGTTGCGCGAGATCACCGTGCCGTCGGTGGGCGACACGATGTTGGTCAGGGCCAGGTTCACCTCGGCCTGGTGCAAGATGGCCAGGGCCTGCTTGACGTTGGCTCGGTCCGCCTCGACCTGGGCCATGGACGATCCGGCGGTGGATTCGGCGGTGTCCAGGTCCGAAACGGCGATGAGACTTTCTTTCGCCAGAGGGCCTTGCCGTTTGAACTGCCGATCGGCGAACTTGGCCACCACCTTGTCCTTGTCCAGGGTGGCCTTGGCCTGGGCATAGTTGGCGCGGGCGTTTTCCAGCGCGGCCTGGAACAGGCGCGGATCGATCTTCGCGATGACCTGCCCCTTCTTCACCGTCGAGTTGAAATCAGCGTAGAGCTTCAGGATGGAGCCGGACACCTGGCTGCCCACCTGCACGGTGACCAGCGCCGACAGGGTTCCGGTGGCGGTGACCCGCGCGGTGATGCGGCCGCGATCCACCGCGCTGGTTTCCCATTGCACCTTCGGCTTGGCCGATCGCCGCTTTACCAGATAGGCGGTACCGCCGGCCATCGCCAGCACGAGGACGACCACCCCCCAGAACTTGGTCGACTTGAGCCAACTCATGCGCATCTCCTGCCCCTATTTATCGCGGGATAGCCGCTCGGCCAGCCCATTCTTGGACGACACCGGCGGCGGCGAAACGCGGTCCAGTTCATCCAGATTGTCGACCATGCGACGGAGCCAGGCGCGCAGGGTGGCGATCTCTTCCGGGGAGAAATGCGCCACCGCAGCCTTGCGAACCTCCTCCGCCACGGCCAGGCAGCGCGCACCGAATTGCTCACCCTTGGGGGTCAGCACCATGCGGCGACGGCGACGGTCGCTGGGATCACTGTCCAGGCGAACCAGTTTGCGCCGGCTCAAGGCGGCCAGCACGCGGGATGCCGTGGGCTGGTCCATGGGCAGGGCCGCGAGGATCTCGGCCAGCGACGCCCCCTGGCGTTCGACCAGGGCCACCAGCAACCAGAATTGCTGGTTCGACAGCACCAGATCGCGCACCCGCATCTCCACGGCCTGGCGCTGCCGGCGTCGTAGCGTCGCCAACAACAACCCGACCGGTACTTGCTTTGCTAACATATGCTGTGCTATATATTTCGCTATCCCGGTCGCCTTGTCAACCCGATCCTGGGCTGGAGGCCCCGCCGCTCAGCCAGCTACGAGTTCTCCTCAAGCGGTACTACAGATCCAGGTCCGCCTGTGCGGCGTGCTCCATGATGAACTTGAAGCGCGCTTCCACATCTTTTCCCATCAGCTCGGTCAAAATCCGGTCGGTCTCTGGGCCGTCGCTGACAGTCACGCGCAACAGCCGTCGCGTCGCCGGATCGAGAGTCGTCCGGCGCAGTTCCTCGGGCTGCATCTCGCCCAGGCCCTTGAAACGCATGACCTCGGGCTTTGCATTCTTCGGCAAACCCGCCACGATGCGATCGCGATCCGCCTCGTCGAGCGCCCAGAAGGTTTCCTTGCCGTGGTCCACGCGAAACAGCGGCGGCTGCGCCAGATACACGAAGCCGCCCTGGATGAGCGGCCGCAGGTGCCGATAGAAGAAGGTGAGCAGCAGGGTCGCGATGTGGTGGCCGTCGGAATCGGCGTCCATCATGAAGATGATCTTGTGGTAGCGCAGGCGCTCCAGGTTGAACTGCTCGCCCACGCCGCAGCCGAGCGCGGACACCACATCTTGCAGTTCCTTGTTCGACAGGACCTTCTGCAACGACGCCTGCTCGGCGTTGAGCACCTTGCCCCGCAAAGGAAGGATGGCCTGGTGCTTGCGCTCGCGGCCTTGCTTGGCCGAGCCGCCAGCCGAGTCTCCCTCGACGATGAACAACTCGCTTCGGCCCGGATCCGTCGACGAGCAATCCGCCAGCTTGCCGGGAAGATTCAACCGGTGCGAGATGGCTGTCTTGCGCGACACCGCCTGCGAGGCCGCGCGCGAAGCCTCGCGCGCCCGGGCCGCCAGCGTGATGCGCTCGACAATGGCCGTGCCCGCGGTGCGGTTCTGGTGCAGGAAGGTTTCCAGCGCCGGTCGGATGGCGTTGTCCACCAGGGCCTGGGCCTCGGGATTGCCCAGGCGCTCCTTGGTCTGACCCTGAAACTGCGGGTCGTGCAGGTAGATGGACAGAACCCCCACGATGCCCTCGCGGATGTCCTCCGCAGTCAGATTGAGATTCTTGGGCGCCAGGCCCGCGTCGTCGAGGAACGAGCGCATGGCCTTGACGATGGCGGCGCGAAACCCCTGCTCGTGCGTCCCGCCTTGCGTGGTCGGGATGCCATTCACATAAGTGCGCAGCGTCTCCTCGTGCGATTCCGTCCACTGCATGGCGCACTCGATGCGCACGCCGTCCTCGCGCTGGAAGTAGAAGACCTGGGGAACCGTGGGCGGCTTGCCCCGGTCGGCAATGATTTTGGCCAGGAAGTCCGCAATGCCGCCCTCGTGTTGCAGGACATCGCTGGTGCCGGCGGCCTCGTCGCGGAAGGTGATCTTGAGGCCCTTGTGTAAGAAGGTCTTGGCATCCAGTCGAAAGCGGATGGTTTCCGCCGAGAACTCCTGCTTGCCGAAGATCTGCACGTCGGGCCGAAAGAAAATCGTCGTGCCCGAGCCACGCGCCGGCCCCTTCTTGGTCAGTTTGCTGGTCGCCACGCCCCGTGAATAGCTCTGCTCCCACTCGTGCCCATCGCGCCGCACACGCGCCACCATCTCCTCGGACAGGGCGTTGACCACCGACGAACCCACGCCGTGCAGACCGCCGGAATACTGGTACTGCCCCGAGGAGAACTTTCCCCCCGCGTGCAACGTGGTGAGCACCAGCTCCAGCGCCGACTTCTTGAATTCCTTTTTGAGGTCGACCGGGATGCCACGGCCGTTGTCCACCACCGTGGCCGAGCGGTGATCCTTGTGCAGGGTCACCTCGATGTGGGTGGCGTAGCCGTTGATCACCTCGTCGACCGAGTTGTCGACGATCTCCCACAAGAGGTGATGGAACCCCTTGGTGTCGGTTCCCCCGATGTACATGCCGGGCCGCCGGCGCACCGGTTCCAGCCCCTGCAAGACGGTGATGTGTTCGGCCGTGTATGAACTAGAAGCAGCCATGACCAAGCAACATTCTATTGCAGCAGTTTGGGCGGCTCATCCGCCGGCGCTGGCGGTTCGGGGAAGAGCACGCGCACCACGCTAGACTTGCGGGCCAGGGCGTGGCCGCGGCCTCCGCGTGCGGTGACGTGGTAGCGGCCCGGGCCCACCGGAATCTTCTTGCCCGCGTCGGTCTCGGCGATGAGCACGGTGTCGTCCTTGCGCGCACCCAAGGCAAAGCCCATGACCGCGTCTTCCTCGTCGAGCTTGATGATGGTGACGCCGCGGCCCGGATTGGCGAGTTCAGCCGCCTCGTCGGCGTCGCACACCAGAGCGCGGGCGCGCGCTGATACCACGCACAGCACGTCCTTGGGACGCACCGGCAGGACGCCCACCACCTCGTCGCCCTCGGCGGGCTTGGCGAATCGACGGCCGGCGCGCGTGCTCAGCTCGCGCAGTGGATCGAGATTGAAGCGGAAGCCGTAGCCTCGCCTGGTCACGGCCAGGGCCAGGGTTCCGGGCGGCACCGCCGACGGTCCCGTGCCGGTGACCACCAGCGCGGCCACCACCCGCTCGCCGTCGCGGAAGTTGAAGAGCTTCTGCACCGGCTCGCCGTAGCCGGTCGAGGCGGGCACGTCGTGGATGCGGCTGATGTAGCAGCTTCCCAGGTTGGAGAAGATGGCCAGAAAGTCCTTGGTGGAGCCGCGCAGGGCCGCCAGCACCACATCGCCTTCGCGCAGGCGCGTCGCGGATAAATCCTTCACCTCGCGCACGCGCTTGAGCCAGCCGTCGCGCGAGAGGATGACGGTGACCTCCTCGTCGAGAATGAAGTCCTCGGCCTGGAATTCCACGTCGTCGCCACCGCCGCCGCCAACCTTGGTGCGCCGCTTGTCGGCGAAGCGCTGGCCGATGTCCGCGATCTCGCCGCGGATCACCTTCCACAAGCGACGCTTGTCCTTAAGGATGGCTTCGATTTCCTTGGCCCGTGCGCGCTTCTCGGCCAGCTCGTCGCGAATCGCCTGGATCTCCAGCCGCGCCAGCTTGTACAGCTTCATCTCCAGGATCGCGTCGGTCTGTTCATCGTCGAGCTTGAAGCGAGCCTGCAGCTTGCTGGCCGCATCGGCCTTGCCATCAGACTTGCGGATGATGCGGATGGCCTCGTCGAGCGCATCGAAGAGAATGGCGAAACCTTGCAGGATGTGAATGCGGTGGCGCAGTTCCGCCAGCTCGAACTCGAAGCGACGCGTGACCACCTCTTCGCGAAAATCCAGGAACTCGCTCAGGATGGCCTGCAGGTTGAGCCGCATGGGCCCGGCCACTTCGCGGTTTTCCGTCGGCACCAGGCAGGTCATGTTGACGTGAAACGACAGTTCCAGCGGGGTGTGCTTGTACAGGTACGCCACCACCAGCGCCGGATCCGCACCGGGCTTCAGCTCCAGCACCACGCGCACGTCGTCGGTGGACTCATCGCGCACGTCCACCAGCATGGGGAGTTTCTTGGCCAGGATGACCTGGGCGATGCTCTCGACCAGATTCGCCTTGGACACGTTGTAGGGGATGGAGGTGATGACGATCTGCGGACCGCGCTTGCTCTCCTCGATCTTCCACTCGCCGCGCACACGCACCGGGCCCTGCCCGGTCTCGTAGATCTCGCGCAGCTCTTTCTTGGAATTGATGATCTGGCCGCCGGTCGGGAAATCCGGACCCTTGATGTACTTGAGCAGGTCCTTGCTCTCCAGCTTGCGGTCGTCGATGAGCGCCACCGCGGCCTCGCACACCTCCCCCAGGTTGTGGGGCGGGATGTTGGTGGCCATGCCCACCGCGATACCGGCGCAGCCGTTGGCCAACAACTGCGGAATGCGCGCGGGCAGGACCATCGGCTCCTGCGAGGTGCCGTCGTAGTTGGGCCGGAAATCCACCGTGCCCTGCTTGATCTCGTCGAGCAGCTCGGTGGAAAGCGGCGCCAGGCGCGCCTCGGTGTAGCGGTAGGCAGCGGGCGCGTCGCCGTCGAGCGAGCCGAAGTTGCCGTGCCCGTCCACCAGCCGGTAGCGCAACGAAAAATCCTGCGCCATGCGCACCATGGCGTCGTAGCAGGCGGTGTCGCCGTGCGGGTGGTATTTGCCGATGACCGCGCCCACGATGGTCGCGCTCTTGCGAAAGCGTGCGTCGGGGTAGAGGTGCAGATCGTTGTGCATGGCGAAGAGGATTCGCCGCTGCACCGGCTTGAGCCCGTCGCGCACGTCAGGCAAGGCGCGTGCTGTGATCACGCTGACTGCGTAGTTGAGATAGCGGCGCTGCGCCTCGTCGGCCAGGTTGGCGTCGGCGGGCGGCGGCGGATCGTCGCTGCCACCCTTGCCCCGGCCCCGGCCACCTCCGCCCTTGCCCTTGGCCGGCGGCAGGGCGGGCCGTGCACCGTTTTCGTCGAGAAGATCGAGTTGTCGAGAGGACATGAAGCTGCTGGGGCGCCGCACGGCGCCTCGTGCGCCCCAAGTTAGGGGACTGCAGGCGCAAGATCAAGTAAGGGCGACCTGCGGTCGCCCGACTAGCTTTCCAGCTTCCGGCGCTTCCAGCCGCGCGGGGGCTGTTTGTCCCAGGCATCGGGGTTGGAACGTGAATTGTCGATCCAGCGGTAGCTGGGCGCGGGCCGGACGTCTACGTGGATGAACCCCACCCGCGGGTAGAAGCCAACCCCCATGCCGCCGGCATCCATGGTGTGCACAAAATCCCGCAGGTCGCGCGGCCGCACGCCGGAAATTCGGATGTCGGCAGCCGTGCCGTGAAAATGGTTGCTGGTAGTCCGGCGTTGGAAACGATATCCCGAGAGCAGTTCGAGAGGCCGGCCGCCAAAGTGGTCGTACACATGCGAAAGAATGGTCAGCAAACGCGGATCGATTTCGTGTTCCTCGCCGGTGCGCCGGCAGCGAAACACGTGCGCGATCTGCTTGGCCGCTTCCACGCTGTACGAGCCGTCCTGGTTGTAGATGTTGGTATGCAGTTCCTCTTTGTAGTTGATCGAGTAGACTCGAAGATTGCCTGACGGCCGCGGCGGTGGGCTGGCGCGCAGCTCGCTGTCCGGCACCACCCAGCCACGCATCTTTCCCCGGCGAACACGCCGCTTGCAAACCTTGGCCGGCTTGCCGTGCTCATTGGCGGCTGCGCTGGCGCCCGATGACCCCGTTGCCCCTGCCGCCTGCGCCGCCCCTGCATGCGCCAAAGCCAGGCTCAATCCGAGCAGGGCTGTCAGGGACGACCTTGGCATGCCTGGATAAGGCTTGCCGGGACTCGGGGCTCTGTCAACTCAAAAAGGGTGACGCGGCTCACGGAGTGTGGGCAAAAAGCGACATGCCGACTGATGTCAGCCCCCTGGCTTCGACTGGGAAGCGTCGATCGATGCCCCTGTTCCCGCCAGGTGAAGCAGCTCAATCTTCAGTGTGGCAGCGACGGAGAAGATGCGGTCGTCGCGATAAAACTCGCCGTACACGACGCGCCGAATTCCGGAGTTGGCAATCTCCTTGAAACAATTCCAGCAAGGACTGGCGGTCACATAAATGGTGCCGCCTTCAATCCTGACGCCATTGCGAGCGGCCTGCAGGATGGCGTTGCTCTCCGCGTGGATGGTCGCGACGCAGTGGCCGTTCTCCATCATGTGCCCCACCTCCGTGCAGTGAGGCATGCCGCGGATCGACCCGTTGTATCCCGTCGACAGGATGGTCTTGTCACGCACGATCACCGCGCCCACCGATTTGCGCGGACAGGTTGAGCGCGAGGAAACGACCCGCGCGATGTTCATGAAGTACTCGTCCCAAGAAGCCCGCTCGGCCATGCGCCCTCTTTACCACGACTCTGCTAGTATCCGCCGACCCGTGGACTGGAAAAGCACCCTCAACCTGCCGAAGACCGAATTCCCCATGCGTGCGGATCTGGCCCGGCGCGAGCCCCTGTGGCTCAAGCGCTGGGCAGACGAACGCCACTACCACAAGCTGCTGGCGGCGCGCGAGGCCGCCTCGGCACCGGCCTTCGTGCTTCACGACGGCCCTCCCTATGCGACAGGGGGGATTCACTACGGCACGCTGCTCAACAAAGTCCTGAAGGACATCATCGTCCGTTCACAACTTCTGATGGGCAAGTGTGCGCGCTTCGTGCCTGGCTGGGATTGTCACGGTCTTCCCATCGAGCATCAGGTGGAAAAGGCGGCCGGCGGCCGCGCCAAGCTCGACACCGCCGAATTCCGCAAGCGTTGCGAGGCCCACGCGCTCAAGTTCGTCGACGTGATGCGCACCGATTTTCGGCGCCTGGGCTGCGTGGGCACCTGGGACCAGCCCTACCTGACCCTGTCCAAGGGCTACGAGGCGACCATCGTGCGCGTCCTGGCGGCCTTCGCGCGCCAGGGGCTGCTCTATCGCGCCAAGCGGCCTGTGCACTGGTGCACCACTCACCAGACGGCGCTGGCCGAGGCCGAGGTGGAGTACGCGGATCACAGCTCGCCCTCGATCTACGTGCGCTTTCCGCTTGTGCCCGGCCAACCTGCGGTGGAGCAAATCTTCGGCAGAGCAGCCGCCACGCTGGTCATCTGGACGACCACGCCGTGGACCCTGGCCGCCAACCTGGCCGTTGTGGCCAACCCGCAGCTCGTCTATGCCGGCATCCCGGTCGAGCGAGGCGGGCGGCGCGAGTACCTCATCGTGGCGCGCGAGCTGGCCGAAGCGTTTCTCGCCGCCTGCGCTCTTCCCGTCCCGCCAAAGAATGAATGGATCGAGATCGGGGGGGACAGGCTGGCCGCCCTGCGCGGCGTGCGCTATCAGCACCCCTTTGTCGGCGAGCCGCGCAGCGAGCGCGATTTCCGCCTGACCTTCGCACCTCATGCGACCCTGGAGGCAGGCACTGGCCTGGTGCACACCGCCCCGGGCCACGGCGCCGAGGACTACACCGTCGGTCGCGCCGAAGGCCTGGAGATCTACGCCCCGGTGGACGGCCGCGGCCGTTACACCGCCGAGGTGCCGTTGTGGGCCGGGCAGAACGTGCTGGAGGCCAACCCCAAGATCGTCGCCCATCTGGCCGCGACCGGCTTCCTGATCAATCAGCCGGGCGAAACCGTGCGCCACCAATATCCCCATTGCTGGCGCTGCAAGCACCCGGTGCTCTTCCGCGCCACCAGCCAATGGTTTGCGCGCCTGGGTGACCTGGGCGACGACAACAGCCTGCGCGAGAAAGCCCTGGCCGAGATCGATCGCACCCAGTGGATCCCGACCTGGGGCCGCGATCGCATCAGCGGCATGATCGAGGTGCGACCCGACTGGTGCCTGTCGCGCCAGCGCCTGTGGGGCGTGCCCATCCCGGCCTATGTTTGCAAGGCCTGCGACGAGCCCTTCCTGCTGCCCGAGGCGATGGACTTCGTGGCCACCATCTTCGAGGTCGAGGGCGCCAACGCCTGGTTCACCCGGCCGACCAGCGAACTCTACCCGGCGGGCACGCGCTGTCCGAAGTGCCAGGGCACCGATCTCGAAAAGGGTGCGGACATCGTCGATGTCTGGTTCGAGTCGGGCGTGTCCTGGGCTGCCGTGGCCGACGGCAAGTTGGTACCCAAGGGAGAGAAGGTCGATCTCTATCTCGAGGGCGCGGATCAACATCGTGGCTGGTTCCACTCGTCGCTGCTGGCCGCGGTCGCCGCGCGTGGCAGCGCGCCTTACAAAGCGGTACTGACCCATGGCTGGGTGCTCGACGAGCGCGGCAAGGTCTATTCAAAGTCCGAGATCGAGAAAGCGCGCGCCGCCGGCGTGAAGACCGACTACGTCGAGCCAGGCGCGTGGATGGAGAAGAACGGCGCCGAGGTTCTGCGCCTGTGGTCCGCCGCGGCCGACTACCAATCCGATGTGGTGTTCAGCAAGACCATCATGGATCAGCTAGGCGAGTCGTATCGCAAGATCCGCAACACCTGCCGCTACCTGCTTTCCAACCTGTATGACTTCGTGCCCTCGCGCGATCTCGTGCCCGACGACAAGTTGCGCGACCTGGATCGTCTGGCGCTGGGATTCTTGCGCGTTCGTGACCAGCAGGTCTTCGACGACTACAGCAAGTACGTCTTCCACAACGTGGTTCGCTCGCTCGTGGATTACGTCGTTACCGTATCGGCCGAGTATCTTGATCCGGTGAAGGACGTCCTGTACTGCGAGGCGCCCAATTCGTCCAGCCGGCGCAGCGTGCAGACCGTTTTCTATGAGATGGTGCGCACCCTCGCCACCTGGATGGCGCCCATCCTGTGCTTCTCGGCGCAGGACGTGGCCGACGAACTTCTACGCCAAACCGGCGAGCCCTTCGATGTGCACGGCGAGGAGCGAGAGGAACGGAAGCCGATTGAAGGCGCAGCCTGGCGCTGGCAAAATGAGATTCGGGCCCGACGGGAGCTGATCCTGGCCAAGGTGGAGCCTTTCCGCGCCGTGGGCCACAAGTCCCTGGAGGCCAAGGTCACGGTGCGACCATACAGCGGGGATCGGGAGTTTTGGCTACGCGATCGCGAGAACCTCCTTGAAACCACCGTGGTGTCGCAACTTGAGATCACCACCGACGACGCCTCCAACGGCGCA
This sequence comes from uncultured delta proteobacterium, assembly GCA_963755125.1. GTDB lineage: Bacteria > Myxococcota_A > Polyangia > Fen-1088 > Fen-1088 > Fen-1137. Next base: position 11,187 of record CAVWIP010000010.1, read on the forward strand.
GAAATCACGGTCAGCGAGGCCGGCGGTCCCGAATGCCCGCGCTGCTGGCGGCGCACCGGGTCGGCCTCCGGGTACGCGACGGAGCCAAACCTTTGCACTCGCTGCGCAGCCGTGGTCAGCTTGCTGGAGCCACGATGAGCCCAGCAAGACGCCGCAACATCCTGTTCACGGTCACGGCCGTGATTTCGATCGTTCTCGACCAGTGGACCAAGGTGCTGGCCCGCACTCACCTCAAGCCTCTGCCCTCGTGGCGGGGTGTGGTGGTCGTTGATGGCTGTTTTGACTTGCGCTACTCGGAGAACACCGGCGTGGCCTTCGGGATGCTGCAACAACTGCCGGGCGGCCGCATCCTGCTCACCCTGGTGGCGCTGGCGGCACTGGCCCTGGTCTTTCACTACCTGCGCCGCACGGATCCCAGCCAAACTCGATTGCACCTCGCGCTCGGCTTGGTGGCTGGAGGCGCGGTGGGCAATCTCATCGACCGCATCGCAGTCGGCCGGGTGAGCGACTTCATCGTGTGGCACTACCATGGCCACGAATGGCCAGCCTTCAACGTCGCGGATGCGGCGCTGGTGGTGGGCGTGTGCCTGATGGCACTCGACATGATGTTCGACCGGCGCCGCACGGCCGACTCGCCGCCCGCACGCGCGGGTGGCCGCCGCTAGGCGCCCGGAGAAATCATGCGCCCGATCCTGATCGACTTCGGGATCGATCTTCCGCTGCTGGGGCGGCTCGACCTCCCTGCCTATTTCACCATGCTCGCGCTCAGCTTTCTGGTCGGGCTGTGGATGATGCGACGGGAAGCGGGCAAGCTCGGGCTTGACCGCGAACGGATCTACGATCTTTGGCTCGGTCTAATTTTGTGGGCGGTGGTCGGGGCGCGCGTCCTGCACGTCATCGCCGACGGCCATTTCCACGAATACGTGAACCTGTGCGTGGACAATTTCAAGGTCGCCGCGACCGAGGCCAAGGTCGCCCATTGCAACGCCAGCTCCGAGTGCGGCTGGGACTACGTGTGCAATCTGGCCACCCACACCTGCCATCCGCCGCGTGACTGTCTGGCGGTCTTCAAGGTGTGGCGCGGCGGCCTAACCTACTACGGCGGGTTCATCTTCGCCGCAATTTTCGGCCTGGCCTACGCGCGCAGGCATCGCATGGGGCGATGGGTGGTGGCGGACTTGGCCGCTCCCTGGATCGCCTTCGGCCTGGCGCTCACTCGGGTGGGGTGCTTTCTCAATGGCTGCTGCTACGGCAAGGTGTCGCACCTGCCCTGGGCTGTGCACTTCCCCACCGGCAGCAGCGTGTGGGAAGCCCAACGCGCGGCCGGCCTGATTCCCGAAGGCGGCCCCACCTTGCCGGTCCACCCGACCCAGATCTACCTGGCCCTGCTCGACTTCGGCCTGTTTCTGCTGCTCTATTTCGTCGTGCGGCGACGAAAGCGCATCGACGGTCAGGTCTTCGCCTGGTTGCTCGTCGGCAAGGGTGTGCTGCGTTCCTTCGTCGAGATCTTCCGCGACGACGATCGCGGCGTGTTTTTCGGCTGGCTGTCCACATCGCAGATTCTGTCAGTGCCGCTTGTCGCATGTGGCATCTTCCTGCTGCTCGGCGGTCTGCGTTCGCGTTGGCTGGCTGACCCGCCGCCGGCACAGGAGAGCGCGTGAGACCGAATCTCTTCACTCTGCCTTTCGGGGCCCACGGGCTGGAGGTCCACTCCTACGGCCTGCTGGTCGCCATGGGCGCGATCGTAGGTGTGCTGCTGGCACTCCGCCAGGGACGGCGCATGGGATTCGACACTCCGGGCCTGCTCGATCTGACCTTTTGGATCTTGGTGGCCGGTATCGTCGGTGCGCGTGTTCTCTATGTCTTGGTGCACGTCAGCGACTACGCGCGCCTGTGCGCGGGAGGCGGCGCACCCCACCCTGCCCTGCGCGCACTCGGCGACTGCGCGGCACCGCTGTACATTTGGCGGGGCGGCCTGGTCTTCTACGGAGGCGCTCTCGCGGCAGCCAGCGTGGTCTTGTTCTTTGCGCGCCGACGGGCCTGGCCTCTGGGCGACGTGGCCGACCTGCTCGCCGTCCCGCTGCCTCTCGCCCATGCCTTGGGACGCGTGGGTTGCTTTCTGGCGGGTTGCTGCTACGGCAAGGTCTCCACCCTCGGTGTGCACTTTCCGCCTGCCAGCGTCGCGTATGAGGACTTGGCCCACTCGGGTCTGCTCGCGTCGGGCGCGCCCTTCACCCCGGCTCTCGCTCCCACCCAACTCTACGAGGCAGCGGGCGAAGGGTTGTTGTTCGCCCTGCTCGTAGTCTTGCGCCCACGCCGGCGTTTCCCCGGCTCGCTGGCCCTGGTCTACGTCATGGGCTACGCGATCCTGCGCGCGACCGTCGAGGTTCTGCGCGGAGACGCGGGCCGGGGATTTCTCTTCGAGATCTCCCTGCCGCGCGTGGCGTCCTGGCTCGACCTGCCGGCCAACCAGCCTCTGGCGCTCTCCACGGCGCAGGCGCTCAGCCTGGGTCTGGGCGCCGCCGCGGCGATCGCCTATGGCATGCTCCGCCGCCGGGGCGCCTCGTGATCGAGCTCTGGCCCAGCGAAATGACTTCGCACGCCTAACCCCCCCGGTCGCGTGTAGCATTGCCTCCGCGCTACAATGACGTCGATGGACGACCAGGAAGACGCGCGAGTACCCGACACGGTCGCGCGCCCGAGGCTGCTCGACCGGCGTGGCGGTTTCCTGGTGGCGTTTCTCATCCTGGCGGCCGTTCTTTTGGGGGCGTCGTTCGGCCCGCATTTGCGCGGCGAGTTCGTGTGGGACGACGTCTACCTGGTGCAAGAAAACCAGGCTCTCTTTCGCGCCGACGGTTGGCACACGCTGCTGTTGCACGACCTGTGGGGGCCGGTGACCGGCACGCCTTCACAACTCTATCATCCCGTCCCCATGCTCTCGCTCTGGCTGCAAGCGATGGCGCGTACTGGTTCTCTGACGGGCTTCCGGCTGGCGAATCTGGCGCTGCACGGCCTGTGCGCGGGACTGCTTTGTCTCTTTCTAGCAAGGCGCGGGGTCGGCCGAGGGGCGGCCCTGGCCGCCGCTGCGCTATTTCTCGTGCACCCCAGTGTCACCGAGCCGGTCATGTGGATCACCGGCCGACACGACACCCTGGGCATGGCCTTCGTGCTTGCAGCCGTGCTGCTTTGGCCTGTCGAGGGACGCGGGATCTGGCTGAGATCCAGCCTGGCCGGCTTGGCCGCCACTATGGCCTTTCTGTGCAAGGAGCAGTTCCTGGTGGTTCCGGTCTTGCTGCTGCTCTGCACCGTGGTGTGGACGCGTGGCCCAAGCGACGGCCCGTCGGGACTGCGCCGCTGGCTCATCTTGCTGCTGCCGTGTGCTGGCCTTGCGGCGGCTCTGCTTTGGCGCGCCCACCTCGGCATTCGCCTGGGCAGTGATGAACTTACGCGCGGCTTCGCGCGACAGCTCGTCTGCTTCGCCACTATCATCTGGCACTACGGAGTCCAGCTTGTCTCAATGGGAAATTCCGCCACGCTGGACCCGTTCGTTCCCCTCGGTCCATGGGCGGCAGCGGGCATTCTGGTCCTTCTGCTCGCGGCGGGAACGCTGCTCACGTGGGCATGGTGGCGCGAGCCTGCGCGCTTCGCGCTGCCCCTGTTCGGGTTCGCGTGGTTCTGTCTGTCGCTCGTTCCCTTCGTGGCGGCGGTTCCCCAAATCGGCTTCTACGGCAACCGCTACGGCTATTCTGCCCTGGGCGGATTGATCGCGGCGGCAGCGGGACTGCTGTCACCCCTGGCGGGGCGCGTGCGCGGCCGCCTATCGCGACTATGGCTGGCGGCTGGCGCACTGCTGGCTGTGATCCTGGTTCTCTCCACGTCTTCAGCAGCCTCCAACTGGGGCTCGGACCTGTCTCTCTACCGAGCCGATCTCTTGCGCGACCCCGACAACGGCATCGCCCACTACCACTACGGCTACGCAGTCCTGCGACGGCGGGGATGTGGCGAGGCCCTGCCGATCTTTCTGGCCGCCACACGCTTGGCCCCCAGCTATGCGCGCGGCTGGCACAACCTGGCCGGCTGTCTGGAAAACCTGGGGCGCGCGGCCGAGGCGGAAGCGCCGGCGCGGCGGGCGGTTGAGCTGGAACCCGACAACGCCCGCAACCAGTACAACCTGGCGGTGGCTCTTGCCGCGCGGGGCGACCGAACCGGCGCGATGCGTGCGTTGCGACAGTGCCTGGCGCGTGAGCCTTCGTTCAAACCGGCACGGGAGTTGCTGGTCGGGCTCGCGCGCGCGCAGACCCTGCCATGATCGCACGCACGAAGGTCCGCCTGGCTTCGCGCGAGGCACGCGGACGGCGTCAACGCCGGCAACCAGCTAGGCCGGTTCCCGCCTGACGGCGCCCACCGCCTTGGTGAATGCCAACACATACTCGAACCCCGACGCCAACGAAACCAGCAGCGAGATGTAGAGCAACACGGTGCCCGCGATCTGATAGTCGACCGAGACGCCGAGCCCGAGCACCGGGTAGCTGAAGTGTATGAGAAGCATGCTGATCGCCACCAGTTGCAGCGCGGTCTTGATCTTCCCGCCCGGGCTGGCGGCGATGACCATGCCCTCGGTGGATGCGATGCTGCGCAGGCTGGTGATGCACACGTCGCGCGCGATGAGCACCACAACCACCCAGGCCGTCGCACGGCCCATCGCCACCAGGAACACCAGCACCGCCGTGACCATGAGCTTGTCGGCCAGAGGATCGAGAAACTTGCCCAGAACACTGACCTGGCCCCGGCTGCGGGCCAGGTAGCCGTCAAGGCCATCGCCGGCCGAGGCGACGAGGTAGAGGACAGCCGCGATGAAACTGCGGACCGGGCTGAAGTTATCGATGAAGTACAGAACCGCCGGAACGATCAGCACCCGCGCCATCGTCACGACGTTGGGCAGATCCGTGATCTGGCTGCGTAAATTCGCCATGTTTGGACAGCAATACTACCCCGACCCCGGCGCAGGTGACATAGCTGTCGCCGGACGCGCCTTCCCGTCCGGCCATGCTTTGCGCGACCACGCGTCCCACCCAGCCGATCAGGCGCCACCCCAGCACAGCCAGCGAATCCCCCTCGCTCAGACGCACAGCAACCAGCTCGTCGGGACCCGCTGTCACCACGACCCGACCTGTCCCGCGAAACTGCAACAAGGCTGGCCCACCGCCCGGCACGCGACCCCATTCCCAGACCAGCTCGTCGCCCCAGGCCACCACGTGTTCATCGCGCAGGTAGAGCACGTCCCGGTCCAACGACAGCGCGAAGAGAGCACGGCCCGGACGCCAGGGGGAAAGCCAGAGATCGCCGTTTCCGGCCAGGCGAAGGAATCGTCCGCCCTGCGAGGTCAGCGTTTCACCCAAGAGCTGTCCCCGCATTCGTCGCCGCGCCGGGAGCAACTCGACCCCACCCAGGGCCGCCAGCAGTGCCGATTCACGCACGTGGCTTTCGCTGGTGGCCGCGAAACGCAGAACCCCCTGCCCGAGCCAGGCCAGAGGGGCCGGGTCGGACGTCCGCGCCAGCATGCGGGCCAGGGCAAACGCGGAGAGCGGCACAATCTCACCTGCCCCAGGTGCGGGGCCAGGCTGCGCGGGCATCACCACATCGAGACCCGGCGCGCGCAGCTCCGGCCTGGGCGTGGCCGGGCCCATGTCGGCGGGACGCGCGCGCGCGGGCTCGACCGCACCCACCCCTTCTTCCTCCGATGCTGAGGAAGACGTGCTCGCCACCCGCTCCATCTCCGCAGCCAGTTCGTGCTGGCCGGCACGCCGGAAGGCGGCTGCCGCTTGCCCGCGCGCGCCCGTGCGCGCACATGCGTACCCGAGATAGCTCCACGCACGCCGATCGTCCGGACGCAGGCGCACGGTGGTCTCCAGTTCAGCCACGGCCTCGTCGAACCAGTCCAGCTTGAGGGCGATCAGGCCCAGGTTGAGACGGATGGCTGCGTCCTCGGGGGCGATCTGCGCGGCCTCCCGGTAGATCTGGCGGGCCTCGGCCAGACGCCCTAGCTTGAAGCGCACCAGCGCCAGCAGCTTGAGCACGCGCAGATCATGGGGCGCGTCCGCCTGCGCGCGCAGCAGCTCCAACTCTGCCTCGGGCAAACGCTGCGCCACCACCAACTCGCTCGTGCGACGAAGCTGTTCCAGCAGCGCATCGTCCTCACGCCCGGCCGACGGTCCGGAGAGTGCCGGAGCCGACATGGTCTCTTCGGGAAGGTGAATGTCAGCAGGCACAGGTCATCGCAGCGCCACCGGCGCAGCTCCCACCCAGGCCGACAGCGCGGCCTCGCGCTTGTATCGCTGCCACACGGCAGCCACATACGTCCGCGTGGTTTCATAGGGGGGCAGTCCCCCGTATTTCTCGACGGCTCCAGGCCCAGCATGGTACCCGGCGAGCACCTTGATCTTCTCGTCGTCCGAGCACACAAAGGCGCCACCCCCACCGTCGCCCCGCCCCGTCGTGGGTGTCCTGCAGAACCGCTTGGCCAGGGTTTGCAGGTAGCGCGCACCGCCCATTATGTTTTGGCGCGGATCCCACACGTTGGTCACCCCCATGGCCCGTGCCGTGGCCGGCATGAGCTGCATCAGCCCGAGAGCACCCGCACTAGACACCACATGAGGGTCGTAGTCTGACTCGGTCTTGATGACGGCCCGGATAAGGGCCTGAGGAATGGCAAAGTAAGCCTGCTGATCGCGGATATCGTCGTCGAAGCGCTGGTAGCGAGCCTGGGAACTGTCACGCGGGGGTACCAGATCCGATTCACCCCGCACGGCCGAAGCCTTACCCGGCCCGATGCGAAATAGCACCTTCCACCGTCTGCCCACCGGGGGCAGGTTGGTGAACTCGACCACCCCATCCGCGCGCTCCCGGGTCCACACCACGCTGTCGATTTCTGAAGCCGCTGGCGCATGCTCGTGGGGCTTTGCGGAGGCGCGTCCGGGCTCCGACTCGGGAACGGCGCGCCAGTTCGGACTCGGGGTAGGAGCGTTGGTAAACTCCATGGTGCCGTCCACCCGCTGGCGCTGCCACACCGTGGCCTGCCCGGACGCCGGTAGCGCGAGCAAGAAAAGCAGCGCAAGATAGGGACGGTCGAGCATATCGAGCTGATCGTAACACAGGCCGGTGCTCGTCGCTGCGTCGAACCTGCGCGTCTGGTAGATTGGCCTTGTCGTGGAAGCAGACTACCTGGTTCTTGGCTCTGGATTGGCTGGCCTCTACTTCGCCTTGCGTGCCTCCGAGCACGGTCGCGTGCTGGTTGTGTCCAAGCGCGGCCTCACCGACGCCAACACCCACCAGGCCCAGGGCGGAGTGGCCGCGGTGCTGGGCGCGGGCGACACACCTGAAAAGCACATCGAGGACACCCTGCGCGTGGGCAGCGGCCTGTGCAATCCACACGTGGTGGACATGTGCGTACGCCAGGGGCCGCAACACATCCTTCACCTGGCCAACGAATTGGGGGTGGCCTTTGACCGCGAGCCCGACGGCCAATTCCAACTCGCCCGCGAAGGCGGCCACAGCGCCCGCCGGGTGGTCCATGCCCGCGATATGACCGGTGCCGCCATCCACGATACCATGCTGGAACGCGTGAAAGAGCGCGGGGACCGCATCACGCTTATGCCCGACTCCATGGCGGTTGATCTGCTGACCACCGCAAAGTACGGCGGACCGAACACCGTCTTTGGCGCCTACGTTCACGACAGAAACACGGGCGAGATCCGAACCGTGCTTGCACGCGCAGTGATCGTGGCCACCGGGGGAGCCGGCAAGGTGTACCTGTACACCTCCAATCCCGACGTGGCCACCGGCGACGGTGTGGCCATGGCGTATCGGGTGGGCGCGCGGGTGGCCAACATGGAGTTCTTTCAGTTCCACCCGACCATTCTCTACCACCCGGCGGCGAAGTCCTTTCTCATCAGCGAGGCGCTGCGTGGCGAGGGCGGAATTCTGCGCTTGCTCGACGGTTCGGCCTTCATGAGCCGCTACCACGAAATGAAAGACCTCGCTTCCCGCGATGTAGTCGCCCGCGCCATCGACGCCGAACTCAAGCGCACCGGCGACGACCATGTGTTGCTGGACATGACCCACCTGCCGGGCGATTTCCTCGTCAACCACTTCCCCAACATCCACCGGCGCTGCATGGAGTTGGGCATCGACATGCGTACCATGCCGCTGCCGGTTGTGCCCGCCGCGCACTACAGTTGTGGGGGTATTCTGGTGGACGAGAACGGACGCAGCAGCGTCCGCAACCTCTACGCCATCGGCGAGGCCTCCATGACCGGCCTGCACGGCGCGTGCCGCCTTGCCTCGAACTCCCTCCTGGAAGCTCTGGTCTACGCTGCCCGCGCCGCGGATGACGTGCGTGATGCCCAGGTGGACAGGCCGCAACAGGTCGCGACCTGGTACTCGGGCGAGGCCGCGCCGGCAGATGAGGCTGTCGTTGTCAGCCACACCTGGGACGAGATCCGCCGCCTGATGTGGAACTACGTGGGCATTGTCCGCTCGGACAAGCGGCTGGAGCGTGCGGCGCGGCGGATGCAGCTCATCCGCGAGGAGATCCGCGAGTACTACTGGAACTTCCTGGTGAACCGCGATCTGCTGGAACTACGCAACATCGCACTCGTGGCCGAACTCATCATCCAGAGTGCGCGGCGGCGACCTGAGAGCCGTGGCCTGCACTTCAATCTGGACCATCCCGACCATGACCCGCGCCTGGCCAGGGACACCGTGCTCGCGCGCGGCGACGGCCCGGCCATGTAGGCGATGAAGATGGGAACCCTCAAAAGGTTCGCTCCGCCCTTCGGCTCCCCACGCGGCACATAGTAAAAAGCCCCGGCGGGGGAACCCGTCCGGGGCTTGCTCGACCGCCAGGGCCGTGATGCTGTCCTACTCTAGTTCGTTGACGATATATGGCTGGTAGCTGCCAGTCACGTCGCCGTTCGAGTTGATCAGGCCGTTGCGCGAGAACTGGGCCAAGGTATTGTCGCAGTCCAGGTCGCCCTTGGCAAAGGCGGTGAACAGGGAGCTGGTGCCCGTCGCAGAGCCGGTGTACCCAGGCAGATAGTTGTGCGCATCCGGCATTGCGAAATTGAGGGCCAACCAAATGGGATCACTGCCCCAGACCGTGTCGTTGCCCGGACACCGCTGACCTGCCGAGCAGCCGCACTCCGTACCAGAGTTCGCCCAACTGGCGGTCTGGGCGGGGAACTGCTTGGCCAGCGCCAGCCCGCCAGGAGTCATGTGGTCCGTTTCGTAGTAGGACAACGAGCCTGCCCATTCCTTGTTGAGGTGACCCACTGCTTCAGCCGTACGTGACTTCTTCACGTACCGGGTGAAGGCCGGGATCGCAACTGCTGCCAGAATTCCGATGATCGCCACGACGATCATGAGCTCCACCAGGGTGAAGCCTCCGCTGCGCTTACGAGATCTGATAGTCATTTTTGTGTGCCTCCTGATTTGTTGGACTCTGCACCCGATGTGCCATCGCCAAGCGATTCGCGTCATGGATCCTAACGACCTGTTATCGCTATGGAAAATTAGCACTGTCCTCACCCACCTTCAGGGTTCCTGGGTGACAAAGATCGGGTTTGGTCAGGTCCGACTGACAAAAAGAGTCATGTTGGCCGCTGAGCGCTATATGTCAGGCCCCGGAACCGACCGATGGATCCAGAAGGGCTAGTGCCCTTCGTTGATGGTACGGAGGCCTGGCGAGTCGTAGGTGATCACCAGGAAGGTCGCATTGGCTGGAAGGCCCCCTGGCGCGCTGGTGCCATCCGAGGTGTTGAGGTTGCACGCCGCCACCGCATAAAACCACGGGACGTTCGGCGTCGGGGTCCACAGCTGCGTCCCGATGCTGCCCTGTGGGGCTTGGCCTGCGCCGCCGGCATTGACCAGATAGGTGCAGTAGAGCTGATTCCAACGAGGTCGCAGGCCGATCCGGCTCCAGGCAACGGGAAAGGTTGGGTTGGCAACCAGGTGCGGCGTGCGCGCCGATTCAAAAGTCGGATCAGCGGGGGAAATGGGTATGAATGCCCCCACCCCTTCGTCGGGGCTCGGTTGCGTGAGATTGTTGTCCAAACGCGCCGGCACGTACGCGCCCACGTCCATGAAATACAGCTGTTCCTTGGCCGACAGTTCGGCCAGCATGGCGTTCGCCTCCGAGAGCCGCGCCCGCCCCACGTAGCGCTTGTACCCGACCGTGGCGATGCCTGCCAGGATGCCGAGGATGACGACCACTATCATCAACTCGATAAGTGTCGTCCCATTTTCATGGCTGCTGCGCCCACGAGTCGTCACGTCTCCCATTGTAAAGCATCGTAAAGCATTGTAAAGCCAGGCTTCAACTAATCGAAACTGACTCGCAGCGAATCGGCAGACTGCCGGCGCTTCCCGCATTCGCGGCTCCATTCGCCAGGCACGCATCAGAGTCGCATTGTACGCTTGGGTAAGACCTCCTATACTGAATTGATAGCATCGCATTGCGGTAACACTACGCGCTGACAGTCGACGCGCCCACCCCTGTTTTGCCAAGGAGGGTTCCCGTGGCACTCACGCTTCGAATCGGCCAACAGGCCGTCTATCCTTCGCGCGGCATTGCTGATGTCGTGAGCGTCGAGAAGCGAGAAATCGGCGGCAAGGTGCAAAGTTTCTACGTCCTGCGACTGGCCAGCTCCGATCTCAAAATCCTGGTTCACGTCGACAAGGCCGAGCAGGTTGGCATCCGGCCGGTTGCTGGTGCCCAGGAGGTGGACGAGGTTCTGCAGATCCTGCGTGAGAAGGCCGTCAGCTTCGAACGCCACCCCTGGAATCGCCGCTACCGCGCCTACATGGACAAGATCAAATCGGGCTCGCTCTTCGAGGTGGCGGAAGTATTCCGCGACCTCCACCGGCTGAAGAAGACCAAGTCACTCTCCTTTGGCGAGCGCCGCATGCTGGACACCGCGCGCGGCTTGGTGTCGCAGGAGTTGTCGGCGGCCCGTTCCGTCGATCGGGCCACGGTCGAGAGAGAACTCGATTCGGTGCTCAACGAGGGCCAAGCGTAGACCCACCCTCTCGATATGACGCCCGAATCAGGGAAGCCAGAATCCCTCGACGAGAAGGAGCGAGCGCGGGCGCAGAGACGGATCGAAGATCTGCGCAGCCAGATCGCGGGGCACGACAACGCCTACTACGTGCTCGATAGTCCCGTCGTCTCGGACGACGAGTACGACGGCCTGATGCGTGAGTTGCGCGCCCTCGAGCAACGATTCCCTGATTTGATCACGCCCTCCAGTCCGACCCAGCGGGTGGGCGGCAAGGGTTCCGATCTGTTTGCGCCGGTGGAGCACCCTTCGCCCATGCTGTCCTTGGACAACGTATTCTCTACCGAGGAACTGCGAACGTGGCTGGGCCGCCTGCAGCGCGCGGTGGGTAGTCGCGTGGGGAGCCCGCCGGCTTTGCCGGCGGTGCACCATCGCGGGAGGGTTGGCGAGGCCGAGCGAAGCGAGCGGGGTGGGGGTGGCGGGTGGGGAGCCGAAGGGCGAAGCGAACCCTCCCAGGGTTCCCATGTCAACGACCTCGACTTCGTGTGCGAGCTCAAGATCGACGGGCTGGCCGTGTCGTTGCTCTACCGGGACGGCGTTTTCGTGCGCGGAGCCACGCGGGGTGATGGACGTGTGGGCGAGGACATCACCGCCAACCTGCGCAGGGTTCGCGCGATCCCGGCGCGCCTGGCGGGTCGTCAGCACCCCGCACTGCTGGAAGTGCGCGGCGAAGTCTATCAACCGATCTCGGTCTTCCTTCGCCTGAACCGCGAGCTGGCAGAACGAAACGAACGCCCCTTTGCCAATCCCCGCAACGCCGCGGCCGGGAGCCTGCGCCAGAAGGATCCCGCCGTGACCGCGGCCCGGGGGCTGAGCTTCTGGTGCTACGGCACTGACACGGGCGCGGGCCAGCCCGGTTCGCAGCGCACCGAGCGCCACTCTGATGACTTGGAGTACCTCCGCTCGGTCGGCTTGCCGGTCAACCCCAACATCGAGCGCGCGTCCAGCCTGGAGCAGGTGGCCGCCTACTGCGCCAAGTGGCAAGAGCGTCGCCACGACGTCGACTATCAGATCGACGGTGTGGTCATCAAGATCGACCGCTATCGGCAGCGCGAGGCGCTGGGCGCCACCAGTCGTGCCCCGCGCTGGGCGGTGGCCTACAAGTTTCCACCGGAGGAGCGCACGGCCCTGGTGAGACGAATCGCCGTGCACACGGGCCGCACCGGCCGGGTCACGCCCTACGTGGAACTGGAGCCCGTGCACGTAGGCGGCGTGATGGTGACCTCGGCCACCCTGCACAACGAGGACGATGTGCGGCGCAAGGATGTGCGCGAGGGGGACACGGTCATCGTCCACCGAGCCGGCGACGTGATACCTGAGGTGGTCGGCCCGGTGTTGGAGAAGCGTCCGCCCGGCACGCCGGTTTGGATGTTCCCTCAGCAATGCCCGGCGTGCGGAACGCCGCTGGTGCGCAAGCCGGGCGAGGCCGACTGGCGCTGCCCCAACCGCAAGCAATGTCCTTCACAGACCGTGGAATGGCTGTGCCATTTCGCTTCACCCGAGGCTCTAGATATCGAGCACCTCGGCTATCAGACGGTGACCGCGCTGATGGAACGCGGCTGGATCGCCGATCCCGCGGACCTGTACGCGCTGAACGCAACGCAACTGCTTCAGCTTCCGGGTTTCGCCGAGAAGTCGGCGCAAAACCTGCTCGACGCCATTGCAGCATCGAGGCAGCGGCCCGTCTGGCGCTTGCTGGTGGGGCTCAACATCCGGCGCGTGGGCGCGCACGTGGCGCAACTTTTGGCACAACGGTTTCTGTCTCTCAGTGCTCTGGCCGCTGCCGATCTCGAGGCTCTGCAAGCCATCGAGGGCGTTGGCCCGGAGATCGCCAGTGCGGTCCACGAATGGTTTCGCGACCCGGAGAACGGCGAGCTAGTCAGGAACCTCGGCCGTGCCGGTTTGCGCGTCAGGGACGAAGCAGCCGGCGGTCCTGCGACGCCTCGCCCGTTCGCCGGTCAGATCGTGGTCATCACCGGCACCCTGCCCACCCTTTCGCGCGAGGAAGCCACGGCGCTGGCCCAGAGCGCTGGCGCGCGCGTGACTTCAAGCGTGTCCCCAAAAACCAGCTTTGTGGTGGTGGGACAGGACGCCGGCTCCAAGCTCGCCAAGGCTCGGGAGCTCGACATCGAAACTATCGACGAGGAGGAGTTTCTCCGGCGGATGGGACAGGACGCGCCCCCAAGAACGAAATGAATCTCAGCGCGCGAGTTGCCGAAACCATCGCGACGTGCCATTCTCACCCCGTGGCTCGCGCCTGGAGTTCTTCTGACCATGGCTGCGTGGGCTGCGTTCTTCTTTCCGTGAGTTTCCTGAAGATGATTCTGGCTGGCTGGCAGATAGAGAGGTCTTGATTCATGGGGATGAGCATCGGCCTGCTTAGCCTCGCGGACGCCAACATCGCCCGGGTTGTCAAGTCGCCGTCCCTGGCCTGGCGTCTCATCGCGCCCGAGAGTCCCGGGTTGGCCGGAGTCACGCAGGAGAAACCCGCGAAAACTGCCACACGCGGCAAGAAGACCGCCGGTGCCCGGCAGGCGAAGGCGAAGGTCGTGCCCGCGCTCAAGTTGGACGCCAACGAGGGCGCGCGCTGCGATCTCGAGAGGTCGTGGCACGGAATCCACTACCTGCTCACCGGCAGCGCCTGGGAGGGCGAGCCGCCGCTCGATTTTCTGGTCGATGGCGGGCGTCAGGTGGGCCGGATTGACCCCGAGCACGGGCCGGTGCGCGCTTTCTGCGCGGATGATGCCCGCACCATTTACGAAAGCATGTCCGGCATGAGCCCCTATGAACTGCGCAAGCGATTCAACGCCCGCGACATGGCCACCAAGGAGATCTACCCCGACATCTGGACCCGTTCCGTTCTCGAGGAGGACTCGCTCAGGTATCTGATGGACAACCTGGACAAACTGCGGGCCTTCCTGCGCCAGACCGTCGAGGCGCAACTCGGGTTTCTGGTGTTTCTCGTCTAGCCCGGGCGGGTCTTCCCGCCAGCCATCACTTGGGGTCGACGGGGTGCAGGCCGTCGGAATCGATGCCATGCAGATAGTAGGTCGGATCGGTCGTGAAGATGGTGAAGATGCCGATGAACATGACCAGCAAGCGGATGAAGACCGGCTTGTTGCCGTACACGGTTTCCAGGCGGCGCTTGCGTAGCTTGTCGTCCGGCTCGGCAAAGTGTTCGAGGAAGCTGCCATCGAGCAGACCGCCTCGCTCCTTGCGGGTCACCGCCGCGATGCCGCCCGCTGCGCAGTACTCCATGATCTCCAGAACCAGCTGCCGGCGCGACTGACAGTTCGCGATGGCCGACGTCAGCAAGGCAACCGCTGCCCACTCGGCCTGCGCCCGCCCCACAGCCGAAAGGGCGGCAAAGAGTGTGTTGGTGACGTCGTCGAGTTGGTCCAAACGCTGCTGGCGGAGCATGCTCATGAGAACGACATTCTTGAATAGCTGCGAGATGAGGAGCACGCAGGCCTCGCTGTCAGGTGCGCTGGCCGCATCCTGGGGACGCAACTGGTAGTTGGGCACGAAGAGCACGCCGAAGGCCGTCTCGAAGAAATCGTGCTGGTCGGTCGGTGGCCGCTGCACGGCGATGTCCATGGTGTTGTCCAGCCGGTCCGCCAGCTTGCAGTGCAAAATGTCTGGCATCTCGGACGCCTTGCCCAGCACCTGGCCCAGGTACTGGTAGTAGGTCTGGGTCTGGCGGCGGCGCAGAAGCGCGATGCGCTCACCCAGAAACCAGCGATGGTCGGCGTCAATCTTGGCGAGAACGCGGGCGAACTCCGCTTGCACCCGACTCCACTCCTCGGTGCCCAGCTCCTCAGCGGTCAGGTCCTCCTCTTTGTCGTGCAGAAGCGCACCCAGCAGGTCGAGAATGCCGGGCTCTGGCATGATGCGCGCGAGCATGGCGGCGGTGCGCAGGCAGTGCAACACGGCCGCGGGACCGCTCTTGCGTCGACGCTCGCCGTACGCGCTGCGAAGGTAGCTCAGGGTTTCGAGCAGCGGGGCGTGGTCGGACACCCGCGCGGGCCCGAGAATCACGCGCAACAAAGCACCCAAGTCGATCTTGCGAGCAGAAAGGTGCCAGTTGATGGTGGCAGAAAGGGCTAGGTGGCTTTCCACCGTGATCCTGGAACGTGCCGCGTCCGGCCCGGAGATGATCCCGGACATCATCGAAAGGTTCCTCCTCGGGCGCGGGTCAGAACACCACCCTTGGGCGAATACAACTGCGGATCCACCGCGCCATTTTCTCCCGGAAGAATACGCGCAACCAGCCTTGCGAGCCAGCGTGCGCGGTAGCCGCCATACAGCACGTGGAGTCTTGCACCCCTGAAGCCTCACTCGGCATCTCTTCTATGAATGCTCGCGTTCGCTCGTCCCCAATTCACCATGGGCCATCTTCCGGCTTTCCCACCACATGGTGGCCAAGTACCGCGTGCGCTTGGCGAAATAGCGGGTTGAAGGACGCCGGCACTTCCTAATGCGGAAGGCAAGAAAGCGGAACGGCTTCTCCCGCGCGCGTGCGAGAATGGGCGCGCATGAAGAAGGGTTGGCTCGACCGCACCACCGTGCTGGTTGTGTCGCTATGCCGGCGAACCAGGGCGAGCCATGCCGCTGGGGACGGCCGCGACGACAGCATGGCTGATCGATTCGACTTCAGCGCGGGTTTCGACCGCGCCGATGTCCTTAGCCTGGTGGTCCTGTGGGCTACTGCTGCCGTGGTGGCCGCGCCGCTGCTCTTCGGCGGGTGGGCCACCTATCTCGACAATCCCATCCATATCGCCGAGATCAAGGATCTGTCGCGTGCCGAATTCAACGGGTGGTCCGACATCGGCCAGTGCGGATTGCCGCTCGGATCTCTCCATTCGCCGCTTTGGTACGGCCTGCTTGCTTGGCTCTACCGCTATGGTGTTCCGCTGCGCCTGCTCTACTCCGGAATGCTTGTGTGCGCCTTCGCGGCGCCTGCCAGCGCGGTGTACCTCGTGGCACGACGCCGGCTCGGACCTTTTCCGTCCTGCGCGCTGGCTTACCTGTTGCTGGTCCAGTTTCCCGCCAGCACGGGCATCGCGTCCGCTTTAGGCGGCATGTCATCCTTCTATTTGGCCACGGCGGCTCTGGTTCTCTTGCTCGACGCGCTCGCGCGTCGGGAACGTCATCCAGGCATCGCGCTGCGAATCGCCGCCTTGACGGCGGTGGTGGGCCTATCGCACAGCTTCTTCTTCGCGATCCTTGCCGTGGTCGCGCTCCTGCACGGGGCACAATCCTTGGTGCACAAGCAACTGGGCCGCTGCTTGCGCTGGGATGTTCCCGCGCTCGCGATGGGGGTCGGCGGCGCCGCAGTCTATTGGCTTCCCCTGGTTCTCATGCGCCACTGGCTGGTGCCGACCTCCTCTAACCTTCCCGCCCGCTCGGTCCTTGCGCTGCTGTTGTTTCCCATCGACGTCCTCGAATTGCGGATCCACTCGGCCTTTTCCGCCGCCGTTTCGCTACAAACCGTCCCGATGATTCTTCTCGCGGTCGCGGGCGTTGCGGGCACCCTGGCTTGTGTGCTGCGCCCCGAGCACCGCGAGGACAACCAGGTCCTAGCTGTGTTGCTGGGCTGGCTCATCTTGCTCTTGCTGACCCTGGTCGTGTCCGGAACCAACGCCACCTGGTTGGGACCGCTGAGCTGGAGGCTTCTCTATCTGACCAGAGTCGGCTTCGCGCTGGCCGGGATCGCGCTTCTGGCGGAACGCGCCTGGGCGCCAGCCCGGCTGCGGCCGAAGACCGCTGGCCTGCTCGGCGTGCTTGCCATATCCATGGGCGCTTGTTGGGGCCAGCCGGTAGCGCGTATGACACCTCTGCCGGCGGACCCCGCCATGCGGGATGCCGATCACCTGTGGGCGTGGCTGCGCGCGAACCGGGAAGCCACGTGGGGCCGGGTCTTGATCCAGGACACGTTCTGGTCGGTTGACCAGTCGTCCCCCCTCTTTTGGAGCCACCTGCTGGCCCGCACCAGCGACGAAGCCGGCGTGCAGCAGGTGGGTCCCTACTACTCGGCGCTGCCGTTTCCCACCAACGCCTGGGCGCGGAGCGAGTTTTCGAGATTACTGGGTGTTGTTGTTACGGACGCGGACTCTCTCCGGTTGCTCAAGGTCCGAATGGCAGCGGCAGACGCGACTCACGCCGTGTTCTCCACGCCTTGGGCTGAGTCGCAAGTGAACGACGACCCAGAGTTCACGTTTCTACATCGCGTGGGCCCCTTCTCCGTGTACCAGTTTCGCGCAGGACGTTCGCGTCCCGCCCTGCCCGTCAACGGCATACTCGCAACTGCTGCGAGGGACGGCCCCGGGCACATCCGCGTCGAGACGAACGGTCGCCAAGGCGGAACCGTTGTGCTGGCTGAGTCGTATCACCCCTTCTGGACCGTCCAGGGAGCGAAAGATGTCGAATTGGATATGCTGGACGTGGGTCTCATGCGACTGCGCGTTCCATCCGGGCGCCACCAGATCCGGCTCGATTACCTGCCGCCTCATCTGCCCGCGGTTCTGTCAGCGGCCGTCGGGATCGTGCTGGGCCTAGCCTGGCTGTGGCTGCGCCTTCGCCGTGTGCTGGCTGCGCGGCGGCGGGTGGGGACGTGACCCCTGAGCGACGCCGCGCCCAGCTTGGGTTCCACGTGCGGTAGGATGCCATCCCATGCTTGTCGACCGCCGCATGCTGGCCTGGTTCGCCATACCGGCGCTTGCCGCGCTCGCCTACGGACCGACCCTGGGCAACCCGCTTGCCTACGACGATCTCCCTGCCATCAAAGACAATGCGTTCATCCGGCAACTCGACCTGATCCCATTGCTCTTCCATGGCGGCCTCACCAGCAACGGCTTCGCCAATGGTCAGTTCAGGCCCTTGACCATCCTCACGTTCTCTCTCAACTACATCCTGGCCGGTGAAGCCCCCTTCCCGTTCCGCCTGATCAATCTACTTCTTCACGCGGCGAACGCGCTGCTGGGCGCCGCGCTGTTACGGCGGCTTCTCTTGGCCTTTCCGGTCAGCAATCGTTCTTCGGTGACAAGCAAGGCGACGGCATGGGCAGCGGCCATCCTGGCTGGCTGCGTATTCGTGGTTCACCCCATCAACTCCCTGGCCGTTCTCCTCATCTGGAAACGAGCCACACTCCTCGCCACCTTCTTCTCGCTGACGGCTGCGATCTGTCTGCTGCGCCTGCGCGAGCAGAATGAGGACGGCCGCCCTGCTCGCCACCCATGGCTCCTCTGCCTGGGAATCTGGATTTCGCAGGCCTTCGCGGTGGCGTCCAAGGAGACGGCGATCGTGCTGCCGGCCACGCTCCTGCTCCTCGACGTTTGGCCCGGGTTCCGAAGATCCTGGCGAGAACTCGCACGCGTCCACCTGCCCTTGTGGTCGATCGCTGTGGCGACGGCGGTCTTCTTCCTTGTCAGAATTGGCTCCCTGTCCGCGATGTCTCCCCTGGTCTACTTGGGCACGCAGGCGAAGGCGGTCTGGAGGTACCTCGCGATGGTGTTTGCGCCTTCATTGCTCTCGACGGTGTATGAGATCAAGCCTGCGGACCGAAACGACGCCCTGGCCTGGCTGGGAGCCGCTGGGATTCTCGCCCTGCTGGTGGGTGCAGTGTGGCTGGCGCGTCGTTTTCCCTTTCCGGCCCTTGCGGTGATCTGGTGTGCCATCGCGGTCGCCCCCACCAGCAGTCTGATTCCGATTCCTCTGCTTGTGGACGAGGATCGTGTCTACCTGGCGTTCTTTCCCCTGTGGGGCATCCTCGCGGTCGGTGCTGTCCGCTTGGCGGACCGACGGTCCGTTCTGCTACGACGGGCGGTCGCGGCGGGCATCGCGCTCGCTGTTCTGCTGGCAGGCGGGTACACCCTGGCTCGAGGCGCGCTGTGGTCGGACCCTGAGTTATTGTGGTTCGAGGCATGCAAGAGAGCGCCAGGCTCCGCGACCGCGGCGGTGAACTACTGCGCGGCTCTTACGGAAAGACCCGACATGCGACGGTTGGCGATCGCGGCGTGCGAAAACGCGAACCGGCGTTTCCCGGAAGACCAATTGGTCAAGATGAATCTGGTTACGATCTACGTCGCCGTCGGGGCCATCGACAAAGCCGACGCCCTCGTCGCTTCGGCGCTGAAGACTGACGAAGGGTCACCGCAGTTCGAGCGCCTCGCGGGCCACCTGGCTTGGGCCAAGGGGCGACCTGCGGAAGCCATCACCCACTACCAACGCGCTTTGCAGCGGTTGCCCCTGAATCTGGAAATTGCGATCTATCTCGCACGAAGCTACGCCGAGATTGGCCGCACGGGCGAGGCGCGCGACCTGGCCGGCCAAATTGACCGCTGGACCATGCCCAATGACGCCAGCCAGCGGCTGTCGCTGGCCGAACTCCATCATGCTATCGGCTGGCAAGAGCGCGCCTGCAAGGAGTACGAGGAACTGCGTCGCTTGGGCTCGGGCCAATTGAGCGCGAACCGGGACTGGGCAGCGCTGCAGGCCGCTTGTGTCCACTGAAGAACAACGGCGGGTAGCCGGCCGCCTTCGCGCCCAGGCTTGCGACCAGTTCGCGCCGGCCTACAGCCTTTTCTTGAACAAATCGCCCAGCGTGCCCAGCCGTGCGGGCGCGCGAGCCGCGTCCAGATCCTCCTGCGACACCACATCGGCGCGCTCACCCACGCCCAGCGAGATGCGACGCCGCTCTCGATCCAGCGCCAGCACGGTCACCTCCAGCGTGGCACCCACCTTGGTCAACTCGCGCGCGTTGCGCACGGGCTTGCCGCCCGACAACTCGCCAATATGAACCAAGCCTTCGATCCCCGGCGCCAGCTCGACGAAGGCGCCGAAGGCTTCGACCCGCGTGACCCGGCCCGAGACCCTGGTTCCCGACGGAAACTGCGTGGCCACGTCCTCCCATGGATCCCGCTCCAGCGATTTGAGCGAGAGCGAAATGCGCTCGGGTCGTCTGGGATCGTCGGTCTTCTCGATCCGCAAAATCTGGACCTCCAGGTTTTGGCCGAGCGACAGCCGGTCAGCGGGCCGCGCGCCGCGGGAGAATCCCAGCTCGGACGCAGGCAGCATGCCCTCGACCCCGCCCAGGTCGATGAACGCGCCAAAATCCTTGAGTGCGACCACCACGCCCGGCAAGACCGCGCCCGGCACCAGCTTGGCGCGAATCTTGTCGGCGCGCGCGCGGGCCTCGGCTTCCAGCAACGCCCGCCGCGAGACCACCAGATTGTCACCGCGCCGGTCCACATCGTAGCGCGTGACCCGGAACTCCAGCTTGCGGCCCACGTATGCGCTGGCATCTTCCACGTGACGCATTTCTAGCTGCGAAATGGGACAAAAACCGCGCACTCCTGCCACCAACACCTCGACACCCCCTTTGTTCACACCAGTGACCGTCCCTTCCACGGCAAGACCCAGTTGCGCCGCCTGTTGCAGCTCTGCCTTGGCCTCGGGACCGCGCGCCACCGCGCTACGGCGCAAGACCACGCAACCAGACTTGCCCATGCTCTCCACCACGCGCGCCTCGATCTCGTCGCCCACTCTCACCGTCAGGTTGCCGTCCTGGTCGCGCAACTGCTGCAGGTCAATCATGCCCTCGCTCTTGCCGCCCGCTAGCTCCACGAAGGCGGCTTCGTGGCCGAAAGAAACAACGCGGCCACGCACCGAATCACCCACCCGCACTTCGCGCTCGGCTCCTTGCGCGTCCCTGCTTTCGAACTCTTGCAAAAGTGCGGCGAAATCTTCTTCTTGCGGTGGCTTCATTGTCCTCTTCATACCATCACGCAGGCGTGCTTGCCGGCCTTCAGGCGCGGCGCGCACCGGCGCATGACTGATTCGAGATGCAACTCCTTCACCGAGGCAGGGCGATGTGGTCTATGCTGACGTCTTGCCTGGCTCAGCCGAAGGCCCGAAGAACGAACGGTATGGTTGTCGTCTCGCGTTCAAGCGGCCGGCAGGAGAACCGATGATAAAAGCAATGGGTCGGACGAAAACGCGTCCGGTGTCGCGCAGAAGTACCGGCGTGCCTGTGCCCGTCCACCGGCTCGATCAAACCCACGAGGTCCCCGCCGTCTCACGCGAGAGTGGGAAGGTGTGCGCGAGGGCGCCAAGCGCCGCTCCCCAGCAGGTGATCCCCATCGAAGAAACCGTGCCGGTCCAGTCCTGCATCGAGCGCACGCTCCTGCACGAGGCCCTGCGCCAGCAGTCAGCCGAGAAGGACGAAGAGCACAGGAACGGCAAGGGACGGTAGTGCGGCTCAAATGATCTGGGAACCCTAAGAGGGATCCCATTCCCTCGCGCGATGGTGCGCGGCGAGCATAGCTCCCCGGCTCCCCACGCGACTAATTGCAAGGTCAGCCGGGACGGGTAATCTACTAGCATGCCCACGGCGCTGACCCCTCAGGCGGCCCTTCTGCGCGTTCTCATAACCGGTGAAGGGTACGCGCTGGATCTCATGCGACGCATAAGCGAATGGACGAATGGCAAAATGTTGCTCGACGACCAGGCCTTCTATCCCGCCATGCGCGCGCTCGAGACCCACAGCTTGGTCGAGAGCTACATGAGCGAGCCCAGTGGTCAGCGCGGCGGACAGCCGCGCCGCTACTACAAGCTCACCGCCGCGGGCCAGAAGGCGGCGCTGGAAGTGCTGACCGCGTCGCTGACCGGCAAGGTTGTGTTCTGAGATCTGGGCTCACTTGCCCACCAGGAAAAAGGCCGCCAGCGCCGCAGCCCCGGCGGCCAGGACAGCCACGACCACGACGAGAATCGTTTTGTTCGATCGGGCGGGGATGGCAGCTTCATCGGCCGCGATGTCATCCCTGACTGGGACGCGCTTGGCGGTGCGGGCGATTCGCGCGGATGTCGCCGGCCGAGCCGTGCCCGCCGCAGTCGGCCGCGCCGGTGCAATCCCGCTTGCGCGGGCAACCTCAGGCGCGCGCGCGGCATCGCCCAGCGTGGGGCGCGCCCCGGGCAGGGGTGCGTCGCCGACGGTGAACTGGAACTCGAACTGATCGAAGAAACTCTTCAGCTTCCTTGTCATCTCGTCGTACTGGGCGGGCGTGACGGGGAAGCTGCCAGCGCGAAAGCGTTTCTTGTAGGTGTCGGCCACCGAGGCATAGGGGCGCAACTCGACCAGATGGTCGAGTTGGTAGGCAGTTCCGATGACCACGGTGGGACCGCCGCCCTCGGGCACGATCGACACGTGCTGCATGGCCAGGCGGCCTCCGTCGGTGGACTCCTCGGTCGGCGCCGACAATTCCAGTCGGCAGATCACCGGCCCCACGATGGGCTCCTTGCCAACGGTGTACTTGAACACCTCGGCCAGGGCCACCGACTTGCCCGCATACACGGTGAACTTGCCGTCTTCCATGCAATGCTCCGATTATAGCTGCGATCGGCGGAGTACCACCAGGCTCACCTCGGCGGTCACGGCGAAAAACTGAAGCGTGGGCGGACGCAGGGCCCAACCAGTCTCACGGGCAAGCCTCGCACCCGGCTGGCTTGCTGCTCAAAAGTAACCTCACCGCCATGCAGGCATCCAAAAGTCAGGGTAGCCCGAAGATGTCGACTCGTACCGTGAATGACGAGAGTTTTCCGACCCTGCTCAAGAATGGGATCGTATTCGTGGATTGGTGGGCTCCTTGGTGCGGGCCGTGCCGCGCGTTTGGCCCCATCTTCGACAGGGTGGCCGATGACAACCCGGATGTGGTGTTCGCCAAAGTCAACGCGGAAGAACACCCGGACCTAGCCATATCCTTTGGCATCCGGGCCATCCCCACTCTCATGGTCTTCCGCGACGGCATCTTGGTCTTCGCCCAGGTCGGGGCCATTCCCGAGGAGGCCCTGCAGGCGCTTGCAGGCCGGGTCAAGGACCTGGACATGGATCGAGTCCGCGCGCAGGTAGCCGCGAACGCAAAGATGCAAAACTGACTTCCACGAACTTCCGGCGTCTACCCTCCCCGCTTGCTCCGCGCAGCCATGCCTTCCAGCGTGCGATGCCACAGAAAATAGGCGAGTGCCTCGGCGCCTGCGTTCGCGCCGGCAAGCCGTACGGCCTGCAGGTGAAGCAAGACCGACAACTTCCGTTGCAAGCTCGCGCACAGATCGGCATCCAGCGACTTTGCCACTGACGCGGCAGTCTTCTTCAAAGACATGAGCGCGGGTGCGAGCACGTCGTCATCCTTGCTTGCGAGCCAGGCAAAGAGCTGCCGCGACCGGTGTCGATATTCTTGTCGCGCATGCTCCTCGTCGAGAGAGCCCGCGCGCGCGCAAGCCGCGCGACACCGCCGCGCCAATTCCACGCGCACTTCTAGGTCCAATCCCAACCCGATGGCCATGGCGTCAGCGGCGCGCACCGCGCTGGCCACGCGATCGGCCTGCAGTGCACCCCGATCTTCGGCTTGAAGAACGGCCACGACCAGTTCGCTGCTGGCCTGAAACAGCCGCTCCACCGCACGCATGAGCACCACCCCGCCGTAGCGCGCAGTCTCGCGGAAGTATTCGCCTGTCTCCACTCCAACCACGTTGCCGCCCACACGCAGCGGCGCGAGGGCGCGCCGCACCCGACGAGTGAAGCTTTCGGCCTTGCGCTCGGAACCCGCGTGGGCGCGCACGCGCAGATGGTGGCGTCGACCCGGCTCGTCGACGTAGGGCAAGAAAAACCACGCGTCGATCTCTCTCTCGTCGAGCGCATCCTTGATCGCCGGACCCACGGCTTCGAAAAGCACAGCGTCCTGGCGCTCGACAGGGCCGTACAAGCGAAAGCTGAGCCAGTGCTCGACGGGCGGCGCCTGGGCCGGGGCCGGCACGCGACCCGCAGCACGGGTCGCCCCGATGGCAGCGGTGAGGCCATCAATTTCATCGGCCTCGGGCAAGCGGGCTACCGCCACAACCGCTTCCACACGACGGCCACCAGCATCCGGCAAGTCAGCGAGAGGCGGCCAGATCTCGAAAACCCGGCCGCCGGAAAAACGCGCCAGTTCCGCGCCTGCGCCAGCCGCGCGCAGATCCAGATAGAGCAGTTCGTCGCCCTGGCCGGCCTGCACGGCTGCGGGAACGTGGTTCCGGCGGCGCCAGCGCGCGAGGGCGCCGGGCCGTGCGATATCCGCGGCGGAAGGAACGCGCCAGCTGGCGGGCGCCACCACGAAACCGTCGAGAACCACGCGCGGCAGAAAGCTCAGCCCGGCAAGCGCGCCCCACGAGAAGGCCCAGGGCGCTTGTTGGCGCGCGAACGACCAGCCGGCCAGCAAGCGATAGATCCCGGACGGCGCCGTCGCTGAGCGCACGCGATGCACCGGGCTGGGTGCCACCGGCTGCGAGGTCTGGTCTCGCAAGGCCAGCGGCTCTGCGGCGGCCGGATCCACCACCAGCGCAAGTTGTCCCGGAGTCACTGCCGCGCCCTCGGGCCAGCCCACCAGCGCCAGCGCGGCCTCGCGCACCGGCGGATGTGCGCACAGATCCGCCAGCGCAGGCGACGGCGCGTAGGTCACGTCCAGCGCTCTCTCGCGGGGACGCGCCTGCTCCTCGGCCGTAGCCAACTCGGCCAGCGCTTCGCGCATCGGCACCCCCAGCGCGCCGGCAAAGCGTCCCCAGGTAGCGCCACCGGGCGCGTGCAGGCCGAGCAACCAGCCGGTACCGGGCGCCGCACGCGGCGGCTCGCGGGCTGGCGACAAAAACAGTTCGAAGGTCGACGGCATTCCGAGCGCAGGCAAGATCGAGTCGAGCGCCACCGGATCGAGCGTGATCTCGGATTCGCCGGCTGCTGCGGCTTGCGCGACCGCATCGGCCAAAAAAGCGAGCACCTCACGTCCGCCGTCGCCTATCGCCGGCTCCTCGTCTGTCTCGGCCAGCGCACTGCCATAGCCTCCGGTGGCCAAGGCTTCCAGGTCCAACGCGCCCGCGCCGAAGACCTCGACCATGGAATCGATCTGCTCGATCAGGCCAGCATCGCAAACGCGCTCTGCCACCGGACCAGCCAGCGCCTCTTGCAGGCGCAACAAAAGCGGCGCGCAGGCTGCCGCTCGCGCAACCGCTTGCCGCGAAAGCATTGGCTCGCCACACGGGCGGTGGAAAAGTGTGCCCGTCAGGTCGGTCGCTGACTCGCTGGCGCCGGGGAGTCTGGCCAGGGCAGCGCGAGTTCCGGCCAGGTCGGTCGGCGACAGCGACTGGAGTCGCTCGCGGATCGGATCGACCACGGCATCGACTTCGGCCGGCAGGCGCGCCAAACGCTGGGCGAACCACTGCGCCGGCGGCGGCCCCACCAAAGGCGGCGCGAGATCGTGGCAAAGCACGCCGCGGTCGATGAGCACGAGCAACAGCTCGTCCACATCGCCTGCCTCGCCACTGGCCGCAGCCTCGACCGACCCGCCGACCGCAGCCCAAGGCGTCCAATCTTGCGCGCCTTCGATCACGGCGGCCAGCACAGCGTCGACGTCGCTGAAGCGCACCTCAAGGCCGTCGCGGCCGAGACCCAGCCAGACAGCCTGCGCGCCCGCGGCCATCAGCGAAGGCGCAATTCGCAGCCTCACGGCAAAGCGCAGCTCGGGCTCGTCGAGCAGCGCGCGCCCCAAAGCAGCCACTCGCTCCCAGGTCGGAGCCACCACAGCCTCGACCTCGTCGGTCTCAAGGCGCGTGCGCGGGCCCAGCCTGCCCATGGCCACGCCCGCCAACAGGCCGGTGGGAGTGGGTCGAAAGGCGGCGCGGCGGGCGTAACGGGAAAGCGCGGCTGCGGCGGCCGGGCCGGCGTCTCGCTGCGATGCCGCTGCCAGATCGGGACTGGCAAGCTGCACGGCCATCGCACCGAAGGGATGCCTCCGCAGAGCCGTTCGCGGATTCCGCAAGCCGCGCACCGGAAGCAGCGGCGCGCGCAGCAAAAAGCGTGAGATCGCGTGGAACGACATGGACGGAAAACCTACACCGCGGGGAAGGAAGTCGACAGCAGCTGCTCTACCACCAGGCACAGGCCAGCCAGGCGGGCGCCGCCGCGGCCCGCGCCGAACGGCTCGGGCACTGGTATCTGCATGTGTGGCAGGCAGTCCTCGATGGTGCCGGTGCGTTTCTTGAGAACCGCGCCAGCAAGTGCGCGGGCGTCGTAGCGCGGCCAGGGTAGAACCAGACCGTCAGCCGCCAGGGTATCCACCGGGAAATGTCCCCACGACACGATGACATCGCTGGGGCGCAAGAACGCCTGCCAGCGCACCGCGAATGATTTCCAGCTCTCGCCTGCCAGCAGCGCGCCACTGCCCAGACGAATATGGAAGGGCGTGGTTGGTGCCAGACTGTGGCGCGGGGCGATCACCGCCTCGAAGCATTCGCCGCTCGACAGCCGATGCGCCAGCCAGTGCACGATCTCGGCCGGGTGGCGGGTCGGCGAATGGCGCGGCCAAGTGTTCGCCTCGCCGTGCACGCACAGGATGTCGGCCCGGCGCTCGCGCAGCAGCGGCGGGATCGGGCTGCGCGGCGACCGGCTGTTGCGGCGCGAGTACAGGCGGTGCCGGCCGCCCGAGCTGGCCTGGACGTAGCGGATCTGCATGTCCACCATGGCGTGAAACGGCCGCAGCAGCGCCTGGAAGCGCTCGCGGTCGCCCTCCAGGTGGCCGAGCACATGGGCCAGCGCCTCGATGGTGGCCATGCAGTGAAAGGCAGGCTCGCGCCGGATGGGGTTGTACGCACTCTCCTTGGGCGGAGTGAAGCGCAACTGCGGCAGGCGCAGCAGGGCCGGGTTGGCCTTGAGCAGCCTCTGCGCCTGGCCCCAGGTGCCGTCGACGAGAATCAGGGTCATGGGCTGCCCAGGCACAACGGACTCCACGTCGCGCGCCATCGGTCCCGGATAGATGACGTGGGTCTCGCCGCTGTCCAGCGCGGCTTGCACCACGGGATCATCAGAAAAATCGATGCCCACGCGCAACACGGCGCCGGGCAGACAAAGCCGCGCAATGCGCGCGGTGCCGATGCCCACGTCGCGCTCGCGCGGGTGTTGCAGGACGATCACCCGCGTGCGGGTTTGCAGAGGCGTGATGTGCGCGCAGTAGCAAACGGTCGTGGGCCGGCGGCAACGCTCGCACAGAGCGCGCGGCGCGGGTCCGGCGGGGATGGCCAGGGTGCGCCTTGAGGGAGCAGAGGGCGGAACAGACTCGGGCACAGGTCAAGCCATAGTACACACCACGCGCCCAGGCCAGGACCAGCTACAGCTACTTCCGCGGCGGCAGGCGCAGAACCGCCCCGAAGAAGCCGTCGCTGCCGTGGCGATGGGGAAACAGTTTCAAGTACGTCCCGTCGCCCAGACGGCTTGCCCTCTCCCTGCCCCATATCTCCTTGAGCGGCATGAGCGCGAAGTCCGGCCTCTCGGCCAGGAATCGTTCGACCACCGCTTCGTTCTCCTGCCGAAGCAAGGTGCAGGTCGCGTACACCAGCCGGCCACCGGGCGCCACCAAGGGCGCATAGGTCACCATGAGCGCAAGCTGCTGCGCCGGAAAACCGTCGACGGTCTTGGGCGTGAGCCGCCAGCGCGCCTCGGGATTGCGGCGCAAGGTGCCCAGGCCCGAGCAGGGCGCGTCCACCAAAACACGATCCCATGCGCCTGGCTTTGCCTCCGCTGGCAGCGCGATCCCATGCACCTCGCGTGCGGCCAGGTTCGACAAGCCCGCGCGCCGGGCGCGACGGCGCAGTTCTTCCAGCTTCTTGCCGTTGGAATCGAGCGCCAGGATGCGCCCCTGTCCGTCGAGCAGCGCGGCCAGAGCCAGGGTCTTGCCGCCCGCGCCAGCGCAGGCATCCACCACGCGGCCCCGCGGCGGCGGCGCCACGGCTTCGGCCACCAGCTGACTCCCCTCGTCCATCACCTCGAACAGGCCGTCACGAAATGCGGACAGTCCGAAGGCATTGACCCGAGTCTCGAACAGCAGGCCTGTGGGCGACAGCTCGGTCGGCCGCGCCAGCACGCCCTCCTCGGCCAGACGAGCGATCAACTCCTCGCGCGAGGCCTTGACCCCGTTGCTGCGCACGACAAGGGGAGCCCGGGTGTTCATGGCCGCCGCCAGCGCAAGCACATCAGCCTCGCCCATGTCCGTCACCAGGCGGTCCATCATCCAGGTCGGGTACGACAGCCGCAAGGCCTCGCGCTCGAGACCCGCGCTGCGGCCCAAGCCCGCATCGTCTGCGGTGACCACCGCCAGGTCGACATCCCGGCGCAGAATCCGCCGCACGTCGGCCTTCGCCGCTTCCACCGGCAGACCGTTGCGCAGCTCATAGATGAGAAGCTTCAGCTCCTGCCGGCCGGCCGGAGAGAGCGGCTCGGGCATGCCGCGGCCCTGCGCCGCCGCAACCAACTCGTCGGCCACAGCTTCCAGCCGGCGCTCCCAGCGCACCAGCCCATACACCGTCTCGGAGATCAGCCTGCGATCGCCGCTGCCGAGCTGCCGGTTAGCGCGAAACACAGTCGCGATGATGTCGGTAAGAAAACCCCACTCTGCACGCGCCTCGGCTGCGATCTCCAGGGCCAGGGCACGCGCTTGACCGCCCAGCCGGCGAGGCGTCCCCCTTCCGCCTGCGGAGTCGTTCTTTGCATTCATATTGTCAGTAACTCAACCCGAAGCCATACGGGAAAAGCGGGGCGTAGCTGGCGTCGCCCTGGTTGATCGGGATCTGCGACATCGAGCGCGGCCAGGAGTGGGACAGCTTGCCGGTCGGTTTGTAGTCGCCGAAAAGCACGTCGGCCACGCCGTCGCCTTCGCTGCCGGGCAACCACACCACCAGCACAGCCTGCACCCCGTCGATGATTGGCTCGATGGGCAGGGGCCGGCCGGTGATGAGAACCACAACGACCTTCTTGCCCGAGGCCTTGGCTGCCGTGATCAGGCTGATGTCGTCGCGGGAAAGACCCAGCTCTTTACGGTCGCCGGCACCCTCGGCGTACGGCTCCTCACCGACCACCACCACGATTGCATCGGCCGCATCCGCGCCCCTCACGCCCGGCGCGAAAGAAACCTTTCCGCCCGCGGCAGCCTTCTGAATGGCCACCAAGATTGTGGTGCCGGGGGTGACGTTGCCCCGCCGGCCCGACCAACCCACGGTCCAGCCGCCACACTGGATGCCCATGTCGTCCGCCTTGCTGCCCACCACCAGGATGCGGCCGGTCTTGGGCAGCGGCAGCACGGCGTCCTGATTCTTGAGCAGGACCGCGCTCTGTCGAACTGCCTCGCGCGCCAGCGCCCGGTGTTCGGACGAGCCGAACTGGCCGGCGAACGCCGGATCTGGGAAGGGGTGCTCCCACATTTTGAAACGCGCCTTCTGCTTCAAGATGCGGCGGACGGCATCATCGATGCGCGCCATGGAAACCCGGCCCTTCTGAACCAGATGGCGCAGGGTCGAGAAGAACCACGTGTAGCTGACTGGCACCATGGCCATGTCCACGCCGGCATTGATGGCCGCCTCGATCTTGCGATCGTTCGACCCCGGGAGGGTGTCGATGGCTTCCCAGTCGCTGACCACGAATCCCTCGAAGCCGAGCTCGCCCTTGAGCACGTCGGTGATGAGGTGCTTGCTGGCGTGCATGGGAGCGCCATTCCAGCGCGAGTACGACACCATGATCGAGCCGACACCCGCCTTGACGGCCGCGGCGAAGCCAGGCAGATGGATGGCGCGCAGCTCTTGTTCCGAACAGATGGCGTCGCCCTGGTCCTTGCCCTGTGAGGTGCCACCGTCGCCGAGAAAGTGCTTGGCGCAGGCAAGCACCCCGTCGGACTGGCCTGGCTCGCCCTGCAGACCTCTGACCATCGCCGCGCCCATCATCTCGGCCAGCTCGGGCGTCTCGCCGAAGCCCTCGTAGGTCCGGCCCCAGCGCTCATCGCGAGGCACGGCAATGCACGGGGCGAAAGTCCAGGGAATGCCAGTGGCCAATATCTCCAACGCCGCGGCCCGTCCGACCTTCTCGGCCAGCTCTGGGTTGCGCGTGCAGCCCATTCCGATGTTGTGCGGAAATACCGTGGCTCCCCTCGCCAATGCGTTGCCATGGACGGCATCCGTGCCCCAGAAAATCGGGATACCCAGGCGCGTGCTCAAGGCTCGCGTCTGAATGGAGGTGACCAGCTTGACCCAGTTCTGGAGCGTGTTGGGCTCAGGCAGCTGCGACGCACCGTTGAGCACCGATCCAACAGCCAGCTTGCGCACGTCGTCGGTGTTCTTGGCCAGCTTCCAGTCGATCTGGGTCATCTGCCCGATCTTCTCGTCGAGCGTCATCTTGCCGAGCAGTTCCTCGATGTCGGGCGTTGGCACGCTGGCCCGGCTCGCGGCGAGTTTGCCCGTGGATGGCCCGGGCTGCACGCCGACACAGCCAAGCACCGCGAAGAGCATGGCAGAAACAGCACGGGAAGCGCCGCAGGCAGAGACAATTTGTGGTCGTGGAATTCGCATCGCGAGACAGTACACCGGCCGAGGCGCAAGCGGGAAGGCTCACCCTGCTCATTGGTTGCGATGCACGATCTCGAGATCAGGGCGCAGGCCCAAGGCCGCCCCGTAACGGAACAGCCCGTCCATCTCGGCCGTGCCCGGGTCCACGGACGCACGTAGCGGCGCGCGCAGGAAAGCGTGCTCGAGAAGGCGCTCCGGCCCATGGGCGTCGTGCCGCCAGCGACTCGCACCGCCATCGAGGACTGGCGAGACGACCGCCAACGCAGCGAGCACGATCGCGGTGACGGTGCGTGCGCGGCCCAGGCGGGCTGCCAGCGCGGCCGCGCCCGCGCTCATGGGAACTGCGGCGGCCAGCAAAGCCGCAGGCAGGCCGGCGCGGGTGGACTCGAAACTGACCCCGTTTTGCCCAGGCGGATGACCGAGCAGGAGCGCCGTGACCAGGGTGAACCCGAACCAGCACGCAACCAGCGGCGCCCTCTTGAGCAAGGCCAACGTCCCCAGCCCGCCCAGCAGCAACCCCACCACACCCAGTTCGTCGCTCAACTCGGCCGCGGTCCCGACCACCAGGGCGCGATCGTGAATCCCGCTGGGCCACAGGCCGCCGAGCGGGTGCAGGACGCTGGCGGAACCTCCCGAGGCAGCCGTCGTGGCCAGCAGCGACCCGCCCAGCGCAGCGACGAAGAGCACAGGCGCCAGCAACGGCCACCGGCTGCCCCGACGCAGATCCCACAGCCACAGCCCAAAGGCAAGCGGCCACAGCAACGGCCCAGCCACCGGATCCACGCCCGCTGCCAGGCCCGACAGGCCTGCCAGCGCGAAGCCGTGCCTTGCACCGCCCTGCGCGCGCAGAAGAGGCAGCGCGGCCAACCAGGCCCCTGCCAAAAGCGCGAGCGTCGCGGATGCCGATCCCGCCGACGTCGCTGCGTGAAATGTCGCCAGCGACAGACCACCGGCCAGCGCGGCCCCTGCGGCCAGCAGCGGCTCATACAAGAAATCGCGCTCGCCCTGACGGGCGTGCGCTGGCGGGCGCAATGCGGCCAGGAGATCGGCGCACAGCCTGCCCAGCAGCATGATTGCCAACGCGGCCAACAGCACGGACGCCAGATTGGCACGAGCGGCACCATCGCCCAGGGGCAGATAACCGACCAGACGCGAAACAAGCAAGGCCAACGGCGCGCCCAGACCCTGTGAGACGTCACCGAGCGCGGCGGCCACTCTCGACGCTGCCGCAACCCGATCCAGTCCCAGCGGCGTGCCCGCGACGTAGATCACCAGCGATGCAACGAAGAGAGCCGGGTCGAGGGCTGGCCAGGTTCTGGGCGCGTGGGGAGCCGGCCGGTCAGTCATGGGTCGATCCAACGCGAAACCCGGCCTCCTGTCGAGACCATCACGATCGAGAGCCTAACTTGACGTCCACGTATTCGCCGTCTATCCCCAAAGGGTGCACGTCATTCGAGGGCGCCAGCGCGTCACGTCCGAGTTGCGGCGTCCGCTGCGTGCGCCTGCAGTCGCCATCGGGAACTTCGATGGCGTTCACCGCGGCCACCAGGCCTTGCTGGGCACCGCCAGCCGCCTCGCCCACGCGGCGGGGGGCGAGGCCGTGGCCCTGACTTTCGATCCCCATCCGGCGCGGTTCTTTGCGCCCGCCCTGGCGCCGCCCATGCTGGTGACGCTGGAACGCCGGCTGGAGCTGCTTGGCGAGGCTGGCGCTGATGTGGTCGTGGTTGAGCCGTTCACCGCTGAGTTTGCGGCAATGCCCGCCGACCGCTTCGTCGCCGAAGTGCTGCGCAAGGACCTCGACGCCCGACACATCGTGGTGGGCTGGGATTTCACCTATGGGGCCGGCCGGCAAGGCAGCGCAACCACGCTCACAAACGAAGGCGCGCGCCTGCACATGGGGGTCAGCATCGTGCCGCCGGTCATGGTTGCGGGGCTGGTCTGCTCGTCAACCAAGATCCGCGAGTTCGTGCTCGAGGGGCGGGTGGAGGGCGCGGCCATGCTTCTCGGCCGCCCTTTCGAGCTTACCGGCCGCGTGGTCCACGGCGTCGAGCGCGGCCGCACCCTGGGCATCCCCACCGCCAACCTGGAGCCAGAGGCCGATCTTTTGCCCAAGTCCGGCGTCTATGCGGCCTGGGCGTGTCGCGTGGATAGCAGCGGCCCGGCGCTGCGCCTACGCGCCGCCGTCAGCGTCGGCAGCAATCCCACCTTCGCGAGCGAGGGTCGAGGCGCTTCCGCAGTGGTGAGCGTCGAAGCCCACCTGCTGGATTTCGACGGCGACCTTTACGGCGCGCGTCTGCGCCTGGAATTTGCCGGTCGCATCCGGGACCAGCGCCGGTTCGCTTCAGCGGATGAGCTGGTGGCCGAGATCAGACGCGACGTCGCCCAAACCCGGGAGATCCTTCCATGAGCATGGAACACCTTTACGAAACCGAGACGATGGCCGAGCTGTGCACACGCCAGGGCCGACTGAGCGAGGCCATCGCCATCTTCCGTGAGCTTGCCGCAACCGCCGCCGACCCCGACATGCGGGCACGCGCCAGTGCCCGGCTGACCACGCTGGAGGCGACCTGGCAGCCCCTGCGTGTCGCCGAGGTTCCGCCTGCCGATCTGGCCTTGCCCCCCGTCCCCGGGGTTTCACTGCTGGTGGGCGAGGACCAGGTGACGGTGGCCTGGGCCCTGCCGCCCGAAACCAGCTCGCCTGCTCTCGACGTCTTGGTTCTGCAGCGTACGGTGGGCGGAATCGATCCGCAGAAGAAGCTCTTGCCCCTCACCGATACCTCGGGCCGCATCGGCCTGCTCTTGCCCGGTGTGCATTCCGCCCGGGCCGCTGCGGGCACGATACGCGAGGGCCGCTTCGTGGCCATCGTCCGATCCACTGGCTGAAACTACACCACGCCCTGGTCGATCATCGAATCGGCCACCTTGACGAAGCCGGCAATGTTGGCGCCCATGACGTAGTTGGTGGACTGGCCAAAGTCCTTCGCGGTCTTATGGACGGCCGCGTGGATGGCCTGCATGATGCCCTTCAACTTGACGTCGACCTCTTCGCGCGTCCACGACAGGCGCATCGAGTTCTGGCTCATCTCGAGGCCCGAGGTGGCCACGCCGCCGGCATTGGCAGCCTTGCCAGGACCGTACAGCACCTTGGCCTTGAGGAACTTCTCGACCGCTTCAGGTGTCGAAGGCATGTTCGCGCCTTCCGCGATGACCGTGCATCCGTTCTTCAGCAGCGTGTCGGCGTCCTGTCCGTCGAGTTCGTTCTGCGTGGCCGAGGGGAAGGCCGCGTCGCACTTGACCACCCACGGGCGCTTGCCGGCTACGAACGCGCAACCGAACTTCTTGGCGTACTCCCGGATGCGGCCCCGGCGCACATTCTTGAGCTCGAGCACGAACGCGAGCTTGTCCGGCGTGATTCCCTTGGAATCGTGAATGAAGCCGTCCGAGTCGGACAGGGTGACCACCACGGCGCCCAGTTGGTTCAGCTTCTCGACGGTGTACTGGGCCACGTTGCCTGAACCCGACACGGTGCAGAGCTTTCCTTTGAAAGTCTGTTTGCGCGTCTTGAGCATCTCTTCCGCGAAGTACACGGTGCCGTAACCGGTGGCCTCGGGACGGATGAGCGAACCGCCCCAGTTGAGCGCCTTGCCGGTGAGCACGCCGACGAATTCGTTCTTCAGGCGCTTGTACTGGCCGAACAGGTAGCCGATCTCGCGACCGCCCACCCCGATGTCGCCGGCGGGGACGTCGGTGTCGCCTCCGATGTGGCGGTAGAGTTCGGACATGAAGCTCTGAAGGAAGCGCATCACCTCGTTGTCCGACTTGCCCTTGGGGTCAAAGTCCGAGCCGCCCTTAGCGCCGCCCATCGGCAGCGTGGTGAGCGCGTTCTTGAACACCTGCTCGAAACCGAGGAACTTGAGAATCGACAGGTTCACGCTCGGGTGCAGGCGCAGGCCGCCCTTGTACGGGCCGATGGCGCTGTTGAATTCGATGCGATAGCCGCGGTTGACCTGGACCTGCCCCTTGTCGTCAATCCAGGGCACGCGGAACATGATCTGGCGCTCCGGCTCCACGATTCGCTCGAGAATCTTGTTCTGCTCGTACTTTGGATGGCGGTCCAGACACGGCTGCAACGACTTGAGCACCTCGGTCACGGCCTGGTGGAACTCCGGCTGTCCGGGATCCCTCCGCGCCGACACGTCGACTACTCTCTGCGCGTAGGACATGTCGCTAGGGAACGATCAAGATGCAGTTGTCGGTGCATAGGCCCGTGCCGTTCTTGGGGCCGTCGTCACACTGCTCACCGAAAAGGCTGTCTACATTTCCGTCCCCGCAATATGGCGGCGTCTTGCACCCCGGCGCGCAGCCCGTGGCCATGCCGTAGGTCGACAGGTTGACCCCGTCATCACATTGTTCGGGCGGGTTCTGGACGATGTCGTCACCACATCGGGGCGGCAATGTGCAGTCCGGGTTGCAGGTCCCGTAGGCGCCGGTGTTGTTGGCAGCGCCGAGGTCACACGCCTCTCCGGGGGTGACGATGCCGTCCCCACATACGCCGTGGCAGACGCTGGTCGGGGCGTTGAACCCGCTGAGCGTCAGCTTGTAGTTGGAGCCGGTCACGTGACGCTCGGCCTGAAAGACGGCGATCTCATAGATGTTGCCGGCCACCATCCCAAAGCCGCTCGCCACTGTGGTGCAGTTCGGCGGCGCCGGAGTGTCGCACACCGCCTGACCCGCGCACGCCGCCGGGGTGTCGTCCACGCAGAACTGGGTGCTGGCGCCGTTGAGGGTGACGATGCCCCGCAGTTCATTGTGGATGCCGCCGAGATCGACGGAAAGCTGGCCGTTGACGAACACCCACACGTCGTCGTCGCCGCGGAACTCGAGCTGTTCGCCCCCGTTGTACTGGAACCAGTAGTGGGCCTCGCTGGTGAAGCTGTAGTTGTGGACCTCGGTGGGGTTGGTGGCCGGATCGTTGATGTTGCCGAAGCCCAGGCCGTCCAGTGGAAAGAACGCCGAGCTGTAGTACTGGTACGTGCCGGCGGTGACCTGACTCAGGGTCAGCGTGCTCTGAATCGTGATGCGGGTGACGGCTGAATTCGCCGCGTCCACTGTCGCGTTGCCAGTGGCGTTGGGATCGTCGGTGTACCACTGCGCGTAGTTGTCAGCGATCTGCGCTGCGCTGGTCAGTGACGCCGTGTTGCCGGCGGTTTTGGTGAAGAAAGTGGCGCCGGTGGCGTCGCTCATAAGCGTGCCCGTGGTGTTCATAGCCGGGCCGTCCATGGTCCACGGCCGATTGAGCGACGCACCGGCGTTGTTCCCGACGTAGGCCGGGTTGTACACCGGCTTGCCGTTCACACCGATCGCGCTGCTGGCGATGCTTGCCTGGCGCTGGTCGTAGGAGGGATCGATCTCGAATTGCGGGTGGTGCCAGTTGAAATCCCGATACAGGATGGGCACGGTCAGCGAAGAGCCGAGCGCTGGCGCCGATGCTGTGCAAGCGTACCCAGGCTCGATGGTGCAGGTCGAGGAGCAACCGTCGCCATCCTGGAGGTTGCCGTCGTCACACTCTTCATCTGGCATCTTGATGCCATCGCCGCAGACCGAGAAGCACTGGTATGGCTGGGTGGGGTCGTCGTTCGGGTAGCCGCACTTGGGCTCGTTGGTGCAGGTGGGCGAGCAGCCGTCGAACGGAAGCAGGTTGCCGTCGTCGCACTGCTCGGTGCCTTCCTTGTGCCCGTCGCCGCAGACCGTTTGATAGCACTGGCTCGACAGCGCTGTCGGATGCCACTGGTCAGGGCCGCAGGCATATCCCGGTTCGATCTGGCAGGTCGAACTGCAGCCGTCACCCGAAATGGTGTTCCCGTCGTCGCATTGCTCGCTCCCGGCGACTATGCCGTCGCCGCAGGCCTTGGCGACGCAGGCAGCGTCGAGCACGGGGCAGGTCCAGCCCGGTTCGAGCTGGCAGGTCGAACTGCAGCCGTCACCCGAAATAGTGTTCCCGTCGTCACAGACCTCGGTGCCGGAGATGCGGCCGTCACCGCACACCACGGTCGAGATGCAAGGCTGGCCTACGTTGGGGCAGGCCCAGTCGGTCTCGACCCTGCACGCCGCCGAGCAGCCATCCCCCGACGTGGTGTTGCCGTCGTCGCACTCCTCGCCAAAGTCGAGTTTGCCGTTGCCGCAACAAGAACTGGGATCGCCGCAGCCGGGCTGCGCGGCGTCCCCTGCAGCGCCTGCGTCGGGCAACGTAATAATGGGACCGAGGTCCCGGCCGGCGTCCGGGACTTGAACGCTGCCACCGAACCCACCCACGGAACTGCCGCCAGCACCAACGCCGCCCCCGGCGGCGACCCCGCCCTGAGGACTGCATGCGCCGAAGCCAAGACCTAGGACAAGCAGCGCACCTGCCAGGAAGATGTTCTTGCGAAGCCCACATCCTCGTGAAACCAGCAACCGCACTCCGGCCAACGGAAAATCTGAGCGCATCGCGTCGCCACTCGCACAGACCATAGTGGCGAGATTGTACTCCATCATTAGATACCCGCTGGGCGGGATTCCGTCGAGTCTCCCGGCATTGGCCAACATGACCCACAATGTTATGTATACTGTCCGGCGTCCGCATGACTTTGACCGCACCACGCACGACTCAACAAATCGCCGCGCAGACCGCAGAGAGCGAAAAGCTGCATCTGGTTTCGCTCGGCGCTGGGTTTCGCCTGCTGGCAGCCGCTCTGTTCTTGGCCCTCAGCCTGATTTCCTGGCGCCTGTCCGGCCACTCGACCTGGCGCTACAAGCTGCCAGTGGTGCTGGCCTACGCCGTGGTGGCTGCCATCCTTTTCGCCGTCCGCCGCCGCAGCGGGGTCGCGCGTTTCGCCGCGGCTGCAGTCGCGCTGGATCTGGCCGTGCCCTTCATCGCTCTGCACGCGACCATCGTCAGCTACGGAGAAGCCGGCCAGGTGGTGGCCGGCCTGGGTCTGGGCGTATTCGTCCTGGTCGAGGCGGTGTGCGGACTGTATCTGCGAAAAAGCCTCATCATTGCCGCCACCATCATCGCGATGGCGGAAGAGAGCCTGCTGCTCTGGCAGGCCGGGGTTTCGCCATGGCACATGGGCCTCGCCTGCTGCGTGCTCATGCTCGGCGCCGGAGTCGGCGTCATCATCGTCGAGCGAACCAACCGGCTGGTGCGCGAGACGGCCGGGGTTGAGGCGGCCCGGCACCAGTTGGCGGACACGCGCGCCGAATACGACCAGCTTGCGCGCTTGCAAAAGGACAAGGACAGCCTGGTCCAGCTCATCGTGCACGACATGCGCGGCCCGCTCAGTGCGGCCATCCTGTCGCTCGAGTTCCTCTCGCGAGAACTCAAACGCCAGCGGGCCACGCGCGACATGGTGGAGGCCAGTGACGATGCCCTCACCTCGTCGACCAACGTGGCCAACATGATCACGCAGATCCTGGACACCAACAAGCTGGAAGAGGGACGCATCACGCTCAATCTGGTGCCGGTGTCCGCGCGGGAAATGCTCGACCTCACACGCCAGCAGGCGCTTTCGCGTGCGCAAGGAAAGTCGATCAAGATCGAGGTGGACGCGCCGGACAACCTGTTCATGGTGGCTGACCGCCGCCTGTTCCCACGTCTTCTCGACAACCTGGTGTCCAATGCCCTGCGCTACACCGCTGCGGGGGGACGCATCCTGCTGGTGGCGGCGCAGAGCGGGGACGAGATCGTCTTGTCGGTCCACAACACGGGCGAGCCCATCCCGGTCCCCGATCGAGAGAAGATCTTCGCCAAGTTCCAGCAGGGCCAGAGCGAAGCCCTGCGCATGTTTGGCTGGGGCCTGGGGCTGTATTTCTGCCGTCTGGTCGCCGAGGCGCACAGCGGCCGCATCGCCGTCGAGGACGTCGCCGGCTGGCCCACCTCGTTCGTCATTCGCCTGCCGGCGAATACGCCGGCGCCGGAGTAACCTTGCACCCTTTTCGCAACACCGAGCATCAAAGCCACGGGACAGGCTGAGCTTGATCGTCCCTCGTCAACCCAAAACAAAGGATATGCGCATGAGATCACTCAAGCTGTTGGCCGCGAGTTTCCTGGTTCTGTCGCCAGCCCTGGCCCAGGCGGGCACATGGGACGTCGACCCCGCCCACTCGACCGTGGAGTTCAGCGTCCGCCACATGATGGTCACCACCGTCAAGGGTCAGTTCCAGAAAGTCAAGGGCACGGTGGAACTCGACGAAAAGGATCCCACCAAGTCCACCGTGGAGGTGAGCATCGAAACCGCGTCCATCGACACGCGCGAGGCCAAGCGCGACGCCCATTTGAAATCGGCCGACTTCTTCGACGCAGCGAAATTCCCCGCGATCACGTTCAAGTCGACCAAGGTCGAAAAGGCGGGCAAGGGCAAGTTCAAGGTCACGGGCGATCTCACCATGCATGGGATAACCAAGTCGGTGGTGCTAGCGGTCGAGGGACCGTCGGCCTCAATCAAAGACCCGTTTGGCCGAACCGTGAAGGGCGTGATGGCGACGGGCAAGCTCGACCGCAAAGACTGGGGCATGACCTGGAACAAGGCGCTCGATTCAGGCGGCTTCGTGGTCAGCGACGAGGTCAAGCTGGATATCAACGCCGAACTGGCTGAGCGTGCCGCAGCTCCACCCGCTGCGCCGGCCGCTGACAAGTCTGCTGCCGCCGGCGCCAAGACTCCTCCCGCAGCGCCCGCCAAACCCAGCAAGTAGGCGCGAAAGCACAAGAAGAGTGAATATCGGACTTGAGCGGGTATAATTACCAGTGAGAAGTCCGCTCGTTCGTGAAAAGCGTAATGTCCCTGCCTGACCTGCCCCTGAGAAAATCTGCCGTCGTCGAAGCGGTGGGGGGCGATCGCGCCTTCCGTCGCCGCATCATGGAGATGGGTCTGGTGCCGGGGACCAAGGTTCGCCTGGTCGCCGTAGCGCCCATGGGTGATCCCCTGACGTTGGAACTGCGCTCCAGCCGGCTTTCCATACGCAAGAAGGAAGCGGCCCAGGTCCGCGTCCGGGTATGAGCGAACGCAGCAACCCAGCCAAACCTGAATCTTCACGTCCCCTGGTCGCCCTGGCCGGTAACCCCAACACGGGCAAGACGACCCTGTTCAACGTGCTCACCGGGAGTCGCGCGCGTGTGGGCAACTACCCGGGCATCACGGTGGAGAGGCGCATGGGCGAGGCGAATCTGGAGGGCGTGGGTCCGGTCGACGTGATCGACATCCCGGGCACCTATTCGCTGGTGGCGCGCACCGGCGAGGAACAGATCGCCATCAACGCCATGTTGGGCCTGGGCGGCCAGAGGCGCCCCGACGCGGTGGTGATCTGCGCCGACGCCACCCAGTTCGTGCGCTCCTCGCATCTGGTGCTGCAGGCGCTGGAGTTCGGCCTGCCCGTGCTGGTGGCGCTGACCATGACCGATGAAGCCAAGGAAGCCGCGCCCGATCCGGTCGAGATGGGCCGGCGCCTGGGCTGTGAGGTGGTCGCCGTGGTGGCAGCCCAGGGCCGCGGCGTGGCCGAATTGAATGCCGCCATCGCACGCCGGCTGCGCATGCCGGAACGGCACGAGATCTGGCACTGGCAGCCCACCGCCTGGCTGCGCAAGCTGCTGGATGAAACCCGTGCTGCTCTGCCCGTACAGTGGCCGTCCTGCGATGCCATGGCGCTGTGGGCATTGATGAGCGTGGAAACCGGCGACGAGCTCCACGGCATCCCGGCGGCCTTGCGACAAGCGGTTCACCTTCCTTCCGAGGTGCGAAAACACATCGACGACGAGGCCATCCTGGGCCGCTACTCCTTCATGGACGCCAAGCTGGCCCCGCTCGGCCGCCACGAGCCGGACCAAAGGCTGACCGAAAGGGTGGACCGGATCCTCCTCAATCCCTGGTTGGGGCTGCTGATCTTCCTGCTGCTGATGTTCGCCCTGTTCGAGGGGTTGTTTGCCGGCGCCGATCCACTGATCCATCTGATCGAGCGTGTCTTTGCCGCTGCGGGCGACGGGATCAAACGCGCCCTGCCCGGCAGCATCTTGGCCCATTTCTTGGCCGACGGCTTGCTGTCCGGCGTGGGCGCGGTGGCCATGTTCCTGCCGCAGATCCTGTTGCTCTTCTTCTTCCTCGGTCTGCTGGAAGATTCGGGTTACCTGGCGCGCGTGGCGTTCCTGATGGACCGGCCCATGCGCGCCATGCACCTGCACGGCCGCGCCTTCATTCCCATGCTTGCGGGCTTCGCCTGCGCGGTGCCCGCCATCATGGCCACGCGGACCATGGAACGAAGACGTGATCGTGTGCTAGCCATGATGGTGATCCCGCTCACCACGTGCTCCGCGCGGCTGCCGGTATACACGCTCATCATTGGATCGCTGTTCCCGGCCCGGCGCCTGGGCGGCGTGCTGCCGGCCCAAGGCCTGCTGGTGGTCTTCATGTACGCCTTTGGCATGGCGACGGCACTGCTGGCGGCTCTCATCCTGTCGCGAACCTTGCCACCGTTGCGCTCGCGCCGGCTGCCCCTGGTGCTGGAGCTGCCGCCCTACCGCAGACCGCGGCTGCGCGACGTGCTGGGCATGGTGTGGGACCGGTCGCGACGCTTTGTCACCGACGCGGGAACCCTGATCGTGATCTGCTCGGTGGTGCTGTGGGGATTGCTGGATTTCCCGCGCGAGCCGGCGCGACCGTCGCGCGACTGGAAGGCGTCCGTTGCCCAGGTCGATCCGTCGGCGCGGCCAGCGCTGGAGCGCGCCGCGGAAGCCGAGCGCATGCAGCAAAGCTACGCCGGCAGGCTGGGCAGGCTCATGGAGCCGGTGATCGCGCCGCTGGGTTTCGACTGGAAGATCGGGATCGGCCTGGTCGGCGCGTTCGCGGCCCGCGAGGTCTTCGTGGCCACCATGGGCGTGGTCTACGGCCTTGAACCGGACGCAGCCCAGACCAGTCTCACCCTGCGCGAAAAACTGCGGCAGGAGAAGCGCCCGGACGGCACGCCTCTCTACACGCCCCTGGTCGGCTTGAGTCTGC
Source organism: uncultured delta proteobacterium (assembly GCA_963755125.1). Lineage (GTDB taxonomy): Bacteria > Myxococcota_A > Polyangia > Fen-1088 > Fen-1088 > Fen-1137. The sequence continues at coordinate 52,729 of CAVWIP010000010.1, forward strand.
TGCTCTTCTTTGCCCTGGCCTGCCAGTGCACCAGCACCCTGGCCGTGGTCCGGCGCGAGACCGGCACCCTGCGCTGGCCCCTGTTCCTGTTCGCGTACACATCCGCGCTGGCCTGGCTGGTCAGCTTCGCTGTGTACCAGACAGGACGCGGGCTGGGGCTGTGATACGACCGTGCCGGCCGACGCAGCACCCGCTGGCAACACCCCGTATGCTTGGACATCCCGCGAGTGATTCATGCGTCAACCCATCGTGCGCGAGCCAGCCATGCCCACCGTCGTAGTGAATGCACGCGGCCGCGCACGCATCGTTGCAGGACATCCCTGGGTCTTTCGCCAGGACGTACTGTCCGGACCGCCGACCGACGCACGCACCGGCGGACCAGCCTTGGTGGCTGTGCTCGACGAACGAAACCGGCCGCTGGCCAGCGCGACCTGGGCCACCCTGCCCCCGGTTGCCCTGCGCATCCTGCAGCGACGGAACGACAGCACGCCCCTGCCCGATCTGATGTCTCTGGTGGCCGAGCGCCTGAAGGCCGCGCTCGCCTGGCGCGAGCGGCTCGCGCTCGATCGCGATGCCTGGCGCGTGGTTCACGGTGAAGCCGACGGTCTGCCCGGTCTCTTCGTCGACCGCTATGCCGATGCGGCGGTCATGCAGACAACCTCGGTGGCCATGGATGCGGCCCGGCCCGCACTGGCCGACTTGCTGCGGAAGTTGCTCGACGTCCGCGTGGTGGTGGTGCGCGACGATGGATCGGCCCGCGACTTCGAAGGCCTGCCGCGCGTGCGCGAAATCGCCGCCGGCCAAGGCGCGACCGAGGTGGTCTACCGGCTGGGCGAGAACCGTTTGCAGGCCGACCTGCTCGCCGACAGCAAGACCGGCGGCTTTCTCGATCAGGCAGACAACCACGCCGTGGTAGCCGCGCTGGCGCCAGTCGGGGCTCGCTGCCTGGACGCCTTCACCTATCACGGCGGCTTCGCCCTGGCTTTGGCGCGACGGAAGGGCTCGGTGCTGGCCAGCGACGAGGATGCGCAGGCCGTGGCGCGCGCCCAGGCCAATGCGGCCCGCAATCATCTGACGAATCTGGAGGTGCGCCAAGCTGACGCCTTCGAGCTTCTGCGCACCCTGGAAGCGCACAAGCAACGCTTCGACGTGGTGGTGCTGGACCCACCTGCCCTGGCCAAGCGCCAGGCCGGCGATCATGCCGCGCTTCGCGCCTACCAGGAGATCGTCCTGCGCGGCCTGCGCTTGACCAAGCCGGGCGGTCTTACCGTGACCTGCTCCTGCTCGGGCCGTGTGTCGCGCGCGCAGTTTGATGAGTTGGTGACGGCGGCCGCGGCCCAGAGCGGCCGGTCGGTACACATTCTTGAACGTCGCGGCGCCGGCCGCGATCATCCGGAGTTGGTCGGCGTCCCGGAGACCGGGCATCTCAAGTGTTGGATCCTTCGTGTGCTGTGATAAGCACTTGTGATGAGCTTCCTGACTGCGTTCGTGACCGTGTTGCTGGCCGAGCTGGGCGACAAGACCCAGCTTGCCACCCTGGCCCTGGCGGCTGGCGGCCATGCCCGCTGGCTGGTCTTCCTGGGCGCAGCTCTGGCGCTGATTGTCTCATCCGCCGTGGCCGTGCTGGTGGGCAGCGCTCTCGGACAAGTCGTGCCCGCCGTCTGGCTGCGCCGGGGTGCCGGGGTGCTGATGATTGGTCTCGGCCTCCTGTATGTCCTGCAGCCGGGCTAGAGCACCCATCTACTAGAAAAACACGCGCACGCCCAGACGGCCCGAGATGGGGGCCTGGTAGGAAGTCGGCATAAGGAAGTTGGGGTTCTTGGTTGCGGGCACGAGGTTGCCGTTCGCGTCCGAGGTGATGAGACCCTTGAGGTCCGCCTTGTTGCCACCGGTGATCGGCGTGACAATGTCTGCGGTGTAGAGTTGATCCTGGGTCAACACCGTGCGCTGGTCGAAGAGGTTGAAGATGTCCAGAAAGGCCTCGACCCCCAGCTTGCCAGGCAGGCTGCGCCGATACCCGAGGTGCAAATCGAAGCGCGTGACGAAAGGCGTGCGGCCCATGGAACCACGCGGGAGGATGAAAGAGTCGTAGTCTTCGGGACTTTGGAAGCTGCCCAGGGCGCTGAGCGGCTGGCCCGAACGGCCCACGAAGCCCAGACCTGCGGTCAGGCTCGATCGGACAAATGGGTAGGTGTAGTACCCGTCGAGACGGATGAGGTGCGGGCGATCATTGGGTAGCGGCCCACTGCGGTTCACCATGATCCCAGGAACGTCGTATTGCGTGCTCAGGTTGGGATCACGCTGGTCATTGTCGGCGTCGTAGAGGCCCACGTAGTTGCCGTACAGGTGTGACAGAGTGTACGAGCCAGCAAAAAACCAGCGCTGCGCAAAGCGCTTGTTGGCCGTGAACTGCACGGCCTCATAGACCCGCTTGGCGCCTGCGGGATTGCCGAGCATGGTAGGTCCGTCATTGGGATTGGCCGGATCGTACATGTCCTCGATGGCGCGGCCGAGCCAGCGATAGATGAGCGTCGCCCCGGCCACCAGATCGCGCAGCACCTCGTACTGCCCGCCCACCACAACTTCGTCGTTGTAGCTGCCCTTGAGCCCTTTCTGAACAGTCAGCATGTCGCCGCTCAGGGCTTGCGCAGGCTGGGCATCCGCGAGCGAGGTAGTCGGACCCGTGCTCAGCAAACTGCCCTCGCCACCGAAGCCCCGATCGGTCAAGGTCATTGGGATGGATTCGTAATAGCGGCCATAGTGGGCAAAGATCTTGGACCGGCCTTCCTTGCTGGGGTCGAAGATCACGCCCACCCGCGGCGCGATGTTGTACTTGAGGAAAAGGGCTTCGTTGTCCAAATAGTCCTGCAGATACTGCGTCTCCCAGCGCACGCCGAGGTTGATGGTCAGATTGGAAAGCGGCGAGTAGCTCTCTTGCACAAACACGGCCGTGTTGTACTGCTTGGTCGTCGCCTGAATCACGTCCTGGTAGTACTCGGGCAACTGGCTCAGACTGACGTCGGAAAGGTGCACTCCCGGCGGCAGTCGAAACAGAGACAGGAGATAGGTGTTGTCGGGATACATCCAAACCGACGCACGCCCGCCGTCCGGCCCGGAATTCCAGACCGCATCCTGATATCGGACGAATTCGCCGTCGAAGCCGTACTTGATCTCGTGCAAACCGCCCGCGTGGAAGATGTTGGTGCTCTTGAACTGTCCGGCCAGGCGGTAGGCCTCGATAGAGCGCATGACGCCATAGCCACCCGACTGGTAGTTCTGCACTGGACAGCTCTGGAAACCGGTTGTGGCGTTGTCCACGCACTGGCCCGCGACATTGGGATTGAACTGCGCCAGCGAGGGTGAGTTGGCCCAGTTGATGTCACTGATCTGCTCCGCATCCTGGAAAGGCGAGCGGCGATCGTACTGTTCGATGTGCATGCCTAAGGTGGCATCCAGGCGCCAGCGCCGCTGGAAGAAGGCCGCGGTCCAGCGCGCGGTTATGTCATTGGTTCGCGTCTTCTCGTTGGACATGCCGGCCAAGTAGTCCATGTTGGCCCCGCGCATGTACTCCTGCTGCGAATAGATCCCGTACAGGCCCAGACTCAGCGTCTGCTCGGGCGTCGGTTTCCAGGTCAGCTTGCCGGCGTAGTGCTGGTTGGTGGTCTCGCCCGCATAGCTGCGTTGATAGAGCGGGACGGTCATCGGGGTGCCGTCGGGATTGTTGGCCTGGGTCCCGTCAGGCTGACCCGTGGTCGGATCCACATGCTCGACGAACTTGTCCGCGTACTGGACCAGATGGGTGCGGATGATCTCGGGCGAGTAGCCCACCCAGATGAACAGCTTGTCCTTGATGATGGGCCCCCCCACCTCGGCGCCGATGTTGGTGGTGTAGTCGGGCTCGGTCACGCCGGTCAGCGAGGTGGAGCGACTGACGATGCGTTGCTGGCTGCCCGAAAGATCCCCTGGCGCCACGAAGGAAAACGCGCTGCCGTGCCACTCGTTGGTGCCTGATTTGGTGGCCATGTTGACTGCGCCGCCCAGCGCGCGACCGTATTCGGCGTCGTAGCCCCCGCTGACCACCTCGACCTCTTCGAGGAATGGGACCAGCGGGTTGATTCCCAACGCCCCGTCTCTGAGCGCCGTAACGTTGAGCCCGTCAAGGTAATACACGTTTTCCAGGCCGGTTCCGCCCGACAGAGACAGCCCCACCGGGTCAGAATAGGCGCCGGGCGTCTTTTCCAGCAGGCCGCTCAGGCTCAGGCTGTTGGGCACGTTCGCAGCGAACTCGGGGGTCAGCGTGGTGCCGACGCGCGTCGAGCCGACGTCGATGGCCGGCGCTCGCTGCGTGACCGCGATGGTCTGCACCGCCTCGGGCGCCGCCGGCAGGCGGGCGTTGACCCTCACGGTCTGGTCCATCAACACCTTGGCCGAGTGCTCGATGGCCACGGCCCCGCGGAAAAAACGAACCAGGTAGTCGCCAATGGCCAGACCGCGCAGCTCGTACTGTCCCTTGGCGTCGGTGAGGATCGCCTGATCGCCCTGCGGTCCCGAGGCCACGACGGTCACGCCATCGAGAGGCTGGTGCGTGTCCCGGTCAACCACGCGGCCGACGATCGCGCCGGTGGTGGGACTGGCCGTGGCCGAGATGGGAACCGCGAGCAGGACGAAGGCCGCAGCGGCTGCACATAGCCAAGCGTAATTTTTGTAAGCAATCATGCTGCTTCCTCAGTCGGGGAAATGCCTCACTGGGCGAGGGAAACTTCGGCAGAACTGGATCAATTCCTAAACCCCATTGGAGCCCGAGCGTCCAGGGCCGCCGCCGTGCCACGATGCCAACCGTCTCGGACCACAGGTGAACGATCCGATGAGGTAGACTGCGTCCGATGTCTCGGACGCTCCTTTCAGCGCTGAATGTCCGCCGCCTCCGCGCCCGACACGAGGCGCCGCTGAAGCGCGCCGCGTGCATGTTCCTGCACCGGTTCGGCGCGCTCAAGCCGGTTTCCTTCGTGCAGTGGCTGGCCACCAACCGGTGCAACTTCCGCTGCTGCTTCTGCGAAGCCTCGGCCGGCGATGCCCTGGCCGACGAACTTTCCACCGACGAAGCCGAGGCGCTGATCGACGAACTTGCGGCGATGGGCGCCCGCCTGCTGATTTCCGGGGGCGAGCCTCTGATGCGCGAGGATCTGCCGCGGTTGCTCAGGTATGCGCGCAAGCGGCGAGTGTCACTTGGCCTGGTGTCCAACGGGTACCTGGTTCCCTCGATGTGGTCCGATGTGCGGGACATTCCTTGGTTTCTCTTCTTCACCAGCCTCGACGGGACGCGCGCGTACCACGACCAGAAGAGGGCGCCCGGCTCTTTCGACCGGGTCATCAAATCGCTGGAACTGTTTGCCGGACGGGAGGTGCCCCTGCGCATCGTCAACACTGTCGTTCACCGCGAAAACCTCGCGCTGCTGCCCGCCCTGCACACAGCGGTTCGTGCGTCGCGCGCCACGCGCTGGCACTTGACCCCGGCGGCGCCCCTGGGAAGAAACGCGGCCGGCGGATTCGGTCTCGACGCCTGCGGTCTGGATGAACTCGGCGGATTCCTGCGCGCCGCCGCCACGACCGACGGGCTGCGGGTGGTTTTGGGGGAGTCCCACGGGTATCTTGGCCCGCTGCTGGGAGTCGAAGGTGGCAAGCCCTTTTTCTGCGGCGCGGGCCTCACCCGCTGCTCGATCCTGGCGGACGGGACGGTCCTTGGCTGCCAGCAGGTATACGACCGGCGACTGGCCGAGGGCAACGTCAGGGAGCAGCCGCTCGGGGCGATCTGGCGACGCGGTTTCAAGAGGTTCCGTCCCCGCGCGCTTCCCTCCTCATGTGCCGGATGTCCGCAGGCGCACTGTTGCGCCGGGGGCTGCTGGGCAGAGATGGAACTGCGCAGCCGCTGCCTGAAAGCGACCCTCGACGATGCCTCACGCGCGCCAGGGGAAGGTTGATGTCCCGTCTGTTGTTCGAGCCGGCCGCCGGTCCCCTGCTGACTCTCGCCGGACTGGCCAAGCGTCTCGTCCTTCTCGGCAGGACGAGACGGCTGCTCATGGCTCGCATCGTCGCCCCGGATGCCGACGCGCTCTACGCCGGGGAAGGTGAGAGCCTCGCCTGGCTCGCCCGGCTCCACGGCGCGCGCGTGGAGGACAGCCGACCGATACCCTGGACGCGATTGCGCCGCCTCGCCGATGAACGTGATGGCCTGTTCTACGTGGAGGTCAACCGCCTGCTGCGCCCATTCTTGCCCGCCGGGGGATTCTTCACCGTTCCCTGGATGCGTTTCACGGCGAAAATCAGTGCGGATGCCGGCCGGGGTGGAAAGAAACTGGTCGAGGCGACGTACGGGAGAAAGGTCCGGCAGCAGGGTTACACATCCCGCCTGGTCACGGGGCTACAGGCCGCGGAAGACTTCCATCGCGACTTCTACCTACCTTACGTCCTCTGGCGATTCGGCCGCGACACCCACCCGCGCAGTCGATGGGAAATACGCGCGGCCGTTCGCAACGGTTTCGTCCTGCAGATTCTCCAGGGCGAGATTCCGGTCGCCGCCGCCGCCTGCCGAGTCCGCCAGAGGTCGGTGACGCTTGTGGCCCTTGGTCTGCGCGGGGACTATGCCGACCTTCTCCACCGCGGAGCCCTGTCGGCGGTCTACTACGAACTTTTCCGCCGCGCGCGGGAAGACGGCCTCAGCCGGGTGGACCTTCTGCGCTCCCGGCCCCATGGCGAGGATGGCGTGTCCCTGCACAAGCGGCGCTTCGGGGCGCTTCCGGAAAAGGATCCCTGGCCGCACGCCCTGCTGGCGATCTATCCCCCGGCCGGATCGAGACTTCCCCCTGCTGCGCGGGATCTGCTGGTGGAGGATCCTCGCGGCGGCATGGTCAGGCTGGCCGACATCGCCGAAAGGGATCATGGGCCGCTCGCAAAGTGAATACGCGCCCGGGTTGCTCGATCGCATCGAACGATCGCTGTGGCGCCGATACAACGACATGGTGGTGGACGACTTCGTCACCCGCCGCCTCGGTTCGCCCGCTGGAGCGGTATTGAAGACGGATCTCTTCGAGGAGGCCCTGGGAAACGACTCCGTGGAAAGGGCGATTCCCGCGGCCTTCGTGGGTATGGATCTCTCGCTCACCATCCTGGGGGCGGCCCGGCGCCGAAGCCACGATGCGCCCATGCTGCGGGCCGATGTCCGGCATCTACCCTTTGCCAACGCCACCCTGGGCGGCGCGATCTCGACCTCCACGCTGGACCACTTCCGTGACCCGGGGGATCTCGCCCGTTCCCTGCGTGAACTCGGACGTGTCCTGCGGCCAGGGGCAAGGTTGCTCCTGACCCTGGACAACCCCGTGAACCCGCTGCTCGCGTCGCGAAACGCCCTGCCCCACTCCTTCCGGCGGTTGGTGGGGCTGACCCCTTACTACGTGGGGTACACCTGCGGCCCGGCGCGTGTGGAACGGCTGCTCAGCGACGCCGGCTTCGAGGTGCGCGAAACTGCGGCCATCCTGCATTTCCCCCGCATCATGGCCGCACTGCTCGGTCCGGCGTTGAGGCTGGCAGGACTGGGTCGCATCGAGGGAAGAACTCTCGGCCTGCTTCAGCACGCCGAGTTCCTGCGACGCTGGCCCATTCGCTGGTTCACCGGGCACTATGTCGCAGTCGTGGCGGTGAGAAACTCCGACCTTCGGATAGGATAGCGATGTCTTCCATGAAACAGTACCTGGCAACACTTCAGGTTAGCGCCCAGGGCATGACCGAAAAGGAGAACCCATCCATGCGAATCAAATTTGCCATCCCATTCGTGGCGATTGCCCCGGTACTGCTGTCAGTCGCCTTTCCCCGAACCAGTGCCGCGCAGGTGAACCTTCAAGTCCAGATCGGCGCACCGACAATCCGGTTCGAAACCGCACCCGCTCTCGTCGAAGTCAGCCCCGGCATCCAGGTCGTACCGGAATACGACCAGGAGGTCTTCTTCGTGGACGGCTGGTACTGGCACCGCGCGGGCCGCACGTGGTACCGCACGCGAGACCACCGGGGCGGCTGGGTCGTGGCCCACGGGCGAGAAGTCCCGCGAGGTTTGCTGCGCATTCCCCCCGGCAGGTATCGGCACTATCACGCCGAGGGTCCGCGCATGAACGAACCGCGGCGGGAGATGCGAGGGCACCGTGGCGAGGCCCAGTTCCAGCGGCGAGAACACGCGGAACACAACGACCGCGGCCGTTTCGACCGCCACGGCGACCACCAAGATCGCAGGGAGCACAGGGAACACGGCGAATCGCACCACGGGCACCGCTAGGCCACTACCGCTGTGCCGCGCAAGCAAGTGCTCACGACAGCAGGAACCTTCTCAGGCGCGCCTGCGCGCAAGTCGCCTGGCTACAGCAACACCGTCTCGCCCATGAGCGCGCGGTCGACGCCGCGGGCGGCTTGCCGGCCTTCCATGATGGCCCACACCACCAGGGACTGGCCGCGTACCATGTCGCCGGCGGCGAATACGCCGGGGAGGCTGGTCTGCTGGTATTCGTCGACCGCCACGTTGCCGCGGCCGTCGATGTCCACGCCCAGTTCGGTCAGCATGCCCTCGCGCTCGGGACCGACAAATCCCATGGCCAGCAGAACCAGATCGGCGGGGAGCGTGCGAACCGTGCCCGGGAACTCCTCAATCTTGGGCGGCCGTCGTTCGGGCTGGGGCACGAAACGAATGTCGGCGATCTCGATGCCTTGCACCTGACCTTCGCCCAGCAGGCGCCTGGTCTGCACGGAAAACAAACGCGGGTCCGCGCCGAACCGCGCCGCTGCCTCTTCCTGTCCGTAGTCGACGCGATAGATCTTGGGCCACAGCGGCCATGGGTTGTCCATGGCACGCTGGTCCGGCGGCCGAGCCAGGATCTCCAGTTGCGTGACGCTCTTGCAGCCCTGACGAAGCGCTGTGCCCACGCAGTCATTGCCAGTGTCGCCGCCGCCGATCACAACGACGTGCTTGTCGCGCGCGTGGATTGGGCTAGCGCTGCCGCTATCGAGCAAGGCGCGGGTGTTGGCGACAAGGTACTCCATGGCGAAGTGGACGCCGCGCAGATTGCGCCCTTCCACTGGCAAATCGCGCGGCTTGGCGGCACCTCCGCAAATGACCAGAGCGTCGTGAGTCGCGCGCAATTCGGACACTGGCATGGTCTTGCCCACCTCCACGCCTGTCCGGAAGCGCACGCCAGCCTCCTCCATCAGCTTGATCCGCCGATCGACCAAGCTCTTGTCCAGCTTCATGGCGGGAATGCCGTACATGAGCAGACCGCCCACCCGGTCAGCGCGCTCGTACACTGTGACCAGGTGCCCGGCGCGGTTCAGCTCCTCGGCGCAGGCCAGGCCCGCCGGGCCCGAGCCCACCACGCCCACCGTCTTGCCCGTTCGCTGCGACGGCGGCTGTGCCTTGACCCAGCCCTCGTCGAAACCGCGGTCGATGATGGCGCACTCGTTGACCTTGATGGTCACCGGCGGGGCACTGATGCCGAGCACGCAGGATCCCTCGCACGGGGCCGGGCACACCCGGCCAGTGAACTCGGGAAAGTTGTTGGTCCGGTGTAGCCGGTCCAGGGCTTCCCGCCAGCGCCCCTTGTAGATGAGGTCGTTCCACTCCGGGATCAGGTTGTGGGTTGGGCACCCGATGGCCAGCCCGTCCACCAGCTTGCCGGTATGGCAGAAGGGCACGCCGCAATCCATGCAGCGCGCGCCCTGCTCGCGCATGCTCGCCTCGGGCAAATGGCCCTTGAACTCGCGCCAGTCGGACAGCCGCTCGCGGGGTGCGCGGGTCAGCGGTGTAGTGCGGGGATATTCGAGAAATCCGGTGGGCTGTCCCATGCTACTTCCCGTGCACCTGCGCGCCGTCCTTGGCGTTGAGTTGGAAAGCCGCCATCTCGGCCTCGTCAGGCGACAGGCCCTTGTCGCGCATCAGCTTCTGCGCCTCCATCACCCGCCGATAGTCGTGCGGGATGACCCGCACGAGGAGCGGCTTCCACTGCGCCCAGTGGGCCAACAGGTTCTGCGCGCGCAGGCTTCCGGTCAACTCCGCGTGCCGTCGGATGAGGCCCAGCACCAGCTCGGTCTCCTGCGCATCGTCGATCGGACCCAGCCCGACCATCTCCAGGTTGCAGTTGGATTGCAGTTGGCGCTGCTCGTCCAGCACGTAGGCAATGCCGCCCGACATGCCGGCGGCAAAGTTGCGCCCCGTCGGACCCAGGACGATCACCCGACCGCCGGTCATGTACTCGCAGCCGTGATCGCCCACGCCTTCCACCACCGCGCTGGCGCCGCTGTTGCGCACGCAGAAGCGCTCGCCCGCCAAACCGCGAATATAGGCCTCGCCGCTGGTGGCACCATAGAGCGCCACGTTGCCGGCGATCACGTTCTGGTCGGGTGGAAAGCTTGCCTCGCGCGGCGGACGCACAATGAGTTTCCCGCCTGACAGCCCCTTGCCCAGATAGTCGTTGGCATCGCCTTCCAGGAGGAAGGTAACCCCTTTGGGCACGAAGGCCATGAAGCTCTGTCCGGCCGAGCCCTTGAAGTGGATCGAAATCGTGTCCTCGGGCAGGCCTTCGGCGCCGTAGCGACGCGTGACTTCGCTGCCCAGGCGGGTGCCCACCGTGCGCTGGGTGTTGCGCACGGGAAGCGTGGCCGTGATCTTGCGGCCCGACTCTAGTGCCGGCCGGCACATGGGAATGATGGTGGTGTCGTCGTATCCCTCTTCCACCTTGTGATTCTGTGGAATCAGACAGCGCGTGCCCACCCCGTCGGCATGCGGCGGCTGATAAAGAACCGCCGACAGGTCCACGCCCTTGGTCTTCCACTGGTCGACCGCGTGCCGGATGTACAGGCACTCGGTGTGGCCCACCATTTCGTTCACCGTGCGGAAGCCCAGCTCGGCCATCAGCTCGCGCACCTCCATGGCCACGAAACGCATGTAGTTGACCACGTGCTCGGGCTTGCCGCCGAAACGCTTGCGCAGCTCGGGATCTTGCGTGGCGATGCCGACCGGGCAGGTGTTCAGGTGGCACACGCGCATCATCAGGCAACCCATGGCGACCAGAGGCGCCGAGGCGAAGCCAAACTCCTCGGCGCCCAAGAGCGCGCCCACCACCACGTCGCGACCGGTCTTGAGCTGGCCGTCGGTCTCGATGGCGACGCGGCTGCGCAGATCGTTGAGCAGCAGCGTCTGGTGCGTCTCGGCCAGGCCCAGCTCCCAGGGGCCGCCCGCGTGCTTGATGCTGGACAGGGGCGAGGCGCCGGTGCCGCCGTCGTGTCCGCTGATGAGAATGACGTCGGCCTTGGCCTTGGCCACGCCCGCGGCCACCGTGCCCACGCCCACCTCGGCCACCAGCTTCACGCTGATGCGCGCTTTGTTGTTGGCGCACTTCAGATCATGGATGAGCTGGGCCAGGTCCTCGATGGAATAAATGTCGTGGTGAGGCGGCGGCGAGATCAAGCCGACCCCGGGCGTGGAGTGGCGGACCTTGGCGATCCAGGGATACACCTTGGCGCCGGGAAGCTGGCCGCCCTCGCCGGGCTTCGCGCCCTGGGCCATCTTGATCTGGATCTCGTCGGCACTCACCAAGTACGGGCTGGTCACACCGAAGCGGCCCGAGGCCACCTGCTTGATCGCGCTCTTCATCGAATCGCCGTTGGGCAGCGGCACCCAGCGCGCCGGATCCTCGCCTCCCTCGCCGGTGTTGCTCTTGCCACCAAGGCGATTCATGGCGATGGCCAGGGTCTCGTGCGCTTCCTTGCTGATCGACCCGTACGACATGGCGCCGGTCTTGAAGCGCTTGACGATCTCCTCGACCGACTCCACCTCGTCCAGCGGCACCGCCGGACGCGGGTGGCGCAGCTCCATCAGGCCGCGCAGGGTGGCCAGGTTCTTCGACTGGTCGTTGATGAGCTGCGCATACTGCTTGTAGACGTCGTAACGTCCGGTGCGCACCGCCACCTGCAGCTTGGAGATCGATTCGGGGTTGAAGAGGTGGTGTTCGCCTTCACTTCTGAAACGATATTCCCCACCGGGGTCCAGTCCGGCCTGGGGCAAGCTGCGGCTGGGGAAAGCCCGGTGGTGCTGACGCCGCACCTCCTCGGCGATGCCGCCCAGATCCAGGCCGCTGATGCGGGAAGCAGTGCCGGCGAAATACTTGTCAACCAGCGACGCGTGAAGCCCGATGGCCTCGAACACCTGTGCCCCGTGGTAGCTCTGCACCGTCGAGATCCCCATCTTGGAGATGACCTTGACCAGGCCCTTGCTGATGGCCTTGGCGTAGTTGGCCCGCGCCGTGGCGGTGTCGACCCGGATGATCCCTTCGCCGGCCAGGATCTCGATGACCTCGAGGGCCAGGTAGGGATTGACCGCGCTGGCGCCGTAGCCGATGAGCAGGCAGAAATCGTGAACCTCGCGCGGCTCGCCGCTCTCCACCACCAGGCAGGTGCGCGTGCGCGTGCCCTCGCGCAGCAGGTGATGGTGCACGGCCGCGCAGGACAGCAGCGACGGAATGGGCGCGTGCTCGCGGTCGAACCCGCGGTCCGACAGGATGAGAATCTCATAGCCTTCGCGCACGACGGCCGCCGCCTCGGCACACAGCCTGTCCAGCGCTTGCGCCAAACCCTGCTCGCCCCCGGCCACGCGGAACACCGTGGCCAGGGTGCGCGCCCGGAAGCCGTGCCAGCCGTCGAGCGCGCGCAGCTTGTCCATCTCGTCGTTGAAGATCACCGGCGAGCGTAGCTCGATCTGGCGGGCGGAAGCGGGTTGCGGGTCGAACAGGTTGTGCTCGGGACCCATGGTGGTACCGGCCGCCATGATCAGCTCCTCGCGGATGGCGTCCACCGGCGGGTTGGTCACCTGAGCGAAGAGCTGCTTGAAGTAGTTGAACAGGCTCTGGGGACGACTGGAGAGGATGGCGAGCGGCGTGTCCGTGCCCATGGAGCCGATGGCCTCGCCCCCGGTCTCCACCATGGGCTGCAACAGCCGCAGCACCTCGGCGGTGTAGCCAAAGACGTTCTGGCGCAGCTCCAGCGTCTCGCGATCCGCCAACGGTGTCACGGGAGCCGGCGGTAGATCCTTCATGTGAACCCGCTGCGTCTCCACCCATTGCGAGTAGGGCAACTCGGCCGCAACCCTGGCCTTGATCTCCTCATCCGAGACGATGCGCTTCTGCGAGGTGTCCACCAGGAACATGCGGCCCGGCTGGATGCGGCCCTTCTGCACGATCTTGTCGGCGGGGATGTCGAGCACGCCGGTCTCCGAGGCCATCACCACCAGGCCATCGCTGGTGAGGGTATAGCGCAAGGGGCGCAGCCCGTTGCGATCAAGCACGGCGCCGATCTGCACACCGTCGGTGAAACAGATCGCGGCCGGGCCGTCCCATGGCTCCATCAGGCACGAGTGGTATTCGTAGAACGCGCGCTTGTCCGGGCTCATGGTCTTGTGCTTGTGCCACGGCTCCGGGATCATCATCATCACCGCGTGGGGCAGGCTGCGGCCGCCGACGACCAGGGTTTCCAGCACGTTGTCGAACATGGCCGAATCGCTGCCCTCCTGGTCGACCACCGGGTGCAGCCTTTCAATATCGGCGCCAAACAGCGGCGAGGCCAGATCGTGCTCGCGCGCCGACATCCAGTTCACGTTGCCCCGCAGGGTGTTGATCTCGCCGTTATGGGCGATCACCCGGTAGGGATGGGCGCGCGACCAACTGGGGAAGGTGTTGGTGGAGAAGCGCGAGTGCACCAGAGCCAGCGCGGATTCCAGGGACAGCTCGGACAGATCGGGGAAGAACGTGTCGAGTTGGTCGGCATTGAGCATGCCCTTGTAGACCAGGGTCCGGCACGACAGGCTCGCGATGTAGAAGGCCTTGCGTCCGCCAAGATCGCTTGCCCGCACCAGCTTCTCGGCGGTGCGGCGTATCAGCACGAGGCGGCGCTCGAAATCCGCGTCGTTGGTGAGCGCCGCAGGCCGGTCCACGAAGACCTGGGCCATGGCGGGCCGCGATTCCAGCGCGGTCTTGCCCAGGCCAGTCGGGTTGGTGGGAACCTCGCGCCAGCCGATCACCTTGTGCCCCATCTCGCTGGCGCCCATCTCGAAGAGGCTCCGGCAGGCGGCGGCCTCTGCTGGCTCGCGCGGCAGAAAGACCATGCCGGCCGCATACTGCCCGGCGGGCGGCAACTCGATGCCGATGTTGGCGGTCACGCTGCGCAGGAAGGCGTCAGGAAGCTGGACCAGAATCCCGGCGCCGTCGCCCGTGTTCTCCTCGGAGCCGCTGGCGCCTCGGTGGCCCAGATTCTCCAGAACTCGAATGCCGTCACGCACGATCCGGTGCGACTTTCCGCCTGCGACGTCCACCACGAAGCCCACGCCGCAGGCCTCGCGCTCGTTGGCCGGATCGTACAGTCCTTGCCGCTGCGGAGCGTCGTCGGGAGTCTTTGGGAATTCGTCGCTCTTCATCGGTCGTTCTCTGGGGGATTGCATCCGTCTTCTTTAGATGAAGCCTAGCGCCCAGGCGATTGCTGTGAAACCGCTCCGTCCGATGACGCGGTGGATTTTTCTCATCCGCAACACATTGGAAACATATCGGGAACAATGCCAATGCGCGTGCCCGACGTCGAAACAATGCGGGAATACTTCTACCCGTAGTGACTATTGTTTTCGTCCCTGCTACCCTGTGTTTCCAAAGATGCGTGCAGTCGTCGTCATGTCAAGGCCGCAGGTCGGCGCAGCCGAAGTGGACTCGCCTGCGGCCGCCCTGCGTGAGCTGGGCTGCGAAGTGGTTCCGGTTGGCTACGATCTGGACGACCTGCCCGACGATCTGGAGCACATCCGTCCCGCCGTGGTCGTGGTGGACGCAGGCCCTTACCTGGAAGTGGGCCGCGCGGTGGTCAAGCACGCCAAGCAGATCCCAACCCTGGCCGAGGTGCCCATTCTCCTTTGCATCGAGGTTTCGCGACTGCCCGGCCTCGATCCAGAGCTGGGCATGGATGACTTCGTCCTATCGCCCATCGTGGGGCCGGAACTCTACGCGCGGGTACGCCAGCTCGACTGGCGGCTGTCTTCTTTCTCGGCTTCCGGCCGGGTCAAGTTGGGCGACCTCGTCATCGACACGGTGGCCGTCGAGGCCAGCTACCGCAGCCGCATACTCAAGCTGCCCCGGCAGGAATTCCAGCTCCTCAAGTTTCTGGCCGTGGGCGCTGGCCGGGTGTTCACGCGCGAGCAACTGCTTTCGCGCGTGTGGGGCTACCGTTACACTGGCAACACGCGCACGGTTGACATCCACGTTCGCCGGCTGCGCGCCAAGCTGGGACCTGGCGCCGAGATGATCGAGACAGTGCGCCACGTGGGCTACAAGATGCGTGCACCAGGCGCGTCGTGACCAAAAAGGTTACAGCCAAACACAAACGGATCCGCGCTGCCTTTCAGGGCGAGCACGGTGCTTTCTCCGAGGAGGCGGCCCGCCGCTTCCTCGGGTCACGGCTGCAGTCTGTGCCCCAGCGTGAATTCGACGATATGTTCGACGCGGTGGTGCGGGGAGATGCTGATTGCGCGGTGGTGCCGGTCGAGAACACCCTGGCTGGCTCGGTCATCAAGAACTACGACCTTTTGGTGGGCTATGACCTCACCATCATCGGCGAGGTGGTGCTGCGCGTCGCGCACAACCTGATCGCCCCCCGCGGTGTGAGACTCGGCGACGTGCGCCGCGTGTTCTCGCACCCGGTGGCGTTGGCCCAGTGCGAGGATTATCTGCGCAAGCTGCGACAGCAGATCCCCAGCCTGGAGGTGTTGCCCGCGTACGACACGGCCGGCGCAGTGAAGATGGTGGTGAAGAACGGGCGGCGCGACGAGGCCGCCATCGCGAGCGAGAGCGCCGCCGAGGTCTTCGCAGCGCACATCCTGGCCGCGGGCATCGAAAGCAACCCGCACAACTTCACCCGTTTCTTCGTCATGGCCCGACCCGACCGCGTGGCGCGCATTCCCATCGCTGGCAAGGGGAAAGAACGCAAGACCAGCCTGGTGTTTCGCATCGCCAACCGGCCGGGCTCGCTGTACGCCTCGCTCTACGCTTTTGCCGCGGAACAGGTCGACCTGACCAAGATCGAGTCGCGTCCCATCGTGGGCCGACCCTGGGAGTATTCCTTCTACCTGGACTTCATCGGCGACCGCAAAGACGCCAACGTGCGCCGCGCGCTGGCCGCCCTGGCCGGCGCCGCCGAGAGCGTGCGCATCTTCGGGTCGTATCCACGGGCAGAAATCTAGGGGAATGCTCCGCATCGATTTGACCGGAAAGCGCGCGCTGATCGCTGGCGTGGCGGACGACAGCGGCTTCGGCTTCGCCATCGCCAAGGCGCTGGCCGAGGCTGGCGCGACCGTATGCCTCGCCACCTGGCCCCCGGTGCTGGGCATCTTCCGCTCGCTGCTCGAACGCGGCAAGCTTGACGAGTCGCTGCGTCTGTCAGACGGCAGCAGGCTCGCCTTCGAACGCATCTGGCCGATGGATGCCGACTTCGACAGCGACGCGGATGTGCCTTCTTCCGTGCGCGAGCACCGACGTTATCGCGACTGCGGCGACTTCAGCATCGCGGGCCTGGCGAACCGGCTGCAGGCGGACTTCGGCGCTTCGTGCCTCGACATTGTGGTGCACAGCCTAGCCAACGGCCCCGAGGTGAAAAAGCCACTCCTCGAAACCAGTCGCAAGGGCTACCTGGCCGCGGTGGG
Source organism: uncultured delta proteobacterium (assembly GCA_963755125.1). Lineage (GTDB taxonomy): Bacteria > Myxococcota_A > Polyangia > Fen-1088 > Fen-1088 > Fen-1137. Next base: position 69,485 of record CAVWIP010000010.1, read on the forward strand.
GACGAGCAGCTTCTCCTTCGCCTCGATGGTGCAGCGACTCGGCCCGCTGATTCGGCCGGGTGGTTCGTTCCTGGCGCTGTCCTACCTGGCCAGCGAGCGCGTCGTGCCAGGCTACGGGGGGGGCATGGGGTCGGCCAAGGCCGCGCTGGAAAGCGACGCGCGCGTGCTCGCCTTCGAGGCTGGCCGCAAGTGGGGGTTGCGCGTGAACGCGATCTCCGCCGGCCCCTGGGCCTCGCGCGCGGCCAGCGCCATCGGCTCGATCCAACAAATGATCGACTACTGCCGTATCAATTCACCCTTGCCCCAGGCTATCACCGCGGCCGAGGTGGGCACAGTCGCAGCTTTTCTGTCGAGCCCGCTCGCCTCGGGCATCACCGCCAGCACCGTCTACGTCGACAAGGGCTATCACGCCATGGGCATGGCCGTCTCGCCGCCGTGAGCGGCGAGCGGAACCGCCAAAGTGTGCCTCCGCCCGGCCACCTGATAAGCTTGGCCCCGCATGAACAAAGAGCCCGCCAAGGCCGCCCTGAAGGAACTGCGCCAACGTCTGAATCAGGTGGACGATGACATGGTCCGACTGCTGGCCAAGCGGCTGGAGACGGTCGCTCTCATCGCAAAAGAGAAGGCCGGCTCGACCCAGGCCATTCGGGATCCAGAACGCGAACGCGAGGTTTTGACGCGCGTCGAGACTCTGGCCCAGTCGCTGGGCCTGTCGGCTCCCCTGGCGCGCAAGATCTTCTCCGAGATCATCAGCTACTCGGTCAGCCGGCAGGTGGCCTCGCTGGCCGGGAGCGAGGGTGAAGCTACGGAGGTTGCGGTCGCCTACCAGGGCTCTTCGCTCACTTACAACAACCTGGCCGCTGAACAGTTCGTGGCCAGTCAGGGATTGGCAGGACGTTTCGTGGGCTTGCCCACGCTCAAGCAGGTCATCGACGCGCTGGCGTCCGGCGCGGTCGATCTTGCCTTTCTGCCCATCGAGAACACGGTCGCAGGCAGCATCAATCAGGTGTACGACGTCTTGCGCGAGCAAGATCTGCACATCGTGGGCGAAGAATCGTACCGTGTCGAGCTGTGCCTGGCAGCCACCGCCGATGTGCCCACCTCCGCGCTGCGACGGATCCTGTCTCACCCGCTGGCGCTCGATCAGTGCTACGCCTTCGTCGCGGCCCTGCCGCAAGCACGCGCCGAGCCCTTCCTCGACACCCGCGAGGCCATGCGCGCGGTGGCGGAAGCCAAGGACCCGACCTTGGCCGCCATCGGCTCTCCCGAGGCGGCGGCAGCGCACGAACTGCACATCTTGAACCGCAACGTGGGCAACCAGGACGAGATCCTCATGCGCTACGTGGCGCTGGCCCGTGCGCCCGTTGCGGTGGACGTGCGCGTGCCCTGCAAGACCAGCCTGATCCTATCCACCCGGCACGAAAAAGGCGCGCTGCTGAACTGCCTGCACATCCTGGCCGAGTACGGGCTGAGCATGACCAAGTTGGAATCGCGTCCACGACCAAACCGGCCCTGGGAGTACATGTTCTTCATCGACTTCGAGGGCAACGTGGCGCAAGAGAGGACTGCCCTGGCGCTCGAAGCCCTGCGCAGCGAGGCGCTCTACTTGAAGATCCTCGGCTGCTATCCTGCCAAGGCCACGCCTGACGAGGCCCAGACCACCAGCCTGCCTGAGGCCGCCGGGGTCGTGCCTGTCGAGGCACCGACCACCGTTGTGCCCGCTGGCCGGCCCACGCCCAGCCCGCCGCGAGTGCGCGCCTCCAAACACTACCGGCTTGCTGACCGTGCCACCCATCCCGAGGATACCGTCATCCGTGTGGGCTCGCTGCTCATCGGCGGCACCGGGTTCGTGGTCATTGCCGGTCCTTGCTCAGTGGAATCGGAAGACCAGATCAACCGCACCGCGCTCTATGTGCGCGAGCAAGGGGCGCACATCCTGCGCGGGGGCGTGTTCAAGCCGCGCACAGGCCCCTATGCCTTCCAGGGGCTGGGCCGCGACGGGCTAGACCTGCTGGCCGCCGCCGGCAAGGCCGCTGGCCTGCCCGTCATCACCGAGGTGATGACCATCGATCAGGTACACCCGGTAGCCGAGAAGTCGGACATCCTGCAGATCGGCGCGCGCAACATGCAGAATTTCCCGCTGCTGTCAGCGGTGGGCAAGGTGGACCGGCCGGTGCTGCTCAAGCGTGGCCTGTCGAGCACCATTGAGGAATGGCTGGCGGCTGCCGAATACATCCTGGCGCAGGGCAACGGCCAGGTCATGCTGTGCGAGCGAGGCATTCGCACCTTCGAGAGCGCCACCCGCAACACGCTGGATCTGTCCGCCGTGGTGGTGCTGCGCGAGCGCACCCACCTGCCCATCGTGGTGGATCCAAGCCACGGCACTGGCAAGCGTCCCTACGTGGCGCCCATGGCCTGGGCCGCGCGCGCCTGCGGCGCTCATGGCATCAGCATTGAGGTTCACCCCGACCCCGACAAGGCGCTTTCCGACGGCGACCAGAGCCTGAACTTTCCGGAGTTCAAGGCCCTGATGGAGGGCCTGAGTCGCGTGCGGGTGTAGCTAGACGTCGAGGATACGCGCCCGTTCCCGTCGGGTCGCACAGACCGCCCGGTGCAGTGCCCATTGCCCACGCGCGCGCGCCAGGTTGTGCTCGCCGCGACCGGGATAGCGATCGGGCGCCCAGCCGAAATACGATTCCAGCAACGCATCGGCCGCAAAGCGCGCCGCCAGTTCGAGGCTGATCCATTCGACCCCGTGCAGACAGGCGCGACGCTCATCGAGGCCCAGCGGCCGGCCCAAGGCATCGTGGAACCCTTCGAAAGACGCCCGGAAGATGTCCAGGTCGAACCGGGCTTGGCTCGCGTCCTCGGGGCTGCGGTTGCACCACGAGCGCCACGCATCCCCCAACTCGTGGGCCAGCGCCATGGGTCCCACCGTGTCCAGGTCAATCAGGCATAGTGCCTGCTCGGCCGCGGGCAGCTCGCGGCCGGCAAACAGGATGTTGTTCAGTTTCGGATCGCCATGGCACACGCACCTGGGCAGGCTAGGCAGGGGCGGCAGTTCACCGGCCGCGGCAAGCAAGTCGGCGGCCAAGACGCCGACCTCTCGGCAGAGGCGATGGTCCTTGTGGGCGTCCAGCGCCTCGCGAAGCCTGGCCAGGTGCTGGGCGGTATCGTGTACGCCCGCGCGCATGCCCACGAATTCGTGGTCGAGCCCGTCGAGCGCGCGATGAAACCGCGCGACCAGGCCGCCGGCAGCGCGCGCCTGGCCCAGGCTGGCCACCATGTCGAAGGACACACCGTCGACGTACGTCTGCAGCCGCCACAGCCCGTCCTCGACGCCCAGGTCGACGGACAGATAGCCGTCCCGGGTCGGGACCAGGCGCGGCGTGGTCATACCCAGGTCGGCCAGCCGCCGGGTAACCGCCTCGATGTTGTCGTTGACCGCGGCGGAGAAGACAGGATTCAGCCGTTGCAGCACGAAGCGCGCATCGCCGCGACTGACGAGGTAGGTCTGGTTGACCAGGCCTCTGCCGAGAGGCGTAGCCTGGGCGCCGTCCGTTCCCAGATAGCGGGGCAGGACACGCGCCCGGATGAGCTGGGCCTGGAGTTCCACGCCGATCAGCGCGACTACTCCGAGGGAGGCGCGTCGGCCGGGGGCGCCTCCGCCTGCTCCGGCGGCTTCTCCCAGCCGCCCTCTTCCTTCGGGGGCGGCGGGCCAGCCTTCTCGAACTTGTGGGCGATGGCGAATCCCGCATTGAATTCGCCCAGCAAAATGATGGGCGCCACGCTGGACATGCCACGCGCTTCTACCCAGAGCGCAAGCCAGCGCGACAGATGATACATCATGCCCACCCCCACGCCGGCGGCCACTGGCCCTCCGCTGATCGTGTCGCTGTGGGTGGTCCCCGGGGGGCAGACTATCGTGACGTCCGTCCCATTGCACTTCTGTGCAACGTAGCCCAAGAAGGTCCTTTGCCCGCCGCCCAAAATGCCCGACCCAAACGCCTGAAAGTTCCCGCCGGTGAAGAAGGCGTACTGGGCGCGGAGAAAGAAAGCAAACGCCCAGTTCGGCGGATAGCTAACGCCGGACCGGGGGTTCCATCCGCTGGACTCGAGTGGCCTGTACTGAATGCGAGGCTGCAGCGAGAAGGCGAGCTTGTCGGTGAACTGGTAACCGAATTCCGGGACGACCTGGAGGATGCTTGCCAGAGAGTAGCCTGACCCGACGTGCAAGGGGGTCTTCTTGGGGTCGTTCGGGTCATAATCGTGGCTGTCCAGGTTGACCGGACCGTGATAGGTCACCCCTGTGCCGCCGCCCAGCGCGAGGAACACCGAACCGGGCAGGCGGCGATGGTACTTCCGCAAGTCCTCGTCGATCTGGTACTGCCTGTTGATCTCCTCCAACGGAGCCTTGTCCTCGACCATCGGCTCGGCTCTCGCGCTCGTATCCTTGCCTTGCAGCAGCAACACCAGCGCCGAGTTGTTCATGGGCGCGGCCCCGTCGACGATGGGCATCAGGTTCGGGCTGTCGGCGCTTCCGATGGTCAGGGACTCCTTCGAGCCCGGGACCTTCGCTTCCAAGTAGAACTGAAATGCATTTCCCGTGACCGCGGCGGCGGCGACCGTCGCCGTGAGCCAGCCTTTGGGCGAACGAGTCATGGGCAAGGGCGTGAAATCTTCAGCGCCACTTTCACGATAGAAGAGCGTGGCGCTGGAGCGCCGTGGCTGCTTCTGGGTAACGCAGCGGACGAGGATATCCTCTTTGGGCGGCACCTCGCTGGGCAGCGGGCAGTAGAATGGTTCTGGAACCTTTGCGGGCGGCGGCGGCTCTTCCTCGTCCGCGACTTTCCTGGCCCCACGCATTCCACGACGGCCACCGCCGGTCGCACCAACCGGGGAAGCGCTGGCCGGTGCTGCGGAGGCCGTGCGATCCTCGACAGCCGGCGCAGGACCGGAAGCTGCCGGCCCTGCCGGAGTCTTGCCGGCGGACGCCGCCGCACTCCGAGCTGCCGGGGGAAGACTCGCCTGGCTGCGGGCCGCGTCGAAGGCTTCGTCCAGGGCAGCCGTCTCGACCTGCGGCGTGATCTTGATGTTGGGGTTGATCTTCAGGGCCATCACCAGCTGTCGGATGGCCTTGTTCCTGTCGTTGAAGCCCGTCATGTAGACGGCCGCCAGATGCACATGGGTGCGCGCCGCGATCTCATGGTCCCCCATGTTCGCGTCGGTGAGCAGCGCGACGGCGCCCCAGAGCGCGTCGCGCGCGGCCTCGTGCTTGCCCGCCTGTAGCTGGGCCAAGGCCTGCTTGTTGATCTCGACAACTTTGGTCACCGTGTCCTGCCCCTTGCCTGACCTGCCGGCAGCGGCGACTGGACCGGCCTGCAAAGACAGACCGAAGACGACCAGGGAAAACACAAGGGGCGAGAGGAAACAGCGGGACATCTTCATGGATGCAGCTCCTGGGGACGGAGCCTGATCATTATGCTGGCTTTGAGGAGATGTCCATTCCTGCAATTGACATTGGAACCCTGGGAGGGTTCCCAACCCCTCCCGCGATGGTGCGCCCCCGGCAAAGCCGGCGGGCTCCCCACGCGTTTGATATGGGAACCTGGGAGGGTTCCCAACCCCTCCCGCGATGGTGCGCCCCCGGCAAAGCCGGCGGGCTCCCCACGCGTTTGATATGGGAACCTGGGAGGGTTCGCTCCGCCCTTCGGCCCCCCACGCCCACCCCCACCCCGCTCGCTGCGCTCGGTCTCGCCAACCCCTCCCGCGCTCTGGCTCCGGTGGGCAAAGCCCGCCTTCGCCTACGCGATCGTGCGAACCCTGGGAGGGTGCTAGGGGCAAGGCTGGTGTGCCGGATCGCAGCCACCGCGGGGCGCTGGCACAACCAGGGGAGAGGTGTCGTCGGGGTCCGCCTCGATGAAGTAGCCATCGCCGTCCGCATCAACCCGGGGCGGATCCGTCGCCACATAGTGGTCGCCGGCTACCCAGTAGTCTATGCCGTCTGCTGTACGCAGCACGATGTGTCCCACCACGCGCGCGCCGCGCAGGTCGGTGTCGGGGTTGCCGCGCTCGGTAAGATAGAGAGCGCCGGTGGCGGCAAGCCGGTCAATGGCGGCCTGGTGGGGATGGCCGTCAGGGTTGTCGTCGCCCACTTCGATGATATCGACCCTGGGCTGCAGTTCGGCCAGGAAGGTGGGGCTGGACGAATAGGTGCTGCCGTGGTGACTGACCCGATAAACGTCCACATCCTTGGCCAGCGGAGCCACGGCGTACTCGATGTCGTGGTACGAGTAGCCGACCTCAGACACCAACGTCTGGCCCGAAAGATCGCCACCCGAGAAGTAGTCGAGCAGGCCGAAGCGCAGGACGAAAGCCAGCGAGTAGTCGTTCTCGCTGGGCGGGTCTGGGTCGTCGGCGGGTCCACCGGCGAGAAGCAAGCCATTGCCGTCCACGGCAACCACCCGCACGGACACACCCGGCCCGAGATCGATCTGACCGTCGCCCAGCGCGGCGATTTCAGGGTGCAGCAGGTCCTGTCCCTCGCCGGCAAGATACTCGCGCCAGCGCGCCAGGGTTCCCCCGCCTTCGCCTGGGTACTGGGAGTAATCCCGGCGCAGCAACTTGCCCACCGTGAAGCCCTGCAGGTTGACCAGGTGCCAGATGCCGCCGTAGCCCGGATACCCGGTGTGGTCCAGATGGAAGTGGCTGACCATCACATAGTCCAGATGGGAGGAGCCAAGGATGCTCTTGATGTACGGCCCGACTATCAAGGCCCCGTCGTCGGCGTCCCAGTCAGCCTCGCCCGCATCCACCAGCATGCTGCGGCCCGTGGGCCCCACGATCAGCGTGCTACATGCCTGGCCAGCATCGATGTGATGGATCTCGAGCCAACCCGCCTGCCAGGCGCCCCCACCGGGCGGGTCAGTCCCGGAAACGGCCGGTATCTTGCCGCCGGGAACCAGGCTGCAGCCGGCAAGGAAGAGCAAACACCCGCGGAGTACCAAGAAGAGGCGCATGCCGGGTTATCGACAAGGGCGCTCTCAGGTTGCGTGGGCAAGACCCGGGGCGCGCCCCGGAGCCGCACGCGACCGCGGCCCCGCGTAGCGCCGCGGCCGCGCGGGTCCCGGAAAATTCTGTTGCCGCAATCAAAAGCGAGGCCCGCCGCTCAGGCTGCTGCCAGGCGGCGGGCTGTGGAAGACGGACTGGCTACTTCTTGGGCGCGGGTGCCGGAGCAGCGGTCGGAGCAGCGGCCGGAACCGACGCGGGCGCCTTCTCCTCGACAGCCTTCTTGCCCTTCTTGCCCTTCTTGCCCTTGGCATCGGCGGGCTTGGCCGAGTCGGCCTGCGCGACCTTCCTGGCAGCGACGGGCGTGGGCGCCTTGTGGCTGACCTTGGCGGCAAAGGCCGACGTGCCGGTGAGCGTGGCGATTCCGAGTGCGATGATGAGCTTCTCGAACATGGCGGCGACTCCTTTCCCTTGGGTTTGTGTGCTGTGAAAGCGTCTCTGTCTGGTTGGAAATGCAGCGGCCGTGCCAGCGAGGAATGCCGCGTGTTCTCCGCGAAATTCCGCCGTTTCGCTGTTGCCGCCTCCGAGGCCAGCAGCCAATCCGCCCGCTCACATGAGGCGTTCTGGGAAGGAGTGTGAAAACTGGCGCTCACCCGCGCGCCGGGTGAAGGTGGGCCCATGGGCGCGTTCATCAACGCGTTTCGCAGCAAGCGGGTGGGCATGCTCATCGCGTTGGGCTTTGCCTCTGGGCTGCCGCTGGCACTCACGCGCACGACCCTGAGCGCGTGGATGACCAATGCCGGCGTCAATCTGAAAACCATCGGGCTCTTCTCGCTGGTGACCCTGCCCTACTCGTTCAAGTTCGTGTGGGCGCCGCTGCTCGACCGCTTCAGCTTTCCGCTGTTCGGCCGGCGCCGGGGCTGGATGGCGCTGACCCAGGTGGGCCTGCTGCTGGCTGTCTGGATCATGGCGGACATCAATCCGAAAGACGCGCCGCTGGCCATCGCGGCCCTTGCCATGACGGTCGCGTTTCTCTCCGCCAGCCAGGATGTGGTGGCCGACGCCTACCGCACCGACGTCTTGCCCCCGGCCGAGCGCGCATCCGGGACGTCGACCTGGATTCTCGGCTACCGCATCGCCATGTTGGTCTCGGGCGCCGGGGCCCTGGTACTTTCCGACCACATGCCGTGGTCGCGCGTGTACGGCGTGATGGCGCTTCTGATGCTCATGGGCATCATCGCCACCTGGCGCGCACCCGAGCCCGAGGTCGTGCGGCCTCCGCGCACGATTGCCGACGCCGTGGTCAAGCCGTTCGTGGACTTCTTCTCGCGCAAGGGCGCGGCCGCGGCGCTCGCATTCGTCATGCTCTACCGGATCGGCGACACCATCGCCGGCGGCATGGTGCTGCCGTTTCTCATCAAGCTAGGCTTTTCCAACAGCCAGATCGGCTATTGGAGCAAGGGCGTGGGCTTCGCCGCGACCATCGGCGGCGTCATGCTGGGCGGCGGTCTGGTGGCCAAGTACGGCGTGCGCCGCTGCCTGCTGACCTTCGGCGTGATGATGATGATCGCCAACACTGGCTACCTGGCGCTGGCCATGCACGGCAAGAGCGTCGCGCTGCTGGCGACCGCCATTGGCATCGACAATGTCTGCGGCGGCATGGTGGACGCGGCCTTCGCCGCCTTCATCATGTCTTTGTGTAACAAGTCCTTCTCGGCCACGCAGTTCGCGCTGCTGTCCAGCGCCTCGACCATCATCGGTCGCATCATCAGCGCCGGATCGGGCTGGCTGGCGGCCACGGTGGGCTGGCCGATCTTCTTCGGCGTCACCATCGCGGCGGCAGTGCCAGCCCTGGTCTTGCTCGTGCTGGCCTTCCCGCACAACGCGGGCGCGGTGGATAGCACCTAGATACTGGCCCGCAGGCCCACGCCGAAATCGAAAAGCCCGGGGCCACGGCCCGGGTAGGGATAGCCACCGAGGTTCATGGCGTCGGAGCCAAAACGAAACTCGCCGTGGTTGTTGCCCCAGTGCACGGCGGTGAACGCCTCGAAACGCAGGTGGGTGAGCAAGATGAACGAGTAGTCGAAACGGGTGATGCCGGAATGGTCGGAAAGATTGGCGAGGTTCGTCAGGGTAAAAGTTGTGTTGTCCCAGGAGTACGGCGCGGGCGCGGTGGCAAACACCGCTGCGTACTGCCGGCCCAGGTAGAAGAAAGTCGCGGGTTCGCGCAGTGGCTGCGAGTGAGGCAGGATGAGACCGGGGTAGACAGCCGTGTCGCTATATCCAAGGCCGTTGTAGAAATACTCGGCGCCAATGGTGAACACGTCATTGGCGGCGTACTTGAACGAGTAGGAGACGCCGCCGGTGGCCTGAGGCTTTACGCCGGATCCAGGCGTGACCGGGTAGAGCGTGTCGACCGCGGGTCCGAGAACGTCTTGCGCGAGAGTCGTTTGATCGACGCTGGTGGTGGGCGGCGTTCCCAAGGCGAGGGTCGACGGATCGACGTTGCGGTTGAATCCCACCCGATCGATGTCCTGCGCGAAGCGCAGCGCCACCTCGCCGTAGAAATCGAGATCCCAGATCCCGGCCGAAACATCGGCCGCCAGCTTGGGCTTGTGCCCCCGTTGCGCGAGAGCACCCAAGCCCAACTCGGCCGCGCCCCACACCACCTCGGCCCGGGCTGCCCCAGCCATGGCGCTGGCCGTGGGCGTGGCGTCCACTCCCTCGGTCAAGCCGTAGGCGTAGAAGTTCCAGCCCTGCGCCTCCCAGGGCACGTGCAGCTTGATCATGGTGGTTCCCGTGCGCGTGTCGAACACGTCGAGCGGGTTGCGATACTGGAGGTGCAAGAAGTCGGTCGGCATCCAGAAGCGGGCCGTGCCCCAGCGCACATGCTGGCGGCCTGCCGTAACGAAAACCGTGTGTTTGATGTCGAAACGCAGCCACATCTGATCGAGCAACACCGTGGGCGTGCGCGTCTGCTGCGAGCTGAAGAGCGAGCTCAAGTTGGCCGTGCCGCCGACGGAGAAACCACCCTGAGAGCTGCCACTGATATTTGAAAGGCTGGTGTTCGCAGTGGTAGGCAAGGTCGGGTCGAAGATCGTTCGCGCCAGCACGAAGCCGCGCACCCGGTCGTTGGGCCGCACGTCCATGTACGCGTCGAGCAGAGAGGGCGACGATAAGGTCCAGTTGCCCGCGCTCTGACCCTGCAGAGCCGAACTTTGCGCGCGCAGATAGATCTGGCCGCCGATCTTCAACGGATCCTCCGGCGCCACCTCGGCCGAAAAACGGGTCGCCGCCTCCGGTGTCCCCAGATTCAGCTGATCCCGCGAATCGCCCTCTGGTTTCGTGGCCGTGGCCGTGGTCGTGGCCGTAGCCGGGACCGGAGCCGGTTCCGAAACCGGAGCCGGCGCCGCAAACATGTCGGCCTCGCTGGGCCTGTCCTGCGCTTGTGCAGAACCAACCGTCCCGACCATCGCCACCAGCACTGCCCCGATATGCCGCCCGCTCATCGCGACTTGCTCTCCAGCCAGGCCTTGGTGAACAGATTCGGCTCCAAAGGCCGCATGTCCACTGACTTAACCAGGATCAAGGTCGAGTTGGCCTTCTCCACCTCGTCGTAGAAGCGCATCTCCTCTGGGTACCACACGTCGGTCTTCTTCGATTCGCTGTAGGCTTTCTTCCAGCGCGGATAGTACGACGTGCGCAGCAGCCGCCCGGACAAGGCGAATTCCTGGCGCTTGAGCACGTTCCTGGTCTGCTTGTCGACCCACAGCTTGATGACCGGAAACGCCAAATCGATGTTGGGTTTGCCGGTCAGCTTCATCACCTGCGCGTTGTAGGTACCCAACTTCTCTTCACCCAAGTCCTCAGGCTCGTACTCCTCGGCCAGGCGCGATTCATCGAAATCCGAACGGCGCGAATTGGTTCCGCCGATGCGCTCGCGCTCGGTGCGGCGTTCCCACTTGCCCACCGACGGATCGTAGAACCACAGGTTCTTGTCGATGCGCAGATAGCCCTGGCCCTGGGAAGACTTGGGCTTGGTGAACAGAATGATGAACTTCTGGTCCTGGCTGCGGCGGAAAACCAGGGCCTCGTAGGCCACGTCGACCTTGTCCTTTTCCTTCTGCTCAATGTACACGAGGTCGCGCCAGTCGCCCTGATTGCGCTGCCGCTCGTCCACGGCCTTGAGAAGATCGACCAGTTCTGCCTTGCTCAAAGCCGCGGCCACGCGCGGGGCAAGCAACATCAAAACCAGCCCAAAGGCGGCTAAGAAGCGAAGAGTGCGCATTGTCATTGCTCCAGTGCTATCCAAAGTGGGACATGGCCGACACCGGCTTCAGTCGCGCAGCCCGGTAGGACGGATACACCGCGGCCAAGCTTGTTACGAGAGTGATGAAAAGCGCGGCGCGCACCAGCCCGCCAGCGTGCAGGGCAAGCTGAACCCGGTCTGACATGAGAAAGAGCTGCACCGAGAGTGGCACGTGGATGCGGGCCGCATTGATCGCGCCGCCAAAACCTGCGCCGGCGAGCGCGCCGGTGCCTGTGCCGATCAGCCCGAGCAAGAGCGACTCGTACAAGAACATGCGCAACACCCCACCCCGCTGCATGCCGATGGCGCGCAAAGTGCCGATCTCGCGCGTGCGCTCGCGAATGGCGATCCACATGGTGTTCATGATGCCGGTGACCACGATGGCGATGAGGATGGTGAGCAACACCGCGGTCAGACCTCTGAGAACAGTCAGGGTCCAGGTCATGAACGAGACCTCGTCTTCCCAGGTGGTCACGTCCAGTTTCTGCCCAGTCCAGTCCTCGCGTGCCACGCTCTGAAACTTCATCCAGAACGGGTTGGGATCTGCGTCCATCACGGCCCAGCCCAGCTTCTCGAGCTGTCCGCGCAGGCGCGCTGCGATGGCGGCCACGTCGGGAATGAACTGCGGCTTGAGGTAGATCTGGATGGCGCCGGTGGTGTCGGATCGAAGCTGATACAAGGAGCGCGTGGTTTCCACTGGAACGAAGACCCCGAACTTGCTCAGCAGTCCCATGTCCTTGGCGATGGCGACGATACGGCAGTCGACGGTGTTGGCTGCCCCGCGCGTGGTCTGCGCCGACAGGGTGACCGCGTCGCCCACTTTGACCTTGAGCCTTTCCACCTGCGACTCGAACACCATCATGGTGTTGGGCTCGGCCAAATCCTCCAACCGCCCACTGCTCAGCTCGATGACCTTGCGGAAGCCAGGCTCGTTCTTGATGTCGATGCCGGTGATGCCGGCCTGGGTCGAGCCCAGGTCCGACACGATCTTGGCCCAGCCGCGACCGCGATGAACCAGGCTGTCCATCTCGGGCACGCTCTTTCTCACGGCGTCGATGACCTTCTCATACTCGGTGACAATTGGGCCGCCGGCGCTGCCGGTCACCTTGAAGAAGCCGCCCACGTTGACGTGCCCCGTGGAGAGGGTGGTGGCAGCCCGGATCATGGTTTCGCTCACCCCGGTCGACAGGGCGTTGAGCAGGATGAGCAAGGCGGTCACGCCGGCGACGGCCGTGGCCAGGAAGAAGGTGCGGCGGCTGTGCTGGAACAGGCTGCGAAAGGCGATACGAAGATCGAGAAGAAATCCCATGACTAGTCGTCCGATTGCATGGCCTGGCGCGGGCTCACCCGCATGGCCAAAAGGCCGGGGTAGATGCTGGAAATCGCGCTCACCGCAAGCACAATGCCAAGCGAGATGATGACGTTGGCCGGGCTCAGGCTGGGATGCAGGCGCGGGCCAGAGAACAGAAAGTAGAGAATGTCGTTGGCCGCCGGGATGCCCACCGCGCTGATCACGCCCACGATGCCGGCCCCCAGCAGCGCGCCCAGGCTGCCGAACAGAACACCCACTGCCAGCGCCTCGACCAGCAGCATGCCGAGCAGGAAGCGGCGCTGCGCACCCACCGCACGCAAGGTCCCGATCTCGGGCATGCGTTCCAGGGTGGCCATGACCAGGGCGTTGTTTATGATGACCAGTGCCACGGCGAAAATGATGAGCACCGATATGTAGAGCACGGCGCGGATCATGGTCACGAACTGACCCACCAGACCGGAGGCCTTCTGCCAGGTGATGGCGTGCAAAGGAATCCCGGCCTTGGCGCCAGCCGCCTCGATTTCCTCTATGGTCTGCGAGATTCTCCGCGGATCCTTGACGATGACGGCCGCGTTGAGCACGTCGCCCTGCTCGAGTTGTGCCGGATCGTAGGGTTGGCTGGCGCGGTCCTCGCGCTGCTGCCGGCCCGCCAGGCTGCGCAAGGCCGCATCTGCCTCGTCGACGGGACGCTGGGCGTTGCCCGCGACTGCCGACTCGCCCAGATCCGGCTTGCCGAAAAGCTCGGCCTCGGCCTGTTCGCGCGAAATCTCCTTCATGCCCGCCTCGGCTTTGATCTCCTGAACCTCCCGCTCGCGTTCCGGGGTGAGCGAGCCGTACAGTTCGCGGAAGGAAACCATGTCCATCAGGTTGAGCTCCCCGGCAATGTGCGAATCCTCCAAGCCCTGGAAGACGAAGGTGCCGTACACGCGCAGCTTCACCGACTGAACGTAGCCGCTCTTGGTGAAGGACTTGATGGTCAGCATGTCGCCCACGCGCACGCGGTAGAGTTCCAGCATGGGCGCTAGCCGGTCGTAGAAGAAGCGGTATCGCCGTGCAAAGTTGGCGTCGTCGACCCTAAAGAATTCCGCCAGCAGCTTGGCGACGTCGCTTTCCTGTTTGCCCAGCTCACCCTGCAGCAGACGGCGAAAGCTGGCCGTCTTCTGCCCGTCGAGCTGCAACATGATCTCCTTCACCTCGGTGGTGTTCTGCTTGATCCAGCGCTGCAGCTCCTCGCTGCCGGCGATGGTCTGGCTGCGCTTGGTGATGCCGTCGTTGATCCGATCCAAGCGCAGCGCGGTCTTCAGCTTCACCTGCTGCTCGTAGACCCACTTTGCAAACAAGAAGCCGCGCCGGCCGCGCGGAATGGCCGTGCCGTCGACGATCTTCATGCGGTCGAACGACTTGGCAAAGGCGTCCACGTCGGTGCCTAGGTAGCGCAGGAACAGCATGTCCGCGTCGCTGGCGAGCGGCGCGATGCGATTTTCCAGAAACTCGAGCGCCAGATAGGGATCGCGATCGAAGCCTGCCCAGAATTCCGCCGAGGCCACCTTGGCCACTGCGGCCAAGTCGTCCTGGGAGATGGCCTTCTCGTTCTGGATCTTGCGCACGTTGTCCATGTCCGCGGACAGGACCGTGATGATCTGGCGCACGTGATCCTTTTCCGACTCGTAGGCGACCTGCACATTCTCGCCCGCCAGCTTGCGCCGGGCCAGATCGCGCAGCCGTTCCAGCACCACGTCCACTGTGTTGCCTGCGGTCACCATGGCCGACGAAAGGCCCATGGGGACCACGGCCTTGACGTTGGGCACGCCCAGCAGCGTGCGGCGCAAGGCCGCGAAGTCGTCGATGGGCGCCAGGTCGGGCGCCTCCATGTTCATGTTGCCCATGACGGTCAGCTCGTCCTTGGACTTGGCCGAGTAGACCTGGATGTGACCCGCCACCGAGCCGATCACGCTGCGGCTCATGGAGGCGTCCACGCTGTCCACCAGCGCTGTCCCCACCACCACCAGGAGCGAGCCGAACAGGATGATGCCGCCGACGATCAGGGTCTTGAGCCGACTGGCAAAGAGATTGCGCAAGGCGATCTGAACGATCACCTTGAGTGTGTCGAGATACCCGCGCATCAAGCCGGCCTTCCCGCGGGCAGCCCGCCCGCGCGCACCGCCTCCTCGGCCGACACGCGATCCTGGATTTGCCCATCGGCCAGCCGCACCACCGCGCTGGCATAGGCCCACACGCGCGCGTCGTGGGTGGAGAAGATGAAGGTCGTCTTCTCGCTGTGATTCAGCTCCTTCATCAGATCCAGGATGTTGGTACCGGTGACCGAATCCAGGTTGGCGGTCGGCTCGTCGGCCAGCACCAGCTTGGGCCGCGTGACCAGCGCGCGCGCGATGGCCACGCGCTGGCGCTGCCCGCCGGAAAGCTCGCTGGGCCGGTGCTTGCTGTACTCGCTGATGCCCACACGGTCGAGCAACGCGAGCACGCGCTCTCGCCGTTCGCGCGCGGTCAGCACCCGCTGCAAGAGCAGTGGCAGTTCCACGTTCTGCAGCACACTGAGCACCGACACCAGATTGAAGCTCTGGAAGATGAAGCCGATGGTGTGCAGGCGCAGCCGGGTCAACTCCCGCTCGGACAGCAACCCGGTCTGCTTGTCGTCGACGATGACCGTGCCGGAGCTGGGCGTGTCCACGCAGCCCACCAGATTGAGCAGGGTGGTCTTGCCGCTGCCCGATGGTCCCGCGATGGCAAGGAATTCCCCCTCGGCCACGTCCAGGCTGACCCCGCGCAGCGCCGGGACCACGACCTGGCCTAGGTTGTAGTTCTTGCTCACGTTGCGGACAGAGACGATGTGGTTCATGGGTTTGGCTCGTTGTTCGTCGGGCATCCCAGGCTAGCAGCCGATGCAGCGCCTGCGAGGTGTGATTAACAGTTGAACGGAGTTTGGCGTCAAGCCATCCTTCTCCTCGACCATCAAACCCGGAGCCGTTTGCATGCCTGTTCTCGAGATTGCGCCGTCGATCCTGTCTGCTGATCTCACGCGCCTGGCCGAACAGGTGAAGCAAGCGGAAGCCGCCGGGGCCGAGCGCATCCACGTCGACGTGATGGACGGACGCTTCGTTCCCAACCTGACCTTTGGGCCGATCATGGTGGAGGCCGTGCGGCGGTCGACCAAGGCCGTGGTCGAGGCTCACCTGATGATCGTAGAGCCCGAAAAGTACATCCCCGACTTTGCCAGGGCGGGCGCCGACATCATCCAGGTACACCAGGAAACCTGCCCGCACCTGCACCGGACAATTCAACAGATCCACGAGCTAGGCAAGAAGGCCTGCGTGGTGCTCAACCCCTCCACGCCGCTTGTGACAATTGAGGAAGTTCTTTGTGACGTGGACGAGGTGTTGATCATGACAGTGAATCCGGGTTTCGGCGGCCAGAAGTTCATCGAAACCACGCTGCCCAAGATCGCGCGCCTGCGACAGATGCTCGACCAGCGCGGTTTGCACTGCGACCTCGAGGCAGACGGAGGTATCGGCCCGGCCACGGCGCGGGCCGTGGTCAAGGCAGGCGCTCACGTCCTGGTCGCCGGGGCCGCTGTTTTCGGGGCCAAGCAGGGCGTGGCCGCAGCGATCCAGGCGATCCGCGCAGCAGCTCAAATCGGCTAACGCGACAGGCGCCGCTGGCGGGCGATCTGACTTCTGCGCGAAACGATCAGCCGCCGCCATCCGTGGCAGTGCCAATACCGCGACCCGTGGCGCCTCCGCGGCCAGTGGCAGTCCCACGGCCGCCAACCGACCCGATGCCACTGAACGTCCCGATGCCACTGAACGTCCCGATGCCGGTCCCCGTCCCACGCCCACCAATCGTCCCGACGCCGGTGGCCGTCCCGATGCCAGTGAACGTCCCACGCCCACCAATCGTCCCGATGCTGGTCGCCGTCCCGATACCGCTGAACGTCCCGATGCCGGTCCCCGTCCCACGCCCACCAATCGTCCTGGTGCTGGTCGCCGTATTGATGCCGGTGGACGTGCCACGGCCGGTTAGCGTTCCGGCGGTGAACGTCCCCGTGCTGGTGTCCGTCCCAGCGGCGTCTGCCACGACGCCAGCGTCAGTCAGCCCAGTGGGGAACGGGAGCGGCACGACGATCCCGCCAGTCGCTGTGACACCGCCTGCGCCTGCGGGTGGCGCGGTTTCGCTGCCGGCCTGCCCAGACTGGCCAGCGCTTCCGGTGTCGGTTTGCCCGAACCCTGCTCCACCCGCGCCGGTGACGGACCCTCCCTCACCTCCAGTGTCAGCGACGCCGCTCGTCGCGCCACCTGTGCTCGCCTCGCCCGAAGCAGGGTTTTCTGGCGGCGCGGGGCCATCCAGTTCCGTGCGTGCGCAGGCGTGCAGCAATGCCATCCCGGCGACGAGGGGCCAGGCCAGCAAGAGCAAGCGGCGATTGGTCTTCATGGTGTCCTCCGTGCTGCTCACACTCGAAAATCGGCAAATGGAGCGAAGAAAATCCTACCCCTGCATTCAGCAAACGCCCGAATTTCGTACATGTTCACCATTGGCCAACGCAGCGTCGAACCAGGCCCCTGTACGATTCCCCTCATGGTCGAGCGCCGCCTTCCGTTACAGGTTGTCCAGCACCGCGCGCAACTCGGGCGCGTGGCGACCAGTGGGGGCAAGTTCCAGATACTTCTTGTACGCAGCCTTGGCTTCGGCCGGTCTTCCCATCTCCTGTTCGGCCCCACCCAGGAAGACGTATGCGTCGGCCAAGTCGTGCTTGAGCTGCAAAGCCTTTCTCGCCCAGGATCGCGCCTCGGCCGCGTGGCCAAGATCGATCTCGGCGCGGGCAAGCATCGCCATGATGTCGGCTGCCTCGGGCTCGGCCTCGATGGCCGGGCGGCACGCTGCCAGGACCACCATCGGCTTGCCCTTGCCCCCGGCATTGGCCTTGCGACAGCGTTCGCCGGGCCCCTCGGTCCCTGGCGTGGCCGTGCCGGGTGCCTGCTCGATGGTTTCGGCAGGCGCGGGAGCTGCGACTTCTTCCTGTGCGACAACCGGGGCGGCAGGCGGCGGTACGCCTGCCACCGGCTGCGCGGCAACCTGTTCGCCCACTGCCATCGCCGGCGAAGTGTTGGCAGCCGCCGCTATGGCTTGCGGCGGGGCGGAACGAGACGATCTCGTGACTCCGCCCCTCCTCGGGCCGAGGTGCATAGCATACGAGCCTCCGGCCGCAACGAAAATGGCGGCCACCGCCAGCAGCGGCCAGCGGCGCACATGGTGAAAGACGTCGCCACTCGGCTTGTCAAGCACCGGCCAGTTCCTGATGATCTCGTCTTCGGCCGACGAGTCGAATGCTGTGGCCTCCTCCTCTATTGCGGGTCTGTCGTCGCCTGACTGGACCGGCGCTGCTTCGTCGACGATGCCTGCGCCCTCAGGGACAGAGTCTGCAGCCATAGCCGGCGGCTCAACTACCTGAATCCCATCCTGCACCGCCACGCGTTCCGTCGGCTGACTGCCATCTCCCGATGCTGAACGTTCGTTGGACAGCGAGTCCATGTGTTCCTCCTCGCTTGCGACGGGCTGTTCTGCTGTCCCATCAGTGTTTAAGATGCACCCCGCGTTCTTCGGGCGTATTGCCGGAAGGTAAAGTCATGTAAATCGGTGCGCTAGTGCGAGGCAGTCACTGTGCCGGCCAGAGTGCCGGTCACGCCCTGGAACGCAGCCGTCACCGTGATCGGGCCGGCGCTGACTGCGGTGAGCAACCCGCGCGAACCCGCGGCGTTCGAGACCGTGGCCGTGCCGTCGCTGGACGACAGCCAGGTCACGTTGTTTGTGATGTCGAGGGTGACGACGGACGCGTCGCCGCCCCATGTACCGGTGGCCGTGAGCTGCTGGTGGCCGCCCACCGCGACGCTCAAGGGAGACGGTGTGATGGCGATAGAGCTCAATGTCGCCCCACTGACCGTGAGCAGCGTAGTTCCCGATACGCCCTGATAGCTGGCGGTGATGGTCGTCGAGCCAGCCGCAATGGGCGTGGCCACCCCGGCCGACCCAGCGCCGGTTCCGACGCTGGCCACCGTGGTATCCGAAGAGGTCCAGGTTGCGCTTGCCGTCACCACTCCGGTGGAGTTGTCATCGTAGATCGCCGTGGCTACGAACGCCTGACCGATACCAAGCACCGCAGTCGGATTCGTAGGAGTCACCTGCACCGTGGTCACCTTCTTCGAAACCACGGTCAGCGTGGTGGAGGCCGACATCCCGTTGTATGTGGCTGTGATGATGGTGGTGCCTGCGGTCAGCCCCGTGGCGCGGCCTGTGGTCGCGCCCGAGTTCGAGATGACCGCCACGGTCCCGCTTGACGACGACCAGCTAGCCGACGTCGTCACATTCGCCGTGCTGTAGTCCGTGTAGATGGCGGTGGCCACGAATGCCTGGCTGGGACTCAGCAGGCTCACCGTCGGGTCAGTCGGCGTGATCTCGATCGACAGCAACGGTGGGTTGTTGACGGTCAGCGCCGCGGTTGCAGTTTCGGTAACCCCGTTCTCGGTGTAGCTCGCGCCGATGGTCGCAGTGCCCACCGCGAGCCCGGTTGCCGTGGCGCCACCCACAACTCCCCCGAACCCACCTCTGCCGCCGCCGGCCGTGCTCATCACCGCGACGGTCGCATCAGACGAGGTCCAGGTTGCGGTGGTGGTCACGTTGGCGGTACTGCCGTCGTCATAGACCGCCGTGGCCACGAACGCCTGGGTCTGCCCGACGAGAATGGTAGCGGTTGCCGGGGTTATCGCCAGGCTGGTAAGCACAGGCGCGGTCACAGTCAGCGCCGCCGTGGCGCTGAAACCACCGTAGGCCGCGCCGATGGTCACACTTCCAGCGTCTCCCACGGCCAGGCCCGTGGCCAGACCACCTGTGCCTCCGCCCCCGATTGCTCCACGGCCGCCCCCAGCCCCGGCAGTGGTAATGGAGGCCAGCGTCCCGTCCGAGGTGCTCCACACGCAGTTAGCATTGTTGGTCACCGCCGTGCTCGTCCCGTCGCTGTAGGTGGCGTACGCCGCAAACTGCTGCGTCCCGCCCACCCGCACCGAGGCAGTGGCTGGCGTGATGTAGAGACCAACCTGGGTCAGTGGCGCCGTGATCGTGAGTGTCGCGGTCGCGCTGAACCCACCGAAGGTGGCATTGACCGTCACGTTGCCAGCGGCCACGCCCGTGGCAAGGCCGCCAGCGCCCCCGCCCCCGATGGCGCCGCGGCCGCCAGCGCCCCCGGCGGTGGTGACCGTGGCCAGCGTTCCGTCAGAGGTGGTCCATGAGCAGTTGGCGTTGTTGGTCACCGCCGTGCTCGTCCCGTCACTGTAGGTGGCATACGCCGCAAACTGCTGCGTCCCATTGACCTGCACCGAGGCCGTGGCCGGCGTGATGTAGAGGCCCACCTGCGTGGCAGGCACAGTGACGGTGATGCTCGCAGTTGCCGTGAACGTCTGACCGCCGGTCGTATAGGTCGCCGTGATGGTCGCGGTTCCTGCGCCAGCGCCGGTGACCGACAAGCCTCCAAACCCACCGCGACCGCCCCCCAGCGCAGCCACGGCGGCCACCGTCCCGTCGGAGGTGGTCAACGTCACCCCGGTCGTCACCGCTGTGGTGCTTCCGTCGCTGTTTTCCAGCACGACCGTGTAAGTCTGACTGGCGCCGACGTTGATCGTGGCGGTCGCAGGCGTGAGATTGATCCCTGTCGGCGTCACCGGGTTGGTCACCGTGAGTGTCGCCGAATCGCTGAGCGTGGTGGTCCCGCTGGTGTAGGTGGCGGTGATGGTGGTGGTTCCCGCGGACACACCCGTCGCCGTGGCCGCTGCCGCCGGAGCGCCTGGGAACCCACCGTCGGTCCCGCCCACCACGATGGTGGCCACACCGGTCAACGACGACGACCAGGTCACGCCCGTGAGCGTCGTGGTCGTGGTTCCGTTCTGGTACACGCCGGTGACCCGGTACGCCTGGGTGGTGCCCGCGGCGATGGTGGCCGTCGCGGGTGTCACCATGATCGACACCAGAGCCGGCGCGGTGACGGTCAGGGTTGCCGTCCCCTGCACGCCAGAGTAGGTCGCCGTGATGGTCGCAGTCCCGGCGGTCAAGGAAGTCGCAAGGCCGTTGCTTCCGGCTGCGTTCGACACCTGGGCCACGGCGATATTGCTGGACGACCAGGTGGCCTGGGTCGTGATGTCCAGTGTGGTCGAGTTGTCGTAATTCGCCGTCGCAGTGAACGCTTGTGTATTGCCCGCGCTGACAGTCGCAGCGGCTGGTGCCACGGTAATCGACACCAGGCTGGGATTGGCCACGGTCACTGTAGCCGACCCACTCACCCCGGAGAGCGTCGCGGTCACCGTGGTACTGCCAACCTTCACCCCAGTGACCTGACCAGCCGCGCTCCCCACGTTCCCCACCGTCGCGATCGCACTGTTCGCGACTGTCCAGGTCGCGGTTGCTGTCACGTCCTGCGTACTCTGGTCCGCATATGTCGCGGTCGCCGCGAGCGAAAGAGAAACCCCGACTGGCACACTGGCCGGATTGGGGGTCACTGCAATGCTGACCAGCCGAGGCGCGGTGACTGTGACAGCCGCGGTTCCGGTCACACCAGATAGCGCAGCCTGGACATTGGCCGTGCCCAGGGCCAAAGCCGTGGCCTGGCCACGGGTTCCGGTCGCGTTGGAGAGAGACAGAACGGTGGTGTCGCTGGAAGACCAGGTCACCGAATTGGTGAGATCGGCAGTGCTCCCGTCCGCGTAGCTTCCCTGTGCCGTGAACGAATTCGTGCCGCCCACGACGATTGTGGCCGTGGCCGGGCTCACCGTTATAGAGGTCAGCGTCGGCGACGTCACCATCACCGGGGTCGTGCCAGTAATGGTGCCCAGGGTGGCGGTGATCGAGGTTGTCCCCGCGGCCACCGCCGTGGCCAGGCCAGCAGTCGCCCCGCTGGCGACCACGGTGAGGACGGTCGCATCGCCCGTTGACCACGTCGCCTGCTGGGTCACATCGCCCGTGGAGTTGTCGTCGTACACAGCGGTGGCCATGAACTGTTGAGTCACTCCCCGCTGCAGAATCGGCTGGGTGGGTGTGATCTGGATGCTGCTGACCTGCTTCGCCACCACAGCCACTTGAACCGTCCCGCTGACCGTCTGAATGGTGGCTGTCACGGTGACCGTGCCCGCACTCACGCCGGTGACCTGGCCCTTTGTGGTGGCGGCGTTGCCCACGGTCGCGATGGCCGCGCTGGAAGAGATCCAGGTCGCCTGCGCCGTCACGTCTTGCTTGCTGCCGTCGGCGAACACGCCTGTTGCCACCAGGTTCACCGTCTGCCCGATGGGCACCGGCGCCACCGCCTGGATGCTGATCGACTGCAGCGCAGTGGCGACCACTGTCACTGTTGCCGTGGCGGTCTTGCCCTGGTAGCTGGCCGTTATGGTGGCCGTCCCGGCCTTCACACCACTGAGTGTCGCTCCGGACACGGTGAGAATAGACGTGGAGCCAGACGTCACTGTCGAGGAGCTGGACACATCTTTCGTGCTCCCGTCGGAATAGACAGCCGTGATCACAACTGAGAGTGGAACCCCGACGTTGACGGTTGGATTGGGTGGCGAGATCTCGATGCTCGACAGGGTCGGACCGGTGCCAACACTGACGTCCCGGGATCCATCAATAGCCGTCGCCGCTTCGGCCCGGTTTGCATCAGCCGACGGCACATCCCTGGCGGTGGCAGGCCCGTCAGCCTCGGCACGGACATCGGGCGTGCCGCCACCGCTCCTGCTGTCGGGAGACCCAACCTCGGTTCCCATCTGTGTTCCGGGGTTGCCATCGAGGAGGGCAGGTTGGGTTCCACCGTCGAAGCGCCCAGCAGCATTGCCGTCCGCCGCCGGGCCTCCGTCGCCGCTGGCCACGTGAAGCCCGCTGCGTCCGCCGCAAGCGCCGAGCGCGCCGATCAATCCCAGACAAAGCACCAGTCTTGTTCTCGTCATGAATTCTGCTTCTCCTGTGTCCCCACGCGAGCCAGTCCTTACCGATAAAGTGCTCTTCATCGAGTCCATGGGTTCCTCCGGGTTTGGGCTCCGCCGCTTGCTTCGCCGCGCGCGTGTAGGATGCCGCGCCCGTTCTCGAAACCTATTGCCAGCAGGTAAAGCTGTGTAAAAGTGTGTAAAGGTGCTGTTGCCCCGCGTCTCCCGACATCAAATCAGTAGTTGGTGAACAACGGCTGTCCCCCGGCAATTTCGCCGCGGTTGCGGTTGCACACGCGAGATTCCGTAATATCGTAAAAGGCAGTTGGTCTTGAAGCGCGGCCGCTTGGCCGACGAGGCAGCGGGCCGCGAGAGGAGAGCGCGCCATGAAGTACGGAATTGAAACCTGCCATCCTCAAAGCGCAAACCCTGGCGGCAAGGTCCGGCGGA
Organism: uncultured delta proteobacterium; assembly: GCA_963755125.1. Taxonomy (GTDB): domain Bacteria; phylum Myxococcota_A; class Polyangia; order Fen-1088; family Fen-1088; genus Fen-1137. Next base: position 92,529 of record CAVWIP010000010.1, read on the forward strand.
GACTCTTGCAGGTCGTGGGAGCGACGCTCGGGTTCGCTCTGGTTCCCATTTGCTTGGCAAGTTGCGGGGGCGATTTCATCGACAACTCAAGGGGCGAGCCGCAACCGACGTCACCGGGCGAGCCACACGGGCAGTACGTCGATGCCGGGTACGAGCGGAATCGCGACGGTGGCGCTGGCATCGCTTGTGTCGACCAGCCGTGGGCGCTGAGCTTTGAATTCTCTCTCGATGCAAACGGGTCTCTGACCCACGCGCGCGCGGATCTTCTGCCCGCCAGTCACCTACGCCTGACCACCTCCGTGTCGTCGGTGGCACAAGGCGCACCCGGATCCGAGAATCTGCTTGCGGCCTCGTTGACCTCGGCCGACGGCAGTGTCTTGTCGCAAGACCTGTTCAATGATCCGCGCTTCGCCGATGCCGGCGTGGGGCGGAACCGGGACCACGACTTGACCGATCTCGCGCTGCAGTTGCTTCCGGGCACCCGCGATCTCGTCATCACCAACTGGAACACGGGCGCCGTGCTATTCGATCTCGATCTTCACGGCGATCTCCAGCTTCTCTGCCTGAACCAGCCCTGCCTCGATATTTGCGCAAACCCCGACGCCGGGACGCCAGCCCCGGACAGCGGTGCGGACCTGTCAGTGGCTGGCGGCGAGGGCGACGCGGGCTAGTGCGACGCTGTCACGGTGGCGGCCAGGGTGCCGGTGACACCCTGGAACGCAGCCGTCACGGTGACCGGCCCGGCACTGACTGCGGTGAAGAGCCCGCGCGACCCGGCGGCGTTTGACACCGTGGCCGTGGCGTCGCTCGACGAGAGCCAGGTCACGTTGTTCGTGATGTCGAGGGTGATGACGGCCGCGTCGCCGCCCCATGTGCCGGTGGCCGTGAGCTGCTGGTGTCCGCCAACCGCGACGCTCAGGGGCGACGGCGTGATGGCAATCGAGGTCAAGGTCGCCCCGCTGACGGTGAGTAGCGTGGTCCCGGACACGCCCTGGTAGGTGGCGCTGATGGTCGTCGAGCCAGCCGTGATCGGCGTGGCCACCCCGGCGGAGCCAGCCGAACTCCCGACGCTGGCCACCATCGTGTCCGAGGATGTCCAGGTCGCGCCTGCCGTCACGGCACCGGTGCTGCCGTCGTCGTAGACCGCCGTGGCCACGAAGGCCTGGTTGATGCCGAGTACGGCTGTCGGATTTGTGGGCGTCACCTGGATCTCGGTGACCTTCTTCGTCACCACGGTCAGGGTGGTGGAGGCCGACATCCCATCATAAGTGGCAGTGATCGTGGTGGTGCCTGCGGTCAGCAGCGTGGCCCGGCCAGCCGTGCCGGCTGAACTCGAGACGACCGCCACGGTGCCGTCCGATGACGACCAGGTGGCGGACGCGGTCACGTTCCGCGTGCTGTAGTCGGTGTAGATGGCGGTGGCCACGAAGGCCTGATACTGGCTGGCCAGACCCACGGTCGGGTTGGTGGGCGTGATCTCGATCGACAGCAACGGGGGGTTCGTGACGGTCAACAGCGCTGTTCCAGTCACGGTGACCCCGTTCTCGGTGTAGCTCGCGCTGATGGTCGCGCTGCCCACTGCGAGCCCGGTCGCTGTGCCGCCACCGACAACTCCGCCCCCGCCCCGACCACCGCCGGCGACACTCATGACCGCGATGGTCCCGTCGGACGAACTCCAGACGGCGGAACCGGTTACCACGGCGCTGGTGCCGTCGTCGTAGACGGCAGTGGCCACGAAGGTCTGGGTGAGGTTGACCTGAATCGTGGCTGTTGCCGGGGTTATCACCAAACTGGTGAGCACCGGCGCGGTCACGGTCAGTGTGGCCGTGGCGCTGAAGCCGGCGGAACTGGCGTTGATGGTCACAGTTCCAGCGCCCACTCCGGTGGCAAGACCGCCGCCCCCGCCGCCTCCTCGGCCGCCGGCGGTGGTGATGGTGGCCACCGTTCCGTCCGAGGTGGTCCACGAGGCGGTGGCGGTCACGTTCGTGCTCGTGCCGTCATTCCAGGTGGCCATGGCCGAGAACTGCTGTGTCGCACCCACTCGCACCGAGGCGGTGGCTGGCGTGATGTAGAGGCCGACCTGCTGCGGCGCCTGGACAGTGATGGTCGCCGTATCTGTGAAGGTCTGACCACCGGCCGAATAGGTGGCCGTGACGGTTGCAGTGCCTGCACCCACTCCGTTGACCAGCAAGCCGCCGCCAGGCGCGCCGCGACCGCCTCCTGCCACGGCGGCTACCGTCCCGTCCGATGTGGTCAAGGTGACCCCGGTAGCGATCGGCGTGGTGGTTCCATCGTTGTAGTCACCATCAACGGTGTACGCCTGACTCCCGTTCACCAGGATGGTGGCGCTGGCTGGAGTCAGCCGGATGTCTATCAGCGTCCTGGGGGCAGTCACCGTCAGCGTCGCCGTGTCGCTGAGACTAACGCCGCCGTCGGTGCCATAGCTGACCGTGATGGTGGTGGTTCCCGCTCCCACTCCCGTGGCCGTGGCCCCGCCGCCGGGCCCGCCGCCGGCCGCGATGGTGGCCACCCCGGTCGATGACGATGACCAGCTGGCGCCGGTGAGGGGGCCGGTCGTACCGTTGGCGTAGACCGCCCTGACCGTGTACGCCTGGGTGGCGCCCACGGCGATGGTGGCGGATGCCGGTGTCAGCGTGATGGCCACCAAAGTCGGCGCGGTGACAGTCAGGGTTGCTGTCCCCTGCACGCCCTGCATGCTCGCCGTAATGGTCGCAGTCCCCCGAGTCAAAGAGGTCGCGAGTCCATTGGTTCCGGCTGCGTTCGACACCTGGGCGACAGCGATATTGCTGGACGACCATGTGACCTGGGTCGTGATGTCGAGCGTAGTCGAGTTGTCGTAGGTCCCAGTTGCGGTGAACGCCTGCGTATTCCCCGCGCTCACGGTCGCGGTAGCCGGCGCCACGGCAATCGACACCAGATTGGGATTGGCCACGGTCACCGTGGCTGACCCGCTGATCCCGGACAGGGTCGCAGTCACCGTGGTGCTGCCGACCTTCATACCGGTGACCTGACCAGCCGCCGTCCCAACGTTGCCCACCGTCGCGATCGAGCTGTCCCCAACCGTCCAGGTCGCTGACGTCGTCACGTCCTGGGTGCTCTTGTCTCCGTAGGTCGCCGTGGCCTTGAGCGGAAGGGTCAGCCCGAGCGGCAGGTTGAGCGGATTGGGGGTGACCGCGATGCTGACCAGCGGGACCACGGAAACCGTCACGATGGCCGTCCCCACCACGCCCGACAGCGATGCCATCAGGTTGGTCGTGCCCACGGCCAAGGCCGTGACCAGGCCGCGCGTTCCGGCCGCGTTGGAAACCGACGCGACGGTGGTGGTGTCAGTGGACCAAGTCACCGAATCGGTGAGGTCGGCGGTCGAGAGATCGGAATAGGTTCCCTGCGCCTTGAACGGACTGGTGGTGCCCACGAAAAGCGTGGCGGTGGCAGGAGTCACGCTGATCGACGTCAGCGTCGGCGCAGTCACCGTCACCGAGGTCGTGCCGCTGATCCCGCCCAGCGTGGCCGTGATGGAGGTCGTGCCCGCGGCCACTGCCGTTGCCAGACCCGCACTTGCGCCGGTGGCGACTACCGTAAGGACGCCAGTATCGGCGGTCAACCAGGTAGCCTGCTGGGTCACGTCGCCGGTGGAGTTGTCGTCGTAAACGGCCGTCGCCATGAAGGGCTGGGTCACGCCCCGCTGCAGGATCGGCTGCGTGGGAGTGATCCCGATACTGGTGATCTTCTTCGCCACCACATTGATCTCAACCGTTCCACTGACCGCCTGCATGGTCGCTGTCACAGTGACCGTCCCCACGGCCACGCCGGTGACCTGGCCCTTGGTGGTGGCAGTGTTTCCGACGGTCGCGATGGTCGCATCGGACGAACTCCAGGTCGCCTGAGACGTCACGTCCTGCTTGCTACCGTCAGCGAACACCCCCGTGGCCACCAGATTCACTGTCTGGCCGATGGGCAGCGGCGCCACGGCCTGGATGCTGATCGATTGCAAGGTGGTATCGAGCACCGTGACCGTCGCGGTGGCGCTCTTGCCTTGGTAGGTGGCGGTGATGGTCGCAGTTCCAGGATGAACACCGGTTAGGGTGGTTCCGGACACCGTCACATAGGTGGGAGCGCCGGACGTCACTGTCGCCGAGCTGGACACGTCCTTGCTGCTACCGTCGGAGTAAACTCCCGTAATCACGACCGAAAGCGTGGTCCCCATTGCCAGCGTCGGACTGGGAGGCGCGATCTCGATGCTCGACAAGGTGGCAGCAGCAACATCGCCGCCGGCGTCACGCGCATCGCCTGGCAGCGCCACCTCGGCCCGGCCGCCGTCGGTTGCCGGCCCGTCTCTGCCGTCGGACCCGCCGACTTCAGCACGAACCTCCGACGCGCCGACCTCGATCCGACTGTCCGACGACGTCCCGACCTCGATCCGACTGTCCGACGACGTCCCGACCTCGATCCGACTGTCCGACGACGTCCCGACCTCGATCCGACTGTCCGGTGTCCCGACACTTTCCGCACCCAGGCCATCGAAGCGTCCATCTTGGATGCCGCCGTCAAAACGCCGATCAGCACTGCCGTCGCCAACAAAACCTCCCTCGCCAGCGAAACCTCCGTCGCCGCCCAGTGCCCGCAGCCCGCTGCGCCCGCCACAAGCACCCATCGTGCCGATCAATGCCAGACAGAGTACCAGCCTTGTTCTCATCATAGATTTTGCTTCTCCTGACTCGTTGCCTCGGTTTGAAACGCCTGGATCCACGCGCACCTTCGCACGCGGATCCTTCCGCATCCCGCGGCGCCCATGGCCCTACACTCCGTTGTAAGAGAGTCTGGCGCCGAAGACTTGTCAATGATTGCAAGAACTCCAGGCCATTTAGTGCCCGCACTTGCTACGCGTTCGAGTCCGCCGGCGGATACCCTTGGGGTGGTCGCTCATGCGATTCCCTTGCCGGGATTCATGATGCCCTTGGGATCCAGGGCCTGCTTGATCCGGCGCATGAGGTCAAGCTCGACCGCACTCTTGTAGCGCCGCGCCTCCTCACGCTTGGCCACCCCGATGCCGTGTTCGGCGCTTATCGACCCGCCGTGGGCCACCACGATGGCGTGCACAACGCGCGTGACGTCCTCCCAGCGGGCAAGATACGCCTCCTGGTCCATGCCCACGGGTTGGCTGAAGTTGAAGTGCAGGTTGCCGTCGCCCACGTGGCCGAAGGGCACGGGCCGGACGCCGGGAATCAGTTCGGCCACGGCGGCCAGCGCTTCGAAGATGAATCCTGGGATTTGCGACAGGGGCACCGAGACGTCGTTCTTGATGCTGCCGCCTTCCCGCTTCTGCGCCTCGGAGATGGATTCGCGCAGCTTCCACAGCGCCGCCGCCTGGGCCGCGCTGCCGGCCAAAGCTGCATCGGTAACCAGGCCACGGTCCAGCCCGGAAGTCATGAATGCCTCGGCCCTGTCACGCGGGACCGTAAGGTCCACGAGCACGTACCATGGCGATCGGGTTGCCAGCGGATCGATCGAGCCCGCCACGTTCTTCAGCACCAGATCGAGGGCGAAGCGCGAGATCATCTCGAAGGCCAGCACCCCGCCGTCACCCGACACTTCGCGCGCCAGGGTCAGGAGAGCAAGCACCGCATCCGGGGTGGGCACAGCAGCGAACACAGTTTCCACCCGACCATGGCGTGGGAACAGCTTCAACACGGCAGCGGTAATGATTCCCAGCGTGCCCTCGCCGCCGATGTAGAGTTGCTTGAGATCGTAGCCGGTATTGTCCTTGCGCAGGCCGCGCAGACCGTTCCAGATCTCGCCCTCGGCGGTGACGACTTCCAGCCCCAGCACGAGATCGCGCGAGTTCCCGTAGCGCAGCACGTGGATGCCGCCGGCATTGGCCGAAAGATTGCCACCGATCTGGCAACTGCCTTCGGCGGCCAGGCTGAGAGGGAAGAGCCGGTCCTTCTCGGCCGCGGCTTGCTGAACCGCCGCGAGCACGCAGCCCGCCTCGGCGGTCAGGGTGTTGTTGATCGGGTCCACGGCCCGCACGCGGTTCATGCGCGACAGATTGACCAGGATCTCGTGGCCGCTGGCGCGCGGAATCTGCGCGCCCACCAGACCGGTGTTCCCCCCTTGCGGCACGATGCCCACCTCGGCCTCGGCGCACACGCGTACGATGGCCCCGACTTCGGCGACGCTTGCCGGCTTGAGCATCAGCGGGGTCTTGCCCTGGAAGCGGCTACGCCACTCCACCAGGTGCGGCGCCAAGGTGTCCGGATCCTCGGACCAGCCGGCAGGACCGACGATCTGCTTCAGGCGTTCGAGAGTGGCCTTGTCAGGGGGGCGAGGCATGGGTGGAACATGCTAGTACCGCCCGTCGAAAATTCGTAGCTCGTTGAGCAGTCGGAGGGACGACGGCGACGTGCCAGCGAAGCTCGACGTCGTGCGCCGTGGTTGATTCATGCCGAGAGGGAAAGTTCGACCTATAATTCCGCCTCGAATGTGTTGCCCGAACGGGCCTGTATCAATGAGCAAGGAGAGTACATGAGAAAGCTTGGCATCTCGGTCATGGTTTGCCTTCTTGCGGTCGCGACCGGCTGCGGTAGCAGCAACAGCAACGGCGGCGCCGGCGGCAGCAGTGGAGGGAAAGGGGGGGTGACTGCGGCGGGTGGCAGCAATGACGGCACGACTGCCGTGGGTGGCAGCAGCGGCGGCGCCAGCGCAGTCGCTACCGGTGGCAGCAGCAGCGGCGCGTCTGCCATGGGCGGCAGCGGCGGTGGAACCGGCGCCAGTTCGTGCGTTCTGCCAAGCTGTCTGAAGAATCTCGGCACCGGCTGCGTCGAGAGTGGAAGCTGCGCCACGCAGACCAACCTGGAAACCGGAAGCTGGAACACCTGTTACGACAACGGGATCGCGGAGATCGTGGTCAACGACGTCAACACGGATGACATGACCATGACCGTGAAGAACGGGAGCTCAACCTGTTTCTCGACAGCGTTCAACCGGAACGACGTCTATACCTGCGTGGGCTCCATCACGGTGAAGGACGCATCGGGCGCAGCCGTGGCGAGCGTGACGTTGGATTGCTCGGGCGCCTTCTACACTGTCACCTGCACGGGCGGCCAGGCGGTGGCTCTCGATCCATCTTGTGGGACGGCCTGGCCGATATCCATGCTGATGGGCTCAGGCTGCAACGAGGGAGGCTGCACGCCCTAGCAGCATGGAGGGAATCGGGCCGTCGCGTGGTGCTTGAGCCCTTCGCAAACGACGAACAATCTGCGAAGAATGAGCCCATGCCCTGGCTCAAATCTCCTGTCGCCTTCATTGTCGGTTCGCAAGCCCTCTTCACCGCGGGTGACCTGCTTGCCCGCGCCAACATGCGCAGGGGTGGCTTCGGCCTAGCCAACTTTCTCACCTGGTGGTTCGTCATCTACTTTTCCCTGCGTACGGCAGCCATGTTCGGCCAGCTCTACGTCCTGGCCAGCGTGCCCATCGGCAAGTCGATGGCCCTCTACGGCGCGACTTCCATCGCCCTGGTGAACGTGCTGGGTGTGCTTCTTCTCGGCGAAGTCTTGGGCGCACGCGCCTATGCCGGCGTGTCTCTGGCGGTCCTGGCCTTCGTCGTCATGGCCCTCTGATCGCGGCGTCACCGCGCTGGCAGGGGCGCGACCGGCGGAGGCGGCGCGGGCGCCGGAAAGACTGCGCCAGGCTTCTTGCGGTACACGGTCCAGGTTCCGCTGTGGGCCAGGACCTCCATGCTGTCTCGATACGGTCCGAAGGGGTTGGCGCCCGGCACGGGGTTGCGCACGAAGAAGTAGTCGAAGATCGGCACGGATTGGATGGGATGGATGTCGAGGGGTCTCCACGGGTCTGGCAGTTCCGCGCCGGCGGGCTTTCGTGTGCATGGCATGTGGCGCATCCCACAGTAGGACAGGGGCGCCATGCTGCCGGGCACGGATCGCGTGGCCACGTAGAGGTCAGGCAGCCCCACGAGAACCGACTCGATCCGCATCACGTGCGAGCTGCGGTCGTACACCACGCCCATGGCCTTGCCACCCGGTGGCGTCTTGTTCAGCACCTCCACGAAATCCGCGGTCTCTGTTGCGAACAGACGGTAGTGCACGATCAGCTGGTACCCGTAGAGCGCGCACATGATCACGGCCGGCACGGGAACGACGAGCCGGAGCACGCCGCGCACACGCCCGAGACCTGCTGGCACGAGCGCGATGGCCATCAGGATCACCAGCACGGCGAAGCGCGGGAAGAACGTCATCAGGTCGAGCTCGCCCAGATGGTGCGGCAGCATGAGATAGGCGACCAGCGCGCCCGCAAAGGCCACCACAAGCGCGGGCCACATTCGCAAGCGAGGGCGCGCCGGGGACGGGTTGGGCAACAATGCCCAGGCCGCCAGCCCGGCAACCAAGTAGACGGCGATCACGAGGAGCAAGGCGCGGCACGCCTTGACCTCCACCTGATCGACGAAGGCGCGCATGGCGTGCCCGGGAAGGGCCCAAAGACGCAGGCCGAAATCGTGCAGGAAGGTTCCCCGGTTGAGATCCTTGAGGCGGTGACGCTTGACCAAGCCCCAGGCATAGGCAAACGTGGTCTTGGCCGGTCCGCTCGCGCCAGACACGGAACCGATGAACTGCCAGTAGGCCAGGGCGGCGAGCGCCGGCAGGAGCGTGCTCGCACCCAGCAAGCGCCGACGCCAGGGCAACGCAGCCAGCAGAGCAAACGCCAGCACCGCGCCCACCCCATAGAGAAAATTCTGCAGGTGACACAGGAAGAGGAACAAGCCCGCCGCGGCTGCCCAAAGCCAGCTCCATCGTAGCTGGCCCGGCTCACTGTGGAGGTGCTTCACCGTCTGCGCCAGCAACAGCATGAGCACCGGCAGCGACAGCGCAAAGCTGATGAACCCATAGTGCAGGGTCAGGTTGTACGCGAGCGGGAAGGCGAGCAGCGCCGGAATGCGGCTGCGACCACAGGCCACCAACAACGATGCCGTGGAAAGCGGCATCGCCGCGATGTACAGCGCCACGATCAGCTTGTGCGCCAGCAGCAGGTTCATCACCTTGCCCAGCGCCACCAGCATGAGGTAGTGGGCCGCGTAGGGCGCCAAGCGCAGGCTGCCCTGGTAGAAGGCCGCGTAGGGAGAAGCTGGCGAACTGCGCTTGCCCAGCATGTCGGCCAGCGCCAGATGGAACGGCAGGTCCAGCCCGGGCAGGATCTGCGTGACGAAGAGTGGCGCCCAGTACAGGGGCAGCAGGATCAGGAAGCAGACCCCAAAAACCTTGGCGTCGCCGTCGGACATGACGAGGCCGTCGAGCAGCCAGCGCCGGAGGCGTGATTTCAACTGTGTGAAGCCCAAGTGACCGCCTGTGTATACACCAACTCGACCAGCATTCCGCCTGACAGCGGTTGCAATCGCTGTGGTATAGATTCCGCCGACCCATGGGCCTGATGGATCTCTTCTCCAAGGAAAAGCGTGAGGAACGCGCGCTGGCCAACCTCATCCGGCGCGCGACGCACAAGTACTTGCAATCGCCCGAGCGCTACAAGGCCATGGAGGGGCTGGCCAACGAAGGCTCGGATGCAGCCCTCTACGGCCTGCTGTGCCGGTTCGGCATGGTGTACGACAAGTCCATCGAGGACGAACAGGAGAAGGAGTGGGTCTTCGACACCGTGGCAGCCAAAGGCCGGGCGGCCCTGCCGGCGGTCAAGCGCTACCTGCGCTCCGCGGATTCGGTGTCGTGGCCGCTGCGCCTGCTACCCAAGGTGGCCAGCAAGGAAGAGGAATTCGCCATCGTCGAGGAAGTCCTGGCCGAGCACGAGCCGGGCTACGAACGCGACCCGACCAAGAAGATTCAGCTCCTGCGCCATCTTGGCCAGCAGAAAGAACCAAGGGCGCCGTCGCTGGTGGCGCCCTATCTAGGGGACATGGACGAGGGCGTGCGCTTCGCCGCGGCGGAGAGCCTGCTGCGCCTGAAGAACGAAGAGGTGGCGCGCGAGGCGCTGCTGCAGATTTTTGTTTCCGACACCGAAGAGAGCTTGCGCCTGCGCATCCGCATCGCCCAGGGATTCGCCGAACTGGGCTGGCTGGTGCACGGTCACCGGGGTGGCGTGGAAAAGAAACTGCCCGAGGGGTTCCAACTCGACCGCGAGGGCCACATCCTTGACCGGAAGCAATCCGAGTAATGCCTCGAAGAACAGACATCAAGTCCGTCCTCATCATCGGGTCCGGCCCCATCGTCATCGGCCAGGCCTGTGAGTTCGACTACTCGGGCACGCAAGGGGTCAAGGCCCTGCGCGAGGAGGGCTTCCGGGTGGTGCTGGTCAACTCCAATCCGGCCACCATCATGACCGACCCGGAGATGGCCGACCGCACCTACGTCGAGCCGCTCACCCTCGACTTCGTGACCAAGATCATCGAGCGCGAGCGGCCCGATGCGCTCTTGCCCACCCTGGGCGGCCAGACCGCGCTCAACCTCACCGTCGAGCTGGGCCGCGCCGGGGTGCTCGATGGTTTCGGGGTCAAACTCATCGGCGCGCAGATAGCGGCCATCGAAAAGGCCGAGGACCGCGACCTGTTCAAGCAGGCCATGAGCAACATCGGCTTGCGCGTGCCGTTCTCGGGCTATGCGCATTCGTTGGCCGAGGCGCGCGAGATCCGCGACGAGCTGACGGTCCGCACCGGTCACGGCTATCCGGTCATCCTGCGGCCGTCCTTCACCCTGGGCGGCTCGGGCGCGGCCATCGCGTGGAACGGCGAGGAGTTCGACAGCAAGGTGCTGTGGGGCCTGCAACAGAGCCCGCGCCACGAAGTGCTGGTCGAGCAGTCGGTTCTGGGCTGGAAGGAATACGAGCTGGAGGTGATGCGCGACGGGAAAGACAACGCGGTCATCGTCTGCTCGATCGAAAACTTCGACCCCATGGGGGTACACACGGGTGACTCCATCACCATCGCGCCCGCCATGACCCTGACCGACAAGGAATACCAGTTCATGCGCGACGCGGCCCTGGCCGTGATTCGCGAGATCGGGGTCGACACGGGAGGGTCCAACATCCAGTTCGCCATCGATCCGCAAAACGGCGAGATGGTGGTCATCGAGATGAACCCACGCGTGTCGCGCAGCTCGGCGCTGGCGTCCAAGGCCACCGGCTTCCCCATCGCCAAGATCGCCACCAAGCTCGCGGTCGGCTACACCCTGGACGAAATCACCAACGACATCACGCGCGAAACACCGGCCTGCTTCGAGCCGACCATCGACTACGTGGTGACCAAGGTGCCCCGCTTCGCCTTCGAAAAATTCCCGGGCGCGGACTCGACCCTGGGACCGCAGATGAAGTCAGTGGGCGAGGTCATGGCCATCGGCCGCACCTTCAAGGAGTCGCTGGGCAAGGCGCTGCGCTCCCTGGAAATCGGGCGCTGGGGCTTCGACCTCGATCGTGTGCCGCCTCTCGATGAGCTGCGCCACCTGATCGCGCAGCCCGGACCGGATCGCTTGTGGCAACTGGCCGAGGCCCTGCGCCTGGGAATGACGGTGGACGAGGCGCAGACGCTGACCGCAATCGACCCCTGGTTCTTGACCCAGCTCAAGCAGCTCATCGACGAGGACGAGGCCGCCCGCCAGGCCGGCGCTGCGCTTCTCGACGATCCCGCCGGGCTGCTCCGCCGCAAGCGGCTCGGCATGTCCGACCGCCGGCTGATGAAGCTGGCCGGCGTCGCCGAGGAAGACGTGCGACAGGCGCGCCTGCGCCACGGCGTCCGCCCGGTGTTCAAGCGTGTGGACACCTGCGCCGCCGAGTTCGAGGCCCATACTCCCTATTTGTACTCGACATATGAGTCTGGAACCCTGGGAGGGTTCCAGGCCTCCCGCGATGGGGGCGAGCCAGCAAAGCCGTCTCGCCCCCACGCGATCGAATCGGGAAACCAAGCCGAAAAATCCGCGGAATCGGAAGTTCGGCCCACGGGCAAAAGGAAGATCGTGATCCTGGGTGGCGGACCCAACCGCATCGGCCAGGGTATCGAGTTCGACTACTGCTGCGTGCACGCGGTGATGGCCTTGCGCGAAGAGGGCTTTGAGACCCTCATGGTCAACTGCAACCCGGAAACCGTGTCCACAGACTACGACACGTCTGACCGGCTGTACTTCGAGCCGCTCACTCGCGAGGATGTGTTGGAGATCGTCGACGCGGAGAAGCCCGAGGGCGTGATCGTGCAATTCGGCGGGCAGACGCCGCTGCGCCTGGCCGTGCCCTTGCAGAAAGCGGGCGTTCGCCTGCTCGGCACCAGCGCCGATGCCATCGACCGCGCCGAGGATCGCCAGCGTTTCGGTGAGTTGGTGCGCAAGCTCAACCTGCGCGCGCCCGCCTGGGGCACGGCGCATGGCCTGGAAGACGCGCGTCGGATCGCCGAACAGATCGGGTATCCGGTGATGGTGCGACCCTCGTATGTTCTCGGCGGCCGTGCCATGGAGATCGTGCACGACGCCGCCGGCCTGCACACCTTCGTGGGCGTGGCCCTGGAGGCGGCCCGGCGCGAGAGCCTGGCCTCGGGCGGCGGTCGGGGCGACGAGAGTGCGCCCATCCTGGTCGACCAGTTCCTGCGCGACGCCATCGAGGTCGACGTGGACGTGGTCGCCGACGGCCAGGACGCGATCATCGGCGGGGTGATGGAGCACATCGAGGAGGCCGGCATCCACTCGGGCGATTCGGCCTGCTGCCTGCCGCCCTTTTCCCTGTCCAGCGAAACTGTCCACACTATTAAGGAGCAGGCGCGGGCCCTGGCGCGCGAGCTGGACGTGCGTGGCTTGATGAACGTGCAGTTCGCTGTGCCGCGTGATGGCCGTGGCGTCTTCATTCTCGAGGTAAACCCGCGCGCCTCGCGCACCGTGCCCTTCGTGTCCAAGGTCATTGGGGTTCCGCTGGCCAAGGTGGCGGCCAAGATCGCGGCGGGTCGTACCCTGCACGAGTTGGGCATCCGGGAGGTGTCGCCCGCGCACATGGCGGTCAAGGAAGCCGTGTTCCCCTTCGTCAAGTTCGGCGGCGTGGACGTCTTGCTCGGCCCTGAGATGCGCTCCACCGGCGAGGTCATGGGTATCGACAACAGCTTCGAAGCTGCTTTTGCCAAGAGCCAGATCGCGGCCGGCACCCGTCTGCCGGTTCCCGGCGGCGACAAGCCGGTCACGGCCCTGCTCTCCATCAAGGACGCGGACAAGGCCGCCGCGGTGGACCTGGCCCGCCACCTCTCCCATCTGGGCTTCCGCATCCTCGCGACCAACGCCACGCACGCCCGCCTGAGCCAGGCCGGTCTGCCGAGCACACGGGTGAACAAGGTGCGTGAGGGCCGGCCCCATTGCGTGGACCGCATGCTGGACGGCGATGTCCATCTGGTGGTCAACACCACCGAGGGTGCGGATTCCATCCGCGATTCTTTCTCGCTGCGACGGACCGCGCTCATGCGCGGGCTCGCCTACTTCACCACCATGTCGGCGGCGCGGGCGGCCGCCGTCGCCATCCAGCGCCTGCAGGCCGGCGATATGTCGGTCCGCTCGCTGCAGGAGTTCCAACATGGCTGACAGAATTCCGATGACCCCACGCGGGGTGAAGAAGCTGCGCGAGGAGTTGAAGCGACTGCGCGAGGTGGAGCGTCCCAAGAATGTGCAGGACATCGAAATCGCGCGCGCCCACGGCGACCTTTCGGAAAACGCCGAATTTCACGCCGCCAAGGAACGGCAGAGCTTCATCGAGGGCCGCTCGCGCGAGATCGACAGCATCCTGGCCCAGGCCGAGATCATCGACCCCGCCAAGCTGTCCGGCGATCGCGTGGTCTTCGGCGCCACGGTTCGCCTGACCGACACGGATTCGGGCGAGGAAACCAGCTACAGCATCGTGGGTGACTACGAGGGCGACATCAAGGAAGGCCGCCTCGCCATATCGGCTCCGCTGGCGCGCGCGCTCATCGGTCGCGAAAAAGGCGACACGATCAGCTTGCGCACGGGCAAGGGCACCCGCGAGTACCAGATCGCGGACATCCAGTTCCTTCCGGTGCAAGACGCCTGATTGACATGCCGGGAATCGAAGTCGTATTCCTCGACCTGGGCAATGTCCTTGCCTTTCACGACGACGACGTGCTTTGCCGCCGGCTGTCCCAGTACGGCGGAGCCCCACCCGAAGTGATCCGCGAACGCCTGCTGGCTCTGTGGGATCCCTTGAACCGTGGAGTTCTGGCGGGAGACGAACTTCGGCGCGCCGTGTGCCAGGCCTCGGGAGCGAGCAAGGTCATGAACGCAGAGACTTTTCTCGAAGTCTGGACCTGCTATTTCCGCATCCACCATGACGTCTTGCCGATGGTGGAAGCGCTTTGGGGTCGCGTCCAGCTCGCGCTCATCTCCAACACCAACGAGATTCAGTGGCGCTTCCTGCGGCCGCAGCTTCCCTTGCTCGAGCGCTTCAGCGCCCACGTGCTGTCCTACCAACTCGGGCTGGCCAAGCCAGACCCCGAGATCTTTCGCACGGCGCTCCGCCGCGTCGGCTGCCCAGCCGAGGCTTGCGCTTTCTTCGACGACCTGCCCGCCTTCGTGGATGCCGCCTGTGCGCTCGGCATCCGGGGCGAGGTCTTCACCACCGCCGCCAATTTCCGCGTCCAGCTCGCACGGCTGGGACTACCTGTCTCAGTCCGTCTCTAGCAGGTCGGCGGCGGCTCCCGCATCGAGCGCGGTATCCACTGCGCCGTCGGCCGCGACCGGCGCATCCTCGCTGGCGGCGTCTTCTGCCACAGCGGAACCGTCGCTGGCTGCGTCTGGCGTCGAAACCGGGCCGGCTGCGTCCTGGCCCGTGCTGCCCCCTGAGCCTGGGGTGGAAACGGGACTGCACACGCCATTGCCGGGTGACCCGGTTTGCGCGCAGTAGAGACCGCCCGCGCAGTCCTGGTCAATCTGACAACGATCGCCTTCCCCCTGGGTGCACCCGCCACAAAGCGCGAAGGCGCCCGCGAGAGCACAGACCATAGTCATCGTTCGAAAGCTCGACTGCATGGGTTCGTGGGTTAGCACGGGCACCTGCGTTTGTGAAGGCCGGAAGATTCGGCCTCATGCTAGCCTGCGTCCATGGGACGTCGTCCGATTCTGATCGTGGTCGTGTCCGTCTTGGCTTGCGTCGGGACGCTCAGCTTGCGGGCCGCAGAAAAGGCCACTCACAACCTCTCTTCGGTCGAGCGCGAGGCGCGCGCCTTTCTTGCAACCATGACCGGCCTCTTGCAGCCGCTCAACACGGTGGCCAACCAGGCGGCCTGGACCGCCGCTACCGAGGTCAGTCCCGAGCATACGGCAGCGCGAGCCTCCACCGAGAAAGCGGCTGCGGCGGTTATCGGCTCCAAGCTGGTCATTGAACGGACCGGCGCTCTGCTGGCCAAACCAAGCGAGCTGTCTGATCTCACTCTGCGCCAGCTGCGCAAGCTGCAACTGGCCGCGGCCGAGAACCCTGGAACCATTCCCGAGGTGGTCAGCCAGCGCATCGAGGCCGAGGCCCGCCAGTCGGCTGTGCTCGACGGCTACACCTTTTGTCTGCAACCCGTGGCCGGCGGAAAGTGTGGCCGGCCCACCTCGGCAAACGAAATCGACCAGATTCTGCGCCATTCGCGCGTGCTGGCCGATCGCGAGCGCGCCTGGTTGGCGTCCAAGGAGATCGGCCGCCCGCTCAAGCCAGGGCTGGTGGAGTTGCAGGCCCTGCGCAACCAGATCGCGCGCGCCATGGGCTACCCATCGTTCGTCGGCCTGCAGGTGGCCGACTACGGCATGACGATCGACGAGATGATGGCGCTGATGGACGCCACGCTGGAGGCGTCAAAGCCGCTCTTCGACGGGCTGCACTGCCTTGCGAAACACGCTCTCGCCGATCGATATGGAAAGTCAGTACCCAGACTGATTCCCGCGCACTGGCTGGGCAACCGCTGGGCACAGGAGTGGCCCGGCTTGGTCGAAGGCACCAGCCTGGATCCCTTGTTCAAGGGCAAGTCGCCCGAGTTCATCGTGCGCACTGCCGAGGATTTCTACGTGTCGCTGGGATTCCCGCGTCTGCCCGAGACGTTCTGGAAGAAGTCGGACCTCTTTCCGGTGCCGCCCAATTCGCCGCGCAAGAAGAACGCCCACGCCACCGCCTGGCACATCGACGGCGAAAGCGACGTGCGCTCGCTCATGAGCGTGGAGCCGAACGCGCAGTGGTTCGGCACGGCCCACCACGAGCTGGGCCACATCTACTACTACCTCGCCTACGCCACACCCGAGGTGCCCTACCTGCTGCGCGCCGGGGCCAACCGGGCCTTTCACGAGGCGGTGGGCGAGTTGGCGCGGCTGGCGAGCCAGCAGCCTGCCTATCTGCGCAAGCTCGGCCTCGTCCGCGCCGGGCAAGAGCCCGACGCCACGGCCGCGCTCCTGCAGTCGGCGCTGGAGTCGATCGTGTTCTTGCCCTTTGCCGCCGGCACCATGACCCACTTCGAATACGATCTGTACCAGCGCGATTTGCCAGTTGCCGAATGGCAAGACCGCTGGTGGCAATACGTCGCCACCTACCAGGGAGTACAACCGCCGGGCAAGCGCGCCCCCGATCTGTGCGACGCCTGCAGCAAGACCCACATCAACGACGATCCTGCGCAGTACTACGACTACGCCATCGCCACCCTGATCAAGTTCCAGCTCCACGATCACATCTGCCGCAAGATCGTGAAGCAGGAACCACGCGCCTGCGACTACTCGGGCAGCGAGGAGGCCGGCCGCTTCCTGCGCGATATTCTCAAGCTGGGCGCCACGCGCGACTGGCGCAAGGTCATGCGCGAGGCCACCGGCGAGGACATCGGCCCGCGCGCCATGCTGGATTTCTATCAGCCCGTGCTCGATGACCTAGCCAAGCGAAACCAGGGGCTAGATTGTTCGCGCTAGAAACGGACCGTCTCGAACCTCACCAGATCCGCAAAGGCGGCGCAGCGGGATCGAATCGCCGTTTCATCCAGCGATCGGAAACGATCCAGGCTGAAGTCCTGGACGCAAAAGGAAGCCAGGACCGAGCCCACCACCAGCGCGGTACGAATCCCGGCCGGTGAGGTATCGCCGGTGCGGGCCAGCCAGCCCATGCAGCCGCCGGCGAAAGAGTCGCCAGCGCCCGTCGGGTCGACCACGCTCTCCAGCGGAAACGCGGGCGCAGCGAACACGCCCGCTTCGCTGAAGAACAGCGCCCCGGCGTCGCCGCGCTTGATGACCACCGCGCCGGGACCCATCTCACGAATCACACCGGCCGCCGCCGGTAGATTGTCCTTGCCTGAAAGCTGGCGAGCTTCTTCGTCGTTGAGCAGCACCATGTTCACCCGCTCGAGCACGCGCACAAGCTCGGATCGCTTGCCGCTGATCCAGAAGTTCATGGTGTCGCAAGCCACGAAGCGCGGGCGGCGCACCTGGCCCAGCACCTCAAGTTGCAGCACGGGATCGATGTTGGCCAAAAATACGAACCCGCTGTCGGCGTAGGCCGGCGGCAGCTTGGGCCTGAAGGTCTCGAAGACGTTGAGCTGGGTATCGAGCGTGGTGCGATTGTTGAAATCCGCCGCGTAGCGACCGGCCCAGCGGAAGGTGCGGCCCGATGCCCGTTCCAGCCCGTCCAAATCGATGTTCCGGCTGCGCAGCAAGGCCTCGTGGTCCAGGGGAAAATCATTCCCCACCACGCCCACCAGGCGCACCGGCGCGAAGAACGAAGCGGCAAATGAAGCGTAGCACGCGGCGCCGCCCAGCACCTCGTCGCGCCGGCTGTTCTGGGTTTCGATGGTGTCGAGCGCCAACGACCCGACGACCAGCAACGGCGAGCCCGTAGCCTTGACGACGGTGCGGTCTGCATCTGCTTTCACGACAATGCCTCCTTGGGCGACGTGAGCCCTTGCTACCACGAAAAGGTGCTACGGCCGAAACCCCTCATCAGCCCATGGTGGAAACGCAAACTCACAGCTACCAGCCGGCAAAGAGCTGGGTGAAAAAGAGCGGCACCACCCCGCCCTCGGCCTGGCCCACGGCCACACCGATTCCCACGTGGGTCATGTCGGGGTTGAGAATGTTGGCGCGGTGGCTGGGACTTCCCATGAACCCGTGCTCGACCTCCGACGTCGAGAAAGCCCGCCCCACGTTCTCGGCCAGCGTGCGCGGAACCGGCGAGATTTGAGCGGCGCGCACGCGATCCACGGCGCTGCCGCTCTTGTCCGATACGTGAACCACTTCACCTGTGCGCGCCATCTCGCGGCTGTGGCCGCGGGCGATCTCCTGCAAACGGGCGTCGCGCTCGAGTTCTGGCAGGCCAGCGGCCCTGCGGTCGCGGTTGAGCAGGGCCAGCAACTCGCGCTCGGCCTCGGCCACGTCCTGACGCCGGGTCACCTCGTTGCCGGTGACGGCGATGTGCGCGGGCGGCTCCACGCCGCAGTACAAAGGAAAATTCGCCAGCACCGCTGGCCCGTGGCCATCATCGCCTTCGATCTCCAACTGGTACACGCCATCGCCTGAATCACACGCGACCGTGAACTCGAAACGACCCTTGCGCGCCGACATGGCCATATTGCGTACAGCTCCGCGCGGGCTGGCCAGCAAGACCGCGGGCTGGACAAAGCTACCGAGCAGCCGGCCCACCAGGGTCACGGTGCCCCGCGAGGGCAAACGCCGCGGCAGCGCCCGCAGTTCCAGGTTCTGTGGTTGCAGGGTCAAAACGACGATCAGTTCGTCCGCGCCACGCTTGACCCCCACGCCCATGCGGCGCCAATCGCCCATCTTGAAAACCCCTGGTACCTGCTTGCGCAGGTCAGCCACGAGCGACACGTCACCTCCGGGCGAGCTGCGCACCATGACCATGTAGGGCTCCGGCTCGACGATACCGTAGTGGTGCAACAGGAACGCGACGGCGTCGAAGGCGGGCAGACGCTTGGCCACGGTGGCGCGCGCGATGTCCGTCGCCACCAGGTCCAGGCGGCCATCGCGCAAGGGCACGGGCGCACGGACCGAGACCGCCGCCCGCTGCACCTCGACCGCCACCTGTGCCATCAGGAGATCGGTATCACGTCCCGCACGGATCTGACCCAGTGGCGGCGCCTGATACTCCTGGGCTGCCGGGCTGCTGGGAACCAGCTCAGGAGCAGCCGCCGCTCCAGCAGCATTCGCCCCTCTCGATCCAGTGCAAAGCACGGCACCGATGGGGATCAAAAACAACGCTCCACCACGCCGTGATAACACTCGACCATCCTTCCCCTTCGCAAGCCGCGAAGATTCTCTTGGAACGCCGGAACATGACAACCTCTCTTCCGGCCCTGGGACCTCCCCTCTCACCCCTGTGCTCTCGGCGGCGGGTGGTTGACGAGCTTAATAGTCTCGCCCCCTTTGGTTCCGCCCGTGAGTCCTACGGCTTCTTGGCCGGCTTCTTCTCGGCAGTCTTGCCGGCCAGCTCCGTCTTGCCCTCGACCTTCTTGCCGCCCTTGGCCGGGCCCTCCTTGGCCGCTGGCAACTCTCCCTTCTCGTCGACGAACACGATCTCGCCGAACCGATCCAGTTTGTGGAAGTCGCCAACCATCGGCGCCGACCAGCCCAGCGCCGTCTGGGACTTGGCGTCCTTGGGCGAATCCATGCGGAACATGTTGAGGCGCCACTTGTCGCCCAGCGCCGGCGGAACCTTGACACCGTTGCTGTCCAGTCCGTTCACGTCCGCGAGCGGCAGCGCCATCTCCACCGTCCAGCCCTTGTCCTGATCGTCGCGCTTGTTGAGCGTGCCGTCGACCTTGACCGCCGCCTTCAACTTCGAGTTCCAGTCATAGGGCTTGCGCTTGGGATCCAAGCTGTCCTCGTACTTGCGGTAGGTGGGCAGATAGGTGTCGAAGATGGTGCCGTTGGGAGCCACCTGCAGCTCGATGTAGCCCTTGCCGTCACCGTTGGCGTCGATCATCACCTCGTCCATCTCCTGGGTCCACAGCTTGGAGTCGCGCTCGGTGAGCGTGCCCCAGATGTCGGTGTCGACGTTCTCGAACGCAATGTAGAGGTTCTGGTTATCCCAAAGCAGCTTGGCCTCGGTGTTGGGCTGCGCCGGCTCACCGGTCATGGTGTTCACGAACAATCCGGTTGAAGGGGCGGCCTTCCACGCGGCCTCGTCCAGCTTGCCGTCAAGCTTGATGGGCTTGGACGTCTTGCGCACCAGATACCGTTTGAGCGCGGGTGGCTCCTTGAGCTGAACCGGGACGGTCGCGGCCACAACACGATCCTCGTCACGCGGCCCGGACTTGATGGCCATACGCTCGTGCCCCCGCCACAGCCCCACGTACACGCTGAAACTGTTGAAGGCCCAACTCGGCGGCAGACGGAACGAGTGCTGGTCGCGGATGATGTCGCCCGCCTTCCAGCGCGTCACCGGGTACTTGCCGCTGACGGGTCCGTGGTCGACGTTGATGAAGCCCTGCTTGTTGGGGCCGCTGATATGGGTGAACAGCCTCCAGCCGTCGCTGGGCGCGGACTTCACCTTCCAATAGTGGGTCAGATGAACGTCCTTGCCGGGCTCCGCCGGATTCGGGGCCACGTCCATGCCGAGATACTCGACCTTGCCGTCCAGATCCGCGTGCGTCGCGAACTGCGGCGTGGGGTCGGAGGCCAGCAGGTTCTTCCTGACGAATTCCTCGTCCTCTTTGGTCGGCTTGTCATCGGCCTGCTCCACGCAGCCGAAAGCAAGGCCAGACAGGGTTGCGACGCAAAGCCAACGGTCAGCGCGCAGCCGGACTGCACACAGCGTTCCTGAGACTCGTGACATCGATGCTCTCCCTTTCCTAGCCGGTCAGAATGCGATCTCTTCGGACCCTGACCGGCGGGCCTTCTTCTACTGGAGACACGACGGATTTGCAAACCCTGGGCTCCGTCCGCCGACCCGCGAAGCGATGCTCGCCCTTCGGATTCTATCTTTTCGGCTGGGCGACCACGCGGACCCTGGGTTGCTCGCCGATCTCGTTTATCAGGATGGGAACCCCATCCTCGAAACAGCCCGCCGAGAACGCATCGGAGGCCGCCTTGAGCGCGAGATCGAGCGAACCATGGACGCCCACCAGCCGGCGGCCACACACGACGGCGAATTGCCCGGCGTACCGCTCCAGCAAAGCATGCTTGCAGGTGTCGAAGAAGCGAGTTTCCTCTTGTGCGGAGAGCATGCCCCCAGCGTGGGGGCATGCCCTGCTCCCGTCAAAAAAACCGCATCTTGCGCGCCCGGGCGCGGGGATGCTTCAGATCTTTATGCCCGCCAGCGGATCGTTGTCCAACTTCTTCTTGTGCGGCAACTGCGGAACTGCAGAAGGCTCGGCGCTCGGTTTGGGAGCGGTCGATGCCGAAACCGCCGCATGCCGCCCGCCTAACGGTCTGTGCCGGCTTCGGCTGCTTGAGGGAGTGGAAACCGGAGACGGCGCGGGCGCCACGGCCGCGGTCGCAGCCGGCGCGACGGCTGCCGCGGCAGTTGTCGGTGCCGCCGCGGCCTTGGCCTCACATGCCTTGAGCTTGATCTGCGCTTGCCGCTCCGCCAGCGCCGACGCCTCCACGGCTTGAACGCGCGCTTCCTCAACACGCCGTATACTCGCGTCCTTCTCGGCCATGAGAGCCTGCGTGTCGTTCTGGAGTTTCACGTAGCCAGCGCCGGCCGCGCCCAGAAGCAGAACGGCCACCACGATGGCCGGCTTGGCTGACGATGTCGGCCGTGCCATCTGGGCAAAGGCCGCCGCATCGACTGGCGCGTCCCATGTGGCTGCCACGGGTCCCGGCTGGCCGAAGCCAGCCGCCGCGACCCTGGCCGTCCCGCCCATGCCAGTCTGGACTCCTGCCCGCGTCCCCTTCGCCGCCAGAGCCACGTCTGACCGCGGTGGCGGCGTGACCTGATCTCCCATGGGGTCCGGCCTCGCGGCCGCTGCCTTCTGGGAACGGCCGTTGCCGCCACCGGCCGAATGGCCCTTCTTTCGCCGCTCCCTTCTGAGCCGGCGCAGTTCATTTAATGAGGTGAGTACTGAGTCCTCGGTCGCGGGCATATGCTACCTCCCATGTCGAATGGACGGCCGCCTTGGGACGACCAGCATAACTAAGCACAGGCTAACGGCCACGCCCATCCGTGGATACCAGGCCGCGGTCCTCTTCCCCGACGTGAACATATTAGCTTAGCACGAAATCGCGCATGATTCCCCACAGATCGGAAGCGCTGGATGACGCACCTGATCGCAGGCTAGCTCGAACGCACGGTCCAGCGAAAACCCAAAGCCAAGCCAAGCCAAACCGGCAAAAAGAAGGCAACCAGAATCAGGTTGTCTTGTGACAGACCAGGAAGCGCCTTGGCAAGGACGCCGATGGCGGCGAAGCCAGCAGCCGTGGCCACGACCCAGAACGCCTTGCGTATGGCCGCTGGCCGTCCCAGCGCCGTCCCGACTCCGTAGCCGGCCAGCACGACCGACCACGGCGCGAGGAGGAAAATGTTCGCATTGGCATAGGCAGCCTTGTGGTCGGTGAACAACCAGAATGAAAGCAAGATGAGCCCCAACAGACCGAAGACGAGTCCCAGCAGGCTGCCGGCAAAACCGAGTCCGACGCGCGCGACCGGATGGTTGCTGGCAAGTCGGCCGAGCCAAGCCAAGAGCGCGCCGAACGCTAGGCCCGCGGCCAGAAAGTACACGGTCCAATTGGGCGGCCGATCCGGCTTCGGAGGCCGGCGCGCCGCAAACAGGGTGCGTTCCGACTTGACCAGCGGCTTGTCGCCCGATTCTCCCGGGATGCGGACGTCGCGCAGAAGATCGCGCATTCGCTCCGGCAAGAACGCCTCGTCCCACAGAGTGATGGGGGCGTCGCTCGGCCGGCCCAGCCCCAGGTCGAGGCCGAGGTATTCGGGGAAGAAGTCCGCCGTCATGCGAAGCGCGTCTGCGCGAAAGGTCATGACCGCCGGTCGCTCGCCCACCTGCCGGATCCGGCCGCCCACCACGCGGTCGATGGCATCGCGCACGCGGGTGGAGCAGTTGTCCCGGAAGTAGTCGTAGAGGTACTCCCGGTTCTCGGGTCGCGCGTTCTCGCGCAGGCTCTGCCACAAGCCCCATTTCTGGGCGGGCGTCAGATCCAGTTCCTGGGCCTCGATCGTCCGGTTGTCGGAAATGTACGACGCGAACGTCCCCTCCATGGTCGACACCGACAGCCAGTACTTGAAGCGGCCGCGCAAGAACCTGGGGATGAGCGCGGACGAGTCGAAGGCGAAGGTGCCGAAGTTGTAGACCAGCCCGGTTTCCTCGGTCTGCACCAGGATGGCATTGTGTCCGAACTTGAAGAACGGATGGTCGCCGGGGCCGAAGGTGAGAACGAAGACGGTGAGGTTCTCGCCCGGCTCAGCGCGCGCGAAACGCGCACCCGAGAGCACGAGTAGCGAGAGCCCCGTGGCGAGAACAATTCGCAAGCCCATGGAAGATGAACCTACCAGGTCACGGGCACGCGCCAGCGCAAATCCGACGCCGCAGCCTCACTGGGCTGCCCGCGGCCTATCCGGCACGATCTCCACCTCGAAGATCCGCGGCCACAGCTTGCCGGTGAGCACCAGATGCCCCGTGGACGGAAGGTATGCGATGCCGTTCAAAACGTCGGCGGCATGCGCCTCCTCGGGCGCGAGCAAGCCCGAAGCGTCAATCCATCCCGTCACATCTCCGGTGTGCGGGTCGATGCGCGCGATATGACTGTCTTGCCACACGTTGGCGTAGACGGCGCCATCCACGCACTCCAATTCGTTGAGGCTGCGCACGGGCTGTCCGGCGCGACGGACCACGATCTCGCCCACCTTGGCGAAACTTTCCGGATCGCGCAGCGCAAGCGCATCGCTGCCGTCGCTCATGACCAGATGGCGGCCGTCGAAACACAGGCCCCAACCCTCGCCTTGATAGCGAATCTCCCGTTCCTTGCTCAGCGTCGCCAGGTTCCAGACCAGCGCTCGCCCGTTCTGCCAGGTCAATTGCAACAGGCGGCCGCCCACCCGCGCCAGTCCCTCGCCGAAGAGATCCGCCGGCAGATCAACCCCGCGCTCGACCACACCGCTATCCGGGTCCACCCGACGCAGCGATGAGCGCCCGTAGAGCCCAGTGCTTTCATAGAACTTGCCCTCGAAGAAGAGCAGGCCTTGAGTGAACGCGCTGGGATCGTGCGGAAAAGTGCGGACGACCTTGAGCCGCAGCTTGGTTGCCGAAACTGTCTGCGCGGGACGATCTGTCGGCTTGGCGCAGGCGGAGAGCGCCCACAACGCCGCACAGGCAGCCACCGTGAAAAGATATGCACTTCGCCGCAAGGGCATGGCGGGGCCAATGATACCCGACTGTTCCCGGCGACACGATCAGAACACGACCGGAAGGGCAAGGGCATGTCGCAGGCGCGCCAGGTATTCGTTGCGCGAGATCTCCACCGCTCCCAGGCGGTCCAGATGGGGCGTCGGCACCTGGGCATCGAGCAGCGCGAAACCACGCCCATGCAGGTGCTGGACAAGGTGTGCAACGGCAGCCTTGGAGGCATCGGTGCGGCGATGGAACATCGATTCGCCTCCGAAGAAGCCGCCGATGCTCACACCGTAAAGCCCGCCCACCAGCTCGCCTTTCTCGTAGACCTCGACGCTGTGAGCGGCGCCGCGCCGGTGGAGTTCCGTGTACGCAGCGACGAAATCTCCGGTGATCCATGTGGTCGGTCGATCGGGCGCGGGCTCCGCGCACTTGCGCATCACGCCCTCGAAATCCTGGTCGAGCACGAAGGTCCATCCGGCTCGACGCAGGCGCTTGCACAAGCTCCGCGACGGGCGATACGTCTCCAGGTCGAAGACTGCGCGGGGATCGGGAGACCACCACGTCACCATCGGATCCGAGGACCAGGGAAACACGCCCGCGCGATACGCGCGCAACAAAGTCTCCGGCGTGACGGCTCCGCCAACTGCCACCAGCCCATCCATGACGCCATCAGCGAAAATATGCTCTGCGTCGTCTTGATCAAAATCTTCTTGCATGTCCACCACGGTCTTGATAGTGAATCGCTGCGTGACAATTATCGCAGTGCCTCATGGGATGTCCCAGCACCAGCGTTAATTTTGTTCGCTTTATTTTCACATTCGAGTAAGGTACCGGCCCCAAGAGGCTTATTTAGAAGAGAACAACCCAGGAGACAAGGCTATGACGAGGAAGCTTGCTGTAACGGTGTTTGCGATGTCCCTCACGCTAGTTGGCTGCGGTAGCAGTAGCACGACCAAGCCAGATGCGGCTGCCGACGGGAAGATGATGGCGGACACTATGCCTGTCACGCCCGATACGGCGACAGCCCCAACACCAGACGGGCCGATGATCGCGGACGTCGCGGTCGATAATCCCGTTGCTACCCCTGACGGTCCGGTCGCCGACATGCCCGTGGTCGTCCCCGATGGCGGTATGCTTCCCGACACCAAGCCAGCGACCGACGTTCCGGCCCCGAAGCTTGATGCTCTGGATGCCCCTGGCGCTGATGTTCCGGCTCACGAGGTCGGCACCGTTGACGGTGGCGACGCCGGGCAAGAAGACTGAGCAGCCCCGCTCGGTCTGCCTGCACTCGAGAAAGGGCTGGATCCAACCCGGAAGGGGTGGACTAGCCCTTTTTCCGTTGGGACGCATTTCGTCTCTCGGCTAGGCAAAACTTTCATCCAAGGGACGAAAAAGGTCGCCATGGCCAAGGCCTTGCGCCAACGACGAGACACTCTTTTTTCAGGGTTGTCAGAGGCTTAGGTGGAAGAGACTCTGTTTTCTTGCGCCGTGGCACGAGGAATGCAATAGTCGCTTCCGGGAAGTCATGCGAAACAAAAAAAACAGCGGATTCACTCTAGTGGAACTGATGATCGTGGTGGCAATCATCGGAATCATTGCCGCGATCGCGATCCCTGCCTTCACCAGGTACGTCAAGAGATCGCGTACTTCCGAAGTCGCCGGGTTTCTCAACAAGCAATGGGCAGGATCCGTCACCTACTACATGACGGACTTCTCGAGCGGCACCGGCGGGGTCCTGCCCCGCCAGTTTCCGGGCCTCGCTGGGTCATGGGAAGCCACCGGCGATTGCGCCTGCCTGGCGGGAGGGCGCTGTCCGGGCGGCGCGGCCGTCTGGGGGAGCGACGGAGTCTGGCTAGCGCTCAAGTTCTCCATCCCCGACTCGCACAGTTACATGCCGGGATATACCGGGTCGGGCAACGGGACCAGCGCGCAGTTCACCGCCTTTGTGAGAGGCGATATGGACTGCGACGGTACCTTGGCCCAGTTCTTCAGAAACGGCGGGCTCAGCTCTGGCGGCGGCGACGTGACCGGGGCTCGCCAGCCATATGTGATCAACGAGCTGGAGTGACTGCCGGCACCAAGCCCGCGGCTGGCGCGGGCTGAGCGAGCCCCGGGGGGCCTTGCCCAGTTGCGGCCTAGAAGTTGGGTCGCCAACAGCGGGTTGGATTGTGTAGTCTGTAGGCCGACGTCGTCATGGATTCGGCTCCTCCTCTCACCGCGACACTACTTGTCACCTGCCGTGACCGCACGGGCCTGGTCGCGGCGTTGTCGAACTTCGTCTTCCAGAATGGCGGCAATATACTGGATGCCGACCAACACTCGGAGAGCGAGAGCGGCGAGTTTTTCATGCGACTGGTCTGGGACCTGAGCGGGTTCCGGCTGGAGCGCCAGGCTGCCCAGGCTGCGATTGAAGCGCTCGCCCGCCAGTTCAACCTGCGCTGGGAGCTGACCTTCTCAGACGCACGGCCGCGGGTCGCCGTCATGGTCAGCAAGGCTTCGCATTGCCTGTATGACTTGATGCTGTGCCAGCAACTGGGGGATCTGGGCGGCGAGATCATCACAGTCATCTCGAACCACGAGACGCTGTCCGATGTGTGCAGACACTTTGACGTGCCGCTGGCGGTAATCCCGGTCGAGCGAGACCAGAAAGCCGTGGGCGAGGCCAGGCAACTGGCGCTGCTGGCTGAACTGCGCATCGATCTGGTGGTGCTCGCGCGCTACATGCAGATCCTGTCGCCCGCGTTCGTGGAGCGCTGGCAGGGACGCATCATCAACATACACCACTCGTTCCTGCCCGCCTTCGCAGGCGCGCGCCCCTACCACCAGGCCCAGCAACGCGGGGTGAAGGTCATCGGCGCCACAGCCCACTATGTGACCGCGGACCTGGACCAGGGCCCGATCATCGAGCAGGACGTGTGCCGAGTCTCCCATCGCGACACCGTTGAAGACATGATGCGCAAGGGACGAGAGCTGGAGCGGCAGGTGCTCACGCGGGCAGTGCGCCTCCACCTGCAACGGCGGGTCCTGGTATCTGGCAACCGCACCATCGTGTTTGGTTGACTCGCGACGCGCCTGTCAACAATAATGGATCCGTTGGCGTGGTTTCGCCGGACGGAAGGAGATCCTCATGAAGATCTGGCTGGTCGCAGTCGCATTGTTGGCCGCAACAACCGCCAGCGCAGCAGCGAAGAAGACTGCCAAGGAAGCAGCGACGAAATCGGCTGCCGATCCCAACGCGGCCGTGGCCAAGAGCCACGGTGGCAAGGTTTGGGTGGTGTCTGATTCCATCCCAGCAGTCGAGGGAGATGGACTGGAGAAATGGCTGACCGCGCACCCCACGAACCTGGAACTCGCCCGCAAAGGCAACGAGGATCGGTGGGCCATCAATTTCCTGGCCGTGTTCAAGAAGCCGCCGGCCAAGGGTCCGATGACGGTCATGTTCGTGGACAAGAAGGATCCCAAGATCATCGTCGATCAGGTCTCGCCGCAAACACCCGGCGCCACTCTCGTCTACCAGGAAGGCTACGACCTGGAACAGAACAACGGCTTCAACAAGGACCACACCTACGTCATCCGGGTGGGGCAGCTCATCAAGGGCAAGTTCCAGTCGTACGCGACCGGCGAGATAACGCTCAAGTAGCGTTGGCGGCGATGGCGCGCTAGGGCCAGCGCCTGCTCAAAGCTCCACCATGCTACGATTGTGCCTCCTGCCCGAACTGGCGCAGGCGAAGACGAGCCTTTGGCCACCGAACCGATCCGCACAACACCCAGACCCCGACCTCGCCCTGGCGATGAGCTGTGCGTGACCGTCGACCGTCTGGCCTACGGGGGCGAGGCGGTGGGCCGGCACCACGGGCTCGTGGTGTTTGTTTCAGGTGCGGCGCCCGGCGAGACGGTGCGCGCGCGCGTGCGACGAGTGCAGCGGCGGCACGTGGAAGCGGATGTGGTCGCGGTGGAGAAAGCCTCGCCCGAACGCGTGCAACCGCGCTGCGTGCACTTCGCCCAGGGCTGCGGCGGCTGCACCTGGCAGCACGTGGACTACGCGGGCCAGTTGCGCAACAAGGAAACCGCTGTTCGCGACAGCCTGGAGCGGCTGGGCAGGCTGCAAGACTTGCCCCTGCGTCCCATCATCCCCGCGCCCAGTCTCTGGCACTACCGCAACAAGATGGAGTTTGCCTTTCACCCCGAGGGCGTGCTGGGCCTGCACCCACGCGGGGCCTGGCACAGCATCCTGCGCTTGCGCGAGTGTTATCTGGCGCCGCCCCTGACCGTGGCGCTGGTCAAGGCTGCCCAGGCCTTTGCGCGCGAGGAGAACCTGTCGCTGCACGATCCGCGCACCCATCAAGGGCTGCTGCGCGAGCTGGTCGTGCGCCACAGCCAGGGCACCACGGAAACTATGCTTGGCATCGTGACCAGCCCGGGAGCCTTCGACGCTGCGGCCGCCATGGCCGAACGTCTGGCCGCGGTAGACGCCAGCGTAAAGAGCGTGGTGCGCAGTATCCGCGCCTCGTCTGACACCTCGGCTCCCTTGCAGCAGACCACGCTCCTGCGTGGCCAGGACCACATCAGCGAAACCATCGGCGGCTTGCGCTTCAACATCGGCGTGGAAACCTTCTTTCAAACCAACACGGCGCAGGCTGAATGTCTAGTGGCCCTGGTCCGCGAACTGGCCGGCGACATGGCCGGGGCGCTGGCCATCGACGTCTACTGCGGCGTGGGCATGTTCACCCTGGCCCTGGCCGCCGCCGGCGCCAAGGCCGTTGGCATCGAGCTGTCGGAAAGTTCCGTCGAGGCCGCGCGAATCAACGCTCATGGCAACGGCCTGGATGGGGCCCGGTTCTTTGCCGGTGACGCGCGCAGTGTCTTGCCCCAGGTGCTGGCCGAGCACGGGAGCCCGCGCGTCGTGGTGCTCGATCCACCGCGCGCCGGCGCCGGGGGAAAGGTCATGCGGCGAATTGCCCGCTCGGCGCCCGCGCGAATCATCTACGTGTCATGCAACCCCACCACATTGGCGCGCGATCTCGTGGAGCTGGAGCCCTTCGGCTACCGCATCTCCGTGGTGCAACCGCTGGATTTGTTCCCCCAGACCTACCACGTGGAGACCGTGGTCGCGCTCGATCGCCATGCTATCCTGACTCCCTCGGTTCCGCCGTCCGCGTGCGAGCCTGAGTGAATCTTCCCGTGTCATGAAGCGTGCGCGCAACCCAGTCTCCCTTTCGGGCATTCTCACGGGAATCCCACGCGGCTTCGATGCCAAGCCAATCTGGGCGCAGCTCAACGTGACCTGGCGGTGCAACCTGAGCTGCCGCTACTGCACGGAGTACGACAACAGCAAGGGCCACGTCCCGGCATCCGAAATCTACGCCCGTATCGACCGGTGCAAGCAACTGGGCGTGCTTCACACCGATCTCATCGGCGGCGAGCCGCTCTTGCACCCGGACATCTTCCCCCTCATGCGCCACGTGGTGCGCAGCGGGATGTCGACCGGGATGACCACCAACGGGTTTCTCCTGAGCGAGGACAAGCTGGACGCGCTCATCGACCTAGGCATGGGCCGCATCCAGATCTCGATCGATTGCCTGAACCCGTCGGCGGACACGCCAAAATCCCTGCGCACCTTGCGCAACAAGATCGAGATGGTCGCACGCCGGGGGCTGTGGTTCTACGTCGCGGCGGTGCTGTGCCCTGAAACTCTCGACGAGGTGATTCCGCTGGCCGAGCACTGCTTCGAGTTGGACGTCCCCATCTTCTTCTCCCTGGTGCACGAGCGCGGCCGGCTGCAACCGGGACCGCTCGACGCGCGCTATTTGGAGAAGCTGCGCTGGCTGCGGCAGAAGAAGCGCGAGGGCAAGCCCATCTCAAACCCCTACTATCTCATCCGCTATTTTGAACGCGCCCTGGCCGGCCGGCCCATGCCCTGGACGTGCCGCGGGGGCAACAAGGCCTTCTACGTCTCGCCCGAGGGCGATTTCCAGTACTGCTACCACGTCGCGCCGCTACGGTCCTTCGCGCAGATCACCGCGCAGGATATCCGCGATTCGCGCAGCCCAAAGGGTTGTGAGGATGGTTGCGGCGTCGATTGCATGATCCGAACCTCGCTGCCTTTTTCGAATCGCGCCTGGGTCATCCGGCATGAACTCGGCGAGCGTGTGCGCGGCCTGGGCAGCCGACTCGGACTGACCAGCTCGAAGACTACGCTCCCGGCAGATGGATCGGTTGACCCGGTCCAGAGAAACGCGGGCTGAACACGACCCAGCGGTTCATCGGATAGTTCCAGCCGAGATAGACCAGCGCCGCCACCACCAGCTTGGATGCGGGATAGGGCAGACCAAGAAACCGCGTCAACAGCCAAACCCCGACGGTGTGCAATCCTGATGCGCCCACCTGGACCAGGACGAAGCGAAGAAACTGCATCGAGCGCGGCTGCCAGGACACGCGAAAGGTCCACCAGCGGTTGATGGAGAAATTGGAAAGTGATCCGACAATCGTCGCGATCCAAGTCGCCAGCACATAGTCGACACCGACCAGTTCGACCAGGCCGGTCAAGGTGAAGAAATCCAAAGCGATGGTGAACGTCGAGGTGAGCGAGTTGCGCACAAACGTGCCCCGAACCGGTTGGCGCGGCGAGGGTGGCACGTCGGCGGCTGTCACGCGCCAGCCCCTCGGCGCGAGCGCCAGCCCTGGTATAGAAGAAGAACCGAAGGCAGAACCATCACCGCCGTCGCCAGGCAGGTCAACTCGCCCATGACTGCGAACAGGCCAAAGAGAAAAAGACCGCGGTTCTGCGCCACCAGCAGCGACGAATACCCGATGATGGTCGTGGCCGAGCACAGACTGACGGCACCGCCGGTGGCGCTGATCGCTGCCGTCACGTCGGAGCGTCCGTCCTGCAGGTAGCGGCCCATCACGTTGACCGCGTAGTCCACCCCGATCCCGAAGGTGATGGGGAACGCGATGAGGTTGATGAAGTTGATGCGAACACCGAGGTAGATGGTGGCCGCCAGCATCCACCCGACGCCGATCACCAGTGAGCCTATGACGAACGGGGTGGCCAGGCTGGCGCGAAACAGGACCACGACGACCAGCACCACGCCAAACAAGGCGAGCAGCGAGGCCAGCGGGCCATCGCGGCTCATGCAGGCCAGGATGTCGGCCGAGAGTGGCGGAGCGCCGGCCACACGGGCCGCCGCCCCTGAGGTGCCGCGCGCCGAGGCAGCAATGTCGCGCAGGTGCTCGACGAAACTTGAGATGTCGGGGCCGTACCAGGTGGTCTGCGTGGGCCGCGGAAACACCAGGATGGTCCGGCCCAGCGTCCCGTCACGCTCGCGCAGCCCGGTGAGCAGCCCGTCGGGCAGGTCGGCCACCGTGATGGCAGGCATTGGCCCGCTGCCGAGAAAGCGCTCCACCTTGTCTTGCTCGTCAGGCGAAAACTGCGCGCGAATCCGGGGCGTCAGCTTCTTGCGCAAGCGCTCGATGATCTTCTGCTTCTCCGCCTGTTCCGTGGGAAGCACGTCGTCGGCCGTCACGATCGAGGAAATGCGTGCGTCGAGCGGCGGCCGGGTAGCGGCCTCGCGCAGGCGGGTCGCGATGGCGCGGGTCTGCGCCACCTGATCGGCCAGGATCACAGTCGGCGTGACCTGACGGCCGAGGAGCTGGTCCATTCTCGCGCCCCAGTAACCTTCACCGGAGACCCAGGTGTCGCGGCGCCGGAGTTTGCTGAAGTCGTGCTCAAGCTGATTTCGGCCAAAGTGGCGGAACTGAAACAGGGCGAGCAGGGTGAGCACCAGCGCGGCCAGGGCGAACGGAACAGGACTGTGCGCGATGCGATTGGCCAGCAGTTCCATGGGCCGCAGCCGTGCCGCCCGCTCGCTCAGCGGCCTGAGCCGTCCCCTGTCCAGCCACGCGATCAGGGACGGGGAAAGCAGGAAGGTCGCGGTCCAGCACAGCACCATTCCCAGCCCGCCGATGACGCCGAACTGGCGGAACCCGCGAAAGTCCATGGCCACCAGGGAGCCGTATGCCGCCGCAGCCGCGAGCGCCGCCGAGAGCGTCCCCACCCGGGTTCCCGACAGGCTGATGGCCAGCGACTCCTCCATCGAGACGCCGCGTCGACGTGCCTCGACATAGCGTGCGAGCAGCACGATGCCGAAGTTGATGCCGTTGCCCACGATGATCGATCCGAGAAACGCGGTGTTGGAGTTGAGCGCGGTGATGCGCCAGGGTGGCAGGCTGGCAAGAGCGAACGCGGTCACCGCCCCGATGGCAAGCGGGGCCAGCAGAATGGGCACCGCGGCCACCCAGCGGTAGTAGAGCACCAGCGCGATGATCACCAGGACGATGACCAGGATCGACGAGAAGGTCAGATCCACCACCAGGGCTGACATCTCCTCGACCGAAATAGGTACGTCGCCCGTGAACCCGACACGCATCCCCGGCGCATAGTGGGCCGGACCTCCCAACTCGGCCAGATCGCGGCGTACCCGGTCGAGCAGTTCGCTGGCCTGCTTGGTCCCCGTCGAGTAGCTGCCCACCTCGACCAGCATGAGGGTGAGGCCGAGGCTGCGGCTGGAGAAGCGATCCCCGCTCAGCCCCGGTTCATCGAGCCGCGACTGGTACTTCTTCTCCAAGTCGGACACGTCGACCGCAGGGGGCGGCTCACTTTCGTCAAGAAGCATGTCCTGCTCCTTCATCAACTCGTAGTGGATGCGCTCTTCGATGCGCTGGCGCAGCACCTCGAGATCGGGCAGGTCCATGTACAGGGGCCGGTGCTGCTCGACGAAACTCCGCTCGGCGGCCGTGCCCAGGCGAACCGTGCGCACCAGATCCGGTGGGTAGCTGCGGACCCGGGCCGCCAGATCGTCAAGCAGGCGCTCGCCCGCGAGCAGGTTGTCGGCCGAGCCCACGTCGACCAGCACGCCCAGGTACTGCAGCCCGGGCATGCGAGCGCGCAACTCGTCGAGCGCGAGCACGCTGGGCGCGCTCCGGGGCAGCAGTTCCTCGAGATCACTGCGCAGGTTGAAGTAGAGCTTGACGGTGGCCATGGCCGACGGCACGGCGAGCGCGATGGCGACGAGCCAGAGGATGCGGCCGTGCCTGAGCGCCCACGCTACGAAGGCGCGACAGCGTGGGCCGGGATGGACCGGGGAAGAGGTCAAGTGGAGAGGACCGATGCGACGGGAGCCTGGGAGGCTCGAAATGTAGCAGACAAGCGCGAGGGAGTGCACAGACTACGCGCGGCGCGGGCCGAAGAATCGAGGTACAAGATCGGACCATGTTCGCCCTGAAGAAACTGCTGTCCGCAGCCCTGCAGCCTGGGTTCGTGCTGCTCATCGTCATGTTGGTGGGGCTGATCCTGCTGTGGTTCAGCAAGAAACAGCGAGCGGCCAAGGCCCTTCTGACCGCGGGTCTCGCACTCCTGGCGCTGCTCTTCCTCGACCCCGTGGCCCGCGCCCTGGTTCGTCCGCTGGAAGCGACCTATCCCCCGTTGCTGGCTGAGGCGACGCAGACCGTTTCGAGCCTGCCTGACGGCTCGCCAGCGCCGCGCTGGGTGGTGGTGCTGGGGGGCGGACACATCGATAACCGCTCGCTCGCCGCCTCTCAGCAGCTGTCCGCACCGACCCTGGCACGCCTGGCCGAAGGCATCCGCCTGCAGCGACTTCTGCCTGAGTCAAAGCTGGTCCTGTCAGGTGGCGGAAACCGCCATGAAGCGACCGAGGCCGGCCTACTGGCGGGAGCCGGTACCAGCCTGGGTGCCCCACGCGAGCGTATGGTCCTCGAATCCCAGTCCCGCGACACCATCGACGAAGTGCGGGCGCTGCACGCGACTCTGGGCCAGGAACGCTTCGTGCTGGTGACCTCGGCCACGCACCTGCCCCGGGCCATGGCCATGTTCGAGAAGGCCGGCATGAACCCCATTCCTGCCCCCACCGATTACCTCGATGCCGATGAGTCCGCAGACGTGGGTCGCCTGTTCGCCTTGATCCCACGTGCGGGAGCCGCCGGGACGATCGAACGGGCCCTGCACGAATATCTGGGGCTTTTCTGGGCCAGGCTGCGCGGGCAAGCACGATAGTTTCCTTCAGTGTAACCTTCGCAAAATCAAGGAGCCCCGTTCCCATGCCCCACGAGCTTGCAGGCAAACCCGCGCCGACGTCGATGCTCATCGACGTCGACCGTCTCACCAATGCCTACTTCAGCAAGGAGCCTGATACCAGCGACCCCGAGCAGCTCGTCAGCTTCGGGACCAGCGGACACCGCGGCTCCTCGCTCGCCGGATCCTTCAACCAGTCGCACATTCTGGCCATCACCCAGGCCATCTGCGAGTGGCGCCAGCAAGAGGGCATCACCGGCCCGCTCTTCCTCGGCAAGGACACCCACGCCCTGTCGCGGCCGGCCGAGCAAACCGCACTGGAGGTCCTGGCCGCCAACCGCGTGGACACCGTCATTCAGCGCGACGACGGTTACACGCCCACGCCCTCGATCTCGCGATTGATCCTGACCCACAACCGCGGTCGCAAGAGCGGCCTGGGCGACGGCATCGTGGTCACCCCCTCGCACAACCCACCGGCCGACGGAGGGTTCAAGTACAACCCGCCCAACGGCGGCCCGGCCGACACCAACGTCACCGCGTGGATACAGGACCGCGCCAATGCGCTGCTGCGAGGAAACCGATCCGATATCCGCCGCATTCCCTTCGAGCGAGCGCGCAACGCGGCCAGCGTCCGACAGGAGGACTTCGTCGCTCCCTACGTTGCGGATCTGGCCAACGTGGTGGACATGGCGGCTATTCGCGACGCGCGCGTAAAGTGCGGCGTGGACCCGCTGGGCGGCGCCTCGGTGGACTACTGGCAACCGATCGCCGACCACTGGAAACTCGATTTGCAGGTGGTCAATCCCGTCGTGGATCCGCGCTTCGCCTTCATGACCGTGGACCATGACGGCAAGATCCGCATGGACTGCTCTAGCCCGTTTGCCATGGCCAATCTGGTCGGTCTGCGCAACACCTACCAGGTCGCGTTCGGCAACGATCCCGACGCTGACCGGCACGGGATCGTGGTGCCTTCCTCGGGCCTGATGAACCCCAACCACTACCTGGCCGTGGCCATCCGCTATCTCTTTTCCAACCGGCCGAAGTGGTCCCCGCGTGCGGCGGTGGGCAAGACCCTGGTGTCGAGCGCGATGATCGATCGCGTGGTTGCGGCGATGGAACGCCCGCTGGTCGAGGTGCCGGTGGGCTTCAAATGGTTTGTCGACGGTCTGCTCGACGGCAGCCTCGGGTTTGGCGGCGAAGAGAGCGCCGGGGCCAGCTTCTTGCGCTTCGACGGCAGTGCCTGGTCCACCGACAAGGACGGTCTCATCATGGCGCTGCTGGCGGCCGAGATCACCGCCCGCACGGGCAAGGATCCCGGCGATCACTACCGCGAGATCACGGTGGCCCATGGCCAGCCCATCTACACGCGCATCGATCAGCCGGCCACACCAGCGGAGAAATCTCGGCTCCGGCAACTCTCGCCCGCGCAGGTCAGGAGCAGCTCGCTGGCTGGCGACGCGATTATCGCGGTCTTGACCAAGGCTCCGGGGAACGGCGCCTCCATCGGCGGGCTCAAGGTCGCGTCTCAGAATGGCTGGTTCGCGGCGCGTCCCTCGGGCACGGAGAACATCTACAAGATCTACGCTGAAAGCTTCAAGGGCCAGGCACACCTGAACAGCGTGATCGAAGAGGCGCGCGCCATCGTGGCAGCCGCGCTCAAGACGTAGTCCGACGACGCCGGCCCCCTGCGCCCCGCCACGCTGTATTTCTTGCCCAGCGGCGCCGCCGGGGGCATATGTTGAGTAAGCGAATCCGTGATGAAATATGCACCGCTGTTTGCTATCCAAGCATACTTAGCCCTGTTGTCGGGATGTGACGTTCGCGCTGTCGCCTCCCTGCCGCCACCCCAGACCACCTCGTCGGTCAAGACCGCGACGCCGACCAGCAAGCCCGCGGCGCCCGCCGCGCCCGTGCCCGCCAGCAAGTCCCCCGCGACACAAGCCCCGGCCCCCGGCGTCGTGCCCGATGACGATCGCGCCCTGGTGATTCGCGACGGCCAGGAGAGCTGGACCAGCGCTTCCGGCGCAGCCCGCTCCGGATACACCATCGTCGATCTCGGTGACGATTGGACTCCCTTCATCTTCGAGGAACATCGTGGCGCCGACGGGCAGAGCATGCCCAACCGCTACCGCCGCGTGTTCCTCGGCCTGGCCAACGACACGCTCGACGAAGATGGCGAGCCCTTGCCCACGGGCGAAAAGAACTACCTCGAACTCTACGGCATTCCGCCTTCGCTGGGGGTGCTGCGCGCCCGCTTCCTGGAGGACGAGAAGCAGAAGTGCCATGAAGGCGCCAACCTGGCCGCCATGGAGGCGGTGGAGACCACAGGCTACGTGGCGCCGGAGACGGTGGTTCCGGAAGAGAAGCGCATCGCACGCATGCGCAGCGATCTGGAAAACGCGCGCCGGAAAGCCCACGCGCAGACGCTGGCCGAGCTGGCTGCCAAGAACCCCAAGCTGGAACCCAAGGTTAAGCTGGTCGAGCGACGGGCCGCAAAGAAGCTGGCCATGACCGAGGTGGAACGCCGACTGGCCTGCGAAGGCATGTTCAAGCACGGCGTGAAGCACGTCGCGGGCATCTACGACGATGCCATGCGCCTGGCGGTGCGCCGTTTTCAGCAGAAGCACATGATCTACGAGCCCAACTACCTGCGCCATCAGACCATGGACGCCCTGGCCCGAGCGCCGCTGTCCAACGATCATGAGGCCCTGGTGCGGGTCTTGCGTGAGCGCGTGGTGGCCGCCACCGGCGTGGTCGAGGACGGCACCGTGGACAGCAAGAGCGGCCCGGCCACGTACACCGGCGCCAACGGACAGACGCTGCCAGTGCGCAACCTAGTCGAGGAGATGACCCAGGCCGCGGTCGAGCAGCTCGGCCTGGCCAGCCCCGAGGCTGCGCTGGCGTTTTTCAAGCGTCACAGCGCCGCCGATTTCCGCCACCTGCGCGCCGCAGTCCACTTGCCGGCCCTGCCCGAGTACTACGGGCCCAACATGGATCTGTCCATCGTGATCGATCGCGGCGAGGTCTGGTACGACCTGCCCTGGGATGCGGCGGGCGTGCGCCACGCGCAGCCACGCAAGCGCTACCCCAGCTTCCACCTCTACGTGAAGTACAAGGAACAACGCATCCCGCTCGCACGCTGGCAGACCACCATCGGCGGCTGGCGCGCCGAACAGGCGTCGGACGGCTACGAGTACTATCGCTACAAGGGCTCGGACGTGGGGCCGCGCGTGATCCGCAACGTGGTGGCCGGCCCGGTGTGGATCGCGCCCGAGTCCACGCCCATCCGCACCCTGGTCAAGCCCAAAACCGTGAACGGCCTGTGGCAGCGGGTGGTCAACTACGACGAGCTGGGCCCGGGATTTCTCTCGGCCTACGGACTCATCGCCGGCTATCTGGTGGTGCCGGGCAAGGGCGGCAAGCCCGACTGGGACAACGGCATCCGCGCGCACGGCTCGTCGGAGTATCTCTCCATGTCCAGCCCCGAGGGCTACTCGCACGGCTGCCACCGCCTGCCCAACCACCTGGCCATCCGGCTCTACTCGTTCATCCTGCGCCACCGTCCCATGCGCATTCTGGGCGACCAGCCGGCTAACATCGCGCGCCAGTTCCTGCTCGACAACGACGTGTTCGAGATTCGCGTTCCCTCGCGCGGCTACCAGTATGTGCTTGAGCCGCCGTTGCCAGTGGACGTGCTGGAGGGCGAGATCAAGGGCACCTTGAAGAAGCCGATCCTGACCTACGTGCCCAAGCCGGGCGTGCGCTATCCCGGGCCGCCGCCGGAGGTGCCCAACTCAGCCGAAGGCCGCGCGGGCGGAGTCAGCTCGGGCCGCTCGGCCGGCGGCGATGACGAAGGGGGGGCGCCATGAAGCCACGTGGGCGCCGGTGCAGACCTTGCCTGCTTGCCGGCGGCATGCTGCTGGCTGTGCTGGGGCTGGCTGCGGCGGTGGGGCTGGGCGCCGAGGATGCCGACAAGAA
This sequence comes from uncultured delta proteobacterium, assembly GCA_963755125.1. Taxonomy (GTDB): domain Bacteria; phylum Myxococcota_A; class Polyangia; order Fen-1088; family Fen-1088; genus Fen-1137. Next base: position 130,919 of record CAVWIP010000010.1, read on the forward strand.
CCCGGTAGTCGAGGAGCCATCGAGCAAGAGGACAGAAGACAAGGTCACCATCACCGTGCAGACGGTTCCGCCGCGCAAGGCGGTGGTCAAGTGGGGCAGCAAGACCCTGGGCGTGATTCCCGTACCCCGGCCGCTGGTGGTGGTGCGACCGCGCGACAGCGGGCCGCTCGACCTGGTGGTCCGCGCCGCCGGCTTCTTGCCGGTCCACACGCGTGCCTACACCTTCTCCGATAGCCGAGTCGCCATCAAGCTGACGCCGCTTTCCGAGAAGAACACTCTCTTCGGCTACCGGCAGGAAGTTCCGCCCGAGGGCACCGCCAGTCCCGACGGGGGCGCACCGCCCCCAGCGCCCGCGCCCTCACCAGCCCCTGCGCCAGCCCCGCAGAGATAGCCAGGATCCGATGATCCCCATCAGCGACGACAACCAGACCTTGCGCTTTCCGCTGGTGACCATCGCCCTGCTGGTGGTGATGGGCCTGGTGTGGGTTCTGGTCCAGGGGGCAGGCCTCAGCCCGACCGTGCTGGCGGCCAGCGTGTGCAACCTGGGCCTGGTGCCGGGCGAGCTCACCGGCCGCGCCCCTGTCGGCGAGGCCGTGCCGCTCGGCCGCGGGCTTCTCTGCCTAGTGGACCGCGACCCCATCAACTACCTGACACCGCTGTTCTCCATGTTCCTGCACGGCGGCTGGATGCACCTCCTCGGCAACGGCCTGTTCCTCTGGGTGTTCGGCAAGAACGTGGAAGACAGCATGGGGCGGCTGCGCTTTCTGGTCTTCTACTTCGTGTGCGGCCTGGCGGCTGCGGCCGCGCAGATCGCCATCGACCCCGCGTCGCCGGTTCCCATGGTGGGCGCCTCGGGCGCCATCTCGGGCGTGCTGGGCGCCTACCTGATGCTGTATCCACGCGTGCGGGTCAACGTGCTGTTCATCTGGGTGATCTTCGTGCAGGTCATCTCGCTGCCCGCATATCTGGTGCTGCTGTGGTGGATCGGCCTGCAACTTCTGAGCGGCCTGCCCCAGCTCTCCTCGGTGCGACCTGAAATCTCGTCGGGCGTCGCGGTCTGGGCGCACATCGGCGGCTTCTTCGCCGGCTTCGTCCTGGTCAAGCTGTTCGAGAACCCGGCGCTGGTCAGCGCGCGCACCCTGGTGCGACGGCGCGCCCATCCCGATCACTGGTAGGCAAGGGATGCGCAGGGCGACCACCCTCACTGGCTTGGGCATCCTCGTCGTTCTGCTCGCGCCATCTCCGGTGCCCGCTTCCGAGGCCTGTAGCGAATCACCCGAGGCCCGCGTCTGGTGGTCGCCCGATAATCCTTCGGCCGGCTCGCCCTTGCGACTCATGGTGGTGAGCGAGGAGGCCCGCGACGGGATCATCACGGTCAGCACCGCGGGACGGCCGACGCAGAAGCTGGCCACCGTGCGCCGGGGCGGACCGCCCTTCAGCTTCTCCGCCGAGCTACCCACGCCGCCAGCCGGCGAGGTTCGTGTCGCCCTGGTCTCCGGCGGCCAGACCATCTCCTGCCATCGCATCTCGCTGGCAGCCCGCGGCCGCGCGCTGCCGGCACGCGGCCGGGCGCAAGGGCCGGGCGCCTGGCCGGTCACTCGTGCCTGGAACCGCAGCCTGGAAGACCTCTACTCGGCGTGGATCGAGCGCCTGTTCGACGCGCCGGCTGACGAAGCGCTGGGGTTCCCCTCGCTGGCGCCCGTGATCCGCGATCCGGCGCGCAACTTTCTGTGGGGACACCTCGGCCTGCGCGAGGACGATCCCAAGAATCGCGCCGCGCCTCCGGCGGTGCCCGACTGTGCCGATCTGCCCTACTACCTGCGCGCCACCTTCGCCTGGAAGATGGGATTGCCCTTCGGTCTGCGCGACTGCAACCGCGGCAGCAGCGACCATCCGCCCACCTGCGGCGCGCTCACCAGTCAGGACGAGCCCGTGACCGGCAGCGACGCTCTCGATCGCTTTCGCAAGTTTCTGCGCCTGCTGGCCAACAAGGTCCATTCGGGCAGCGCGCGCACCGCGCTCGACGACGACGCGACCGACTTCTACCCGGTCAAGCTGGCGCGTGATGTGCTGCGACCGGGCCTGATCTACGCCGACCCCTACGGACACGTGATGATGATCGCCAAGTGGGTCGAGCAGGACGGGACAAAGGGCGGGCGCCTCTTTGCCGTGGATGGCCAGCCCGACAATTCGGTGGGCCGCAAGCGCTTCTGGGAGGGCACCTTTCTCTTCGCCAGCAACGTGAGGAGCGCGGGCCCGGGCTTCAAGGCCTTTCGCCCGGTGGAAAAGTCGGCCGGGAATGGCGCGACGGTCGCGCTGCCCAACCGTGCGCTGGTCAACGACCGTCGCTTCGCGCCCTTCTCGGCCGAGCAGGCCACCATGTCGGCCGACGACTTCTACGCGCGCATGGCCAAGCTCATCAACCCCAAGGGCCTGGATGCCGAAGCCACCTACGAGGAAACCCTGAACGCGCTGGTCGAACAGCTCGAAACGCGCCTGGGCTCGGTGGACAACGGCGAGCGCTTCATGCGCGAGAAAGGCAACCCGGTGGTGCCCATGCCCGTGGGTGCCAAGATCTTTGAGACGGTGGGTCCCTGGGAGGACTACGCCACCCCTTCGCGCGACATGCGCCTGCTCATCGCGCTGGACGTGCTGGCGCGCCTGCCGGCCCGCGTGTCAGCGCACCCCGAGCTGTTCGTGCTGGCTGGCCGCAAGCCCGAGGAGCTTTCTGCCGAAATCGAGAAGCTGCATCAGCGTCGCATCCACGAGCGCTCGGTCGAGTACCGGCGCAGCGACGGGACGCCGTTCAGGTTGACGGTAGCCGATGTGTACGCGCGCCGGAGCGCCCTGGAGATGGCGTACAACCCGAACGACTGCGCCGAGCTGCGCTGGGGTGCCGACCCCACAACCCCGGACTACGCGACCTGCAAGCGACACGCGCCTGCCGAGCAGCGCAGCCGGATGCTGGAGTATAGAGCTTGGTTCCACGAAGCGCGCCGCCCACCGCGCTAGCTGGCTGTAGTCTGGGGCGCTCCTATGTGCGCAGGTGCGCACCTGGGAGCACGAACAGCCTTGCGCCCCATGAAATGTTTTCTTAGCCGAGGCTGTATCTATCTTATGATCGAGGAGGATTCTTCCGAGGATTATTGATGGCCGCACCTTTGCAAGCACAGGATCGGGGAGTCATGTCGCGAAGACGCAGTCGGCAGGCTGGATTCACTGTCACCGAGATGATGGTGGTGCTCGTCATCATCGGGTTGCTTGCTGCCGTGGCGACCCCGTCCTTGACCAGGGACAGCAAAGCTCGCAAGGGGCGCGACTTCGCCAACTACGTCGCACAGGCCATGCAGCGCGCCCACCTCGATGCCATGAGCTTGCGCGTTCCGACCTTCACGCTGATCTGCGGGAGCTCGGTGCTCACCTACCGCAACGACCAGAACCCGCCCCTGCGCAGCCTGTACGCCCCCACGGGCGTTGCCATCTGGGACGCCAACATAACCAACACCGTGCCATCAAGTGCCGTCCTCCCCACGAATCAAGGCAGCGGCTGCGTCTGGCTTTACTTCAACTCCATGGGCAACGCCGGCACCAACGTCGCCTCCGCGAACCTGGCTAACTGGACCGTCTATATTCGCAACACGAACCTGCCCCCCACTCACCCCGACGGCGGCTTTGTGATTGGGGTGACAGGTCTCACGTCGTTTGTCTCCACACGCAACTTCACCTTCTCACACTGACCATGAGGCGCAATTCTGGATTCACACTGATCGAGGTTCTGGTGGCTCTGCTGCTGGGAGCCGTCGGATTGCTGGGAACCCTGGCGGTGCAGCAGGCCGTGATCAGCGCCTCGAAGTCTGCCAACGATGCGGCCGTGGCCCTGCGCCTGGCCAGCCAGAAGATCGAGGAGTTCAGCACCGTGCTGACCACTGGAAGCCCTTTGAGCGCGACCCCGCCCAACGTGGACCAGTTCCAGTCGCCAGTCGCCATCGCGAACCCGATCGGGACTGCCACCTGGAGTTCCCCGGTCTATATGAACGCCGAGGGCGCGCAGCTTACTGCTGCTCCCACCGGCGCGACGAACGTCGCCGCATACCGGTGGATCCGCAGGTGGCGGGTCATCAACCTGGGCGTCGCCCAGCCCTACGTGATCTCGGTGACCGTCACCTACAACAGCGACACCGGAACCCCGAAGACCGTCCGCCTGGACATGGAACGGAGGAAGTCGTGGTAAGCCGGCGCGCGCCCGAGCAAGGCATGACCCTGGTCGAGCTGATGGTGACCATGGTCATCGCATCCATCGTGGCCGCCTCCACCTTCATGTTCTTTGCCGGCCAGCAGCGCGTGTACGAAACCCAGACCAAGATGCTGAACGTCCAGCAAAACGCGTGGGCCGCCATGGAGGTTCTCACCCGCTTCGTCCGCGCCGAGGGCTCCGGCATGTATGGCTGCGTGCGGCCGGTGGGAGGCCTGACCCCGCCGCCGCCGCCGCTCAATCGCACGACCGGTGCCAACCCGGATCCCAGCGACGATCCACCCGTCGTCGCTGGCGTGGGCAACCTCTCCCAGCGTCCCAACGCTGGCCTGCGCGCGTACAACGCTGGGACCGGCCAGGTGCAACGGGTTCCCGCCCTGTGGATAGTCGACCAGGAGGACGGAACCGACGTGGGAATCGTCCCAGGGACCGACGTGATCACCGTTGCCTTCGGCAATCAGACTTCGGGAAGCAATTTTGATTCGGCACTTGCCGGCGCCGTCACCACCACGAACCAGGCCATCTCGGTCGTGGCAGGGAACGTCGTCATGTTCCAGCCAGCCGAGTTCACCATCCTGGTGGGCGAGCCGGGGATGGGGGGCGCGGCCAGCGACATCGGGTGCACCCTTTTCCAGACCACGAGCGTGACCGGCAGTCCTCCCGACCAATTGAATCATGCGTCCGGCGGCACGACGGCCTGCCCGCCCGGCGCCGGGTGCTCAGGCTCGGTGTGGAATCCTCCGGCCAACGTCGCTGGCATGATTCCTGGCACCGGGTACGGCGTGTATGTGGCCGGATCTCCGCCCCAGAACCCCAACACGGGTGTCCGCAATTTTGGACAGTTCTGGTGGGTGCGCTTTGCCGTGAGGACGACGAACGCGAATGGCGTTTATCTCTCCAACCAGGGAATACCGTGCCAGACCCACACCATTCCCGTGCTGACCATGGAACGCATTGACGGCTCGGCCCCGGCCGGTCCCCAGGTGCTGGCCGAGGGCGTCGAGGATCTGCAGGTGGCCTTTGCTTGCGACCTCAATGGCAACGGCACCCTGGACGAAGGCAGCCCGCCCTCGATCACCGACGAATGGACGCTCAACGCCACCGGCGACCCCATCGAGGTCAGCAACGCCCGCAAGTGCAACCAGCCCTCCGCGGTGCGGGTGACGCTGATCGCCCGCTCGCTGACCGAGGACAACGGCATCAACGCCGCCCTCCTCGATAACGGCCGGCCCGCGGCCGAGAATCACGCGGCCCACACCGCGAGCGCTAACCCCAGCTGCAACAACCCGACTGTCTGGGACGGCAACAACTACCAAGACCAGTTCCGCCGGCGGGTCCTGAGCACCACCATGTATCCGCGCAACTAAGGAGAGGCGTGATGACTAGAGACGACTCTTCCCAACGACTTTGGCTTCGCCGCCCCGAGCACGGGGCCGTGCTCGTGGTGGTGCTGCTGGCCATGATCGCTCTTTTGGGCATGGGCCTCACCGGCCTGTACCTGACCAGTGGAAGCATCCAGATGAGCGCGAACGTCAACATGCGCAATCAGGCCCTCTACGTGGCGGAAGCTGGGATTCAGACCGCCAAGAGCGTGCTCAACCGGACCATTGCGGGCATGCCCGGCTGGGTCCCCAACCTGAGCGGCATGCTGGCCGGCACCGACCCCATGGGCAACCCGGTCGCCCTGCCCGCGGGCTTTGTCGACGAGATCCCCGGCACGACCGACCCGATGGACCCTGGTTGCCTGGGAGCCACGGGGGGTGGCACGCCCACGCGCGGGGCCTATCTGCGCGACACCCCGGGCTATGGGTGTCAGGCCGGCACGACAGCGTACATCAATTGCGCTTACCCCGTCAGCACCACTCACAATGAGGCAACGCCCGACAACCCCAGTCCCGTGATCGCTCAGTTCATGGGCACCTACACACTCTTCATTCGTCAGGATCTGTCCGAGTGCCGGCTGGGCATCGACGGCTCCGGCGTCAACCACTACATCAGCGAGCCTCAACCATGGCCCCCGTCTTCCCCTTACCAATCGAACGGCATCGTGGTCATTCGCTCCGAGGGCACGGCTTCTGACAACCTGACCAAGGTGGTCCTGGAAGTCACCATGTCGCCCAACGCAAATCTGCAGATCATACAGACTGGCATTGCCTCGGTCTGCCCAGCCGGCGCCGCTGGCTGCGACGACAATGCTTCCGTGCAACAGGGCATCACTGTGGGCGGCAGCCTGACGCCACCTCCCACCAATATCAACACCGGCACAGGAACCGGTGGCGGCGGAACAGGCACCGGCACAGGCTCTGGCACAGGCACCGGCTCTGGCACGGGCTCCGGAACCGGCACAGGCTCTGGCACAGGCTCCGGAACCGGCACCGGTACTGGCACTGCAGCCGGCACTGGCGCCGGAACCAGCACCGGAACCGGCACCGGCACCGCCGCCGGAACCGGCACCGGCACCGGCGCCGGCACCGGGACTGGAACCGGCACCGGCACCGGCTGCAAGGTGAATGGCGACTGTGCCACCGGGCAGACCTGCTGCAGCGGCCAGTGTGTTGATCTTACCGCAGACATGAACAACTGCGGCGCGTGCGGCAACGGGTGCGGCACTGGAAAGATCTGTTGCGTCAGCGGATGTCAGGTGGACCCTGGGTGCCCATACATCGGCATAATTGGCATCTTCGGACCCTGGGACACCGCCAACAGAACGAACCCCGGGGCCGGCTCTGGTATGTTCCAAACCTGGCTGTCACAACATAGCGCAGCCTGCGGGGGCAAGAACCTTCCGATCATGAACAGTGATGGCAGCGCGAACCTAATTACCTCTAGCCGCCTTACCAATGGCAAGTACCAAGTCCTCATCGTCCTGGACGTGAACCACAGCCAACAGGACCTCCAGAACAAGCTCAACGGGGTAACCGAAACACCTTGCGAGTCATACCGCTACCGCGGAAAGGGAATGGGAACCGGAACTGGCGCGGACACCTGCTATGACACCTATTGGTCCGGCACTCCCCATCCCGCGGGGCTGCCTATGCGGGAAATGCAGGCTAGTGAAGCTGCGGTGCTTGCATCTTGGGTCCAGGCCGGGGGTGGTATCATCTCGATTGTCGGCGTCGAGAACGAGGCACATGAGGTTGCTTTCCAGAACTTGATGATGCAGGACCTGAGCGCGTCAACTGGTGTCACTGCTATCCAGTTCTCCACCTACTACAAGGCTGGGACGCAAGACGACATGATGCAATTCAATGGCACGACCCAGATCAAGGGCACGTGGAACGGCACAACCGGGCTCTACGGCTACAAGACGACTGGGACTGCGGCAGTCCTTACCCAGGGCGTCCTCGACTTGCGCGCGAGCAACGGATTTCAAGTTGTACCCAGTGCTTATTCAGCAAGCGACACAAACCCGTTCGCCTTTGCCCGCGGCTACGGGAGCGACGCCGACGAAACCAAGAACCCATTGGTATATTTCGGCTCGCAGTACGCCACCATCGGCGTTGCCGGAACCTACGGCTCGGGACGCGTGGTTTTCTGGGGTGACGAGTGGATCACATACGACACCACGTGGGGGAGTGAGGACGGCAACACCTACTCCGCAGCTACCTTCTGGAACAACATCCTCACGTACCTCGACCCCACCTGCGTGCCGAAAAAGTAGAGGACCCCCAGAATACGCGAAGCCCACCGCCCGCTGACCCTGAGGTCAACCAGCGATGGGCTTCTTCGATACTGCGCTGATGGCCGGGAGGCTGACTACATCATGCCGCCCATACCACCCATGCCGCCCATGCCGCCCATGCCGCCACCATGTCCGTGGCCGCCAGGCGCGGGCTTGTCTTCCTTGGGCGCCTCGACGATGAGCGCCTGCGTGGTGATGAGCAGGCCGGCCACCGAGGCGGCGTTCTGCAGGGCCGAGCGCACGACCTTGGTGGGATCGATGACGCCGGCTTCGAACAGATCCTCGAACACGTCGGTCTGAGCGTTGTAGCCGAAGGCGCCCTTCCCTTCCTTGATCCGCTGCACGACGATCGAGCCTTCCTGGCCCGCGTTGGCCGCGATCATGCGGCAAGGCTCCTCGCAGGCCCGCGTGACGATGGCCACGCCCACTGCTTGCTCCTCGCCCAGCTTGTCCAGCTTCTCCATGGCGGCCACCGCGCGAATCAGCGCCACACCGCCACCCGCCACGATGCCCTCCTCGACCGCCGCGCGCGTCGCGTGCAGGGCGTCCTCGACGCGGGCCTTCTTCTCCTTCATCTCGGTCTCGGTGGCCGCGCCCACCTTGATGACCGCGACGCCGCCCACCAGCTTGGCTAGCCGCTCCTGCAGCTTCTCGCGATCGTAGTCGGAGGTGGTCTCTTCGATCTGGGCCCGGATCTGCTTGACCCGGCCTTCGATTTCGGTGCGCTTGCCCGCGCCATCCACGATGGTGGTGTTGTCCTTGTCGATGCTGACCCGCTTGGCCCGGCCCATGTCCTTGATGCCCAGGCCCTCCAGCTTCAGGCCCAGATCCTCGGTGATGGCCTGGCCGCCGGTGAGCACCGCGATGTCTTTCAACATTTCCTTGCGCCGATCGCCGAACCCGGGCGCCTTGACCGCGCACACCTGCAGGGTGCCGCGCAGCTTGTTGACCACCAGGGTGGCCAGCGCCTCACCCTCGACGTCCTCGGCGATGATGAGCAGCGGCTTGCTGGCGCGCGCGACCTGCTCCAGCAGCGGCAGCAGTTCCTTCATGTTGGACAGCTTCTTCTCGTGAATCAGGATGAACGGGTCATCCAGCTTCACTTCCATGCGCTCGGCGTCGGTGACGAAGTAGGGCGACAGGTAGCCGCGATCGAACTGCATGCCCTCTACCACGTCGAGGGTGGTTTCCATCGACTTGGCTTCCTCGATGGTGATCACGCCTTCCTTGCCCACCTTCTCCATGGCCTCGGCCAGCAGCTTGCCGATGGCCTCGTCGCCGTTGGCGCTGATGGTTCCCACCTGGGCGATGTCCTTCTGGCCCTTGGTGGCCTTGGATGCCTTCTTGAGCGCGTCGATGATCTTCTCCACCGCGCGGTCGATGCCCCGCTTCAGTTCCATCGGGCTGTGGCCGGCGGCCACCATCTTGGCGCCCTCGCGGAAGATGGCCTGGGCCAGCACGGTGGCCGTGGTGGTGCCGTCGCCCGCCACGTCTGACGTCTTGGACGCCACCTCGCGCACCATCTGGGCGCCCAGGTTCTGGAACTTGTCTTCCAGCTCGATCTCCTTGGCCACGGTCACGCCATCCTTGGTGATGGTGGGTGAGCCCCAGGACTTCTCGATGACAACATTGCGGCCGCGCGGCCCCAGCGTCGCCTTCACGGCATCCGCCAGGATGTTCACGCCAGCCAGAATCTGCGTACGGCCCTTCTCGTCGAAGAGGATCTCCTTCGCCGCCATTGGTATTTCTCCTTTTCCTTGGCTTTCGGTTGCAGTTACTTCTCGATGATGCCCAGCACCTCATCCTCACGCAGGATGATGTGCTCCTCACCGTCGAGCTTGATCTCGTTGCCGCTGTACTTGCCGAACAGCACGCGGTCGCCCTTCTTCACTTCGAGCGGACGAACCACGCCCTTCTCGTTGGGCTTGCCAGGGCCCACAGCCACCACCTCTCCCTCGGCGGGCTTTTCCTTGGCCGTGTCAGGAATGTAGAGACCGCCCTTGGTCTTCTGCTCTTCGGCCACACGGCGAACCACGATGCGATCTTGTACTGGGCGAATTTTCATCGTCTTCTTGCCTCCCGGTGCTGGTTAGCAGTCGCCCCTCGCGACTGCCAGGCCGCAAACATATGCACAAGCGCGCGAGAGTCAACCGCCCAGGACGAAAAAACTGGCTCGGCGACACCTATGTTGCAACGCACTGGAAGCTAACTGGGCGCTTTTATTCGACTAGCTAGCCTGCCCCAACCTCAGATTGTCGATGAGCCGTGTCCCGCCCACGAAGGTGGCCACCAGCATGACAGCGGGCCGGTCGATGAGATCGAGCGGCTGGAGATCGTCGGACGCACGGATTTCGAGATAGTCGATGCGGTCCACCCGACCCGCGATCTTGGCCCTGGCGGCTTCCAGCAGGACCGACGCGCGGCGCTCGCCCTTTTCGACCAGAGCGCGAGCGTCGGACAAGCCCGCGAAAAGCGCAGTCGCCCGCTGGCGGTCGGACGCCGACAGGTAAGCGTTGCGCGAGGACATGGCCAGCCCGTCCGGCTCGCGCACGGTCGGCAACCCGACCACTTCGATCGGCAGGTTCAAGTCCGTCACCATGCGCCGGATGACCGCGAGTTGCTGGAAGTCCTTCTCGCCGAAGAACGCGAGGTGCGGCCGCACGATGTTGAACAGCTTGCAAACCACGGTGGCCACGCCCACGAAGTGGCCAGGTCGGCGCGCGCCACACAGCCCCTGCGACACCTCGCGCACGTCGATGGCGGTCTGGAAGCCCGGGCCGTACATGCTGGCCGCCTCGGGCACGAAGGCCACGGTGCAGCCCACGCTGGCAGCCTTGGCCAGATCGCCAGGCAGGTCGCGCGGGTACTTGGCCAGGTCTTCCTGCGGGCCGAATTGCATGGGATTGACGAAGATTGAAAGCACAAGCTTCCGGGCGCGGCGCCGGCCTTCGGCCAAAAGCGACAGGTGCCCGGCGTGCAGCGCGCCCATGGTTGGCACCAGGGCGATGCGCTCGCCCTGCCCGCGTGCCGCCTCGGACCAGGCGCTCATGGCCGCAGGATCCGCGATCGCGGGCACGTCGCTCACGAGAAAGATTCCTTCTTCGACGGGAAGCGTCCCGCGCGCACGTCAGCGGCGAAATCAGCGAAGGCCTTTTCCGTCGTACGACCGAGTTCGGCATAGCGGCGGGCGAAGCGCGGCGACCAATCCGGGTCGAGCCCGAGCAAGTCGTGCATCACCAGCACCTGGCCGTCGCAGGACGGCCCGGCGCCGATGCCGATGCTGGGCACGGGCACGGCTGCGGTGATCTCCGCGGCCAGCGCCGCCGGAATGCTCTCCAGCACCATCGCGTAAACACCCGCATCGGCGATGGCGTGCGCGCCGGCCGCGATGGTGCGCGCCTGCGCTTCAGAGCGACCCTGCAACTTGAAACCGCCGAACTTGTGCACCGACTGCGGCGTCATGCCCACGTGACCCACGACAGGGATGCCGACGGAAACCAGGCGACGGACCAGTTCGGCCACTTCCTCGCCGCCTTCCAGTTTCACCGCCTCGGCCCCGCCTTCTTTCAGCAGACGGCCGGCTGCACGCATGCCGTCTTCCACGCTCGCCTGGTAGCTCATGAACGGCATGTCCACCACCACATGAGCCGCCGCCACGCCCCGGGCCACGGCGCGACTGTGGTAAATCATCTCGTCGAGCGTGACCGGCAAGGTGCTGGCCTGGCCCTGCACGACCATGCCCAGGCTGTCGCCCACCAGAACGATGTCCACGCCGGCGCGGTCAGCCAGGCGGGCAAAGGCCACGTCGTAGGCGGTGACAGCAACGATCTTGTCGCCCTGGCTCTTGCGCTCGCGCAGCGAAACCGCGGTGATCTTCTTTCCTTGCGCTGCCATTTGCCGGTACCTTCCCACGAGTTGGCAGGACTTGCACGACCAGCCGCTACCGCCGGCTCCAGTGGTTCACCCCTGCGCGGGTCTGCGAAATCACCTCCAGCAACGCCGCGCGGTCCTCGGTGTTGCCCACGAAGTCGATCTCCGAGGCATCCACGATGAGCAGCGGGCCGTCGTCGTAGGCGAAGAAGAACTCGGAGTAGGCCCTGGCCACCTCGCGCAGGTACTCCCGGCGGATGGGTTTCTCCTCGGGCCGTCCCCGCTTCTCGACCCGCTCCAACAAGACCTCGGCACGCGCGTGCAGGTACACCACCAGATCGGGCGCCACCACGCGGGGCCGCAGCGCCTGATACACGCGATCGTAGAGCGCCAGCTCGTCGGGCGACAGGGTCAGGGTGGCGAATAGGCGATCCTTGGCAAAGAGATAGTCGGCCACCAGGCCGCCCGGCTCGAACAGGCTACCCTGGGCCAGGTCGGTCTGTTGCCCGTAGCGCTGCAGGAGGAAGAAGAGCTGCGCCGACAGGGCGAAGCGTTTCGGGTCGCGGTAGAAGGAAGCCAGAAAGGGATTGCCGCCGGGGTCTTCGCTCACCAGTCGCGCGCCCAGGCTTTCGGCCAGGATCTCGGCCAGGCTGCTCTTGCCCACGCCGATGGGGCCTTCCACCGCGATGTAGCGAGGCCGCTGTTGTGGCTGTCTGGTCACGGGTCGGCTTCCTGACGCCTTATCGCTAGCACGATTTCCAGCCGAGCCGAAGTAACCGAGTGCCGGGTCGGCCGCGCTACGCGCAATCCGGATTTCACCCGGCGAGAAACGCAGGCCGCAAAGCCCCGCCAGTCAGGCGAAAGCCCGTAGCCCACGTCCCCACCCATCTCGACCGCCACCTGACGCAAAACGCCCCGGGCATCGATTTCGAGCGAGAGCGCCAAGCGAAGCGTGCTGGGCGCCGAGTCCGGGACTGCGTCCATGCAGGGCTCGATCAGGCGCGGGCGGCTGCGCCAGGCGGCATCGATCAAGGGTGCCGGCAACGGGCCCTCGGCACGCACGGTGGCGGCGGCTGCCACGCGGGCGCGGCGATGTGGACGCGGCGGATCTTCTGCGCCCGCTGCTGCAAGTTCGAGCAGGTGGTTCTCGGCCTGCGTTCTCCAGCGGCCCTCGGGCTGAGCCGCCAGGAAACGCTGAAAGGCTTGCATCGCCTCGCTGGCCTTGCCCGACACCGAGAGAGCCAGCCCGCGGTAGTAGTGGACCTCGGCCGCGGGCACCAGGGCTGCCCCAGAATGCGGATCGGCCGCGGCGTCGAGCAACGCGAGTTCAGGATCACAACCGAGCGCTCGTGCCATGGTCTGGCGAGCGTCGATATCGCGGGCCGCGCGGTCTTGCGCCACGGCCAGGCCATAGAGCGCTCGCGCCCGCGTGCTGTCGGATTCCGGCCGGTGCTGGTCCAGCGAATCAGTCGCCTTGCCGAAGCGTGCCTCGGCCTCATCCAGTCGACCGAGGGCCATGTGCAATTCTGCCGCCCTGGTGTGCACCGCGGGCAGGGTGCGAGGATCCGCGATCTCCAAATGGCGATCGTACTCGCGCAAGGCCTCGACCAACTGGCCCGCTTGCGCGCGCGCGGCTGCCAGAGCCAGGCTGCAGGGAAAGACCTGGTTGGGACCGTGTGCCAGGCTGCACGCGCGCTCAAGCGTGGTCACAGCTTCGCCTGCGCGGTCGGTACGAACCAGCACATCACCCAGAGCGACCAGCGCGGACACGTCGTGCGGCTGCTGGCCGAGTGCCTGGCGTAGCCAGATCTCCGCCCGGTGCAGTGCCTGTTTCTCTGCCGCAGGATTGCCGACCGGCGCGGCCGACAGCTCGACCCGCGCCCTGTCTATCAGCGCGCCTGCTGGTTCTGACCGCGCATCTTGCGAGTCGCCGGCGTCCGCAGCCGGCTGCGCTGCGACGGCGCGAGCACTCGCGACCGCCACGGTCATGACCACCATAACCGCACGGCGAAACATGTGAGTTCCAGTGTAGCAGAGCCGCCCGAGGGGCCGAGAAGCCCGCTTGCGCCCGGAAGGTTCCTCTATAACCTTGCCCACTGAAATGAAAAATCCACCTCTCAAGTACGATCTAAAGCAGATCGCCTACGACGCCATGACGGCCCATGGGTTCGAAGCCGATTTTCCTGCGGCTGCGCTCGATCAGGCCGCCGCGATTCGCGAGCCGGCCCGGAATCCCTCCGACGGTCTCGTCGACTTGACCCAGCTTGCCTGGTGTTCCATCGACAACGACGACTCGCGCGATCTGGATCAGGTCTCGGTGTCGGAAACCCTGCCTGGCGGCCTGATCAAACTGCTGGTGGGCGTGGCCGATGTGGACGCCTTGCTGCGGCGCGATTCACCGCTCGATCTGCACGCGCGCCGGAACACCACCTCGGTGTACACGGGAATCCGCACCTTCCCCATGCTTCCCGAGCGGCTCTCGTGCGACCTCACTTCACTCAACCAGGGCCAGGATCGCATCGCCTTCGTGTTTGAATTTGCGGTAGGGCTCGACGGCCGCGTGGGGGATTCGCGCGTGTACCGGGCCTGGGTGCGCAACCAGGCCCAGCTCACCTACAACGCCGTGGCCGCGTGGCTGGAGGGCAACGGTCCCTTGCCGGCTGCCGCCGCGAAGGTGCCAGGGCTGGACGCACAGCTTCGCGTGCAGGACGCCGCTGCCCAGCGCCTGCGGCAGGCGCGCCACGAGCAGGGCGCGCTGGATCTGGAAACGCTGCAGCCCCGGCCCGTTACCGAGAACGATGTCGTGGTGGACCTGGTGGCGGAGCCGCAGAACCGGGCGCAGGAACTGATCGAGGATCTCATGGTGGCCGCCAACGGCGTCACCACCCGCTACTTGACCGGCAAGGGCCTTCCTACTTTCCGGCGCGTGGTGCGCTCGCCGGAACGCTGGCAACGGATCGTGGCGACTGCGGCGGCCCTGGGCTGCAAACTGCCGGAGGACGCCGATGCCAAGGCGCTCAACGCTTTCCTGTCCGAACGGAAGGTGAAGGATCCCTTGCGCTTTCCCGACCTGTCACTGACCGTGGTGAAACTCATGGGTCGAGGCGAATACGTGCTGGAGCTGCCGGGCCAGGCGCCGCTGGGGCATTTCGGCCTGGCCGTGCGGGACTACAGCCATTCCACCGCTCCCAACCGGCGCTATCCCGATCTGGTCACCCACCGTCGGCTCAAGGCCGCGCTGTCGGGCGCGGCTGAACCCGGGCTCGGCGATCTCGCAGCGCTGGCAGCCCACTGCACCGAATGTGAGAACGAAGCCGACAAGGTCGAGCGCCAGGTGCGCAAGTCCGCGGGTGCGGCCCTGCTCTCCGACCGCATCGGCGAGAGCTTCGAGGCCATCGTCACCGGCGCCTCGGACAAGGGCACCTGGGTCCGCCTGTTCCGTCCGGCGGTGGAAGGCAAGGTGGTGCGGGGGGAAAAGGGGCTGGACGTGGGCGACCGCTGTCGGGTCAAGCTGGTCGAGGTCAGCGTGCCCAACGGCTGGATCGATTTCTCGGTCACCAGCCAGGCGTGAAGCGAGGCGACCTCCGCCCGACCGGGCTCGGCCACCGTCACAGCAGCAGGATGCGCGTGCCGTCGAAATCGAAACGGAAGCGCAACTCTTCGAGCCCCGCGTCGGCCATGGCCCGCGCCAGCTTCCGGCGATTCTCGGCGTAAAACAGCAAAAATCCCCCGCCCCCTGCCCCGACGAGTTTTCCGCCGATGGCGCCGTTGGCGCGAGCCAGGGCGTACCACGCATCGATCTTGGGATTGGAGATAGCGCCCGATCGGCGCTTCTTGACCTCCCAGTGCTCGTGAAAGATCTCGCCCAGCTCCGCGCAGCGCCCCGCCTCCAGCGCGCGCTGGCTGCGCAGGCCGAGCTCCTTGACGAAGTGCAGATTCTCGATCACCGCCGCGTCGTCCTTGCGCGTGCGCAAATCCTGATCCTGCAGGATGACACTGGCACTGCGATCGAACCCGGTGAAGAAGAGCGCCAGGTTGTCCTCGAGATCGAAGAGCGTCGCGGGACTCAGCTTGAGCGGGGCCACGTCCACCTGATCGTTGCGGTGGAACTGGAAGCTGGTGATCCCGCCGTAGGCCGAAACATACTGGTCTTGCTTGCCCACGGGCGAGGCCAGGCGGTCGATCTCGATCTCGCAGGCCAGGCTAGCAATCTCGCCGGTCTCCATCGGCTTCTTCTGGTAGGCGCCGATGGCTTTCACCAGCGCGGCGGTGAACGCCCCCGAGGAGCCCAGCCCGGTGCCCGAGGGAATGTCGGCCAGCGTGGTGATCTCGATCTGCCAGGGATCCGGCGACATCATGCGCAGGGTCTCGCGCATGATGGGGTGTTGCACCTGATCCACGCGCTCGACCCGTTCCAGACTGGAGTACTTCAGGAAGATCCCGGGCGTGAAGGGCCGGATCACCGAAACGTAGACGTACTTGTCGATGGCGGCGGAGATGAGCGCGCCGCCGTGGTTGCGGTAGTAGGACGGCAGGTCCGTGCCCCCGCCCCCCAGAGTGATGCGCAACGGGCTTCTGACGATGATCATGATCGGGACACCTCGTAGATCCGTTCGACCACCCGGAGCGCGGCCGCGGCATCCGAAAGTCCCGGCGCGGGCGACCGGCCCAGGGCCACGTCCTGATAAAAATCCGCCAGCTCGGCCGCCCAGGAATCGTCAGCGCGCGGGTAATCCCACGACGTGGTCTCCGGCGGCCCCATTTCCGGCAGCATGCGGTAGTGGGTCAGCCGCTCCACCCCGTAGCTGCCTCCCAGTCCCTGCACCTCCAGCTTTCCGTCGCGCCCGAACGCCTCGAACGAGAAGAGGTTCTTCCACTCGGAACAACTGCAGTGCATGAAGGCCACCTTCTTCTCCGCGGTTCGCAGCAACAAGAAGGCATTGTCCTCCACCGGCATGTCCCAGAACCAGTTGCCCGCCAGTCCGTCGACCTGGACGAACTCCCCGGCAAACCACCGGGCCAGATCGATGAGGTGCATGCCTTGATCGATCAGCTCGCCGCCGCCGGAAACCTCGGGACGCGCCCGCCACTCCTTCTGGTAGCCCACCCGGCCGCCGTGCCCGTAGCGCGCGCGCAGGTACATTAGCGGCCCCACCGCTCCGGCGACAAACATCTCGTGGGCCTTGCGCAGGGCTGGATGGTAGCGATGGTTGAAGCCCACCCGCACCAGCACCCCACGGCTGCGCGCCGCCTCGATTACGGCGGCAAGCTCGCTCGCCCGACGCGCGGCCGGCTTCTCGACCAGAACGTGCTTGCCCGCCTCGACCGCGGCCAGGGTCACCGGCGCCAGCCCGTCGTGGGTGGTCGCCACCACCACCATCTGCACCTCTGGCCGCGTGACCATCTCGCGCCAGTCCGCCACCGCCTGCGCGCCATGTTCGGCCGCCAACGCCTGCGCGCGATCGAGAACCGCGTCCGAGCACGCCACCAGTTTCCCGGCGCCCAAAGACTGCGCGCGCTTGCGCCCGATCAGCCCACAGCCCACGATGCCCACGTTCATCTCTGTCTCCCAAACTTCACGACTATCTCCGATCCAGGACCCATGGGTTGTCCCGCAGAAACTGCAGGGTGCGTTCGATGCCTTGCTTGATGGTGAGCTTGGGCGCCCAGCCCAGCTTCCGGATCTTGGCACAGTCGAGAAAGATGAAGGGACTGTCGCCAATCCAGCCACGCTCGCCACCCGCGTAGCTCAGAGCGGGACGCAACCCCATATGGCCGGTGATCCAGCCAATCGAATCGTCGACGGTGCAGAACTCGTCCGTGCCCAGATTGAACACATCGACCGGGCCGCTGCACCTGTCCATGGCCAGGAGCATGGCGCCCACGCAGTCCTGCACGTAGAGGTAGGACTTGCGCTGCCGACCGTCGCCCAGCACGTACAACTGGCCCGGGTGCTCGCGGAGTTGCTTGCAGAAGTCGAAGACATGTCCGTGCGAGTAGCGTTCACCCAGGATCGAGACGAAGCGGAAGATGCAGCCGCGCATTCCGAATCCAGCGCAGTAGGCTGCAATCAAGGCCTCGCCCGCGGCCTTGGACGCGCCATACAGCGAGGTCTGCACGGGAAAGGGCGCATCCTCGGGCGTGGGGAATACCCGTGGCTCACCGTATATCGATCCCGTCGACGAGAATCCGATCTGCTTCACGCCACCCTGCCGCATGGACTCGAGCACGTTCCATGTCGCGATGGTGTTCTGCTCCAAATCCCGGCGCGGGTGCTCAGTTCCAAAGCGCACGTCCGCATTGGCCGCCAGGTGCATCACCACATCCGCGCCGGCCGCGGCCGCAGTCAACTCCTCCAGGTTCAGCACATCCCCGCGCACCAGCCGGAATCGCTTGTGGTCGAGAGCCTGCGACAAGAAAGCCATCTGCCCGGTAGAGAAGTTGTCGTACCCAACCACCTCGTGACCGTCGGCCAGCAGTCGGTCGGTGAGGTTGCTGCCCACGAATCCCGCGCATCCCGTGACAAGATACTTCATCCGAAGTCTCTGCCATCCTGCGGGACCGCCCCTCGGGGGCCCCGCGATGGTTCCGTGGCTGTCTGGTTCAAGTTTGCCACCGGGCCGGACAGCCCAAGCGATTCCTCGACGATGAACTTGGGCCGCTGCTTGGCCTCGTCGTAGATGCGACCGATGTACGCACCCAGCACGCCCATGCTCATGAGCTGAACACCGCCCAGAAACAGCATCAGGATACAGGTCGTGGCCAGGCCCTGCACGAACACGTAAAGCCCCCTGGACTTCAAGTAGGCGACCACGGGCACGGCCAGCAGGGCCAGGGCCGCCATGATGAATCCTGCCACGATCATCATGCTGAGCAACGCATCCGAAAAAGCGATGATGCCGTTGATTCCGATGCGCAGACTGCCGGTGAGGCGATTGTACTTGCCCTCGCCCGCCGCGCGCGCTTCTCGATCGAAAGGCAGCAGAATCGCCTTGAACCCCACCACGCTGGTCAGCCCGCGCAGAAAGCCGTGGCTCTCCTTGAGCTTGACGATCTCCTCGACCACCCGCCGGTCCATGAGACGAAAATCCCCGGTGTTGCGCGGGATGGGCACCGTCGCAATGCGATTGATCGCCCAGTAGCCGGCGTACGAGATGATGCGCTTGATCATCGTCTCGCCCCGGCGCGAGCGGCGTTGCGGAACCACCACCTTGTAGCCCTGGCGCCACAGCCGCACCATCTCCTCGATGAGCTGCGGGGGATCCTGCAGGTCGCAGTCGATCACCACCACCGCCTGCCCGGTAGCGTAGGCCAGGCCGCCCAAGGTGGCCGCAGGCTGGCCAAAGCGGCGCGAAAACACCAGCAGCTTGATCCGTGGATCGCGCGCGTGCTCCTGCCGTATCAGATCGACCGTGCCGTCGGTGCAAGGATCCGCCGCGAAGATGATCTCGTAGTCCTGCGTGACGGGCAGCAGAGCCGCACGCATTCTTTCCAGGAATCGCGGCAGGGTTTGCTGCTCGTTGTAGACGGGCACCACGATGGAAAGCAGGCAGGGCATGGAGGGCTCAGGTCAAGCGGACCCAAGCCTGATCATAGGGGGCGTGTACTGCGCCGGTCAATCGCGGAGTGCGCATCGACAACTCTGTTCAATAGTGGCGACAGATCGGGTGATCTTCGCGTAATCTCCCGGCCATGATCAAGCACAACACTTACTTCGACGGCAAGGTTCAAAGTCTGGGCTTCGAGCGCAACGGCCGCCGCGCCACCGCGGGCGTGGTGCAACCCGGGGAATTCCACTTCGACACCGGCGGCGCCGAACGCATGATCGTGGTCAGCGGCGAGCTGGCCGCGCGCCTGCCCGGCGGCCAGTGGAAGCACTACCCGGTAGGCACCGCTTTCGAGGTTCCCGCCAAGACCGGATTTGACATTCGCGCGGACCAGCCGGCCGCGTACATATGTGAGTTCATCTAGCCGAAAAACCCGGTCATCTATCTCCCCAGGGAAAGCCACGGTCCTTGGGGACCACCCGTCGCAGGGTGTAGACGTCGCTGTTCAGATCGTTCCAGTGACTCGGCAGGGTCTCCCACGGATCCCAGATCGCGCTGAGAACCTTGCCGGTGATCCCGTCGCTGGCGGCTGACGCCAGGAACACCGCCAGGGCAGCGCCACGCTCGACCGGGGCGCCGCCTTCCTGCTTTTGCTTGGCCGCCCTGGTGTAGAACGACTCACCCACTCGCTCGGGCCCTGCAGCCAGCACCTCATCGAGCAGGCGGGTGTTGAGCGGGCCTGGCGCAATAGAGTTGACGTCGATGTGATCGTCGCGCGCCTCTTCGGCGAGCGTCTCGGCGAAGCGGACAATGGCCGCCTTCGAGGCCGCGTAGGCGCTGATGCGCGGCAACGGATTGGTCGCCCCGCCGCCCGAGAGCTGAACGATCTTGCCGTAGCGGTTCGCCCGGAATTGCGGCAGCACGGCCCGACACATCAGCACCGAGCCCATCAGGTTGATCTCGATGGCCCGCAGCCAGTCGCTCCACTCGATATCCTCGATGCGCCCCAGCGGCCCATAGATCCCGGCGTTGTTCACCAGGATTTGCACCGTCCCCAGTGCGTCCGTGGCGTGGGCAACCACTCTCGCGACGTCTGCCGGCTGCGAGACGTCCGCCGCCTCGCCAAGGATCGTCTGCTTTGGGGCCGCGCAGGCGCACAGGCTGTCGACGGCTGCCGCCAGTTTGCCGCCGTCCCTCGCGCAAAGAAACAAGTTCGCCCCGGCGCCGAGGTAGGCCTGGGCAATGGCCAGACCCAGCCCCTGGTTGGCGCCCGTGATGATGGCAGCACGGCCTGCCAGCACGCCTGTCATGCTGATCCTTTTCCGATGGTAACGTAGCGGACCGCCGCGTGGCCCTCGAACTTGTCGCGGAGAAATCGGTTTGCATCGACCACCGTGAGCGTACCGCGAATGTCGAGGTCGACCTCGCGATACACGGGCCATTCTGTTGCGACAACCAGCGCGTCGACGTTGCTCGCCGCTGCCGCGGGTGAGCCCTGCAGTTCGATGATCGACTGCAGTTCCTGGGGCAGCGCTTTGACCGCGGGATCATGGGCAACCACGCGCGCTCCCTGTTGGTGAAGCCAACGGCAAAGCTCGACGGCGCCAGAGCGCCGCAAGGTATCGGTTCCCGGTTTGTAGGTCAGCCCCCACACGCCCACGGTGCGATGGCGCAGATCCCCGAGAAGCGTCTGCAGTTTGTGCCGTGTCCAGCCCTTGTGCAGATCGTTGCTGGTCTTCACCGACGCGATGAGCGGCGATGGTCGACCGGCCTTCTTGCTCACCTCGCCGAGAAAGGCGATGTCCCGCGCCAGGGTTCCACCCGCAAAGGCCGCGCCGGGCGACAGGTAGGCCCGCGGTCCGATGCGCGATTCCGACTTCAAACCGCGTTCCACCTCCTTGGCGTCCGCGCCGACCTCTTCGCAGATGGTCGCGATCTCGTTGATGAAGACGACGGACGTGGCCAGAAAAGCGTTGATCGCGTGCTTGGTCATCTCCGCTGATTCAACCGACATCCATTCAATCCGGTCAGTCAGCGGCGCGAGCAAGGTCGCAATCCTGGCGCGGTCGCTGTCGCCGCGCACCCCCGCAACAACCCGGTCAGGCTTGCTGAACACTTCGATGGCCTTGCCCAGGCGGAGATTCTCCGGCAACGCCGCAAACGAAATATCCTGGCGCCCACACCGTCGTTCAAGCGCAGCAACCGAGCCGACCGGAAGCTGTGACGAAACGACGACCAGGGTTCCCGGTTCGAGCAAGGGAAAGAGTTTCTCGACCCGCGACACGACATGGTTGACGTCCGCACGATCATCCTCGGATACCGGCGTGTCGAACGCGATCCACAGCACCGATGCGCTCTTGACGGCTTCCCCCGCGTTGGTCGTGAAGCGCAGAAGGCCCGCTTCGATTCCTTTGCGAATCAGCTCGTCGAGCCCTGGTTCATACAGCGGCGCCTGCCCGCGGTTCAAAGCTTCGACGGTCTCCCCCGCCTCATCGAGACCCGTCACGTCGCAGCCACTATCGGCCAGACAGGCGGCAGTGACCGAGCCAAGATGCCAGAGACCAGCAACACAGACCTTCATGAACGCGCCCCGCGAACCCAGGGATGGGGGAGGCGACCATCGAGCACACGGGAATTGTCGCCCGGCCAGCCACGGCCGGCGTCGGCAGATTCGCTGTGCAGGATCACCCTGAGATGCTCCGAGATCGAACTGACTGAGTCAAGCCCTGATGTGAACGTCTACTCTCGACGATTACGTCGAAAGTGGCGCGTTCACTCACAGCAGAGCATCTAACCTCGCGAACCTCACCAGGAGACCTCACATGGCAACCAATTCCAGAACCATCCCCACGGTCATCTTCACCCTGGGACTCGGCCTTGCCGCTGGCTGCGCGACGAGCGGCGCGGCCGAAAAGTACGAGGCGGAGCAGAAGCTGGTCAGCGGCCACATCGAGATCTTCGATGACCTCGACTTCAACGTGTTCACCGGGCAGAAGTGGGCGGAACTTCACCGCAGCCACTCCCAGGACATCACGGTGTACTGGCCTGATGGACACGCGACCAAGGGCATCGAAAAGCACATCGAGGATTTGAAGGCGATGTTCGTCTGGGCGCCCGACACGCGGATCAAGGAGCACCCGGTGAAACTCGGGCAGCGCGACTGGACGGCCGTCATCGGCTTCATGGAAGGAACATTCACGCAACCCATGCCCATCGGAGAGGGCAAAACCATCCCGCCGACCGGGAAGGCCTACAAGATCAGGATGGCGACCATCGGCCACTGGAACAACGACGGCGTGATGGATGCGGAGTACCTCTTCTGGGACAATCAGGAGTTCCTGAAGGAGATCGGGCTCGGGAAGTAGGACCGAGGACTCTGGCCAGGAACGCGAAGGAGCTAGGAATGCAAGGTGGTTCAACAGTGGCCACGACGGAGTGGATCCCCGTCATGGACGATGCCTCACTGCCCGAGGGTGGCATGCAGCCCGCGTATCCGCGGGGGCTCAACGTGGTGATAGCGCGAGTCGATGGAATGGTCTACGCGGTCTCCGGCGCGTGCGCGCACATGGGGTGCCCGCTCTTTACCGGCTCCTTGGCCGCCGCGATCCTCATTTGCCCGTGCCACGACTGGCGCTTCGACGTTCGCACGGGTGAGTTCTTGGATGCGCCGGAAGTCCGACTGACGGTCTACCCCGTGCGAAGCGAGAACGGCAAGCTGTTCATCAATCTCGGCTGATCGGCTGAAAGGGAAAGCGATGCCAAACATCGTCATGTACACGCTGTCGACCTGCCCCTGGTGTAGGAAGACCAAGAACTTCTTCAAGCAGCATGGCGTGCCGTTCGAGTTCATTGACTACGACCTGGCGGACGAGGCCACTCAGGAGAGAATTATGGCCGAACTGGATGCGCACGGAGCGAACGGTTTCCCATTCGTGCGCATAGGCGAAACCGTCGTCATGGGCTACAACCCGGGGCGCTACCAAGAGCTCCTCGGGCTTTGAGAGGAAGCTTCCATGACGGTAGAGACGAGGAAGCAGGCCCTGCACCATTTCTTTGCCAAGGTGGTCGACCGCCTTGGTTACAAGTTCACTCCCGATGAGGAGCTCAGGGACTTCCTGCTGGAGCAGGAGGTGTTGCTCGAACAAAAGCACGGTATCCCCTTCTGTCCATGTCAGCCCATCACTCGCGAACGGGCGCACAACATGACGCTCGTGTGTCCGTGCATCCCATTTCATCGAGCCCACTACGACGCCATGAAACGCTGCTGGTGTGGCCTCTTCGTCCACAAGGACGTCACGGATCCAGATTCGCTGCCGCAGATCCCCGCCTCGGAGGTGAAACGTGGGTGAACGCTTCGTCTCCGCCATTGATGCCGCGGACCTCGTTCCCGGTGGCATGAAGACCGTTCAGTTGGAGGGACGCGAAATTGTCGTGTGCAACTGCGAGGGGCGCTTTTTCGCTGTCGAACGGCGGTGCGGGCACATGAACGCGCCGCTCGAGATGGGAACCCTCGTGGGCACCGTCCTTACCTGCCCCATGCATTGCGCTCAGTTCGACATCGCGACCGGTGAGGCACTTGCAGGTCCCGTCCCCCACGACACGGGCAACGAGCCCGCTCCTGCCAAGCTTGGGGGTCTGCTCGCGAACATCGGTATGCTGATGGAGCACATCCAAACGCGGGCTATCCGCACCTATGCGACGAAGGTGGAATCGGGGAGGGTCTGGGTCGCCCTGTAGCTTGCGATTTGCCGCAGCCGACGAAGAGAACTTTCTGATGGCGGTCGATCAGTTGCTTGAGCTCGGTGACGGATTTTGGACTGGCAACGATCATGGAACTCCCTTCACGCAGGTGGCGCAGGCCACGCAGCCCTCGGGATCGACCTTGGCCACCTGTCCCGCGATGTCGAGCTTAGCGCGCGAGAGAATGGTCGCGGCTCGGCCGGCCACCGCCTTGGCGTGCGCGTTGGTCTCGTCGATGAAACGCGGCGAGTGAGCCAGGCCAGCCAAGTACTCGCCCTCGTTGGCCAGATCCACAGGACGCAGCTTGGGATGCGGCATTGAAGCTGACGAGCCACGCTGGCACTTTCCTCAACGGGCGTTGCGCTGCCGGCCCTCTGGCGATAAATTCTGAAGAAGGTCGACCGTGGCCCTACCAATCAATAGCGGAGAAGTCGAGAGACTGGCGTACGAGATCGCCGCATACACCGGTGAAAGCGTTCCAGACGCCATTCGCAACGCTCTTCGCGAGCGCCTGGACCGGCAGAAGGCGCGCGGCAGGCGCGCGTCTTCCTTGCGCCGGCAGTTGCAGGAGATCCGCAAGCGATGCGCAGCGCTTCCGCGGCTCGACCAGCGAACGGCGGACGAGATCCTTGGATACGATTCTGTCGGACTTCCCCGCTGATGGTCATCGATACCTCAGCACTCATTGCCATACTGAGCGACGAGCCGGAGGCGCCGGGCCTCGAGGCGGCCATCGAAGCAGACTCCGTTCGCTTGCTTTCGGCCGCCAGCCTTGTCGAGGCTTCGATTGTCATCGAGAGCCGCTACGGCGAGGCAGGCGGTCGCGAATTGGACTTGCTCATTCGCGAAGCGGGCATGGCGCAAGCGCCGCCGTCCCCGCACCAACAGAGAACGCCGCCCGCGATCACGACGACGTTTCCGCGGAAACGTCCACCCCTTGGCCTTCGCGCGCCGACGCTATGGTCGCAGTTGCCGAGGGCTACCTCGCCGGCAACATCGGCACTGGCACGGGCGGCGAGCGCTTCCAGGTCATGATTCACGTTGACCAGGACCCGCTCGCGCCCGACGGCGCCCTCGCCGCAACCCTGGACGACGGAACCCGCGTTTCCGCGGAAACGTTTCGCCGCATCGCCTGCGACTGCGGCCTGGTGGCCGTGTCTGGCGACGCTGGCGGCGCCCACCAACTGAACATCGGCCGCCGCAGCCGCCAGATTCCACCCGCCATTCGTCGCGCCCTGTCGCTGCGCGACCGAGGCTGCCGCTTTCCTGGCTGCACCAACACGCGCTTTCTGCACGGCCACCACCTGCGCCACTGGCTCCACGGCGGGCAGACGAGCCTGACGAACTTGGTGCAATTGTGTACCGCGCACCACCACCTCGTGCACGAAGGCGGCTGGAGGGTGGAGCTTGATGCCGACGGCGCGCTGGCCTTCACCGCGCCCGACGGCCGGGCGCTTGCGCCGGAGCCGCCACGCGAAATCGTCGATGATGCCGTAGCGTTCCTGCGCGAGCGCGCGGCGGATCAGGGGCTGGAACTGGGAGCGGAGACCAACCTGCCGGAGTGGGATGGGAACGTGATCGACTACGACTGGGCCGTGGGGGCGATGATCGGGATGGGGTGAAGGCAGCATGGGCGCGGCGGGCGAAGGTCGGATTGACCACAAACCCGACGCCGGCAAAGCACTGAGCGTTGACTCTTCATGCCCTCGGCGAACACAATCCCCCGTATGGCTATGGACAACACCACACCCCAAAGCCAGGTGGCCCCGCCGGACCATGCAGAGACTGCATCAGCTGCACCATCCCCACCCGATGGCCTGCTCGGAGTGGCACGACAAACCCTCTCAGCTGATCCTTCTGTGGGCGGTGTCCCCCTGAAGTCCGTGGGCGCGTCGATATTATTGGAGGACTACAAGCTTTGGCAGCGTGAGCTTGAGAAGCAGGACCGCTGGTTCTCACAGTCGATCTGGACGGTCTTGGCGGGGACCTCCGCAGGTTTGCTGCTTATTCGATCTCTTCCACTTCCCGAGCGCGCATTCGCCGAGTGCGCCATCGTGGGCGTCGTGTCAATCGCCAGGCCGATGGGGCCAGGGATTGACGTTTTCGCCAAGGTCATGGGGCCACCCGATCGCCAGGGTGATGGGGCCAGGGTCGCGGGTGATCGGGCCCTGAATCGCCAGGGTCATGGGGCCAGTCAATCGCCAGGGTCATGGGGCCAACCCGTGACCTAAGCGAAAGCTGACCTGGGCATCGAGGACCGAAGGCAAAACCGACCTTCAGGCGGCCGCGCGACGGCCGCCAGGAGGTCACATGAGCTTTCGGGAGATCACAATGCAAGACGTACGAGAGTTGTTGCGCCGCCACGAGGCGGGGCAAAGTGCGCGCAAGATCGCGCGCGAATTGGGCATGGATCGCAAGACAGTGGGGCGGTACTTGGAGCAGGCTCGCAGGCTGGAGCCCGCGCTGGCGACGGTGACCGACGATGTCGCTCTGAGCGTCGGTCACAGGGTGCAAGCGCGGGCACCAGTGGTGCCATCGCAAGCATGGCAGGTACTGGTCAACCGACGAGCGCAGATTGAAGCCTGGCTGGGGAGCGAGCCGCCGTTGCGGCTGGTGCGCATCCACGAGTTGCTGGCGCGCGAGGGCGTCGAGGTCGGATACACGACCTTGCGGCGGTTCGCCCACCGGGAGCTGGACTGGCACCAGCGCTCGCCGACGGTGCGGCTCGACGACCCACCCGCGGGGCAGGAAGCACAGGTCGATTTCGGCCTGATGGGGATGGTGACCGACGCGGAGGGACGGTCGCGACGCCTGTGGGCGCTGATCGTGACGTTGCCGTCGAGTCGGTACATGCACGTGTACCCGAGCTTCACGCAGACGGTGGAGGACGTCTGCGCAGGGTTGGATGCCGCCTGGCGGTCTTTCGGCGGCATGCCCAAGCACATCATCCTCGACAATGCCTCGGCGATGGTGGTGCGTGCCAGTGCCACCGACCCGGGGCTCAATCGCGCTTTCCGCGACTACACCGATGCGCGCCAGCTCTTTGCGGACACGGCGCGCGTGCGGCATCCCAAGGACAAGGCCCGCGTCGAAAATCAGGTACCGTACGTGCGCGAGCGCTGGTTTGCCGGCGAAGCTTTCAGCCCCGACCTTGTGGAGATCCGCCGGCAGGCGGAGGCGTGGTGCCGGGAGGTGGCGGGTGCGCGCGTGCATGGGACGACAAGGCGTGTGCCGCGCGAGGTGTACGAAGCCGAGGAGCGAGCGCACATGCAGCCAGCACCCGAGGGCGAGTACGACGTGCCTCACTGGTGCTCTCCCAAAGTGCACCCTGACCACCACGTGCAGGTGCTCAAGGCGCTTTACTCGGTGCCCACGCGCTACATCGGCAAGATCGTCGAGGCACGGGCCGACCGCAAGACGGTTCGACTGTATTTGGGGGCCGAGCTGATCAAGGTGCATGCGCGCAAGGCCCCGGGCCAGCGCTCGACCGATCCGCAGGACTTCCCGCCAGGGAAGGCGGCGTGGGCGCTGCGCGATGTGGACAGCGTCGTACGCCGAGCCCGTGGGTACGGCGAGAAGGTCGGTCAATTTGCCCAGCGCCTGCTCGAAGGTCCTGTGCCCTGGCTCAAGCTGCGGCAAGCCTACGGGCTTTTGCGCCTCTGCGAGCGATACGGGCAGGACCGGGTCAATGCCTTGTGCGAGCGCGCGCTCGCCTTCGATGTGATCGCGGTGCCGCGTATCGAGGGAATGCTCAAGGATGCCCGTCGGACCGAGGAGGCCGCTGTCGCCACGGGCCGCGTGATCGTGTTACCCGCACGCTTCGCTCGCGACGCAGCCACTTTCGCCACCCGTGCAACTGTCCCGCCCGATGGCCAGACAAACACGGAGTCGGGAGGTGAGTCATGAGTGCCCGCACCATCAGCCCCGACCTGGTCGCCTCGCTCAAGCGGCTCCGCTTGGGCGGCCTCATTCCTACGCTGCCCGAACGCTTCACCCTCGCGGAAAAGGAGGACACCCCCTACGAGGACCTCCTGCTTCTGCTGCTCACCGACGAGATCTCCCGTCGGGACAGTAACGCCGCCCTCCGTCGTGCGGACCAGGCCGGCCTCGATCCGGACATGGTGCTTGAGCGGTGGGACAAGACCGCGAAGGTGACCTACGACCGACGGGTGCTCAATGAGCTGGTCTCACTCCGCTTTGTCGAGGACCATCGCAACGTCGTGATCCTCGGCCCGGTGGGAGTGGGCAAGACCTTTCTCTCGAACGCGCTCGGGCACCTGTGCTGTCGTGCCGGCTTCAATGTGCGGCTGTCGCGGGCCGACGCACTCCTGCGCCTCTTCAAGCAGAGCCGCATGGACAATTCCAGGGAAGCCCTGATGACCCAACTGGCCACCGTCGACGTGCTCATCATCGACGACTTTGCGCTCGAACCCATGAATCGCGAGGAGAGCCGCGACATCTACCAGCTCTTTGTCGAGCGTAATGCCCGTGCTTCCACGATTGTGACCAGCAATCGCGACACAGTCGAGTGGATCGCCACTTTCGACGATGCCCTTTTGGCCCAGAGTGCCGTCGATCGTTTCAAGAACAACGCCTTCGACCTCGTCGTCGATGGCGAGTCCTATCGGTCACGGCTCAAACCCAGCATCGACAAGCTGCCACCTCCGCCTGCGGCTCCGGTGAAGAAGGTGCCCATCCATCCGCGTACCAAAGCTGCGGCCCGCCGCCGATGACACCACCGCGCACGTCGGGCCCCTGCCGGGGCCCTCCGGGGTCGACCTAAAGGCCAATCTGTGGCATGAGATCAGCCGGTCCTTCGATGCCCGTCACCTGGCCCCATGACCCTGGCGAGACGTGGCCCCATCATCCTGGCGAGTGACAGCGTCGCGGGCCTCTTCGTATCGATGTCCGCCGACTTCCTTGTTGGACGGGTCCGCTCCTATCTCATGGTCGCGCGACACGTGGCGGCCGTCCGAGCCGTCACCGGAAGCACAGCAATGCTGGGGCTTTCCCAGCGTTTCGCAACACCTGGGGCGCCTCTGCTTTCTGACAGCCCGGAAGCGTTCACGCGAACATGCGTTGCCGGCGCCAGATCACCCTTTCGTTCCCTGTACGGCATGCACTGGGTCGTCCTCACCTTGCTGTACGTGATGCTCGGATTTGGCCTGCAGTACGACCTGAACTCACTCTTGTGGACAACGATTAGCGCCGGCTTTGCTGCAGTTCATCTCCTTTCATTCAGTCTGTTGTTCAAGTGGCGAGCGTCCCAAGCCGAAACCGTCGGGGAGTTCATCGTCACACTCGCGCGTGACCGCGGGATCGGCGTGGCGCGAGATGGTGAAGCGAGGCTGCTTGGATGGATCGAACGATTCCGGCGGAACAGATCCGTTGTCGTCGAGGCGGCAGCCGTCGTGCCGGTCCTGATTGAATGGGAGGACCGTCGCTACCGGAGACATTCAGGAATCGACTGGGTTTCAGTGGTCAGCGTACTCGTGCGAAAACGTCGCCGGGGAGGCGCGACGACAATACCGATGCAGCTGGCCAGACAGCTCATCGCGCGCCCGCACGGCCGCTCACGATTGCGTAGCATCAAGCGAAAACTGTACGAGGCCTTCCTTGCTCGCTGGCTTATCCGTACTGCGGGGCACGAGACTGTACTGGCTGCGTGGCTAGAATTGATTCCTTTTGGGTGCACCACGGTTGTCGGCATCCGCGCGGCAGCACATGAGTACTTCGGCAAGACTATCGACGATCTCGACGTGATTGACGGAGTGCTGTTGGCCGAGCGAATCAGCATAAGCAGCGGCAGGTTTGACCCTGGTCGCATAGAGCGAGTCATCGGCTGGGCCGTCACCAGGGGCCTCATCCCGGAAGGGCGGCGAACCGAAGCTCTGCAGCGCGCCGAGAGCATGCGAAAGCGGACGGTCAAGACCGACAATCCATAGGGTTCCTTTGAGCGTCCAGGACCCTCGCGAGGGGCATCCGCGCGACCGTCCGTGGAGCACGCCTGGTCAGCTTGTGCTGCGGTTTCCGGCTCTTGACGAGGCTGTATCGAATTTCCCAGCGCCGGATCTAGATCCGGTGCTCCGGCCGTACGATCTTCCTCGCGCCGCCGTGCCAGGCTTTGCTCCAGTCTTTGGGCGGGTGGATCTTTTCCAGGCGATCGAGCTGGCCGATGGACTGTAGGCGCTTGAAGATGAGCTGCCAGGCGCAGGGCTTGTCGGCGGACACTTCGCAGCGCTCGCTGGTCGAGCCGCCGCAGGGGCCGTTGAGCATGTGCTTGGCACAACGGGTGACCGGGCACACGCCGCCGAACTCGGCCAGCATGCACTCGCCGCAGCCAATGCACTTTTCCGTCCAGGTCGCCTGTTCTTCCAGGATGCCGAGGAACTGCGTGTTGAGCCCGGGATACACGGGCTTGCCGGGAAAGCGCTCGGCAATGGCCTGCACGCCGGCGGCGCAGCCGAACGACACCACGGCCTGGCTGCGCTCCACTGCGGGCGCCAGGTCTTTGATGAACTCGTTGTCGCACTGGCGCTCGATGGTGACCTGCTCGATCTCCACCGGCTGCTTGGCCAGCTTGCGCGCCATGCGCACGCCGTAGCCGGCGATGCCGACTTCGCGCTCGCCGCCGGCCAGGCACACGGTCACGCAGGTGCCGCAGCCGACAAAGAGAACCTTCTGATGGCGGTCAATCAGTTGCTTGAGCTCGGTGACGGATTTTGGACTGGCAACGATCATGGAACTCCAACTTTCTGCGCTTGTGTGGTCTCAGGGGCGTCGTGCGCCTTCAAAGGGTTGGGGCCAAGACCCTCAATCGTCTGGACGATTTCGTTGACCCGCTGGACAAAGGTCGGCGCCATGGCGGCCGACAGGTTCACCATGCGCAATCGCTCGCGGCCCACGCCGATCTCGTCGAGCATCTCGCGCAACTGTTCGCTGCGGCGCTTGGCGCGCAGGTTTCCCTCGATGAAGTGGCAGCCGCCTTCCAGGCAGCCGGCAATCAGCACACCGTCGATACCCTTCTCGAAGGACGCCAGGATGTGCTCGCGCTCGATCTTGCCGGTGCAGGGCACGTGAACCACGCGCACGTTGGGCGGATACTGCATGCGCCGCGCGCCCGCCAGGTCAGCGGCGGCATACGCGCAGTAGTTGCAGCAGAAGACGATAATCTCCGGTTTCCACTTGCTGGCCGTCTGGGGAACCGCGCGGGCTTGAGCCTGGCTCATGTCGCGCCTCCGACCGTGAGCAACTCGTCGAGCATGGCCGTCATCTGCCCGTCCTCTTGGTGTTGCAAGGTGATGGTGCGCGCCGGACAGGCCGCCGCGCACGAGCCGCAACCCATGCAAGTGGCGCCCTGGATTTCCGCCTTCTTCAGGTCGTTGATCATAGGCGCGCCGTACGGGCACACCTTCACGCAGGTAGCGCAGGCCACGCAGCCTTCGGGATCGACCTTGGCCACCTGTCCCGCGATGTCGAGCTTGGCGCGCGAGAGAATGGTCGCGGCTCGGCCGGCCACTGCCTTGGCGTGCGCGATGGTTTCGTCGATGAAGCGCGGCGAGTGCGCCAGGCCAGCCAGGTATTCACCTTCGTTGGCCAGATCCACCGGGCGCAGCTTGGGATGCGCTTCGAGGAAGAAGCCGTCTGCAGTCAGCGTGGTGCGCATCAGACCCGAGAACACGGGATTGTCCGCGCCCGGCGCGATGCCAGTCGACAGCACCAGCCAATCAGGCTTGAGGTTCAGTTCGAGGCCAGTGCCAGCGTCGGTGACCTTGAC
Organism: uncultured delta proteobacterium; assembly: GCA_963755125.1. GTDB lineage: Bacteria > Myxococcota_A > Polyangia > Fen-1088 > Fen-1088 > Fen-1137. The sequence continues at coordinate 162,787 of CAVWIP010000010.1, forward strand.
CTGCAGGCCACCGGCGTCGCTGACCTGCGGCTCCTGGCCTTCGGCAAAGCGCACGAACAGAACGCCCGCTTCGCGCGCCTTCTGATAGTAAACCTCGCGGAAACCGTAGGTGCGGATATCGCGGTAAAGCACCACCACGCGCGCATTTGGTTTCTGGCGCTTCAATTCCAGCGCGTTTTTCACCGCCTCGGAGCAGCACACGCGGCTGCAATAGGGGTTTTTCTCGTTGCGGCTGTCCACGCACTGGATCATCACCACCTGGGGTTCGGCCGCCTGGGGTAGGCTGCCCTGGGCCAGCTTGTCTTCCAGTTGGCGTTGCGTGAGCACCGCCGGGTTCTTGCCGCAGAGGTAGGACTCGGTGGCGCGCTCGCTGCCGCCTGTGGCCAGCACCACCACGCCGTGATCCAGCGTCTTCTTGCTGCCGGCCTCTTCGATGACAGTGTGGAACTTGCCGACGTGGCCGGCGAACTCCACGACCTTGGTTTGGCGATGCACGGTGATCTTGGGGTGGCCTTCAACCTTGCGAACCAGCTCGGTCAGGAAGCCGGCCACATCCGAGCGCTCGAGGGTGTAGCGGATCTTGCGCAACTGGCCGCCCAGCTCCGCCTCCTTCTCGATCAAGTGCACTGCAAAGCCCTGGTCAGCCAGGCCCAGCGCCGCAGTCATGCCGGCCAGGCCGCCGCCCAGAACCAGCGCTGCCTGCGTGACCGCTTGCGAACCGGTTTCCAGTGCCTTGAGACGCCGCGCCCGGCCCACGGCCATGCGCATGAGATCGATCGCCTTGTCCGTGGCAGCCACGGGATCGTCGCGATGGACCCACGAGCACTGATCGCGGATGTTGGTCATCGCGAACAGGTAGGGATTAAGAGCTGAGTCGCGCAGAGTTTCTTGGAAAAGAATCTCGTGCGTGCGCGGCGAGCAGGAAGCCACCACCAGGCGGTTCAACTTGTGCTCGCGGATCATGTCCTTGATGTGCTGCTGGTTGGTGTCCGAGCACGTGTACAGGCTCGCCTCGGCGTGCGCCACGCCCGGCATCTTGCCGGCGCGTTCCGCCACTTGCTTGACGTCCACCACGGACGCGATGTTGTGGCCGCAGTGGCAGATGAACACGCCCACGCGCGGCTTCTCGTCGGTGACATCGCGTTCCCAGGGGTACTCTTGTCGCTGGATCAGGTTGCCTCGCACGGCCGCGAGGCTTTCCATGGCCAGGGCCGCGGCGCCGGTGGCTTGCGCCACTGACTCGGGAATGTCCTTGGGCTCCTGAAACGCGCCCGCTACAAAGATGCCAGGCCGCGAGGACGTCACCGGGGTCATGCGATCGGTGCGGCAGAAGCCGAACTGGTCGAGTTCCAGCCCGAGGCGCTGGGCCAGTTCTCTCACGCCCGCGTTGGGCCGCAAACCGGCCGACAGGACCACCAGATCGAATTCCGGCTTCTGCTCCTCGCCGTTGTCGTCGAAATAGCGCACGCGCAGGTTGTGGGTTTCCGGCATCTCGACCAGGCGCGACGGGATGGAGCGGATGAACTTCACCTTCTGCTCGTCGCGCGCTCGGTTCACGTACTGGTCGAACTCCTTGCCGAATGCTCGCACGTCCATGCAGAACACGGACACGTCCAGGCCAGGCACATGCTCGATGGCGACCATGGCTTCCTTGGCGGCGGCCATGCAGCAGATCGACGAGCAGTAGCCGTTGCCGCGCGCGGTGTCGCGCGAGCCCACGCACTGGATGAAAGCGATGCGCTTGGGGTGCTTGCCGTCCGAGGGTCGCAGCACGTCGCCGCTGGTCGGGCCGGCGGCGCTGAGCAGGCGCTCGAACTGCACGTTGGACATCACGTTGCTGTAGCGACCGTGGCCGAATTCGCCGCGCAGAGCGGGATCGAATTCCTCGAAGCCAGGGGTGAGCAGGATGGCGCCGACATTCAGGGTCTCGGTGACCGGCTGCATGTCGTGCACGATGGCGCCTGCCGAGCAGGCCTTCACGCACTGGCCGCACTCGCTGCACAGGCCGCACGCCAGGCAGCGCTTGGCCTCGGCCACCGCATCCTCGTAGGTGTAGCCGACATCGATCTCGCCGAAGCCGCGCACGCGCTCCTCGGCACTCGCTTGCTTCATCTTGTGTCGCTCGACACGGGGCGCGTCCGTTTCAGGCGTGGGCGCCAGCTCCTCGGTCTTGGCCTCAACCGCGGCGCCTTTTTCGGCCAAGGTTCCGCGCAGGAAGCTGTCGATGGTGGTGGCCGCGCGATGGCCTTGCGCCATGGCATCGACCAGTGAGGCTGGTCCCAGCACCGCGTCCCCGCCGGCGAACACGCCGGGAATGCTGGTCGCCAGCGTCTCGCGGTCAGAAACGATGCGACCGCCAGGGCCAGCAGTCAGCGGAGCCATGACCTCGATGCCCTGGCCGATGGTCACGATGACCGTGTCGGCGTCCAGGTTGGTTACCTGCGCGTCGTCGAAGGTGGGAGCGAAGCGGCGGTTGTCGTCGAACACGCGCGTGCAGGCGCGGAACGCCACTCCCGAAACTTTTCCGTTCTGTGTGACGATCTTGGTGGGACCGAGGCTGGGGTGGAAAACCACACCTTCTTCCAACGCCTCGTTGGCTTCCCAGGAATGCGCGGGCATCTCCTCGCGCTTCTCCAGGCAGGCGAGATCGACGCTGGTGACACCGGGCAAGCGGCGCGCGCAGCGAGCGGCGTCCATTGCCACGTCGCCGCCGCCGATGACCAGCACCTTGGGTCCAATCGCCGGCTTGCGGCCCGCGTTCACTTCGCGCAGGAAGGTCAGGCCCGGCCACACTTCTTTGGAATCCTCGCCGGGCACGCCGAGCTTGCGGCTCACCCAGGCACCGGTGGCCACGAACACGGCGTCGAACTCGCCAGCTGGCTTGCCGACAGCCGCGCGGGTCTTCAACAGTTGCGTGGGATCGGCGACGCGAGTGCTGGTTCTGGCCTCGATGCCCATGTCGAGGATGTACTGGATCTCGTGATCGAGCACGTCGCCCGGCAGCCGGTAGCGGGGGATGCCGTAGCGGAGCATGCCACCCAGGAGCGGCATGGCGTCGAAGATGGTCACGCCGTAGCCCTTGCTGCGCAGGTCGGTCGCGGCGGTCAGGCCGGCCGGACCGCCGCCCACGACGGCGATGCGCTCCTTCTGCTGCATCTGCGGCGCAGGCGGAACGTCCTTCAATTCGTCGCGATGAGCATAGACGTAGTCGGCGGCAAAGCGCTTGAGGTCGCGCGCTGCCACTGGCTCGTCGATGTCGTTGCGGTTGCACTTGGTCTCGCAGGGGTGCTGGCACACCCGGCCGCACACCGCAGGCAAGGGACAGCGCTCGCGAACCACGTCGTAGGCTTCCTTGACCTTGCCCTGGGCCAGCAGCGCGACGTAGCCCTGCACGTTCACGCCGGCGGGGCAGGACGCCTTGCACGGGGCGCGCCCAGCGGCCTTGGAAATGCCGTAGACATTGGGAATGGCCTGCGGATAGGGACGGAAGATTGCCTTGCGCGTGCCCAGCTCGCGATCGAACTCGCTGGGCAACGACACCGGGCAAGCGATGGAGCACTCACCGCAGGCGTTGCACTTCTTGAGGTCTACGTAGCGCGGCCGCTTGCGGATCTCGACCTGGAAGCGGCCTGGCTCGCCGCTGACCTTCTGGATGTCGGCCAGGGTGATGATCTCGACGTTCTTGTTGCGCGCGGCCTCGACCAGTTTGGGCGAGAGCGTACACATGGCGCAGTCGCCAGTGGGGAAGGTCTTGTCGAGCTGGGCCATCCTGCCGCCGATGGCGGGCGAGGACTCGAGCAAGTAGACCTTGAAGCCCGAGTTGGCCAGGTCGAGTGAGGACTGGATGCCGGCGATGCCTGCGCCAGCCACCAATACCGCACCGACCGGCTCGGCGGATTTTCCGTTGTTTGACTTTAACTGCTCGCTCATGGTCGTGCCCTAGGCGGGGATGCCTCGGTCAGCTAGCAACTTGCTGGGGCTGACCACCAGGCTGCGCAGCCCGAGTTTCTTGCGGGGGATCCCGAAGGCCAGGCCGAGAAGCTGGGTGAAGTAGAAAACCGGGAGGCCGAAGTGTTCGCCCGCCTCTTTTTCCGTGTCCTTCTGTCGCAGATCCAGGTTGAGCTGGCACAGCGGACAGGCGGTGGCGATGCAATCCGCGCCCACGGCCTTGGCCATGACCAGAATCTCGCGCGTAAGTCGTCGCACCACGCTGGCGTCGGTGATGGAATAGCCGGCGCCGCAGCACTCGGTCTTGTGCGGCCAGGTCACGACGGTGGCGCCCGCGGCCTGTAGGACCTTGTCCATCAGGGTCGGATTCTCGGGATCGTCGAACTTGGTCACTTCCGGTGGCCGCGCCAGCAGGCAGCCGTAATACGGCACCACCTTGAGGCCGCGCAACGGATGCTTCACTTGAGCCGCTATCTTGGTCATGCCCACGTCGCGCGCCAGGATCTCGAGCAGGTGCAGCACCTGGGTCTGGCCGTCGTAGTCCGCGCCCAGGACAGCCCCCACCTGTCTTCGCGCTTCGCTGTCGCGGGTAATGTGATGGTTGGCGGTCTTCAGCCGGTTGTAACAGGCGGCACAGCCCACAGCGACGGTCGTGCCCGCGGCCGCGAGCAGGTTCTTGGCTGGCAAGGCCAGGGCCAGCAGCGGATCCGACTGGTGGGCCGCAGTGGAGCCGCAGCAGGTCCAGCCCGGAACTTCCGGCATCTGCAGGCCCAGGGTCTGGCTGATGGCCAGGGTGGAAGACTGATAGTCGTGGGCGGTCCCTTCCATGGAACAACCCGGGAAGAAAGCATAACTCACGAGCGACCTCCGTCCATGTCACGCACGCGGCGGAAGAGTTCTTCACGCTCTTTGCGCCCCTTCACCTTGCCCGACCACAGCGGCATCTTGCCCTTCCACAACATCATGGGCAGCTTGCCCATGTCGGAGAAGAGCTGCAGGGTGCGCAGCTTGAACGAGGCCATGAGCCCGGCCTCGAACATGCGGCCGCGTTTCTTCACCGTGCGCAGGAAGATATCGTTGAAGGCCGGCACGGTGGTCTTGCCATGCACCTGGCTCACGCGCCGGCTCATGCGGCGAAGCGCATCGTTGAGCGACGCGATGTCCACCTGCTGCGGGCAACGGGTGACGCAGGTCTGGCACGAGGTGCACTCCCAGATCATGCGACTGCCGAGCAACTCATCTTTCAGACCAAGCTGGGCCAGCCGCACCAGCGCGTGCGGCTTGATGTCCGCCCAGGCAGCGACCGGGCAGCCCGACGTGCACTTCTTGCACTGCAGGCAGGCCGACAGATTTCCTTGGCTCTCCTTGGAAACTTCCGCGAAGAAGCCGCCGCTTGGAAGAGCCGTGACAGCAGGCGCGTTCATTTCTTCTTCTCCGTGGCAGACGCCAGCACCGCGAGCGACACCGCGCTGACCTTGCGATAGACCTCAGCGGGCGACAGCAACTTGCCGTCCACGGTCAGAAGCTCGTCGATGGATATGCCAAACAGGTGCTCATTCTCCTGCAGATAGGGCCGCATCACTCGCCAGTCGGCGTCGGTGACCGGGCCGAACACACCGCCGTTGAGCTGTTGTTCCACGACCTTCTTGTGCGGGTCGCGGATGTATATGGCGCCGCCCGAGGCCAGCGAGAAGAGATTGCTGCCCGGGTAGGGTGCCGCCAGCGGAACCAGCTTGCCACGGCGGTCGAATTCCACGCCGTTGACGATGACGAAGCCGCCGCCGTTGAGTGGATCGCCGGCCATGAACGACTCGGCCAAGAAATCGAGACAGGTGCCGTTGATCACCACACGCGGTCGTCCCACGGCATTAATGAGAGGCCGGCCGGCGCCGTTGCCCATCACGTACACTTCGCCGCCTTTGCCGCCGTACATGAAGGTCTGGCCCACGTCGCCGAAGATCACCAGCTTGCCCCGCTTGGCGATCTGGCCGACTTGATCCTGGGCGTTGCCGTGCACGCGGATCTCCTCGCCGTCCATGCCGGAGGCCAGGTAGTCACCGCTAGAGCCGTAGGTGTCGATGCGCACGCCCTCGGTGCCAGGGCCCAGTCCCACGCCGGTGAAGCGCTGGCCGCGCAGGCGGTACACGATGAAGCGACGCCAGCCGGCCTGGAAGGCGCGGCGCAGATACACGGCATCGCAGTCATCGCCCTCGGGCGGGAATTTCTCGGCGTCGATGAGCAGGACTTCCTCGCCGGCCTGCGGGGCCACGATCGTTGCGCGACTGTCCCAGTTTAGGCGCCGGAAACTGCCTTCGCCGGGCTGACCCAAAAGCGGGCTGGCATCGAACAGGCGCATGAGCGTCTCTTCCAGCACAGGCAGCACGGTGCTGCGCCGCTTGTCGCCGGTGTCGAAGCGCCGGTCGTAGAGCAGGGTCAAAGCCTCGATGGCCGTGGCCTTGCTGCGGCCGTTGTCGCAGGACTCGACGATGCGATCGCAGAAGTCGCGCAGCCCGCTGGCCGGCCAGCCAGGCAAGTTCTGCACCACGTGGGTGAAAAGATCCTGGGCGCGACCCTGCTTGAGTGCTTCCAGCACCGCCTTGCGCGTGCCCGCTGCCGCGATCTCGCTGGGTGTTTCGCGCTTGACCTGGTCGCAGCGCACGTTGCCCACGTCCAGCTTGACCTGACGGCCGAACTTGTCGGCGCAGCTCAGTTTCTTCTTGCCGTTCTCGTCGTTGATGGTGAAGACGAACGTGCCGCCGTCGCTGCTGCTGCCGCCGCGCGCGTTCCAGTACTTGTCGGCGACCGGACAGAAACGAGGATCCTCGCGCGCCAGGCTGCGCAGGGTGGCGTCGATGGCCTGCTTCTCCGAGCAGATGAGGCCGATTTGCACGTCGCCGCTGTCGGCCAGGGCGAACACCTGCGGCCGCAACATCGCCGTGTCGGTGATGCCGAGCAGCTGCATGCGCTTCTGGTCGGGGTGGTTGCGTGCGATGATGAAGAACCAGGGACCGTCAGGCGAGGCGTGGATGTGGGTCGCCTGGATCTGGCGGTAGATCTGCTGCTTCTCCGGCGAGAGCTGGTCGAAATCCAGCTCGGCGGTCGGGGCCAGCGCCTCGATGATGTATTCCAGCGGGTACTTGTAAACGCGGTCCCACAGATCGAAGAGCTGCACTGACACCTCGGTGTCGGTGAGGAACTGCTGCTTGATGTTGCGCTGGCGCAGGTACTCGCACACCGAATGGTAGTTGGCGAAGTCGCCGTTGTGCACCAGCGCCTCGTTCAGCCCCACGAACGGGTGCGCGCCACCCGGGTGCCACACGCGGCCTTTTGTGGGGTAGCGCTGGTGGGCAATCCAGACGTGAGCGCGGAAATCTTGCAGCTTGTAGTATTCGACGTTCTGCTCGGCGTAGCCCACGATCTTGAAGACAAGCTGATCGCGTCCATGCGACAACACGAAGGCGCGCTTGTCGCCGAGCGAGGCGTAGAACGTGTCGTTGAGGCGATAGGAATTGCGCCACACGAACTCGTCTTCCAGTTCGCGCGGGGAGAGCGCCTGCAGCCCAGTGGATTCGGCGAACGCCTTCAATACCGCCGGCTTGACCCGCACCACGTAGCGGTGCACGTCGGGCGGCCGCACCGTGAGGCCTGGGATGTCGCGGTGATCGTCGATGTGATCCTGTCGCGTGGACAGCGCCACGTCGAAGTTGGGCAGGATGAACTGCTTCTCCAGCTCGGGGTGCACCGTCGCATCGAGCAGCGCGAGTTGGACGAGGTAGTGCGAATCCAGCACCTCGCGCGACACGCCGATCTGCTCCGGCACCAGGCCAGTGGCCGCGATGCCGCCGCCCTTGCCATTGCCACGGTTCTGCATCTGGATGGACGGCTCGTAGATGAACTTGCCGCGCACCGGGATGTTGCAGGCGAACCCGGTGACGCCGCAGCCTCCCTCTTCGGCGCGCTCGCCTTCGACCGGCTCCTCGTCGCGATAAACCTGGCTGCGCGTGGCCAGTAGGAGATCCGCTTGGTCGCTCATAGCGCAGCCTCCTCCCGGGCGTAGGTCAACAGATCACTACGGCCGCGCAGATCCTTCACGCTGGAAACTCCCAGGCGCACCATGATGTCGACCATGCGCTCGCGCCAGGCGTGCATGAGATTGATCAGCCGCTGCGTAGCCCACTCCAAGCTCATCAGCATCATCAGTTCGGGGTCCGTGCTCGCGATGCCGCGCGGGCAGCCGCGGCCGCTCTCGCAGCAGGCGCAGCGCACACAGCCCAAGGCCACCATGTCGGCGGTACCGATGACCACGCCATCCGCACCTAGCGCGACGGCTTTCATCACGTCGTCGGCGGTACGCAAGCCGCCGCTGACGATCAAGGTGACCGAGTCGCGGATGCCTTCAGCGACCAGAAACTTGTGCACCTTCGCGATGGCGTACTCGATGGGCATCGCGATGTTCTTCTTGGCGATGTCGGGCGCTGCACCGGTGCCGCCATAGCTGCCGTCCAGGTGAATGATGTGCGCGCCGGCGTAGTAGCTGCCCACCGCCACCATGTCCACGTCGGTGGGGGTGGACACCTTGACCGAAACCAGGGCGCGCGAGTTGACCTCTTTGATCCAGTCGAGGTGCTTCTTGTGGTCTTCCACGCTGTACACGCTGTGGAACGGGAAGGGCGAGAACAGCGCGTTGCCGGCGATGGCCTCGCGCATGCGCGCCACCGCGGGCGTGTTCTTGTCGCCCAGGAGGTGGCCGCCCAGACCGGGCTTGGCGCCCTGGGCGTACTTGAATTCGACGATGCGCACCCGCTGGATGGTGTCCTCGCGCACGCCGAACAGGCCAGTCGCCACCTGGGTGATGACGTGTTCGTCGTAGGGCTTGAGCCGGTCGGGATAGCCGCCCTCGCCGGTGCAGGTGAAGCTGTTCCACGCCGTGGCCGAGCGGGCCTTGGCCACGATGGTGTGGATGCTGACCGAGCCGAACGACATGCCGCCGCCATAGACCGGAATATCGATGTTGACCTGCGGCCGGCCGTCGTTGCGGCGGTTGAGCGCCAGCGTGGTGTCGACCTTGGCAGGGTCGACCTTGGTCGGCGCGGCGGGGAAGTTGAAGTCCATGCGATCGAAGCCGCCGCCCGAAGCGCCGTGCCGGTACTCGAGCCCGGAGGTGGGCACGTGGCCAGTGGCGGCCATGTGCCAGGTGGACAGAATCAGATCCGCGGTCCAGCGCGGATCGCCCATGGCATCCACACTGGGGTTGCGCATCAGCGTGAGCGCCTTCTGCTTGCACTTGGCCACGCAGAAGTGGTCGGTCTTGGCGCAGTCCGGACCGATGCACAGGTGATCGAGCGGTCGCAGGGTGAAGGTGTAGCCGTCGGGCTTCACGTGCACGCCCTGCGGGCACAGCTTGGCGCACTCGCCGCAGGCGACGCAGTCGGCCGAGCGGTTGATCTTGTACTTGCCCAGGGCATTGCGGTAGCGGTCGGGCGCGGGTCGCACCTCCCGGCTGACCGTGAACTCCGACTCAGTGTCCGCAGGAGCGGACTGGGTCGGAGCTGCCGCGGGCTCGGCTTTGGAGTTAGCGAGAGAGAAGGTCACCAAATGCCTCCCGTTCAACGTCTTCCTTGAAAATCGCGCGCCCCACCTCGCCGCGCAGGCGTCGCACTTCGCGGATGCCCATGGCGCCCAACACTTCCAGAAGCTGCGAATGCCAAGCTGCCATGAGATTCACCATGCGCTGGACCGCGTAGCCGGTTTCCAGCGTCGGGACGGCGGCCGGACAATGATCCTGGTGATCGGCGCCCTGCACCCCGCGACACACGCGGCAACCGAGTGACACCAGCAGGGCGGTGTCCACGGCCACCAGATCGGCGCCGCAGATGATGGCCTTGGCCATGTGCTCGGGCAGGGCGATACCGCCGGCAACGATCAGCGTGATCTCGTCGCGCACACCGGCCTTGACCAGGCGGCCGTGGACCTCGCGCATGACGTCTTTGATGTGCCGTGGGCTTCCAACCCCCACTTCGCAGCCGTGCAAGTCGCCGCACAAGTGGAAAACCCTCACGCCCGCCTGGCTGAGTTGCAGGATGCGTTCTACCGCCGCGCCCTGCAGGGGCAGGCGAACCGCGACGACCAGCTTGGGATTGGCCGCCTTGGCCTTGGCAGCCAGGGCCGCCACCTCTGCTCCATCCACGAACTCGACCATCCGCACCTGCGGCAGCAGCGTCTGCACACTGCCGAGTCCCTCGCTGCCAACCAGCGGAACCAGGAACGGCAACTCGGCAGCCGGCGCTCCGGCCACCTCGGTGGCGCGAGCCACGGCCAGGGTCTTCAGCTTCGCCGCCGTGGTCAGACGGGCCCGCGCGAACTCCTGGCCGCCCACTTGCCAGGCGGGAACGTCCAGGATGAGCGGGAGAGGCAGGTCAATCAGATTAGCCGGATCGCCCGACAGCTTGCCATCACTAGAAAATGAGAGCCGCATCGGCTTGGGCCCGATGTCCACGCTGGTGCTGATGTATTCGCGACCGTGGATCCCGTCGCGGGTGGGGCGAACGATCTCGGACATGTCGGTCCAGATCGAATCGAAGCCGAAACCATGGAAGCGGCCCCGGTAGCCGGCGCCCGAAACCGGAACCCGGCCCGTGTCAGACTGGTTCCAGGTGGTGGCCATGATGTCGGGCTTCCAGTAGTCGTCGCCCATGGCCAGGTACTCGGGGTTGATCGAGATGGCCAGGATGCCCTTGGTGCAGCCCTGCACGCAGGAGAAGCACGCGCGGCACTCGTTGAGCGGAACGATCGAGGTCTGCGGGTCGCGGTTGTAGGCCGCTTCCTTGCGATAAGTGTCGAACACGCAGCGGGGCTTCACGCAGTTGCTGCAGCGGGCGCAATCCTCGCGCCAGTCCACGCTGCCGTACTTGCCGACGTGGCGGAAGCGCCCTGGCGTCGGCACTGGCTTGATATGGTACTTCTCAGACATCGCGCGCCCTACGCCAGACGGGCTTCTTTGATCACCGACGCGGCCAGCGGTTCACAGCCCGCGCTGTGGATGTGGATGCCGCGCACCCCGGACATAGACTTGACCTTGCCCGCGATCTCGGCCGCGATGGCCACGCCGGCCTGGGCCGCATCGCCGCTGCGCAGCCGCTTGATGATGTCGTCGCTGATGGCGCTGCCCCGCCCGGTGCGCAGCTCTTCGGCCTGCGCCACGCTGGTCAGCGGCAACACGCTGGCAATGATGGCGACCTGCTTGTCCAGGCCCGCAGCCCGCACAGCCTTGAGCCATTCTTCGAAGCCGGCCAGGTCGAAGATCGGGTCGGTGAGTAGGATCTTTGCGCCCGCCGCGATCTTCTTCCTCGTCTGCGCCAGGGCCAATTCGATGGGCCGGAGGTACGGGTGGGCGGCTGCGGCCACGGTCAACGCCGGCGCTGCGGGAAGCTTGCTCCCACTGAAATCGGTTCCCGTGCTCGCCATCTTGGCCAGGGCCTGGGTCAACTGCACGGCATCCATGTCGTAGGCGCCTGCCGCCTGGGGAAATCCGCCCAGCGCCTGGTGCGCGCCCGACATGCAGAAAAACGTCTTCACGCCGAGAGCGAAGGCGCCCATCACATCGGATTCCAGTGCCACGCGGTTGCGGTCGCGCGTGCACAGGCTCAGCACCGGCTCGACCTTCTCCGCGGCCAGCAGCGCCGCGCAGGCCAAGGCCGAGCCGTGCGCTTGCTCCGCGTGGTCGCCCACGATCACGCCGTCGAGCGACGCCGGGAAACACGCCGCTAGCTTCTTCACCGCGGCTGGATCGGTTGCATGCGGAGGAATACAGGCGGCGGTCACGACCGATTTCCCGCTGCCCAGTTTCTCGGACAACTTACTCATCGCTATCATCTTCATTTTCCAGTTCGTACGGGACATCGTCCGACAGGCCCGTTGCGCGCAACGGGGTCGGTGCCAGGGAAGCCACAGCAGCGACAACTTGATCGCGTATCGCCGCCACCTTCTGTTTAAGCGTTGGATCGAGGCTGGCCGGGGCCGACGCCCCGGCGCCCAGGGCCATGTCCTGCACCGCCGAGCCGGGCAGGTGGAACAACATCAAGCGGCCTTTACCGAGCCCGACCTCTTCCAGCATCGAGGAAACCGCGTCGATCCGCCGACGGCAACGCTTGTTCCCCTCGTGATGGTGGCAATTGCCTTCTTCACAGCACACCACGCCGACTGCATCCGCGCCGCCTTCAAAGGCCTTGAGCAAGTGTTCAGGTTGCAACCGGCCCGCGCAAGGCACCACCACTTCTTGCACCGGGAACGGCCAGCCGAAGTCCGGCGTCTCGGGCGGGAATCGCTTGCCCGAAGTGGGCACGCGGCCCGCGCGGGCACTGTTCTCGCAGACGAAGATCACCTTCAAGGAAGGAGCGGCCACGGCCGGACGCACGCCCGGCTGCACTGTCGCCATTTCAGCCACGAATCTTACCTCCTGATCCCGTCCATTCATGCGAGAACACACCGTGAGGCACCGAACCGGTGACAGTCGGCGCGACCATTCGCCGGTCTGGTCCACAGGTCGTCGTGCCTGGCCAATTCGAGTGTGTCTTCATCTCAGCCGTGCCGTTGCGAGTGACGGGGAAAGTAGACGAAACCGGCATCGCGTGTCCACACAGTCTGAGAGCCTGCTCGACTTTTTCGAGTGACTTCGACAGTGCTACCCTGGTGTAGTGACAAGATTTACTGGCGATTCACTTTCAAGTTACTCAACAGAAACAATTGCAACTCAAGCAGCGCAGTCGCGCGGTTTGACGCAATCTGAGTTTACGTGCCAGAAACAGTGCAGCCACACAACAGACATTCGTCTTGCTTGTGGCCGCGAAACCACAACTAGCGACGGCCCCGGACGCGAATGGTCTGAGCGAGGGCGCGGAGACGATTGGCCTCGGCGGGCACGGCCTTCTCGGCGCGCTCAACCGCCTGCAGCGCCTCATCAGGCCGACCCGCTTCCAGCAACGCCACGGCCAGATCCCAGTACGAATCCACCCATCCCGGCGCAAGCGCGATGGCGCGTTCAAGGCTTTGCACGCCCTCGTCCACCCGGCCCTGTCGCGCCAGCGCCAGGCCGAGCCCCTTGCAGGCATACGCGTGGTCGGGCTTGACCGCGAGTGCGCGACGGCAATACGTCTCGGTGGCGAGGTAGTCGCCGAGGAAGAAGCACACGAAGCCAGCAAGGTCGAGCAAGGTCAGGTTGTCGGGCGCCAGGGCCAGCCCCTGCTTGATCTTTTCCCGCGCGTCGCCCAGCAGATGCTGGTTGATGGCGGCGCGAGCCTGCTCGATGATGGTGTCGACCGCCGGAGGAGGCGAGGCAGCAACCGTCTGAACTCCTCCGCCCGCGGGCACGTCGCCGCTCACGGCTGCCCCCCGGCCGCCAAGGCGACGCCGGGCGCGTGCCCATCGAAGTAGCGCATCTCATCGTCGGTCGGCTCCTCGGCGAGCAGATCGAAGCGCCGGTGCTTGACCGCCTGGTAATAGAAACAGTGCTCGTTCCCGATTCCGCCCTGAGCGTAGGTGGCCCAGGAGCACCCGCCGCGGCACACATCGCGAAAGCGGCAGACGTGGCAGAACCCGCCGAGTTGGTCCTCCTTGAAGAGCCGGTTGTAGGCGAAGGCGTCCGCGCGGAGCCAGATGTCGCGCAGACTCTTCTGCCGCACGTTGCCCTCGACGAAACGGGCTTCGCCGTGCATCGACGAGGGCAACGAGAGGCACCCCTTCACGTTTCCCCCGCTCTCGATACCGATCACCTGACAGCCGGCGCGGCAGCCCAGCCAGAAAGGCAGCGTCATGTCCGCATCGCGCAGATCCGGCTCCGGCTTGCCAAAGTAGCCGATGTCGTCGCTGGGATAGACCTTGAATTCAGGGCTGTTGATCCGACACAGCTCCGCGATCTGCGGCACCAGCCACAACAGATCCTCCGGCGGAGAAACCAGATTCCGGTGCTCGCCCATGTTCCCGGTGGCGGTGGCGAACTGCAGTTGCCAGGCGAACGCCCGGTGATCCATCAGGAACTGCCGCAGCGACTTGAGCTGGCCCTGATTGAGTCGGTTGATGGTGGTGTTGATCGCCACCGGCAGGCCGGCCGCCACGCTGATGTCGATGGCGCGAACCACCTTCACGAACGAGCCGGAGGCCCGGAATTCGTCGTGCTCCTTCTCGAAGCCGTCGATGCTGAAGGCCACGCCGCACAGACCGGCTTTCTGCGCCTGCTCGATGTGTTTGGCCGACCAGGTGAGGCCGTTCGAGATCAGGTTGACCCGCGCGCCCAGCTCGACCAGCCGCTTGCCCACCTCGTGCCAGCCCGGATACATCGTGGGCTCGCCGCCGCTGAGGGTGATGCGCCGGCACCCGAGCGCCACCAGTTCATCGGCCACGCGCAGGCACTCGTCGAGCGACAGCTCGTCGCCACGCTTGCTGCCGGCTATGGAACCGCAGTGCTTGCAACGCAGGTTGCACGCCAGGGTCAGCTCCCACACGCAAGCGCGCGGGAAAAACCCGACTCGCCGCAGGACTTCAATCACGAGGGAATTGTACCCGACTAGTTCTTGGTCGGCACGGGCGCAGCGTACAGCGCCACCACCCCGCCGCCCGCGTCGCGAGGCGGTTCCACGGGCATCACGGCCATGTAGTCCGGCTGAGCAACACCCGCTTCCGGCGGCATCACCGCCTGGTACCTCATGACGGGTCCCCCGTCGGGCATCATTGCCATATACATGGCCACCGCACCGCCGGCACCTCCGGCGTCCACCGGCATGGGTGTGCCGTACTTCGTCGCTCCCGTAGTCACGCCGCCAGCCCCTGTGGCACCGCCTGTCCCCGTTGCTCCGCCCGTCCCCGTCGCTCCGCCCGCATACGGATAGGTCCCCGGAAAGCTCCCCATGTAGGCGGTAGTTCCGCCCGTCCCCATCACTCCGCCCATGCCGCCCATCCCTCCGCCTGCATCTGGCATCGGTGTGGCGTACTTCCCTCCTGTCGGAACCGGGCCGCTCGTCGCTGTGGCACCGCCGGTCCCAGTTGTTCCGCCCCCCCTGTCACGCCGCCCGTCCCCGCGTCCGGCATGGCCGCCATATACATTGGAACAGCCGTCATTCCGCCCGTCGCCGTCGCTCCACCCGCGCCTGTCGTTACACTCACGCCCGTGGTTCCGCCCGTCATGGGTGCCGAATAGACGGCCACCACGCCAGAGGAGAATGTTCCGCTGGAACCACCGGTGCCAGGCTGCACGGATGAAGAGTCTGCCGAGCCATCTGGACTGAGGTTCAGCGAGCTATCGCTGCACCCCACCAGCGCGAGCCCGATCCCCATCGAAGCAGGCACCACGACATAACGGACTGTGTCCCTGAGGAAGATGTGGATGCGCTCTCGGATGTCTTTCTCTTTCATGGTCGGCTCCTTGCGTCTTGCAAAACACCTTGCACTAGCAATTGACTGGCCACGGCTGTCCCCCTCCCATCATCAGCAAGTGTCATGCCACCGGCTTGCGGCCTTCACGGTACGGCTAACTCCTTATAATAGCATGTGGGCCAGTGCTGCCGCGGGTACTTTCCATGAACGGAATGGCAGTACCGTCTCAGATTTCTGAGGCTACGGCCGGAAGCTGAGTAGCGCGGCAACGCAATCGGATCGCCGGAACTCTTTCAGGGTTCCGGCGATCGCGTTGGCGAAGGCGGGCTTTGCCCGCCGGAGCCAGAGCGCCCCCTTCGGGGGCTAGGGCCTACACGCCCCACCCCTGTCCCACGCGCGCTTCGCGCGCGCCCGTCGCGGGAGGGCTTGGCGAGGCCGAGCGAAGCGAGCGGGGAGGAAGCGGCGGGTGGGGGGCCGAAGGGCGGAGCGAACCCTTTCAGGGTTCCCATTATTACGAGCTCGCCGACGTGTACGCGTGCAGGGCCCGTTTCCACACAAAGCGCGCGATCGATGCGAAGGCGAGCCCGCCTGTCCCGGCCAGCAGCGCGTGCGCCAGAGTGAGCTTGCCGAGCAGGGCCTGGGCCGGATAGGTGGTCATCAGCGCCAGCGGAAAAACCACGGTGAAGATCAGGCGCAGTGCCCCCTTGAACACGTCGATGGGCCAGCGGCCGGCGTCGAAGATGGAAATGAACAGATAGGAAAGATTGTCGACCTTGACCACCCGGAACGAAACGCTGACCACCAGAATCCACAGCGAGTAGAGAAGGATCAGGGCCACGCCAAAGAGCGCGAGGCCGACCATCAAGTCGCCGACGCCAGGCGCGCGGCCCAGACGATGGAAGGCATAGACGAGGACGGCTATGCCGCCGAGAAAGTCGAGGATACGCCATGGTTCGAAGCGCGCGGTGGACACCAAGAACTGCGCGTCGGCCGGCTTCAACAAGACGAAGTCTAGCGTCCCCTTGCGCACCCCCTCCACGACGAAGTTGAGGCTTGGGGTCACGCCTCCGTCGAGCACAGCCTTGAGCACGGAGAACCAGCCCACCACCACCAAGGCCTCGGGGAAGCTCCAGCCCGCCACCGACTCGCGGCGCGAATAGACCACCAGCAGGGGAATCAGCGTGATGGCCAGCCAGAACAGGGCCAACGCGCCCTCGAGAAGAAAATCGAAGCGGTACTGGACCGCCAAGGTCAACGACGTCCGCATCTGCACGGCAAGCAGGCGAGCATAGTGGCGCAGCAAACGCATGCACTAGCCTCCGAAGGCGGCGAAGCGCCTCAAGGCCGCCCGCCACAGCGCCAGGGCGGCGACCAGCGAGCCCGCGATGAACAGCGCCTGCACGCCCAGCTCGTGCAGCGCACTGGACGTGCTCTCCAGGCCAATCAATGTCTCGACCGGGAAGCCCAGGATGTAGCGGAAAGGCAGATAGCGCGCGGCCTGCGCCACCCAGGGCGGCAGCAGTTCCAGAGGCACCAGATAGCCGGACAGCACCGCCTGCGCGCCCAGCCAAACATCGAAGATCGAGAGCGCACTTTCGACGAACGCTGCCAGGGTGCCGATGATGGCCATGATGAGAAACAGGAGCATCCAGGCCCCGGCGATCGCCGTGAGCGCGATGGCCATGCGCTCCGGCTCGTGCAGGGGCAGGCGCTCGCCCGCGGCCCAATAGAGAATGAACAGCAAAGGCGAAACCAGGACCGCGCGCATGGGCACGGCCGCTAGTTGCATCGCACTGTGCGCCCACAGCGGATGGATAGGTCGCAGCAGGCGCGGCGCCAGCGTGCCCTGCCGGATCTCCATGGTCAATTCCCACACCAGCCACGAGCCGGTGAGGATGCGCACCAGCAGCATGCCCAGGTAATAGGCCACGAACTCGCGCTGGCCGAAGCGACCCACCGGCCCGGTCGCGGCCACCGCTGTCCACAGAGCCATCATCACCAGAGGCATGTTCATGGTCAGCAGCCAGACCACCAGTTCGGCGCGGTAGGCGAACATGTCGGCAAAGCCCACGCGCAGAAGTGCCGGATACGCGCGCAGCACGTGCCGCGCGGCCCTCAACCCTTCCCCGCCGAAACGCCGACTCACGCCGACCTCGCGCCCCCGTTGGCGGGCTGGCCGCCGAGAAACTCCTGCATGATCTCTTCCAGCGGCGGATCCTCGACGGAGATATCGGAGATGGGCAAGCGTCCCAGCGCGGCCCGCACCGCCTCGGTCACCTGCGCGGCCGGCACTGCCAGGGTGGCCTGCAACTCCGAGCGAGCCACGCAGTTGCCCAGGCGATCCAGCTCGCCGGGCGCCGGCACCGACGAGAAGTGCATGGTGATGCGCTTCTCGGGCCGAATGCGGCGGGCCAGGGTTCGCAGATCCCCGTCGTAGATGAGGTGGCCCTTGTCGATGACGATGACCCTCGGACATAGGGCCGCCACGTCTTCCATGTAGTGACTGGTGAGCAGCACGGACGCGCCGGTGGCTTCGTTGTAGCGGCGGATGAAGTCGCGCACCCGCGCCTGCATGGACACATCCAGGCCGATGGTGGGCTCGTCGAGAAAGAGCACCCGCGGCCGGTGCAAGAGAGCCGCCACCAACTCGCACTTCATGCGCTCGCCCAGCGAGAGTTGCCGTGTCGGTTTGCCGATGAGCGCGCCTATCTCGAGCAGATCCACCAACTCCTGCTGGGTGGCGTCCGCCTCGCGCCGGGGCAAGTCGAACAGGGCTCGATTCATGGCGAATGTCTCGGCCGGGGGCAGATCCCAGAGGAGCTGTTGCTTCTGTCCCATGACCAGCGTGATCATGTGCAGGAATTCGTTGCGACGTTCCTGCGGCACGAAGCCACCCACCGTCACCGTGCCGCTGGTCGGGTAGAGCAGGCCTGACAGAATCTTGAGCGCCGTGGTCTTGCCCGCGCCGTTGGGTCCTAGAAAACCAACTCGCTCGCCCGGCGCGATGTCGAAGCTCACGTCGACCAGGGCCTGCACCTCCTCGGTGCGCCGGCGCACGACCGAGCGCAGGGCCGCCAGCAGGCCTGGCGGCCGGCGGTGCACCCGGTAGGTCTTGCATAGGTTGCGTGCCCGTATCACGTTGGCCGGTTACCTTACCAGAGCCACGGGGCAAAGCTGCTTCCGCCAATCTCGCTGGCTCGCCCGACGACGGCGCGGTTTTCCCTTTGCGGTTTTCGCGCTAGGCTTGTCTGCAAGGTCCGGCCGTCGGCCGGCAAGACGGGGAGTGGCACCGATGACTCAAGGGGAACCGGACGACCGAGACGCGCACAACAACCCACGGCAGGACGCGGCTGACGACGATCCGCAGGAGACGCAGGAATGGATCGACGCCCTGGAGTCCACCCTCACGCACGCCGGCGTGGAACGCGCCCATTTCCTGCTTCAGCAACTGGTCGATCGCGCGCGCCGTGCGGGCGCGCATCTGCCGTTTGACGCCACCACCGCGTACATCAACACCATCCCGCGCTCGCGGCAGGTGCCTGCGCCCGGCGATCCAGCCCTCGAACGCCGCATCCGCTCTCTCATCCGCTGGAACGCGCTGGCCATGGTGGTACATACCAACCGGCGCAGCACGGAACTGGGCGGCCACATCGCCAGCTTCGCCTCGGCCGCCACCCTGTACGACGTTGGCTTCAACCATTTTTTCCGCGCCCCCACCGACCAACACGGCGGCGATCTCGTCTACATCCAGGGACACTCGGCGCCCGGGATCTACGCGCGCGCCTATCTCGAAGGCCGCTTGAGCGAAGACCAACTCAACGACTTCCGCCAGGAGGTCGGCGGCCGGGGCCTCTCGTCCTATCCGCATCCCTGGCTGATGCCCAATTTCTGGCAGTTCTCCACGGTGAGCATGGGGCTCTCGTCCATGCTGGCCATCTACCAGGCCCGCCTGATGAAGTACCTGCACAACCGGGGCCTGCAGGATGCGCAGGACCGCAAGGTGTGGGCATTCCTCGGCGACGGCGAGATGGACGAGGCCGAGTCCCTGGGCGCCATCACGCTGGCCGCGCGCGAGAAGCTCGACAATCTGATCTTCGTGGTCAACTGCAATCTGCAGCGCCTGGACGGACCGGTGCGAGGCAACGGCAACATCATCCAGGAACTGGAGGCCCTGTTCCGCGGCGCCGGTTGGAACGTCCTCAAGGTCGTGTGGGGCTCCTACTGGGATCCGCTGTTGCAACTCGACCGCCAGGGTCTTCTGCGTAAGCGTTTCCTGGAATGCGTCGACGGTGAATACCAGGCATTCAAGGCCAAGGGTGGCGCCTACACGCGCGAGAAGTTCTTCGGCAAGTATCCCGAGCTACGCGCCATGGTGGCCAGCCTCTCCGACGAGGACATCTGGCGGCTCAACCGCGGCGGCCATGACCCGCACAAAGTCTTCGCCGCCTACGCCGCGGCGGTGTCGACCCAGGGTCAGCCGACGGTGGTGCTGGCCAAGACAGTCAAAGGCTACGGCATGGGCGAGGCGGGCGAGGGCCAGAACATCACCCACCAGCAGAAGAAGATGGGCGAGGAGGCCTTGCGCGCCTTTCGCGATCGCTTCGACATTCCCATCAGCGATGAAGACATCGGCAAGGCGCCGTTCTACCGGCCGCCCGAAGACAGCCCCGAGATCCGCTACCTGCGGCAGAGGCGCCAAGCCCTGGGTGGTTCCCTGCCCGTACGTCGTCCCTCCGCGCCGCCGTTGCAGGTGCCGCAACTGGAAGCCTTCGACTTCCTCCTGCAGGGCAGCGGCGAACGCGAATATTCCACCACCATGGCCTTCGTGCGCATGCTGGCGCGCCTGACCCGCGATCCCGTCATCGGCCGCCACGTGGTGCCCATCGTGCCCGACGAAGCCCGCACCTTCGGCATGGAGGGTCTGTTCCGCCAGCTCGGCATCTACTCGTCAGTGGGCCAGCTCTACGAGCCGGTTGACGCCGAACAGCTCATGTCCTACCGCGAGGCCAAGGACGGCCAGATACTGGAAGAAGGCATCAACGAGGCCGGAGCCATGTCGTCGTTCATCGCGGCCGGCACCGCCTACGCCAACCACGGCATCAATCTGGTCCCCTTCTACTGCTTCTATTCCATGTTCGGGTTCCAGCGCACCGGCGACTTCGCTTGGGCAGGCGCGGACATGCGCATGCGCGGCTTTCTCATGGGCGGCACCTCCGGCCGCACCACCCTGGCGGGCGAGGGCCTGCAGCACCAAGACGGTCACAGTCACTTGCTGGCCTCCGCCATCCCGACCTGCGTGGCCTATGATCCGACTTTCGCCTACGAGATGGCGGTCATCGTTCAGGACGGGCTGCGCCGGATGGTCACACAGCAGGAGGACGTCTTCTATTACATCACCATGATGAATGAGAACTACGCCCATCCGGCCATGCCCGAGAGCGCGGCGCCCGGAATCTTGAAAGGCTTGTATCTGCTACGCGCCAGTCGCATGGGCGCGGACAAACCCCGGGTGCAACTTCTCGGCTCGGGCGCCATCTTGCGTGAAGTGCTGGCTGCCGCCGACTTGCTGGAGGGTGACTTCGGCGTCGGCGCCGACCTGTGGAGCGCTCCCAGCTTCACCGAGTTGCGGCGCGAGGGTCTGGCCGCGGAACGCTGGTCGCTGCTGCACCCGGCGGAGCCGCGCAGGCCGAGCTTCGTCGAAACGTGCCTGACCAATCGCCAGGGCCCGGTGGTGGCGGCGACCGACTACGTGCGCCTGTTTGCCGACCAGATCCGGCCGTTTGTATCTAGGCGCTACGTCGTGCTTGGCACGGACGGCTTCGGTCGCAGCGATCGGCGCAGCCAATTGCGCCATTTTTTCGAGGTCGACCGACGCTTTGTCGCGCTGGCCGCGCTCAAAGCCCTGGCCGACGAGGGCGCGATCCCCGCCTCTCAGGTCAACGCGGCCCTGCGCAAGCTCGACATCGATCCCGAGAAACCAGATCCGACCCGCGTGTGATGCCAAGCCAAGGAGAAGGAACGTGAGCAAGACGGTTGACCTGCTGGTCCCTGATATCGGCGATTTTCACGACGTTCCCATCGTCGAGATTCTGATCGTTCCGGGAGCCTCCATCAGGCGCGACGATCCGGTCGCGGTCCTGGAGAGCGACAAGGCTTCCATGGACGTGCCCTCGCCCCATGCCGGCCGGGTCGAGCAGGTGCTGGTCAAGGTGGGCGACAGGGTTTCGGCGGGCGCGCGGCTTGCTACCTTGGCAATCGACGACGAGACAACGCTGACTCCAACTGGTGATACCGGGCCGGTGGCCATTTCGAACAAGCCGACGCCCGTGGGCCCCTGGCAGCCCGAGACGCCCGTGCCATCGCAAAGGGCTCGAAGCGCAGCGGCGCCTGCGGCGCACGGACAGGTGCCCCTGGCCTCCGGCGTGGTCATGGAGGATTTCCCCGCGCCCGACAGCCCCCGCGGCGGCGCGCGGCCATCTCCTACCGCGAGCATCCCGCTGGTGGTCAACGAGGCGAAGTCCGAGCACCATGCCGCGCCGGCAGTCCGGCGTCTGGCGCGCGAGTTGGGTGTCGCGCTTTCCGAGATTGAGGGCACCGGCCGCAACGGCCGCATCGTGGAAGAGGACCTGCGCAATTACATCAAGGCCGCCATGGCACGGACGCCCTCGGCCGGCGCCAGCGAGTTGCCGGCAGTAGACTTCGCAAAATTCGGCCCCATCGAGCTGCGGCCTTTGGGTCGCATTCGTCGCGCCACTGCGACCAGCGTGCAGCGATCGTGGCGACTGGTCCCGCACGTCACCCAGTATGACGAAGCCGACATCACCGACCTGGAGGCGTTTCGCAAGGCCGAGGCCGAGCAGGCCAAGCAGCGGGGCGTGCGCCTCACCCTGCTCGCCTTCTTCATGAAGGCGACAGCGGCGACACTGAAAGAGCATCCCAGCTTCAACGCTTCGCTGGACGCCAACGGTGAGAACCTGGTGTGGAAGCGCTACATCCATCTCGGCATCGCGGTGGACACGCCCGAGGGTCTGGTGGTGCCCGTGGTGCGCGATGTGGACCGCAAGGGAATCTGGGAGCTGGCCGGCGAGTTGACCACGCTGAGCCGACGCGCGAGAGAGCAGAAGCTGACGCCCGCCGACCTGCAAGGCGCCAGCTTCACCATCTCCAGCCTGGGCGGCATCGGCGGCACCGCATTCTCACCCATCGTCAACGCGCCCGAGGTCGGCATCCTGGGCTTCTCGCGCGCCTCGCTGCGGCCGGTGTACCGCGACGGACAGATCGGCCCGCGCCTCATTCTGCCCTTCTCGCTGTCCTACGACCATCGCGCCAACGACGGCGCGCAAGCGGCCCGCTTCACCAGTCACCTGCGCGAACTGCTGGCCGACATTCGCGAAGTGCTGCTGTAGCTCCAGACATCGGCGAGTCGTTGCGCCCTTTCAGCGCGGCTTGGCGTAGTCGCGCAGCCCCTGGAAGTCCACGACCACCCGGGGGTCAGAAGCCCAAGTACGGGCCTGGACCCGCCGGCGTCGCCTGCTCTGCCAAGGCGACGAAAACCCGCCGGCCGTAAAAGAAGGGCAGCCCCCAGTCGAAACTGCCGCCGCCTGGACCGCCCAGATTGCCGTAGGCTGCATAAGTCGGGTTCTGCGTTATCAGATCGTCCGCGTTGGCGATGCTGAACTTCACACTCGTGCCCGTGCTGCCCGTGCTGCCCGTGCTGCCCAGCACGGCCGTGTAATTCTGCGTGGTCGACGGACAGTAGAAGGATGTCATGTCAGGGCAAACGCTTATCCCGAGCGAACTCGCGTCCGCAAAGAAGATGCCGTCCGAGCCGGTATCGGCGAAGCTACTGCTGGTGGGCACGTTCTGGAAAACGGTCGCAAAATTGCCCGCGCTGTCGAGGGGCAGGACCGTCGAACCGGAGAAGGCATTGTTGGCGCGCGTGCCGATGCCGAACACCACGGCGCCGCTCAGCGTCGCGGCCCCCGCGGCCGGAACCTCCGGCAGCTCGATGACGATGCCGTTGTTGTCGCCCGCCAGGCTGGCGACCGGATTGGGTAGTTGCTGGGCCAGCGACATGCCGACGTCTTGGCAGCCCGCTGACGGGCAGGTGTAGTAAAATGCAGGGCTGGCTGGAGCGTCGCTCACGCAACTCTCACCGCAGTCTTGCAGGAAAGGCCCGATGCCGAGAATGCCGTTGGCGGCCAAGGTGGCCAGGGTGTCGTTGGCCGGCAAGCCGCTGCCGCTGCAACTGGAGGGCACCGAGGCGGTCGCATCAATGACCTGGATCTCGATGTTGGCGGCGGTCTCCCCCGCCATGGTCACGTCAGCTAATTTCAACGGCCCGTAGGTGTAGTTGGTGAGAAAAAGGGTGCACTCCGAAAGAGGTATGCCGTTGCTGGTCGCGTCCGCCAGCGACACGGTCAGCGCCGACGACAGGATACGCAAACCCACTGAGCCCGTGTCGACCAGCAGGCCATCGATGGTCTGGCAGTCGCTGGTTCCCGGCGCGCACACGGTCACCGAGGCGAACGCACCGTTGACGTACAACGAACTGGGGTTGGTCGCTTGGTAAGCCGGGCCGGCGTTGACCACGATGGGCAAGACATTCACGCCGGAGCTGGCGATGCTGGGCTCTGTCCCCGGCGAACTGCCCAGGCCGGGTGGAAGAAGTCGGCCGTCGTCTGGCCAGGGAGGAGTCGAGTCGTTCTCAGAGCAGGCGAGCCCCACCAGCGACGCGAGGAAAAGGACAAGAGCGGACGCGCGCACCGGCATAGTTGCGCTACTGGATCTCGGCCGGATCCACGCCCACAGGGATCTGTTGAGGAAGATAGGCCCGCGCGTGGAAGCTGCGCATGTGCCCGGTCAGACGGATGACCAGATCAGGTTCGTCGATCAGCAAGGGCTGGCGGCGCGCGCGGCGTAGGAGCAAAGCCTGCTGATAGCGAGTGAAGGAAGAACCCAGCAACCGCCTCATGTCGGGCAGGCCGGGGCCATGCCAGGCCACACCGAATACCACGCCCGACGGCGACGCATACTCGCGCACAGTGCCGCCCGCGGGCGTCGTCACCTCGTGCAAAAGGTACGCGCGGCGCGCAGCAACTCTGAGGCTGGCCCCCAGCTGCGCGCGGTCAGCCTCGACAGACGACTCGTCCCCGCCCAGCGACGCAGTGGCGCCCGCGGGGAGGGCCAGCCACACCGCGAAAAACAACACGCTTGCGGGCCCACAGCGAAAGCCAGCAGCTCGTCTCATCCTGTAAGCTTAGCAGGACGCAAGGGAAATGGCGTATCCTGTCCCGCCATGGCGGGCCAAGGCCCCGAGACTTCTCGATTGAAGCTTGCTGCACGGAATGCCTGCGCTGCGCTTCCATTCGCAGCCGCCGTTGCCCTGGTCGGAATTTTCACGAATTTTCACACCCCACTGAACGATTTCTGGGGCAATCACTACCTCTCGCAGCGACTCGATTCCCGTGACCTGGGGACGTTTTACGACGGTTTCTATCCCGTCGGCTACACGGTGCTCCTGCGCGTGCTGGCTCGCCTCGGATATCCACCCTTGTCGGCCCTGGGCATCAATGTAGTCCTCACCTGGCTCCTGGCCTTTTCCCTGCTCGGCGTCTTGCGGCTCCGCGGCCTGGGAATCTTGCCGTCCCTCATTGGCACCAGTCTGGTCTTCCTCTTTCCCCAGGTCTTTGAGTATCTCTACACGCCAGGAGCTGATTCTGGCGCAATGGTGTTTTTCACAGTAGGCAGCTTCGCTCTGTTGGCGGCACTGCTCGCTCCCACACCACGGGCCTGGTGGTATGCGCTCGCGGGTGCGCTCCTGGGACTGGCATCGCTGTGGCGGTACCATGCTGTCCTGGCAAGTGTGTTGCTCCTGGCCGCGGCATCACTGGCCTACCGCAAACGCATCGCTGGCGTCATGCTCGCGCTGGCGTCGTGCGCACTCGTCTACACCTGCCAGGTGGCTGTGAATCTCCTGTCGGGGCATTCACCGTTCCAGACCTATCAGGCCTTCAATCTCTACCAGCACATGCACCCCATCAGTTGGTACCGCACGGCGGAGATCCCTTCACTGGGCACACCGCTGTCGATCGTTTTGTCCAATCCGTCGGCCTTCCTGTCTTCGTCTCTCGCCAGTTTTGTCACGCTCTTCCCGACCCTGTCCGCGCCGCTCATCTTCTGCTTCTTCCCCAAAAGCAACCCGCTGAGGCGACCGGCCGCGCTCTGGCTCTGCTTCTGCATTGTGTATAGCATTGCCATGGCCACGGCCGATAGCGGCAGGGCGGTGCTCCTCGCTCTGCCAGTGTCCCTCTCCTTCCTGGTGGTGTCAGGCCGCGCGCTGTGGGTCGACCGACTCCGTACTATCGCGACTCCCGCAGCGTGGCCACAACCTGCCGCCTACGTCGTGCTGGCGCTCCTCCTCGGCGCCGGCGCAACCAACGACATCGCCACCGTGGTTTCGTGGCGCACAGCCTCGGAAAACTACCGCTCTCTCGAACAGGCGCTGCTTCGCGAGGGAATCACCGACGGCCAGCAGGTCTATTCGACCGACCTCTACCTCTACTTTCACGATATCCCGCCGTTTCGCCCATCCTACAGCGGAGGATGGCTTGACCTGCCCTTCTACCATTCGCACGACCAGACCCATCGGATCTCCCTCGCATCGGAGACTGCGTTCGTGCAGGACTGCAGGCTTCGCGGCATCAGGATCGTACACCTCACCCCCCGCAGCAAGCGGGCCGCACCGTTCCTCTACCGGATCTACACTGCCGCCCGCGCCGCGGAAGGCCTGCGATTCGTCGCGCAGGTCGGAAGATCTCGCCTGTTTCGTCTTGAATAGGCTCCGGGACAGCCATGGTTTCTCCGCGACAACCTCCGCTGATTGATGCACTATTGTCGATTGACAGCCTTCGCTTAGCGCGCCGGGCTGAGCAGGCCCGCTTCTGTCTCGCCATCCAGTCCTCTAGGAATCACGAATCATGAAGCACCCCCTGCTTACTTGCGTGCCCTGGTTGGTTTCCCTGGCCATTGCGCCTTGGGCGCAGGCCGCGACCTACTACTTCGGTCCCGCGGGCAGCAGCAACGCCGCCTGCACGCAACCCGCGCCCTGCCAACTCAACTACAACATGAGCGGCAAGTCGTTCCAGCCAGGAGACACCATCTATCTCCTCGGCGGAACCTACTCGGGGCAGTACATCCGTAATGGAGCGAGCGGCACGTCCGGTGCCTACATTACCTTCAAGGCCGTTGATGGTCAGCTACCCATCCTGGATGGGGGAAACGCAGTGGGCTGTGGCGTCGAACCGAACGCAACCGTGCAATACGTGCGCTTCGATGGCATCGCCTCGCGCAACTGGCAGTCAAGCGGCTTTTCCAATGGCTGGAACAATCCTTCCAGTCACATCGAGTTCGTCAACGGCATTGCCGACGGCAACGGCGTCAATGGCATTGCGTTCTACAAGGCCACAGGAGTGATCATTCGACAAAATCTGGTTGCTCACAACGGCAACTTGCTGCCGTCGTGGTCGAGTGGGGTGAATCTCTACACAGCGGGCGGGACATACCAGGACAATATTGTCCAGTCCAATGTCTCGTTCGAGAATATCGACATTTCGTCTCACCACTCGGACGGGAGCGGTTTCATTCTCGATCAGGGGAGCACCGGGGCCCTGTTCCAGAACAACATCGGTTTCAGAAACGGCGGCTCCTGCATCCGGCTCACCAACAGTAGCGGTTCGCATGTCGTCAACAATACCTGTTACCATGATGGACTTGAGCCCACTGATGCCCAGGGCGCGCCAACCAATCCAGGCGAGATCTACTACTCGGATGCCACATCAGAAAGCGGCACAGTATTCCAGAACAACCTGGCCGCAGCTAGCGGCTACAACGGCACACAAAACGCCTTCGCGGGCGCGGGGCTTCCTGCGGGAACGACGAACTACGCTGTCAACGCTAATGGCGCCACGCCTTTTTTCACCGATCCGGCCGGCACAAACCCCGACTTTCACTTGACGGCCTCGGCAACGGGCAGCATCGTGGACAAGGGCACGGCCTCGGGCGCGCCCACGACTGACATCGGATTCGATCCGAAGTGCATTGTAAAGGGCAGCCCGGGGGGCGCCAGTTGGTGGACATACACAATCAACTATACGTATGTCGCCAGCATTGGTGGGGTGGCGGCGTGCTTCAATCCCGCCACTCGTTCGGCTACGCCTGACATTGGCGCCTATGAATACAACGGGACGGTCAGCACGGGTGGGACGACCGGTACGGGCGGAACAACGGGCGCTGGTGGGACGACCAGCGGAAGCGCGGCGAGTGGCGGCGCGACCAGCACCGGGGCCAGTACCCCCACGGGCGGGACGACGGGGACAGGCGGAAGCGCGGCAAGTGGCGGCGCGACCAGCACCGGGGCCAGTACCCTTGCGGGTGGCGCCACGGGGACGGGCGCAATGACGAGCACCGGTGGCACCAGGGCCGCGGGTGGCACGACCGGCGCGGGCGGTACCGCGATCCTCTCCACAGGTGGGGGCGCCGGTGCAGGCGGGAGCAAGACCACGGGCGGCACTACCGGCGCAGTCGGCTCCGGCGGTGTGGTCGCCACGAGCAGTGGCAGTGCCAGCAGTGCGGGCGGCACCCAGACGACTGGGGGCGTCGCGAGCAGCGGAGGCATTGGCACCAGCGGCGGTGCCACGGCGGCCACGGGTGGACTGACTACCGCCGGGAGCAGAACGACGACGGGTGGCACCAGTTCGGGCGGTTCGATTGGTACTGGCGGAAGCGCGGGAACGAGCGGAGGTGAAGCTGCGGGCGCGGCTGCGGGCTGTAGCTGCGCTGTCGCGGGCGAGCCCTCGCGGCCGGCGGCGCTTGGCAGCTTCGGGATCTTTGGGCTCATCATGTTCCGAATGTGGCGCCGCCGTCGGGCGCGCTAGCGTGCGGTTGCGATTCGGAGGGCGTTGCGCCGGCTGGTCCGCCGTAGGTTTCTGACGGCGTCCTGGACTCTATTAGGCCGCCGCCGCATTGCGCTGTGTCTTGGTCGCTTGGTTCTCGCGGACGCGAAAGCCTTTCATGTGTCGGCCAGCCCACAAAATGAGCCCGAAATGAACGCCCCTGCTACTGGAAGGGTCAGGCGGCGCGAGGACGCAGGCTGAAGTCCCGGCTTGGATCTGAGAGGAGTCACCATGGAACGACACTTCAAATCTCAGCGGCACTGCGGTTGGTTGAGGAACGGCCTGGACCTGCGCGCGCTCGGTTCGGTTCTGCTGATTGCTCTTCTGGCTGGCTGTTCTTCCACGAGTTCGCCGGACGCATCAGCAGGCGGCCGGGGTGGTGCAAGCAGCAGCACGATTGCAGGCGGCGGACAGACGATAGCCGGCGGTGCCACGAGCGCCACAGGTGGTTCGAGCGTTGGAACGACCGCCAGCAGTGGCGGAATCACGAGCGCCGGGGGCGTAACTGGCGGCACGACCAGCAGCAGCGGTAGCATGGCCAGCAGCGGCGGCACAACGACCAGCAGCAGCGGCGGCACGACCAGCAGGGGAGGCATCACGGCCGGCGGCACGACCAGCGGGGCCGGCACGCCGACCAGCGGCAGCCTCACAGCCGGCGGCACGACCGCCCGTGGTGGGACTGCCAGCACGGGTGGCGCGTCCAGCACCGGAGGAACCGCCAGCACGGGCCGACCCGACGCTGGCGCGGACGCGGCACAGGACGTCGCCACGCCCGATGTGGGCGCTGGTGGGGCCGGGGGAGTTGGAGGAACGGGCGGAAATGGGGGCAGCGTGGCCGGTGGTGGCAGCGACCCATCGGACTTCCACTGCATGAACTGGGCCGACAACCGGGACAACTTCAACACCGGACACCTCCTGCTCTCTGGCATGACCTCGGACACGGACACCTACGCTGGCGTCACCACCACGGCCAACATCGTCCTGACCGCCTTCACCGATCTCTTGCAGGCCAATTCCTACCGCATGCCTATCAACGAGCCGACCGTTCTCGACTCTTGGTGGAATTCATACAAGGCCGCCATCGACGTCGGAATCGCCAAGGGAATGAAGGTGATCATCGGCTACTGGGCGTCAAACAAGACCATTGGCACACCGGCCGACATCCCCACGTGGTACAGCATGTGGCAAGTCGTGATTGATGCCTACGTGAGCAATCCGCTGGTGTATTACGACATCCATAACGAGCCACACGGCTATACGCCGCAGCAGTGGACCGCTACGGCCCTTGCCTGGATCGCGCACTTCCCCAACGTGCCTAGCAAACAGATCATTGTGGCTGGCAGCGGATGGGACGACAACGTGGCGAATGTGGCCGCTTCCTTCCCTGGCCTGATGATGGAGGTGCATGATTACGCGGACAACGGCCCGACGACCCAGGCAGGGTGGAATTCCGACCTGCTGGGGCGCCTTGGCAACGCTGTCAGCCGCACCATTGTCGGCGAGTGGGCGGGCAACGTGATCGAGGACTTCACCACCGGGATCGATGGCGACGCAAACAAGTCCTTTATCGTTGGTATGGCCGACACGATCTACAACAACAAGATGGGAAGCTGCTGGTGGGCAGGTGCGTTTGCCCCCAGCGGAGGCACCTCGGGCACGACCTTCCTCGTTCAGAAGGGGACCGGAGCCACTATGACCTACACCATCCAGGGTGCAGCCTCCCTCGCCTACGTTCAGCACTCGTGGGGCCTCAACTGAGCTGACGCCTGGTACCAGCCATTTCCCGGACCTGTGCGCTTGATCACAGCCGCTGTGAAAAAGCCATCCCGTCTTCCTAATCAGTCGTACAATGTCCCTGAGCCATGAAGGAACGCGAGGTCCGGCAGCGCATCGAGAGCTTCCTCAAGCGGACGGCACGCGAGCTGGTTGTGCCGGCATCGGTAGGTCTGGGCCTGGCGCTCAGCGGGTGCGACCATACTGGACTCAAGGTCGCCCGGGACGCGGCGGCAGATACGGCCCGGTCGGCCTCGCCCGACACCATCCTGGCCGACGCGACGCTTGCGAAGGACAGCGTCGCCAACAATCCGGACCTGGCCAATCAGCCGGACTTGCGCCTGCCGGACGCCAGCATGCCTGCTCCTGATGCGCGCCAAGCGGACCTGCCTGCCCAGATCGTTCCGTACGGGGTATTCATACCGCCGGATGCGACTGTGCCCGACACGCGCGCCGATGCGGGTCGGCCAGACGCGGGCACGGATGTGGAGGCGGGTACCGCGGACGCACGCGACGATGTTCGCACCCCGGACGCGCGGCCCGACACGCGCCAGGCCGATCTGCCTACCATCGCGCCGCCCTACATGGTCGCGCCCTTGCCAGATGCTGCGCAGGACATGCCGACGGTCATGCCCCCGTACATGTCCCCGCCGCCCTACATGGCGGCGCCCTTCGACCCGCCTCAGCTTCCCCCTGACTCGCCGCCCGCTCCCTCACCGCCTCCTGCCCCGCCGCCACCAACACCGGCGTACCTGGGGACTTCCTTCGGCCCAACTCCCCCGCCACCGCCTCCGCCTTCTCCGCCCGCCCTCCCCACCGTGACGCCGCCAGCGACGGTGTTGCCCACGCCGGTGCCTCCAGCCAAGGCACCGGAGTAAGGCGCGAGCCCTGGCAGCGGAACGAAACTGGAGCCATCGGTGCTGGAAGTATTGAAGCGGGCCGGGATGGTCCCGCGCGCCTGCGCGTGGGAGCTGACCCTGGGGTGCAATCTGCGCTGCCGACACTGCGGCTCGGCGGCAGGTCCTCGGCGCGCCGACGAGCTGACCCTGGAAGAATGCCTGCGCGTGGCCGACGAGCTGGGCGCCCTGGGATGCCAGCGCGCGACCCTGACCGGGGGTGAACCCACGCTTTACCCGGACTGGGACGTGGTGGGCAAGCGGCTGGCCCAGCACATCCCCGAGGTCAGCCTGATCTCCAACGGCTGGGTGTGGACCGCCCGCCATGCCCAGCAGGCCAAAGCGGCTGGCTTGCGCGGCGTCGCCTTCAGCCTGGACGGGCTGGAGAAGGAACACGACTGCTTCCGCGCCGAGGGATCGTTCCGGCGCGTGGTCGATGCCGTGGGGCACACCTTGGCCGCGGGCCTGCCCGTCGGCATCAACACCACGATTCACCGTCTCAACAGCCGCCAGCTTCCCCAGTTGCGCCAGTTTCTCATCGACCTCGGCGTGCGCCACTGGCAATTGCAGTTCGCCATCGCCACCGGGACCATGGCCGAAAATCGCGACCTGGTCGCGCCACCCGAGGAGCGGCTATGGCTGATCCCGCAGATCGCAGAGCTGTGCCGGGCCCGCGACAGCCGCATCGCGATCTACGCCAGCGACCACGTGGGCTACTTCGGCATGCCTGAACGCGACCTGCGCACCGGCGACACTTCAATGCCATTCTGGCTGGGTTGCCGCGCCGGCTGCCACGTGCTTGGCATCGAGAGCAATGGCAACGTGAAGGGCTGCCTGTCGCTGCCCTCGCAGGTCCAGGGCGAAAGCCGCTTTGTCGAGGGCAACCTGCGCCAGTCCAGCCTGCGCGACATCTGGAACCGCAAAGGAGGTTTCGCCTACAACCGCGAGTTCCGGGTTGAGCAACTGGGCGGGTTCTGCGCCGTGTGCCGCTTTCGCGACATCTGCCGGGGCGGCTGCACCTGGACCATGTACGCCGAATCACCGACCCTGGCCACGGGTAATCCCCACTGCTTCTACCACCAGGCGGTCAAGCACGGCCGCCATGATCTGCTGGACGAGGAGCCCACCGCCGAGGAAAAAGCCTACTTCGGCTAGTGCGTCCCTGCCTGGGCGGCGTAGTCGTCCAGCAGTTCCTCCATCCGTGCGAAGACCTGGGCCATGGTGTCCTCGTCGGGGAGAAGCGTGATGCGGAAGTGATCGCGGTAGGGCACGTTGAAGCTGGTGCCCGGGGCCACCAGCACGTGCTTGCGTTCCAGCAAGTCGAGCGCGAATTTCTGGTCGTCGAAACCCGGCAGCTTGCTGGCGTCCACCCGCACAAAGGCGTACATGGCCCCGCGGGGCGGGACCACCGACAGATACTTACTGCGCTGGCAACCGTCGAGAACCGCCGCGCGCGTCTGGAACAGACGGCCGCCCGGCCGCACCAGATCGCGGATCGACTGGTAGCCACCGAGAGCAGTCTGCACGGCCCACTGGCCCACAACATTGGAGCACAGCCGCAGCGACGCGATGGTGTCCAGGCCCGTCAGGTACTCGCGCGCGTGGTCCTTCTCGCCCGAGAAGGTCAGCCAGCCCACACGAAAGCCGCAGGCCCGGTACACCTTGGACAGGCCGGAGAAAGTCCCGCACAGGGTGTGTCTGGCCAGCGTCGCCACCGGCGTGTACTCGGCCCCGTCGTAGGTCATCTGGTCGTAGATCTCGTCTGAGAACACCACCAGGTCGTGCGACTCGGCGATATCGACCATCTTGGCCAGCACTTCGCGCGGATAGACCGCGCCGGTCGGGTTGTTGGGCGAGATGATGACCAGGGCGCGCGTGCGCGGTGTCACCAGGCGCGCAAGTTTGTCGAGGTCAGGCAGCCAGCTGTCCTCGGGCACGCACGGGTAGTGCACGGCGGCGCCGTCGGCCAGATGGGTGGCGGCCGTCCACAGGGGATAATCGGGGCTGGGCACCAACACCTCGTCCCCCTGGTTGAGCAAGGCGCGCAGCGAGAACAGGATCAGTTCACTCACCCCGTTGCCGATGAAGACATCCTCGGCGTTGGCGTCCATGATCCCGCGGCTTTGCTGCTGCATCACCACCGCCTCGCGGGCCGAGAAGATTCCCTTCTGGTGGCAATAGGGATCGGCGTCGCGCAGATTCTCGATCATCGCCAGGCGCATGGTTTCGGGCGCACGAAACCCGAAGGCGCCGGGATTGCCGATGTTCAGCTTGACGATCTCGTGTCCCGCCTTCTCCAGTTCGGCCGCCCGACGCGCCAGTGGACCGCGGATTTCGTAGCGGACGTTGGCAAGCTGGGAGCTGGCTTGAATTCTCTTGGGAGACATCGTGACCTCGGACGAAATCTCCCAGAAACCGGCGGCGCGCGCCAGATCTTGTTCACAGTTGGCGCAGTGGCAATCGTGTCCGAACATGGTCCTGCCAATCCCTGGTTGTCCGAAACCGCAAGTCACGCTAACGTGCTGGCATGTTCCGCCAAACAATGGTGTCTATTGTGGTTTCGGCGCTGGTGGCCCTGGGCGTTTCCTATGCCTCGATCCACGGCGATTTGTTCCGCCGTTCAGTCGACGTTCCCACGGTCGTCGGATCCAACGTCGATACAGCTCGCTCGGCACTCGACCAGTCCGGGTTGATGTTGGTCGTCGCCGAGGATCGGGAGGACACGGCGGCGCCGCCAGGTCAGATCCTGGTCCAGCACCCGCTGCCTGGGTCCAAGCTGCACACGGGCGAGCCGGTGAACGTGGTGGTTGCCCGCGCGCCTACCCTGGTCAAGGTGCCCAATGTGGTCGGCCAACTGGTGGGCGAAGCCCGCCTGCGCCTGGAAAAGGCTCGCCTCACCGTCAGCAACGTGGTCGAGGAGCCCCATCCCACCCTCGGTGTGGGCATGGTCATCACGCAAAGCATGGCCGAGGGCTCTGAAGTGCGATCCGGAACCGGACTGGAGCTGAAAGTGTCTAAGGGCGCCGAGACCGTCACCGTGCCGGCTGTGGTCGGCAAGGGGTTGTCCAAGGCCAAGGAACTGCTGACCCAGGCCGGGTTGACGGTGGGACAGGTCCGCTATGGTTCCAACGACGATCGCAGCCCGGGCGTCGTACTCGAGCAGAAGCCCGCTGCCAACCAGACCCTGGGCAAAGGCCTGGCGGTGGATCTGGTCGTGAATAGCGACTGAGCCCGACCATCCAAGGTTCGCCATGACTATCCGAAGTGTTCGCCCAGTATCCCTGGTTTTCGCCACACTCGGGCTTCTCCTGCTCGCCCCCGGCTCGGCCCTGGCCCAGTACCAGTACCCACCGCCCTATCCCACGTACGGGACGCCCGCCTATGGTCCGGCGGTCGACCGCTCGGGATTGTATCTGGGGATCGGCGCGTTCGGCGACGGCGTCATCAACCAGGCGAACTCCGCGGTGGATTTTCTCACCTCCGGGGCCGGCTACAATCTCATGCTTGGCTTCCGGCTAAGCCCGAACTTCGCGCTGGAATTCGGCCTTGGCCAGGGATTCCACAACGACGTGAGCGACGCATGGGGTGATACGGTGGACTACCTGGTTCTCAGCCAGGTTACCGTCGATGCGAAACTGATCCTCCCGCTTCCGGGTGGGCAGATTCAGCCCTTCCTGCAGGGGGGCGTGGGCTTCTATGTTCTCGCCGACGCGTATGACTCGGAAATTGCATCAGGCGGTGGGTTCCAGCTGGGCGGCGGCCTCGATTTCTGGCTGAACCCCTGGTGGTCCGTCGGAGGCCGCCTGCTCTACCACGGCATCCAGTTCACCAGTTTCAACGAGCCGGAGGTCGGCAGGTCGAGTTCACCCTTCCTGAGTACCGTGTCCCTCGAAGCCAACGCCCAGGTTCATTTCTGAGCGGCCAGCCATGGGATCCGCATCTCGAGGCCGTCGGCGAAACGCCAAGGCTCGTGCCGCCGGTGCCCAAGCCGGCGTCACGAGCGAGCAGGGTTCTGCGTCCCCTCCTGAGTCCGAGCGGCCGGAAGGCGTTGCCGTGGAGGCTGATCCTCCGAATTCCCGCACGGATGAGAAGGACGCGCGTATCCGAGAGCTGGAAGCGCGCGTCGCCGAGCTGGAGAAAATCGGCGAAAAGGCGAGCGCCGAGGCAGCCGCCGCTGTCGACCAACGCAAGCAGGGCGAAGAGGCACTGCGCGTGGCCAATCTCCATCTCGCCGAGGCCGATCTGCGCAAGCACGAGTTTCTGGCTGCGCTCTCGCACGAGCTGCGAAACTCGCTGGCTTCCATCAAGAACAGCCTGTACCTCCTGGGCCGCGCGCCCGTGGGAGGTGAGCAGGCGCAGCGAGCCCAGGCTGCCATCGAGAAACAGGTCGATCAGCTCGGCCGGCTGATCGACGACCTGCTCGACGTGACTCGCATCGCGCGAAACAAGATCAAGCTTCAGCGCCAGCGGCTGGAGCTCAACGGGCTCGTGCGGCACACCATGGAGGGTCTGCGCGCGCGCTTCGACAAGGCCGAGGTGCATCTCGAATTCCATCCCGCCCCCAGACCGATCTTCGTCGACGGCGACTGGAATCGCCTGGCGCAAGTCATCGGCAACCTTCTACAGAACGCGGCCAAGTTCACCGGCCCAGGGGGAGCGACCCTGGTCACGGTCCACGCCGAAAGAGAAGAGGGGCGAGCCGTGATCCAGGTCGTGGACAGCGGCGTCGGTATGGCCCAAGAAACAGTCGCTTGCCTGTTCCAGCCCTTCGGTCAGGCTGACGCCAGCTTGGACCGCAGCAAGGGCGGGCTGGGGCTCGGGCTGGCACTGGCGAAAGGGCTGGTCGATCTGCACGAGGGGCAGGTTGCGGCCCAGAGCGCGGGGCTCGAACAGGGGGCGGAATTCACCGTCCAGCTTCCGCTGGCGATGGAGGAAGCCGCCGAGCCGCCAGTTGGCAGCGAGGCCGCCCGCGGAAGACCCCGGCGGGTGCTGGTCATCGAGGACAATAGCGACGCGGCCGACAGCCTGCGCGAGGTGCTCATGCTCGGTAACCACGAGGTCGCGGTAGCGCATGACGGCCCGGAAAGCATTGCCCAGGCCCGCGAGTTCCGGCCCGAGATCGTGCTGTGCGACCTCGGCTTGCCTGGGATGGACGGATACGAAATCGCACGCGCGTTGCGGGCAGACGAATCATCGAAGGATGTCTTCCTGGTGGCGCTTAGCGGCCACACGCTTCCAGAAGATCTGCAGCGCGCCTCCGAGGCCGGCTTCCAGCGACACCTGGCCAAGCCGCCCAGCCCGGAGAAGTTGGAGGAACTCCTCGCCGAGATTCCGTGATGCCGGCTGGCCTTGACCCTGCGACTATTGACAGACGAGAGGAACCGCGGGTATCGGCGTGATGAACGTCGGATCGTGCGCCGCCGTGTCCGCAGTCAACGTGCCAGGGTGTGCGGTGTGCCCGGCGGTAGTCACGGAGTCGGCCGCACTGGTCGCACCGGACGCATCGTCGAACTTCCAGTATCCGACCAGGCCCGCCTCGTTACCCACCAGCGGCTTGTTGTAGTTGGCTAGGATGTCAGCAGCGCTGCGGGCAACATTCCATACGCGAAACTCGGAAAAGTCGCCATTGAAGCAATTCTTGTTGGTCGGGTTACAACCGATGTACAGGATCGACTGCGCGGTGGCGAGCGCCGTCACGCCGCCAGTTGCGCTGATCGTGATCTTGGGGAGGCCGTTGACATAGGTTACCAGGACCGTCTGATCCCAGGTCATCGCGATATGCACCCACTGGTCGGTTGACGAGTTGATGCCGAGGTCAACCGTGCTGTCAGAGGTAAAACCACCGTTGGTGAACGGGTTCAGGGTGGCGTGATTGGTCGGACTCCCTGTCACCGGGTTGGTGCCGAAGTCGAGGCCGAATGCCATCGCCGTGCCTGCACTGCCATAGTAATAGAGCTCGTTGTGCTCGCCGACCCAGTCCGTGGTCTTGATGTAAGCCCAGAACTCGACGGTGCGCGGTGAGTTGCCGATTGGCAGATCAGTCTTCATGTCCACTTCGACATGCGCGTAGGCCGTGTCGGGGGCCGAGCCGGTTGCGTTGGAACTCAGCGAAAGCACGCGCGGCGCGCAGGCCGTCGTGCCGGTGGATCCGCCGCTGCTTCCGCCAGCGCTGCTGGCTCCACCTTGGCTACTGGTGCCTCCCGCCGCGCCAGCGCTTCCGCCCGCGCCACCCGTGGATGAACCTCCGGTTCTGGAACCACCTGCGCCGGCTCCGCCACCAGCGGAGCCGCCCGTCTTGGTGGCGCCGCCGCTGAACGAGCCACCGGTTGCACTTGCCCCGCCGCTGGCCGAGCCGCCCGCTACACTCGCGCCACCGCTGGCCGAGCCACCTGTCGCGCTGGCGCCACCGCTGGCAGAACCGCCGGTTGCACTCGTCCCGCCGCTGGCGGAGCCGCCCCCTACACTAGCGCCGCCGCTGGCCGAGCCACCTGTCGTGCTGGCGCCGCCACTGGCAGAACCACCCGTCGCGCTCGCCCCGCCACTGGCCGAGGCGCTGGTCGCGCTGGCCCCACCCCCTCCTGTCCCGCCTTGCGTCGCGCCGCCAGTCGAAGGGGTGCTGCTGGCACCCGCCATGCCGCTGCCACCGCTTCCGCCCCTAGCGGGCTGGGTTGTGCCACCGGACGGACTCGCGTCACGAGGAGTCTGGCTGTTACTCGCTGAACTGCAGCCAACACCGATTCCCGCCGCACACAACAGCACAAAAGCGGCCGTGAAGTGAACCCGCAATTGCGATCTTCCAATCCATCCAGTTTGCATTGCATGCACCCTTCGCGAAAAAGTGGTCTAGCTATGGTCGCCGGAGGATCGCGCAGTTCTCCGTCAAAGACAAGGCTGGTTCGCTCACCGTCGTCCCGTAACAAGTGGAGCGAAGTAGCGGATCGTCTCGGAAAGGACAGGTCCATTCCATCACCAAGCCGCGCACCCAGTCGGAGCCGTCGGCGGCGGCGGCCGCGCTTCTGCTCGTCTTCGTGGCCACGTGCTCGACCTTCCGCGGCTATCGCGAGATTAGAGTCAGGTTCTTCCGTTGACCGGTGCGGCGCCAGCAGCTACGCTGCCATCATGTTTAGCGACGACGTGAAATGGATTCCCAGACCGCAGGACGTGGTGTTGATGAACACGGAGCAATTGCGGGACACGTTTTTGATTGCGGACCTCTTTGGCGCCGGCCAGTTGCGTGGGGTGTTCACCGGGCTTGACCGCATGGTGGTGGGCGGGGCCATGCCGCTTGAGCCCATGGAACTGCCGAACCACGAAAAGACCGGGCGCGCTTTCTTTCTGGAACGGCGCGAACTCGGCGCCATCAACATCGGCGGACCGGGTTTGGTCCACGTTGACGGCAAGTCCTTCTCGCTGGGGCGGCTGGATTGCGTGTATGTGCCGATGGGCACGCGCTCGCTGGTCTTCGAGAGCGCGAACCCGAAGGAACCGGCGCAGTTCTACTTTCTAAGCTGCCCCGCGCACGCGGTCCATCCCGCGTCGACCATGAAGAAGAAGGACGCATGGGCGGCGACGCTGGGCACCCAGGCGAACGCGAACCAGCGGACGCTTCATAGATACATCCACGAGGGCGGCATTGCTAGCTGCCAACTCGTCATGGGTTTCACCGAACTGGCGGAAGGCAGCGTCTGGAATTCGTTCCCGCCGCACACCCACGATCGCCGCGCAGAAGTCTATTTCTACTTCGATCTGGGTGAGAACATTCTGGTGCACTTGATGGGCTCGCCCACGGAGACTCGGCACCTTTTCTTGCGCAACCAGCAGGTGGTGCTGTCGCCCCCCTGGTCCATCCACTGTGGCTGCGGTTCCTCCAACTACCGCTTCATCTGGGGCATGGCCGGCGAGAATCAAAAATTCGACGACATGGACGGCGTGGGGCCAACCGACTTGCGCTAGATGGAAAGGGCTTTCCCTGCCGAGCCGCAACCCCTCGGCTCACAGGTTCTCGATCTTCTTGAACCGCGGAACCAGCAGCTTCATCACCGACCAGGCGAGGATGTAGGCGACGGCGCAAATCCCGAACATGATCGAATAGGAGATCTTCGCCTCGGATAGCACCAGCGGCGTCTGCAATTGCTTGAGCCTAGCGAACGCATCGGCGTTGATGGCCTGCAATTGGGTGACGACCTCCTTGGGGAGGCTTCCCAACTCGACCTTGTTGAGATCGATCGGGCTGCCGTGCTTGTTCAACAGGTTGAGGGAGCGGATCTGGTCGAGGTACGCGCCCAGGTTGCCGGTCTGGGCCTGCACCCAGGTCTTGGCAATGCCGGCCTGCCGATAGGCATCGAAGAGCCAGCCGGCCGACTTGCTCACCACGATGCCGCCCAAGCCGCCGAACATCCCGCCAATGCCGGTGACGGAAGCCACCGCCTTCTTCGGGAACATGTCCGAAACCGTGGTGAACAGGTTGGCTGACCAGGCCTGGTGCGCGGAAGCGCCGATGCCGATGAGCAGGACCGGAACCCAGTAACTAGTGCCGCCCAGGGGCTGGGCCAGCAGCACCGCGAGCGGGAACAAAGCGATCAGAATCATCGCCCGCATGCGCCCCGCGTACGGCTCATAGCCTCGGTTGATGAAGAACATCGGGAACCAGCCGCCGCTTATGCTTCCGACGCAGGTCATGGTGTAGAGCACGGCGATGGGTGCGGAAATCTGCGTTCCCGTCATCCCGTATTGCGCCTTGAGATAGGCGGGCAGCCAGAAGAGGAAGAACCACCAGATGCCATCGGTCATGAACTTGCCGAAGGCAAAGGACCAGGTCTGGCGATAGGTCAGCAGCTTGCCCCATTGCACATACCAAGGGGTCTTGGGTCCGTCCGAGGCGGCCGCCTTTGCCTCGGTCGCTTTCGCCTCGGCGGCCTGCTCGTCCGCGTCGCTGTGAATGTAGTCGAACTCCGCCTTGCCCAGCCGCTTCTGCTTGGCCGGCGCGGCATAGAGCCAGAACCAGAAGACCAGCCACAGAAATCCGAACCCGCCCACGATGACGAACGCACCTTGCCAACCAATGTGTTTCGCCAGCCAGGGCACCGTGAGGGGCGCCAGGATCGCGCCGACGTTGGCGCCGGAGTTGAAGATCCCCGTCGCCAGCGCACGTTCGCGCTTGGGGAACCATTCGGCGGTGGTCTTGATCGCCGCGGGAAAGTTCCCCGACTCACCAAAACCGAGCACGGCCCGGGCGACCATGAACCCGCCGGTTCCCTTGGCAAGCGCGTGCAGGACCGCGCCGACCGACCAAACAATCAGCGCCCAGGCATACCCGGCCTTGGTGCCCAGCCAGTCGATGATACGACCGGCGAACAACATGGAAATCGCATACACCAACTGGAACACCATCAAGATGTTCGCGTAGTCCGTGTCGCTCCAGTTGAATTCGACCTCCAAGGCGGGTTTCAACAGGCTCAAAACCTGGCGGTCCAGATAGTTTACCGTCGTGGCGAAAAAGAGCAGGGCACAGATGGTCCATCTGTACTTCCCGAGCTTTTCGTTGATTTGCCTGAGGTTTTTCATGGGCATTGACCGGGGGTTGAAGGAGGAGGCCGACGGCAACGGCTACGGAAGAATCCCGAGAGAGACGTTCTATGGGAGCAAGGGCTCAATTCGCCGCAAATTGGGCGAACCAGGTGACGATATCACCGACCTTCGTCGACAGACCAAGCAAAATGAATGGGGCTGTTCAGCGTCCGTTCCGGTTTTCTGTCGCTCGTTTTGCGACCGCCTGGCAACCGGGGCCACGCAGTCTGCGCTGCTGCCACAGATCCCAGAGCAGATAGGCGACCATCGCGACGTTGAAGATCAGCAGCACCAGCCGCGTGGCCGTGGCCTTGCGTGCGGCCTCGTAGATCTCCACCGGGATGTAGATCCCCCCGCTGAGCGCACCCAGCCATTCGGCCCAACGCCGGGCCCTCCACAGACCCACGGCCTCGAGCAAACGCAGCCCCGAATAGGCGGCGGCGCCACCGGCCAAAGCCCACAGACGAGCATCATCGACTTTCGACGCGACGGCGAGAAAGACTCTCGGGAAGTGCGCTGCCGGATTGAGATGCAGGTGCTTCACGATGTGCTCGGCAATCTGCTGCACATCGTGATGAATGAGCCGCAGCAAACCCAGGCCCACCGCCAGCACGAGGATGCCCTTGGCCGCCTCGTACACCGCCACCGCGCGCAGCCCACTTCGACGTTGCATGGCCTGGTGTCCTAGTGGCGCAATCCGAGTGCCGTGCCCGGCAGGTGACGACTAGTCGAGCAGGATCCCATCTATCGCTTCCAGCTCGTCGGTGGAGAAGGCCAGATTGCGAAGCGCTGCCACGCCACCGTCGATTTGAGCGACGCAGCTTGCGCCAATGAGCGCTGACGTGACCGCCGGATGGCGGAGTACCCAGGCAATCGCCATCTGGGCCAGAGTCTGCCCACGTCCCTGCGCCAGCGCGGCCAGTCGCTTCACCTTGGCGAGCCGGTCGGGGGTGATGTCCCCGACCTTGAGGAAGCCGTGGGCCTTCGAGGCCCGCGACCCTTCCGGCACGCCCACGAGATATCGGTCGCTCAGCAGGCCCTGGGCCAGCGGCGAGAAAACAATGCAACCCATGCCCTCGGCTGCCAATGCCTCGAGTAGGCCATCCTCGATCCAGCGGTAGAACATGCTGTACTTGGGCTGGTGGATCAAGCAAGGCGTGCCCAGCGCGCGCAGGATCTGCGCGGCCTTGCGCGTATCATCGGGTCCATAGGAAGAGATGCCGGCGTACAGGGCGCGGCCGCTGCGCACGATGAAGTCGAGGGCGCCCATGCTCTCCTCGACGGGCGTTTCCGGATCCGGGCGGTGGTGATAGAAGATGTCCACGTATTCGAGACCCATGCGCGCAAGACTCTGGTCGAGGCTGGCCACCAGATACTTGCGGCTGCCCCAGTTGCCATAAGGCCCGGGCCACATGTCCCAGCCTGCCTTGCTGGAGATGATCAGTTCGTCGCGATGGGGCCGCAGATCCTTGCGCAAGATATTTCCGAAGGTTTCTTCCGCGCTGCCGGGAGGCGGTCCGTAGTTGTTGGCCAGATCGAAGTGGGTGATGCCCAGATCGAAGGCGCGGCGAACCATGGCGCGGCTGTTCTCGAACACATCCACGCCGCCGAAGTTGTGCCAGAGGCCGAGGGACACAGCCGGCAACCGGATGCCGCTCTTGCCACTGCGCCGGTAGACCATGCTGTCATAGCGGGTGCTGGACGCTTGGGTGTTCACGCCATCCTGCTTCGCATCCCCCTCGCGCAAGATCAAGCAGGAAGCGACGTGTATTCGTACTGCATGCGCCGAGCGCCCACTACTGTCCCAGTGCCCGCCGCAGATTCACGCGCGAGATCGCCAGCTCATACTGCGCGCGCAGATAGTTGAGCCGGGCCTGGGTCAGGGCCGACTGCGCTTCGAGCAGATCCGTGGTGGTGGCGGTGCCCGCCTGCAGTTGCGCGTCAGTCACTCGATAGGCTTCCTGCGCGCTGGTGATGGCCTGCTCGGCGACGGAAATGGCGCTGGCCGCGGCGTCCAGTTGGGCCATCCCCGAGGTCACCTCGGCGCGAATCTGCTGTTTCTGGTTCTCCAGATCGAACGCAGCCGCACGCGCCTGCGCCTGGCTCGCGCGATAGGCGGCGTAGCTGGCGCCCCATTCCCAGATGGCCCACTTGGCGTTGATTCCGATGAACTCGGAATTTGTGGGCACGATAACCTGGCCATACGAACGCAGGTACGCTCCCTCAAGATCGATCTCGGGCAGGAGAGCATACAGGCGCGCCCGTCGCTGGTGCTCGCCCGCCTCCAAAGACAGCCGGGTCTGCAGGATCTCCGGCCGGCCGCTCAGCGCCTGGTCCTGGGCCGCCGCAGGCTCGGGCCGCTTCTGGCCCGACTCCAGCAGAGACTTCGGTTCGACGAAGGTCACGTTCGCGTCGTCGGCCGGCAGGCCCATGAGCGCCAGCAGGCCGGCGCGCGACACCAACTCCTGCGAGTGCGCCTGAATCGCTTGCTGGCGCGCGTTCGCCGCGGCCACCTGCACGCGCAGAACATCGGCTTCGGTGAGCACGCCCGTGGCCAACTGTGCGCGCGCCACTTCCAGGCGGTCGTTGAGCTCGCGCTCGGAGGCGAGCGCCGTGCCCTCCAGCGCCCGGGCCTCGAAGACCCGCAGGTACATGGTTTCGACCGCCTGGCGCACGGACAGCTCCGCGCTTTGCACCTGGGCCGCGCCGGCATCGCTGCTCTTCTGCTGGCTCTCGTAATCGGCGGACAGGTGCAAAAGGCCGAGTAACGGCTGGTCTGCCGCGACGGTGAAGACGTTGGTGTCCTGCTTGCGCACCAGAAACGGCGGCGCACCCGGGCCGAGGGACGCGTCGAAGGCCGCATTGTAGTGCTGGTATTCGTCGGCCAGATGAATCGCGGGCGCCAGGCGGCGCGCGGTGCTGCTGGTCGCGGCCTGCCCCGCTTCCAGACGCGCCCGTGCCGCCTGCAGACTGGCATTCTGCGCGATGGCCAGCACCACCGCGTCGTCGACGGTGATGACGCGCGACTCGCCCGCCGTTGCGCCAACGCAAAACAGCGTCGCAAGTGCGCAACAACCAAGAAAGAACGGGGAAAACCTACGCATGGCTCACCTGAGATGCACGGTCACGTCCACGGAATACCCGGCCCGCAGATCGAGATCCTTGGGGGGATTGACCCAGGCGATGCGCACCGGAATCCGCTGCACCAGTTTGACGAAATTGCCCGTGGCATTGTCCGACGGGATCAGCGAAAAAGTGGCGCCAGTTCCCCCAGAGAAACTTTCCACCCGGCCCGCCAGCTTGCGGCCGGGATAGGCGTCCACGGTGATGACCGCGCGCTGCCCGGGTTTCATGTGACCCACCTGCGTCTCCTTGAAATTGGCGACGACGTAGGTCGCAGTGGGAACGATGGAAACCACCGGCTGCCCGACAGCGGCCAGTTGCCCCGCGTGCGCCACCAGCTTGGAAGCCCAGCCGTCGACCGACGCCACGATCTTGGTGTACGAAAGCTGCAGCCGCGCCAGATCCAAAGCGGCCTGCGCGCTTTGCGCGCGCGCGTGAGCCAGCGCTGCATTGGCCTCGGCCACCGCGATCTGCGGC
This sequence comes from uncultured delta proteobacterium, assembly GCA_963755125.1. Taxonomy (GTDB): domain Bacteria; phylum Myxococcota_A; class Polyangia; order Fen-1088; family Fen-1088; genus Fen-1137. Next base: position 206,888 of record CAVWIP010000010.1, read on the forward strand.
TCCACCGGCGCGCTCTGGCTCAAGCGTCCCTGGGCTTCCTTCACACGGGTCTCGGCGCTGCGCCGGGCGTCCTGGGCAAAGGCCAGTTGCGCGCGTGCCTGGGCCAGCGCCGCCTGGCTGCCGTCGTAGGAGATCTGGGCTGCGTCCAGGCGATCCTGCGGGATGGCGTGCGCTGCGCGCAGCTGCTTGGCGCGCTCGAGATCAATCTGGGTCTTGTGAAAGTCGGCCTCGGCGCGCGCCACAGCCGCATTGGCCGCCGCCACCTGGGCCGAGGCGCTACTCACCCCGACTGACGAACCGCTGACTGCGGCTTGCGCACTGGCGAACCCGCCGCGCGAGCTGGCCCGCACCACCTGCACCTGCGCGTCGGCGGACTTGGCTTGCGCCTCGGCGCTCGCCAGCTCGGCCTCGGCCTGGCGCACGCGGGCCGCGTAGTCGGCGTCGTCGATCTCGGCCAGCAGGTCGCCCTTCTTGACGATCTGGTTTTCCTCGATGCGAACCGCGACGACCTGTCCCGCCACGCGCGTGGCCACCGGAACGACGTCCGACGTGATCTGCGCGTCGTCGGTGTCTTCCTGGCCAGCGGTGGCGATGGTGTACACGCCCACGGCCGCTAGCACCGTGCCGAGCACCACCGCGAGGACGACGAAGGGCCTCCGCTTGCTGCGCGGGCGGGGCAAGGCGGGTTCGACGGCAGAGCCGTTCTTCTCACGATCGGGCGACGGGGATTCCTTCATGTTACATCTCCACATGAACCGGGGGACCGGCAGCGTCGGACGGGGCATGATGAGGCGCGCGCTTCAGGAAGTACACCAGGGGCAACACGCACAGGAACGAGAGCCCCGTGAGCAAGAAGACCTGTTCAAAGGCGATGACTGCGGACTGTCGCGCCAGCGCCCCGGCCACCACACGCACGGCGCCGTCGTGAGCCGCCGATGCGTTCATGCCCATCTGTGCGAACATCCGCTGCGCGCCGTAGAGGCGCGGCAGCAGCGTGGGTGAGCCCGCGACGACATGGGTGCCCAGCACTGACTGGACCGTCGTCATGTGGCGCGTGAGCAAAGTCGCAAAGATCGCCAGCCCAATCGAACCGCCGATGAAGCGCGCCACCGAGTTCAACCCGGCCGCGTCGGCCAGCTTGTGTCGCGGAACCTTGCTCAACGCCACCGTGGCCAAGGGCACGAACAGACAACTGAACCCCAATCCCTGCACCAAAAGCGCACCGATGATCCCGCTCTGTGAAGTGGCCAGGGTATAGTGGCTCATCATCCACGTACTGACCGCCACGCAGGTCACGCCGAAGCTGACCACCAGGCGCGGCGACAGGACGTTGTAGGTGCGGCCCACGATGGGCGTGACCACCATCATGATGAGCGCGCGCGGCATGAGCGCCAGCCCCGACTGCGTCGCGGTGTAGCCGAGCACCTCTTGCAGGAACACCGGCAACAAGAAAGTCACTGACATCAGCAGCGCAAACATCACCCCGCCCACCACCGTGCCCGCGGTGAACACGCTGTCCTTGAACAGCGCGATGTCCACGGCAGGAGCGGTCGCGGTCATCTCGCGAACGACGAAGCTGGCAAGCGCAATGAACGACACCAGGGTAAGGCCCGAGATCACCTGCGAGTTGAACCAGTCGTCGCGATTTCCTTCCTCGAGCACGTACTGCAGAGCCGCCAACCCGATGCTGAGCAGGGCGATGCCGACCCAATCCAGATTCGCCCGGCGCTTCACCGCCATAGCCCGCTGGGCGGCGCGGATGTCCTCGGGTTCGTGCACGAAGTTGGAAACCATGGTCAGTGCCAGCACGCCGACCGGCACGTTGATGAAGAAGATCCACGGCCAGCTGTAGTTGTCCACGATGTAGCCGCCCAGAGTTGGCCCCACCGCCGGACCGATGATCACCGCCATGCCGAACACGGCCATGGCCATGCCTTGCTCCTGGGGCGGAAAGGTCTGGCGCAAGATGGCCTGCTCGGTGGGCTGCAAGGCGCCGGCGCCCAGCCCCTGCAAAAAGCGAAACGCCACCAGAGTGGCCAGGCTGCCGGCCAGACCGCACAGCGCGGACGACAGGATGAAGATAAGCAGTGCGGTCATGTACACGCGCTTCTGGCCGAAAAGGTGTCCCAGAAACGCGGTGAGCGGCATGACCACCACGTTGGCGATGACGAAGCCCGTGGTGACCCACGTGATCTCCTCGACCGTGGCCCCCAGCGATCCGCGCAGGTGCGGCACCGCCACATTCACGATCGACGCGTCGATGGTGCCCATCAGCGTGCCAAACGTGACCGAAACCGTGACAAGCCACTTGTTTACGGGAGCGGGCCGGCCGGTCGAATTAGCCGTGATGGGGTTCTGCGCAGGGGACAAATGAACTTCCAGACGTCAGCGAAACGGAACGCGCAAGATACGTTCGAGATTGGAATAGTCAACCGCAGGGAGCGCGTCCTTTCACTAGCTTCGATGCCGCGGTCCGTCCGGCGTTGCGGCTCAGTCTAGCCAAACGAGATGCCCGCGTCACCACGCTCGGTCTACGGCAGACGCTGGAAGCAGCCGGACAGCGGCTCATCGGCCTGCGCGATCGGGCGGCGCGGGCGCGGGGACGCGTGTAATCGACGAGCGACTCTCAGAGCGTGTTCAAAAAGTGGACAGGAGTGGATGGCGGGGTGAAATCGGCGCATGCCATCGCGAACCCGCTACCCCACGGATCTGAAGGATGAGGAATACGCAGTTATCAAGGACCTGATCCCGCCGCCCAAGCCCGGAGGGCGGCCGGTGACATACGAACGGCGGGAGGGAGGGTTTGGCGAGGCCGAGCGCGTGGGCCCGAGTGTAGCGAGCGGTGTGGTGGGGAAGGTGCAGATCCCGAAGTCCCCGAAGGGGGAAGCGAGCGGGAAGGTGGTGGCGGTGGGGAGCCGAAGGGCGAAGCGAACCCTTTGAGGGTTCCCATGTCAGCGCGCGCTCGAGCTACGCCCGCAACGGCCAGCTCAATGCGCGCAGGCCGCTGCAGCCGACTTCACCGAGTGCGCTCCGCATGTCCGACAGCCTGATGCGCTTGTAGGGATTGCGGCGCAACCCCATGGCCAGAAGGTCGGCGAGGGCTCCCGCCTGACTGTGTCTGCGCAGCCAGCGCAACGATTCGGGGCCGTCTTCGTGGGTCAGATGCGCGGCGATGATCGCAGGCAATGCGTCCCCACTGAAAAGGGTAGTTCCGGTCAAGATCTCGTAGGTCAGGCAGGAAAACGCGTAGATATCCGTCGCCCGAGGGTCTACGCCATCGCCGAAGCTAGCGGTGTCCCAAACCTCGGGGGCGCCGTAGTACGGGCTGCCGCAGCCGGGGCGCACCTTGCGCCCAGCCAAGCCGAAGTCCACCAACACTGGCGCGACGTTGGGGGTTTGCCGGCTGCGCGTCTGTGGGCCCATCTCGTCCAGATAGCGCAGAATCACGTTGGACGGTTTCACGTCCAGGTGGCCAATGCCCGCGCCATGCATCGCCTCGAGACCCGCGGCCAGCCCATCGAGAATGTCCAACGCCCTAGGCATGGACATGGCTCGCTTGTCGAGCAGACGTTCGAGCGTGGGGCCCTGAACCAACTCCATCACCAGGATGGGCTTCGGCTTGGCGCCTGCGTCGAAGGTGACAAACCCGGCCAGGTTCTTGTGGCCGGGCAAGGTGAGAAGCGCGCCCGCTTCCTCGCGGAAAAGGCGGAGGAACTCCTCCTCCGACAGGGTATGAGCCGCAGCGCCGGTGTACGCGGGAACCTTCAGCGCAAAGGTCTCGGCCGATTCTTCGTGGCGCGCCTCGGCCCGACGAGCGACGAAGACTGATCCACCCGCGCCCGTTCCGATGGGTCGCAGCACGCAGAATCCACCGAGGATGCGGCTGGGCGGCAGCCAGGGCGGCAGGGGAAGCTGGCGCCCGACCCGGGCCACGCGGGCCATCTCGTCCGACGTCGGCAGATCGCGCGGCAGCCGCCCGATGCGCAGGAGGACGCGGCCGACCACGTCGGCAAAGAGCGGCGGCAGGTCCTGGCGTACCGCCTCGGCAGCGACCGCAGCGGCCGCGCCCATGCCCTCATCCTTCTCCAGCAAGGCGCGTTCAACCCAGGCGTCCAGCTTGCGCAGGCCGCGCGCCGACGACGAGGGGAAGAAGCCTTCGCGCAAGCCCGTGCGCCGGGTGGCGCCGGCGATGAGACGAGCGGCATAGGTGATGGCTCCCGCCAATCGGTCGAGCGCGGTGCCGTCGTCGCCCCGACGCAGGTCGGAAACACACTGCGCCTCGGTGAAGGCATCGAGCGCACGCGTGATGCCGAGCAGGCCCCGGCGCAGGCCTTCGACCCGCGCCGAGCTGCCCGGTGGCAAGGCCTCCGCAACCCCCCGCAGACCCTGCACCAAAGCGTGCTCATCGGCGTGGCGCCCGCTGCGTTCGCCGACCAGGATGGCCACCTCGGCCATGGCCGCAAAAAGTTCCCTGAATTCCGGCGCCATGCACGCCTCGGCGAGACAGCGTAGGTCAAAAACGCTCTGCACGCACCAACACACGGCAATGAAGGCGTCGGACAGTTCGTACACCTGCTCGCGCACGACCGCGTCCGCAGCACGGGCCAGGATCGCGTATGTCAACCGCCGCAGGGGCGTGACCGTGTCACCGCGCGCCCGCTCACACAGCATGCGGAAGGTGTGCGTACAGCGACTGCGCACGGGAATCGATGGCTCGTCGGAGGCGCCGAATTCCGCGTCTACCAGATGGAGCAAAGTCCGCAGTTGGCGAAAGCGAAGGGTCACATGCGGGATGTTCTTGTCGACCAGAGGCTGCTGTTCGCGGCCGAGCAGCCAACTGCCAAGCAACCACAGCATATCCGCCAGCGGGCCGTCGGGCCCTGGATCCTCGCGGCTGCGAACCGTGAGCAGATCGGACAGCGTGGACGTCTGCAAGAGCCCTGCGTCCAGCTCACGCAGGGCGCGGAAGAGAGCCTGGCGATCGGCCGAGGTCGAGTCGCCGGTATTCTCCAAGATGGCGATGGCCCGGTTGGCCGCTGCCAAGGCCGCGTCGGTCGCTGGACCGAGATCGCTGCCTTCTGCAAAAGCGAGCAGGGCGGCCGCGAGCGTGGTGCGCAACGAGGGTGTTCGGTTGGCCGCACCCATGTCCAAATCGTCCATCAGTGCCTGCACCAGTGCCACCGCGCCGTCATCATCGGTCGGCGCGGTCGCGCGAAAAGTCTCCACCGCATTGAACGCCGCCTGGAAGCCGATGGGGTTGCCGGCATGCTCCTCGTGCAGGTCGACGAGCGCCTCGATGGCCTCGATGCCACCTACCAGGACGAGCTTGGTCAGCAGTTCTTCCGACGCCTCGGGCTCTTCTTCAACGGCGCGCGAAAGGCCGAAGATCATCACCGACGCCACACCGGGATCCTTGGCGGTGATCTCGCCGGTCAGGATCTCCACACAGCGCGCCAGGGCCTTGTCGGGATCGTGCGAAACCATGGCGGCCAGCGAGGTGGCAGCACGCCGCCATTCGCTGGGACCCAGACGGGGCCCGAGGTCCCGTTCGATCTCCTCTGCGCGCATGGGTACAGTTGCGGCCAGCAGGCCGCGCGCGGCGGCCACGTGACGCCACACCAGCGACTCGCGATCGCCGATGAGACGGCTCCACGCCGCGCGAACCGTCGGGCGGTCGAAGACGCGCACGCCGCTGTCGTCCCCCTCCTCGGCACGACGGGCGGCCTCGCGCGCGGCCCGTTCAAGCAGGCGCCCAGCCAGACGGCGCGAGGGCAAAGCACCAAGTGAATGCCCGGTCAGCCATTCGCGTTCCAGTTCAGGCCGCGAGATGAGCGCCAGGGCAAGGGTGTCCGCGCCTGTTCCCGCCGCTAGGGGTAGACGCAGCGAAAGCGCCACGCGTGCGCGCACCAGTGCGCCCCCGAGCGCGCGCGGAGACGCCAGAGCGAGCGAGGTCGCGAGCGTCACGAAGGTGGCGGCATCCCCCTCGTGCAGGGCGGTCAACACCCGCCGGCCCAACTCGCGCTTTTCCGGCCCGGGCGGCAGCGCGCCCGCCAGTTCGAAGAGGGCGGCCATGGCCACCGGTCGTGAAAGGAAGCTCAAATCCTCGAGGAGCCCGCTGGACACAGCCAACCGCACACTGTTCAGGAGTGGCTCGGTAGCCAGGCCTTCGAGCGGCGTGGGTTGTTGCTCCGAGGCCGCTGCCGCCAAGCTGGCCAGGCCCTGCCGCCATAGCGCTCGCCTCTCCTCCACGCTCTCGCGGGTGTGGATTTGCGCAAGCCCTGCCAGGTAGTCGTGCGTGCCGTGCATACGCCGCAGCCTGCTAGCGTACCAGTGTCGCAGGAAAATGAACAAGCCGGCGTGGAGCGTCTGGGGTGCGCACCGCGGCGCACGACCCGGCCCGAATCGAGCTGCCGCTACGAGAGTTGTTTCGTTTCGGGCCGCTCGAACTCCGGGAAGCGAAAAGTGACAAGCCCGTCGTCTGACACGTCCATCAAGCAGGCGTTCTCTTTGGCCAGCCGTTCGAGCTCCTCGCGGGCCTGGTCGACGGTCAGGTCACCATCGGCTGCGGCACTGATGGGCGTGAGATGACCCCGGTGATGGCGGGCTGCTGCCAGAACACGCTGCTCGATGGATGGGCCGGGTACGGCGCCAGCCGGTTCCAATCCGGGCCCCGCTCCCTTCATGCGTTCGCCCGAACGCAACAGGAGTGCACCACCGCCGACGAAAATGCTTGCCACCACGAGGCTGAAGATAGCGCTGCCGTAGTTGCCGCTGCTGGCAAGCCCGATCGTTGCCGCGGTAGGAAGCGCACCAAAGGCGATCAGCACCCAGCCCACGGCCTTGACTATGAAGCGCATGGGGATCTTTCCTGTCTCATCGCCTGCTAATGATAGACGACCGGGAAGTTTTGCGGCAGGGGGTGTCTTCAACCGACCTTCTGGCACTGGCCAAGGCGGGGGTCGCCATTTCGGCTTCCACCCTTGCCACCAGCCATCGAGAAGCGAGAAGCGATCTTCTTAGCGCCGCAGCCAATCGGCGCATCTGCTTTGCCGTCTGGGAAAGCTTGCGGGCCACGCGTTCTGGTACCGGCAAGGACTGCAGCAGTTCCTTGCGGAAGCGCGGATGGTGCCCGCCTTCCTGACCAGCGGCCAGGGCCGCCTGCACGCGCTCGGACAGCAAGAAGGGCACCAATCCCGCAGCATCCCGTCCATCACGGCCGCGCAGCACGAAGAACTCGGTGCTGACCACCACTGTGTTTCCGCCTGGACGCAGCCGAAAAAGCGCCTGATCGACGAGAGCCACCTGATGAAGGTAGGGCCGCAAGCGCGAGATAATGACGTCGCCCGCCTGTACGCGCCGCTTGGCGCTTCCCATGCTCGCGGGCGGAACCGGATCGTGTCGAAACACCACAAAGCCCTGGTAGGCGTGCGTGGTGTCGAGAATGAGAACAGCATCCGGCGATTTCCACCCGCTTGCCGAGACGTTCACGTCGACGATGTCCACAACATCGGCCAGGCAGCGTCGCGCGACGACCTCGACTCGGCGGCGGGGATCGAATCGCTCCGGCGCCAGCACGAGCCCATTGCCCAGGTCAGCCACGCGGCGGAGCACGTGAATGCCCACGGCTCAGGCTCCTCCTTGCAGAAGCTCGAAGCGACGCCGAACCAGCGGCGTGGCCTGGGCGAGGTCATGGTCAATCGCGTCTCCATCCGGAGTGTACGCGAGTCGCCCGCGATGATCCTTGCCGTCGCGCTCGCTAATGAAGAAGAGGATCTCCTCGTCGCGATGAAGGTGCGTGGGCTGGGGACGCTTGCAGCCGATGACCACGCAGGCCTTCTGGCTGGTGTGGGGCTGAAAGGTGTTCCGGCCCAGGCCGAGCACGGCCACCACGGCAACCTGCTCCAGCAACCAGGCCCGCAGGTACGCCCATCGCTCGGCGCCAACCTTGTTGTGAGGAAGCACGATAGCCAGGCGTCCCTGCGGTTTGAGAAGCTCCACGCAGCGCTCGAGAAACAAGACATCGCGTTCCGCGCGATGGCCGCGCGCGAGTTCATACGAATCGGCGTACTCGCACCCCACGTCCCCGGCAAAGGGCGGATTGGTCAGCAGGACGTCGAAGCCTTGGAATCTTGGATCCCGCGCGCGCATGAGATCCTCAAGAACTGCAGTCGATCCGGCTCGCAGGCGCCGCTCCGCGCGTCTCAGGCTATCGACCCTCATCAGCCGCGCGGTCGCCTGACCACTGGCTGCCAACATCACGCGGGCAACCCGCAGCGCGCGAGGATCCTGATCGAAGCCCCATACCGAGCACCTAGGGGCCTGCCCAAGCGCATGGCGAAGAAAGCCGCCCGAGCCGCAAGCCGGATCGACCACGCTCTCGCCAGCCGTGGGCTTGACCATGGCCACCACCTCGGCGATCACATGCCGGGGCGTGAAGTACTGCCCCTTCTCGCCCTTGGCGGCCTTGGCGACCATGACCTCGAAAATGGCATCAAGCCCGACCATCTCGTCGGCGAGCAAAGGCATGCCATCCAACAGGGAAGCACAGCGTGCAAGCTCGGGCTCATTCAGCCGCGTGGTGGCTCGAGCCGCAAGAATGCCGGGCCATCGTTCGCTGGCGGCCCGTAGTAGCCGATTGATTTCGCCCACGGCTCCGTCATCACGGTGCCGCGCTAGAAACGCCAGGCTCGAAGCATCCATTTCGTGCGCCAGCTTCGCCACCAGCAGCTTGAGCGCCTCCTCGAATGGGTCTTCGCCGCTGTGGGCGCAGATGATCTCGTCGAGTCGGTGCGCCGCAGATTCCCAGTCGCTGTGGCGAAACCCGTGGCGTCTGGTCATTGGGCTAGCGCGCCTCCGCCGACCGGAGAGAGCCAGAACAGCCTTTCCATTCGACTGAGCTACTACCTGACAAACCGACAAGAGTCCACCCAGTCGCTGCAATCGCAATCCGCCATTCTCCGTCGCTGGCACGGGGTTGGCTGACGCGCGTGTAGGACCGCGGCTGACAATACGTCGCGGTGTTTGCGTACAGCGTTTTCAGCATCGCGTCCGACTGCTTCCGGATCGTGTGGCGCGTACGCTATCAAACGTGAAAACCATCTTGTTGGTCGAAGGCAACGGCAGCGTTCGCTGGATCGCGCGCAGGCTGCGCGACGCTGGCGCTGGCCGAGTGCTGGAAGTTGCCAACAGGACGGAAGTCGCGCGGCTCACAGGAAGCCACGCGAGCCTCATCGATATTCTGGCAAGCGAATCCGGCCAACCCCGGCTGGACGCCACGGCGCTTGCCCGGCAACGCTTTGACCGAAGGCCGAGACCAAGTTGGCTACAGGCAGCCTGCCCGGCGTCCCTATCCCTCCCCCCCACCCCAAGAACCCCGACCCCGAACGACGCCTTGCAGTTTGCTCGCAGCATCCGTCCCGACCACCTCCTGCACGCCGTGCGGAAGGCCTTCGACGGCTTTCCGCACGGCGGCTAGGAGCGTTCCGCTCTCACTCCCGTCTCCGATCTCGACGAACCGGCTCTCTCACAACCTCACGTGGTTTAGGGACCGGGGACGGGAGGGAGAGCGGAACGTGGATCTGGGGACCCTGAAAGGGTTCGCTCCGCCCTTCGGCCCCCCACGCGATTAGGCGGCCGCCCGCGATTTTCGTCTATGCCGCCGCCATAGCGCAAAGACCAGGCCGGTGATGGCAAGCAGCCAGACGCCGAAGAGCACGGCCGAGGTGTAGGGGAAGACTAGCCGGAGCGACGAGTTGGGCGTGAGCCGGGTGGGCAGCGCGTGGCGATGGTCGAGGGCCAGAAAATCCATGAGGACGGCCACCGTCGCGTGCACGAGAAACCCTGCCCAGATGCTGCGGGTCTTCATCGAGAGCGAGCCCAGCACAACGCCGGCCACCAGGGCTCCACACGCCTCGAGGTACGGCTTGGGGAAATGGATCATGACGTAGGGACCGACCATGAAGAAAATGGCGTTGCTTCCCAGGCCACGCGATCCCCGCACCCAGAAGCCGCGAAAAAACACTTCCAAGGTGAAGAATTGGCCCACGTAAACAGCTTCCCAAACCGCGAGGTCGAGCCACGAGCGACTGGTCGAGGGATACATGGGGTAGTAAGTGCCGAAGTCACCCATGTGAGCGACCAGCGCGAGGATCGGAATCACCACCGACAGGCAAAAAAGATAGATCCACGCGTGCTCAAGAAAGCCACGCACGCGCAGGCCGAGATCGAGGGGATTCTCCTTGAACAGCAACGGCCAAACCACCAGAGGCAGCAGGTAGACCGCGTAGCGCGACAGGCCCCAGTAGATCCGCCAGTAGAGATCCTCGTACAGCCAGACCTGGAGAGTCCCGGGATGAGAGGCCTCGTACCGTTTCAAGGCAGGCACGACGCGCGCGTCGAAGAACTCCAGGCTGCCGAAGTAATTGATGAGGATGAGACAGAACACAGCCAGCACCAGGGTGACTGGCGTGCGCGGGTCCAGGCGTCCCCCGCGCGCCTGGCGATGGGCCAGCGCTGCGGCGTCCAAGGTCGCCCAGGTGTCGCGGAAGAACCACACGATGACAGGCGCGAGCCCGGCCAGCACGACGACCGAGATCACGAACTGGCCAAGTGGGTGGTTGAGGATGTTCATCCGCGCGCCGGTCGGTTATCCCGGATTTCCCGGGTTCCCACAACATGCGCCCTCACCGCGTATGCGTTGACCCAGCCGCCAGACCGTGGCAAGACACTCCGTCATGCCGGTAATCAAGTCGATCAAGGACATCGTGGTGGGGCAAGCCTTGCGCTTGGCAGGCAACCCGCGCGTAAGCAAGCTGGCCAGCGACCCCCGCCTGATGAACGCGGCCATGAAGGCCCTCAGTCTGGGCGGCACGCTCAAGTCCGGGATGGACCGAGCGGGCGGCGTGGCAGCCGGGGTCTTCGGGTTGGCCACCCAGCAAGAGGTCGCCAGCCTGCGCTCCACCATTCAGCAGTTGGAGGACACGGTGTCCACGCTAGAGGCCAAGACGGCCGCCTCCAGGGCAGCCCCTTCCCCTTAGCAGAATCCTACTGCGGGCAAGCCGGGGCGAACCCGAGCGGCGGCAAGCCGAAACAGGTGTGGGTCTGCCCAGAGCCGCTCAGGGCCAAACAGGTTGGGGCCGCCCAGCAAGTCTGTCGGTTCGCGCCTGGATCACAAGCTGTCACCAGCCGGCCTTGTGGCTGCGTGACGTAGTCGATTTCGATATGGACGCCGGCCAGCGCTTCCGTCCCGATCGCGCCGTCGACCTGAGCGCCCGAGGGGAAATCTTCGTTGAGGCTGCTGATGAGGTCGCTGGTGTCGCTGATGACGGCGGCGGGCAGGTTGGAGCCGGCCTCCAGGTAGGCGGCAGCCGGCAAGGCCACTCCTCCACTGACGTCGCACGGCTGAAAGCAGGCGCCATTCCCCTGGTTGGCCAGCGTCCATTCGATGCGGCGGTCGCGCGCCAACTCGGCGCAGGCCCCTGGCCATGGGTCGCCCGAATCTCCATCTACCAGCGCCAAGCGCGACACGGTCACCCAGTGCGCAGGAATGGGATCGGCGACAAGAGGTGAGTAGAGCGGTGACTCACCCGCCCCCAGCGGCGCCGGCATGTCGCCGCCCAGCCGCTGCCATGCACTCGCGCTCAGCACCAGCGGGCCGTGCCCCGTGCTGAGCGCGAGAAGAAGATTCGTTCCTGCCGCCTGTACCTCGACCTCTCCCGCGCCGCAGGTTTGCGCCGGCCCGTCAGGAGAGAATGCCGGAGGGTTGCCGCACACCCGCATCACCACGCGGCTGGACGGTAGACCCGGCAGCCCATTTCCCGAGGCGGTCGCCGCTGGCGTATCGCCGCGCAGGCTGAACTTCATCACGGCGTAGCCATCCGCCGCCAGATCGGAATCACTTGCTGGAAGGCTGCTGTAGATAGTCATGGTGGCAGGCTGGGCCGGGTCACGCGGGAGCACGAATGCCAGCGAGAAGTTGTGCAAGATATCTCCGCCCAGAACTCCAGCCACTTGCGTGTTGGCGTCTCCTACCGCGCCCGCGCAAATATCGAAGAGGGTCACGTCGCGAAATGAAGCTCGCAGAGGCGCCGGGCCGTTCCCGGCACCGAGCAGCTGAATGTTCCCATCATAGGCCACCGGTTCTGGAGTGGATGAGGGACAGCCCCCGCGGCGCAGGCTGGACAGCAGTGAGCCCGTGTCAATGACCAGCGCCGGGGTGCCGGAGCCCACTTCCACCCTGGCCAGCGTGGCCCCCAAGGCTGGGCCGCCGGGTTCCGCGGGCGCGCGCTGCAGAGTGATGGGACGCGAATCGTACTCGAACACCGGCTCCCCGCTGCAGCCAGGGAACGCGAGAAAGAAACAAAGGGCGGTGAACAGTCTCGCGAACATGGTCTAGAAGCTAACCGTGGTCATCAATGCCAGCGTCTGCTGCAACATCTTGTAGCTGCCGGCCGCCGTCGGACGCGCCTGGCCCGCGAGGCGGGTCTGGCAGGCGGGCAAGGCCAGATCGCCGGCCGCCTGCGCGCAGGCTGTGGCGGCCGCGGGATCGAACACCGAAGTGCCGACGGTCACGGGAAACATCCAAGTCAGCGCATAGCCTGCTTCGATCCGAAAATGGCGTCCGAGCCTGAACTCCGCCGCCAGCGCGGGCTCGAGCTTCAGCCCGTCCACCGCGGCTGCATTCACGTTGTCCGTTGGCACCGCCGAGGTTTCCATGCGCAGCGTCCCGCTCCAGCGGAACCAGGGCACCGGCGCGTGGACAAGGCGCGCCCGCGTGTCCCAGCTATCCTGGAAACCGCGATACAAGACCAACTGATCAGGGATACTGCTGCCCAGAAGACCGTTGCCGCTTGGGCCGACGACGCGAATCTTGATCTGATCGTACGAACCGTAGCGAACCCAGCGGACGATACCAACCGCGTCTAGGTGCGGGGTGGCATGCCAGGTCACCCCAGCGGTGAAGATATCAGGCAAGTGGTAGCTAATCTCGCCGGACACACACGGATCATGCCCGAGCGCAGAACAGAGATCACTTGTCCCTGCCATTGGTGGAGGCGTTACCTGACTGCGTTCCATGGCCAGATTGACCATTCCGCCGCTCCCTAGGGGCGCACTCATGTAGGCCAGTCCCGCTTCCCAGGCCGCTCGGCGATAGTGAAGGCCGCCCACCACGAAGTACGATGGCGCCTGCGTTCCCTGCGTCGCCAGGTCGTAGCGTGCCGCCGCCAAAGAGTTCTCCACGCCGCACGGACCGCTGGTTTCACAGCTTGCCGATGGGTTGCCCAGCGCCGTGTCCTCGTCGAAAACCAGATGGCCGTAGCTGAAGAGTAGCCCGGGCGCGACACCGACTTGCAACGAATCCGTCAGTTGGATGGCCAGCCCGGTTACCAGCGCGAGCTGTCGAGAGTCGACGGTCACCAAATGATAGCGCGTGGGTTGCTCGCCACCGGCCGCCACGCCGAAGTTGAGCTTCTGCGAAAAAGGCGTGTAGGCGGCGATGGCCAGGGCGAATCGCCGCGCCACGCCCGCGCCCACCCCGAGAAAGCCTCCGGGCCCGGGCGGCCAGCCGATGGGCTGTTCCAGACCATGGCCGGATGCCGACGGGAAGCTGCTCGTTCCGCCCGGCAGCCCCGTCATTGGATCGATCGGTGCTCGATCGACCGTGACGCGGGTCGCGCGCAGCGAAGATCCGAACATGAACTGATTCCCCTGCAGCATGCCCAGGGCCGCCGGATTCCAGTACACCGCCGTCAAATCGCCGGTGGTGGGACCGGAAAAGCCAAGACTGCCCACGTGAGGATCGTCCAGCGGACCGGCCAACGCCGGCATCGCAACCACCAGCAAGAATGCGGTCAGCAACAGTCCAGCCGCGTGGGGAGCCGGAGAGCTTTGCTCGCCGCGCACCATCGCGGGAGGGGTTGGCGAGGCCGAGCGAAGCGAGCGGGGGGGGGTGGCGGGTCGGGGGCCGAAGGGCGAAGCAACCCCTCCCAGGGTTCCCATGTTGGAGTCCGCGGGAGCGCGTCGGCTCCCCTTTCGGGGATTTCGGGACGGCCCGCCACCCTGCCCGCCCCGCGCACTTCGCGCGCGCCCTCGTTGCCGGCGCCGTGCGTGGCGCACCATCGCGGGAGGGTGTCGGAACCCTTTCAGGGTTCCCATGTTGAAGTGCTGCACGACGCTCAGGTCTACACACTATCGCGAGGGCCGGCCGCCGTCGACATCCGCATCTCGTGGCGCGGACAGGTTCGCTGCAAGCGCCGCGACATTGACCAGCCCCCAGCGGTGTTTCCAGTAAGAGCAAGAACAAAGGAACAGCCGCCATGAGAACCTCTCATTCACACAGGGAACCCATCGGGAAACCCGCAGCACGGGAGGGCGCCAACCAAACCCAGTTGGCGGGCCGACTCGATGAGCTTCTCACACAGGCTGCGACCTTGGCCTCGGAAAACGGCCTGCCGCCCGATGCCTTTGCCGCAGCAGCGTGGCATGCGTACCTGCGGGCCTCACCTGCCCTGGCCGAACACATCGAGCAACTCCAGTTCGCGGCAGGCATTGAGGAAATGCGCAATGCGGGCCGGCTGGCCAAAGCCTAGCCAGGCGCGTGGGGGCCCGAGGGCCGTTCCACCGCTCCCATATCAACGTCTGGGCAGGCCAGGCACCACGCCACGCGGATCGACTGACTCGCGGTTGCGCCATAACTCAAGTGAGATGACGGCGGCACCGTCCAGGTTGCGACCCGCCAGACCGAGGGTCTGTCCCGGTTCCACAGGTTCGCCAGGAGCAACCACCACGCCGCGCAGGCCCGACAAGACGCTGACCCATCTTGCCGGGTGCTGTGTCACTACGGCGTAGCCACCCTGGGGCAGGTTTTCCACGCGACGGATCACACCAGCAGCCACAGCCCTCACAGGTTCGTTCAATCTGGCCAGCAACTCAATTCCGTCGTGACGCAACTCAGTCCCCATGGGGGCGTCACGAAGGATGCCAGGTACGCCCACCATGGTGCCACGCACCGGGCGCGCAAAACGGCGGAGGGATTCACCTGTGTCTGCAGGCACTTCCGCCCGCCGGCCGCACGCCCGTTCAAGTGCCACCCGTTCGGCACGCACATGATCGAGTTCATCGGTCAGGGTGCGAGTCTCGGCAAGTCCCTTGCCGAGTGAAAGCAGGGCCACATCAGCCGATTCCGCATCGTCCAGTCGTGACTCCGGGCTGCTCACGAAGCCTAGCTCGCGTCGGCGCGAAAGGCGGTAGGCCAGCAGCGCCTGCTCGCGCACTCGGACTTCTGCCCCTTCTTTCTGTCCTTCCAGCACCTCCTGCCTCTTGGCAAGACGTTGGGCGAGTCTGGCATCCTCGTCGACCGGATCGGCCCACGCGACGGTGGCTAACACGAGCGAGAGCGCGTAGACGATCACACTCTTGTTGGAACTAGGCATCGACCCAGCCGGACACAGGGGTTGAAAGGTAACCGAGCGCCCAACCGAGCACTGGAGCAACCAAGAGAGCCACGGCTGACTCCCAGAAGCCCAGGAAGAGCCCGGCTGGCGTCGGCATGATACCGAGCGCACTCTCGACCCCCCTCAGCAACACAGGCCATGCGAGGTGCAACACCAGCAGCGCGGCGAGCGCGCCCGTAAGCCCCGCCACGGCAAGCGCGATGTTCGCGGGCAGGCGGATGTTCGCTGGAGTCTCGCCGAGGATCACCAGAACCTGCGCCTGGCGCCGGCGTGCGTCCCTGCCACGCACGACTGTGCCTACCAGAAACGAGAGGGCCAAGATGCCGGCAGCCAGAACCACAGCCCAGCCCAGGCGTTGGCCGAAGCGAATCCATGCAGCGAGGCGAGCCACACCCTCGGTCATGGCATCCACCTCTGTCACCCCTGCCACCCCGCGGAGACGTCGCGACAGCTCCGCTGCCCGCTGAGGCAGGTCTGGCGAGGCAGCAAGCGCGACTTCGATCGAACGCGGAAAATACCCCGGGTCGAGATCGTTCAGCCACGAGCCGGCGGAGGACGGCCGCGCGGCGTCCCGCAGCCGTGCGAGAGCTTCGGCCGGCTCGACCAAGCGGACGCGAGCCACGCCAGGCCCACGTCGAAGCAGGTCGGCCAGATGAGAAGCTTGGTCCGGTTCCATCTCGTCCCGCAGAAAGGCGATCACGTGCACGCTCTGGCCCATGATGCCCATCCAACCTCGCGTCACGCGCAGCCCCAGGACGGTTGCGCCACCGACGAGACCCAGCAACAAGAACGAGCCGGCAGCGGCCCACAGCGCGTGGCGCTGAGAGGGCGATTGCCGCCGTGCCCGGCGCACAATCCAGGCGAGTGTCATGACGACTCCTCGCCCGACGAGCGGCGGTCGGATGAGTCAATCGCTTGGGCTGACTCGGCGTTTTCCGGCTGGCTTTCTCCGACCAGGCCACCCGGCGTGGGTACGAGACCTATGGCCGGCGCGCCGGCCAGACGGCCACCTTCCAGGTGTACCCGCCTGCCACCCGCATCCACCAAAATCTGCGCAAAGCTGGGGTCGGAGGTAGCGCACAGAACAGCGCACCCCCTGTCACGAGCCCAGACAAGTGCACGGGCGATGCCTTCACGGTCGTCTCCGCCCATGCCCGACGCCGGCTCGTCCACCACGATCAGTGGCGGGGGCCCCACCAAGGCACGCGCGAGCGCGACCAAACGCTGCTGGCCGGTAGACAAAGACCGGGCCATGCGTCCTTCCCAGGCCGAGTCAGCGACCATCGCCAAGGTTTCACGCGCGTCTGCCTCAGCCGAATCAATCGGCTCGCCACGGACGGCAAGGGCCAGCATGATATTCTCCAGCACGGTCTCGTCCGGGATGAGCAGGGGCTCGGGCGGCAGGTAGCCGATGTTGCGGCGAACGTAGGGCAGGGACGATGCCTGCAGGCCCGCAATGTCTCGCTCTGCGATCCACACGGCGCCCGAGTCCGGCGCTCGAACTCCGGCCGCTACGGCCAGCAGAGAACTCTTGCCAGAACCGGTCAGCCCCTGCACGACGACCAGCTCGCCACTAGACACTCCCAACGTCACGTCGTCGAGGGCCGGGCCATCCGCGCGCAAGCAGGAAACGCCTTCGAGCCAAATCACAGCGCGATCTTAAACGAGAAGCATAGCCGTCGATAGTTTACGGCCTAGCGGTCATGGTGGATCGCTAGGGACGAATGTGATGTAACGTATGGTCATACATCTTCTCTCCACAGGTCATAGCCAGTCCAGAAGTGGCCGGATGCAAAGACTAATCTCTTTGAAAACCACAATCTATCAACACACAATATATAGTGTAGCCAGCTGTAGTACAGCACTATATCTTGTGTTTTTTGTTGACATGACGGTTGAATGGAGACACTAATCTTCCCGTCCGCCGCACAGGGCTAGCGGGGCCTTCGCAAGCTATGCTGGGTGGTGGTTTCGCAATTATTCTGGTCACCAAGGCAGGAGCAATAACGCAGACAGCCAAACCGTCTCGGCGGCCCTGAAGCGGAGACGACGGCGCGGAGGAGGAGTGCTGATGCTGGACAAGCAAGATAGCCGACGCCAACGGAACCCTCGGACCAATGGGCTTGAGTTGCCAATCCCGGGCCCCGCGTTCACCAAAGATGCCCGTGTGAGTCGCGGCAAGATCCGCAAGCAAGCGCCCGGGATACGGATCGAACGATCCTTCACCCGGGCTGGCGACAACGGCTACGCGGGTGTCATCTGGGAGCAGCGTACGGCCAGCATCATCGGCGAAGGCGGCAAGGTGGTGTTCGAGCAGCGCGACGTTGAGGTGCCAAGTGGCTGGAGCCAGACCGCGACCAACGTGGTGGTGCAAAAATATTTCCGTGGCCAGTTGGGAACACCGGGGCGCGAGCGATCCGTGCGCCAGCTCATCGACCGCGTGGCCGACACCATCACTCGATGGGGTATGCAAGACGGGTACTTCGCGGACCAGGCTTCGGCTGACAACTACCGCGCCGATCTCAAGCACCTGCTGGTCGAGCAGAAGATGTCCTTCAACTCTCCAGTCTGGTTCAACGTGGGCATCGAGTCAGAGCCGCAGTGCTCGGCCTGCTTCATCAACAGCGTCCAGGACACCATGGAGTCCATCCTGGGCCTGGCAAAGACCGAAGGCATGCTGTTCAAGTACGGCTCGGGCACTGGAACGAATCTGTCGCCAATCCGCTCGTCGAAAGAGCTCCTCCACGGCGGCGGCACGGCATCGGGCCCGGTCAGTTTCATGAAGGGCTTCGATGCATTCGCCGGAGTGATCAAGTCAGGCGGCAAGACGCGGCGAGCGGCCAAAATGGTGATTCTCAACATCGATCACCCGGACATCGAGGAGTTCATTCGCTGCAAGGCCAAGGAAGAGAAGAAGGCGTGGACGCTCATCGACGCAGGCTACGACGGCTCGTTCGACGGCGAGGCCTACAAGTCTGTCTTCTTTCAGAACTCGAACAACTCGGTACGCGTGACCGACGATTTCATGGAGGCCGTGCAAAAGGACCGCGAATGGTCCACGCGGGCCGTGGTTGGCGGACGGACGGTGACCACCTACAAGGCGCGGGAACTTTGGCGCACCATCGCGCAAGCGACCTGGGAGTGTGGCGACCCAGGCCTGCAGTTCGACACCACCATCAACGCCTGGCACACTTGCCCGAACACGGCACGCATCAACGCCTCCAACCCCTGCTCCGAGTACATGTTTCTCGACAACTCGGCGTGCAACCTCGCATCGCTGAACCTGCGCAAGTACTTGCGGCCCGACGGCACCTTCGCGACCGAGGACTTCAAGCGTGCGATCGAGATCACCATCCTGGCGCAGGAGATCATCGTAGGCAACGCGCGCTACCCGACGCCGGAGATCGAAGCCAATTCGCTGCGCTTCCGGCCGCTGGGCCTGGGCTACGCCAATCTCGGCTCGCTCATCATGTCGCTCGGCCTGCCCTACGACTCGGCGCCCGCGCGCGCCTGGTGTGGCGCCGTCACGGCGCTGATGACCGGCTGGGCCTACCGAACCAGCGCGACCATCGCGCGCGACGTGACCGGCCCCTTCCCTGGCTACGCCGAGAACGAGCAGCCCTTCCTGGCGGTGATGAAGAAGCATCGCTACCACGTGGACAAGATCGACGCCGCACTTGTGCCAAAGGATCTGACGGCCGCGGCTTGTGAGGCATGGGACGACACGATTCGTCTGGGAACCGAGCACGGCTTCCGCAACGCCCAGGCCAGCGTGCTGGCGCCCACCGGCACCATCGGCTTCATGATGGATTGTGACACCACCGGCATCGAGCCCGACATCGCGCTCATCAAGTACAAGCGGCTGGTGGGCGGCGGAACCATCAAGATCGTCAACAACACGGTCGACGAGGCGCTGCAGCACCTTGGCTACGACGAAAGCCAGCGCAAGGCCATCGCCGACTACGTGGACCGCGAAGAGACCATCGAGGGCGCGCCCGGCTTGGACTGCGACCACCTCCCGGTCTTCGATTGCGCCTTCCGCGCGGCCAATGGCACGCGCTCCATCAGCGCCATGGGTCACATCCGCATGATGGCGGCTGCCCAGCCCTTCATTTCGGGGGCCATTTCCAAGACGGTGAACCAGCCCGCGGACGCAACCGTGGAGGAACTCGAAACGGCATACCTGGAGGCGTGGAAGGCCGGGCTGAAGGCCATCGCCCTGTACCGCGAGGGCTGCAAGCGCACGCAGCCGGTCACCACCAGCAAGACCGATCCGGGCGCACAGCAGGCGACGGCACAACTCGCGGGGCCGCCCAACATCATCCGGCGCAAGCTGCCCGATGAAAGGCGATCGGTGACGCACAAGTTCTCGGTGGCGGGACACGAGGGCTATATCCACGTTGGCCTCTACGAAAACGGCGAGCCTGGCGAGATCTTCGTGCGCATGGCCAAGGAAGGCTCGACCATCTCGGGCCTGATGGACAGCTTCGCCACGGCCATCTCGCTGGCTCTGCAGTACGGCGTGCCCCTCAAGCTCTTCGTGGACAAGTTTTCGCGCACGCGCTTCGAGCCTTCGGGCTTCACGGGAAATCCAGCGCTGCCCCGCGCCTCGTCGATCATGGACTACCTGTTCCGTTGGCTCGGTTCGAAGTTCGTGCGAGACGAGTTCGCCGAGAGCCCGGTGGAAAGCCGGCCAGCGAGCGAGTCGCCTGCCTCTGCCGAACCGACCGGAGGGCCAGAGGCTGCACCTGCCGCTCCCACCGAAGGCCACAACGGCCATAACGGCAAGAATGGCAACGGCCACGGCGAGATGTACAGCTTTCTGGTGCGTAGCGATGCGCCCACCTGTCCCGAGTGCGGCTCGATCACGGTGCCCAACGGAAGTTGCCACAAGTGTATCAACTGCGGCACCACCACCGGCTGCTCGTAGAAGGGCCATGCCTCAGAGCGCGGACGTGACGACAGCCGACGATCCGTGGCTCGACGAAACTTAGCGAGGGTCCGGAGCGTCACCTCCTGAGTGGTAGAGGGAGGAATAGACTTTCGAGTTGTGCGTGACAACCTTGGTTCATGCAACGCAAGAGCCTTGCCGTGGGGCCGGTTGGGTGCAACTGCTCGGTGGTGGTCTGTCCGGTCACACGTGAGGCGCTGATCGTCGATCCGGGCGGCGATGCGGCGAAAATCCTGACTCTGCTGACAAAGCTGGACGCGCAGGCGGTCGGGATCGTTCACACCCACGGCCACTTCGATCACATCCTCGGCACGCGCGACGTGGCGGCGGCGACCGGCGCCCCGGTGTCCATCCACGGCGGCGACCTGGACCTGTATCGAGGGTTGGTGCGCCAAGCGCGCTATTTCGATCTGCTCGCCGAGGAGCCGCCCGAGCCCGCTCAGATTCTTGCCGGAGGCGAGACGGTGAATTTCGGTCAACTTCGGGCTCGCGTGCTGCACACACCGGGGCACACGCCCGGGTCGGTGAGCCTGTTCATCGAGCCCGCCGACGGTGCGCCTCTCTTGCTCGCGGGCGACACTCTGTTTGCCGGTGGCATCGGCCGCACCGATTTCCCCGGAGGTTCCTCGCAGCAGATTCTGCGCTCCATCCATGACAAGCTGTTTGCGCTACCCGACGAAACCGTGGTGGTTCCCGGCCACGGCCCCGAAACCACCGTCGGCGAGGAACGCGAGCACAACCCTTACGTCGGGCGTCGCTCCGGTAGCTGACCGTCTTCCTTCCAAGGTTCTTGTCTCCCGCGTTCTCCTAGTGCTGCACGAGACTCAGCACGATCTCGAAGACGATGAGCAACACGATGGCCGCTTCCAGCAAGACCAGGCGGCGGTCACGCGCCACATCGGTGATGAGCTCCAGCGCGTCCTGCACGCTGCGCAGTTTTAGCTCAAGGGCCTGGTAGCGATCGACCAGGTCGAACTCCGCACGCAGTTCCCCATAGATATGGTCCGCGCCAGGGTCGTCCCAGATGGATTCGGGCTTGTCGAGCAGGTGCAGGATCGAGAGCACCTCGTTGCGCGTGCCCAGGGCGGCACCGATGAACTTGTGCAGGTGCCGGGTCCGCAGCGGCACCGAACCCAGCTTCTCCAGGCGGTCAACCAGCTTGTCCGTGCCGCTGAACATCTGGTCGACGATGCGCTCGTAGTAGTCCATGGCCGCACTTTGAGCCACGGTGAGCGCCACCACGCTGGCACGCTCGAAGGTCAACCGATCGAGTGTCAACACACCGTTGACCATGTCGGGCCGCGCGCCGGGATCCTCGCGCACGGTGAATTGCTCGTCCATCACCTGAGTCGCGGTCAGGTCTGGTCGAATGCGGTGCAAGCGAGCCAATTCGATCTCCCGCACTTCGGGATCGACGTCGTAGAAGACCAGCGCGCCGAACGGATAGATGAAGACCGTGCCGCCGGAGGCAGGCGAAAACCACAACTCCCGCGGTGTGCGCTTGGCCTCGGGATAGTGGGCCGCCATCTCCTTGAGCGGAAAGTTTTCGACGAAGGCGGTGGCGAAGAAGGTGTGGACCGGACTGCTCATGCGCGCGAAGACTCCCTCCTGCACCACAAGGGTACTTCAACTCCGTATGATCGATGGCAGAGAAGTCCGTTGGATTTCGATCGGATCGATGAACATAAACCAGATTTGGCGTCTGACCATTGCTTCCGCGCTGCGATGGGATTATGACGGCAGTCGTTGTTCTCCCCAACCCCTGCGACGCGGAGGGCTATGAGATGACGGCGACCCACATTCTGTTCGCGATTGGAACCTGTCTCGGCCTCGGAGCTTGTGCCTCGGCTACCTCTGTCCCGCGGGACACGGACAATGGCCCGCGTCCCCGGATCGTGCGGGATGACACCCAGATGGTCATTGACACCGGCGGCGTCCCGCCGGACAAGGAGGCGGAGATCCAGCTGCTCTTGCAGGAGCGCGACTCCTCGGCGCGCCGGTGCTACCAGGACGTGCTCAACGAGAAGCACACCCGGGAGTTCAAGGGAAACGTGAAAGTTGTCATCACCATAGACACCTCGGGACATGGCAAACCGCGCGTGGCAGGCAGTACGCTGGGCAGCAAGGAAGTTGAGGACTGCCTGGTTGGGGTATTGCGGGATTTCGAGTATCCCAAGCTCGATAAGGGCGGCGATGTGCAGTACGAGTTCAAGTTCGAGCCGCAGTACTAGACGCTGACTCGTCGTCTCTGCCGTCGGCACAGGTAGGCGTCCGCGCCTGCGTTCGCGCCACGTAGGCGGGGTAGCTTTGTGCATTCTGGCATGAATCGGCACGTCGGAGAGCCAAGAAAATAGGGACCGAATGCAAAAGGTTTGAGCACTGCTCTTCGATCGGCCCCCTAACGTTTAGTTGTTCCTTCGGCCACGCCAGTGAAACCGATACTACAGGTTTGGTCTGAAACGCCGATGTTCTCCCAACAAAGTAAATGTATAATGGCTCACTAAGCATGCAAGGTCATACGCCCAAGGTCGCTTGTGTCCTGTGCGTGTTGGTTTTCAGCTGCGCGTCCGCGCCAGAAACCCGAGATCCGCGCTTGGCGGACAAGTCGCGCTCTCGACAAAAGACTTCGGCGCGCGCCGGGGTCGCCGGTGACGACCAGGGTATGGACATGCAAATGTCCATCGGCGTGCTCGACGAGCGCGCGGTGGACAGGGCGATGGAGCCCCACGTACCCGCCATGGTTGACTGCTTCGAGCGTGCCGGAGACGCACGCAGGTACCTATCGGGCCAAGTCGTTCTCCGCTTCGTAGTCGAGGCCAGCGGATCGGTGTCGGACATTCACGTCATCAAGAACGAACTGGGCAACTATCCTGTCGAGCGCTGTCTCATCGACGCTGGCAGGCGCATCGTGTTCCCGCGACCCGAAGGCAACCGCCGAACTGATTTCGAGTATTCCCTGCGTTTCCGGTCGACCGGCGAGATGCGCGTCCTGAATTGGAATGGCGACGACGTGGCCAATCGCGTGGCCTCGACCAACGATTTCTCCAGTTGCGGAACCTTGGGACCACAGCGCGTGGAAGCGATTGCCTACGTCGAGCCGGCTGGCACCATCGGCTCGGTGGGCTTCGTCTCGCAGGGGCCCATCAATCCCGACGCCGCTTCCTGTGCCGAGGAACAGATGTACAAGCTGCGGATCGCCGACGGCCGCCCCAATGTGGTGCTGCGTACAGTGTTTCCGCTGGTCATCGCCTCCCAGCGCCCCGGCAAGGGCAAGCGTTCCCGGCACCATTGATCGTGGAAGGCGGTCGGCAATCTGGTCAGTGAGGGTGGCCGACCACGCCACGAGCCAGGTTGGTGACCACGGCGAGAAGGCGCTGCAACTCCTCCGCCGTCGTGCTCGCGCGTAGAGACACGGTCTTCTCTTCCCGGGATAGCTCGGCCCGATCGACCAGGGGGGAAAACCCGGTCAGAAGCAGCACGGGACTCAGCATGATCTGGCGTTTCCACGACGAGAAATTGCGCTCCCACGCCCGCGCTTCCGGCTCGGTTTCAAACTCGGCCACCAGTTCCAAGTAGGGTGCTGGATCGATGCCGGCCACCAGGGTCAGCACCTGCGGCGTTGCTCCGTATGGCCCCATCTCGCGCACGTCGTCGACCACACCACGTGTTCCGGGGACGACCGGCGACGGCCCCGGCAAGACAATCAGGTTGACTGCCGTGATCATGAAGACCGCATCATCAGGCAAGGCGCTGTCCTCGGCGTCGATCCGAGCAACCAGCTCGCGCCAGGTGATGCGCGCGCGACTCTTGCCGGTGGGCAAGGGACTGGCGTCGGCCGGGCCACCATCAACGATCCCCGCATCGATGGCGGCCGCGCGGTCGCCGGCAGGTTTGCGCGCGGGCCGCCCCAGGAGCCGTTCGGCGTAGGCCGGGGGCGCCATCACGGCCAGGGATGGTTGGGGCAGCACAAAGATGCGGTCATCCAGGTTGAGATCGGAAGTCTCGCCACGAGATGCCGCGCGCGGCCTGCGCACGCCCACGGGCCGGCCGTCCTCCGCGCGCCATTGGATTGTCTGGCCAGTGGCAGCGGCACCGCGATCGAGCGCGGCCTGCAGGCTGGCGTCCCTCAGGTGGTGCCGGGCAGCGAGGAAGGTGACCTTGTCATTGCGCGGCTCTGGAGTGGCGATGAGCAAGGCATCGAAGTCGCGATAGAGATCGAGACCGGTGCCTTCGAGCAGCCGCCGTCGATCAGGCAGCAGCACAAGAAGTTGGTCGATGGCTTCCACATAGCTCGACCTGGAGGCCGAAGCGCGCACGCGATCCAGACGCAGCAACGCCGTGAGGCGCGAGCCTTCGGGTCCGTAGTTGCGCAAGTCACCGGGCCGCCGACGGCCGCCGTCTGCTTCCTCACCTGCATCGTGCGCGGCCAGACCGGCCTGGGCAGAGGCGTCGGCAGTACCGCCATCCGGCGCGAGGACGACCGCCGCACCCACGCGCGCCGCCCGCATCCGCGCAGCCCTGGGCCGACGCACGGGGCGCGCTGCGCCTTCGTCCTCGGACTTCGATCTAGTGGAGCGGCCGCCGTCCAGGGGCAGCTCTTTGACATCTATGGCGATGGTGGCCAAGCGAACCGGTGGCACCAGCGTGAACCCGCGCCAGGCAGCGATCGCCACCGCGCTGACCGCCACGGCGGCGTGCACGGCCAGGGACAGGCTGAAGGCAAGTAGTGTCCGGCGCATCCCTGTGAGTAAATGGACCGGCGGCGACGGCGGATCATTCACGCGGTTCGCCTGGCACGGCCAGCCGTCGTGCCGCGCGCACGGCCGTCACCGTCAACGGCGGAGCCGACCCGATGGTGAGCAGCGCACCTTCGCGCGGGCGAACCTGCGAAATGCCGGTCAGCTCCGCCGCCAAAAACAGGGCAGCCAGTCGTGCCTCGGTTTCCTGGTGTCGGGTGGCATCCAGGGATACCACCACCCCCGCCGGTCGCAGCGTCGGAAGCAAGCCCACCAGGAGGTCTTCGGCCGCGGCCTGGTCTTCCACGTCCATCAGGTTCTCGATGAGGATGGCGCCGACCACCCCGCGTCCCAGCGGCAGGTCTTCCGCCGCTGATACGACCAGCAACGGACGTGCCGACTTGCTGGCCCGCCTCACCGCACGCAAGGCCCCCGACCTCTTGTCTTCTTCGACGAGTGCGAGCACTGGGTAGCTGCTAGCCAGCGCCTCGGCAAGCCAGAGCGCGCTTAGCACGACGATGGGCTGGCGTTCCTGCAGCAAGCGACCGATGCGGTCGAGGGTAGCCCCGCTACCCAGGGGACCGGAAAGAAGAGGTCCTCGCATGGCCGAATACTATAGGGGGGCGCGCGAGGTCACGGCAAGCCGCGGGTGTCCACGCCTGCCGGCCTCACCGGGCCCTGGGCGGCGGCGGCGGCGGCGGTGGCGGTGGCGGCGGCGGTGGCGGTGGCGGCGGCGGCGGTGGCGGTGGCGGCGGCGGCGGCGGCGGCAGCGGTGGCGGCGCCGGGGCGGCTCGGGTTTCCGTGACAGAAGTCGTCAGGGGTTGCTTCGCGACGACCGTCTGCTTGGCCTTCTTCGCGCAACCGCCTGTCAGGGACGCGCCAAGAAGCAAGAGTAGACAGATCGTACGGCTGGTCGACATGACAGCGAGTCTATGGCGAAGCGCCGAAGTTCGCCAGAGACCTGTACCTCTGGGTCGACCCTCTTCGACGGCGGAACACCCACATGTATAATACGGTATGTCGAGCAATGTAGCTCACAATTCATTCCTTGCAAAACCATACCGATGGCGAGTACGCTTGAGTGAGGAACAAGTTGCGAGGACACACACATGAGGCGTGACGGATCAGTCAGACGCCTGACGGCAGGGATACGCCGTCGGGCGAATCTTGTCGTTCGAGGATGGGCCGTCTGCGTTCTGGCATGGACCGCGGGTTGCAGTGTCGACAACAGGGTGGGCGCGTCGACGGACGCTCCGGGGGGGATCGGCTCACCAGAAGGGGGACCGGCGTCAGCGTCTGACACTCCCCCCATCCTGGTGCTGCCTGAGCTGCGCAACACGGATGGTGGTCTTTGTCCGGCGTTTACCTGCAGCACGGGAACCACCCAGTACTGCGGGGATATTGGGGACAGTTGTGGGCAACCCCAGCATTGTGGCGCCTGTCCCACCGGCCAGCAGTGCGAAAACAACGTTTGCGTGGCCGCAGGAACCGTTTGTCTCACGGGATGCACCGTTGCCGGCGGGACGTATTGTGGAGTGATCGGGGACGGCTGCGGCGGCACGCTCGACTGCGGGACTGCGTGCCCACTGACCGGGTGGACGTGCGGCACGGACCATATCTGCAAAGGCGGCCCCACCGTCTGTCAGGCAGACACCTGCGTGGCAGCCTCGGGAGACCAATACTGTGGGACCATCGGCGATGGCTGCGGCAACACGCTGGACTGCGGGAATCCCTGTCCCACTGGATGGAATTGTCTCAACAACCTCTGCGTGGGCCCCGCAGGGGTGTGCAATGCGCTGAAGTGCGCGACGGACAGTGGGGACCACTACTGCGGCGACATCGGGGACGGATGCGGCGGGATCCTGGCCTGCGGGGACGACTGCCCTGCAGGATGGACCTGCGAGGACCATATGTGCAAGGCGACGCCGCCCGCATGCACCTTGGCGACCTGCGCGACTGCTAGCGGGGATCACTATTGCGGACCCATTGGGGACGGATGTGGCGGCACACTCGACTGCGGGGCTGACTGTCCCGTTGGATGGAACTGCGTGAATTCCGTTTGTGTCGGCGGGCCCCTGGTTTGTCAGCCGGCCACCTGCGACACCGCAGGCGGCGGGCGGTACTGTGGCCAGGTCGGGGACGGATGTGGTGGCACGTTGAACTGCCCGGCGGATTGTCTGCAGTCCGGATGGATTTGTCAGGACAATCTATGCATAGGGCCTCCTTCCGTATGCACGAAGATCACCTGTGCGACCGCGAGCGGCGACAACTACTGCGGGACAGTGGGGGACAACTGCGGTGGGTCGCTCGACTGCGGCACGATCTGTCCCAAGGCCGGCTGGACCTGCGGAACCGACAACATCTGCAAGGGCCCCCCGGGCGTCTGTATCCCCCTGAGCTGCACCACCTCGGGCGGAGACCACTACTGTGGAACCGTGGGGGATGGGTGCGGCGGCACACTCGACTGTGGAACGACCTGTCCTACTGCGGGATGGACCTGCGGAACCGACAACATCTGCAAAGGCGGCCCAACGTGCGTGCCGACAACGTGCGATGCACCGAACGGCGATCACTACTGCGGAACCATCGGGGACGGATGCGGCGGGACCCTTGACTGCGGAACCACCTGTCCCAAGGCAGGGTGGACGTGCAGCGACAACATGTGCAAGGCCGACTTGACCTCCTGCACGCCGCTGACTTGCGTGGCGTCGAGCGGGGACACCTACTGCGGGGCTATCGGGGACGGCTGTGGCGGAACCCTGGACTGCGGGACCACCTGCCCCAAGGCAGGCTGGGTGTGCGAGAACGGTCTCTGCAAGGCAGGTTCCACCGCAAACTGCATAGCCAGAACCTGCACCACGGCCTATGGCGATCAGTACTGTGGAACCATCGGCGACGGCTGCGGCAACTCAGTGGAATGCGGAACCACATGCGCAAAAGCCGGATGGGCCTGCCAGGACAATTTGTGCAAAGCAGGTCCCACCGCCAACTGCGTGCCGCTGGCCTGCACGACCGCAAACAACGACCAGTACTGCGGGGACATCGGTGATGGTTGCGGCGGAACGGTACACTGCGGAACCGCATGCACCAAGGCCGGGTGGACCTGCCAGGACAACCTGTGCAAAGGGGGTCCGACCTCTGGCTGCACGCCGCTCACCTGTCAAACTGCGAGCGGCGACCAGTACTGCGGCGACATCGGCGATGGCTGTGGCAACTTGCTGGACTGCGGCACAACCTGCGCCAAGAGCGGCTGGACCTGCCAGAACAGTCTGTGCAAGGGTGGCCCGACCTGCACGCCAGTGACGTGCAATCCGGCCTCGGGCGGCCGATACTGCGGAGTCATCGGCGATGGCTGCGGCAACTCACTCACTTGCAGCACGGATTGCTCGGCCGCGGGCAGCGCCTGGATCTGCCAGGACAATCTTTGCAAGGGCGGTCCAACCTGCACCCCGTTGACATGCGCCGCGACGAGTGTGGACAACTACTGCGGGAACATCGGGGATGGCTGTGGCGGGACGCTTTCCTGCAGCGCGACCTGCCCCAAGACCGGATGGGTGTGCAATCAGGGATTGTGCCAGGCAGGGCCCACCGCCGCCTGCGTCCCGCAGGCGTGCACCACCACAGCCGGGGATCAGTACTGTGGCGACATCGGCGATGGATGCGGATCAACTGCACACTGCGGAACCACCTGCGCCAAGCCTGGATGGACCTGCCAGAACAACCTGTGCAAGGCAGGTCCGACCGCTGGCTGCACGCCCCTGACCTGCACGGCAAGCAGTGGCGACCAGTACTGCGGGGTCATCGGCGACGGCTGCGGCAACTCGCTCGACTGCGGCACCACCTGCACCAAGCCCGGGTGGACCTGTCAGAACAATCTCTGTGTAGGCCCGCCTGGTGTGTGCACGCCCCTCACCTGCGCAACCGCGAGTGGTGACCAGTACTGCGGGGTCATCGGTGACGGTTGCGGCAACTCGCTCGACTGCGGCACCACCTGCCCGAAGACCGGCTGGACCTGCCAGAGCAGTCTGTGCAAGGCAGGTCCGACCGCTGGCTGCACGCCTCTCACCTGCAACCCAGCGACCGGCGGCCAGTACTGCGGAACCATCGGCGACGGCTGCGGCAACTCGGTCAATTGCGGCACGGACTGCTCGGCCGCTGGCAGCGGCTGGGTGTGCGGCAGCAACAACTCCTGCGTGGGCGGGCCTGGCTGCCTGCCAGTTACCTGCAACAACGCCAGCGGCGTGCAGCAGTACTGCGGCAACGTGGGCGACGGCTGTGGCGCGACGCTGGGCTGCCCGGCGACATGCGCGAATAGCACACCCTGCGGTGCGATCACAGCCAATGTCTGTGAGCCTTGTGGTGGCTTGTGTCTGAATCGGGTTCGCTGCAGCGGCACGGCCACCACCAGCATCAGCGGCACAGTGTACGACCCTGCAGGCTACAACCAGCTATACAACGTGATCGTCTCCATCCCGAACCTCGCGATTGCGACGCTGGACCCGATCACCACAGGTTCGGTGAGTTGCTCCACCTGCGACGGCCAGGTGTCAGGCCAGCCCATTGCCACGGCACTGACCGATGCCAATGGGCACTTTCTCCTCAACGACGTGCCCTGGGGTGTTGATATCCCGCTGGTCATGCAACTTGGAAAGTGGCGGCGGCAGATCACGATTCCCAAGTCGATGGTCACCAACCAGTGTGGGGACAATCCCATCACCGAGACCAAGCCGGTATCGTTGTTGCGCCTGCCCAGGAACATCTACGACGGGGACAACAGTGGGCTGTACACCAGTATACCTAAGATCGCCATAGCGGCTGGCTATGCTCGAAGTCCTGACAACACCGCTACCGAGCGCCTGCAGTGCCTGCTTCGTCGGATAGGCGTCGATGCATCTGAGTTTACCCTGCCCACCGGCTCGGGTTCGGTCCGGCTGTACAATCAGTCGAAGAACTCGGACACGTGCAACACAATATCGGGGATCACGGGGACATTCCCTGATGCGACGACGAGTCTTTGGGACAAACAGGCCGATCTGAACCAGTACGACGTCATTCTACTCAACTGTGGCGGCGCCGAGGAGGATCCCACTTCCACGTCGGGTCAGGCCTTTATTCCAAACCCGACTGCGGTCAATCTGATGCAGGCCTATGTCAATGCCGGTGGCCGCGTGTTTGCCGAACACTATCACTGGGCATGGATCCGTGGATTCACGGGCTATCCTTCCGTCTTCGGTAATGTGGCAACCTGGTATAATGACCCTGGTGAACCAAACCCTGGGACCGGGCAAATCGGATCGGTTTCAAGGGACACTCTCATCGACCAATCATTCCCAAAGGGCATCGCGTTTGCTAGCTGGCTGTACAATGTCGGCGCAACCACGACTCCCGGGCACCTCGCGCTGTCAAGCAGTGTGAAATACACTGCCATTGACCAGATCAGACCGCCCTCGCAGCGATGGATCTTTGAAGCTTTGCCCACCGATGGCGGTGTTTCGCCCCCGGACGCGGGTTTCACTGGTACGCCAGCGCAATATACACATTACTTTTCTTTCAACACGCCGATAGGCGCGGCCGAGACAGCCCAGTGCGGGAAGTTTGTCTACACCGCATTGCACGTCAGCGATGCCGCATCGACTGGCTTCCCGGGAGATCCGTCCACGGGCAGCACGGTATTTCCCACTTGTTGCGCCACTCGCACTGGCCTTTCGCCACAGGAGAAGGCGCTGGAGTTCATGATCTTCGACCTCTCGGGTTGCGTCAGCCCGGTCGAGTTGCCGCCCACGCCGCCGCCCGCTGCCAGCGCCGCGCCTCCTGCGGCGCCGCCGCCGTCTGCTGCTGCGCCCCCACCGCCGCCACCTCCACCACCCGCGCCGCCGCCGGCTGCGGCCGCTCCTCCGACGGTTTCGGCACCGCCACCGCCGCCTCCTCCGCCCGCTGCCGTGCCGCCGGCTGCTTCGCCACCGCCGCCGCCGCCGCCTCCGCCGCCGGCTGCCGCACCGCCGGCTGGCTCAGCACCGCCACCGCCAGGAGCCCCGCCACCGCCCGCTGCGCTGCCGGCTCCGCCTCCACCGCCGCCGCCGCCCGCGTCTCCGCCGCCATCAGTGCCTCCGGCGGCCGCGCCACCTCCTGCGGCAGCGCCGCCTCCGCCACCACCTCCGGCAGCGCCACCTCCAGCGCCGCCTCCGCCACAGAATCCGTTTGTCCCATAGTCCGATTTTCCGGCGCGGGCGTTTTCACGCAACCTGCCGGAGCACTCATCAGCAAAGAAAGACAACACTTTCATCCCTACACGATTGGACCGTCGGGGAGGAGGGCACGCACAATGACGAGTGACGTGTCGGTCAGCCGTCCGCCGAGACTCAGCTGCGGTTGGGTGAGGCTTCTCGTCCATGTCTGGGCGATCTCTGTCCTTTCATTAGCCGCGGCCTGCAGCGTCGACGATGTTCCGAATGCGCAAAGAGACGCGCCGGCGGGGCCCGGAGCGATCGACACGTCGCCGTCAGGTTCAGGCGGAGCAATCCCGAATCTGCCTGAGCCGCCCACAACCGATGGTGGAATCTGTCCGTTACTTGTCTGCAGCACGGGGACGACCCAGAACTGCGGGGATCTTGTGGACGTCTGCGGACAGACGTTGCGCTGTGGCGCGTGTTCCGCCGACAAGCAGTGCAAGAATAATGTGTGCGTGGGGACCGAATGCCTTGCGGGCTGTAACGTTGCGGGCGGGTCGTATTGCGGGTTGATCGGCGACGGCTGCGGTGGTACGCTCGACTGTGGGACTGCGTGCCCACTGGCCGGGTGGACGTGCGGAGCCGACCACATCTGCAAAGGCGATTCCAGCGTCTGCCAGGCCGATACTTGCGTGGCGGCCTCGGGAGACCAATACTGTGGGACCATCGGGGATGGCTGCGGCAACACGCTGGACTGCGGGAATCCCTGTCTCACTGGATGGAATTGTGTCAACAACCTCTGCGTGGGCCTTCCGGGGGTGTGCAGTGCACTAAAGTGCGCCACCGACAGCGGGGACCACTACTGCGGGAACATTGGGGACGGCTGTGGCGGCACGCTCGACTGCGGGGATGAGTGCCCTGCGGGATGGACGTGCGAGGAACATATGTGCAAGGCGACGCCGCCCGCGTGTATTTTGGCGACCTGCACGACTGCCGGCGGGGACCATTATTGCGGGCCGATTGGGGACGGGTGCGGCGGGACGCTCGATTGCGGGACTGGCTGTCCCGCTGGATGGACCTGTGTGAATTCGGTTTGCGTCGGTGGGCCCCCGGCTTGCACGCCGGCAACCTGCGACACGGCAGGCGGCGGACGGTACTGCGGCCAAGTCGGGGACGGCTGTGGGGGCACGTTGGACTGTCCGACGGATTGTCCACAGCCCGGATGGGTGTGTCAGGATAGTCTGTGCGTAGGGCCGCCCTCCGTGTGCACGAAGATCACGTGCGCGACCGCAGGCGGTGATCACTACTGCGGCACCGTGGGGGACAATTGCGGTGGGTCGCTTGTGTGCGGGGACGACTGTCCCTTGGGCTGGACCTGCGGACCCGACCAAATCTGCAAGGGGGGCGTGGACGTCTGTAGCCCCCTGAGCTGCACGACCTTGAGCGGGGATCATTACTGCGGGACCGTGGGGGACGGTTGCGGCGGCACTCTGGCATGTGGCAGCGACTGTCCCGCGGGGTGGACCTGTGGACCTGACAACATTTGCAGGGGGGGCGCGGCGTGCATGCCGGTGACATGCGACGCACCCAACGGCGACCACTATTGCGGGACCATTGGGGACAAGTGCGGCGGCGCGCTTGACTGCGGAACGACCTGTCCTAGGGCCGGGTGGACGTGCAGCAACAACATGTGCAAGGGCGGATCAAGCTGCACACCACTGACCTGTGCGGCGTCGAGCGTGGACAGCTACTGCGGAGCGATCGGTGACGGCTGTGGCGGCACGCTCGACTGCGCCGCCACCTGCCCCAAGACAGGCTGGGTGTGCGACAGTGGTCTGTGTAGGGCGGGGCCCACGGCCAATTGCGTGCCGAAGACCTGCACCACGGGGTATGGCGATCAGTATTGCGGAACCATCGGTGACGGCTGCGGCAACTCACTGAACTGCCAAACCACATGCGCGAAGGCCGGCTGGATCTGCCAGGACAACTTGTGCAAAGCGGGGCCCACGGCCAACTGCGTGCCGCAGGCCTGCACCACCGCAAACAGCGACCAGTATTGTGGAACCATCGGCGACGGCTGCGGCAATTCGGTAGACTGCGGAACCGCGTGCACGAAGACTGGCTGGACCTGCCAGAACAGCCTGTGCCGGGCAGGACCGACCGCTGGCTGTACCTCTCTCACCTGCGCAACCGCGAGCGGCGACCAATATTGCGGGATCATCGGCGACGGCTGCGGCAACTCGCTGAACTGCGGGACCACATGCAGCAAGACCGGCTGGACCTGCCAGGACAACCTCTGCAAGGGCCAGCCGCCGGCCTGCACACCGCTGACCTGCGAACCAGCGACGGGCGGCCAGTACTGCGGGACCATCGGCGACGGCTGCGGCAACTCGCTGGATTGCGGCGCGGACTGCTCGGCTGCGGGCAGCGGTTGGGTGTGCGGCGGCCAGAACGCCTGCGTGGGTGGGGCCGACTGCGTGAAGATCACCTGCAACGACGCCAACGGCGTGCAGCAGTACTGCGGCGACATCGGCGACGGCTGCGGCGGCACCGTGAGCTGCCCGGTGGCATGCTCGAACGGCTTGCCCTGTGGCGGGATCTCGGCCCATGTTTGCGACAGTTGCGCCAACCTGTGCCTGAAGCAGGTTCGCTGCGACGGCGGGGCCACCACCAGCATCAGCGGCACGGTGTACGACCCCGCGGGGCTGAACCCGCTCTACAACGTCATTGTGTCGATACCGAACGCGGCGCTGGACACGATCCCTGCTGGCGCCAGTTGCGCCTCTTGCGACGCCCAGGTATCGGGCCAGCCCATTGCCACGGCGTTGACCGACTCCAGCGGACACTTTGTCCTCAACAACGTGCCGTGGGGCACGGATTTCCCTCTGGTCATGCAACTCGGCAAGTGGCGGCGCCAGGTGACCATTCCTGCGACGATGGTCATCCACCCGTGTGCCGACAATCCCATCATCGACAACCCACCGGACGCGGGAACGCTGCCCGACAGATTGTTGCGCCTGCCCAGGAACATCCACGACGGGGACAACAATGGCCAGTACACCAGCATGCCCAAGATCGCCATCACTACGGGTCAGATCGACGCCCTCGAGTGTCTGCTGACCCGCGCCGGCATCGACACCGCCGAATTCACGAATCCGGCAGGAAGCGGGCACATCAATCTCTACAGCCTCCTTTCCGCTACGGATACGAGCGGGGACAACGGGGCCACCAAGTACGCCGGAACCGGCGGCGCTACCTTCCCGGTCGCCACAACGCTATTCGACTCGGTGACGACTGAACAGACCTACGACATCATCATCGTCAACTGTGCCGGCTCCAACTACCTCAATGCAGGGAGCGGGCAATACGTGACCGAGGCCCGCCGCCAGAACCTGAAGACGTATGTCGACGGCGGTGGCAAGGTCTTCCTCGAACACTACTTTGCCAGCTTTCTGAGGTCGACGAGCACACTCGCGGCACCCTATGGCGAACTGGCGACGTGGGACGGGACACTGGGCACCGCGATTGCGACTGCTGACCTGACGACACGCATTGATCAGTCCTTTGCCAAGGGACTGGCGTTTGCGCAGTGGTTGCAGGCCGTGCAGGCCACGACAACCCTGGGCAGCCTGCAACTCAGCAACTCCAGCAATAACTCGCTGAAATCGAAGTACACCGCCAAGGTGACCAGCGCGCCGGCCACGCGCTGGATCTTCAACCCGGTTTCCAGCACGGATAGTACATCGAGCCATGTCCACTACTTCGACTTGCTCACCCCGACTGATCAGACCGCCAAGTGTGGCCGCATTGTCTACACAGGAATACACGTTTCTTCGTCCAGTTCCGGCGCGGATCAGGATGCCGTGCGGGTGCTCGGTGGTACACCCGTGTTTCCGAGCGAATGCAAGGTCCGCCCGCTCAACAGCCAGGAAAAGGCGATGGAGTTCATGTTCTTCGACCTTTCCGGGTGCGTGAACCCCGCCGAGTCGCCCCCCACACCGCCGCCGCCAGTCGGGGCCACGGCGCCTGCCGCGCCGCCGCCGCCTGCCGCGCCACCACCGCCACCGCCGCCGCCGCCAGCAGCGCCGCCTCCCGCGGCCTCGCCGCCGGCCGCCTCAGCCCCACCGCCACCAGGAGCACCGCCGCCGCCGGCCGCCCTCCCGGCCCCGCCACCGCCACCGCCACCACCCGCATCCCCGCCACCATCGGTGCCTCCTGCGGCAGCGCCGCCTCCTGCGGCTGCCCCACCCCCTCCCCCACCACCTCCTGCGCCACCTCCGGCGCAGCCGCCGCCCAATATCCCCTACATCCCCTAGTCGCGTGGGGAGTCCGGCGGCTTCGCCGGCGGCGCACTCATGGGAGGGCATGGGAATCCTTTCAGGGTTCCCATATCAGAGCACTTTCGTGGCGCGATGGTTCTCGCGCAACATGTTGGTGCCTGCATCAGGCACGCGAGACCGCGCGTTCATCCTTGCACGATCGCAGCGCCGAGGGGTACGCTTGACCCAGGAAGCAGTGACGAGAGGCAACATCTAATGAAGCGTAAAATATCGGTCAGCGGTTTGATGGCGCAAGTGCGCCGTCACGCGAAGCTTTTCGTTCTGGGAGGGGCGCTCTGTGGCTTGGCATGGACCGCAGACTGCAGTGTCGACAACAAAGTGAGTGTTCTAGCGGACGGTTCGGCGGGATCGGGAGCAAGCGAGGCGGGACCGTCGCGGCCTGAGGCTGCAATCCAGAGTATTCCTGAGCCGTCTTTCACGGATGGCGGCCTCGTCTGTCCGACCACTTGCAGCGTGGGAGCCACGCAGTACTGTGGCGACATCAACAATTGCGGACAGACATTGCATTGCGGCGACTGTCCGACCGGTCTGCAGTGCGCCAACAGCGTGTGCGTGGGGACGAATTGCCTCCCGGGGTGCAGCGTTGCGGGCGGGGACTATTGTGGAACCATTGGGGACGGCTGCGGTGGGCAACTCAACTGTCCAGCCACCTGCCCAAAGACCGGCTGGACATGCGGGACGGACAGCATTTGCAAGGGGGCGCCACCCTACTGCACGCCAGTGACTTGTCTGACGAGTTCAGGAGACCACTATTGTGAAACCATCGGCGACGGCTGCGGCAACACGCTCGATTGCGGGAATGATTGTCCCACGGGATGGGATTGTGTCAACAACCTGTGCGTGGGTCCACCGACAGTGTGCACGGCACTGACCTGCGGGACTTCGGGCGGTGACCACTACTGCGGGACAGTTGGCGACGGCTGTGGCGGGACGCTCGCGTGTGGAGACGACTGCCCGGCGGGATGGACTTGCGGAACCGACAACATCTGCAAGGCCACGCCGCCTGTCTGCACGCTGGCCTCGACATGCGACACGCCAGGCGGGGGACGCTACTGTGGCCAGGTCGGGGACGGATGCGGAGGCACGTTGAACTGTCCGGCGGATTGTCTGCAGCCTGGATGGATCTGCCAGGACCATCTGTGTATAGGGCCCGACCCGGTGTGCACCAAGATCACCTGCGCGACCTCCAGCGGAGACCACTACTGCGGAATCGTGGGCGACGGTTGCGGCGGTTCGCTGGTTTGCGGAGACGACTGCCCGGCGGGATGGACCTGTGGGACCGACAGCATCTGCAAGGGGGCACAGCCTTTCTGTGACCCGCTCACCTGCGCGACTTCCAGCGGCGATCACTACTGCGGCACCGTGGGCGACCGTTGCGGCGGCACTCTGACATGTGGCAACGACTGTCCCGCGGGCTGGACATGTGGGGCTGACAGCATTTGCAAGGGAGGCGCCGCGTGCACGCCGGTGACATGCGCGGCATCGAATGGCGACCAGTACTGCGGGACAATCGGGGACGGTTGCGGAGGCTCGCTTGACTGCGGCACCACCTGTCCCAAGGCCGGGTGGACATGTCAGAACAATGTGTGCAACGGCGGCACATCATGCACGCCGCTGACCTGCGTGGCGTCGAGTGGGGACAACTACTGTGGAGCCATCGGCGACGGTTGCGGCGGCACGCTTGACTGCGGCACCACCTGTCCCAAGGCCGGGTGGACGTGCAACAGCGGCTTGTGCAAAGGTGGCCCCGACTGCGTAGCGAACACCTGCACCACCACGACAGGCGATCAATACTGTGACGACATTGGGGACGGGTGTGGATCAACTGTACACTGCGGGACCACCTGCGCGAAGGCCAACTGGACCTGCCAGGACGGCCTGTGCAAGGCAGGGCCTGCAGCCAACTGCGTGCCGCTGGCCTGCACAACCACGAATGGTGACCAGTATTGCGGCGTGGTGGGGGACGGGTGCGGATCAAAGGTGGATTGCGGAACCACCTGCAGCAAGACCGGATGGACCTGCCAGGGCGGCCTCTGCAAGGGACCGCCAGGGGTGTGCGCGTCGCTCACCTGCAAGCCGGCCTCGGGCGGGCAGTACTGCGGAACCGTGGGCGATGGCTGCGGCAACTCACTCCCTTGCGGCACGGACTGTTCGGCTTCTGGTGCGAACTGGGTGTGCGGAAGCAACAACGTGTGCGTGGGCGGGCCTGACTGCGTGAAGGTTTCCTGCAACAACGCCAGTGGTGTGCAGCAGTACTGCGGCAACGTGGGCGACGGCTGTGGCGCGACGCTGGGCTGCCCGGCGACATGCGCGAACGGAACGCCCTGCGGTGCGATCACGGCCAATGTCTGCGAGCCTTGCGGCGGCTTGTGCCTGAATCGGGTCCGCTGCAGCGGCACGGCCACCACCAGCATCAGCGGCACAGTGTACGACCCTGCAGGCTACAACCAGCTATACAATGTGATCGTCTCCATCCCGAACCTCGCGATTGCGACACTGGATCCGATCACCACGGGGACGGTGACATGCTCCACTTGCGACGGCCAGGTGTCCGGCCAGCCTATTGCTTCCGCGCTGACCGATGCCAACGGCCACTTTGTCCTCAATAACGTGCCCTGGGGCGTTGATTTCCCGCTGGTCATGCAACTTGGAAAGTGGCGGCGGCAGATCACGATTCCCAAGTCGATGGTCACCAACCAGTGTGGGGACAATCCCATCACCGAGACCAAGCCGGTATCGTTGTTGCGCCTGCCCAGGAACATTCACGACGGGGACAACAATGGGCTGTACACCAGTATACCTAAGATCGCCATAGCGGCTGGCAATGCCCAGAGTCCCGACAAGA
Source organism: uncultured delta proteobacterium (assembly GCA_963755125.1). GTDB lineage: Bacteria > Myxococcota_A > Polyangia > Fen-1088 > Fen-1088 > Fen-1137. The sequence goes on from CAVWIP010000010.1 coordinate 245,379, forward strand.
CCGCTACCGAGCGCCTGCAATGCCTGCTTCGTCGGATAGGCGTTGATGCATCTGAATTTACTCTGCCCGGCGGCACAGGCTCGGTCAGCTTGTACAATCAGTCGAAGAACTCAGACACGTGCAACACAATATCGGGGATAACGGGAACATTCCCTGATGCGACGACGAGCCTTTGGGACAAACAGGCTGACTTGAACCAGTACGACGTCATTCTGCTCAACTGTGGCGGCGCCGAGGAGGATCCCACTTCCGCGGCGGGTCAGGCCTTCATTCCAAACCCGGTTGCGGTCAATCTGATGCAGGCCTATGTCAATGCCGGTGGCCGCGTGTTTGCCGAACACTTCCACTGGGCATGGATCCGTGGGTTCACGGGCTATCCTTCCGTCTTCGGTAATGTGGCAACCTGGTATAATGACCCTGGTGAACCAAACCCTGGGACCGGGCAAATCGGAGCGGTTTCACGGGATACCCTCATTGACCAGTCATTCCCCAAGGGTGTGGCGTTCGCTAGCTGGCTTCTGAATGTCGGTGCAACTACAACTCCCGGACACCTGACGCTGTCAAGCAGCGTGAAATACACTGCCATCGACCAGATCAAGCCGCCTTCGCAGCGATGGATCTTCGAAGCCCTGCCCCCCGACGGTGGTGTTTCGCCCCCGGACGCGGGTTTCACTGGTACGCCGGCGCAATATACACATTACTTCTCTTTCAACACTCCGATTGGAGCGGCTGAATCAGTTCAGTGCGGGAAGTTTGTCTACACGGCATTGCATGTCAGCGATGCCGCATCAACTGGCTTCCCAGGAGATCCGTCCACGGGCAGCACGGTATTTCCCACTTGCTGCGCCACTCGCACCGCTCTCTCAGCGCAGGAGAAGGCTCTCGAATTCATGATCTTCGACCTCTCGGGTTGCGTCAGCCCGGTCGAGTTGCCGCCCACACCGCCGCCCGTGGCCGGGGCCACGGCCAGTGCACCTCCGGCACCGCCGCCGCCACCACCACCGCCAGCGCCACCTGCGGCAGTGCCGCCCAGTACTCCGCCGGCGACGCCGCCACCGCCACCGCCGCCAGCGACTGTGCTTCCGGCCCCACCGCCGCCGCCACCACCGCCAGCGTCTCCGCCGGCCTCGGTGCCCCCTGCGGCAACGCCAGCGCCACCGCCGCCACCACCGCCGGCGCCTCCGCCCGGAATCATTCGCATTCCATAAGCCAGCGGCGGCGGGCAAAGGGGCGACCGCCCGGGGCGACCTGCGGTCGCCCGCTCATCACCCCTACTCCGGCCCTTCGCCCTTTGCCCGCTTCTCATTCACGCGCGCGAGAGCCTGGCGTGCGGGGCCGGCGCGGCGATCGCCTGCCGTAGCCCAACGCTGCAGCAGTTCCTCGCAGGCGGCCCGCACCTCGTCACTGGCGTCGTAGACTGCGAAGTGTTGCACGATGGCCGCCGCCTCGGGATCACCGACGGCATCGAGCGCCCTGATGAGGTTGCTCTTGCCGCGCGGCGAGGCCGTGTGCAGCGCGGTCTCGATCTGCGGCAGGGTGCGGCGGCCCATGCGGGCCAACTGGGCGATGGCCTCGTCCGCTGAACCCCCGCCGGGCTTGGTGAGGGTGTTGATCTGCGCGCCGATGTCGCGATACGAGCGATCCTCGCAGCCCGCAGCCGCCAGGAACGCCAGCACAAGCCAGGTGCAGGTCGACAGGTTCAGCCTGCGCACGTCTTGTCTCCTGCCTCGCCCCGGCGGCGAAGGTGGCGGGCCATGCAACGAGCCGCCAGGCCGTCAGTGAACAGCACCTCGCTGAGGTCAGCGCGGGCGCGTTCACGCGCCTCAAGGGCGGCAAAAAAGCTCTCGCCAAGATCAATGACGGCCCCAGGCCGTGGCTCGCGAAAGGCCCGACGGCGCAGATCGGCCCCGCCGTACAGCCCACGCGAATACCAGGCCAGGGTCTTGCGCAGCTCGTGCAGACCCATCTTGTCACTGGCGTATTCCACGACCAAATCGGCGTGGCGCCGCCACACGGCCCGCTGCTCGGCGATGCTGGGTGGGCTCGGCAGCGCAAGGCCGGTCTCGATGGCGTGAATGGCCAGGAACAGCCAGGGATTGCCACGGGCGGCGCGGCCGACCATCACGGCGTCACAGCCTGTTTCACTCTTCATGCGGCGGTAGTCGTCCACGGTCTTCACGTCACCGTTGCCGACCACCGGAATCTCGCTGGGCAAGGCCGCGCGCACCGCCGCGATCGGGCCCAGGCGAACCTGACCGGAGAACCCCTGCTCGCGCGTGCGCCCGTGGACCGTGACCATGGCCGCTCCCGCCTCGACCATGCGCAAGGCGAATTCAGGCGCGTTTATCGAAGAATCCGACCAGCCGACCCGTTGCTTGACCGTGACCGGGATGGACGCGGGCAAGACCGCGCGCACGGCGCTGACGATAGCGGCCGCCAGCGCCGGCTCGCGCATGAGAGCCGAGCCGCACTGGCCTGAGGTGACCTTGCGCGCGGGACAGCCCATGTTGATGTCCACCACGGACGCGCCGGCCTCGGCTGCCAGCGCCGCCGCGCGCGCCAGTACGTCAGGTTCGCGACCGACCACTTGCACGACGAAACGCCGACAGCCCAGGCTGGGCCACATGCGCCGCAGGACCCGTTCCGACCCGCGGGTCAGGGCCTCGGCCGAGAGAAACTCGGTGAAGGTCAGGGCCGCGCCATGCTCCTCGCAGATGGTGCGAAAAGGCAGGTCTGTCACCGCCTCCATGGGCGCGAGCAGGGCGCCCGAGCCGATTTCGACGGGGCCGATACGCATTGGGAGGTTGAAACCATAGCACGTCCCCGACACGCGGCGCTGGCCCTCCCGTGCTAAGAGGTGTCCACCACAGCACCATGCGCACCATCGCCCTTCTCACCGCCAGCAACATCTTCATGACCATAGCCTGGTACGGCCACCTGCGCTGGAAGGGCGTAGCCTTGTGGAAGGTCGTCTTGCTGAGCTGGGGCATCGCGTTCTTTGAGTACTGCCTGCAAGTCCCGGCCAACCGCTGGGGCCACGGCCAGTTCACGGCCTATCAGTTGAAGATCATCCAGGAAATCATCACGCTGGTGGTGTTCACGGGATTCGCGGCTGCCTGGCTTGGTGAAGCGCCGCACTGGAACATCGTGGTCGCCTTTCTTCTGATTTTGGCCGCGACAGGCTTCGCGTTTCTCCCGCATCACACCTGATGCTGGGCGTCTCATCTTTATCTGGAATTCTCCCGGATTCAGCTTTACGCTTCCGCCCCGCAGCGGTCCCCTGGGGACCGACGCTCGTTTCCCAAAACCAACAAACGTGGGGCGTCATGGGGTCAGGCCAGTCATCAAACGAAAAACCGATAACCCGTGCATTGCAGGCCCTGGGGATCTCTGACCCCGCGGCCTTTCTCAAGATTGGTTGCGCGGGGTTGGCCAGGTTTACCCAGCACCAGCTCTTTGAATGCAGCAAGCGGCTGGGACAAAAGGGAACCTCCAAGCTCAGCAAGAACGCGCTGGCGGAACTCATCTGGGAAGAGCTGAGCAGCCTCTTGCAGCCCGCCCGAGCTGAGAAGGGCGCCAAGAAGCCGGAAGAAAAGGCCCCCAGCGCTAAGGCTGCTGGCAAGACCACCGACGCTTCGATCGAGGTACCCGAGCCAGCCCCCATCTCACACAAGTTCGAACTGGGCTCACATGGCAAGGCCGATGAGCCACGCAACATCCCCTGGGCATACGGCTACGACCGGGTGACTGGCATGGCGGTGGACCCGGATCGGCTGTTCGTGTACTGGGAGGTCACCGACCAGTCCATGGAACGGGCGCGGGCCGGCCTGGGCGCGGGCGGGAAGGACGCCTGGCTGAACCTGCGCGTGTACGACAGCACGGGACGCATCTTCGACGGAACCAATGCCCACTCGTATTTCGACCACGGGCTCGATCGCGCCGACCGCCACTGGTTCTTCCACATCGGCAAGCCCAGCTCGTCGGCCTTCGTGGATGTGGGTCTGAAGTCGCGCGAAGGCTACTTCATCAAGATCGCGCGTTCGGGCCGCATCGACTTCCCCCGGCGCGAGGCCGCACCCTACTCGGAGCCCGAGTGGCTCAGCGTGCGCTCGACCTGGGGCCCGGTGGAACATGCCGGCCGCGGGCTTCACGGCCGTGGCACGCCGCCAGCGCCGCCGCCCGGCCCAGGCCACGTCGAGTCAGGACCACCTGCCGCCCCACGCCGGCACGTGGCGCTTCTACCCTGGGAAGAGTCCATCATGCTCGGCGAGGGAGGCCACGCCGAGGTCATCCAATGGGAGGAACACTTCACCGACGGCCACAGCGAGTTCCATCGCCAGACATCTTGGGAGAGCCCGGTGACGATCTCGTCGTGGGAGGCCGGGCCGTTCACCCACCCGGTGGAGGCACCCGAGGCGATCCGCCAGGCCTTCGTCGGCCCCACGCGGGTGTATCGCGTGGGCGGCCGCACCCATGTCGTGCATGGCCCCTGGCAGGTGGTGATCCGCGGGCTGGGCGCCCACTATGGCCGCGCGGTGGTGGCCCGCTGGGAGATTTACAAGTCGTGGATCGCCGATGAAGTGAAAGAAACGCACGTACGGGACATCCATCCCGTGCTGCCGCCCGGGGCTTCGGAGCTGCGCGTGCCCGGCGCCAGTGAACGGCGCTGGCGCTATGCCAGCGAGGCGCGACTCGGTGGCGCGTCGGAGATCTTCTACCTCGGCGCCAGCGAGGTGAAGGCGCGCGGGGCCAGCGAGCGTATGTACATAGGCGCCAGTCAATGGATGATGCGCGGGGCGAGCGAGCGCCGCTTGGGCGGCGCCAGCGAGGTGCGGCTAGCCGGAGCGAGCGAGCGCAGACTGGCCGGGGCCAGCGAAAGCCGTCTGGCGGGAGCCAGCGAGCGACGACTGGCCGGGGCCAGCGAGGCGCGCCTCGGCGGGGCCAGCGAGGCGCATTTCATGGGGGCCAGCGAAGCACGGCTGGCGGATGCCAAGGTCACGGGTGACGGATCCTATCCCTCGCCCGACTCGATTGGTTCCAAGCCCCCGGTCAAGGAGTAAGCCCCCATGCCAACCGGATACTTCGCGCTGGTCCTGCACGCCCATCTGCCCTTCGTCCGTCACCCCGAAGACCCGACGGTGATGGAGGAACAGTGGCTGTACGAAGCCATCAGTGGAACCTACCTTCCGCTCATCCAGATCTTCGAGGGTCTGCAGGCCGACGGCGTGCCTTACCGCTGCACGGTTTCGCTTTCGGCGCCGCTCATCAGCATGCTGACCGACGACCTGCTCAAGGTCAGGTACGCCGACCACCTGGACGATCTGATCCTGCTGGCCGAGAAGGAGCTGGAGCGGACCAAGCCCGAGCCGCAGTACCACCGCCTGGCCGAGATGTACCACAATCGCTTCCTCAGCCTGCGCCACACCTGGCGCTGCCACGAGGGCAACCTGGTGGGCGCCTTCCGTCGCCTGCAGGATCAGGGCGGGCTCGAGGTGATCACGTCGACCGCCACCCACGCCTTCTTCCCGCTCATGGACCGCAACTGGGCCGCGTTGCGCGCCCAGGTGCACACGGCCGCGGATCTCTATGAAAAGCACTTCGGCCGGCGCAGCGCCGGCATGTGGCTGGGCGAGTGCGGCTACGTGCCGGGCGTCGACGAGCTTCTGCGCGAGGTGGCGATCCGCTACTTCTTCGTCGATAGCCACGCCATCCTGTACGCGGATCGGCGGCCGGCCTACGGTGTGTACGCGCCCATCTACTGCGCCACCGGCGTGGCCGCCTTCGGCCGCGACACCGAATCATCGGAGCAGGTGTGGAGCGCCAAGCACGGCTATCCTGGTGACCCGCACTACCGGGATTTCTACCGCGATATCGGCTTTGACCTGCCTCTCGACTACATCGGGCCGCACATCCACCCGGAAGGGCACCGGATGTACACCGGCTTCAAGTACCACGCCATCACCCACGACAAACTGCACGACAAATGGGTCTACGACCCGGACGCCGCGCGCGGCAAGGCGGGGCTGCACGCCTCGCATTTCCGCGGCAACATGGAGAAGCAGGCGCAGCGTCTGGCCGCGGGCATGGACCGGCCGCCCATCATCGTCAGCCCCTACGATGCCGAGTTGTACGGGCACTGGTGGTACGAGGGTCCGATCTTCCTGTCGGACGTCTATCGCCAGCTTCACTTCGACCAGAGTGTCATCCAGCCCATCACGCCCAGCGAGTACCTGGATCGGCACCCGACCAACCAGATGGCCACCCCGGCCGCCTCGTCGTGGGGCCTCAAGGGCTATGGCGAGCAATGGGTGAACGAAAGCAACGCCTGGACCTGGCGCCACATCCACGCCGCCGGCGAGCGCATGGTGGACCTGGCTCGACGCCACTGGGGCGCCACCAACCCGCTCACCGTGCGGGCGCTCAAACAGGCGGCCCGCGAGTTGATGCTGGCCCAGGCCAGCGACTGGACGTTCATCATGGCCACCGGCACCACGGTGCCCTATGCCACGCGAAGGTTCAACGAGCACATCGTCCGTTTCACCCGGCTCTACGAAGAACTCAATAAGGGCACGGTGGACGAGCCCTTCCTGGCCAGCATTGAAGCACAAGACAACATCTTCCCGGACATCGACTACCGCATCTACGCCACCTAGGCGTAGCGGCAGCCGACCGTCGACAGTCCACCGTTCGCAGCCCGGAGTCGGAAGCGGCCCCCGGCAAGCCGGGGTGGAATCTGCTAGCCGATCCACGACCAGCAAGGCGCCGGCCTCGTCTGCCGGAAAGCCCCCGGCTGTGAACGACTTGGTCGCGGCGCCAGCGCCTGCCGTTGCCCAGGAACGCACACCCGAGCAGCGACGGTCGCCGGGCGACTTCTCGATTGCGCCTCCGCCGTCTGCCAAGGTGCCGCTCAAGGTTCTCTTCGTGGCCTCGGAAGTTGCGCCGTTCCGCAAGACCGGCGGTCTGGCCGATGTGGCAGGCTCTCTGCCGCGGGCGCTGGCACGCCGGGGCATCGACGTGCGCGTGGCGATGCCTCTGTACCAGGGCATCCCCTGGAGCGAACTGGAGCGGTTGGAGGGCGCCGTGCCCATTCCCATGTACTACGGCATGACCTGGGCGGGCGTGCGCATGGGGCGGCTTCCGGGCACCGACGTCCGGGTGTATTTCCTCGAGTACAACCGGTTCTTCGATCGGCCCGACCTGTACGGGCCGCCGGGACAGGCGTACCAGGACAACCTGGAACGTTTCAGTCTGTTCTCGCGCGGCGCGCTCGAGCTGTGCAATGTGCTGGGCTGGATTCCCGATGTGATTCATGCCAACGACTGGCAGACCGCGCTGGTGCCGGCGTACGTGAACACGGTCGAGTGGGCCAAGCCCCTGCACGGCAGCGCCACCCTGTTCACCATCCACAATCTCGCCTACCAGGGGAACTGGGAGAGCGGCGCGATGTTCATCACCGGCCTGGGCTGGAACCATTTCAACTCGAACGAGTTCGAACACTTCGGTGACATGAACCTGATGAAGGCTGCCATCCGGCATTCCACCCTTCTCTCCACGGTCAGCCCGACCTATGCGCGCGAGATCCAGACCTCGGGCTACGGCTTCGGCCTCGACGGCGAGCTGGCCGCACGCGGGCGCGATCTGCGCGGGGTGCTCAATGGCATCGACGGTGAGGCGTGGAACGCGGCTACCGATCCGCACCTGGCCGCGCGTTTCGACAGGGACGATCTGGCCGGCAAGGCGGTGTGCAAGGCGGCCCTGCAAAGGGAAATGGGATTGCCCGAGCGCCCTGATGTGCCTCTCTTCGGCGTGGTCGGACGTCTCACGCCGCAGAAGGGCTTCGATGTGCTAGCGCACACGCTCGATCACGTCCTGGGCTGGAATCTGCAGATGGTCCTGCTGGGCTCGGGCGACGGAGAAGCGGAGCACTTCTTCTCGTCGGTGTGCGCCCGCCGGGGCGACAAATTCCGCGCCTACATCGGTTTTCAGGAAGGCCTCGCCCACCGCATCGAGGCGGGCTGCGACTTTCTCCTCATGCCCTCGCGCTACGAGCCGTGCGGGCTCAGCCAGATGTACAGCCAGCGCTACGGAACCCTGCCCGTCGTGCGCGCCACGGGCGGTCTGGTGGACACCGTGCAGAACTACGACGAGCGCGCCGGCGCGGGCACTGGGTTCATGTTCCATGACCTCTACCCTTCGGCCATTGCCAACACCATGGGCTGGGCGGTTTCGACCTACTTCGATCGACCGGCCCACATCACGGCCATGCGACGGCAGGCCATGCAGCAGGATTTTTCGTGGGATCGCGCTGCGCAGGCCTATGAACAGCTCTACCTGGAGGCGTACCAACGCCGGCGCGGGCATCCTTTCGGGTAGGGCTGGTTTCTTTCAGAACAAAGTCGCTTCAAGCGCCATTTTGCCTTCACCGAATCGCATCTACACAGCCCACAGGTCGTCGCCCGGCAGCACCACGCCGACGATCAAGTTGGACGCCAGCGTTGCGAAAACGCAGCACGGCGGTAGCCAGACAACTTTCACGCCGTCTCGTGCCTGATCGGGCGTGACGAAGTACTTGCGCGATAAGGGTAACGGGCTGTTGAGATCTGACCCACCCGCGGCGGTGTGATGCGCTTGCTGAGAAAGGCCCGGCCGATGCACCGTAGCAGCGCCGTCAAGATCGCTGTGACTGGTCTGCTCGGCACAAGGCGCTGGGGAGCGGTTCGCGCTATAGTTGTGTCGTGTCGTTGCCATTCTTGTCGGATGCGGAGGCCCGCCGCAGGGCGCGCGCGAGTTGGCGCATCGCTGTGCTGCCCCTGGCCGCCGACACCGACGATGACCTTTCCGGCGAAACAACGCCTGCACAACGGATCGCGATGATGTGGCCATTAGCTGTCGAAGCATGGCGGCTGGCCGGACGTCCCTTGCCCACATATTCACGGGCCGACCTGCCCTCGCGCGTTTTTCGTGACGCCCCTCCTGACGACGATGAACCTCGATAGTCTCAACCAGGACTTCCGCGACCTGCTGCTCGCTCTTGCCGATGGTGGAGTCGAATTTCTCGTCGTGGGCGCCTATGCCCTATCTTTCCACGGAGCCCCGCGCGCGAGCGGCGATATCGACGTCTTCGTCAGGGCAAGTCCGGCGAATGCCGCCGCCGTATGGAAAGCTCTGGTCGCCTTCGGCGCTCCTGTCGAGGCTGCGGGCGTCGTACCATCGGATTTCGAGAAACCGAATCTTGTCTACCAGATCGGTCTGCCCCCGCGCCGCATCGATGTGCTCACGACCATCTCGGGCGTCAGTTTCGACGAAGCGTGGGCCACACGCATCCCCGCCGGAATCGATGGACGTGCGATCCATTTCATCGGCCGTGACATGTTCTTGCGCAACAAGGAAGCGGCCGGCCGTCCCAAGGATCTGGCTGACGCTGCCCGGTTGCGACGGTCGTCCCGATAGTTCGCTGAAGGAAGGCCCCGACAAAGATTGTCGGACGCGCAGCCAGCAAGTTGCGCGCCCCCCGGACGCGGGTAGGGTTTCCGGGTCAGTCGCGGGTGAGGGAACGCACGCGGTCGCGGGCGCGGTCACCGAGGGGTGAGCCACCGGCGAGCACAGCGATACGCGACCAGGCCTGCGCGGCTTCGCTGATCCGTGCCAGTGCCTCCAGCGCGAGAGCGCGGTTGGTCAGCACACCGGTGTCGTCAGGCATGACGGCCAGACTGCGATCGAAAAGCGCGAGCGCCTGCTCGGCTCGGCCGGCGGCTCGATCGATCGCGCCGAGCCAGGCGCAGGCGGCTGCCTCCCGCTCGGGCGCAAGACAGCCCGGCGGGCCTGCCAGGGCCTGTCGATACGCATCGAGCGCGCGCTGGTTGTGGCCGCGATCGAGATCGAAGAAAAGATCGCCCAAACGAAGCTGCCACTCGCAAAGCGGCACCGGCGAGCCAGCAGGAGGCGTGGCCAGCGGCATGGTCGCGCTGCCCGCATCGACGGTGAAGGTGAAGCTGGCGGGGATCTCGTAGCGGGCAATGATATCGCGCGCGGCCGGCAGCCGGCGCACGAACACGCGGGCGTCGTGCGCGCGAAAAACCAGCGCCCACTGCACAGGATCCCACCAGGCCACGCGTCGGTTGATGCTGGCATAGTCCAGCAGCGCCGAGGTGACGCCGAAGTGGTCCATGGCTCGCGTCCATTCCTCGCGGGTCACCTCGCTGCGGCCCAGGAGTTGGTGGAAGCTGCGCGGGTAGGCGGGCAGGCGCGGATCGACGAACACGCGATGGCGCGGGTAGCCCTGCCAGATGAGAAAAGCGCCGGTCTCGAAGTCGTTGTACATCCGCTCGTGCAGACCGTGCTGGTCCACGAAATCCAGCGCTGCCAGGGGAAGATTGGCGCGGTCGAGATCGATGTCCAAGAAGCGGCCGTGTCGCTCGACATCCGCCACCCGGGGTGCGAACGCGAGCAGCGCGAGCAGTGCTCCTGCGGCTCGCTCGATCTGGGTGCGAGTGGCCGGCGCGATCCGCCAGCGCATGCCCACGGCCGTCAAGAGCGGCGCGGCCAGGATGGCGGCAACCAGCGCGAAGTCGGCCCCGAACCGCACGTGGCGTCCGGCCAGAAGAGCCAGGCCGAGCACGGGCAAGATCTCGCGCGCGCGAGGACGCACGCGCAGGGCCGCGCACAGGCCAAGGCCGAGCGCCAAGGCGCCGGTGTAGATCACCAAGGGCGTGTCCGAATGCCACGCCAGGGGACGGAACTCGTCCACGGGATGGATGGCGAAGATGTCGGCGTGGAAGATGAGATAGCGGAAGATGCCCGGACCGACCGGCGTGGCCATCAGGGCCAGAGTGCAAAGCGCGGCGGCCAGCGCATGGTTGAACAGAGCCCGTCGAGAACCAGGCGACCGGGCGATGACTGCGCCGGCCAGCACGCCCAGTCCCGCCAGAGCGACGAGCACAGGGCCGACAAACGCGCCCGCGTGCAGATTGGCCCACAGAGCGACGACAGGCACGAGCAGCCAGGCCGTGCGACGGCCGTCCTGCAAGGCGGGCAGCAGGGATAGCACTACGACCTCGCCCAGCAGGGACACCACATGCGGCCGTTCCACCAGGCGCTCGCTCATACAGAAAGCGGCAGCCGCGAGCACCAGTGCTGCAATCACGCGGCCAGAACCACGCCGGCGCAGCAAGAGATAGGCGGCCACGAAGGTCGCCACGACGATGGCGGTCTTGCCCACGACCACGGCGGGAAAACCGCCCAGGCGATACAACCAGGCGGTCGCTATGTCGAACAGCCAGGCGCTATCCAGGTAGGGCTGGTCGGGAAAAGTGAACGAAAATAGATTGCGGCCGGGCACATGACCGGTGCGCAGGATCTCCTGGCCATTGGCCAGACGAAAGAAGAGATCCGTCTCCTGGAGCGGGACCAGGCAGAGGCCGGCGACGAAGAGTACGAGCCCCAGGAGCGCCATGAATGGCCTCTAGTCCCGCGATGGCTGCCGAAGGTTGTGGCCGTGGCCGGACTGATCACCGTCGACCACGACCACGTCCACGACCACGGTTTTCTGGAAAGCTACTTGATCGCCTTGGAAAGTTGGATGGCCTGGGCCTTGGTGCAGACCTTGGTGGACGCCGCCACGCTGACGAAGTATCCGCGGCCCGCCATGTACAGGCCCGTGCTGCCTGCAACCTGCGCCTCGGCCTTGGGCGACTTCGCCTTGTCGGTGACCCAGACCTTGCCCACCTTCTTGAAGCTCATGAAGGGATCCGTGGGCTTCTCCAGCACTTCCTTGGCGATGGGCGAGTAGACCTGCACGTAGGTGCTGTCTTCGCTTTCACCCGCGACCTTGAACACGTACTTGCAGGTGTCTTTCGAACCGACTTCGCCCAAGTAGGTGGCGTCCGACTTGCCGCAAGCCGCGTACACGGCGTCCTTGCTCAGGTGAAGCGTGACGTCCGGGCTGCAGCACTTGCCGCCGCCGTACGCCTTGCAATTGCCCGCGGCTGCCGCCGCAGGCGCGTTCGGCGCTGCCTCGGGCCGCGACGGGATTGCCAGAACAAGGGCCGCAAGCGCCACGGCCGAACCAAGAACCAAGCTGCGTGTGAGGGTCATGGCGGCAAATCCTACCACCGTCCGCCGGGTCGGGGTTACGGTTTGAACGCCGGCCAGGAAACGCCCAGAAACACCGGCTCGGGCACAAGCGTGATTCCCAAGCGCAACGCCACGGTGTCGCGCACGTGAACCGCCAGGCGAATGAGATCGGCCGTGGAGCCGCCGCCGTGATGGACCAGGGCCAGGGCGTGCCTGCTGGAAACGCCGACCGGGCCCATGCGCAGGCCGCGCTGCACGCCCGCACGTTCCACCAGCCAGCCAGCAGCCAGCTTCACGCGGCCGTCGGGCAGCGGATACTGCGGCACTTCTTCAGGTGCCTGCACTATTCTTTCGGCCACGGCCTGGGCCGATACCGCCGCGGCCTGATCCGCGCTAACGATGGGATTGGTGAAAAACGACCCGGCGCTGCGCCGGTTGGGATCGTTGGCGTCGTACACCATGGACTTCTTGCGCCGCAGATCGAGCACGGCCTCGCGCACCTCCGCCAGCGACGCTCGCGCCCGGCCCGCCAGCGCGTTTGCCAGTTCCCGGTACGCGACCATCGGCTCCGCGCCCGGCCGGAGCGCGAAGCTCGCCGACAGCACGATGGCCCGCTCCGGATCGCGCTTGAACACACTGTTGCGATACGCGAAGCCGCACTCGGCGGCTGGCAGCTCGCGCACCTGCAGGGTGCGCCGGTCGAGCACGCGCAACGAGCAAAGCGTATCCGCCACCTCCTGGCCGTAGGCACCGACATTCTGAATCGGCGTCGCGCCTGCGCTGCCCGGGATCCCCGACAGACATTCGATGCCCGCGAGATCGCGCGCCACCGCAGCGGCGACGACGTCATCCCATGGCTCAGCGGCCTGCGCTTCCAGCAAAACATGATCGCCCTGGCTGCGAAATTCCGTTCCCCGTGCAGCCAATTGCAGCACCAGCCCGAAAAAGCCTGCCTCGCCCACCACCACATTCGATCCACCGCCCAGGACGAACACCGGTAGGTTCCGTTCCCCTGCCCAGCGCAGCGCCCACACCACATCCTCGCTGGTCGCCGCCTGGCAAAAGAAGCGCGCCGGTCCGCCCAACTCGAAGGTGGTCAGCGGCGCCAGGGGAACGTCTCGATGGATGACAGGTGGCAAGCTTGTTTACTCAGCAACGAAACGGTACCCGCTCCCTCGAATGGTCAGCAGGTGTTTCGGCTGCTCGGGATCTCGCTCCAGCTTGGCGCGCAACTGGGCGATGAAGTTGTCCACCGTGCGCGCTTGACCGGGATGTTCCAGACCCCAGACCTGGCGCACCAGTTCCTCGCGCGAAAAGACCCGGCCGCCACTGCGGGCCAGGAAGACGAGCAACTCAAATTCCCGATGCGTGAGTTTGATCGGGCTGCCCGCGCGCGCCACCGTGCGCGTGTCGAGGTTGATCACCACGTCGCCGAAACGAATCTCGGCCTTCTTGCCGTCGCTGCCCAGCGAGTCGACCGGCGTATCTTGCCGGGGCAAATGCATGCGCACGCGCCGGAGCAGGGCCGCGACCCGAGCCAGCAGTTCGGCCAGCGCGAATGGCTTGGTCACATAGTCGTCCGCGCCCAGTTGCAGGGCAGCCACCTTGTCGAACTCGTCCTGGCGCGCGGACAGTACGATCACCGGTACGTGGTTGCCGGCTTCGCGCAGTCGTTGCAGAACCCAGATGCCACTTTGCTTGGGCAACGAGATGTCGAGCAAGACCAGATCCGGCCGGCCCTCTTCGATGCGCGTACGCGCCGTCTCGCCGTCGCCGACCGCTTCCGTGCGGTAGCCTTGCAAGCGCAGGTTCAGCGACAAGCCCTCCGCGATGGCCGCGTCGTCCTCGACGATGATCACCAGCTGGCCTTCGTCGCCGGAACTGCTCATGCCGCCTCCACAGATTGCCGTGGCAGCAAGATGCGAAACCGTGCCCCGCAATTCTCTTCCGAGCGAACATCGATCTTGCCCGAATGGGCGGTCACGATGGCCCGCACCACCGCCAGCCCCAGCCCGGTGCCCGTACTGCCCCCGTTGACCGCGGCCGAGCCACGCTGGAACTTCTTGAAAATGGCCTTGTGCTCAGAGCCGGGGATGCCCACGCCGTTGTCAGCGACCACGATGGACACCTGGGTCGCGTCGCCGCTGGCCTGCAACTCGATGCGCTTGCCTTGCGGTGGGGTGTATTTCCAGGCATTGCTCAGCAGATTCGCCAGGGCCTGAGCCAGCGCGGACTGGTCCCCGTTGACCGTCAGCCCCGGCTCCACGTTCACTCTCAGATCGACCTCGGTTCCAAACCGTATGGCTTCAAAAGCGACCAGCGCCTCGTTCACGATGTCGGCCACGGCGACGGGTCGGCGGTCAAAGGCCGCATGGCGGGATTCGATGCGCGAAAGGGTCAGCAACTTGGCCACCAGACCGTCGAGGCGGGCCAGTTCCTGGTGGATCACGGTCAGGCAGCGCTGCTTCTCGGCGGGATCGTGGACCCGATCCTCGCGCAGGGTATCGATGAAGAGACGGATCGAGGTCAAGGGGGTGCGCAACTCGTGCGACACCGAGGAGAGAAACTCGTTCTGCACGGCCGCCAGACTCGCTCCCCGAGCGACCAGGATCGTCCCAAGCACGTAGCCAGCCAGGGCTGTCGCGCAGAAGGCAAGCACCAAAATCCCGCCCACCACGGCCGCTGACTTCGATCCGCCGGTGGCCAACAGCACGATCCCGATCACGGTCATCAACACCGTCGGGATCAGCGCAGTCAGCATGAAGACCATGCGGGCGCGCTGCAGGAAAATGATGGTCGGTGACCGAATCTTCACGCCACCATTTTGTCAGAATGCCGGCATTGCCGCCCCGGAAAAACGGGGTGGCGTACCGACCCCTTTGTCAGCGACCCGCAACGGCTCGGTCATATTTGTGTCAGCGATGGGCGCCCAGCGGCCAGGCGCGGAAAACTCCATCGCGTCAAGATGTGACCGTGTCGTGACAGCGGCCTGACGGCGAAACGAGTAGTAAAGGGCCATGAGAATACTGTGCCTCTACCCTGCCTTTCCCCGCACCTACTGGGGGCACGAAGATGCTCTGCGGCTGATGGGCAAGCGATCTCTGCTGCCGCCGCTGGGGCTGCTCACTGTGGCTGCGCTACTGCCTAAGGACTGGGAGGTCCGCCTTTGCGACCTGAACGTCCGGGCCCTGGCGTCCGATGAACTGCAGTGGGCCGACGCGGTTTTCCTGTCCGGAATGCTGGTCCAGCGCGACTCCTTGCTGGAGCTTGCGGCGCAGGCGCGGGCCGCGGGAAAGGTGGTGGTGGTGGGAGGACCGGTCGCCACCACCAGCCCCGAGTTGCTCACGCCGTATGCGGATTGTGTCGTGTCCGGCGAGGCCGAGGAGTTGATGGCGCCCCTGTGCGAAGCCCTGGCCAAGGACGCCGACCTTCCCGCGCACATGGCCGCGCCCCGCCGCCCCGAACTACGCACCCTGCCCCCTCCGCGCTACGATCTGCTCGACGTCAAGGCGTACCACTCGCTGTCCGTGCAGTGGAGTCGTGGTTGTCCCTTCAACTGCGAGTTCTGCGACATCATCGAGGTGTTCGGCCGCCACCCGCGCACCAAATCGCCGGCCCAGTTGTGCAACGAGCTCGATGCCATTCTGGCCACTGGGTTTCGCGGAACCGTGTTCCTTTCCGACGACAACCTGGTGGGCAACAAGGTGGAAACCCTGCGCCTGTTGACTGTCTTGCGACAGTGGATGGAGCAGCACCGCTTCCCGTTCCAGTTCTACTCCGAGGCCAGCATCAACCTGGCCGCCTCGGATGAACTGATGGACGCGATGGTGCGCGCCGGCTTCGACTCCGTGTTCGTGGGCATCGAGACCCCGTCGACCGAGGCCCTGCGCGAAACCCACAAGGCGCAGAATCTCGCCGTCGACCTGCACGAGGCCGTGGAAAAGCTGGTTCGCGGCGGGCTCGATGTGTCGGCCGGGTTCATCGTGGGCTTCGATTCTGACGACACCGCCGCCATCGAACGCCAGCGCGAATGGATCGCAAATTCCTGCATTCCACAGGCCATGGTGGGTATTCTGGGCGCGCTGCCCGGCACTCAGTTGGAGCGGCGCCTGATTCGCGAAGGCCGCATGCTGGAACGATCCAGCGGCGAAACCTTCGGGCGCGCCAATTTCCGCACCAAGATGGACGAGGTCGAACTGCTGGAGTCGTATCGCCGCCTGCTCGCCAGTCTTTACGCCCCGGCCGCGTACTTCGAACGGGTAAGGCGGGTGCTTGAACTACGGCCCCACAGCGACTCCCACTTCAGCCTGCCCTGGCACTATGCTTTGCGCTGCGTGCTCTCGTCGATGCTTCACCAGGGCGTGCTCGGTCGCTACCGCCGCACCTACTGGCGCTTCCTAGGGCGGATTCTCTGGCGAGCCCCCAAGCGGATGGCGCGCGCCTTCTCCCTCGCCATTTCGGGCGAGCACATGATCCGCTACACGGCCGAGGACGTGTTGCCTCGACTCCAGTTGGCCATCGAGCAGGTGCGCGCCGAGCGCGAGGCCAGTCGCCAGGCAGCGGCGTAGGCCGCCTCTCGTCGATTCGTACCGGGTTGGGTGGCGGAGCTGACGGCGGCGAGGGCGCGCGCGAAGCGCGCGGGCTGGCCAGGGTGGGGTGGCGGGTTCCGAAGTCCCCCGCAGGGGGAGCCGGTGGCCGAAGCCCGATCCGGTTCCGGATTCGCTTCCGGATCCAGCGACCGGTGCCGGCCCTCGGAACCGGCAGCCTGAACCAGTCAGCGCTTTCCGCGAATCTGCGCTGCTCAAAACGCAGAAAGGCTATCCCGCGCTGAGCGCGGAGTAGCCTTGTCAATCAGTCTGCTGGCGCGATCCCGTGGGAGGCGTTTACCAGCGCCCGCCACCACCGCGCCCGCCGCCACCGCCGCCACCGGTGCGCTCGCGCGCCTCGCTGACAGTGATCGTGCGGCCCTGCAAGTCGCGCCCGTTGAGGCTTCCGATGGCGTGGGCAGCCCCTGCATCGGTGGCCATCTCCACGAAAGCGAAACCACGCGGACGCCCGGTTTCCCTGTCCGTGACCAGCTTCACCTCGGACACCTCGTGGCCCTCGGCCTTGAAAGCCTCACGCAGATCAGCCTCGGTGATCGAAAACGACAAATTCCCAACGTACAGTCTCTTACCCATATCACGGCTCCTTGTTCTTTTTTGCACGGGTCAAATCCCGCGCACAGCCCGGTGTCAAGCGAGCCGACCGGCTGTGCATAGCCCAACCTTCGGGCAAGCGCCATCAATATCGTCGTGGAAAGCGACGATTCTTCGGCCAACGATCCGATGCGGCTACTTTCATGGGAACCCTAAAAGGGTTCCCAACCCCTCCCGCGATGGTTCGCCGCCGGCGAGGGCGCGCGCGAAGCGCGCGGGGTGGGCAGGGTGGCGGGTCGTCCCGAAGTCCCCGCAGGGGACAAAGCCGGCGGGCTCCCCACGCGGCTAGCGTTTCCGCCCGGCCGTCGAGGCGGATGGCTCCAGGTTGCCGCTCCGTCGCCGCTTGCGGGATCCGTCGAGAGCCTTGACGGAATCGACGTGCGCCTGCAGAACCTCGTCCAGCGACTCGTGAAAAGAAACCTTCCCCGCTGCAATCTCACGCAAGGCGGTGACGCTGGGGTTGTTGTCGCACTGAACCAGCGGAATCGCACCCTTGGCCAGGGATCGTGCCCGCTGGGCGCCCAGCACAGCCAGCGCGAAGTGATTCCCAACTGCCTGAATGCAGTCCTCGACCGTAACACGTGCCATGTGTGTTCCTTCCGTTCAGTCCTGAGCGCTTCGGCTGCCTTGACTGCCCTGGAAACTGACCAGAAGGTCACCGCCCCGGGCGGGGAGGGAAGACGACGTGGAAAGGACGGAACCACAGTACCACGCCGAATCCGAAAGACGAGGAAGAAGAAGTGAGAAAATCCCGTCCGCCAGACGTGGGCGCAGGCCTCACCCTTGTCTTGCCCGCGCGTCTCCGCACCGGCGAGAGGGTGGGCGAAATTCACGATCCTGGCAGGCTACCAGCGGCCGCCCGAGCGCTCGCGACCGCCACCACCACCGAAGCCACCACGGCCGTGGCCGCGTCCGCCGCCACCGCCACCCCCGCCGGCGCCTCGCTCACGTGCCTCACTGACGCTGATCGCGCGGCCCTGGATCTCGCGGCCGTTCAACGTCCCCATGGCCTTACCCGCTTCCTCGTCGGTCGACATCTCGACAAACGCGAAGCCACGTGGCCGTCCGCTTTCGCGGTCGAGCACGACCTTCACATCGGCCACAGTACCCGTCTCGGTGAAGACCTCGCGCAGATCCGCTTCGGTCACACTGTAGGCCAGATTGCCCACGTACAGCCTTTTCGCCATTTCGTTCTCTCCTCGTTCTTCTGTCAGTGGACGGTTCCGCGGTCCACGCGCTTGCCCTGGAAAACGGGCCATTGTCCCTATGCGCCTCGCTAGCCGGAACGCCCTGGCTCACCAGATGGAAGACCGTGGCAGAACGGAAACGACGTGAAAAGGACTATTCTGAACGATATCAGGATGCGGCGGGAAGTCCACTGGCGTTTGCAAAGCCCTTTCTATCCGTCTGCGCCTGTTCGGCGGGCGATGGCTGGCTGTCCGGTCCTGAAACCATGGCCGGCCGGATCTCCGCCTGCATAACCCGGTTGGCCAGAGCGACGACAAAGGCCCCAAACCACGAGTCCCGGCCCATCCCTTCATCCAACATCTTGCGTGTAACCAGGCGTACCGACACATCGGTCACGGCCTCTACCGTTGCGCCGCGCCGGCCAGGCTGGAAGACCGTCTCTTCACCGAAAACCGAGCCGCTCACCAGTTGGCACACGGCGCTTCGCACTCCGTCCTTTGTGGTGTACGCAAGGCAGGTTCCGCGCACGACGACATAGGCCATGTCTCCCATCTCGCCCTCGGTCACGATGCGCTCGCCAGCCGCAAAAGTTTCGATGGGGAACGCAATTCCCCCTTGCAAGAATCCTTCGACGTCGCGCTTGAGCTCGATGACGCTCTGGTAGCGATCCCTTGGATCAATGGCCAGCGCCTTGCGCGTGATCTGGCAGACGTGTGCGGGCAGCGGAACGCCCCGGGACTCGTCCGGCAAATAGGGCATCTGACCCACGCGCGCCTGTTCCAACACCTCGTCAAGCGAGTCGGCCAGGTAGAGAGGCCGCCCCGCCAGGATTGCATAGAGGACCGCGCCCAGGCCGAATACATCAGTTCGCTCGTCAACCAAGCCCTCGCTGCCCTTGGCCTGCTCGGGCGACATGTACGACGGGGATCCCACCACCCCCGTCACAACGCCGCCCGCGGCCTCGGGTGAAAGAGCCACCGCGTCGCTGCGCTCAGGCTCGCGTGCGCTCAAGCGCGACAACCCCCAGTCCATGAGATACACGGTCCCGAAGTCCTCCATGATTATGTTCTCGGGCTTGATATCCAGGTGAAGGACGCCGCGGCTGTGAGCAAAGGCGACCGCGTCGCAAACCTTGAGAAAGGCCCCCAGCATCTCGTGCATGGTGTCCGACGGCGTCGGCGAAAGGTGTGCGGCCGTGATCCAGTCAGCCAGGGTCCGGCCGCGGACCAAGCGCATGGTGAAGGTGTTGGTTCCTTCGTGATCCAGGGTCAGGTCATGCACGGGCACGATGTTGGGATGATCGAGCTGCGCCTGGATCTGCGCCTCCGCGAGAAAGCGCCTTACGTACTTGGGGTCGGCGGCCAGCGATGGCGCCAAGACCTTCATGGCCACCTCCCGCAGCAGGTTCTTGTCGCGAACGCAGTGAACTGCCCCCATGCCGCCAGCGCCAACCTGGCTGACGTATTCGAAGCGTCTTGCGGCCTCTTCGGTCAGCACGAGAGCCGCCCCGGCGTTGCTGGTGGCCGGCTCGGTGTCGCCGGCGCGTGGAGACGCCACGCGCCCGTGCGGCTCGGCACGCGTCACCTGCTCCGAGTCTGCGCCGCTTCGCGTCCCTTGCGTCGAGATTAGATCCCACAGACCGCCAGTCATGCAGGGCCATGGATGCAAGCCTCGTTCCTCCGCGGTCACCACGCATCGCGCCCATGGCTCCAGACCCGCCGCGTTTGCGCGAAACCGCCAGACCGGAGAAAGTGGCGCAGGTGTTGCACGCTGTGGAACGCATGAAAGCGAGAGTTCTTGTAGTGGATGACGACGTGGATGCCCGGGATGCGCTGGCCGAAGCCTTGCGGGAAGGTGGTTACGCGGTCGAGACTGCCGCGGATGCGTTCAAGGGCTTGGGAAAAGTGCCTGACTTTGCCCCGGACATGGTGCTCACCGATCTGAAGATGCCGGGCATGGACGGCCTTGAGTTTCTGCGCAAGCTGCGCGGCGGCGGGTATGAGATGCCTGTCATCATGACTACCGCCTTCTCCGACGTGGAGACCGCGGTGACGGCGCTCAAGGAGGGCGCGGCCGACTATCTGACCAAGCCGCTCGACCTCACGGAGCTGTTCGTCGTGGTCGGGCGCGAGATGGACCGACTGCGGCTTCACCGCGAAGCCGGGCTGCTTCGGGCTCGTCTGGCCGAGCGCCACGCCTTCAATAATCTGGTGGGAAGCTCGCCCGCCATGCAAAACTTGCTCAAGCTGCTGCCGCAGGTGGCAGCGTCCAAGGCCAGCGTCCTCATCACGGGCGAGGCCGGGACTGGCAAGGCGCTCGTCGCCACGGCGATTCACCAGCACAGCCCGCGCACCAGGAAGCCGTTCCTCAAGCTCCACTGCGTGGGCTTGGCAGAAGCGGTGCTGGAAAGTGAGCTATTCGGCTGCGAAGCGGATGCCCTGCCAGCAGATGCGGGCCGCCGTGAAGGACGGTTGCAGCAGGCGGCCGGTGGAACCCTGTTTCTCGACGAGATCTCCGCCCTTTCGCCCGCCTTGCAAGTGAAGCTCCTGCGCTTCCTGCAAGAGCACGCCTTCGAACGCGTGGGGGGCAAGGAAACCCTTCATCTCGACGTACGCGTGATCGCGGCCAGCAACCACAACCTGCGCGAAGAAATGGCCCAGGGCCGCTTCCGCGAAGATCTCTTCTATTGCCTGAATGTGGTCAACCTCGATCTGCCGCCCTTGCGTGCGCGGCCGTCTGACATCCTAGAGCTTGCGATGCACTTCCTGCGCACGTACGCCGACGGGGAAGGCAAGTCCCTGGAGGGTTTCTCCGACGAGACTCTCGAAAGGCTGGTCGGCTACGACTGGCCGGGCAACGTGCGCGAGTTGGAGAACGCGATTGCGCACGCGGTGGTACTGGCCAAGGGGCCAGTCGTGACAGCCATGGACCTTCCGCACAGCGTGGGGCTGGCGCGCATCGATGCGGGCGGTCCTCGCATCCCCGGCTCCAAGATGGAAGACATCGAACGACACGCGATTCTGACCACTCTGGAGGCAACCCACGGCTCCACCACGAAGGCGGCTGAGATCCTTGGCATGAGCGTGCGCACCATCCAGTACCGCCTGCAGCAATATCACAGCGCGCCCAAGAACGAATTGCATGCGCCCGCCGTGATTTTCAAGCGTCCTGATTGATTTTCGTCCTGCGGGAGGGACGCCATGGTGAAGCAACCCGGGTGCGTGACCGTTTCGGGACTGGCGTCACCTCTGGGTAACGAACGTTACCTCACGGTGCACAAAGAGAATTTGGACGAACCGTCTGCTGACGCGCCGGTTGTCGACGCGTTTGGCGCAGCCGGGGGCTCCATAGTCAAATAGCGAGGACATTATGTGTGGAATAGTTGGTTACGTCGGAAAGCGTGAAGCCACCCCCATTCTCGTCGACGGGCTGCGCCGATTGGAGTATCGCGGTTATGACTCGGCCGGCATCGCCGTGGCCAATGGCCAGGGAGCACGTCTGGTGCGCTGCCGCGGCAAGCTCGCAGCGCTGGAAAAATTGCTGGCCGTCGAGAGCCCACGCGGGCTGGTGGGAATCGGGCACACGCGCTGGGCCACCCACGGCCGACCGTCGGAAGAAAACGCCCATCCCCACAAGGCGGGCGTGGTGTCGGTGGTGCACAACGGAATCGTGGAAAACCACGCCCTGCTGCGCGAGCGACTGACAGCGGCGGGAAGGCACTTCAACTCACAGACCGATACCGAGGTTCTCGCGCACCTGATTGACCAAGCCTTGATCGAAGGGGCGTCATGCTTCGCCGAGGCGGTCCGGCAAGCACTTCGCCAGGTGGAAGGTTCCTACGCCATTGCGGTTCTGTCGGATCGCCACCCAGACGAGATGGTGGCGGCCAAGAAGGCTTCTCCCCTCGTAGTAGGGGTGGGAGAGGGAGAGATGTTCCTCGCTTCCGACGCACCCGCCATCCTGGACAAGACCCGCGAGGTTATCTTTCTCGAGGACGGCGACGTGGCACATCTTGCCCGCGACCGGGTCAGCATAACCAACCTCGACGGACAGCCGCTACAACGCCGGCCCAGAACCGTGACCTGGACGCCCGGCCAGGCCGAGAAGGCCGGCTATCCGCACTTCATGCTCAAGGAGATCCACGAGCAGCCGCGCGCGGTCACCGATACCCTGCGTGGCCGTTTGATGCTCGCCAATGGCGACGCTGTCCTGTGGGAAGATGAGGTCACCGAGATCCCCCGCCGCATGGTGATCATCGCCTGCGGGACGTCGTACCACGCGGGCCTGGTGGGTAAATTTCTTGTCGAGAAAGTGGCCCGCATTCCCTGCGAGGTGGATCTGGCCAGCGAATTCCGCTACCGCGATCCGGTGATCGGTCCCGCCGATCTGGTGGTGGGAATCTCGCAAAGCGGTGAGACCGCCGACACGCTGGCGGCCATGAACGAGGCCAAGGCACGCGGCGCCCGCACGCTGGCCATCAGCAACGTGGTCGACTCTGCCATTGCGCGCACGTCCGCTCTCGCTCTCTACACCCTTGCCGGGCCGGAGATCGGCGTCGCCTCGACCAAGTGCTTCACCTCCCAGCTGACCGCGCTCACCCTCCTGGCCATTCACCTGGGCCGGCGCAATGGGGCGCTGGATGACATAGCCGCCGTCCACTTCGCCAACGAGCTCATCCAAATTCCTTTCAAGATGAGCGAAACCCTGCGGCTGCTCGGCGACCTGAAAGAGCTGGCACGCAAGCACAGGGACGCGCGCGACTTCCTGTTCCTCGGGCGAGGGAGCAACTACCCCATCGCGCTGGAAGGCGCGCTCAAGCTCAAGGAGATTTCCTACATCCACGCCGAGGGCTACGCCGCCGGCGAGATGAAGCATGGGCCCATCGCGCTCATCGACGACGGCCTGCCCGTGGTGATGATTGCGACCAGGGGCAACGGCTACGACAAGGTGTTGTCCAACTTGGCTGAAGTGCGGGCGCGTGACGGTCACGTGATTGCGGTCGCGACCAAGGGCGACAGCGAGATCACGAAACACTGCCAGGACGTGCTGTGGGTGCCCGATGCGCCGCCCTTGCTGCAGCCGCTGCTCACGGTGTTGCCGCTGCAGATGCTGGCCTATGCGGTGGCCGTGGTGCGCGGGCACGACGTGGACCAACCCCGCAACCTGGCCAAGAGCGTGACCGTCGAATAGCGCCGGCGAGCCACGCCACCCGCGAGGCCTGGCCCCGGCCATGCGCAACGACGACCTCTGCCAGTCTATCCCCTCGCCCGCTTCAATCCTTCGAGCCCCCTTTCAACATGTCGGAAAGCTCCGCGATGGTAAATGGCTTGCCTATGCTTCCAGTAAAACCATATTCAACCGGATTGCGCATCACGGGATCGTCAGCATACCCGCTCGCCACGAACACCGGCAGTTCCTTGTCCAGCTTGCGGATCTCAGCCACAGTTTCCTTGCCACCCATGCCGCCGCGAATGGTGAGGTCAAGAATCATCGCGACAAACCGCTGTCCGGCCTTGCTTTCCCGCACATAGAAATCAATCGCTTCCCCGCCATCTCCCTTGCACACCACGGTGAATCCCAACGCCTCCACCATTCGCCGCACCGTGTTCCGCACCACCTCCTCATCATCCACCACAATCACTGTTCCGCTTCCCTTCTGCCTGATGATGGTGGCCGCGTTCACGGCAGCCGCTTCCGTCGAGGCAGGCAGGTACACGTGAAACGCGCTCCCCTTGCCCGGCTCGGACTCGACATCGATGCAACCGCCGTGGCGTCTGATGATCGAGTAGCAGGTGGCCAGTCCCAGGCCGTGCCCCTTCGTCTTGGTGGTGTAGAACGGATCGAAGATGCGAGGCATGACGTCCTTGGGTATGCCAATGCCCTGATCCTTGATTGACACCCTCACATATTGGCCCTTGGACAACGAAGGATACTCCCCTTCATCAGCAGAAACATTTCTGGCGGCGATTTCGATGAACCCGCCGTTCGGCATGGCCTGCTGTGCATTGATGACGATGTTGTCAATCACCTGGGCAATCTGGTTCTTGTCGATGTTGCACGGCCACACGTCCTCGCCCAAGGAGAAGCGGCACGCGACGTTCGCTCCGCTCAACGCAAATTGCACGGCTTCCTGAATGAACGGCACCAAGGGAGTTATCTTCTGAGCCGGCGCTCCCCCTTTGGCAAAGGTCAGCAATTGCAAGGTCAACGCCCGAGCGCGGTTCATTGTGGCCATCGTGGCCTCAAGGTATTCGATGGCCCGCGCATCCTTCGACACTGAGCGAGCCAGTTCGACGTAGCCGAACAGCCCGGTGAGCAGGTTGTTGAAGTCGTGGGCTATGCCACCCGCGAGAACGCCAAGCGAATCGAGCCTGGCCGCGCGTTGGATCGCGTCCATGGTCTTCTGCTTCTCGGTCATATCGCGAAACACGAGCACGACACCGATGGTCTTGCCATCCCTGTCGGTGATGGGCGCGCCGCTGTCAGCGATGACCCGCTCGCTGCCATCGCGTGAGGTGAGGAGCGCGTAGTTGGCCAGCTCGGTGATTGCCCCTGTCGCAAGCACCTCTGCTACGGGATTCTCGCAGGGTTCACGGGTCATCTCGCTGACAATGGTGAAGACGGTTCCCAACGGCTTGCCCTCGGCCTCGCCCTGCGTCCAGCCGGTGAGTTCCTCCGCCACCCTGTTCATGATGACGATGGCACCCCTGGTGTCAGTCGTGATGACGCCGTCCCCAATGCTGCGGAGGGTGACCGCGAGGCGTTCCTTCTCCGCGGCAATGGCGGCCTCGGCCCGCTTTCGTTCGGTGATGTCGCGGATGGCAGTCACTCGCGCCATGCGGCCCTGGTAGGGCATCGGTTTGCTGTTGATCTCCCCCACGAAGGCGGTGCCATCCTTTCTTCTCCCGGCTGCCTCATAGGGCCCTAAAACGCCCTCACGAAGCCTGTTGCGGATCAGTTCGCGCGATTCAGGCATGGCCAGATTTAGGAGGTTCATGCCGATAAACTCCGACAACTCATAGCCAAACAGATCGGCCATGGCCTGATTCGCGTCCAAGATCAGACCCTGTTCGTGAACGGCAACTCCTTCGAAGCTCGCCTGGGCAAGTCGGCTAAAACGCTCCTCGCTTTCGCGCAGTGCCCTCTCCATGCGCTTGCGTTCGCCGATGTCGCGGGTGAGGGCCATGAAAGAGGAGGGGGTACCCTCCGCATCCCTGATTACTGTGGCGCTGAGTTCCGCCTCGAACTGGGAGCCATCCTTCCTCACGAAGCGATACTCGCAGTTTCTGACCACGCCCTCTTTCAGGGTTCTCTGCATGTCCAAATTGGCATGCTGCAGTTCGTCCGGTGCGAACAGCTCGAAGGCACTTCTGCCGATCAGGTCTTCCGGACCTTCATACCCGTGCAGCAACGCGGTTTGCCGGTTGCACATCAAGATCGTGCCGGTCAGGCCGGTCTGAGTGATGGCATCCGGTGAGGAGTCAATCAAGGCGCGATAGCGCGCCTCGCTCTCACGCAGCGCCTCCTCGGCTCGCTTGCGATCGCTGATGTCCCGACACAGGGAGAGGATGGTTTCTCTGCCCTCTGTCTCCACCGTCGTGGCGTTGATTTCAACCGGCGTCCGTCTGCCGGTTCGGTCGACGTACGTGATTTCCAGATTCCTCACGAACCCGTCTTTCATGCACGCCGCGACGGCTAATGCGTTCTTTTCCCTCTCTTCGGCCGCGGTCCATTCCACCACGCTTCTTCCCAGGAGCTCATCGAGTCTGTCATGGCCGGAAAGGCGGACGTAGGCTTGATTCGCATCAAGGACGGTCCCGTTGCCGGCAAGAATCACATAGCCAGTGTCGGTGGTTTCGACCAGCCGCCGGTATCTTTCCTCGCTCTTCCGCAGCGCCTCTTCGGCTCGTTCCCGCTCGCTGAAATCAGCTGGCATTCGCAACCTCCGGTACTGGCGATTTCCGTCTGTCGATCAGGACGTGGTCACGACGAACACGCCCCCCGGCCTACCAAGCCGGACTCGGCGCCGAAACCCGACTCCTCCAGGCGAAGCTGAAAGACCTGTCCCGACCATGGGACACAGTCTACACCCGCGCGCCCGCGCCAGGATCGCCGTCAGTGCGACGCCGCGATGAAGAACTCCGGAGCTACGCCGCCAACCGGCGCACCACGACCAAGGTCCGGTCGTCACGCGGCAGATCGGTGGCGCGCCGATCTGCGGCCTCGAAAATGGCCTGCTGGATCTGGTCGGCGCCGCCGCCCACGCTGCGAACGATCTGCGCCAACTCGCGGTCTGCGGTCCCGGGCTCGGGCCAGGCGTCGCTGATGCCATCCGAGAAGACCACCAGCGTGTCGTTCGCTTGCATCGACACCCGGGCCTCGTCGTAGTCAGAGTCGGCAAAAGAACCGAACGCCATTCCGCCTTCGCCCAGCGTCTCGCAGCGACCGTCGACACCCACCAGCAGCGGCCGGTTGTGGCCTGCATTCACGTAGGTGAGCTGACCACTGTCCGGGCACAACCGTGCGAGAAAGAAGGTGGCGTACCGGTCGGCGGGGATGTTGAGATGGAAGTCGCCGTTGATCCGTGTCGCGGCCTCGGCCAGCGGCCCGCTCTGCCAGTTGGCGCGCACGGTGGAACGCAACTCGACCATGAGCATGGCCGCGCCCACGCCCTTGCCCGCGACATCCCCCAACGCCAGGTGCAGCAGACTGCCGTCGTAGGCGAGATCGTAGAAATCGCCGCCCACCGCCCGACTGGACTGGGTCCGGCCCGCCAGATCATAGCCGGGAACGCGCGCCGGGGTCTGCGGCAGAAGGCTCGCCTGGATCTCAGCGGCCACCCGGAGATCTTCCTGCAGCCGTCGCTGCTCCATGCCCGCCTCGAGCAGCCAGGCGGTCTCGATCTTGGCAGCCGCCGTGTTGGCCAGCACGGTCAGGATCTCAAGGTCGGCTCCGCGAAAGGGCACGCGGTCGAGCCGGGCGCTGGCGTATAGCACTCCCAGCACGCGCACCGGCTCGCCCTGCCGGGTCGACACCCAGAGCGGAGCGCAGATCACGCGACGGATGGGCTCGCCCGCCAGAGCAGGCTGCTGGCGCAGGTTCACGTCTTCGAGCGCGTCGCCAGCCATCACCGCTACCCGTCCCTCGATTACCTTGCGCACGATAGCCCGGCTGATCCGCTGCTCCACAGGCCGGCCCAAACGATCGCGACCGGCTTTAAGCACCGGCTCCTGGCCGTCGCCGAGCAACATGATTGCGGCGAAATCAGCCGGCACCGCTTCGAAAACCAGGTCGAGAATGCGATCGAAGAGCACCGGGAACGGGTGGTGCACCAACAGGCTGGCGGTCGCGTTCGCCAGCACGCGCATAGCGCGGCTCTGTGCAACGAAATCGGATACGCTCATGGTGCGATCTGGGGGCACTGCGATGCCCATGGCTGGAGTCGGCTTGCGCACGAAGGGACTTAGAGCGTCCTCGCGGCCGGGCTCGTCCGCGGGGGCGCGGCGGAAGCGAATCTCGCTATCTCCCGCCGTGACCACGTCCTGCTCGCGCAGGGGCGTCTCACCGAGGATCGGCTTGCCGTTAACCGATACGAGCACGCTGTCGGTCTTGGCGACCACGAAGAACTCGTCTTGCCGCAAGATGATCTCGACGTGACGCAGGCAAAGACGGTTGTCCTTGAACAAGACGTCGCCCTCACCCTCTCCGCACATCACGATGATACGCCTCGCCGCAGCTGCCTGCCCCGCGGGCCATTTGATCGTGACGGTTGGTGTCTTTCTCATCCCCGCACCTGCCGAACCATCGCTATCCTCGCTCATGGAACTCTTCTCCTCGTGCACTCGCCAAAGATCGCGCCCCGGCTGGGTTTTCCTCATATCATAAGAAAACGATGTGGCCCAACCGCGAACAACCTATCGCTATTGCAAGCCAGACGCCACAACGCGCCTCCGCAGCTTGCGCGATCGAGCATGGGTTGTGCAGAAAAGGCAGCCGGATCCTGTGCCGCCGGCGGCCTCCGCAGGCCTGGCCCCGATTCTGCTTCCTTCTCCTTCTGTGGTGGTTGCGCTGCCGACTCCGATCTTCGAGGGAAGCCAGGAAAGGCTCTTTCCTGACGGCGTGGTTCTGGTAACCAGCCGCGATATCGAGGACGGTCTGGACCTATTTCCCGAGGAATTACAAGCCATGGCACGCGCAACTTCTGCGCGTCGGTTCGAGTTCGCGTTAGGCCGGCGCTGCGCACGCGAAGCGTTGGCCATCCTGGGCGGGCCGCTCGTTGCTATACCGGTGGGCCGTTTCCGTGATCCCGTGTGGCCTTTCGGTTACGTGGGCTCTATCACGCATTGCCGAGGCTTCTGCGCTGCCGCCGCCGCCCGGACCCAGCGTGGGAGCAACTCGCGTTCGATCCGAGGCCTCGGTCTGGACAGCGCGCCGGCCACCTCGCTACCCGAGGAACTGGCAGGGGTGGTCTGCTCGGCGGACGAGTGCGCGTGGATGGCCAGGGAGCGGGGCGATGGCGTGCCCTGGGACCGGCTCTTTTTCTGCGCCAAGGAAAGCGCCTACAAGTGCCTCTTCCCGGCAACCCACCGGTTCCTCGATCTCCGCGACATGGGAGTGCGATTCGACCCGGAACGTGGCTCGTTCGACGTGACGCTGCCCAGCCTGTTTGGCTCGCCGTCGCGCCTGACCGGCCAATACTCAGTGCGAGGCGATATCCTTCTGGCTGCGACGACCTGGATAGAGGGATCTGCGTGTCCCTGACCAGATCCGCTCCGGGTTGTGCGCGCCGCGATGAGCGTCTACGGCCTGGGCACGATGACACTCACGGATTGCGCCGGCGTGGTGTAGAGGAACTGTTTGGCCGCGCTGGCGCCCAGCCCGGGCGCCGCAGTCAGCGCCGGTCCCGTGCGCTCTGTGGTGGAAAGATCTGGCTAGAAACCGACGCCGAGGGAGATGCGCAGATAGGGGAAGCGCCGTGCCACTTCCCCGACGGACACGGCCTCGACCGGGATTGGATCCTTGCCCGACCCATCGGAATACAACTTGAGAGAGAAGTCAGTGGCGTTGCCCAAGGTGTAGCCGCCCTCTACGCGACCGACGAAGGCCAGTGCGGGCAATCTCCCTGAATGGGAAAGCCGCACGGCCGGTGAGCGGACAAGCAAGCCAGCGCCTGCCGAGCCCTGGTAGAGAAACTCTCGGTCGCGCAGATCGAAGCCAGGTGAACCCATGGTCAGCGCCGCCCATCCCATCCCTCCGGCAACCCGCGCATAGGGGGAGAGCCAGCGAAACACGTCGTAGCGCAGAGACACGCCGAGGCCGAAAACTTGTGTGCTAGTCTTCTGGGGCAGATCCAGGCCGTTCGTCGTCGAGACCGTGGTTGCAAGCCAGGAGAGGTCCAGGCCTACGGTGGTCTTGCGAGCTACCCGGGGCGCGTCGTAGGACAAGGATAGTCCCGCCCCGGTTGGGCTCCGCCTGCCCCAAAGTAGCCGGGCATCGTCTTGCACCATCCAGCCGGTCTGGATCTCGGCGGCGAGTGCGAAGCGAAGTGGCTCCCACGACGTCGGGCTGGCCTCCGGTACGCTCGCTTCGAGGATGGCCGCCTCGGCGGCCGGCGCAGGGGCGCCATGGGCGACTACGGGGAGTGCAGGCAGGAGTGCGGCAGTCGAAAGAATCAGGAACCCGTGGCGGATCGTCGTCATGGCTGACCTCGTTCAAAGTAATCACTGATAAGGAACCCGTAGGCCGAGCGCGCCCCTTTGCGATCGGGCTGGTCCGCATTGAGCACCGTCAAGTACCCGAGTTTCATCGGGTCGTTCATCTCGAGGACGACATAGCGTATTCCGTCGGCGCTCTTCGTGGCCAGCGGCGAAATACTCGCAATGGATTGGTCAAGAAGAACCTCCGCCGAGAATAGAGGCCCCTGGCCGTGGTCGACGATGTCAAGGTACTCGAGCCGGTTCGCGCCGTCCGTTCCCCACAGCCGGCTTTGCGCCGTGGCTTCAACCGTCACGTCCTGAAGGGAGCCGCTCGACCCGATCGGCTCGATGGTGCGGTCGGCGAGGTTCACGATGGAGAGGGTCGCGCCGCCAGAGGCGTATTGATAAGTGAGGAGGGCGAGGTTTCCCGGAAGCGGCGTCACGTTGACAACTGGAGCCGGTATCGACCAGCTTTCCAGGGCCAGGCCTTGCGTCGTCTCGATGTCCTGCAGGTCGGCGAAGACCAGGGCCGTCGCGCCGGTACCGACCCCGACGAGCATCGCCCGATCCTGGACCTGTGACGACTTGGGGCTGGTCCCCTGGAAGAGAAGAATCTGGTTGACTTGCGTCGCCGTGGGAATGGAAGTGGCATTGCCAGTCGTGGGATCGAGGATCACCAGCTGCTGAGTTGCGGGCGTCGTGACCGCGAGTCGCATGGTATCGCCGGTGCCGTACATTTCCATGTCCGAGGGCGCGCTGCCCGACCCGATGAGCGAGAGCGAGACACGGAAATCGTTGCTGGTCGCATCCGCCGGCGTGGCCTGGGCGAGACTGATCTGGAAGATGTCGTTCGAACCGTCGGCCCGGACGTAGATGGCCGTCCCGACCATGTCGAAGAGAACTTGAACTGGAGTGACAGTTTCCGTGCCATCCGCGACGAGAGGAACCGTGATCTCGGTGCGATTGGCATTATCAAGATCGAGAAGCGTCACGTAGTTCGGCGCCAACACCGCCGCCAGGGTTCGCAACTGGCCGAAGAGCGTCGCGCGCGGCGAGAAGACCACGCCACTCGGTACGCTGCCCAGGCTGCGGATGGGCCGGCTGGCCAGCGGCTTGCTTCCGTCGAGCGTCGCCACCGCCAGATCGTTGGGGTTGAAGAGCATGGAGCCGCTGGCGCCCGACGACGCCGACCCGTAGTACAGGATGGCGAAGACCCCGTCTTCGGATTGGGCGATCTGATCGAAGCGGCCGGGCAGGTCGGTAGTGACCGGGGCTGCGTTCGACGCAGGATCGATGAGAACCAGTCTGGCTGGCTCGGCTGCGGTGCTGGAACTGCCCTGGTCGCCATTGGTCAGCACCAGAAGCTGGTTTGTGCCATTGCACTTCGCGGCCACGATGGGCGACTTGCCAGTGGCCGCCATGCGCGGCCCTAGGGCCAGGTTTGCCGGGTCGAGTAGGAAAGTCGACCCCGAGGTACTGTTCACGTAGGCCACGCTATTGTCGAGAGCGACCATGGGCAGCACAGCGCGCGAAGATGAGTCGCCAGTCGCCGCATCGTCATGGCAGCCTAGAGGCGAAGCCAGCAGGAGAGGTAAAAGGTACGCGCGTTTCATTGCCGGATCCTTCCGTTGAGCGCGAAGCCGGTCACGGACTCCACTGTCCCATCGTCCCAATCCCAGTTGATGAAGCTGATTCGGCCTTCGCTGTACACTTGGTTGACGAATACCTTGTGGTTCGCCCCGGCCAAGGCCCCGATGGCATTGGGCGGGCTGCCCAGTTGAAAGTCCTTGACCAGAAAACTGGTGAGGGACATCTGCTCGGCCATGCGCACATTGTTCGCGTCGTCGCGCAAGAGCACGAACGCGCTCGAGGAATCGGGGGTGATGGCGAACGGGTCGGGATTGGCGCTGGTGAGCTCCAATTTGGCGAACCCGTCTTCCAATCTGACCGCGCTGTAGCCGTACGAACGGTCGATCTGGTCCTCCAAACTAAGACCAGGATCCGTCGGATCACCCGCGACCTTGGTGTGCAGCACCAGCACGGTCGTCTCGTCGGGGGAGATGGCCAGGGCGCGAATCGCCTTCTGCAGATCCACACCTGATGGCGTCAAGGTCCCGCTCGGCGACAGCGGCAACACGACTAGGCGCTTGATGGGCACAGCCGTGGTGAAGAGAACGGCGTATTTGCCGTGGGCACTGATGTTGACCAGGCCCACCGTCTCACCGGTGAGCTGCCAAGTGAAAAACGGGGATGCTCCCGTGAAGCCATCGGGAATGGCGATGCGCACCAGCTTGCTCTCGCTGCGCAGCACCGCGAAGGCGTTAATATCCCCGCCGGCCGTGTCGGTCGTATCGGAAATGTCCAGGTCCGTGACCGGGCTGGACAGGTACAGCGATTGGACGGCATTGGCCACCAGATCTACCAAGAAGACCTCGTTGGTACCGTCGCGCCGAGCGATGGCCCAGTGGCCGTCGCGGGTGACCGACACGTCCGTGGGAAGCCCCGTCCCGGCGATGGCTGTCCCGCTATCGGCTGGGGCTGGTTGCGCGCCGGAGATCAGCGGAGCCGCGTCGCTTGCCACGGCTCCAACCTCGCCCTCGCTCCCGCTGTCTCCGCTGGCTGCGTCGGGCTCAGGAGGTACTCCCGCATCCGGGCTGGCGGCGCTGGCGTCGGCGCCCACGGTGGAAATGGCTGAACTTTGGATGCGCACGAGCGGTGCGATCGTGGGTCCCTGCAGGTTCGCGAAGCGCAGTTCAGAGATGCCGTCGTTCGTGACCACGAAGGCGGCCAGCCCGTCGTCGGAAAAGACCACGGCGCTGGGCTCGAACCCGACGGTGACAGTGAAGGCGCTGTCGCCGGAGGACGACAGGGTGACGAGCGAGACGTCCTGAAAACTGCCTGAAAGGGTGCTGGCGTTGGCCTGGGTCACGTCGAACCAGACCACGGCGTGGGCGCCGCCCGGCGCGATGGCGATGGTGTTGGCTCCCTTGATGATAGGGAGAGGAGAGGAAACCGTCGTCCCCGTGTCGGTGGTGCGCAACACCGAGAGGGTGTTCGACCCCGAGTTGATGACCAGGGCCTCATCCTGTCCGGGGACCGTGGCCACGTAGGTGGGCGTGTCACCAGGCGTGACTTCCGTGATGGCGAGTGACACGGAGTCGATGACCGCCACCGAGTCGCGCGTGGGGTTGGCCACGTACACGTACTGCTTCCCAGGCTGCGGGGTCAGAAAGTCGAGCGCCTGCTCCTGCTCGGGCGGCAGGGTGCTGCCGCCCGCCGCCGCCGGCTCGACAGCCGCAGCCCCCCCTGCTCCCGAGGATGTGGCGCCGAACCCTTGACTGCCACCGCCGGCTGGGTATCCGTTATCGCCTGAACCTGGAGCGTTCTTCGAGCTGTCCACTGATGCGGACGAGCAGCCGCAAAGGGCACCTATGAGCACTCCGCCTATGAGGCCATATGATTTGGTCATTGCAGGCACCTCTCAGCAGCAACTCCTGTGCCGCACCACGATCGCAGGATAATCGCGGACATTCCGTCAAGCGGCGCGACGGTACCACGACACGCTTGTCAGGGATCCCTCGGATTAGTCGTGGAATTCGATGGGTGACACGAGGCTGTTCGCGCGACCGCGCGCCTCCGGCGCCCGGTTCGCCCGCCGACGACGTGTTCCTTTCCGACGGTTCCTGGGATATAATCTTCGCCACGCTGCAGCTTGCGGTCGCAGTGCGTGTCACATGCGAACCTAACGCCCGCGCTGAGGAACCATGAACAAACTCACATCACGATTGTTCTCAGGTCTGATTCTGGCCGTGGTGCTCGGATGGGCGCCCTCGGCCCTGGCCCAACTGTCGCTCGACCGGTTTGCGCCGTCGCTGCCCGGGGATCGGTTCTTCGGTGTCGAAGGCGCTGACCCGGGCGGACACCTTCTGCCCCGGTTGATGCTCCTGGGCGACTACGCCTATCGCCCCCTGTCTCTGTACGACGCGAACAACAACCGACTCGGCGGCTTGGTCAACCACCAGCTCGTCGTTCACGTCGCTGCCGGCCTGAGCCTGTGGGACCGGCTGGTGGTGGCGGCTGACATGCCCTTGAACTTGGTCACCAACGGCGGGACGGTGGACGGGATTCCCGGGCCGTCGGGTGCGGCCGCAGGCGATCTGCGCTTGAGCGCGCGCGTGCGATTGCTGGGCGAAGCACGTTCGCCCGCCACCCTCAGTTTGGGCGGGCATCTGTTCGTGCCCACGGGAAACAAGGACAAGGGTGCTGGCGAAGGCAAGGTGCACGGCATGCCGGTGTTGGTGTTTTCGGGTGAAACCTCGTCCCTAGCCTACGCCGCGACCGCGGGCGCGGACCTGCGCAGCAAGACCGCAGCCGACCCCACCACCACCATGGGCACGCAACTTTACTTTGGCGGCGCTTTCGGGGTTCTGCTGGCTGACCGAATGCTGCAACTCGGGCCCGAGATTTATGGAGCGACGTCCATGGCGGGCAAGGACAAGTTCACCAAAGCCACCACTAACCTGGAAGGAATTCTCGGCCTGAAGGCGAGGCTGGCAGATTTTGTGCTGGGGGCCGGCGCGGGCCCGGGATTCACCAAGGGGGTCGGGACACCCGCCCTGCGTGCCCTGCTCTCGGTGGCCTATGCGCCTGAGCCGGCACCGCCGCCTCCGCCGCCTCCGCCGCCTCCGCCACCCAAGCCCAAGAAGCCCGCCGATCGCGATCACGACGGCATCCCAGACAAGGTTGACGCCTGCCCCGACGAGCCGGGCGTAGCCAGCGACGATCCCGAGAAGAACGGCTGCCCGCCGCCTCCGCCTGACCGCGATGGCGACGGCATCCCTGACAAGGACGATGCATGTCCCGACGTCAAGGGCGTGGCCAATACCGATCCGCACGAAAACGGCTGCCCGCCCGACACCGACGGCGACGGCATCCGCGACGACGTGGACGCCTGCCCCAACGAGAAGGGCCCGCCTGACACCGATCCGCAGAAGAACGGCTGCCCCAAGGCCGTGCGGGTCACCGAAGGCGAGATCGTGATCCTGGAACAGGTGCAGTTCAAGACCGGCAGTGCCGTGATCTTGCCGGTCAGCGACGATCTGCTGCGCCAGGTGGCAGGGGTGCTGGCCGAGCATCCCGAGATCGCCAAGCTCGAAATCCAGGGCCACACCGACAGTCGCGGTGGCAAGGGCTACAACCGCAAGCTCAGCCAGAAGCGTGCCGACGCCGTGCGGAAGTGGCTGGTGAACTACGGCCAGGTCGACAGCGGCCGTCTCAGCTCACACGGCTATGGCATGGACGAGCCCATTGCGGACAACGCCACGCCCGAGGGCCGGCAGAAGAACCGGCGAGTGCAGTTCAAGATCATTGAGAAAACGAGCCGAGACAAAAGCGAGGTGACGCCATGAAGCGCATGAGTAGAAGAAGTGCATCGCTGCGGGCGCTCGCGCTCGCCCAGGGCTTGCTTCTGGTGGTCGCGGGCTGCAAATCGCCATCGGGCCAGGGAACGAACACTGGGGTCACCAGGCAGGCCCTGGTGGGCAAGGACGGCGCCCGGACGGTAAGCACGGCAACGACCGTCAACTCGTATTCCGCGCTGGCGAATGACGCGACTGCGGGTACCGCAAGCGTGACCGTGGCCGCCATCTCCGACCTGGCCTCGGCCGAGGGCACGGATGGCGGGTTGCAGCCGCTGGCCGCCGGGGATCTGCTGCTCATCATCCAGATGGCTGGCGCCACCATCAGTGCTGCCGACACCGCCACCGGTGGCATCTCTGACTACGGCAGCGTGACCGCGCTCAACAACGCCGGCAACTACGAGTTGGCCGGCGTGGCGAGCATCTCGGGAAACACGATCACCTTGGCGTGCAGTCTGCAGAAGTCGTACACCGTGACGGGCAAGACTCAGGTCATTCGCGTCCCGCAGTACACTACGTTGACCATCAACAGCGGCGGCTCCATCACCGCGCCCGCATGGAATGGCACGGTGGGTGGCGTGGTTGCGGTGCAAGCCGCGACGACCTTGCAGCTCGATGGAACCATCGACGTCAGCGCCACGGGCTTCCGTGGCGGCGCTACCCACCAAGGCGCGAATTCCGGGACCGCCGATCAACCGACCTACCGTTGTACGAGCAGTGTGAGCACCACTGACCAGACGCTCAACTGTGGCGGCCAGAAGGGTGAGAGCATTGCAGGTGCGCCCGCCGACTACGACAGCCTGTTCTCGGGCCAATTAGGCCGGGGTGCACCGGCCAACGGCGGGGGCGGCGGCAACTGGCATAACGGTGGCGGCG
Source organism: uncultured delta proteobacterium (assembly GCA_963755125.1). Classification (GTDB taxonomy): domain Bacteria; phylum Myxococcota_A; class Polyangia; order Fen-1088; family Fen-1088; genus Fen-1137. The sequence continues at coordinate 281,826 of CAVWIP010000010.1, forward strand.
GTGGTGGAGCGAACGCTGCGGCGATCGACGCCACGGACGCTGCCAGCGACCTGATCTGGAACGGCCAGGGCGTGATGGCGCACAGTGTGGCCAACGACGCGCTGGCCTGGGCACTGGACGACGGCTATGCCTTGAATGACGACTTCACCAATTCTCCCGGTGGTGGTCGCGGTGGCTACACCTACTCGGCCAATGACCAGGACGCCACGACCGATGGGCCGGGAAACGCCGATTGGGGCGGAAACTACCGACGCGAGCGCGGTGGACTGGGCGGGCATCCGCTCACGAGCAGCACCGGCGGCGCAGGGGCGCGGCTCTTCCTGGGCGGCGGCGGTGGTTCGGGCGATGGAAACAACGGCTTCACCGGTCCGGGCGGCAACGGCGGCGGCCTTGCGTTCGTGATCGCGGGAACGGTCCAGGGTACGGGCAGCATCCTCGCAAATGGCGCAGACGGAGGCCCTGCTAACTCGGGAACTGCCACTTCGGGCGACGGCCCAGGCGGCGGCGGTGGCGGCGGCACGGTGGTGGTTCACGCGGCCGCGCTGTCGGGAATTACCGTGGCGGCCAATGGCGGTAAGGGCGGAAACCAGCACCTCGCTGGCGTCCCCGAGGCCGAAGGTCCTGGCGGTGGCGGCGGCGGCGGCTACGTTGCCTTGTCGGGCGGCACGCCGGCAGCGGTCTCGGCCGATCCTGGCGTGGGCGGCACGACCGACTCGATCGGCCTGACCGAGTTCCCGTCCAACGGCGCGACCGCAGGCCACGTCGGCATCGTCGATGACAGCGCCGCGACCATCCTGTATTGCACCAGCCCGACCACGGTGATCGCCACCTACCCCCACAATCCCACGAACGTGACCGCAGGAGCCTTCACTTTCACCAGCCCCGAGAGCGGGGTCAGCTTTTCGTGCAACCTGGACAGCACGGGCTACGCGGCCTGCTCGGCGTCATACACGACCCCTGCCCTGAACGACGGATCGCACACCCTCAACGTGCAGGCCACGGACATCAACGGCAACGTGGGCGCCACCGCTACCTACACCTGGACCGTGGACACGGTGCCGCCGGATACCTTCATATTGAGTGGTCCCAACGATCCTAGCAGCAGTTCCACTGCACACTTCATTTTCTCCAGCGACGAGTCGGGCGAGGCGGGTGAGGCGGGCATCACCTTCTGGTGCGGGCTGGACGATTCCAACCCCGCGGACTTTGCCGCCTGCCCGGCCGACTACACGATCAATGGCCTGGCCGATGGATCGCACACCTTGTACGTGAGTGCGAAGGACGCCGCCGGCAACTTGGACCCCTCGCCCGCCGCCTGGCCTTGGACAGTACACGCCACGGGCCTCGATGGAGGCGTCGAAGACGCTGGCGCCGACGCGCAAGCAATCGATGGCGCGCTGGTATTCGAGGACGCGAGCGGGCCGGACACGGCTGCGCCGGCCGCTGATGGTCCTGGCACCGTGGTCTTCGCGGACGCGGCTGCAGACGTCGTTGTGGCGGTCGACCTTGCCGCCCCGAACCGGGATGCGCCGGCTGTCAGCACGCCGGACGCAGCGGCCGATATGGGGGTCCTGGAGGATGCGAGTGAGGACGTGGGTGCCCTCGCAGCCGACGCCCAGATCGTTGTCGTGGATGCGCGTTCTGTCGATGTGGCCGCGACGCCCGATCAGGCTGTCTTGCCGGTAGTGCCGGATGCGGCGATAGTGACCATCCCTGATGCAGCCGTTGCCCCAACTCCGGACGCTCCTGTGGTGACCGGAACGCCGAAGGAAATGGGTTCCGGCTTCTGCGCCGTCAATCCCGTGAGGGACAGCGCACCCGGGCTCTTCACCTTCTTCCTGGTGGGCGCCTTCGGGCTACTGCTGCGGCGCCGGCGCCGCTGACAACGGGCACATTTCCACGGGTCGCTTGGTCGCCCGCAGTAAGAACGCGCACGCCGCGAGCCAAACCACAATTTGGCCCGCGACATAGATCCTGTTCCAAGGTGCAGGCAGCAGATACAGACCGCCCGGAGCCATGGTGCTGCACACCATGGCCGCAAGCAGTGATCCGGCCCAGACCTTCTGCCCGTCGGGCTGGCCCTGCTTGGCGAGGCGGAACAGCGCAATCATGGGAATGAGCAAGAGCAAATCGTCGTACCAGCCGTGATAGGTCCAGAAACGCGCAGTGAACGCGGCGGCGCTCATCAGCAGCCAGGGATCAGCGCGCCGATGGCGCCAGGACCACACCGCGAGAAATCCCAGGAGCACGAGAGAGACCGGAGCATTCCAGGCAGGTCGGCCCGCAGCGCCGAGGCAGGAGTGCAGGTTGGCGTGGCCGTAGCTCGCGGCACCTGTCATCGAGGCATCTTCGGTCCGCGACAAGAACTGGTGGCATAGCTGGACGGAGCTCACGGGCTGCGCCAGCCCCGCTGTGCCCGTGAGCCCGATGTAGATCGCCACGATCGCAACCGCCGGGAAAAACTTCTTGCGGCGGAAGAGCACCATCCAGAAGAAAGGCGCCGCGAGTGATGGTTTCACCAAGGCCCCGACGAAACCCAGAACGGCAAACGCCAGGGGCATGGCCCGGTCCTCGCGCAGCAGGATGGGCAGGCTTGCGATCAGACACGCAACCACCAGCACGGTCAGTTGTCCATTCCCCGTGGCGGCGCCCGTCGCGTACATGGCCGGCGGCAGCAGCATGACCAGCCGGCGCTCGGCGTCCGTCGTGGCCCCGCTGCCTCGCGCCACCATCCGCGCCATGCAAACCAGCGCAACAAGCGTGAGCAGGGCCCACAGCCAACGTGCGACGGTGAAACTTGGCCAGCCCAGGATTGGCCACAGCATGGTCATCGATGCGGGTGGGTACGAGGCCGTGCCGATCAATCGGTACACGGCCAGTCCGGCGAACAAGGCTCGCGTCTCGGTGTAGCGCTGCCGTAGGTCGATCGCACCCAGCGGCGGTCCCTGCCAAAGCAGGCGCCAGGTTTCGTAGGATAACCAGACCGCTGCCGCCAGGGCCATGAGCACCGCCGCCCACCGCAGGACTGCCGATCCACTCCTGCCCCACCAGACCAGAATCCGCGTCGCGGATGGCATGGGGCCTGAGCCTGACCCGAGAGGTCGCTCGTCTGGCGCACTCATGCGCCATCTATATCATCGGTCGCGACTTGGTGGACGTCGGGAACGCGACGCGGAACCCTACTGCGACCAGGTGCCGGCGCCGACGTCGATCTTCCGGGAGGCCTGGTAGGTCGGCAGCAACGTTGTTCCGTTGTTGAGGATCAACGGCTGGAACACATAAGTCGCCAGATAGTTGTGCACGCCTGGAGCGGTGGTGTCTTGGTTTCCATACCAGTGATCACCCCAGTACATGAAAACGGTCCCCTGGCTTCCCACGATGGGCTGCACCCAAGTACTCTGGGTCATCCAGGTCAGCTTCCCCTGAGGCGCGATGTATCCCTGGTAGGTCCACGGCCCGTTCATGGATTTCGCTGTGGAATAGAAATCGTCGTTGGCTCGCCACCCTGTCTTGTCGGAGCCGATGAAGTAGTAGGTGCCGCTATTGTCCTTGAATACCGTGGGCGCTTCAATGCCGCCCGTGGTTCCGTTGAGGACTGAGTACTGTTTGCCGGACGTCCAACTGTGGCAGTCGCTGGCCAGGGTATAGACCCAGCCACTCTCCGTGACGACATAGGCACCCGTATCGTCGGCAAAGGCGCTCATGTCACTGTGGGCGGCAATGGCTCCGCCTGAGCTCAGCAGAGACCCCTTGAAGCTGTATACGGCGTTGACGGTAGGCGAGGTCGCGTACACGACTTCCTTGTCTGCCTGATAGGTGGTGTCGGCGGAATGAGCGTAGAGAACGAATTCCCCGGTGGCGGGACACTTGATGATATGCGGCCTCTCACCCTTTCGGTTCGGCCCGAGCTGGCCACCCGATTGCTGGGGCAGGATGATCCCGTTGTTGCCCTCCTTCTTCCATGTCACCAGATCTGGGGACGAGTACATCGAGAAGCCGTTGAAATCGTTGTCGGTCGTGGTGCTCAGGAAGTATTCGCCGTGCAAATAGAAGGTATTGCACACCCGGATGATGCCGCCGCCGTGGGCGTTGACCAGATCGCCGTCAGTGTCCTTGAACGTGATGCCGGGCGGGTCGGGCGGTGAGGGATCGGTCGCGCCAGGGCCAGGGTCGGTGAGAGTTCCGACAGGACCTGATCCCGCCGCAGCCCCGCAGGTGCCGTTGCCGCTGGAGCCACCGCTCGCGCTGGAGCCTCCCTTGCCACCGGAGCCGCCAATCGCGCTGGAGCCTGCAGTGGTCGAAACTCCACCTGAGCTGGTGGTTCCACCAAAGCTCGACGTTCCGCCAGAGCCGGCGGTCGTGCTCTTGCCCGCGGTGCCGCCGTTCAGGGTCGACGTTCCGCCTGCTCCGGTCGTCCCGCCGCTCAGTCTGGTGGCGCCGCCTGCTCCGGTCGTGCCGCCGTTCAGGGTCGACGTTCCGCCTGCGCCAATCGTGCCGCCGCTCGGGCTCGTCGTTCCGCCTGCGCCAGTCGTGCCGCCGAGTCCGCTGCTGCTGCCACCCGCACCAGTCGTGCTGGCCGGTCCACTGCTCGTGCCACCCGCACCAGTCGTGCTGGCCGGTCCACTGCTCGTGCCACCCATACCGGTTGTGCTGCCGCCCGTGCTGGTCGCGCCACCCTGTCCTGCCACAGCACCGGACCCGGTCGCGCCTCCGACGTTTGAGCTACCCACGGTCGTGGTCTGCCCCCCCGCTTGCTGAGTCCCTCGTGATCCGGTCGCACTCTGCGAGGAAGCGCCTCCCGTCGCGTTTCCTCCTGCACCAGCCGAAGAAGCGCCTGAACCGGCGCCGCCAGACGAGCAACCAATAGCGAGCGCCGCGAGCACCACTGCCAACTCTCTGGTTCGCTTCATAGATTCATTTCTCCACGTTAGGGTCGATCTCTCATAGGCTGCCTAGTAGGGGCGCCGTGAGCATGGAACGGGTCAGGAAAAATGTATTGTCCTCCATTCCAACAACGAAGTCCGCTCAGGAAAGCGTCGGCCCGCAGCGCGTTGTCTCTCGCACTCACAGCGCAGGGAGCGCATCCCGACGCCGCCAGTGCACCGTAACCTGCGGGCTCTCGACCACCAGGGCCGCGAGGTAGCCAGGGGCCGGTTCCAGGGATCGAACGGCGTACGTCTCCGGGGCTCTGGGCGCTCCTTCCACCCGGATGAGCCTGGCCGGCTCGCCGGGTGCCAGGCTCACGTCGAATGAATCGAGTGACCTCGACAGTCCCTCGCCCAGCGCCTTGAGAAAGGCTTCCTTGCGTGTCCAGCCAGCGAAGAACGCCCACCTGCGCTGCGCCGCCGGCAGGGAAGCCAGGGCGGCCTGCTCGACGGGCGAGAAACAGGTCTTGACCAGGTCCTCCATGTCGCCGACATCGCGGATTTCTTCGACGTCGACGCCAACCTCCCGGTTCGCGCTCACGGCCACAAGCGCGATGAGGCCGGAATGGGACAGATTGAAACGCAAGCGTTCGGGAGGCGCCAGTCGGGGCTTCCCGTCGCTGCTGCTAGAAAACACGACGGCCTCCGGACTGGTGCCCAGGTAGCCGGCCAGAACCAGGCGGAGCAGTCCGTGGGCGGCCAGGTAGCGCCGGCAGTCGGGGCTGAAGACGAAGCGCTCGGCGCGCGCCGCCTCGTCAGCCGAGATCACGCGGCCCAGCCGCTGCAGTTCAGCCTCCGGCACATCGAGAGACAGCGACCAGACGTGCACGTCGTCCGCCGCCAGACGCAGAAGATCCTCAGTCATGAGATGGGCGATTGGTTGTCGGTGCCGCGGCCAAAGTCGCGGGCTCGTCTGTTGAGAATAGCAACGGGAATCGCCAGATCTTGCCACCGTATTGCATCGAGTGGCAGTCACGTTGACGATGATTTCATCGAAAACGCGATGGGGTAGACTGTTGCGCCTTCCAGACACGCCATGAGACCCTTCTTCTTTGGCCGCTCTGAGCGCCTTCTCTTCGGCACCTACCACGCGCCTGCCGTCCGGTCCCCGCGTCCAGGTGCTGTGTTGCTGTGCAACCCTTTCGGCCAGGACGCCATCTATGCTCACCGGATCTACGCGACGCTGGCCGCAAAATTGAGCAAGCTCGGCCAACATGTCCTGCGCTTCGACTACTACGGAACCGGTGACTCGGCCGGCGAGGTCGAGGAAGGCAGCCAGGCAGCGTGGCTCGAGGATATCCTCGAGGCTCACCAGGAGTTGCTGGCGTCGAGCGGCGCTTCGCGCGTGATTTGGGTGGGGTTGCGCTACGGCGCCACGCTGGCGGTGCTGGCCAGCCAGTCCCTGCCTCGCGCACTCGCGAGCCTGATTCTCTGGGATCCGGTCGTGGATGGGACGGCCTACCTGCAAGAACTCGCGCAAGCGCACGCCACCTTCATGCAGCAAGAGCTGCGCGGCTGGCGGCCTTCGCCAGCGGAAGACTGTCAAGCACTGGGCTTTCCGCTCGGCCCCGACCTGAAGCGCGCGATCGCGGCCATCGATCTCGCCGCGCTCTGCCCGCCCAAGGCGCGCCAGGTGACCGTGCTGAGCACCAGCCAGAAAGCCGGCCTCGATCGCTTCCGCCAGGCGGTGACTGGCTGGAGTGGTGCCGCACGCTGGATGGAGATGATCAGCAACTCGCCCTGGAACTCGGACGAGGCCATGAATACCTTGCTGGTGCCCATGGACGTGCTCGACGCCATGATCGCGCGAATCCAGGAGATCCGATGAAGGAGCGAATCGCGCAGTTTGGGCCAGGACAGACCCTGATGGGGATCGAGACGCCCGGTGCGCCGAACCAGAGCCATCCGGCTCGACCGACGTGGGTCTTTCCCAACGCCGGCGTCGTCCATCGGGCGGGACCGCACCGCTTGACCGTGAAGCTGGCCCGTCGGGTTGCCCTGGCCGGCTTCCCGGCGCTGCGCTTCGACCTTTCGGGTTTGGGGGACAGCCGTGCGCGGAGTGCGACGACATTCGAGCAGGCGGCGGTCCAAGACATTCGCGACGCCATGGATCATCTGGAGCAGACGACCAAGGCAAGCCGGTTCGTGCTGTGCGGGCTGTGCTCGGGCGCCGACAACAGCGTCCGGGCCGCGCTGGCTGACCCGCGTATCGCGGCCATTGCCTTGCTCGACCCCTATGCCTATCGCACCATCGGCTTCCACCTGCGCCGGCTCGTGCGACGGGCGAGTAGCCCGGCGTCGTGGCAGACCCTGGCCGCCCGGATGGGAGGCGTGCTGCGGCGACAGCCACGGCCTGCCCTTGCCAGCGATGCCGAGTCCGATGGCGCCCCGCCGCGGCCCATGTACGGTCGCCCTTTCCCCGAGCGAAGCGCCTTCGCGGCCGACTTGCGACGCATCGTCGATCGCGGGACCCACATCTTCATCGTCTACTCGGGCGGCATGGACGAACTTTACAATCACGCGGGACAGTTCAAGGCCGCTTTTCGACGTTATCGTCTCGGCGAACGAATTCGGACGGAATTCCTGCCCGCCTGCAACCACACATATACGGAAATAGCACAGCAGCGTCGACTGGGTGATTTGCTGGTCGCCTGGGCCGAGGGGCTGTTCCCCGCCGCTTCCGCGAACCCGCGGCGTCAGGTCGGGCCGGTGGGTTGAGCCGCTGGCCCGCAGTGGGCCGCGAGCTGTTCCAGCGTCTCGAAGACCACCGATCGCAAGCTCAGACGATGGCCGGTGCGCTTACACAACTGCGCCACCATCTGTGCCGATAACAGCGAGTGGCCTCCCAGGGCGAAGAAGTTGTCACGCACGGAAACCCTCTCGACCTTGAGCATCTCGCGCCACAGAGCCGCGATCGCTCGCTCCACCTCGGTACGCGGCTCGACGTGTTCCTCGCCGGCCAATGCCTCCTGGGCGAAGGGAGGTGGAAGCGTACGGCGGTCGACCTTGCCATTCGCGGTCAAGGGCAGGGTTTCCAGCTCCACGAAGATATGGGGCAACATGTAGTCTGGCAGCTTGCTGGCCAGGCGCCGCCGCATCTCGCTTCCGGTTCGGGTTTGCCTCGGCTGGTAGACGACATAGGCAACGATGCGCGTGTCGCCGAGCGCATCGGTATGAACCGTGACCGCCGCCTTGCGCACGCTGGCATCGTCCATCAGCACCGCTTCGATCTCGCCTAGTTCAATGCGAAAGCCGCGCACCTTGACCTGGAAGTCGGTCCGGCCCAAGCACTCGAGCAGTCCGTCCGCCCGCCAGCGGCCGAGGTCGCCGGTCCGGTACATCCGTGCCCCTGGGGTCGAACTGAACGGATCGGCGATGAATCGTTCGCTGGTGAGCTCGGGACGATTCAAGTAGCCGAGAGCCACGCCATCACCGCCGATGTAGATTTCTCCCGGTACTCCTATTGGGCAGAGCTGATGCTGGGAATCGAGGATCCAGATCGAAGTGTTGGCGATGGGGCGCCCGATGGAGATGCCTTGGCGTGGCTGGGCGACGCGCCAACAGGTGGACCACACCGTGGTCTCGGTGGGTCCGTACATGTTCCACAACTCGCCCACCCGCGTGAGCAGCGACTCGGCCAGGTCCAGCGACAGCGCTTCCCCGCCACACAGCGCCTTGAACCCCCGACGGCCCTGCCACCCACTCTCGATCAGCAAACGCCAGGTGGCTGGAGTGGCCTGCATCACCGTGACCTGGCCCATCTCCAGCAGTTGCTGCAGAGCCATGCCGTCGAGTGCGTCGTCGTGACTGGCCAGCACCACCTGGGCCCCCACGCTCAACGGCAGCATCAGCTCGAGCAGGGCGATGTCGAAGGAAAGCGTGGTCACGGCCAGCAACCGGTCGTCAGGGCCCAGCCCCGGCTCGCGCTGCATGCTGGTCAGAAAGTTGACCGCCGCGCGGTGAGAAACCCGAACACCCTTGGGCCTGCCGGTGGACCCCGATGTGTACAGCACGTACGCCACGTCCTCGGCGCGAGCCGCTTGCTGGTCGCTGGCCAGCGGGCTGTCCCGGTCGGGTTCGTCAGCAGCCGTGTCGAGCGCAAGCGTCCGCTCTGCCGCGCAGCCATGGCACACAGCCAACTCCGACTCGGAGACGACCAAAGCCAGCCCAGAATCTTCAATCATGAATGCCAGGCGGTCGGCAGGAAAAGCTGGATCGAGCGGGATGTAGCCTGCGCCCGCCTTGAGCACAGCCAGCAGCGCGGCCACCATGTCGACCGAACGCTCCAGACACAGCCCCACCAGCATCCCGCGACCGACTCCGCGGCGGCGGAGCGCGTGGGCCAGCCGATTGGCGCGGGCTTCGAGCTCCGCGAAGCTGACCTGTTGCTCCCCCAAGCGGATCGCGATCCGTTGCGGAGTCCGCTCCGCTTGGCTGGCGAACAGCTCATGCACGGTGAGGTGAGCGGGGTAGTCGCGCTCCGTGCGATTGAATCCCTTGCTCGCGAGGCTGATCTCATCGCCAGGCAACAGCGCCAGTTTGTCCACCGCGGTTGCAGGCGCGCTGCAGCCGTCTCGCAGCACGCACTCGATCTCGCGCAATCGCCAGTCGAGCCAGGCCTGCGTGTAAAGATCGGAGTTGGCGTGGGCCAGAAGTTGCAGCCCCTCGCGCGATTCGATCGCGTTGAGGTCGAACTCGAACGTCTCGAAGCAGCGCGGGTTTAAGTGGTACTCCACCGAACAACCGGCGAAGACCAGCTTGCCGGGAGCGTATCGCTGGGCGTGAGTGAAAGTCGCGGCGATGAGTGGCACGCGGGACGGATCGTGCGGCACAGCGAGATGGGCGACGATTTCGCCGAAGCTGACCGATGCGTTCTCGCGCGCGTCCAGGACTGCGGTGTGGATCGCGCGGCACAGATCCAGAAACGACAGACCCGGCTCGACGCGAGAGCGGACAGGCACCAGGTTTACCAGGTGTCCGACACAATCCTCCATCCCGACCTCCGGGTGCCCCGCCACGGGAATGCCGATGACCAGATCGTTCTGCCCCGAGATGCGGTGAAACAGGGCTGCGAAGGCCGACAGCAAGACCGAGAAGAAGCTCAGACCCTGCGCGCGAGAAAACTCCTTCACCCTGGCGAGAAGATCTGACGGAAGGGCGTGCAACGAGTGCCGCGCGTCGTATGAGCGAAAGACAGGGCGATGGCCGTCATGGGGCAGGGCCAGAGGGGACGGCAGCACCTCGAAGGCCTTGCGCCAGAAGGCCCGGCTGGAGTCGATGCGGGCAGCATACTCCGGACTCTGGCAGTGTCTCACGTAGTCGGAGAAGCCGTGGCGCGGTGGCGTGGGAAGGGGAGCGCCGCCGACGAAGGCCGAGTAGAGTCGCCCGAGGTCAGCCAGCAACACATCCAGGGACCATCCGTCGCACACGGCATGGTTGGCGCTGAGCATGACCACACGCTCCTGCGCGTCGAGCCGGACGATGGCTGCGCGAAAAAGCGGGCCACGGTGAAGGTCATAGGGCGTCGCCGCGTCCTCAACCTGGAGCCGCGCCAGCGAGGCAGCTCGTTCGCCGAGCGGCAGGCTGGAAAGATCGTGCCGGGCGATGGGGACCGTCATCGCAGGCTCGATGATGAAGCGCTCTCCGTCCTCGGAAAAGTGGCCGCGCAAGGCTTCGTGGCAGTCGGCGAGTGCCTGCAGTCCATCGAGCAGGGCATGGTCATCAACCGGACCGGTCAGGTGAATCGAGAACGACTCGTGGTAGGCGCACACGGCTTCCGCGCCAGCCTGTGCCGACAGCCACATCTCACGCTGGGCAAAGGTGGATGCGACCTCGACGGTCGGCGCGGTGGAAAAGGGATCGTAGTCGACCCCGGAGCCCGGGCCGGAGTTCTGCACATTCTCCCCATCAGTCATGGTTCTCTACCTTGAGGTACTTGCCTGGACGGTTTGGATCGGGCGCGAACCACGCGGGCCGGCCGTGCTCGTCATGGCCCAGCCGCGCGCCCGGCACGCGACCCTTGCTGGGTGCTGGTGCTGCCGAAGTGTCGCCCGCCTGCGGGACTCGTGCAGGCGCGCTGGCGGACGCTGGCGCTGCGCCGGCCGCAGACACAGGGCGAGTCGTGCGCGAGTCGACAGCGGGAGCACCGGGAGCCGCCGCACGCGCAGCGCGAATGGCATCGGCCAGCAGCTTTGGGGTCGAGTAGCGTTCGCTGAGCTGGCGGAAGGTCACGGCAAAATCGAGCCGCACGCGCACCATGCGGGCGAGCTGCGTGACTAGCAGCGAGTCGAGCCCCAGCGCAATGAACTGCGCTTCCTCGTCGAACGACTCAATCTTGGCACCCAGTGCTTCCTCCAGCAGAGCCACCAGCGCTGTCATCACCTCGTCACGCTTGCCCATCTCCTGCTCGCCGTTGCTCGCGGGCCCCGGAGCGGCCGGCGCTACCGGCTGAGATCTGGATGCCGCTTCCAACCCGAACCGGGCGGTGTTGCCGGGCTCGATCCAGTAGCGCTTGCGCTGGAAGGGATAGCCCGGCAGCGCCACGCGCCGACGCTGCTCATGATCGTGAAAAGCGCGCCAGTCGACCGTGCACCCGTTGAGCCAGAGCGCTCCCAGACCGAGGAGTACGCTGGTATATTCGTCGTCGGGTTCGGCACTATCGGGCATGCAGGAAATCACGCGGCTCGGGTTGGCCGGGCGGTGCTGGTGAGCGAGCGCCACGCACGTGCGGCGCGGGCCACATTCCACCATGACCTGCTGGCTGTCTTGTAGCAGCACCTGCACAGCCTTCGAGAACTGCACCGGTGAGCGCAGGTGTCCCGCCCAGTACGAAGGGTCCGTCACCTGGGAAGGCGCGATCCAGTCGCCGGTCACGGTGGACACGAAAGGAATGCGCGGGGCCGACAGACGCACGCTCTCGACGGTTCGCAGAAATGGTTCGACCACCGGATCCATCATCGACGAGTGAAAGGCGTGCGAGGTGTGCAGCATCCGGCACATGGCACCGTCGGCCGAGAGCTGGTCGCTCAGCCTGTGCAGGGTTTCGCTTGGGCCCGCCACGACGCAAAGCTGTGGTCCGTTCACCGCCGCAAGATCGGCGCCTGGGGGCAAGCGCCCTGCAAGCTTCTCCACGGGTAGCCGCACCGAGAGCATCGAGCCCGCGGGCAGGCCCTGCATGAGCCGGCCACGGGTGGCCACCAGTCGCAAGGCCTCGTCCAGCTCCATCACGCCGGAAAGCGTCGCGGCGACGAACTCGCCGATGCTGTGACCGATGAAGGCCGAGGGTTCGATGCCCCAGTGCATGAGCAGCGAGGCCAGCGCATAGGAGACGGTGAAGATCGCCGGTTGCGTGTAGAAGGTGTTGTTGAGCGACTGGGTGGCTGTCTCTGCGTCGGCGGGATCGGGGAACAGGAACGCGCGCAGATCGCAGCCGAGATGGGGCGCAAGCGCCTTCGCACAACGGTCCACCATTTCGCGGAACGGCTCCTCACCCTGGTACAACCGCAGCCCCATGTTGATGTACTGCGAACCCTGTCCGGGGAACATGAAGGCTACCGGTGGGCTGTCCGACTCCGATTTCAGCAATAGCGAGAGCGGACTCGATGCCTGGCTCAGGACGTCTTGTGCATCGTGTGCCGTGCGCACCACCGCGCAGCGACGGTACTCGAAGCGCTTGCGTCCCACCTGGGTCGTGAAGGCCGCGTCGGCCAGCTCCTCCTGACTCGCTCCCTGCAGCGCCACCGACAGCCGTTGCGCCGCTTGGTCGAGGGCCTGCGGGCTGCGCGCCGAGAGCAGAACCAGTTGCGCCGGCCGCGCCGGAGACGATGATGGCTCGCTTGCCGGCGCCTCTTGCAACACGACGTGGGCGTTGGTCCCGCAGAATCCGAAGCTGCTCACGCTCGCGCGACGGGGGATGCCTCGCGGCTCCCAGTCGATGAGCCTGGTGTTGACGAAAAATGGGCTCGTGGCGAAATCGATGCGCGGATTGGGTGTGGTGAAGTGCAGGGTTGGCGGAATCTTGCGATGGCGGAGCGCCAGCACGACCTTGAGAACGCCCGCGATGCCCGCCGCCGTGGTGGCATGGCCGAAATTGCCCTTGATCGAGCCGAGCGCGCAGTAGTTCCTTCGCTGCGTAAAGGTGCGGAACACGCGGGTCAGTGACTCGACCTCGATGGGATCGCCGATGGGCGTTGCCGTGCCGTGCGCCTCGACGTAAGTGATGGTGTCGGGATTGACGTCGCCCAAAGCCAGCGCCGATGCGATCACGCGTGCCTGCCCCTCCACCGAAGGCGCCAGGTAGCTGACCTTGCGTCCCCCGTCGTGGTTGACCGCTGCGCCCTTGATGATCGCGTGAATGGTGTCGCGGTCGCGGAGCGCATCGTCGAGCCGCTTGAGTACGATGGCTCCCGCTCCTTCGCCGAACATGGTGCCGGTGGCCGCGGCGTCGAAAGGCCGGCAGTGGCCGTCGATGCTGAACACGCCGCCTTCCTCGTAGCGCTGGCCGCTCTTCTGCGGGGTACGGATGTCCACTCCGCCCGCCAGGGCCACGTCCACCTGATGAGACACCAGCGCCTGGTACGCGTTCTCCACCACCACCAGGGTGGTCGAGCAGGCCGTGTGCACGCTCAGGCTGGGACCGGTCAGGTTCAGCTTGTGCGACACGCGCGGAGCGATGTGATCCTTTTCATTGGCGATCTCCGCGGTGATCTCGCCCATCACCGCCAGCTTGTCGGGTCGGGTGAGCACGTTGTAGTGGTAGTAGAAATTGTTGCCCATGCCGGCCCACACGCCCACTGGGCCGTCGATGTTCTCCCCCACGTGTCCGGCGTTCTCGAACGCCTCCCAGGCGACTTCCATGAAGACGCGCAACTGGGGGTCCATGAGCTCGGCCTCATTCGGGTTGATGCCGAAGAAAGCCGCGTCGAACAGGTCCACGTCTTCCAGCACGCCGCGGGCGGGAATGTAGTTCGCATCGTTGCGATCGTGCGCCGGGACCAGAGGATCGAGTTCGTCGCGGCGAAAGAAGGTGACTGTCTCGCGCCCCTCGCACAGATTCTCCCAGAGCTGCTCCAGGCTCCGCGCGCCGGGGAAGCGGCCGGCCGCTCCCACGATGGCCACGTCGAACGCGGTCTGAGATGCTGCTGCCCGCCGCCGGGTCTGGGCGCGCTGGTACGCCTCGCGCACACATTTGCAATCGGCTTGACTTCCCCTGAGAAACTGGGCGAGCGCCGCGATGGTGGGATGTTCGAAGATCCTGAGCACCGGAAGCTCCACTCCCAAGCGCTGTGTGATCTGCTGCGCCACCGAAAAAGCAGCCAGCGACGTCCCCCCGAGCTCGAAGAAGTTGTCGTTGACGCTCGCCGTGTTGGTGGACAAGACGCTGCACCAGATGTCCAGAAGAGCACGCTCGACGTCGCTACGAGGCAATGCTGGAGTTGCCCGCGCGGCGGCGGCCGGACGCTCGCCGTCGGGCGCCGGGAGCGTCTTGCGGTCCACCTTGCCGTTGGGAGTGAGGGGAAGCGCGTCGAGCCGGGCGAAGCGCGAGGGAATCATGTACGCGGGCAGGGCGGCGCCGCAGTGCTGGCGCAGTTCGGCCACGCTCGGTTCCGGCGCGGCGGGTTTGAGCACGTAGTAGGCAACCAACTCCGGGTTCTCGGGGTCATCGCGGCGAACGATGCACACCACCTGTTCAATGCCGGCAAAGCTGGACAAGCGCGTCTCGATCTCGCCCAGCTCGATGCGGAAGCCGCGAAGCTTCACCTGGGAATCGCTGCGACCGACGATGGTGAGCAGCCCCTGGTGGTCGAAGCGGGCCCGATCGCCCGTGTCGTACATGCGTCCCTCCGCCCTGAACGGGTCAGCCAGGAAACGCTTGCTGGTCATCTGTTCATCGTGCAAGTACCCGAGCGCGACCCCGGCGCCCCCGATGAAGAGCTGTCCCTCCACCCCGGCGGGCACCGGACGTCGGTGGTCATCGAGAACGTACACATAGGTGTTGTGAATGGGGGTGCCCACGGAGATCGCTGCGTGCGGATCGTCGATGCGATGGCACGTCGACCACACCGTGGTCTCGGTCGGACCGTACATGTTCCACAAGGCGCGCACGCGCGGCGCCAGCGCCTGTGCAAGTGCGGGCGCCAGGGCTTCCCCGCCGCACAGAGCAGTCAGTGCCTTGTCCCCCGACCAGCCGGAAGCGCAGAGCATCTGCCAGGTGATGGGCGTGGCCTGCAGCAGGGTGATCGGATGCGCCTGCAGCAGTGCCGCCAACAGCCGTGGATCGCGAGCTTCCTCTTCCGTGGCAATCACCACCGTGGCCCCGGCGCACAGGGGCGCCAAAAGTTCCAGCACGGCGATGTCGAAGGACAGGGTGGTGACCGAGCACAGGGTGTCGTCGTGGCGAATGCCAGGCCGCCGCAGCATGCTCAAGAGAAAGTTGGCCACCGCGCCCCGAGAAACCGCCACCCCCTTCGGCCTCCCGGTGGAGCCCGATGTGTAGATGACATACGCCTTCGCCGCGACCGGCGGGCGGGCGGGCTCTGGTGCGCGACCGGCCGGCTGGCAACCGTCGTCAAGCTCGATGAAGCGGACGTCTTGACAGTCGCACAGCGGACGCAATGCCTTGCTGGTGATCACATGCGCCAGGCGGGAGTGCTCGACCATGTAGCTCAGCCGCTCGCGTGGGAAGGCGGGATCCAGCGGCACGTAGGCATTGCCACAGCGAAGCACCGCCAACATCGCGGCGACCATGTCGGACGAGCGAGGAAGGCAGATGCCCACCAGATCCTGCTCGGCGACTCCAGCCTCGGACAGACGGGCGGCGACCGACTCGACGGCACGCAAGAGATCGGCGTAGCTCAGCGACCTCCCGTTGCACACCAGAGCGTTCTGGTGGTTGGCCGGGTTGCAATGGCGTGTCGCTATCGAATAGAGGTCCTGATTCAGGAATGAGGGCTCGTCGGTGCGGTTGACGTCGATCACCAGCGCTGCCCGTTCCCGTTCGGCGAGCACAGGGAGGCTGGATAGATCGCGCTGCGGCTCGCGCAAGGCAGCCGTGAGGAACGCTGAAATGGATCGGCCCAGCGAGGCGGCCATCTCGTCGTGGATGATCTCGGTCGCGTAGGCCAGTCGCAGGGTGTCGGGCGCGAACTGCAGGAACAGGTCGACGTGTTGCGGGGGTACCGGAACCGCGCGGGAACGACAATCGCACCCGTCGAACTGCAAGAGCAAATGCCGATCTTCGACGCATGCGATCTGGAAAAGGGGATTGGCCGATGGATCGGTTCGGGCCGCGCACTGCTTGACCACCGCATGGAAGGGAATTGCGGCGAAGGGCCGCGCGGCCGAGTAACTGGCGGCAAAGCTGGACGCCAGCGCCGCGAAAGTGGGGGCAGCGGCGGCGAACCCCAGCGGCAGCATCGCGGTGTGGCTTCCCAAAAGCACCTGCTCGGAGTGAGCCGGACGCAAACAAAAAGGCATTCCGATGGCGAGTTTTTGCTGTCCGCAATACTGGGCAAGGACGTAGGCCGCGGCGGTGGACTGCAGGGTGAAGGGGTCCAGGCCCCACGGCCGCCCCACCTCGGAAAGCAGACGCGTCGTCGCATGTTCGAACGCGATTTCGACAGACGCGGCGTCGACCGACAGGATCCTTGGCCGGGTCGTCTTCAGCGGAAATCCGTGAAGCGCCGGCACGTCGGCCAGCCCCGCGGCGAGATGGCGCGCACCCTCGACCACGAGATCTTCATATGCGTCGCCGCTGTACAAGGGTGCTGCGTCGATGGCGCTGGCACGCGAAGGCCCCGAGTCTGCAGGGTCGGCATGGTAGAGCTGCGAAACTTCCGCTGCAAAGAGATCCATCGACCGCTCATCCCAGACGCTCCGGTGAGCCGAAAAGATGAAGGTGTGGTCGTCGGGACCGTGTCGTAACAGCAGGGCTTTCCACACTGTCGACTGCGGTGACAGATCCCGCCGCGCGGCTTCCGCCGCATCCGCTAGCGCCGCGTCGGTTCCAGGCGCTTCGCGGATCTCGATCGGTTGCTGCGGGGCCTCGTCGGCGAGAATCCGTGCGATGGCGCCGTCGACAGCCTGAAAACGGGTGCGCAGGGCCGCGTGCCGAAGAGAGACGTGCCGCAGAGCACGCACGAGCCGCTCTGACTGCAGGGGGCCCCTGATGCCCACGGCCTTCGTGACGGTGTTGACGGCGGGCGTGGGGTGCAGTTGGCCCGACAGGTAGAACTGGGCCTCGACCGGCGATGCCGGGACGTGTTTCATGGGGATGAAACCTCTCGCGTTCCGGGCTGGCAGATGGTCAGCGACGTGGCTGGCTGACAGACCAACCTCGCGGACAGCGGCAGTGCCGCATCCCATCCCTGCCGATTGAGCCTGGCTTGGTCAACAAAACAACCAAGCCCGTACCCACTTGCCACACCACCGGCATCCAACAGGCAAATGACTTCACCGAACACGGTGCGACAAGTTACGCCAACCCTGTTGCGCCGGTCAAGTTTGGCCCGCCACTCGCGGGTGAGGGAAGTCGTTCATGCCAACCTGAGCCGGAAAGCTAGATGACGGTCGGTGTTGGACATCCACGCGTTACTCTCGCAGGACTTCCCCTGCCGGGTGAAGTCGAGCGGGATTGGCGCGAGCTCGAGACTCGCAGCGATCGCTCCTTCTTCACCTCATGGTCCTGGATTGGTGCCTGGCTGAGTGCCCTGCCCTCCAACATACGTCCGGAGTTGCTGCGGGTGGAATCACAGGGGCGCACCATTGCTCTCGGGGTACTGGTTCGTCGTTTCCTGCGGCGACACGGTGTCTTCTCGTCTCGGGCGCTGTTTCTGAACTCCACCGGCGACCCCCGCCTGGACGAGATCACCATCGAGTACAACGGCCTGCTGTGCGAGCGCGGATTCGAGCATGAGGCTGCGCAAGCTTGCATCGACTTCTTGCTCTCCCGGGACGATTGGGACGAATGGTTTCTTGATGGACTGCAAGACTCTGGGCTCTCTCGCCGCGTGCCGGCACGAGAGGTCGACTGGGCACTGAGCCGCCAGGCCAAGTGCCACCATGTGGATCTCGAGGTGCTGCGGCGTTCGGGCGGCGAGTATCTCGCCCTTTTGGGATCCAACACCCGCCACGCGATCCGCCGTAGCATTCGCGAATATGAAAAGCTCGGGCCGCTCGTCCTCGAAAACGCGGCCACCCCGGAACAGGCGGCTGCGTTTCTCTCTGGGCTCACGCAACTGCACCAAGCCTATTGGCAGGCCAAGGGTCTGTCAGGGTCGTTTGCCAATCCATTCTTCGTGGAATTCCACGGGCGCCTGCTGCGCTCGCTTTTTGCCGAAGGCTCGATCCAACTATTGCACCTGCGCGCCGGCAACCAAAGTGTCGGCTACCTTTACAACTTCGTCGACCGGGGACGAGTCTACAATTACCAGTCCGGCTTCAACTATGCGTTGTGCCCCCACTCACATGGCCATCCCGGATTGGTCGCACACTCCTACGCGGTGGAGTTCAATCGCACGCTCGGTCACCGGTTCTACGAGTTCATGGCCGGTGAGGGCCAGCACAAGCAGACTCTCGCGCTCGGCTCGACTGACATGGTCTGGCTGGTGGCCCGCCGCCCGCGTCTCAACTTCTTGCTGGAGGACTGCCTGCGCTGGGTTCGGGCGCGGACACTGCAGACCTTTTCGGAGGTGCGCAAGAAGCTTGGCACAGCGGCGGACGACGTCGCTAGACGCAAGCCCATCATGCCCTCAGACGTCAAGCTCCAGCCAATCACTGTGCCAAAGCAACCGGCAGGCGCGGTCGCAGGGACCATCGCTGCCCAGGATCCCGCCGGTGCAGTGCAGGCCTTCTAGACTGTAGATGGGGTGCGGAGGCTCTCGCCAGCGGCCGTATTCAAACACCTGCGACAGTTGTAGCACAATGCCAACGCGGGCCCCTGCGTAGCGGGCCATCTCCGGCATGAACATGAGCCCCTCGCGCTGACCCAGCAGATCGAGTCGGCCGTGGATCTGCTGCAAGGACCGGATGCGCGCAAACCGCGCCTCTCCCCGGGCCGGGGCCAGGCCTTGCGGCTGTGGCTCGGCCGGATCGAGCCATTCGTCCCGGAACATCATGGGGCAGTGACGCCCACAACCAGTCCTGCCGTCGCCGGTGCAGTCGACACCAGCAAGCAGGACCGTGTGCGAGACGGGACGCATGTTTCCCTGGTCGTCGATCATGCGACGGACGTTCTTCATCACACAATAGACCTTCGAGCAGGTGGGCGGCCGCGCGGCGGTGAACTCGCTGCATCGCAGGCACGATCCGCCCTCCAGGACGTCCCGCACCCGCGCCTCGTCACGCACCCGGACCCAGTCGCCTTCGGCAAACCGTGATGGGGCGCCCAGCGGGTCTTGGGGCGGGACGGCTGCGACGGGATGGAACAGGCAACGAATGCTGCTCTCGATGGCAAGACCTCGTCCCAGCCGCCCGCTGATACGCTCGCGCAGCGAATGTTGAGCAATGATGTTGAAACGCTGGCAGCGGCCAGTGAGATACGGCATCGGGGGTAGGGTCGGGGTGAAAAGCATGCGCTCGTTCGAGCTTGGCTTGAGGTCGCAGGGAGATTCCGTCTGTCGCACCACGATCAAGGGGTCTTGCCGCGACCGGATTCGCGCGCCTTGCGCCAGACGAATCTCGCGTAGCCGCGCAATGAAGGTCTGTGCACGACAACCCAGAGATGCTCCCGCAAGCGATCCGTCCACTTGAGCTTCCACTCGGCGGCTTCTCCGAGAAAGTCGAAAAGCTTGAGCCCGCGCCGTTCCGCGTCCGCTGCGGTTTGCGCCACCATGAGATGCCCGGGACTGATTGAGGCGTACGCGGGATCGAAGCCGATCTTGGCGGCGTACAGCGTGTGGCCGTCTTCCATGGTGAAAAGGCAAGCGATGCGCTGCCCTGCGACCGTCACGAAGTTCAGACTCATGCTTCCGCGGGGGCCGAACACATCCAACAACGCGCGATAGAAGTAGGTCAGCCGCGCATCGCTGCCAATGCTCGTGCCTGCTCCGCCCTTCCAGGCCATGGCTTCGATGGCCAAGGCGTCGGCGAACTCCGCCGGCGACGGGGCGGTGAGGCGCTCAAAGGCCAGATCTCCGGCTTTGCGCGTGCAGCGACGGATATTGGTCCGGAACTTCGCGTCGAGCCGCTCCTCAAATCGGGGAAGCAAAAAATACGGCACGCCGTGGCTCGGGCTGGCCTTGATGAAGCAGCCCCAGCGACGGGCGAGCATGGGCAGTTCGGTTGCCAACGGCGACTCGGCCGGGATGTGGCCAAGCACGAAACGCTCCCAGCGGGGGTTCGCTCGCAACGCTTCCCAGATTGCCGAGAGCGCGCCCGAATCTCCCCAGAAGTCAAAACGGGGAGAATGTTCACTGCGCAGCGGGTGTAGGTCCGGGCCGTGCAACGTGACGGGCAGCACACCGGCCAGCCGGCCCGCCCGAACTGCCACGGCCAGATGAAACTCGCCGGCCGGGTCAGCAACGGCGCGTGTGAGATCGAAGAACTCGGGTTGAAGAAATGGCGGGGCGTCGGCAGAGAGACGCCGCCATTCTTTCCAGAGCTGACCGCCGTTTTGCGCAGCAGACGCAAACGGGATGCAAGTCGGCTTGTCCAGGGCCATAGCACGGTCGTCTGCAGACGGATCGCCTGTGCGGGGACGTGGGCTGATTGGTACCGCGCCAGTCATGTTGCCTTGGCCCAGCTTCACATCTGCGCTAGCGCCCGGGCGCGCCTCAATGGGCGGACTCCATTCTTCGACGTAAGGCCTGCTGATAGATTGCGAGCGTGCTGTCGGCAATCTTGTCCCAGCTCAGATATTCCTCCGCTCTCTTTCGCAGCCGCCGGGCGACATCGCTTCGCAATGCTTGGGAGCCCAGAACCTCCACAATCCGCTCCGCCAGTTGCTCGGCGTTGTCGTTGTCGACCCAGATCCCGCAGTCGCCAATGTGCTCGGGGATTGCCGCGTTCTTCGTCGCGATCACGGGCAATTCCGTGGCGGCGGCCGTGGCGGCGGCAAACCCCGCGAAGCCGCCCGAATAGGGCAACACGCAGATCAGGGAGGTCTGATACTGGCGGAAGATTTCCTGCTGGGTAATCTGGTTGAGCCAAACGATGTCGTTCTGCACTCCGCATTCGCGCGCCAGTTGTTCCGCCTCTTCTGGCGTGTCAGACCCGAAATGGCCGTGCACCTTCAGCTTGGGAGCATGGGCCCCCATCCGCTCTTTCAGCAACGCCATGGCCTTGAAGAGCGTCGACAGGCCTTTGCCGCTCATGAGATGGTGCCCGCCGTAGAAAATGATCCCTTCGCGGGGCTGCTTTTCCTCCAGTGCCGGGAGTTCCGTTCCGTGGAGCACGACTGCGATCAAGCGCGCATCCACCCCCAGGTGGACGAGTTGGTCCCGCAAGGCGCTGTCGTGCACGATGATGGCATCGGCCTTGTTGTACGTCTGGTTGCGTTCGGGAGACTCAAGCTGGCGGCTGTCCAATTCGTGAACGGTTATCACCCGAGCAGCCCGCGACGGCTGATTGAGCCAGTGGAACACCACGTCGGATCCATAGGCGTTCAGGATCTGCTGGAAGTGCACCACCTCCGCCTCTTGCGACAGACTCCCGTATTTCCTGGCGCGGAAGTAGCAGAACAGACTCCTCACCCTCACCCGCAGCCAGCGCTTCCAGGGCCTGGTCGAGTGGTAGTCACTGATGTTGGGCATTTCAAAGTACTGGCACCCTTGAATCTGGAATCCCCGGTTCACTTCCGTGGGATTTCCGCACCCGCAGTTGGACCCCAGCCACTGTACCGCGCCGCCGGTCTTCCTTTCGATCGCCTGCTTGAGCGAGTCGACGTAGGCCCCGTAGGAAGTTTGGAAGGGACAAGAGATGATGGCCACCCGCATGATGATCTTCCTCCCGCCAAAGTTCGTGTCAGGCAAGTCTGGTCAAGTCAAGCGCACAGAGTGGTGAATCGAAGAGCTGCTACAGCAGCGTCACACATCCATCAGCACCACGCCGAGAACGCGTGAGCCCCCGGCCTGTTCCAGCGCCGCGGTCAGCGCGCGGCCACGGGTCTGGCGCGCCCGAGCGGCGATCACGATGCCGTCCGCTCCATCTTCCAGCAAGGGCATGTCCAGGCCGGTAAGGATCGACGACGTGTCGATGACCATGTAGCTGTAGGCAGCGCGCAGGCTGGCGAGGGCCGCCAGCAGGTTGGGCCCGTGCAAAAGCGGCCGAGGCTCGGACCGCGGCTGCACGGCAAGCACGTCGAGATCGTAGGGCGCGATCTGGGCCACCGTCCAGGGGCGCGTGGGCTCGCTTCGGTGCTGGCTAAGCTGGTCGAGGAAGCAGCCCGGCGGCAAGAAACCCAACAGCCCGGCCAGCGCCGGTCGTGCCGTGTTCGCCTCCAGCAACAGCACGCGGTTACGTCCCGACTCCGCCAGAGCCCAGGCCAGATTGAGCGCGCAGGTGGTCTTGCCCTCCCCATCCTGCGCGCTGGTCACGACGAGCACCTTGGGATCACCCCGGTCAGCCAGCCGGTGGCGCAGAACCCGGAAACTGGCTGCGCGCGCCGACAAGGGGTTGTCAAAGATGGCCGCACGCGGGTCGGGTTCCGCCGCGGTTCTGACCCGCACGCGTTCCACCACCGCGGCTCTCACCGCTGGGTCGGGCCGGCTGGGATTGCTGTCGGAACCCACGGCCGATCGTGCTTCACTCATGGTGTCCTCCGGATCGGCTTGCTCGCGGGCGGCGCGGGCCGGCGTTTCCGGCGCGGCTCGCACGGCACCTCGGCCAGCAGCGGCGGCAGGCGAAGGCGCGTGAGATCGAAACCAGCGCGCAGGCGATCATCGAAGAACACCAGCAGCAACGACAGGCCGAAGGCCAGGGTCAAGGAGGCGCCCGCCCCCAGCGCGCCCAGCTTCAGACGGCTGCGGCGCTCCGCTCGGGCGGGCAGGAAGGCGGGGTCGACCACCACCAGCTCGCCGGTCTTGTCCTGCAGATCCAGCGTCGCCTCCAGCGAGGCCTGGAACTGCTTGCTCTGGATCACGGCCAGGCGATCCCGCGCCTCGGACACACGACGGTCCATCTCGGCAAGCTGGGTGCCCAGCTCGAGCAGGCGTTTGGGATCGTGTTCCAGCGCCTTGGCCCGCGCCTGCATGATCTGCTTCTCGATGAGGGACAGGCGCTGGCGCGTGGATGGATCGGTAACCGGCGCCGCTGCCTCGACCTCGGGAGTAGGCAGAGGCGGAGGCGCGACCGCGGCCTTTTTGGCCGCGAGGATGGCATCCTCGACCTTGCGCAGCCGATCGCGCGCGGCAACTGCCGCCTCGCTGGCCTGACGCACGTCGGGATACTCGGGGGTGAATTGCTTCTGCTTCTGCGCCAGGTCGCGCTGGGCTGCGATGAGGTCAGCCTGGGCCGCTTCCTTCTCGGCCAGCAAGGCGGCATCGACGAGAGCGGTCTCCGCCGCAGCTTCACGCTTCTCGGATTTCGATGGCTCGCTGCCCCGATCGCGCAGCCTCGTCGCCCGCGCCTCCAGCCGGGACACCAACCCGTCCTGCTGCTTGGGTTCGGAACTCACCGCGCGCAGGGGCGCACCGGGCGTCACCGGGCCGGTCCCCATGGCCAGGGCCATCTCGGGATGCCGGGCGAGAAACTGCGTGAATTCCGCCTCGCGCGCTCGTAGCACCTCCTCGGCCCCGCGCTTCTGTGCGTCGAAGAATTGCTGGGTCTTGACCGCATCCTGGGTGCGCCAGGTGCGATGCACGTCGAGCAACATCTCGGCTGCCCGCGCTGTGACCAACTGCGCCCGCTGGGGAGATTCGTCCTCGAAGCTGATGCGAAAGGTGTCGCCGCCGCCCGAGTCGAACTTGAGGTGCTGCTTGCGCATGTCCTCGGCAGCGTCCAGAAGTCCGCTGCGCCTCACCTGATCGGGGTAGAGATGAAACTCCTTCACCAGACCGACGACTCGCTCGCGTGTGAGGAGCATCTCCTTCAGGCGCGCGGCGAGCTGGCGCGAGGGATCGCCCTCGGTCTGCGAGACGATGTTGGCGCCGGGCGAAGCCCGATAGACGAGCACGACCTCCGATCGGTACATGGGACGCACCACCCGCAGAACGCCCATGGTCGCCACCAGCCCCAGCAGCAGTCCCAGCCACAGCACGCGCGAATGCAGAGCGCGCCCGACCATGAGCAACGCGGTTCGCAACCCGAGCCAGCCATTGTATGCTTCGCCTGTCACGTCGATTCTCCCGTGCTTGTTGGCAGCTGCTCGGGCGGGGCGTGCAAGGTTCCCAGCGACAGGCTGCCTGCCCGCCGAACATCACCCGCATCGTACAGCCTGGGGTCGAAGGCACCGACCAGCAGCAGGGCCAGGGTCAGTCCAGTCGCCCCGGCGATGGCGGCCTTGTTGCGCAGCCATTGCAGTTCGCGGTTCGGCCTCCCAGTCTCGGCCTGCACGCTGGCCAGGTGAACGCGCGTGCCGGCCTGCTTCTCTTCCGCGGCCGCGGTCAGGTCCATCTGCACGTGCTCCTGCTCAAGCTTGCTGCGCCGAGCTTCGACTTTGGCCAACCAGGCACGCAGAAAGGCTATCTTCACCCTCTGCGCGGGCAAGATCTTGCCAGGCGCCTCCGCGGCGGCGGCCTCCATCGCCGCCAGCTCGCCCTGGGTTCGACTGGCCTCTTCGCGAGCCTCGGCCACCGCGGCGCTGGCAAGACCCGCCTGCTGGCGTGCCTTTTCGGTGTGGCGGCCCAGTTCGGCCCTGGCCACCAGCAAACCGAGATCGCGCACCACAACCGCGGCCTGGTCCGGGTCATCGTCGCTGAACGTGATCACGATGCGGGCCGAACGCGAAGGCGCGCGTTCCAGGCGATCCTCGGCCAGGTAGTTCTGCAGGATATCGACCTCGATGCTCTTGCGCATCTCTTCCAGCGCCAGCACCGGGCTACGCGCGGCTGCCCGACGAAAAAGTCCGTGTTTGTCCATCACCTCCTGCAACCCCGACGAGGTGAAGGCGACGTTCTCGACGAAGCCGCGCAGATCCGCGCGCGAAACTCGGGCTCGATCCGTCGACAGGGCACTCTCACGCAGCAGCAACTCGGCCCGAGCAGCGAATACCGGCGGCTGGCGCAACTGCAGGCCAAACAGCGCAGCCGCCGCCAGCAGAGCCGAGGCCGAGGTCACAAGCGGGCGCCGACCAGCCCGCCGCACCAGGCGCAGCGTCTCGACGATCCACTCGTGCCCCGCAGGCTCGTCCCCTTCCCAGCCCATGCGGCCTCACGCAAGCAGAACCCGATCCAGGCGCAGGAGCTTGAAGATCGACAACGGCTGATCGCGCAGACCCTGGACCGTCACCACGCCGCCATATTCCTTGGCCTTCTTGTACAGGAACACCAGCGCCCCCACGCCCGAGCTGTCGATGAGCCGCAGACGCGAAAGATCGACGACGATGCGCGGGTGATGTTCGGCGATCAGGGCGTCTATGGTCGGCCGAACATCGGGAATACTGACTGCATCCAGCTCGCCCTCGATGCGAAGCGTGGCAACGCCATCCGCCCTATCGGTTGAGAAGTCCATTTTTAGTCCTCTTACCTGAAACCCTCGGTAACTCCGACGGGCATTCACGAATCCTCTTGCTCAAGCTCAAGACGTTGGGACGGCCCTGCTGGTAAGTCACCTCATCCATCAAAGACCGTATTATGAAGATGCCAAGCCCCGACTCTGGTAGCGCCTCCAGATCGGGTACGCGAGCCGTGTGCGGGTCAAACCCGGCCCCGTAGTCTTCCATGATCAGATGCAACACAGTGGGTTCTATCGTCATGCGCAACCGCACGATGTCCGACGGTCGACCGCGGTACGAGTGCAGCGCGATGTTGTTGAAAGCCTCGCCCACCGCGGACACAACCTGATGGGAAAACCCATCGGCCGGCGCACGACGGCCGCACGCCCGGGTGATGGCGAGCTTGCAGACCGCTGCGGCGGCACGGAGGATCACATGGCGATAGGCAATCTCGCCCGGCGCCTCCACGCAAACAGTTGCCCCGAGGAGCACGGTCACAATGTTACCACGCATTAGGTCCACAACAACTTGCATGAGGGCTTGCTGCTCTGGCGAGTCGTTTCCCGCGTCAGCCTGAGACATCATCATGGCGACCTTATCTGACATTACACACCTGGAACAACCCGTGGCAAGATTTGGCGTCCAGTCCTGCCCCTGTCGCCGCCATCAGCCGAGAAGATGCGCGACATGAGGGCTCCCAGCGCTGAGCCGAGAATGAACCCGGCCACGCACGAACCGTCGGCTGGTATTTCCCCGGTGCTGCCGCCCTTGTGCCAGAGTCCGTCGGTGCCCACCTTGTTGCTGCGGAAATAGACGGTGATGTTCGGCTTGCCCGTCTCCGATCCGAGGCGGGTCGGATCGTGGATGAGCTTCATCGCCGGGTCGATGCCGGCAGCGCAGGCGGCGCCGTTCACGCCGTGTGGGTAAACACGGCCCGGTAGCGGACCTGGCCTGCCTCGAGGCGTGCCCGCACCTCGTTGACCTGCACCAGCGGATAGACTTCGATCACGGGTTTGACCTTGCCCGACGCGACCAGTTCCAAGGCCTCGACCAGATCGCGCCTTTCGTCCTGACTCGAACCACGAAGCTGGCGTTGCCCCATCATCAATAGGATGGGGTCAATGGCGATGGGACCGTTGGCCACGCCCATGTTGACCATGCGCCCGTTTTCGCGTAGGCCGCCGAAGGCCGAGGCGATCTGCACGGCTGAATTGGTAGTCGAGAGAATCACGTCGAAACCACCGGCGTCGCGCATGGCGGTCCCCGGCTCTTTGCCCCCCACCAGTACCTCGTGGGCGCCCATGGACTTCAGTTCAGCCACCTTGTTGGCTTGGCCCGTGATGGCCCAGGTTTCCAGGCCCACGGCGCGCGCGAGTTGCAGCGCCAAATGCCCCAGTCCTCCCAGCCCGAGCACAGCCACGCGTTCACCCGGTTTGGGGTCCGCATTGCGCAGCCCGCTCATGACCGTGTAGCCCGCACAAAAGATCGGTGCCGCTGCCTCGTACGCGAGGCCCTCGGGCAGCAGCGCACAACCCGAAGCCCAGGCCAGCATGAGCTCAGAATTTCCGCCGCCGAGGTGCATCCACGACTGCGCCTTGGCGCAGGCATACTGGTTGCCTGACTGGCAGGTGCGACAACGGCCGCAGCCCTTCTGGTTCCAGTGCACGCCCACGCGATCGCCCACGCGCAGATCGGTGACACCCGCGCCCAGCTCGACGATCTCGCCCACTGGCTCGTGCCCCGCCACAATGGGCGGCGTGAGGCCAAAGTGCCCGTGATGGACGTGCAGATCAGTGCCACACATGCCACTCGCGTGGATCTTGATGACGACCTGGCCAGGCTGGGGCCGAGGATCAGGAAGCGTCTTCAGTTCCCAGGGTTGGTTGATTTGGGTGATGACGGCTGCACGCATGGTGAGTTCCTCCTTGAAGCGATTAGATGAGGGCGGGAGGTTCTAGTTCCGCGAGAGAGCCTATCATGACCTAGATCGTCATTTGATAGGCCAGGTAGCCCTGGAAAACAGTGTTGCCTACGATGCTTCGGCCCGCCGAGAAAAGCAGATGGTGGTGCTCGGTGAAGTCGACAACGAGCCCGAGGTTGAAGCGCAGGTTGGCACTGCCGCCGACCTGGTCAGGGGTGGTGTAGAAGATTTCGGTGCCGAGCGTGGCGAGCTGCGAGAGGCGACGCTGGAGCAGCCAACCGAAGTACCCGTAGTTGCGGTTTCCCTTTCCCGGGTCCACCCACAAGCCCCCGCCGCCATAGCTGGTCCAGGGACCAAAGCTCTTCTGCAGCCAGAGAGGAATGAGGACGTGCAGGTGCCCGGTCCCGAGCCCGCGGGCTGCGTCGCCGGTCGGCAGCTCGAACATAGGGAAGGTGCCCACCATTGGTCGCCACGGGCCCTCGTCGACGAAACGCACCTTGGCGCCCAGTTCAATGTCGCCCACCCCATAGAACGTGGGACCGCCGCTCGCCCGCGCATACACCAGAGGCGCGAGCAAGTGAAGCTGCAGCCCGGGCCAGGCGCCATAGTTCACCTCGACGTGGGGCGCGGTTCCCGTCGCGAAATCGCGAGCGATGAAATGCTGGCTTGCCAGATAGAACTCCCAATGGCGGAACTCCACCGGCTCGGGATCGTCCGTTACGTAGGGTGGGCCCGCGTGTCCGGTTGCCGGCGCAAACACAATGGCCAGCACCGCAATTGACCGTCGCAAGGTCATCGCAGCCACCATTGTCCACCCTGACGATGTCAGCTACGGAAGAACCGCAGGGGCAGGCTTTCCTGCGCCAGCGCTTGCGGGGTCTGCTCGAAGGAACGGACGCCAAATTTCGCCAGGCGGTACAGGAACTCCACTCGCCCATTTCCCGTCGACTCGGACACCGGGCTTGAGGACAACCGCCGCAACGCGTATAGTTCCATGGTGGCGACGAGATTTAGACCGGGCAGTGGATCGTCGCTGGCCTGTGCGTCCAGCACTTCGATGGCAGTATCCTGGAAATCGACCGTGACCCTCATGGATCTACTTTTCTTCTAAGATGCCGAAGACGGGGGTTTCGGTTCTGGGTCCGCGATGCTTTTCGCCGGATGGTGCGCCCGGCCGACCTCTTGATAATAGGCCTCGATGGATCGGGGCATGTCGCGGTGGATGACGAAACGGACGTTGGACTTGTCGATGCCCATGCCGAACGCGATGGTGGCCACCACCACATCGGCGTCGTCGCAACGAAAGGCGTCTTGCACGCGCGTGCGCTCGCGCGGTTCCATGCCTGCGTGATAGGCCAGGGCGCGCACGCCGTGTTCGCGCAGGTAGTCCGCGGTCTGTTCGGTGGATCGCCGGGACAGGCAGTACACGATGCCGCTCTGGTCGCGACGACTGCGCACCAGGCGCGCGATGCGGTCGCGCACGCGGGGGCCGTCGTCGCCCTTGCGATACGCCGACCGATGTAGGTTGGCCCGGAAGAAACTGCCGCGAAAGGTGGCGGGCGCGCGCATGCCAAGCTGCTCGCCGATGTCGCGCACCACCTCGGCAGTGGCGGTGGCGGTCAGGGCACCGGGGGATTGCCCAGGCGGGCCTTAAGCCCGGACAGGTTGCGATAAGCGGGACGGAAATCGTGCCCCCACTGGCTGATGCAATGGGCTTCGTCCACGGCGAGCAGGCGCGGACGTACGCGCCCCATCAGCGGACCGAGCGACGCTTCCAGACCCTCGGGCGCGGCATAGACCAATTCGAATTCGCCGCGCAGAACCGCGGCCACGCGCCGGCCGCGCTCGTCGGGCTCCAGGCTGGAATTGAGAAAAGTCGCGCGCAGCCCCACCTCTGACAGGGAATCGACCTGATCCTTCATGAGGGCAATCAGCGGCGAGATGACCAGGGTGGTGCCGCCGAGAAGCCGCGCCGGAATCTGGAAGGTGATCGACTTGCCAGCGCCGGTGGGCATGACGCCCACGCAATCGCGGCCGTCGAGAACGGTGGAAATGATCGCCTCCTGGCCGGGCCGGAACGAGGGATAGCCGAAGACCTCGCGCAAGACCTTGCGCGCCCGCGCCAGGTCGGCGCCGGGCTGCTGGTTCTTGAGGCTGACCGCGATGGCACGCAGGGTTTCCACTTCTCTGTTGGAAAACAAGTCGGGGCGCACCCGCCATCCTGCGCGCAGTCGATCGAGGTCCGCGTGACAGGCCGCGCGTGCCCGCTCGCCACGCTCGACACACACGCGCAAGGCCGCGACGGCATCGAGTACATCGTCGCGCGTGACTAGGTCCGCGGAGAAATCGTCAATCAAGCCAGGCCGACGCAGCACTTGCCGATCGATTGCGCACCTTCAGGGTGTGCCTGCCACCGCCTGAGGCTACGGCAGATGGCAAGACAAATCCACCAGGGAAGATCCGCGTCCTTGCCTTTCATGAGTCTCAACCCGAAGGCAGCGGATCGACCCGAGCAGTCGTCCCCAGGGGGAGCGAGCCATGCAACGACTGTAGCGCAGGACGTGCGAGGAGCGAAGCAGGCGTGCTCGTGGCGAGGCGTTCCTCTCACTCGCTCAGGCCTGAGACGCGGCCCGCGCCCGCGGTAGCCCTAGAGGGCACACGATCATCGCAGCCACCACCTTCCAACGCCGATGACGGCGCCCGCGAGGACCAGCCACGCCGAGTTGACCTGGAATCGCAGCAAGAGCAGCGTGGCCAGCACCGCAAGCGACACAGTGGCGACGTCAACCATCGCGCTGCGTCCGAGGTACCACGTGACCGTTAGCATGAGCGCAAGCGCGGCGACGTTGACTCCGTCGAGAAACGCCCCCGCCGCGCGCGAACGTCGCAGGCGCGGCACCAGACGACTGCTCAGCGCCACGAACACGAATGACGGAAGGAAGATCCCGAGAGTGGCGACGATCGCACCCGAGCCACCGTGGAGTAGGTAGCCGATGAAGGTTGCGGTGGTGAAAACCGGGCCCGGGGTGACCTGGCCGACCGCGATTGCGTCCAGTAGTTGGGATTCGGTGAGCCAGTGCCAGTGCTCCACCAGATCGCCGTGCAGAAAAGCCAACAAGACGTAGCCGCTTCCGTAAAGCACCGCGCCCACCTTGAGGAAGACCAGAAACAGCCCCGCCAGGCTCACCGGGGCCGCCACGCCGGCAGCCGCCGCGGACGCTGGACCGAAGAAGGCGATGCCTGGGCCGAAGATGCCCCGCAGGTTTTGCTTAGCTGTTTTCGAAGCCACGCTCGCCGCCACGGCCAGCAGTCCGGCGCCGAACAGAACCACCAGCGGGTTGAGCCCCGCGAAGCTGGCAACCACCGCGAGCACAGCGAGAGCCGCCAGCATCCACGACTTTGTGGCAGCCCGTCCCAGCCCCCAGAGCGCCTGCACCACGATCGCGATGATGATGGGCTTGACCCCGTAGAGCAGCGCCGATACCTGCGGCAGGGAGCCAAATCGGACGTAGGCCCAGGCGAACGCGACGGCAATCAGTGCGGCGGGCAGGATGAAGCATGCGCCACCCAAGATCAGCCCAAGCCAGCCAGCGCGCCGGTAGCCAATGAAGATCGCCATCTCCGTGGAGTTGGGGCCGGGGATCAAGTTCGTCGCGCCCAGCAGGTCGAGGAACTGCTCTCGCGTGAGCCAACCACGCCGACGAACGACCTCCTCCTCCATCATCGCAATGTGGGCCGCCGGCCCGCCGAACGCCGTGAAACCTAGGCGTAGAAAGAACAGCACTACTTCGCGAAGCGCGCGAGGCGCCCGTGAGCCGGGCTGGTTCGACGTCCCTTCAGTCACGCCTGGCCCGCCGTGCGGCAAACCACGCGTCGATCGACCAGGCCCCGCCGCCCACCATGAAAAGAAAAAGCGAACCCAGAAGCATCGACCAGTCGGTTCGCGCCTCGTGCGCCATGCTCCAGAACCCACCTTTCCACAGCATCGGGATCTTGGTGGTCGCGATGGCAACCAACATGTCGATGATGAGGGGGATGGCGGCGAGCCGGGTGCCCAGACCAACCAGAATCAGCAAACCGCAGCCGCTCTCGAAGACCCCATCGAAAGGCGCACTGAACCCCGGCCAGGGGATGCCGATCTTGGCGAAGCGACCAACCCCAAGCGTGGCCGGAAACAGGAACTTCTGGACGCCCTCGGAGAGAAAAACCGCACCCACGATGAGGCGCACCAGCACCGCCGCAGCCGGCGCGTTTGTCACCAGAACCCTCGCCACCAGATTCCTGCCCCAATTCCTCATGGCTCCACTTGTTCCTATCAGGTGCGATTTGGTCGCGCAACCAACTTGGGAAACCCCGGGAGCATCTGGATCTGAGTGAGTGCTAGGATTGCACCATGGGCGACGAATTTCTCTATCGCGACGTTCCCGTTCTCGGCAAACGCGTCCATCGCTATGGCCTGTCCGCATCCTATGGCCTGGACGAGGCCGGGATGCGCGAGGGGCTTGAACGCGGGTCCAACTACATCTTCTGGAGCCCGGCGAAGAAATTTCTCAATACCATCATCAAGGACGTAGTCGCGCCCAACCGCGAGCATTACGTCCTGGCCACTGGCCCCATTCTCGGATATTTCGCAGGCTCCGTCCGCCGCGCCACTGAAAAGGCCCTGCGCGCGAGCGGCAGCGACTACATCGACGTGCCGCAGGTGTTCTGGGTCAACCGCATGTCGCTGCTTTCGAAATCGGTGCTGGCCGAGATGGTGAAACTGCGCGACGAGGGCAAGGTTCGCGCCATCGGGATCTCCACTCACGACCGCAAACTGGTCGGCCGGCTCGCCGAGGAAGGCCCGCTTTCCATGTTCATGGTGCGCTACAACGCCGCCCACCCGGGTGCCGAGGTCGACATCTTCCCGCACCTCGAACGCCGCAAACCCATGATCGTCGCGTACACAGCGACTTCCTGGCGCAAGCTGCTGCGCGCGCCCAAGGGTTGGACCGGCAAGGTGGCCACCGCCGGCGACTGCTACCGGTTCTGTCTGACCAATCAGCACGTGGACGTTGTCTTGTCAGCGCCCAAGACCGCCGCGCAAGTCCGCGAAAACTTGGCCGCGCTGGAGAAAGGCCCGCTTTCCGACGACGAGAGGACCTGGATGCGCGATCTCGGCCGCGCCGTGCACGGGTAAATCGAGGGCGACCATGTCACCTACCCGAAGGTCGCCACGCGCAACTCCCGGTCCAGCGCCTTGCACGCCGCACTCAGCGACGCCTTGACGATGTCTCTGTCACGGCCAGCGCCGAAACGGATCTTCCCGTCGCGGCCGCGCAGGCCGACGTAGGCAACAGCTTCGGCGTCGGCGCCATCGCCCAGGGCGTACTCGCTGTAGTCGACCAAATGGACGTCCACGCCCAGCGCAGTGGCCAAACCGTGGACGAAACCGTCAATGGGACCGGTTCCCTGGCCTTCTACAGTCAGCGGCCTCTGTCCGTCAGTCAACCGCACGCGCACCACGCACGCGCCCTGGCGCGGGTGGTCCACTGTGAAGTCCACCATTTCGAAACGGCCGGCCGACAGGTATTCGCGCTCGAAGGCTTCCAGTATGCCGCTCGCGCTCAACTCCTTGCCAGTTGCATCTGCCATTCTTTGCACCACCTGACTGAACTCCACGGCCATCCCTTTGGGCACGTGATAACCGTGGCTCTGCTCCAAGACGTAGGCCACGCCGCCCTTGCCGGACTGGCTATTGATACGGATCAAGGGCTCGTATTGCCGCCCTACGTCCGCTGGATCGATGGGCAGGTATGGCACTTCCCATGTGGTCGCGCCGGTCTTCTCCAACACGGCCAGGCCCTTGCGAATGGCGTCCTGGTGCGAGCCGGAAAAGGCGGTGAACACCAGCTTGCCAGAGTAGGGATGGCGAGGCGGCACGGGCAATTGATTGCATTCCTGGAAGACCTCGACCAAGGCCGGCAAATTCGACAAGTCCAGTCCCGGATCGATGCCCTGACTGAACAGGTTCATGGCCAGTGCCACCACGTCGGCGTTGCCGGTGCGCTCGCCGTTGCCAAACAAAGTGCCTTCCACGCGCTCGGCGCCAGCCAGCATGGCCAGTTCGGCCGCGGCAATGGCGCAGCCGCGGTCATTGTGCGTGTGTACACTGATGATCACGCAATCCCGCTGAGCCAGGTGCCGATGCATCCATTCGATCTGGTCGGCGTACACATTGGGCGTGGCCATTTCCACTGTGGACGGTAAATTCACGATCATTTTCCTGTCGCGTGTGGGCTGCCATTGTTCGGCCACGGCGTCGCACACCCGCAGTGCAAATTCCAGTTCGGTGCCGGTGAAGCTCTCGGGCGAGTATTCCAGCACGATCTCGCTGCCCGCCAACTTGGCTGCCTCTTGCCGCGCCTGTCGCACGCCGCGCACGGCGATCTCTTTCACGCCCGCTTGGTCCATGCCGAACACCACCCGGCGCTGCAGCGTGGACGTGGAGTTGTACACATGCACGATGGCGCGGCGGACGCCTTGCAAGGACTGGAAGGTGCGAGTGATCAGGTGCTCGCGCGCCTGGGTCAACACCTGGATGGTGACGTCTGCGGGAATGTGGCCTTGTTCGATCAGCGCGCGCACGAAATCGAACTCGGTTTGCGAGGCCGCGGGGAAGCCGACTTCGATTTCTTTGAAGCCCACGCGCACCAGGGTCTGGAAGAAGCGCAGCTTACGCCCCATGCCCATGGGTTCAGCCAGGGCTTGATTTCCGTCGCGCAGGTCCACGCTGCACCAGATGGGCGCGCGGTCCAGGGTGCGAGAAGGCCACGCGCGGTCAGGCAGACGCACCGTTGGCGCCGAAGGGTATTTGCGAGCGTCGAATGTCATGGTCAATCTCCGGACTCCGCTTCAGCCGGAGGTGGCCACGGTCCTTCGCAAATACGAAAACCCCCCTCCGGCTTCCGCGGGAGAGGGTTTCGAGGTTCGTCGTTCTGCGCCTTACCTCAGGCCTCTCCCGCGCTGCTAAGCAGCAGTCCCGAGAGAAGCAGGGTGGTCGCAAACAACATGGCCAGATACAATTGTGCGCGACTCGTGCGCGGCCGTCAAGAACGTCCGAAAGAAACCGCCGCTGCTGTGGTGCGCTCCAGTAGAATTCTGCGCACCTTCTGCTACTGGAGAAATCATGCGCTCACTCGTCCGGGTCGGTTTTGCTCTGTTGGTCCCAGTCCTGATGGCGCCGCTGGCCCGCGCTGGCGACGGCCTTGCCCTCACCCCGCCCATGGGCTGGAATAGCTGGAACAAATTCGGCTGCAACGTGAGCGAGAAGCTCATCCGGGCAGCGGCCGACGCGCTGGTGTCGAGCGGCATGAAGGACGCCGGTTACCAGTACGTGGTGATCGATGACTGCTGGCAGGTCAGGCGAGATGCGGCGGGAAAGATTGTAGCCGACCCTGAGCGATTTCCCTCGGGGATAAAGGCGCTGGCCGACGCTGTGCACGCGAAAGGTCTGAAGTTCGGGATCTACTCGGACGCTGGGACCATGACCTGCGCCAAGCGGCCGGGCTCAAAGGACCACGAGGCGCAAGACGCGAAGGCCTATGCCGAGTGGGGCGTCGACTACCTGAAGTACGACTGGTGCAACACCGACGGGCAGGATACCCGCGACTCCTATGCCAAGATGAGCCAGGCCCTGCGCGCGAGCGGACGGCCGATCGTGTTTTCGATCTGCGAGTGGGGCAACAGCAAGCCGTGGACATGGGCGCAGGGCATCGGGCACCTGTGGCGCGCCACCGGCGACATCCAAGACTGCTGGGATTGCGGCAAGAGTTGGGGAGGCATGGGCGTGGTTCACATCATCGACCTGATGGCCGACCTGCACGCCTTTTCCGGCCCGGGCCACTGGAACGACCCGGACATGCTCGAGGTCGGCAATCACGGACTGACCCTGCCCGAGAACCGTGCTCACTTCAGCTTCTGGGCGCTGTTCGCGGCTCCCTTGATGGCCGGCAACGACCTTGCGGCGATGAAGCCCGCCATCCGGGACATCCTCACCAACCGTGAGGTCATCGCGGTGGACCAGGACCCGCTCGGGATGCAGGGCCGCAAGGTGCGCGACGACGGCGCGCACGAAGTGTGGATCAAGCCGCTGGCAGACGGCTCACGCGCCGTCATCCTCTTCAACCGCGGCACCGAGGAGAGCCCAATCACGGCATCGTGGGAGGAGATCGGCCTGTTTCCCGGCGGCAAGGCTGTGGTCCGCGATCTCTGGAAGAAGGCCGACGTCGGCTCCTTCACCGGCCGCTTTCAGGCCAAGGTGGAGCCACACGGCGTGGTGATGCTCAGGATCACGCCGCAGTTCTGAAACCGGCCAGAGCGTCACGGTCGCGGTGCCGCAATAAGCTGTATCGCGTCCCCGAGCAGGACGCCACGGCCGCTCTGTTTCACAAAAATGACCCACTGCTTTTGCGCGCTTTTTCCGCGCCATCAGGTAACGTGCTGGCAGCGGCCCCATCCAAAAATGCAGAATCACAGGACGACAGAGGAGCGCTTTCGATGACCCCCTGGGTGAGAAGAACCAAACGCGCTCTCGACGTGCTCATTTCGACGGTGGGCCTGATCCTGACGGTTCCTCTCTACCCTTTTATCGCTGCCGCCATATTCCTGGAGTCGCGGGGGGGCATATTCTTCCGCCAGCTCCGGGCCGGGGAGTTGTTGGGACCAGTGGATGGCCAGCCCGGGCGCTTTCGCTTTCGCGAATTCAGCATGCTGAAGTTCCGCACCATGCGACCCGATGCCGGAACCTACACCGGGCCGGTCCTGACGGAAGAGAATGACCCGCGCGTGACCCGCGTGGGCCGTGTCCTGCGCAAAACCCGTCTCGACGAATTGCCCCAGTTCTGGAACGTCCTGCGGGGCGAGATGAGCATCATCGGCCCGCGCCCCGAGCAGCCCGAGTTGATGACCAACCTGTCGCTGACCATCCCGTACTTCGAGGAGCGCATGCGCGCGCTCAAGCCCGGCATCACGGGATTGGCGCAGGTTCTGCTCGGCTATTCGGGCCGCCCGCCCGAGGGAAGCGCCCTGGCCGCTATGGCACACGAGCTGACCAACCCCTTCAAGCTCGACGGCACGGAAGGCGCCTTGGCGGACGACATGCGCATGAAGCTGCTTTGCGACCTCGCCTACGGCCTGGCCGCCGAGAAGTTTCTGGCCTTCGCGCGTCTCGAAACCGAAATCCTTTTCCGCACGCCTCTTGTTATGTTAATGGGCTTGCGACGAAAAAGCCTGGGGCGATGAGTGGGTTCCTTTCTACCCCGCTGGCGGCGGCGGCCCTGGCCCTGGCGGTGCTGGTCTATACCTACGCCGGCTATCCGGCCTTGCTCGCCCTGCTGAAGCGCGTACGCCCGCTGCACCCACGCCGGGATCCGACCTGGATGCCCACGGTGACCGCTTGTGTGGCGGCCTACAACGCCGAGGCGACCCTGCAGGCCAAGCTGGCCAGCCTGGCCGCGCTCGATTACCCGGTGGACAAGCTGGATATCCTGGTCTATTCGGACGGCTCCCGCGATCGCACCGACGAAATCGTAGCGGCCTGGTCGGCGCGCGATGCGCGCGTGCAGCTCATCGCCGGTCACCCGCGCCAGGGCAAGCCCACCGCGCTCAATGCCATGGCCGAACGGGCCCGCGGCGAGGTGCTGCTGCTCACCGACGCGCGCCAGCCGGTGGAACGGGGGGCCTTGCGGGCCATGCTGGCCTTGCTGGCTGATCCCTCGGTGGGGTGCGTGACGGGCAATCTGCGGCTGGAAGGTGCGGCCGGCAGCGGCGTGTATTGGCGCTACGAAAACTGGATCCGGCGCAGCGAGGCCCGCTTCCGCAGCGTGGTGGGCATGACCGGCCCACTCTCGGCCATCCGGCGTAACGACCTTTCTCCCCTGCCCAGCAACCTGATTCTCGATGACGTGTGGATCCCCATGCGCCTGCGCCTGCAAGGCCGCCGCGTCCTCTTCTGCGAAGAGGCCCTGGCCTTCGACCGCGCCTTTGACGACGAGCGCGAGTTTTCTCGCAAGGTGCGCACCCTGGCGGGCAACTACCAGATCTTCGCTCTCATGCCGGCCCTGCTCGTCCCCTTTGTCAATCCCTCCTGGTTCGAGACCTGCTCGCACAAGATCATGCGCCTTGTCTGCCCGTGGGCCCTGGCGGTTCTGCTGGTGGCCTGCGTTCTGGGCGTGTGGCGGGGCGGGACAGCGGC
Source organism: uncultured delta proteobacterium (assembly GCA_963755125.1). Taxonomy (GTDB): domain Bacteria; phylum Myxococcota_A; class Polyangia; order Fen-1088; family Fen-1088; genus Fen-1137. The sequence continues at coordinate 319,493 of CAVWIP010000010.1, forward strand.
GTTTTCCTTGCTGGCCGCTCTACTGGCCGGGCAGGCGCTGTTCTACGCCGGCGCGCTGGCGGGATCGCGGGCGGGTCGGATGGGAACCGTGGCGCGGACCTTCGTGGTGCTCAACGCCGCGGCCGTGGCGGGGCTGTGGCGGTTCTTGACCGGCAGGCAGAGGGTGACCTGGTGATGGACGGTGGAGATCGACCGCTGGTCATCGCGCATGTCCTGCCGTCCTTCGGGCTGGGCGGCCAGGAACGGGTGGCGTTGCGCCTGGCCACGCAGCAACAGGCGAGCGGCCATCGCGCCCTGGCGGTATCGCTGGCGCCGCCGCCCGAAGGCATCCTGGCCGACGAGTTTCGCCAGGCGGGCATCGAGACGCTGACCGTGCCCAAGCAAGGCCGCGGCCTCGACTTCAGCCTGCCAGCGCGCCTGGCGGCCGAGTTTTGTGGCGAAGGCGTGACGGTGGTGCATGCGCATAACCCGCAGGCCCTGATTTATGCCGCGCTTGCCGGCAAGGCGGCCGGTGCCACCGTGGTCTATACCTGTCACGGACAGAATTCGCTGGCAGCGGGTCGCCTGTGGCTGACCCGCCTAGCCTCGCTGGCCATCGACGCCTATGTCGGGGTTTCCCCGCACATCGTCGAGCGCGCCCGGCGGTATCATGAGTGTCCCGCGGCCAAGCTGCTGGTCATTGAAAACGGCGTGGATCTGTCCGCTTTTCGCCCCGAGGCGGACACCCGCCGCCAGGTGCGCGCCGCATTGGGACTGCCCGCGGGAGCCTGGGTGGTGGGCACGGTGGGGCGCCTGGTGGATGACAAGAACCCCGGCCTGCTCCTGCGCGCCGCCCTGCCGCTGCTTGGCCCGGACGCCCGTCTGGTGTTCGTGGGCGACGGTCCCCTAGGCCCGGACCTGCAGGCCGTGGCCTCCCGCCATACGGCTGGTCACTGCGTGAGTTTCCTCGGTGCACGCCACGATGTGCCGCGCTTGCTGGCCGCGTTCGATGTGTTCGCACTGTCGTCGCGCACCGAGGGACTTCCCCTGGCTCTCCTGGAAGCCATGGCGGCAGCGCTACCCATCGTGGCCACCGCGGTGGGCGGCGTGCCCGACGTGGTCCGCGACGGCCGGAGTGCGCGTCTGGTCCCCAGCGCCGACGAGGCGGCGCTGCGCGAGGCTCTGGCGCAGCTTCGCAGAGACCCGACCGCGGCGGCCGAATTGGGCCGATGCGCACGAAGGGAGAGCCAGCGCTTTTCCGCCGCCACCATGACCAGCCGCTACCTGGACCTTTACCACCGCTGTCGGGTGGAACTGCTGACTCAGAAACCTTTCAACTTGGTGTAGAGTTGCACCGCTACCATCAAGCCTGCCGCAATCCCGGTGACCGCGAGCAAGTCGCGCCATCCCAGGGAAAGCTTCCAGTCGGGATCGTGGTTTCGAATGGCCAGCGCATAGGCGCCGGTCAGGCCAAAGAAAAGCCAGATGATCGGATGATAGGTCAGCGACAAGAAGAACGTCCCGGCGACCATGCCACACAGAACCGCCAGCAGGCCACGTCCCCACTGGTAGGCGACCGCCGCCTCGGGAACCTGCCGGTAGCGGCGCATGGCGGTCAGCACGATCTTGAAGGCCACGTAGAAGAGCCCGACGAACAGCAACAGCCCCACCGTGCCCATCTCGGCTGCGGCGAGCACGAAGCTGTTGTGCGCGGTGATGTAGTAACGCTCGGGGAATTCGCCCTGGCCGACGCCCCACACAGGCGATTCCCGCCACATCAGCAGCCCCTCGGCCCATGCCTCCAGCCGTTCCTGGCTCGAGGAGGTGGCCTCGCTGGTCGAACGCCCGCCGAGAATGAGCGCCGGCGTGGCCAGCACCGCACCCAGCGCGATACCCTTCCAGCCAAAACGAACTGCGAAGTAGGCGGCGGCAACCGCCACGATCACCATCTGTCCGGTTCGCGATTCGGTCAGGACGATGCAGGTCACGCCCAGCCCGATCAGCGCGGCCAGCATCAAGGTGCGCAGCAACGAGCGCCGACGGGACCACAGGGTGAGCGCGAGTGGAATGGCCAGCCCGAGGGCGAGCGCGAACTCGTTGGGATCTTGCAAAAGGCCGCGGTATCGGATGCGACCGCCGCCGACGGATGTGGTTCCGGCCGGCCCCGACTTCTCGCACTCGTACTCGAACCCGGGCTCGCCCCCTTCCTCGCACTGGTCGGGCCCGGCGCATGGGCGGTCTTCTGGCACACCGGTGGTTTCGCCCAAGGTCGTCCCGGGCTCGATCCGGATGCATTGCAGGGGGGCCTGCGCCTGGACCACGCCCACGACCGAGAGAACCAGCGTGATGGTCACGATGGCCCGGCAGACGTTCTCCAGGGCGCGAAAGCTCTGGGCGGACTGGGCCACCAGCATATAGAGCGCAGGCGACACGATGAGCACCACCGCCACGTGGGTCACGGAAGCCGAGGAACCCAGGGTGGTCGCCACCAGCGCCCACAGGTACAAAGCCATCGCCAGCGCCGCGTGGGGAGCGAGCCATGGGCGCACAAAGCGCAGCCGCAGATCGAGCACCAGCCCCAGCAGGCTGATGGCAACGAGAATAGGAATGCAGGGAACCGTACTCAGAAAGGGGAAGACCTCGTGAGGCCTCAAATAGACAAATGCAATCAGCGTGAGAATTCCGGGCAGCGAAAACATGCTTTCCCCAACCGTGTGGTGTCGACTATCGCCGATTTCTTGGGCCGAGAGCGAATTCCCGTCATGGGCGCCTTCGCCCTGTGCCTGGCGGTCTGCCTGCTAGGATGCGCGACGCCCCTGCCCAGCTTCGACTATAGCAAGGAGCTCGATCCGCGGCAGGCCGAGTTCCTGGTCGGCCCCTCCGACGTCCTGCGCATCAACGTCTGGAAGACGCCCGACCTATCGGTGGACGTCACGGTACGGCCTGACGGCACCGTCACCCTCCCCTTGATCGGCGACGTGACCGCCACCGGCCGCACCCCCAGCCAGTTGCGCGACGAGATCAAGCGCAAACTCACCGCCTTTTTGCGCGACGACAACCCGGCCATTGAGGTCATCGTGGAAACCGTCAACAGCTACCGCTTCACCGTGGCCGGCAACGTGGAACACTCGGGCCTGTTCACCACCAAGTACTTCGTCACCGTGACCGAGGCCATCGCGCTCGCCGGCGGCCCCAACCGCTATGCCGATCTGGACCGGGTGCTCATCCTGCGCCAGACCGGAACCGGCGCGCGCTCCATTCCCGTCAGTCTCAATGAAATCTACTCGGGCCGTCACCCCGAGATGGATCTGGTCATCGTGAAGGAGGACCGGATCTTCGTGCCGTAGCAACTGCTCACGTCTGTCCGTCGATGACCTCGAGGTCGCCACACAGGGCGTAGCTGTGCACGCCGCGCAGGCCGGGCCAGGCGTTGGGGTCCACTTCTCGAATCAGCCGCTCTTCATAGCCTCGGGTATCCAGGCGGGTGATTTCGTGGAAGTTCAGTTTGCGCCCGTAGTGGGGTGCGCAATGCTGACTGGGGCGATACAGCTTGCCAGCGAGGGACACAATCGCGCCCGCCGAGCGCGCATAGCGCGCGTCCAGCGAAAGCGGACTGGAGGGGTGCATGGTCCAGTCGCCGTCTAGTCGTTCGGAATGGAACAGCAAGAGCTGGTAGCTAGCCTCGACGGGATCCATGGCCGTGACGAACAGCCAAGTGCGCCCTTCAAACGCAAAGGTCATGCTGTCAACCGCCCGAATCGGCAGCAGGGTGCGCACCCTGACCCAGGCATGCGGGAAATCCACCGCGCGATACAGCTCGACGCATCCGTTCTGCGCGGTTTCCGGGATCATGAACACCTCGCTCTCGGCCTCGAACACCGCCGGATACGACAGATGGTAGGGCCGGCTGAGCACGCGCACCGGCTCGGACAACCTGCCCTCGGGCAGAACCTCCATGCAAACCAGCACCCCCTTGCCTTCGGAGAAGCTCAGCTCCTCACAGAATAGCCACAGCCGGCCCTGGCGCCGCAGCAGGAAGGGATCGGCAAGGTACCCGCCCTGCGGCGGCTGCAGCCAACGGAAAGCCGCCAGCCCTTCCGGAGACGCGCCCTCGACCAGTTTTTGCGGGGAACCCGAACGCAGGGCAATCCGCCAGCAGAAGTTCAAGTTTGGCCGGCGCACTAGATTGACCAGACGTCGACCGATGCGCGGAACCAGGAATTTCACCACGTCGCGGTTGCCAGGATGGTTGCGCCCCCCGGGCTCGCCCTTGCTCGCAGGCAGCACGGCCACGAGATCCTGCGCGAACCGGTCCCAGCCGCGCTGGTGCAACTCGTGCAGCTTGCGGATCACGAAGGTCAGGGCGGTCAGAGTCGGACGCACGCAGTTCTTGCTGCGGAAAAGGCTGTGCTCGGTGGCGACGCGCGCGTGGGTCAGCACATGCACGCCGCCCGACGGCCCCCCGTGCATGAGCAAGGCCGTGCTGGAGAGCAGCCGCCCGTCGCGTACCTCGCTGAAACAGGGCGTGGGCGAACGCGACTCGCTGGGATCGCCCAGGTGAATCGACCACACACCGAAGCGGGCGAGGGCGCCAAGCGCGTCGGGCACCGGCCCAGGCGCACAATGCAGGATCACGTCGGGTTTCAGCCCCTGCAGGGCGGTCAGCGTGCCCGAGGGGAAGTCAAGCGCGCCGAATGGTTCGGCGCGTTGTGCGGGCAGGTTGGGGACGCGCGCAAATATGTCCGCGCAATCCACGGGCGCAATCAGCGCCCGGACATCAGGATAGACTTGGCGGTCCCATGCCTCCAGGACATGGAAGGAAATCTGGTGCAACAATGCCTTGTCCGTCCCCATTGCACCGGATGATGGGGCCACGCCGTCTTGCCGCTCGGTCAAGACCACCGCAACCAAAGTCGCGAAGTTCGACCGCTCGATGTGCTGCAGGGCGGCCGCCTCGGGTCGGCCCAGGTGCGGGCTGTCAGCCACGGCCACGATACGCAGTCGGGGCGCATCGGCCGAAGAGCGCAGGAAGAGACTTTCCAGCCCGGCCACGGCGTCACCCAGCCGCTGGCGGCGGCGGCAAGCGGTAGTCGCGGTATTGCGCGGGATTGCCCGAGCGCCCTTCCATGGCGGCCACCGCGATGTTGTACATCTCCCGAGCTGTCACGTAGTGCAAGACCCAGTCCTTGCCGTCATTGAATATCCCGGTCAGCGCTTGGTGCAACTTTTGTCCACCCTCCCCCAGCAAGGAAACCGCCTCCGGCTCGGGCGAGCCGTGCGTGTGAACCTTGACGAAGACCCATTCCGGCCGGCCCGCGACGTGAATATTCTCGACCGCCCAGCGGCGCACGCGCGACGGGGTGGCGGGATCGTTCGATGTGATGCAGGCATTCTCGATGCGCAGGGGCACGCGGGTGGCGCGCAAATGGAGAGCCAGCGGGCCCTCGATCATCAGGATGCGGTCCTCGCGCATGTGGCCCACGCGGGCCGGCTCGCCCTGTTCATAGGCGCGCGCACGGCTGAGGTCGCCCACCGGCCAGTAGATGCGGTTGACGATGTTGGGCTGCGACTCGTCGGGTGCCGAGGGAAAGGTGAAGTCGGCGTAGCAGCCCGTCTCGAAGAGCAGAGGAATCTCGTCGTCGACGCCGCACGCGCGGCCGTCGTGTCGCCCATTGGCCAGGGCCCAGTCACCGTGGATGAAGGCGTAGCGAAGACGGCCGTCCGGATCCCGGGCCAGATGCCCGTGCTCGGCGAACAGGCGCAGCGACTGTTCGAGCTGGGGTCGCAAGCTTTCCCGCGTGTCCCCCTCGTGGTGCAGGTGCAGCTCGACCTCGCCCAGTCCCGCGCCCGCCAGCTTGGCCAGCGGCTCGAGAAACTCTGGCCGGTACTGTTCACCGGGGAAGAAGAACGTGTGTCGTGGGGGCAGCCCATCGGCGTCGCGGAAGTTCCGCGCCAGCGCCGGGTAGCCATCGGCCCAGGTCTTCATGCGCGCGCGGCCCTGGGCATCGTCGACGCCGTTCCATAACGGCTCGTGATGGTCGCAGAACGCAAAAAGCAGGTGACGCACATCAAGGAACTCGCTGGCCCACGCACGACCGATGCGGTGGGAAATCCAGCCGCGAATCCAGGTGTGCAAGTTTCTCTCCCAGCTCATGTCCAGGGCCATTTGGCCGCAAGGATAGCAAACCGCGCCGGGTTGGCATGGGCGTGGCCGCTATTCCACCAGCAAGACCCCGAGATGGCGTTGCGGGTCGATCCGTCGCAGCCACTCGTGCAGGCGGAACTCCGTGGCGCCGCCGGGGCGGGCCATGAGCACCACGCCGTCCACCACGTAGAGTAGGGAGGCTCCCGAACCGGCCACTGCCGGCTTGCCGAAGGCAACCAGCACACGATCGAAGCGGGCGGAAGAGTCCTCCAGCGCGCGCTCAAGAGCGGCGGGACGGTCGCCCCCTACGGGGACTTCGGGACGGACAGCCAACCCCTCCTCCCCCGGCGCGCTTCGCGCGCGCGCGTCGCCCACGTCCGGTGTGCCGCTGCGCTCAGCCAATGCCGGCGGCGACTCGGTATCCAGGACATGCACGCGGTCGCCCAGCGCCTCAAAGGCAAGCGCCAACCGCCGTGCCGTGGGCAGGACCTGCATGCCCGCGTGCAGAGGGAAAAGGCCCACCCGGACGCACTGCCGCGCCCGGATTCGTTGCGCGACCGCCAGGGTTTCGGGATCGAGGGCTGCCGCCGAGTGCGACGAACTGTTTCCCGTCCCGCGGGCATCCGACATGCTATAGAGCATAAACTAGGGAGGCTGCAGTGTCGGTCAGAATCCGGTGGCTGATTGGCGGATCTGCACCGCGGCCACGCAATCGAGCAAACTTGGCTATTGATAGGACGTCCAGATCGCGACGGCGATGGCAGGCGCTCGCCGGGTTGGTTATTGTGGCGACCCTCGCGCAGCCGGCCGTGGCCGACCCGCTCGACTACGAATTGGGCGCCGGGGCCTTTGTCGGGGTCACCGACAATGCGCTGGGCGTTCCCAGCGGTACTCCGGGTTCGGGAGGCGACGTGCTGGTGCTGGGCCGCTTGGATGCCGGCTTGACCCTGACCCGTCAGTTCTCCGAACACCGGCTGGTCTATGCCTTCACCGCCAGCGATTACCTGCGCCAGTCCGGTGGCGACATTCTGTCCAACTCGCTGGCCTGGCAAGCCGGTTTCCAGCCGCGCGCCTGGCTGCGACTCACTACGGCCCTGGCCGCGACCCAAGGCCGCCTGACCTCGCTCGACGTGGCCTCGGCGTCCGCCGGCGGCGCCTCGATAGGGCTGACCGGGCCACGACCGGCGGCGCCCCTGCTCTACGCCTCGGCCGACGCCCGGCAAGGACTCAGCGCAGAGCTGTCGCCGCGCTGGCGCCTGTTGCAGTCGCTGGCTGCTCTGGGTTTCTGGCCGCTGCAAGCGAACACGCAAAGCCCGAGCAGCTACTCGGGCGAGCTTGGCCTGGGCCTGGAGCGTACCTTCGCCCGCGACGGCGTCTCGCTGAATGCGCGCGGACTGGCGATGCAGGCGAATCAGGTCAGTTCGCAGGGCGTGGTGCTCTCGCCCCAGTTCCGCGCCGACGGGGTCGAGGGCAACCTGGGCTGGCGCCACACCTTCACGCCGGTGTGGAGCGACTACCTTTCGGGCGGCGGGATGCTCGTCGACGCCCCTGCCGGCTCGACCCCGCGCCTGTTTCCCGTCGGCCTGGCCGAGCTCCTGGCCCACAGCGAGACCAGGGATGCGAGCCTGCGGGTCGAGCGCACCGTCACGCCCGACGTGTTTGCCGGCGACATCTTCTTGAGCACGCGCGTGGTGGTCAATGCCACGGCCGGTTTTGGCAAGACGCAGAAGCTGCAATTGCGTGGCTCGGGCAGCGTCGACCGGGCATCGGCCATCGGCGCGGCCAGCGACAACCGGGGAAGCGCGACGGTGTGGCAAACCCAGGTCGTCATGACCTATGGCGTACCGGGCCCGCTCTTGCTCAGCCTCGAGTATGCCTTCACTGATCAACAAGCCGACGCGCCCGGGACCAGCGCAACGCCGACTTTTCTCAGTTTCCGGCGCAACCTGGTCATGCTGGGCATCGAGGTCAAGTACGCGTCCCTGCGTCCGCTCATGGGCGGCGGCGCGCGGAGGATTCGTGGGGCGGGCAACCCCGCCGAGGATCCCCGGCGATGAAGATCCTGTTTCTCAGCAGTCTTTGCGCGACGCCGCTTCTGCCCGACCTGAGTCCTGGCAACGCCCGCATCCTGCGCGCCCTGCGTGCCATTGTCGACTGCCGCGCGATCATCCCGGTGCCCCTCTTCCCGGCCGCGCTCACCCGGCTGCTGCGGCGGCAGCCCACCCAGATCCCGGCGGTGGAGGTCGATCAAGACGGATCGCTCATCTTCCACCCACGCACCTTCCACATCCCCGGCGTTGCGCGCTTTCTCAACGCCGCATTCTATGCCTTGTCGGTCGCCCCCATGGTCCGTGACGAGGTGGCGAGCTTCCGGCCCGACGTGATCCTGGCACCCTGGGCCTATCCCGATGGCACCGCCGCGGTAGCACTGGGCAGGATACTGGGAGTCCCGGTGGTGGTGCGCGCCATGGGCAGCGACATCAATGAGGTCGCGCGCATGCCGGGACGACGCCCGCAGATCCGCTGGGCCTTGCGCCACGCAGCCCGCGTGATCGCCGTGAGCCGAGCCATGGGCCAGGTCATCACCGCGCTGGGCGTGCCCGAGCAGAGCATCGCGGTCATTCCCACCGGAGTGGAGCCCGCCATCTTCCACCCTGGCGATCGCGCCCTGGCACGATCCACGCTGGGCCTGGCGCCCGGGCCGCTGGTCCTGGTGGTCGCGCGGCTTTCCCCTGAAAAGGGACTGGTCCACCTGCTTGCCGCCATGTCCCTGGCCGGCAAGCGCTGCCCCTTTCGGCTGGTCATCGTCGGCGACGGGGCGCAACGCTGCGAATTGGAGGAGGAGGCGGGGCGCCGCGGCCTGCGCGAGCGCATCCGCTTCGACGGCTTCCAGCCCGAGGCGCGCCTGCCTCTCTACTACTCGGCGGCTGACCTGGTCTGCCTGCCCAGCCTGGCCGAAGGCTGGCCCGACGTGCTCATGGAAAGCTTCGCCTGCGGTTGCCCGGTGGTGGCGTCTGCCGTGGGGGGCGTTCCCGACATCGTGGCACTGACCGGGGCTGGTCTGACCGTGCCGCCCGCCAGCCCCGATGCCCTGGCGCACGCGCTGGAGGCGGCCCTGGCACGCGAATGGGACCGTCAGGCGATCGTGGGAGCCATGGCCGGCCACACCATCGCGGGCACTGCCCGCCGCTACCTCGAAGTCTGTCAAGACGCCGCCCAGGGGGTTCTGCCAACATGAAGCAAGACTCGCAATCTCGCTCACCGGGTGCGCCCCGTCCCTTGTGCGTGGCCATCGTCGGCTGCGGCAAGATCGCTGACGGCCATGTCGAGGAGATCCGCAAGCTGCCCGGGCAGGCGCAGGTGGTGGCGGTCTGCGATCGGGAAGGCCTGATGGCCGAGCAACTGGCCACCCGCTTCGCTATCCCGGCCCATTACGACGATTTCGCGCAATTGCTGGAACGGGAGCGGCCGGACGTAGTCCACATCACCACGCCGCCGCAGTCGCACGCGGCCCTGGCGCTGCAAGCCCTGGCTGCAGGCTGCCACGTGTACGTGGAGAAACCCTTCGCCCTCGACGGTGCCCAGGCGGCCCAGATGGTGGCGGCCGCGCAAAGTCAGCAGCGCAAGATCACCGTCGGCCATTCCTATTTCTTCGACCCACCCGCCTTGCAGTTGCGCCGCCTGGTGGCCGAGGGTGCGCTGGGCGAGCCGGTGCACGTGGAGAGTTTCTACGGCTACGACCTGGGCGGCGCTTTTGGCAAGGCGCTGCTCGCCGATACCAGCCATTGGGTGCACGGCCTTCCCGGCAAGCTGTTTCACAACATCATCGACCACATGCTCAACAAGATCCTCGAGTTCGTGCCCGACGAGGTTCCCCAGGTGACCGCGCTGGCGAGCAGCCTGCGGCCCGAGCGCTTCGGCGACGAGCGCGACGCCATGATGGACGAGTTGCGCGTGCTGGTGTGGGGCCAGCGGGTCACCGGGTACGGGACTTTCTCGTCGCACATCCGGCCCGCGGGCCACCTGGTTCGCGTCTACGGTACGCGCAACACCGCGCATGTCGATCTGGTGGCCCGCACCGTCACCCTGCAAGCCAGTCCCAAACTGCCCAGCGCCATCGGCCGCCTGCTGCCGCCCTTCGAGCAGGCCGGCGCGCTGGTCGGGCAGGGTTGGTCCAACCTGGGCCGCTTTCTGCACTCCGATTTCCAGTATTTCGCGGGCATGCGGCATCTGATGTCGCTGTTCTTCGACAGCATCGCGCACGACGGGCCGCTCCCGATTTCCTACCGCGACATCCTGCGCATCACCAACATGATGGATGAGATCTTCCGTCAGGTGCGCGCGCAGGGCGCGGCAGCGGAGGGCAGCGCATGACGACGTTGGTGACAGGCGCGACGGGATTCCTGGGCGGCGCTCTTGTCGAGCGCCTGCTCGCCCATGGCAGCGAGCGCATTCGCTGCCTGGTGCGGGCGAGTTCCCGCGCGGTTCGGCTCGAACGGCTTGCGGCCACCCAGGGTGCGGTGTCTCTCGTGCGAGGCAGCTTGACCAGCCCGGACGCCGCGCTCGCTGCGCTCGGCGATGCGGACGTGGTGTACCACCTGGCCGCTGGCACCGGTGGCGCGGCTGCGGATCTCTTCTTGAATTCCGTGGTGGCATCGAAGAATCTTCTCGAGGCCCTTGTCCGCCGGCCGCAGCCGCCCAAGCTGGTGCTGGTCAGCTCGTTCGGTGTGTACGGCACGGCCGGACTGCCGCGCGGAGCGCTGGTTGACGAGGACACTCCGATCGAGTCCCATCCCGAACAGCGCGATCTCTACTCGCATGCCAAGTGGCGGCAGGAGACGTTGGTCCGCGAATACCACGCACGGCATGGTTTCCCTCTGGTCGTCGTGCGTCCCGGCGTGATCTACGGCCCGGGCGGAGTACCCATCTCGAACCGTGTCGGGCTGAACCTGGCTGGCCTCTTCCTTCACCTGGGCGGCGACAATCTGCTGCCGCTCACTTATGTCGACAACTGTGCCGAGGCCATCGTCGTGGCTGGTCAGCGGGGCGCGAGCGACGGAGCTTCTTACAACGTGGTAGACGACGATTTGCCCACCTGTGCTGACTATCTTCGCCGGTACCAAAGTGAGGTTCGTCCCCTGCGGGCGGTTCGCATGCCCTACCCGGTCACCAGGGCCATGTCCTGGCTGTACCAGCGCTACCACCAACACTCCCAGGGTCAGCTTCCCGCGCTGTTCACGCCCTACCGAACCGCAACGAGTTGGGGTGGAAACCGCTTCAGCAACGCCAAGCTCAAGAGTCTGGGCTGGCAACCCATCGTCTCAACCGACGAAGGCCTGCGCCGCACCTTCGCGGCCCTCGCGGGCGGCTGAAAAGAATCCACGACGCGTCTTGCCGGCGTATGGCACGGACCGCGGCCCGCGCCCCAATCCTTGCCATCGCGTTTCGCACGATGCAACCTCCGGCCATGGCTCGTGCGCGGTTGACCGGACCAGTTGCTCTCCTGGCGGCGGCTTCACTCGCCGGCTGTTCGCTGGCTGCGCACGCGGCTGGCGACACGGCCGCGGAGGCTGGATGTCCGGCTGGCCGGGGCCGGACCTACGAAGTGGGGCCGCAGGGTCGCCTGCAACGGCTGGCCGATGTTCCGTGGTCGTCCCTGGGCCCGGGGGATCGCGTTCTTGTGCACTGGCGCCCCGAACCGTATCGCGAACAGGTTCTCGTCTCGGCCCAGGGCACGGCCGCGCAGCCGATCCGTATCTGCGGCGTTCCCGGCCCGCAGGGCCAGCTTCCGGTGATCACGGGTCAGGATGCCCGCACGGTTCGCGCACTGGAACTCCCCTACCCGCCCACGCAGGAACGCGGAGTCGTGGTGGTGAGCCAGCGCGAAAGCCAAGCCTGGGGCGTCAAGCCCCGTCATGTCGTGCTGGAAGGGCTGGACCTGCGGGGCGCCCACCCGAGATACACTTTTACCGACCAGACGGGAAAACGCCGGCGCTTCTCCACCAGCGCCGCCGCACTCTTCATCGAACGGGGCGAGCACATCGTGGTCCGCCATTGCACGCTGACCGACTCGGCCAACGGTCTTTTCGTGGCCTCCGGCGATTCGGAAGAAGTGGTATCGCGTGACATCCTGGCCGAGGGAAACCATATCTACGGCAACGGGATTGCGGGTTCCTACTACCAGCACAATGCCTACACCGAGGCGGTCGGGATGGTGTATCAGTACAACCGATTCGGGTCACTGCGACCCGGCGCCGGCGGCAACGCTCTCAAGGACCGCTCGGCCGGTACGGTGATCCGCTACAACTGGATCGAGGGCGGGGCCCATCTGCTCGATCTGGTCGAGGCCGAGGAAAGTTCAGGGATCACCAAGTTGGATCCGAGATACCGGAGAACCTACGTCTACGGCAACGTCTTGCTCAACGGGCCGCTGGACGGCCCGGTCATCGTGCACTACGGGGGCGACAACGGCACTACGGCGGACTACCGCAAGGGAACGCTTCACTTCTTCAACAACACCGTGATCATTCGCGGCGAGCAGAAGGAGCGCTGGAACACAGTGCTCTTCCGTCTGGAAACCAGCGACGAAATGGCTGATGTGCGCAACAACATCATGTTTCGTCAGGGAAGCACGCATGTCTTCTGGCTGGACGGTCCGGGTCGTCTCCATCTTGGCACCAATTGGGCGAGCGATGGGTTCGGTCAACGGGTGGAGGCCGAAGCGGGCATGGCCCCCATCACAGGCCTCGACCGCGTCATCGTGGGCCGCGACAGCCCGTTCGCCAATGTGGACGGCGGCGATCTTCGGGTGCGGCCTGGCTCGGAAGCCTCCCGCCCTGGCGACCCGCCTGCACCCGGCGTGGCTCCCGAACACTTGCCTGCGCAGGTGTACGTGCCCCACCAGAAGGCCAGGGCGCTCTCGGTGGGGACAGCCCGCAGGGCACTGGGCGCCCTCGAGTAGCGCCGCTAGACCTTCCGCTCCAGTGTCCTTACGCACATGCCGTCGGAAACACCGACCAGAACCTTGGCAGCCATGTCGAAGAACAGCCCGGTTTCGACGACACCGGGCGTGCGGTGCAGGCGGGCGTCTACCTCGCGCAGATCGACTTCGGGGCCAAACTTTACGTCGATGACCAGTTGGCCGTTGTCAGTCACCACCGGGCCATCCTTGTTGACACCCATGCGTAGCCGCGGCTGTCCGCCTAGACGTGTCACCACATCAGTGACGTAGCCAATGGCCGGAACGGTGACTTCGATGGGGATGGCGACGGTGAATCCCAGTCGGGGAACCAGCTTGCTCTCGTCCACGATGACCACGAACTGGCTGGCCATGCTGGCCACCAGTTTCTCCATGGTGTGGGCCGCCCCGCCACCCTTTGTGACATTGAGTTCCGGATCGACCTCGTCCGCACCGTCGACTGCCAAGTCGATCGCCCGGCAATCCTGAGCATCGCGCAGGGGAATGCCATTCTGCTGGCACAAGACGCGCGTCTGGAAAGAGGTGGGAACACCGGAAATGCGAAGGCCCTCCTCCCTCATCTTTCGGCCGACCTCTTCGATGAAGAAACGGGCCGTCGAACCGGTGCCCATCCCACACACCATCCCGTTGACAACGAGGCTTGCGGCGGCGCGCCCCGCCAACTGCTTGAGAGCCTCGTTGCTCTTGCTGCTCTTCATGGGTGAGCGGGCTTATAGCGCCCCGCCCATCAAAGAGGAAGGAGGAATGGTTAGCCTGCGCAGCGGACGCGCAGGCCCGAAAGCTCGTCGAAGAACTTGGCCGTGGTGTCTATGCTGTTCTCCAGCGATTCCACGATCAGCGTCATGAGGCCATCGTTCTCGTGGCGAAGGACTTCGTAGTAGCGCTGCCGGTCGATGGAATGGACCACGGCGGGCAAGTACCCGTTCTGGACAAGGAGGTAGTTGGTCAAAAGACGCGCCACCTTCCCCGAGTTGCGCGTCCAGGGATAGGCCTGGAGCAGGCGGAACTGAATCTTCACACCTTGCACGATGGGGTGCATGCGGGAGAACTCCGCTGACTCCAACCATTCCGTGAGCTTGCGCATCTTGTACCCGATCTTCTCGGGTGGCGTGATCTCATGGTAGTAGAGTCGGTGGAGTGGGTTTTCCTTGCGATATGGACATCCCTTGGGTACCGCGTCGGGCGTGACCATGGCGTAGAGCTTGCGTATGAACTCCAGATCCAGGTCGGGGGCTTTCTTCGACCGCGCGGTTTCTCGGATGAAGTCGACTGCCAGCTTGTGGTTCTTCACCTCTTCGTACATCGGGATGAGAGACACGTCGCTGATGATCCGCTGGTCGATGGCGGCCTTCAGCTCCGAGTAGGACAGCACCACCCCTTCCAGGGCGTTGTCATGGAAGATCCATGAGACGTCGAGCTTGCTCTCGTAGTCCCTCTTCAACTTGTCCGGGAAGCCTCCGACCTTCGCGCGGAGCGCGTCCATCTTGGCGTCAAGCTCGAACAACCTAGCTTCCATTGACAACCGCTCCTTCTCCTGGCTCGTGCCTTGACTACGCCTTATCGCCCAAAAGAGTCCTTTAGTCAAGCATGGTTAGCGGATTTGCCCCAATAACTTGCTGTGATTTAGGATACATAACTCAATGACAACATAATCTGCCTCGATATCGAGCATGACCCGGGCTAGTCATCTCGCCAGTCAGCAATATGCCCGCAATTATTGGGGAAATCTTGGTCTCAAAACTTGACATGGGGATCGGTGGCGGGATGATTGGACGCGTCTCAAAGCCATTGCATCAACGCACGAGCGCTCCACTGTATTCCACTGACTCAACTAGTCACATATGCTTCGTGACGCATTGATCCTGCTGGCGCGCTCAAGAAGACGATGAGCCGACCCGCCCCTGACGCTCCGCACCTCCCAGTCCTCCTTGAGGAGGCCTTGAGCTTTCTGTGTCCAAGGGACTCGGGCCAGTACTGCGACGCCACTGTGGGCGTTGGCGGCCATTCTCGCGCGATCATCGAGCGCTCAACTCCTCACGGTCGACTCATCGGAATCGATCGCGACGCTGAGGTACTCAAGCTGGCGAGCGAGAACTTGGCGTCTTATGGTGACCGCGTCCGATTGGTCCACGCTCCCTTCTCGCAGATTCGTTCGGTGCTGGAGCAAGCGGCCGCTCTTCCGCTCGATGGATGCATAGCTGACCTGGGCGTCTCCTCGGTTCAACTCGATCAGCCAGAACGCGGTTTCTCGTTCCGCCGATCCGGCCCCCTGGACATGCGCATGGATCGTTCGCAGGGCGAAACAGCAGGCGACCTTCTGGGACGTGTGGACGAGGAAGAACTGGCGCGCCTCCTGCATGACCTAGGAGAAGAGCGGTTCGCTCGCAGGATCGCAGGTGCCGTGACCCGTGCGCGCGAGAATGGTGAACTGACCACCACGGGAGCCCTTGCCGGCCTAGTGGCTCGCTCGGTTCCTGGTCGAGAGTCACACAAGGATCCCGCGACTCGGGTCTTCCAGGCCTTGCGAATCGCCGTCAACGACGAATTGGGCGAGTTGGATCGCTTCCTGCAGGATGTGCCCGGCTGTCTGCGGCCAGGTGGCCGCTTGGTGGTCATTGCCTTCCACTCGCTGGAGGACCGCATGGTCAAGCGCAGCTTCAGGGCGCTGGCATCAAGGGACGCGGCCGAGCCTGGTGCTCCGCGCTTCCGCATCCTGACCAAACATGTGGTCAGAGCCTCTGAAAGCGAGGTCGCGCGCAATCCCCGCGCCCGTTCCGCGAAGCTGCGCGCAGCAGAAAGGCTTCCTTCGTGAAATCGCATCTTCCGCCCTGCGCTTCGACCGAGGCGGCACCTCCCATTCTGGATCCTGGTCGGCGCAGACAGCGCGCGAGCCTGGCGGTGATCAGCTTCGTGATTCTGGGACTGAGTCTTGGCGCCCTCGGCCATGTGGCGGTGCATGCCAAACGTTTGGAAGTCGCGCTGGCGCTCGGTGATGCGGAGCGCGTTCATCGCGAACTGGCTGAGCAAAGGCGTCGGCTGGAGATCGAGATCGGGATGTTGAAGGATCCAGGCCGTGTGATCGCCATCGCGCGGGACCAGTTGCTCATGCGGCCAGCCGCGCCGGAGAACATCCGGCAGATAGGAACCACGGCGCCCGGGAAAGGAATGCACTGAGGCATGCCGACCCGCTGGACACGCGTGCGCATCGTCTCGTGCGGGCTGGTGCTGCTCGGGCTCGCGTCTCTGGTGGGCCGCCGCGCTCTCCAACTCCAGGTTCACGAAGCCGTGCAGCTTCGGGAATGGGCTGAAAACAACTACCTGCGTGAGGTCGAGATCGCTCCCCGCCGAGGCCGCATTCTGGACCGACGCGGGGCCGAACTCGCCTCGACGACGGATCTGGACTCGATATTCTGCAACCCGCGCCAAATCGCCTTCGTACCCGACGCGGTTCCCCGGCTGGCCAAGGCGGTGAACCTGGACCCGCGGGAACTCGACAAGATGTTGTCGACGCGGAAGTCACAGTACTTCGCCTGGGTCAAACGGCGGGTATCGCCGCAAGAGAGCGCGGCGGCGCTAGCTCTGGGCTTGCCAGGGGTCAGTGTGCGCAAAGAGCCGCGCCGCGTGTATCTCAACGGCGAGCTGGCCTCGACCGTGATTGGCCACGCGGGCCTGGATGGCCGTGGACTGGAGGGGGTGGAGCTGGAGTACGACGAATCCCTGCGAGGCAGCGGGATGGAAGTCACCGGCATACGCGATCGGCTCGGCCGGGACTTGCTCATGGAGGGCACCGTCGACGCGTCGGCCAACGCGGGCAAGGATCTGGTGCTGACCCTGGACAAGTACCTGACCTACTTGACCGAGCGGGCTCTTGAGGAAGCAGTCAGCAAGCACGGCGCCAAGGCGGCCACGTCGGTCATGATCGATCCGCGCACGGGCGAGATCCTGGCCATGGCCAGCGTGCCTGGCTACAACCCAAACAATCCCTCGGACGCAGCAGAGCGGGGCGCGCGCAACCGGGCCATCGCGGACGCCTACGAGCCGGGATCCATCATGAAGACGGTGACCTTCTCTGCTGCGTTCGACGCAGGCAAGCTGAGGCCGGAGGACCGCTTCGACTGTCAGATGGGGCAGATGCAGGTTGGCAAGTACCACATCCGCGACGACCACCCCAAGGGTGTGCTGACCGCAGCCGAGGTCTTCAAGTATTCGAGCAACATCGGCACCGTGAAAATTGCCCGCCGCGTCGGCAAGGAAACCCTGGCCCGCATGATCGACCGGCTGGGCTTCGGTCGACCCACCGGGGTGGGCCTGCCAGGCGAGCGACGAGGGACGGTACGGCCGGTCTCGCGCTGGGGCGAGATTGAACTGGCCACGCAGGCCTTTGGCCAGGGTCTGACCGTCACCCCGCTGCAGATGGCGACCGCGTACGCGGCCATAGCGTCGGGCGGCGTTTATCACCCGCCCAGGCTGGCAACTCGCTTGGTCAGCTCCGACGGCCACAGTGAGCCGGTGCCCCTGCCCCCAGGCGCACGCGCTGAAACGCGCGTGCTGTCCGAAAGCACGGCGCGCACCATGCTGACCATCATGCAAGGCGTGACCGAAGACGGGACGGCCAAGCTGGCCGCGATCCCCGGCTATCCCGTGGCGGGCAAGACCGGCACCGCTCAGAAGGTCAGCAACGGCCGTTACGATCCCAGCAAGTACCTGGCCGCCTTCGTCGGTATCGTGCCGGCCGACAACCCGCGTGTGGTCATTGCGGTCATGGTCGACGAGCCCCACGGCGTACACTACGGCGGCCTGGTCGCCGCTCCGGTATTCAAGGAGATCGCCGAGGCAACCCTGCGCTACCTCGGCGTGCCGCCATCGACCTCGCTGGTCGCGAGCGTCGCCCGGCCCGGCAAGAACATCGACGCAAAGAACGAACCGACTCAACATCGCGAGGCCGACACCAGCGAGATGGAAGGTCCGGGTGTTGACGAGCCCGTCGCGTCGGTGGGCGACGCCCAGGACGAGGATGCGCCAGAGGTCGCCTCGATCGATGAGCAGTCCGACGCTGCGACCAACGGGCAAGTTGCAGCCGATCGCAAACTCGACGCCGCCATTCCGGATTTTGTCGGCATGACCTTGGGCCAAGCCGTCCGAGCCGCGCGGCGCGCGGGCATCGAGCTTGTTCCCGAGGGAAGTGGCATCGCGGCCACGCAAATTCCTGCGCCCGGCCCCGGGCTGCGGGGCACGCCCTGTCGGGTTTCGTTCCGAAGCGGAGGATGAACCTTGCTGCGCCTGTCGGATCTGTTACAGGGAATATCGGGCACGCGCATCACGACGGGTGACGGGCAAGTCTTGATCTGCGAAGTGCGCGACGACTCCCGTCTGGTGCAGCCAGGGGATCTCTTCATCGCGGTCCCGGGAACCAGGCTCGATGGCCGGCGCTTCATTGACGAGGCGAAGGCCAAGGGAGCAGCGGCCATTCTCACCGAGGAGGGCGGCGCCTCGCCCGATGGCGCAACCGCGCTGGTGTTCGTGCCCAACGTCCGGCTCGCGCTGGGCGTGGTGGCCGCCCATCGCTACCAGGCGGCGCAGGCTCTGACCCTCACCGCCGTGACCGGCACCAACGGCAAGACCACCACCACCTACCTGATAGAAGCGATCCTGGCTGCGGCCAGCCGCCGCCCCGGTGTCATCGGAACCGTAGGCTACCGTTTTGCCGGCAAGACGCAGGAAGCGCCGCTCACCACACCCGGCGCCCTGCAACTCCACTCTCTCTTCGCCCAGATGAAAGACGCGGGCTGCTCTGACGTGGTGCTGGAAGCGTCGTCCATCGCCCTCGATCAGGGGCGGCTGCACGGCTGCCGCTTTCGCGTGGCTGGCCTGTCCAACATCACCCAGGACCACCTCGACTACCACGGCACCATGGAACGTTACCGGGCCGCCAAGGCGATTCTCTTCCGAGAGTTGTTGTCATCAGCGGGCGGGGTCGCGGTGCTGTTTGCCGACGACCAAGACGGGCTTGCCATGCGCCGCGAAGTCCGCAGCCCCGTGCTGACCCTGACTCGACAGCCGTGCGGCGCCGACGTCGCCGTGCTCGATCGCCGGCTGGGCGCCGAGGGGACCACCCTGCGGCTCGACACCCCTTCGGGGCCGCTCGCGATCGCCTCACCACTGGTGGGCGAGTTCAACCTGGCCAACATCCTGTTGGCCACCGGTATGGCACTTGCCCACGGCATCGACCGCGATGCCATCACCACCGGCATCAGCCGCGTGGGTGGAGTTCCGGGCCGCCTAGAGCGCGTCACCAACCCGGCGGGCGTCCTGTGCCTAGTCGACTACGCGCACACGCCGGACGCGCTGGAACGGGCGCTCGATGTCTTGCGTCCACTGAGCACAGGCCGCGTGCTGGTCGTGTTCGGGTGTGGCGGCGACCGCGACAAGAGCAAACGGCCGCGCATGGGCCAGGCCGCCGCCGAGCGCGCCGATGTGGTCGTGGTCACATCCGACAACCCGCGCACCGAAGACCCGACCACCATCCTTGACATGATTGTGGCTGGCGTGGAAAAGACCGGCATCGTGCGCCGGACAGCTTCCGAGCTGCGCCAAGGCCTGTCGGGTTTCCACGTGGAGCCGGATCGCCGCGCGGCCATCGGCCTGGCCGTGGCCCTCGCGCGGCCAGG
The DNA here is from genome assembly GCA_963755125.1 of uncultured delta proteobacterium. Classification (GTDB taxonomy): domain Bacteria; phylum Myxococcota_A; class Polyangia; order Fen-1088; family Fen-1088; genus Fen-1137. The sequence goes on from CAVWIP010000010.1 coordinate 339,264, forward strand.
CGACACCTTGCTGATTGCCGGCAAGGGCCACGAGGACTACCAGATCCTGGGCACCCAGAAGATTCACTTCGATGACCGCGAAGTCGCCGCGGCTGCTTTCGCAGCCCGCGCCAGCCGCGTGACTCCTGGAGGTGCCGCGTGACGAAACCAGCGAAGCGAACCCTGGCGTTCGCCTGCAAGGCCATGGGAGCGACGGTTGTGGGAACGCCCACCGCACTGGCGACGGCCCGATTCGCCGGAGCCGCCAGCGACAGCCGCGAGGTGAAACCCGGTCGCCTCTTCTTTGCCCTGCCCGGCGAGCGGGTGGACGGCTTCGATTTCTGCGGGGCTGCGGCCCAGGCCGGGGCGGCTGCGGTGGTGGTGGCTGATGGACGGGGCCGGCCGGCCGGCTGCAGCGGGATTCCAGTCATCGCCGTGGCTGACCCGCGCAAGGCGCTGGGCGACTTGGCGGCAGCCGCGCGCAAACAGTACCGGGGCCGCGTGGTGGGCGTCACCGGTTCCAACGGGAAAACCACGACCAAGGAACTCATCGCAGCGGCACTTTCGTCCGCGGGCCAGGTCCTGCGCACCCAGGGCAACCTGAACACCGACGTGGGATTGCCCCTGACGGTGCTGGAGGCCACGGCCAAGGAGGATTTCTGGGTGCTGGAAATGGCCATGCGGGCGCCGGGCGAGATTGCGTACCTGGCTCGCATCGCCGAACCGCATGTCGCGGTGGTGACCAACGTGGCGGCCGCGCACCTGGGCCGGCTGGGCTCACTCGACGCGGTGGCGCGCGCCAAGGGTGAAATCTTTGGTGGCCTCTCCCCTGACGGAATTGCCGTGCTGCCGGTCGACGAACCCCGCCTCGAACCCGAGGTCGCTGAGTTGCCCGAGGCGCGCAAGCGACGTTTCGGCTTCGCCGACGCAGCGTCCGCGCGCGCCTTCGTGAGGATCATGGAGTTTATCCCGGCCGGCGCAGCGGGCTCGCTGATCCGCCTGTCGGTCGGGTGCGAACCGGTGGTGGTGCGTCTGCCTTTGGCGGGCGAGCACAACGCGCGCAACGCTGCCGCGGCGCTGGCCGTTTCACACGCGCTCGGGGTTCCGCTCTTGCCGGCGGCCGCGGCCCTGCAGCGCGCGACCCTTCCGCCGCACAGGTCGCATGTGCTCTCGTTGAATGGACGCACGGTTCTGGACGATTGCTACAACGCCAATCCGACGTCGATGTCTGCCGCGCTGCACACCCTGGTGGCGTCGGCAGGCCGCTTCGGTCGAGCCTTCGCCATCCTGGGCGACATGCTGGAACTAGGCGAGGCCGCCGCGGATCTGCACCAGGCCATCGGCCAAGACGCGGTCCGGATCGGCGTGGCTGGTCTGGCGGTGCTGGGATCGCTCGGCGCCAAGATAGCCGAAGGCGCCACCGCGGCCGGCCTGCCCGCCAGCCGCGCCGTGGTCTGCGACGATCCGGAAGCAGCCGCACAAGCCGTGTCCACCTGGTCTGGGCCGGGCGACTGGATCTTGGTGAAAGCCTCGCGTGGCATGCGTCTCGAACGTGCGGTAGAGGCCTTGCGAAAGAAGTTCTAGTTCATGTTGTTTCATCTTTTTGCGCAGCTCCGCAGCAGTTTTGGGTTTCTCAACGTCTTTCGCTACGTCTCCTCGCGGACCATGTTGGCGACCATGACCTCGCTGCTCATCACCTTCGCGTTGGCGCCCTGGTTCATTCGCCGCGCCCGCGAGCGACAACTGGGCGAAATCATCCGCGACGACGGCCCCACCACTCATGCGGTCAAGCAGGGCACCCCGACCATGGGCGGCGCCCTCATCATCATGGCTCTGGTCACCGGGACGGTGCTGTGGTGCGATCTCACCAGCCCGCTGGTGTGGCCGGCGCTGTTCGTGACCGTGGGCTACGGCGCGCTGGGCTTCGTCGACGACTACCTGAAGATCACGAGGAAGAACAAGCGCGGGGTGCCCGGCAAACTCAAGCTGCTGGTCCAGTTCGTGGTGGGGGCGGTGGCGGTGGGCTGGTTGTTCTTTGGCGATGCCCTGGACCCGTCGGTGCGACAGCGACTGGCGGTTCCGCTGCTCAACTTCGAGCGCCATCCTCTGGAAATTCCGGCGCTCGCCTACGCCGCGTTCGGGCTGGTCGTGATCGTGATGGGTACCTCCAACGCGGTCAACTTGACCGACGGGCTCGACGGACTGGCCATCGGCCCGGTGATCGCGTGCGCTTTCACTTTCATGTTGTTGAGCTACGCCGCCGGCCAGACCCTGGCGGGTTTCAACATCGCCCACTACCTGGGTATGGCCCATGTGCGCGGCGCCGGCGAGCTCACGGTCTTCTGCGGGGCCATCGTGGGCGCCGGCATCGGATTTCTCTGGTACAATACGCATCCAGCGCAGGTCTTCATGGGCGACGTGGGTGCACTGGCTCTGGGAGGCGCCATCGGCTTCGTGGCGTTGGCGACCAAAACCGAGCTTTCCCTCCCCATCATCGCCGGTGTCTTCGTGGTGGAAGTGCTCTCCGACGTCATCCAGGTCGGCTACTACAAGATCACCAAGAAGCGCATCTTCCTGATGGCGCCCATCCATCACCATTTCGAGAAGATGGGCTGGCCCGAGTCGCGCATCGTGGTCCGCTTCTGGATCGTCTCCTTCTCTTGCGCGGTGCTGGGGCTGCTGCTCACACTGAAGGTTCGCTGATGCAGCTCTTTCAGCGCGCCCTGCTCGGCAAGAAAGTCCTCGTGGTGGGATTGGGACGCTCGGGGGTCGCCGCCGCCCGCCTGTGTACCGCCCGCGGAGCCCAGGTCACCGTCACCGACAAGCAGCCGGCCGAGGCGCTGGGTGCGGCGCTGGCGCAGCTACCGCCCACGGCCAAGCAAGAGCTGGGCGGGCACAAGCCCGAGACTTTCCTGGCCGCCGACCTCATCGTGTTGTCGCCAGGCGTGTCTCCCTTGCCCGAACTGCAGGCAGCGCGCGCGCGAGGCGTCCCCATCACCGGCGAGCTGGAACTGGCGTCATGGTTCGTGGACGCACCCATCGTCGCCATCACGGGGACCAACGGCAAATCCACCACCACCACCTTGTGCGGTGCCATTCTTGCGGCCAACGGCCGGCCCACCTTCGTGGGAGGCAATCTGGGCGTGCCGCTTGCCGAGGCGGTGGGCACGCCGGCCGCCGAACAGGGCGGCGCGTGTGTGCTCGAGGTGTCGAGTTTCCAGCTCGAGACCGTCGATTCGTTCCGCCCTCAGGTGGCGGTCCTGCTCAACATCACAGCCGACCACCTGGATCGCCACGGCACCCTGGATGCCTACGTGACGATCAAGACGCGCATTTTCGCCGCACAGACCGCGGCAGACTTCGCGGTCCTCAACATTGACGATCCGCTGGTCGCCGCAGCGGCTAAGAAGATTCGCAGCCACTGCGTGCTGATCTCGACCCGGCACGCGCTGGTCGTGGGTGGGTGGCTCGAGGCCGATGCTCTGTGCGTGCGCCTCGCGGGTGGACCGATCGAGTACTATCCCGCTCACCTGCCGGGGCTGGTCGGCCGGCACAACCTGGAAAACGCCTTGGCGGCGCTGGTGGCGGGCCGCCTGGCCGGCGCGCTGCCCGCCGAGGCCCGTCATGCCCTGGTGACCTTCCGTCCGCTGGCGCACCGGATGGAGCTGGTGGGCGAGCTGGACGGCGTCTTCTTCTACGACGATTCCAAGGGCACCAACGTGGGCGCGGTGGTGGCGGCGCTCGATCGCTTTCCACGCCCGGTGGTCCTGATCGCTGGCGGCCGCGACAAGGGCGGCTCGTACGAGCCGCTGGCCAAGATCATGAAACAGGCCGGTCGCGCTGCTGTCCTGATCGGCGAAGCAGCGCCCAAGCTGCGCGAGGCACTGGCGCCAGTGGTGCCGGTTGAGATGGCGGCCAGCATGGAAGAAGCGGTGGCACGGGCCACGACCATGGCCAGGAGCGGAGATGCCGTGCTGCTGTCTCCTGCCTGCTCCAGCTTCGACATGTTTCGCAACTACCAACATCGCGCCGAGGTCTTCCGGGCCGCAGTCAAGGATGTCATCGCCCAGAAGCGCGGCGGACGGCCGGAGGGATCCCCATGAGCCTGAGTGAACGCGTGGCCGGATGGGTCGGTCCCAAGCACCCGGGCGGTGGGGGCTCTTTGTCGCAAGGACCGGATCGCTTGCTGGTCGGGGCCATACTGGCTTTGACCGGGTTTGGCGTGGTGATGGTGTTCTCGGCGGGCGCGGCGTTCGCGGCCAAGACTTATGGCGATTGGACCTACTTCCTCAAGCGCGAGGCGGTCTACAGCGGGGCTGGCCTGCTGGCCTTCGTCGTCGGCATGCGGCTCGACTACTCGGTCTACCGTCGCCTGGCCTATCCCCTGCTGTTCCTGTCTATGGTCATGCTGGCCGTGGTGCTGAAGGTTGGGCCGGCCATCAACGGGGCTGTGCGCTGGTTCCGCTGGGGCGCGCTGTCGTTCCAGCCGTCGGAGCTGGCCAAGTTCGCCCTGGTGCTCTACCTGGCGGTGCTGCTCGCGCGCAAGGCCGAGAAGGTCAAGGACTTCTCCATGGGATTCCTGCCTCCCCTGGTGATGACGGGGATCTTCCTGCTCTTGCTGCTCAAGCAGCCTGATCTGGGCACCGCGGTCATCATCGGCGTCACCGCGCTTGGTCTGCTCTTCGTGGCCGGCACGCGCTCCAGCTACATTCTACTGTCGGTGCTGGTCGCGGCGCCCATCGGCTGGAAGGTGTTCATCGCGGGCGAGCCCTGGCGCATGCGGCGCTTTCTCGCTTTTCTCTATCCCTGGCAGTTTCGGCGCGACACTGGCTACCAGCTCTACGAGTCGCTCATCAGCGTAGGCTCCGGAGGTCTTTGGGGCCAAGGGTTGGGCCAGGGCCACCAGAAACTCTTCTTCCTGCCCGAGGCCCACACAGACTTCATCCTGGCCATCATCGGCGAGGAACTGGGCCTGGTCGGCGTGCTGGCTGTCCTGCTGGCCTTCACCGTTCTGGTGTGGCGCGGCCTGCGCGCAGCCGCGCGCGCGCGTGACGCTTTCGGGTGCTACCTGGCATTTGGCGTGACCCTGCTCTTCGGATTGCAGGCCCTGGTCAACATGGGCGTGGTGCTGGGCCTGCTGCCCACCAAGGGACTGCCGTTGCCCTTTGTCAGCTACGGCGGCACGGCCTTGGTGATGAGCCTGTTCATGGCGGGCGTGCTGGCCAACATTTCTGCGCGCAACCCCGAGCCCGTGCCCCTGTCGTTGTGGCAATCCCTGCGCAGCAGCCGTGGCCGTGTGTCGAAGAACCGCCGCAGCGACGCCTCGGACGTGCAAGTGGTAGTCGAGGCAAAGTCGTGACATGCGCCTGCTGATTGCTGGAGGCGGTACCGGCGGCCATCTCTACCCTGGGATAGCGGTTGCAGAAGAAGTCGTCCGGCGCGGCGGTCAGGCGCTGTTCGTGGGAACCTCGCGCGGATTGGAGGCGCGCGCCGTGCCTGCCGCTGGCTACCCACTGGAGCTGCTGGAGGTGAGCGGCCTCAAGCGCGTGGGCTTGATGGCAGGCCTGCGCAGCCTGTTTCGTCTGCCCAAGGCGTTCTCTCGTTCGTTGTCCATTCTTCGGCAGTTTCGTCCCGACGTGGTGCTGGGCGTGGGCGGCTACGCCTCGGGGCCTATGGTGCTGGCCGCGGCGCTTTGGCGTTACCCCACGGCGATTCAGGAACAGAACAGCGTTCCTGGGATGACCAACCGAATTCTTTCGCGACTGGTTCGGGTTGTGATGGTGGCCTTTGATGAAGCACGAAGATCTTTCCCGGCCGGCAAGACCGAAACCATCGGCAATCCCGTGCGCAGCAAGCTGGTGGCGACTTTGACCGGCGCGGCTGACGGCGAACAAAGCGCACCGTCTCGCATTCTGGTTGTGGGCGGCAGCCAGGGAGCACGCGCGGTCAATGACCTGGTGCTGGCCGCTGTCGAGATGCTGGCCAAGAAAGGCGCACTGCCAGCCATTGTCCACCAGACCGGGCCCAGCGATGAAGAGCGTTGCCGCAAACGCTACCGCGCGGTCGGCGTGGCCGATCAAGTCGACGTGCGGCCCTTCATCGACGATATGGCGACCGAATATCATCGCGCCAGTCTGGTGGTGGCGCGCGCCGGTGCGCTGACCCTGGCCGAGCTGGCCATTGCCGGCCGACCCGCCATCCTGATTCCCCTGCCCACTGCCGCCGACGATCACCAGAGCAAGAACGCCGCGCGTTTCGCCCAGGCCGGCGCAGCCATTGTGCTCGATCAGCGCACTTCGACCGGTGCAGAGCTAGCCCAATTGCTGGGCGATTTGCTCGCCGATTCCGCCCGCCGCCAGGCGATGGCCGCAGCCATGCTCAGCCTGGCGCGGCCAAATGCAGCCGCGGAAATCGTCGACAGGTTGGAGAGACTGACGAGCTAGAGCACCCTATTCACGAGCGCTGCGACGGCTTGTTGGGCGGTCCCTCGCACGGTAGTATTGGCTTATGCAGAACTTCACGGCCGTGATCGAGCGAGACGAGGCTACTGGTCTCTTCGTGGGCTATGTGCCTGGCTGGCCTGGCGCCCACTCGCAAGGGGCTACCCTCGACGAACTACACCAGAACCTCGAGGAGGTCATCGCGATGCTGCTCGAGGACGGTGCTCCAAAGCTCGAAGGGGAGTTCGTAGGGACGCAAACGGTGAAGGTCGCCTAGACCATGGGCGATGTGCCGGTCCTGAAGCCTCGTGAAGTCGCCGCGATACTTGCCAAACTCGGATTCATTCAAGTCCGTCAACGTGGTTCGCACTGCCAGTACCGACACCCGGATGGGCGGGTGACGACCGTTCCGTTTCACCAAGGTCGTGACATCTCTCCGGCTCTGCTCCGGGCAATCGCCCGCGACATCGGAGTGGACATCCGCGAGTTCATCGCCAAGTCCTAGCCCTTCAGCGGTTCGGACCGCATCCGAACGCCGCCAGGATCCGCCCAACGGCTGCAACGGCATTATGGCGATTGAGATGCCAGGAGTCTCCACAGCCGCACCAGGCCTGGTCGGTTTTCGCGTCCGATATCCAGAAAACGCGACAATGAGTTCCCTTTGATTAGCCGCGGCTTGGCGACGCATTCAGCACCACTGCATTTCGGATGAGGGCCTTGAACGCAGGCTCGTCAAGCTTCTCGCCTTCATGAAGGTCGATGGCACGCCTTACATTGCCCTCGAGGCTGGAGTTGAAAAGCCCCGAGGGATCCTTCAGTTGAGCACCTTTGGCGAACGTCACCTTCACGACGCTCTTGTAGGTCTCGCCTGTGCATATCATTCCGTCGTGGTACCAGACCGGGACGCCCCGCCACTTCCATTCTTCGACAATTCGGGGGTCGGCCTCCTTGATCAGGGAGCGGATCCGGGAAAGTACCTCGCCGCGCCAGTCGCCCAGCTCCTTGATCCTCGCGTCTATCAAGCGCGATGGTGAGTCAGCTTTCCGCGGTGTATCGTCCTTCTTCATGTCTTCCGCCTGTCTGGCAATCCTAGCACCCGCTTAAGCGATGTCGTCAACGCCTCGGCATTCACCCGCGAGCGGCCGTCCGCGGCCGATCGTCAGCTTCAACGGCTTTATGGGTACTCCGTTCCGGACTCGAGTTCGACGGCTCACCTCGATGGCGTGATGGCTTGCGCTCCGACGGCCCCGGCCGCATGGAATGCGATCTTTCTAGGTATAGATATTGACGCGAAGGCATTTGCTGATGGAGTGCGCCTCACCAGGAAGACCCACGAAGACCTGCCTGACGCCCTTGTAGCCGTGTTCGCGGAGGTCCTGGAGGGGTGTGGGGTTCATGTTGAAGACCGCCGCCTCTCAACCCCGTAGCCGGCCAGCAGATCTTTCCGATGGGAGATGCTGGCACCGATTCTCACGTTGGTCCGTCGAACGTCTATTCCCTCGATCTCTATCTCGACCAGGGCGAAGAGCAGGGCGAAGCCGAACAGGAAGACGATGCGGGGCAAGGCTGCCAGGAAGAAGGCCGTCAGGTCGCTCATGTGCGTCCTTTTGCGAACAGGATAGAGACCTGCTGGCCGCGCTGGACCAGACTCTCGACGCGGCGGTGGCGGCAAAGCCGTCAGCGGGATAGCGGATTCCGTCCTCCCTCAACCAGCTACGAATTTCCGAAACGCGGTACTACAATGGTGCTCATGGGCGCACCCGATCGGAAGTTCCATGAACATTTCCACGGCGCTCGCTCGGCGTTGGCGGTTTTTCTGGCCGCGACCCTGGCTTCCTGGCCGGCCCAGGCGCAGCCGCCGGCTCCGGCACCTTCTGCGCCACCGGCAGCTCCAGTGCCCGCGCCGCCAGCCGGACCCGTGGCCCCATCCCAGCCCTACGCGCCTGGGTTTCCGCCCGCCCCCGATCCCTGGCTGCAAAGTCCACCAGCCGGCGTTCCCGGTCCGACGCCCGCCAGCCCCGGTCCAGCCGTGGGCATGCCCGTTCCGCCCGCCTATCCATCACCCTATCAGTCAGCAGCCGGCTGGCCCTATCAGGCGCCGATGCCCAATCCCTACGGCCCCGGCGGTGTCTACGTAGAGGTGCGAACCTCTTCCAGCAACGTGCGCATCGACCGCGTACTCGCACCGGGCAGCACCATGACGGTGTGCTTTGCCCCTTGCCGCAAGATCTTGCCTCGCAACAGTGTCTACGTCATTAGCGGCGATGGCGTGCGCAGTACCTCCAACTTCATCCTGCCCGACGATCGCGATCGGATTATCCTCGACGTGAAAGCCGGCTCGACCTGGCAGGGGTTGGGCGGAGGCGTGCTTGTGGGCCTAGGCGTAGTGGTCACCTATGTCGGATTGGGACTGCTCCTCGTGGGCACCTCGACTGGCACTGACAGCGATGTGTACTCAACCAGCAGCAGCAAATCAGGTTCGCTAACGACCGCCGGCGGAGTCATGCTGGCCGGCGGGATCCTGGCTGGCCTGCTGGGGCTGTATCTGCTCAGCGATTCGCACACCAGCGTGAAGAGCAGCACGGGCGCACAGTTCAGCGGCACCCCTGCCCCGCCCCGCAAGCGCGCGCGCTTCGCGCTGACCGCGCGCGGGCTGGAGTTCTGACACCGTCGTCGGATTCCTCAGTTCTCTGCGCAGCGGGTTTTCCGGGCTAGACTTGCGCCATCTTGGACCCAACCGCGCCAGCCACGTCTGCGAGCCTGCGTGACCGCCTGCTCGCCGCGCTCGCCAACCCAGGCGCCGGTCACACCGCCGACCGAGCCACCTTGATGGCGGTCCAGGATCACCTGGCCGTCCTCGAGTGGCCCGACGAAGGCAGGGGCCTGGTGGTGCTGGACCATGCCGGGACCAGCCCCGAGAGTTTTCGTGCTGCCGTCGACCGGGTTCTGCAGGCGCACCAAGCCGGCTTGCTCTTCCTGGTGGCAGTGGGCGGCGGCGACCAAGCGCAGGCCGCCCTGGCGGACGCCGATCGCGACGCGCACAACCAGGACCATCTCGGCGTGTACCAACTCACCGACGACGGGCGGCTGCTGCGCGTGGCCGGACGCCGGCTGGCACCCTTGGAATCAGCCGTCGAGCGGCTCGGCCAAGCCCAGGCACTGACCCCCGATGAGATTTCCGAGATCATCGAGCGCGGCCGGCGCGAACGCGTGGAGGCCAGCGCCTTTGCCCAAGCCGTATCCAAGCGCTCTCCCCGCATCACCTTCGCCCTCATCGCCGCGTGTTTCCTGGTCTTCGCTTTATTGGACGGCTCGGGGGCGCAAGGGGCGGCGGTCAAGGCCTGGCTGAGCGACGGCTCGCGCGAGGTCTGGCAAGGCGAGATCTGGCGCGTCTTCACCTATGCCTTCCTGCACGCCAATACCACACACCTTCTGGTCAACATGCTCGCGCTGTACAGCCTGGGCGGGTTTCTCGAAGCGTTGCTGGGAGGTCGGCGCTACCTGGCGGTGTACTGCGCATCGGCCGTCGGGGGCGGCATCGCCACCGCGCTCGCAGGCGCCCTGCGCGCGATGATGGGCGGGCCGCCTTCGTACACCGTGGGCGCTTCGGGCGCCATCTGGGGCCTGATGGGCGCAACCCTCGCGCTGGTGCTCGGCCGACGGCGGGCGCTGCCCCGACTCATCGCGCGCGGGTTGCGCCAGCGGCTGCTTGTGGTTCTGGTTATCAACGTGGCGCTCTCGTTCCTGCCCGGGATCGATCTGTACGCGCACTTCGGGGGCGGCCTGGTCGGCTTCCTGCTGACTCGCAGCGATCGATTCAGCCGACCTGCGAACTAGAATGCAAGTGACCTGCTGCAGCATGGGCGATGCCGAGGTCAACGAAATCGTCGAGGATTGGCTTGCCGCCTCCGCCCATCGCCGCCTGGAGATCGTGGCCCCGCGCATCCAGCAAGTTCCCCGCGGTATGGAGCCATTCTCCTCGCAGATCACGCTGACGCCATCATCGACGACGACCTACCTCGAACGGTTCGCGTGATGGGCCACGGCCCATCGCCGTTACACATGAACGGCGAAGTAGTCGTGGACCGCGCTGGCCGTCTTGCGGGTCATGCCCGGCGCTGCCAGCAAATCCTCTAGCGATGCCTCCCGGATCTTCCTCAGGCTGCCGAAGTGACGCAGCAGTTCTCGCTGGCGCGCGGGCCCGATACCGGGAACCAGGGACAGCGCCGAATGGATGGTGCGCTTCTTGCGCTGGCTGCGATGAAAAGTCACGGCGAAGCGATGGGCCTCGTCGCGCAGGCGCTGCAGGACGAACATCTCCCCGCTGTTGGGCCGGATGGGGATCGCGTCCTTGGCCTGCGGCAGGAAGACGCGGTCAGGTTGTTGCCCGGCCGGCGCGGCTGCGGCTGGTTTTTCGTCGGCAGCATCCACGCGCGGCGGAACCGGCGCTTCGCGTTCCTTGGCCAGCGCGATGATGGGCAGGCCCATGCCAGGCCGCACGTCAATGCCGGCGTCACGCGCCGCTGCCAGGGCCACGCCCAGTTGTCCCTTGCCCCCGTCCACGACCAGCAGATCAGGAAGGCGCCAAGAATCCAGGCTCTCTTCCTGCTGCATGCTCTCGCGCGCGCGGCGGAACCGGCGCGAAAGCACCTCGTACATGCAGGCAAAATCGTCCGGGCTGTCGGCGTTTCGGATTTTGTAGGTGCGATAGCGCGATTTCTCCGGCTGGCCGTCCACGAACACCACCAGCGACGCAACCGTCTCGGCGCCCTGGATGTGCGAGATGTCGTAGCACTCGATCACGTGCGGATGCTTGGGCAGCCCCAGCCGCCGCTGCAGCCGGCCCAGGGTAGCCTGGGCGTCGTCGCGAGCATTGCGCCGGCTGGCGAAGCTGGCAGCCGCGTTCTTGCGCGCCAGCTCGACCAGCTCGTGCCGTGGCCCGCGTGCCGGCACCAGGATCTCGACCTTCTTGCCGCGCCTGTCGCTCAGCCACTCGGCCTTGACGTCAGCGTCCGCGATGGCGAATGGCAACAGCACCTCGTCGGGAGGAATGGGCGCAAGGTCGTAGTGAAGCCCGAGAAAACTCGACAAGATCTCGGCGTCGGGAAACTCCTGGCGCGTGAAGGAAAAGGCGCGGCTCCCGATCATCTTGCCTTGCCGCACGGACAGCACCACCACCTCGAGCGCCATGCCCTCACGGTGAAAACCGATGACGTCCTGGTCGAGCCGATCGGCCGACACCACTCGCTGCGACTGCAAGACGCTCTCCAGCGCCTGGATCTGGTCGCGCACCACACTGGCGCGCTCGAACTGGGTCTGCCGTGCGGCTTCCTGCATGCGCGCACGCAGCCCGGCCAGCAGTTCGTCGTTCTTTCCCTGCAAGAACAACCGCACGTCGCGCACCTGCTCGGCGTAGTCGTCAGGTGAAACCGGCACGCAGCAGGGGCCGAGACAACGGTTGATCTGACACTGCAGGCAGGGACGGCCGCGGTGGTGCAGAACGCGATCAGTGCAGGTGCGCAGCCGGAAGTGCCGGTTGACCACGCGCAAGGCTTCCCGGCAGGCGCTGGCCGAGTGGTAGGGGCCGAAGTACCATGCGTCGTCGTCGGCCATGCGCCGCACGATCTGCAAGCGCGGCCACTCGACCCGTGGGTCCAGACGCAGTGACAAGAAGTTCTTGTCGTCGGTCAGCTTGACGTTGAAGCGCGGCTGATGGCGCTTGATGAGGGTGTTCTCCAGCAACAGCGCTTCCTTTTCGTTGCCGGTCACCACCGTGTCGATGTCAGCCACCACATTTTCCAAGAGCGGCACGAAGTCACGCGTGTCGCCCGAGCCGGGCTGGAAATACTGGCGCACACGGTTGCGCAGATTGGCGGCCTTGCCGATGTACAGCATCTTGCCGCGACGATCCCTCATCAAATACACGCCAGGCGAACTGGGCAGGCGGTCGAGGACTTCGGCCAGAGGCCTGCGCTCCGGCGCGATCTCCGCATCGCGGAGCTGGCTCGGCTGGCTGGGGCCTTCGTCACCCTCGGGCATCAGGGCAAGCATACCTCGCGTTTGGCCGGTGGTTCACATGGATGCCTCCTCACGGTGCCAGGTGTGGGATGCCGGCTGGGTCCAGTTCGACGGTGGTGATGTCAAGCGCTGGCCGTTCGTCTTTTCCGAAGGTCAGCTTGGCCAGCCAGCCTTTCCACACTGGGGGATCGTACGGGAAATAGTCGAACACGAAATTGCCAAGGCTGTAGACGATGGGCCGGTCCTTGTACCACTCCACAGTCTGCGTGACGTGGGAGTGGCCACCGATGATGGCGTCGGCGCCAGCGTCGATCAGCTTGTGCGCAAGTGCCCGCTGCTCCTGGGCGGGTTTCTCGTCGGACTCCTCCCCCCAGTGCAGGAACAGCAACACGATGTCGGCCTGTTTGCGTGCGCGTTTGATATCACGAATGGCGTCCTTGTCATCAAGCCAGGCCGTGCCGGGCGTCGAGGCGCCAGCCTCGAATGAACGGGGTGGGAAGTCGTTGTATCCGAGGAAAGCCACCCGTCGGCCGTTGACCGAGCGTAGCAGGGGCTGGTGCGCAGCCCGCGCATTCGCGCCGGCGCCGAACCAGGGCAGCTTGGCTTCGCGCAGGAGTTCGAGCTCGCTGGAAAACCCCTTCTTGCCCCAGTCGCCCGAATGGTTGTTGGCCAACGACACGGCCGATAGGTGTTTTTTGAGCAACGGCAGAGCGCTTACCGGCCCACGGAAGGTGTAGGGCTTGTCGACCGCATGGCCCTCGTTCACGATGGCGCATTCAAGGTTGCCGACGGCAAGGTCAGCGTCATGCAGCGCGGAGGCGACGCCCGCGAAGGGATCACCACCGATGGTGACAATGTGTCCAGGGCCGCCGTCAAGCATGATGTCGCCCACGAACACGATTCGCACGGTGCCCTCCTCCGCCTGCGCGGATTGTCCTGTGAAAAGCAGGAGCGCAAGCGCGGCAAGCGAGATGCGATTCATGGCCCAAGCGTAGCCGTGGCGGCCGGTGCGCGAAAGCGAAAGTGCGGGAACCTCAGCGCCGTTTCGCCGGCATTGCCTTGCGGTGGCCCATGCCCGCGGATAACGTGGGTTCATGAAGAAGCCCAGGCGAAGTCTGCTGCTGGCCCTGCTGGCCGGCGCGGCCCTGCTGGTTGCCGGGTCGTACTTCGCGGCCCATGCGGCACCACGCCCGGTGGCGTACCTGACCTGGTACGGCCAGTCGTGCTTTCTGCTGGAAAGCGCGTCTGGAACGCGCGTGGTGATGGATCCGATTCCCGGCAACATCGGCTACCTGCTGCCTGCTGACCTGCACGCCGATGCGGTCACGGTCAGTCATGAGCACCCGGACCACAACAACGTGGCCCTGGTGCGGGGCAAGCCCAGGATCCTGCGCGGGCTGACGCCCGACAAGAAGGGCTGGATGAAGATCGACGAGAAGGTCAAGGACATCTCCATCCGCTCGGTCGGCGTGTATCACGACGACAAGAAGGGCGCCCAGATCGGCCTCAACACCGTGTTCGTGTTTGAAGTGGGCGGCATACGCATCGCTCACCTCGGCGACCTCGGCCACATTCTGACCGATGAACAGATCTCCGCCATCGGCTCGGTCGACGTGGTGCTGGTTCCAGTCGGCGGCGTGTGGACCATCGACGCGCACAAGGCCACCGAGGTCGTCGATCAGATTCGCCCGCGTCTGGTGGCCATCCCGATGCACTACCGCACCGACGCGCTGACCATCAAGGAGCTGGCCACTGTCGACGGCTTCCTCGCCGGCCGATCCAATGTGCGGCGCGAAACCGGCGCCCGCCTCGCCATCACCGGGCTGCGCTCGCGCCCCTCGGCAGAGACCGTGGTGCTGCGTTACCAGTAGAACGCACCCGGGATTCGGAGAAGCGGGGAGCGGTGTAGGTGCTCCGAATCCTAGGCTGCACTGACTTCCTCCCAGGCGTGCCATAATCCCCGGCTATGCGGCGTCAATTGCTCTTCCCATCCCGAATCCTGCTCTTTGCTCTGGCCGGGCTGTGTGCCTTTGCCGGGGGCATGGTGGCCAGTCGACCCAGCAACGCGGGGCGGTTCGACCCGTATCACAAGTTGGGTGTCTTCACCAAGGTGCTTTCCTACATCGAAAACAACTACGTCGAGGACATCCCCGAGACCGAACTGATGTACGGAGCCGCACGCGGCCTGACCGAAGCCCTGGATCCCCACTCGCGCTTCATGGATCCCGAGGAATACGACCGACTGAAGAAGGAAACCGAGGGCGACGCCGAGATCACCGGCATCGGCATCGATCTGGAGAAGCGCAAGCGCGGCTTCGTGGTGGTATCGCCCATCGAGGGCTCGCCCGCCTTTCGCGCCGGCATCGAATCCGGTGACGTGATCGAGCGCATCGACGGCGTGGAGGCAGGGGCGCTCGACTGGACCGACGCGGTGGCACGCATCCAGGGCCCGGCGGGCAGCGAGGTGGTGATCACCATCAGTCGCCGCGGACGCGAGATGACCTTCAAGATCCGGCGCGAGAAGTTCGAGGTCAAGGCGGTGGAATGGCGCATGCTCGACGCCGGCTACGGCTACATCAAGGTCCGCCTGTTCTCGGCCATCACCGATGCCAAGGTTTTGGAGGGGCTGCAGGACATCCAGACACGCAGCGCCTCTGCCGGCGGCATCAAGGGCCTCATTCTGGACCTGCGCCACAACCCCGGTGGGCTGCTCGACCAAGGTGTCAAGGTGGCCGACCGCTTCGTCTCCGAGGGGCTCATCGTGCGCACCGTAGGCAAGGGCGGCAAGGAGATGGACCGGCAGATGGCGCACACGCGCGGCACCTGGCTGGGCTTCCCCATGGTGGTGCTGGTCAACGGCGCCACCGCGTCGGCGGCCGAGATCGTGGCCGGCGCCCTGCAAGATCACCAGCGCGCGGTGGTGATGGGCACGCAGACCTTCGGCAAGGGCTCGGTGCAGACGGTGATGACCATCGACGGCTGCGGGGCCAAGCCCTGCGGGCTCAAGCTCACCGTCTCGCGCTACTACACGCCCAGCGGCCGTTCCATCCAGAGCCAGGGCATCACACCCAACGTGGTCGTGGAGGCCACGGCACCGACACCCGACGGGGGCGACGCCGAGATCGTCCGCGAGCGCAACATGGAACGCCACCTGCGCAACGAGCAGGGCGAGAAAGCCGAAGAGCCCAAGCGCCTGACGGACCATCAACTGCAGGTCGCGCTTGACTACCTAAAATCGTGGACGGTTTTTTCGAAGCAATCTGTTAAAAAGGGTTAGCTTCGCGACGCCGACCGCGCCGCATCAACAAAAGGAGAGCACCATGGTTTCCTGTGCAAAGTGCGGGCACCAGAATCTTCCCAGTTCCATCACTTGCTCCAAGTGCGGTGCTCCGCTGCCCGTCGCGGTGGCCCCGGCTGGACCGCCGACCATCGACAGCGTGGATGAGTATGCGCGCCTGATGGCGGTGCGCGAGGCGGCCCGCAAGCGCAACCGGATGATCGGGGTGACCATCGCGGTCGTCGTGGTGGTCGTGTTGGGGTACCTGCAAATGAAGGAACGCAACCGCAAGGCGGTCGCGCAGCAGAAGCTGGACTACGCCGCGCAGTTCGTCGAGTTGGAGAAGCGCGAGACCGGCGCGTTCTGGAACTGCGTGATGGCCAGTGAGGTTGACGTGGGCATGTTCCAGAAGGCCGAGCAGTTCCAGCAGCGTATCGAGTCGGCCTACTTCACCCAGCAGAAGACCTTTTCCGACTACCTGACTACCGAGTGCGTGCCCAAGATCGAGCGTGCGCGCCAGGCCTTCGGTGGGCTGCGCGACGCCCCGGCTGAACTTCAGGGTCCCATCGACAAGTACCGCGAAACCCTGCCCAAGTTGCAGTCGGGCCTGGAGGACTACGCCGAGAACATCAAGAAGCGCGGCACGGTCAAGGACGTTGACCAGCTCATCCAGGAAACCGGCAACGCCTGGCACTCGACCCCGGACCCCACGCCCGAAGCAGTGGCTTTCGAGAAGTTCCTCTACTGCGCGGTGCCGGGTCTGGCCAAGATGAAGGATGCCCAGGCGCTGCTTGAGTTCCTCGCCGACCAGTGCTTCAAAAAGGATCCGGTGGCGTTCATGGACAAGGTGCGCGCCGACTGCGGCAATCTGCTCAATGTTGCGGACAAGGAAGCCAAGGTGAATCCGAAGTCGATCCCCACCTGGAAGGCCACCCACAAGCAGTTCTTCGAGGACGATGCGCGACAGCTTCAGGCCTGGGAGAGCTGTGGCAAGCGCTCGCGCAAGGGCAAGAAGAAGGAAGATCTGGAGAACTTCCTGCTGACCGTCAACGACTACATGGCAGCGCGCGCGGGCGTGGCCAACGCGGCCCGGTCAATACAAGAAGGGGCAAAGTAAGGGCGACCCGGGGTCGCCCTGGTTGCTCCTACATCTGCCGCACGTCCACCCATCGCATGCCGGCGCGGCGGGCGGCCTGCAGGCCCAAGTCCGTGTCCTCGTAGACAGTGCAGGCCGCGGGATCCACGCCCAGTCTCCGCGCGGCTTCGAGAAACACATCGGGCTCTGGCTTGTGCTGGCGGGTATCCTCTGCCGTGACCACGACGGGGAACCAGTCGAGCACGCCGATCTGAGCCAGGGTCTTCTCGACCATGCGGCGCTGGCCGCCCGAGGCCACGGCCATGGGTACCTGGCCGCGGTGGGCGCGCGCAACCTCCACCACCTTCGCGATGGGTCGGACCTCGCTGATCTTGCGCTCGAACGCCGCCGCCTTGTCGCGCACCAGCGCGTTCACGTCGATTCGCGTGGGGCCACACAGCTCGACCACGATCTTGTCCGTGGGCATGCCGCCCATGGCGTGGAAGCGATCCTCGGGAAAGTCGATGCCATGTGGCCGCAAGACCTCAAGCCAAGCCTGGTAGTGGGCCGGCATGGTGTCGGCCAGGGTTCCGTCGCAGTCGAAGATGAGAGCCTGAGTCACAGCCCTGTCTCATAGCATCTGCGGACGCTCGGCGCTCCGTGATGTGCGAGCGCTGGTTTCCGACCCGCGCTTGACGTCGGGGAGCGGGTGTCTACCACTTGTACAGACAAACAAGGAGGAAACGAAAATGGCAACTCTCATTGTAAGAAACCCGTCGACTGTTTCCACGCGAAGCCGAACCGACGAATGGGCCTGGGATCCGTTCCTCTCCATGCGTGAACTTCTGGGATGGACACCCTGGACTGCTGCCGACCTGCCGCCAGCAGCGGAGCAGAGTTTCGTGCCACGCTTCGATGTGCATGAAACTGCTGGCGAGATCGTGTTCCGCGCGGATCTTCCCGGCATCCAGCAGAAGGATCTGGACATCACGCTCACGGCAAATCAGCTACGCATCGCCGGTCGGCGCGAGGCAACGAAACACGAGGAGAACGAGCACAGCTACCTCGCCGAGCGCGAATACGGCGCCTTCGAGCGCGTCTTCACCCTGCCCGAGGGCGTTGACGGCGAGAAGGTCCAGGCCACCATGAACGACGGCGTCCTCAGCCTGGTGGTTCCCAAGAAGCCCGAGACCCAGCCGCGTCAGATTCCTATTACCGTCCCAAAAGCGTAATCGGGCGTATTCGGTCCTGGCTTGCGGCTTTGTCATTGACCGGCTCGGAGAAGGCGCGCTAGGACGCCGACATGAAGATCGGCTTGGTCGGATTTCCCGGCAGCGGAAAGACAACAGTGTTCAATGCCCTGACCGGGCTATCCGCGGAAACCGGATACGGCGCTGCCCGCGGCAAGACCAACCTGGGGGTGGTCAAGGTTCCGGACGCGCGCGTCGACGCCTTGTCGGACCTGTACAAGCCCAAGAAGACCACCTACGCCGAAATAGCTTTTTCCGATGTTGCGGCGGCGCCGGCCGGTGGCGAGGGCCAGGGGCTGGACGAGAAGACCCTGGCTGCCATGCGCGAGATGGATGCGCTCTGCCATGTGGTGCGCGGGTTCTCCGGCCCGGAGGGCGAGGCGCCCCGGCCGCTCCACGAAGCCAAGGACTTCGAGGTGGAGATGAATCTCGCCGACCTCATACTCATCGAGAAGCGGATCGAGCGACTGAAGAAAGAAAAAGGCAAAGCCGGCGAGCAAGAGTTGCTGGAAAAGCTAAAGGCGCAGCTTGACGGCGGGTTGCCCTTGCGGCGACTGCAGGGACTCGGCGCGGCCGATTTGGTCGCCATCTCCGGGTTCCGGTTTCTCACCCTGAAGCCGCTACTACTGGTGCTGAACGTGTCTGAGGCCGAGGTGGCCAAGCCGGCTCCGGCGGACCTGGAAGCGTACGCGCGCGAATCCGGCCTGGGGCTTGTGGTGCTGGCCGGCGCCGTGGAAATGGACATCGCGCAGATGTCGCCGGAAGAGCAGAAGGAGTTCGTGGCTTCGCTGGGCCTGACCGAGCCCGCGGCCGGGCGCTTCATCCGGGCAGCCTACGCGCTCATCGATCTGATCTCGCTGCTGACCGCAGGCGAGGACGAGTGCCGGGCCTGGCCCATTCGCGCCGGAACCACCGCGCAGAAGGCCGCGGGCAAGATCCACTCCGACATCGAACGCGGTTTCATCCGCGCCGAGGTCATGCGCTGGGACGACCTCTGCAAGCTGGGCAGCGAAGCCAAGTGTCGCGAAGCCGCCAAGCTGCGCTTGGAAGGCAAGGAGTACGTGGTCGCCGACGGAGATGTGATCAACTTCCGTTTCAATGTGTGAGAGGCTGGCCGGAGCCCAAAGGCCTCGACCACATCCGGTTAATGGTGTACAACATAGGCATGACCAAGGTTTCCACGGCCGCTGCGCGCAAGCGATTCTCTGACGTGGTCAATCGCGCGTCCTATGCCAAAGAACGGGTGGCCCTGACCCGCTACGGCCACACCATGGCCGCCATCGTGCCGGCGGAAGACCTGGATTTGCTCGAAGCCATGGAAGATCGCATCGACGCCCAGGACGCGCGCAAGGCGCTGGCTGAAATGAAGGCCAAGGGCGACAAGCCGATCCCGTGGGCCAAGGTCAAGAAGCGACTCGGGCTGTAGGTGGCGCGCTATTCCGTCCAGCTTGCCCCCAGCGCAGAGCGCGACTTGTCCGCGCTGGACAAGCCCGTTCAGCGCCGCGTGGCTGCCCGGATCGACGCTCTGGCCGAGAACCCGAGGCCGGCGGGTGTGACCAAGCTACAAGGCGAGGCGAACGCGTGGCGCATCCGCGTGGGCGACTACCGCATCCTGTACACCATCGAGGATCGCCGCCTGGTGGTTTTGGTGATCAAGATTGGCCACCGGCGAGAGGTGTACAGGTCAGGGCAGCGGTCGAAAGTCCGAAGGTCGAAGCGACCACGCGCACCTGACCGAGGCGCGTGTCTTGCCCCGCTAACCCTACCCCTTGATGGTCTTCATTCTGCGCCACAGGGTGGTGGGACTGATGCCAAGCGCGGCGGCGGCGCGCGTGCGGTTGCCTCCTGATTCGGCCAGCACAGCGCGGATATGTTCCCTTTCAACCTGATCAAGCGAACGCGGCCCCGCGCCGTGCCCAGGACGCGCCTCGGTGCCAAGCACAATGTTGGACGGCAGAAGCTCGGGCGTGATGGCGCCGCTGCGCGAGAGCACGGCCGCGTGCTCGATGGCGTTCTCCAGCTCGCGCACATTGCCGGGCCAGGCATAGGCTGAAAGCGGGTCGATGGCGGTGGCGGCCAGGCGCAGATTGGGCATTTTCAGCTTCACCCGCAGTCGCTCCACGAAGAAACGCGCGAGCGGCAGGATGTCTTCCTTCCGCTCGCGCAAGGGTGGGATCGCGATCTCGATGACTCGTAAGCGATAATAAAGGTCTTCACGGAACGCGCCTTTGCGCATGGCCTCGGCCAGGTCGCGGTTGGTGGCGGCCAGGATGCGCACGTCGATCTTGCGCGTCCGGCTCTCGCCCACGCGCCGGATCTCGCGTTCCTGCAGCACGCGCAATAACTTGACCTGCAGGGCGTGCGAGATCTCGCCGATCTCGTCGAGAAAGAGCGTTCCGCCCGCGGCCTCTTCGAAGAGCCCGGCGTGATCGCCGGTGGCGCCGGTGAACGCGCCCGCCTTGTGGCCGAACAGTTCCGAATCGAGCAGGGTTTCCGGCAGCGCCCCGCAGTTGATGCCCAGAAAGGGCCCCCGACTGCGTTGCGAGCGCGCGTGGACCAGCCGCGCCACCACCTCCTTGCCCACGCCGCTCTCTCCGGTGATGAGCACCGATGAATCAAAGGGCGCTATGCGCGTGGCCAGATCCAGAACCGCCGCGAAGGCCTTGCTGCGCACCTCAACCAGCGGTGGCCGCTCCAGCGTGGTCAGCCGCTCGGTGCTGCGCTGCAATTCTCGCGTCACCCGGTGCAGCTCCTCAGTCAGACTTTGAATCTTCCCTTTGATGTCGGCGGCCTGGAAGTAGGGCAGGTGCGGGTTGATCTCCCCGCCCCACGACGCCCGGTCCTTTCCCACGGCCGTACACACGCGCTCGCCCATCGCGCGACAGCGCTGCTCCACGAAGTACACGTCGTGGCCCAGGGCAAACGAAATGAAGCCGCTGGCGTAGCCGGCCAGCATCCAGCACGACGGGTGCGATGCGCGACCAAACACCGCCACGTGCTCCTCGGCCTCGGCCGAGCCGTGCCAGGCCACATCCATCTCGAAGCGGCCAGCAACCTGATCCACATCCAGTTTCTTGGTCACCCAGCGCGCCACACCCTGCAGGGCGTGCAGGCGCGGCCCGGCCTTGACCAGATCGACCACGCTGTCCCACCTGAACACCCGGCGCATGGCCGCGGCGTCGGCCTGACCCCAGAAGTAGGCGAAACGGGTCAGGATGCGCCGGGCCTGCGCGGGCCCCACCATCTCGAAGAGATCCTTGCGAAACTGGGCAAAGGCGTCGGTGCTGTGCAGGACCAGCCGGCGGCCCTGGAAGTCGATGGCGCCATCGCGAAATTCCAGCAGTTCGTCCCGCTTCAGGTCTTCGACTCGCATGATGCACCCGCTATTTCAATCTGAAATAAGAATATTTCAAGTTGAAATGACAGCCGGGGTGGCAAACGAGGAAACCCAGGTTTTGCGCGGCCGGCACGACGCTTGCTGTATCGAGAGCTCAAAAGGAGAACGCAGCATGTACGATCTATTGAAAGGCAAGCTGGAAGGTTTGCAGGGCGAGTTGATGTCCTTCGCGCAGGCCCTCTTGCGCACGCGCAGCCTGAGCCGAGACGAATCGAGCGCCGCGACCCTGGTGGAAAGGCAGCTTCGCGCCCTCGACTTCGACACGGTCACCACCGACAGCTTCGGCAACGTGGTGGGCGTGTTGCACGGGGTGGAGGACGGCCCCAATCTACTGCTGGCCAGTCACATGGACACAGTCGAGCCAGCGGACGAGGCGGGCTGGCCGGGTACGCCCTGGAGTGGCCGCATCGAGGACGGCAAACTCCACGGTCTGGGCGCAGCCGACTGCAAGGGCGGGCTGGCGGCGCAAGTCTTTGCCGGCGGTTTGCTCAAGCGCAGTCTTCTGCCCCTGCGCGGAAACCTGATCGTGGCCGCCACCGTGGCCGAGGAAAACGGCATCTCGCTCGGCATGCGCGGACTGATCGAATTCACTTTGAAGGAAATGGGGCTGCGGCCCGAATACGCCATCCTCGGCGAGCCGACCGACCTAGGCCTGTACTACGGCCACGATGGCCGCGCCGAACTGGACATCCGCCTGCGCAGCAACAACCCATTCCAGGTCGCCGACGCCGCGGAACTGGTGGCGAGCGGAATGGGTGACACCGATCCGGCGGCGGCCGTGCAAGCCATGCTGATGGGCAAGCCGCATTTCGAGGACAGCCACGGGCTCCGCTGCGCCACCATTGCGGTGGAACGTCGTCTCGGCCCCGAGGAAGCCGTCGACGGCATGCTGGGCCGCATGCGCCACGAGGCCGAGCGACTGGCCCAGCTGGCCGGCGCGGTCGAGGTCGAAGTGGCCGTGCGCGAGCGCGCTGAAACCATGCCCAGCGGCCTGGTCATGAAGGTCAAGCGGGTCACCCACGCCTGGAGCACGGATCCCTTCAGCCCCTTGCTCTCTCGCGCGCGCCAGTCGCTGGCGGCTGCGGGCTGCGCCGTGCGGCCGGGCAAGTGGAAGCTGTCGCGTCTGGGCATGGGCACATCCGGCAGCGTGCTGTCCAACGAGTTCCACATTCCCACCATCGGCTACGGCCCGGGCCGCGAGGAAGAGGCGCACAGCCAGGGCGAGTCGGTGGAGATCGCCAAGATCGTCGAGTGCACCTATGGAACCGCAGCCATGGCGCACGGTCTGGTGGGCATCCCGGTTTTCGGGTGGATCCCCGACGAGATCTGACCTCGGCCACCAGGGCATGCCATGCGTATCATCGTATTCAACTGCGGAAGCTCGTCGCTCAAGTACCGGCTGATCGAGATGCCGGGTGAGAAAGAGCTGGCGGGCGGGGAAGCCGAACGGGTGGGCCCAAAGACCGCTGAGCCGGCTCGCATCCACCACCAGGTGTCCGGGAAAAAGGAAACCATCGTGGTGGAGATGCCTGACCACGCCACCGCCTTCACGCAGGTCATGCGGCTGCTCGAGCGCGATCCCGAACTGGTGCCCGACGCCATTGGACACCGCATGGCGCACGGCGGACCGAACTTCAAGCAACACGTGATCCTGGACGACGCGGTCATGTCCGAGCTGGAGCGCATCCAGGAATTGGCGCCCATTCACAACCCGCCTGCCGTGCGCCTGGTGGCGGCGTGCCGGCGCCTGTACCCGACGCTGCCCGAGACCGTGGTCTTCGACACGGTTTTCCACGCGACCATCCCGGAAGTGGCGCGCAGCTACGCCCTGCCGGCCGCGCTGGTGGCCAAGTACGGCTTTCGCAAGTACGGCTTTCACGGCACCAGTCACCAGTACGTGGCGCAGGAGGCGGCCAAGCTGCTGGGCGTGCCCTTTGAGAAACTGAACGCCGTGAGTTGCCATCTGGGCAGTGGCGGCGCCAGCCTGTGCGCCGTCGTAAACGGCCGCTCGCTGGACAACACCATGGGCTACTCGCCGCTGCAGGGGTTGATGATGAGCACCCGCTCGGGCGACCTCGATCCCGCCGTGGCGCTCACCCTGCTGGTGCGCGCGGCGGGCAATGGCGCCGCGGTCGAGGGCCTGCTGAACCGCAAGAGTGGCGTGCTGGGTTTGTCGGGAATGTCGGCTGACATCCGCGACGTGGTGGCGCGTGCAGCCGATGGTGGGGCCGCGGACATCGACCAACTGGCGGTGGCGGCGCAGGTCTACCTGTGGCGCATTCGCAAGTATCTGGGCGCGTACCTGACCCTGGTGGGCCGTGCCCACTGCGTGATCTTCACCGACACCATCGGCGAAAAGATGCCGCATGTACGCTGGGCCGTGACCGCGGGCTTGCAGTGCTTCGGCCTGGACATCGATCCCGAAAGAAACGATGCCGCGATTGTCTTGCCCGCCGATCTATCAACGCCGTCAAGTCGCGTGCGCATCTTGGCCATCGCCACCAACGAGGAGATGGCCATTGCCCGCTTCAGCTACGACCTGCTGTCACGCGCGCGGGCGGAAAGGATCGCACAGTGAACACCCTGGTTCTGATTCCCGGTCGCAAGAGCCTGCGCTACGCTGGGTTCGTCGCCGGCAGTGAAACCTGCACAGGCACCATCCGTGGGTTTCGCTGGCAGGGACCGCGCGCGGCCCTCGACGAGGTTCGCACCATTGTGCAAGCTGTGGGCCTTTGCGACGATGTCCCCGACGTGGTCGTGCACGGGCTGTTTGGCGGCGAGGATTTCCCCGGCCCGGCTGCGCTCGACCAGGACGCCTTGGTCCGTCTGGAACGGGTTGCGCGCCAGTCACCCCTGCACGTGGCTGGCTTGATCGAAATCGCGCGCGCCGTGCAGGAGGTCTTTGCCGGAATGCCGGCCCGACTGGCCTTCGAGACCTCGTTTTTCGTGGACCTGCCGCTGCGCGAGCGCACCTACGCGGTGTCGCCGGATCTGTCGCACAAGCTGGCGCTGCGGCGCTGGGGTTACCACGGCCTGTATCACGAGGCCGCCTCACGGGAAGCCAGCCGCAGTTGGCGCAAGCGCGACTGCGCGCCTTCGCCGCGGATTCTTTCCATCTGTCTTGATGCCCAGCCCGAAATCGCCGCTGTGATGGGCCGCCGGCCCATCACAGTCACCAGCGGCGCCACGCCGCTGGAAGGCCTGCCGGGTGAAACCAACAGCGGCGAGATCGACCCTGCGGTCGCGTTGGCTCTCGCGGGCGAGGCTGGTCTTGGGCCTGAAGGCGCCAATGCGCTGCTGGTGGGTGAAAGTGGACTCTCCGGCTTGGTGGGCCGCCGCGTGCGCTTGGATGACGTGCTCACCAGCGCGCGCAGCGAATGCGTGCGTGCGCGCGAGGTGCTGCTCTATCGCATGCTGCTGGCCTCGGGCACGGCCGCGGCCGCTCTGGGAGGGGTGGATGCGGTCGTGTTTTCCGGTCGCTACTTTTCGTGCTCGGCCGTGGTGGCGCAGCACGTGTTGCCACATCTCGATCGCGCCGGTGCCCTCGGCCCCCACGCCGGTGAATGGACGATCTTCGCCAAGCCACTGGAAACGGTCCTGGCTGACACGGCAACCCTGCACTGAACGCGGCCGGGCTGACTGCAATGCACTTTGGCGTATCGGACGCCGCTTGTGCGACGTCGAAACAAAGCGCCCATGGGAAAGTCGTGAGCGACCACGACTTCTTCAATATGTTCAATGCCCTGCTCGCCATCCGCCCTGGTGGCGCGTCGCCTACCGACAACAGTTGGTGATCGGGGAGCCAGCGGGGGGCTGGGCGAGGAGGTCGCTTTGAGCGCAGCGACTGGTCTATTGACCAACCGGCCCTGTCTCCTCATAGTGGGATTCTCGCTCAACGACTTACCAAGGAGGGATCGATGCTAACCCGGGTCGGACTTGCCGCGGCCACGTACCTATTGTTTGCCCAGACCGCATTTGCCCAGGCGCCGGCATCGCCGCCGCCGCCCAGCGTGGCGCCCGCGGTCGCGCCCTCGGTCGCTATGGCGTACGTCAACGTTTTCGGCCGGTTCATCTATAGCTTCTAGCGCTTCAGTGGGTCAGCTCCCATCGCAGGGCCGACTCCAGATCGGAATGGGCGAAGTGGAAACCAGCGGCGAGTAGTTTGTGGGGCAAGACTTTCTGCCCCGCGAGCAGCAACTCGTCGGCCAGCTCCCCCAACAGCAACTTGACCGCGAAAGCCGGTAGCGGGACCAGCGTGGGGCGGCCGAGCACCTTGCCCAGGGTGTGTGCGAACTCGGCGTTGCATACCGGCTGGGGCGCGGTGAGGTTCACTGGCCCGGAAAGCTTCGCCGCACCGATCGCGTATTGGATGGCAGCCGTAGCGTCGGCCAGAGAAATCCAGCTAATCCATTGTTGTCCTGTCCCCACCACACCGCCCGCGCCCACCTTGAAGGGCGGGAGCACCCGCGCCAGCATCCCGCCCTTACGGGAAAGCACCAGGCCGCTACGCAACTGAACCGCGCGGATGCCGGCGCCACGCGCGGCCGCGGCCGCTTCCTCCCACTGGCGGCAGACGTCCGCCAGGAAACCCTCGCCTGGGCCCGAGGTTTCGTCCAACACTTCGTCCCCGCGGGATCCGTAGAACCCGACAGCGGAAGCCGAGAGGAAAACCTTCGGCCTGGTTGGGAGCTGCGACACCGCCTCGGCGAGCATCTTGGTTCCCCGCACCCGGCTGTCGCGGATGGCTTTCTTGGTTGCTTCGGTCCAACGAGAGTCGATGGGTTTCCCTGCCAGGTGCACGACGGCGTCCAGACCGTCCAGGCGCGAGGCATCCAGCACCCCGGCTTCGGGATTCCATGCGATTTCGCCTGCCGACTCGTCGGGCCTGCGCCGCACCAGGGTCTGCACGGTATCACCCGCGGAACGCAGGCGTTCCGCCAAGGCCCGGCCGATCAGGCCCGAAGCCCCCGAAATCAGGATGCGCATGCGGGCCTCATCAGGACCCGCACGCTACACGCGCGCGAAGACCGGCGCCAGCGGAACCGGGTGACAGCGCG
Organism: uncultured delta proteobacterium; assembly: GCA_963755125.1. GTDB lineage: Bacteria > Myxococcota_A > Polyangia > Fen-1088 > Fen-1088 > Fen-1137. Next base: position 365,757 of record CAVWIP010000010.1, read on the forward strand.
GGCCGTGCCAGCGTAACGTCGCCCGATGGTCTTCATCTCGACGCGAAGCGAGCGTCTGCTCACCGCCTGGTGGTCGCGAAACCGCAACCGGGTGCTGTGGGCTGCCATCGCGTTTCTCGGCCTGCTCGCGCTGGTCCGAAGCGGGATCGAGCTGTGGCGCCTGGTGGGAATGCGCCACTGGCTGGGCGCGGTGGATCTGAACCTGCGCCACCGGGACATCCAGCGCTGGTTTGCGGGCTTGCCCGTGTACACGGATCGCGTGCACTCGGGATATCTGCCGGCCACGTTCGTCCTGCTCTGGCCTCTGCTCGGCTGGCTGCCCTCGTGGCCCGCGCGCTGGCTCTGGGCGATCGTGAACCTCGTGGTTCTCGCTTTTTCCTTCCGCTTCGCGCTCCGCCACAGTGGCGCCGAGAACGGCCGCGAGCGCGCCCTCTTTGTTCTCATGTTGCTGGCGCCCTACGCTTTGCCGGGCACATGGGGCAACGGGCAACCGGGCACGCTCTTGCTGCCGGCGACCGTGACGGCACTGTGGCTGCTTGAACCAGGGCGGCCGGTCAGTGGACGCAACGATCTTCTGGCCGCCGCCCTGCTGGTGTTCGCACTGGTGAAGCCGACCTTGTCCGTGCCCTTCTTCCTGATCGCGCTGCTTCGCTCGCGGCGACTGCGTCCCATCATCCTGGCCGTGCTGGGGTTCGCCGGCGCGTCTGTCCTGGCGCAGGCTTTTCGCTCGCGGCCATTCTGGGCGGACCTCGCGGACTTCACGCGCGTCAGTCAGGGCATCCTGGTCAGCGATGGCCTGGGCCATGTTCCACTGTGGATGGCGCAGATGGGACTGGGCCGCTGGCATCTGGTGGGCTCGGCCGCAGTGCTGGCCGCGCTGGGTGTCTGGATTGCGCGCAACCGGGACGCTGACCTGTGGCGGGTGCTGGGCGTGACAGGAATTGCCGCGCGCGTGTGGATGTACCACCGGCCCTACGACGATTCGCTGATCTTGCTCGCCGTCATCGCACTTTTTCGCATCGCCAAGCAAGTCCGTCGCAACAACGGAAGCGACGTCGTGGCCGGGTTGTTGCTGGCGGTGGCGGTGTTGGTCGAGAGCGCCCCGGGGAGTTTCGTGTACCGCGAGTTTCCCTGGAACATCGCCCAGGCGCTCTGGCAACCGCTGGTGTGGGGCGCGATGACCATCTTCCTGTGCTCCCGTTCAGTGCACCCAATCGATGCCATTCCACGGCCGCAAGCCCTGCCTTCGGGTAGCTCGTCAGGCCGTACAGAGATCGCTGCCCCGACGTGACTTGCATGAGATAGTGCTTACCCACGCCACGAGTTGCACAGACCAGGGAGGACACCATGAAGCGAACCACACTTCTTCTAGGGACTGGCGCCATCTTGCTGGCCGCGGCCTGCAGCGAGCAGGCCGCGCCGCCCAAGGCCGCGTCCACGCCATCCCCTGCCAAACCCGCCTTGCCCGCCCGGACCGCGGACGCGGGCCCGGCCACCGACGCACGACCCGCCGATGCGCACCTGGGCATGATGGAACGCTACGCGCTCTGGAAAGCGAAGAAGGATGCCGACGAGAAGCTGGCGGCCCAACTCGCCGCCGAGGAGCAAGCCCGCCTGCTCAAGTTCGACAAGAGCAAGATGGCCAAGCACCTGGCCTTGTTCGCCTTCGAGAAAAAGACCCGCAAGGCGCTCGACGGTGCCGCCGAGACGTTGAAGGGCAAGCCCGACGCCCTCGACCAGCTCAAGAAGTTGGCGGCCTCACAGCGCAAGCCCATCGAGGCCCAGGCCAAGATCCTGCGCGCCATGGATCCACAGGGCGGCAACTCCAACATCGCCACCGACCACGACGTCAGCCTGAACCTTCTGGCCAACGACTATCCCGAGGCCATCGCGGCTTCCTTCCAGGGTGACGCAAAGCCGCTGGCCGACGTGCGCGCCGAGCTCGACAAGCGCGAGAAGAAGATCGCGTCCTGGCTGGCAGAGGTGAAAAGCGGCAAGAAGTAGTCTTTCGCGCCGCTGCAGGACGCGTGCGCGTCAACTTCTTGCCCCTGGATGAGCGACGCCGCTTCTGCCAGATTTTGCTTTGCAGACAAGAATGCATTGCTTCGGGAAACGCTGATCGGAGCACAGGAGAGACATTGCAAATGAGAACAGCACCCATGGCCGGTCTTGCATGCGTGCTCGGACTGGGCCTTGCGGGCTGCAAGGCCAGCGTGGTCAGTGAAAGCGCGATTGACGGCGGCCTCGCCAGCGACGGCTCCACACCCGAGACCGGCGCGGCAGCGGCGTACACCTACGTGTTCATCAGGGACAGAGAGTTCGAGCAGCCCAACTTCTCTTGCAGCGCCAGCGACGCCCCCGGAACTGACATCGACACTGTCGGGCTGATTCGCAACAACACCGTGGTGGGATACACGATGAAGGAATCTGCGGCCTTCACACCCGAGAACGTGGCGTGCGCTCCCACAGATTGCGCCGGCGAGAACTGCAAGTACGCCAGCTCGAGCACCACGTTCAGCCAGACGACCCTTGTCTCCTGGACCGAGGGACCCCCGGATGCGGTGGTCAACCAGTCAGGCGATGACTCAGGCTTCATGTCGCTCAACGGCGGCTCCCTGCAGTTTCAGATCGGCGACCTACTCGGCAATGGTCCAGCGCAGACAATCCGGTCCGGCGATCAGATCAAGGTTTTCGAGGTGGATCCGACGCCTGCGCACTACCAGCTCTGGGTGCAGAACGGGTCAACATCGCTCCAGCTCAATCCTGCGCAATTCGACCCCGCCAATTCCGCCACCTGCGGTGCGACACCCGCCCCGGGCGAAACACTCGGCTGCGGCACCACCGTGTTCGCGGTGCCATAGTCGCGTGGGGAGCCCGCCGGCTCCCCCTTCGGGGACTTCGGGACAGCCCGCCACCCTGCCCACCCCGCGCGCTTCGCGCGCGCCCTCGTTGCCGGCGGCGTACCATCGCGGGAGGGTTTGGGAACCCTTTCAGGGTTTCCATGTCAGAAAGCAGAGCCCGGCCGCTACTCCACCACCAGCGCGTTGAAGGCGGCCACCAGGCGACGGCAGGCGCTGAGTGCGGCGAATTCGCTGCGCGGCTTGCCGTCCGTGGGTCGCACCACGGCCATGGTGTCTTGTGCCGCTTTCATGAAATCGTTGGCTCCCTCGGTACGGGCCATCTCGGCTCGTGCGCTCTCGGCATAGTCGATGAACATCGTGAAGATGTCGGCAAGCGCTTTGGCCCGCTCGTCCACCGACTCGCGAGCAGGTGGATCGGACTTCACGGCGCGCAGCCAGGCGTTCGCGCCCAGGGCAAATCGACGCATGTGCCAGGCAGCCTTGCGACCTTCAAGCTTCTCCTGCAAAGCCAACTCCTGCCACTGCCACTCGCTGCGCGCGGCCAGAAGCTCGGCACGCAAGGCCGCCGCTGAGCGCATGACCGCGTCCAGCTTCTGCCCGCCTTGCACAGCGGAAAGGTAGGTATCGGCGGCGCCTTCGAGCGGAGCGATGGCTGGCGCCAGATCACGCGCCTCACGCACCAGTGTCTTGCAGCGGGCCAGATCCTCGCTGGGCAGGCGGACGCGGGCCCCGGCCTTCGCGCTGCCGTCGCTGCTGTCGCCCGCAGCGGCCAGGCACTGGGCGTACTTGTCCAGTTTGGCAAGAGCGCCGTCGATTTCTTCCGATGGTCGCGCCGATTCGGGATAGCTGAGGGTAAGCTCGGCGGGCGCAGGCGGCGGGTCGAGAGGTGAAGGCGGCACCAGCAGGTGGTTCATGCGCAGCGCCAGCTTCAGCCCAGGCTTGGCCTCGAAGGACAACCGGCGGGTCAGACGTCCAGGCGCCGTCACATTGAGCAGATGGGACGTGGCCGAGTCGAGATCGATCTCGCGCTTGCTGGTGGGGATATGGTCGATCTGTACGCTGGTATCCGGGGGATCGAGCACCAGCATCACCTTGCGCATGACCCCTTTGCCGGCCACAGGCGCACTCGCGGCAGAACGGTCCTGCGCGCCGGCCTGCCAGAAATGATATCCGATCCGCGCGGCCACCAGCACGCCAAGCCCGATCCCGATCTTGATGAGCAGGCTGCGGGCACGCGCAGAAACCACGTGCTCGGGCGCCACGGTTCCCGCGGCCTGCGCGGGCGGTCTGGCGCGCGGCCGCTCGGAAATCGGAGGAGCTGGCACCTGATCGAGCGGGCGCGCCAGGGCTGGCCGCTCGTCGTCTTCGACGAAGTTGCGCGCCGAAGCCGGTCGGGCAGGCGCCAGGCTGCGGGGCTCGTCCTCTTCGGGGTGCGGCCGCGACGAGCGCCGGATCTCCGGTCGAGGCAGTGGCTCCGCGCCTCCCCGGAGTGGCTGTCTCGGTGGCGGCGAGGCTCCCCAGCGAGTGCCGCCCAACTCCAGCGGAGCTTCTTGCTCGGGCGGTGGCGCGAAGCGATCGTCGTCTGGGCCGCGGGCTGCGCGCGGCCGTCCTGGCGGAAGCGGCCGAGCCCCCTGGGGCAGGGGAATGTTCTCCAGCAGCCCGAAGCCGGGAGCCGGGGCTTCCTGCCCGTCAAGAGTCGACAGCCTGAGCGCCAAGCCGTCGCCCCGCGCCTCGGGTCCGACCGCGACGGGAGCCGGAGTCACCTCGGCGCTGCCACCGCTGATGGCATCGCGCATGGCCGCGGCCGAAGGGAAGCGCTTCTCTATGTCGCGGTCAAGGGCGCGCACGATGGCCGCCTCGATGGGGGCTGGAATGTCGGGGCGCAAGGTTCGCGGCTGCGGGTACTTACCTTCCAAGATGGAGCCCAGGATGGCGGCGTAGCCCTCGCCACGGAAAGGCGTCCGGCCACACAGCATCTCGTACAGCACCACGCCAGCCGCGAAGATGTCGGTACGGTGGTCAATCTGCGCCACCTGGCCGATGGCCTGCTCGGGCGACATGTACAGAGGCGTGCCCATCACCGTGCCCACCATGGTCCCCCTCATGGCCGCCGGACCCGCCTGGCCGGGCTGGCGTGCCGAGAGCTTCTTGGCGATGCCGAAGTCGACGATCTTGACGAAGTTGGGGCGATCTTCCGTGTTGATGACGAAGATATTGTCCGGCTTGAGGTCGCGGTGGACGATGCCGTGCTTGTGGGCTGCTGACAGGCCGCCCAGCACCTGAGTCATCAGGTTCACGGCCAAGGCCAACGGCATGCGTGGAGCCTGCTGCAGCAGCGCAGTGAGCGGCTTGCCGTCGAGCAGCTCCATGACCATGAACAGCAGCCCGTCGGGCGTGCGGCCCAAGTCGAAGACATCGATGATGTGCGGATGGCCGATGGCGCTGGCAGCTCGCGCCTCGCGCTCAAAACGCGTGGCCAGGTCAGCATCGTTGCTCATTTCCTGGCGCAAAGTCTTGACAGCCACTCGGCGGTCGAGCGCGATGTGCAGCCCCTCGTAGACCACGCCCATCGCGCCCCGGCCAATCTCGCGAATGATCTTGTACTTGCCCTCGAGACTCTGGCCGATGGTCAGGCCGGCGGAAGGGACGGTCCCACCGATCTCCTTGCCGGTGACGGGGCAACGGCTAGCGTCGGATGGGTGGCTCTCACCACAATGCGTACAGACCACGCGACGAGGATATCAGTAGCGTTGCGGCCTGTCAGCAGCGCTCATGCCCCGTCGCGTCTGGAGCCCGCCGTCTAAGCCGGCGGCGTACCATCGCGGGAGGGTTTGGGAACCCTTTCAGGGTTCCCATTTCAGCGTCATCCCGAGCGAGCGAGCGTTTAACTCCCAACACGTGATGTGGTGGATTTCTAACACCATCGGGTGGCTCCCGAAACTTGAGCCAGTAGTTCCGACAAGTTAGACCTGCGCGCTCACTGGCGCGCCACTTGCTTTGCTGGGGAAGTGCAATGCTAGGAAACACGGTTACCGCCACCCGCCCTGACACTCGCCTCTCCGTATCGGCGCCTCCACGTCGCGTGGCGTGCCTGGCTCTGCCCAAGGTTCTGCTTTGCGATCTGGACGGCACGCTCATCGACACCATGCCGGTGCTTGCCGATCTGGCGACCGAGGTCATGACGGGAATTTACGGCATCCCAAGGCCCCTGGCCCGCGAACTGTACCTGGCCACCTGCGGGTTGCCGTTTGTCGAGCAACTCGAGGACATCTTTCCGGGCGATGCGCGTAACCCTGCGGCTTCCGATCTGTTTGAAGGTCGCAAGCCCGCGCGTTGCGGGAGCGCGCGCATGATCGAGGATACGCGGGCAACCCTCTTCGAGTTGCAGGCTCGCGGCGCGCGCATCGCGGTTTCGTCCAACAACGGACGCGAGAACGTGCAGTCTTTCGCGAAACTTTCGGGTTTCCCCTTCGACCTGGTCATGGGACACGGCGACGGGCTGGCCAAGGGCCGTCCGCACATCGAGTTGGCCGAGCGAACCTTCTGCGTCGACCGCCAGGAGATGCTGTTCGTCGGCGATTCACTGCACGACGGCGAGATTGCCTACCTGGCGAAGATTCCCTTCGTGGGTCTGGCCGGGACGTTCGCCAAGGAGCGCTTCACCCTGCGTTTCCCGGGTCAGCCGGTGATTTGTCGCTTCGCCGAGATCCTGGATCTCTTGCCGGCATCGCGGGCCGCGGCGGCCGGGTAGCCAGTGCAGGTCGTCCTGCTGGCCGCGGGTCTGGGCAGCCGACTGGGCGCGCTGACCAAGGACATTCCCAAGGCCCTGATCAACGTGGCGGGAAAGCCGCTCATGTTCCACGCGCTGGAGTTCGCGGCCCGGCTGCGAGCGGCAAAGGTTCTGGTGGTCGGCGGCTACGGTTTTTCTTTGGTGGCGCGCGCGCTCGACCAGGGCCGGACTTGCAACCCGGCGCTGGCTGGACTGGCCTTCGAGTTGATCGAGAACCCCAGCTTTCGCGACGGCAATCTCATCTCGCTGCTGGCGGCACGGCCGCGCCTGGACCAGGGTTTCCTTCTGCTCAACGTGGATCACATCTACCGGCCCGGCGTCGCCGCGGTGGTGGCGCCGGATGCAACGGATGTCACGGCCTTCATCGACACCGACCGTAGCTTGGGGGCTGACGACATGAAGGTCGAGCGCGGTTCCGACGGCCGCGTCCGCCGAATTTCCAAGACACTGACCAAGTTCGATGCCGGCTACGTGGGCATGACCCGCGTGCCCTCCTGTGCACTGCCCCGGTACTGGCAAACCGCCGATGCGGCCCTGGCCGAGGAAGGGCGAGCCATCCACGTCGAGCGCATCTTGGGCCGACTGGCCGAGGGTGATACGGCTCCCTTGTGTCGCGACATCAGCGGCCATGGATGGCTGGAAGTCGACACCGCCGAGGAGCGCGCCGCCGCAGAGCAGGCCCTGTTGGCACGGCCTCTCGAAAATTCGTAGTTCGGCCACTCAACTTGCTGGCTGGGCGTCCGAAAACCCTCGTCCAGGCCGTTCTTGCCGCAGGTTGCGCGCGGCCACGTGCACGGGATCACGCGCGCCCGTTGCTACCAACACCACCGGCCTGAGGAACAGCCGTGGAGGACTGACATCTTGTCTGAACCAGTTTTTGGGGGGCAGGTCACTGTGGCGACTATCACGACGAACGAGTCAACCTTGGTGAGATCCCATCTATCGGTGACATTCTATTCGAGGAACGCACCCAGACGTGCGGATCCCATGAAGCTCCACACGTCGCCGACACATATTATAATCAACGGGCACAGGAATGGTGTTACGTCCTTGACGCAGACAATCTATGCACAGGGATTCTGGCAATGGCCGGGTAGACGCTAAACTCGGGTGAGAGAGCCGGGATTCGTGGACGCAGACGGACGTCTGACTCTTCACGACAATAGGAGACATCGAAATGAAAGACATTACGAGACAGAGTTACTCCGCCGCTGCTCTGGCTGCCGCGGGATTGATGGCTTTTGCCGCATGTTCGCTGCAGCCGACGCAGGCCAAGAGCGGCGGAAGCACGCAAGGCGGGAGCGCCACCTCGGGCGGAGGCCAGGGCGGTACATCGGGCGGAGGCCAGGGCGGCAACAGCGCGAGCGGCGCTAGCAACTCTGCCGGCGGGAGCCCGACAGGTGGCGACACCAGCACGAACGGCAGTTCTGCGGGTGGCAACCCCACGGGGAGTGGTACCTCTGGCGGAAACCCTGCGGGTGGCAGCGTCACCGGCGGCAGCGTGTCCGGTGGCGCCCCGACCGGCGGCAGCGTGTCCGGTGGCGCCCCGACCGGTGGTAGCGTGACGGGCGGCACCACCACCGCGGGCGGCAGCCGTACGGGCGGCGCCACCACTGGCGGCGCCACCACCGGCGGTAGCCCCATCGGCGGAACCACGACCAGCGGTAGCCATACCGGCGGCACCACTACCAGCGGCGGCGCCACCACAGGCGGAACCACGACGGGCGGAACCTCCGCTGGTGGAACCACGACTGGTGGAACCTCCGCGAGTAGCAGCGTCCCCACGGGCAACGTCACGGCCTGCACCTCGGCCTTGTACGCGCCCACCGAGACGATCTCAATACACATGAAACCGACGGACGCGGCAGCCACGAACTACGTCAGTGCGATGGCGGTCACCGACGAAATCAGCATCCTGTCCGGCCTCCCCAGCGCGAATCCATACGCCACGGCCGGCGAGGCTTTTCAATCGCTCGGCGTCGCCAGCCTGAACATCCCCCCCTACCCCATGCGCGACGGACCGCGCGGCATGCGCAACATCATGCCTGGCGATGTCTCCACCACCTGGGCGGTTGCCGAGGCGCGCGCGGCTTCATTCGATATCAATCTTGAACAAAGCGTGGGCCAGTTACAGGGCCAGGAGATGCGCGCGGCAAAGAACGAGCTCGCGCTCGCGCCGGTGATCAACACGCTCCGGCACCCGCGCTGGGCGCGGGCGCAGGAAACCTACGGCGAAGATCCTGTGCTGCTCGGTGAGATGGGCGCTGCCTTCGTGCGTGGAATGCAGCAACCAGGCGGGTCCGCCGCGTGCCCCAAGCACTATGTCTTGAACGACACGGATAACAACCGCATGCAGGCCGATCCGAACGTGGACGATCAGACCCTGCACGAAAACTACACTCGGCCATTCGAGATCGTTGTCAAGAAGGCGGATCCGGCGTGCATCATGGCTGCCTACAACGAGGTCAACAACACTCACTGCACGGAGAACAGCCATATTCTGCACGATATCCTGCGCAGCACCGATTGGAACTGGGGTGGGTTCGTGGTGTCGGACTGGAGTGCGGCCCAGGCAGGCCACGGCGCTCTATCGATGAACGCGGGTCTCGACCTGGAGATGCCGGTTCCCTCGGCGTTCACTACCCTCAGCAGCGATCTGACGGCGGGAACGCTCACGTCCGCCACGCTCACCCAGTCCGCCACCCGGGTCATGAATGCGCGAACAAAGTTAAACGACTTCGATGCCACGTTCATGGCGAGCACAGCGAGCTTCAGCCTGGCCGGCGCGTCTGCTTCCGACTCGCTCGCGGAAAAGACCGAGCTGGAGGGCGCGGTCCTGCTGAAGAACGATGGCATCTTGCCGCTTGGCGCTTTGGCGACCACGGTCGGAAGCGGCACACCCAACGTCAAGACCATTGCGATCGTCGGCCCGGACAACAACCTGCCTGTCGCACCGACACCCGCCCAGAACAGTCTGGCGGGCTTCGTCTCAGGCCTGGGCGACCGGGGCAGTAGCCAGACGGTGCCTCCGCATGCCGTGTCGTACTTCCAGGGACTTCAAGCCCGCGGCGGCGTCACCATCAAGCAAAGCGCCGATAGCTCCGCAGCGTCAGGGGCAGATGTGGTCATCATCCCGGTCTCGATGGCGCACGAGGATGAGGGCGAAGCTTACGGTGGGGGCGCCGACCGCCAGAACATGAACCTGACCACCATCCATCCCATCCACTGGGCCACGAAACCGACTGCCTTCATCCAGAGCGTTGCGGCCATCAACCCGAACGTCATCGTGCTGCTCAACGTGGGCAGCGCCATCATAGTCGAGGACTGGATGGCCAGTGCCAAGGCGATCATCCAGACCTTCTACCCTGGACAGGAAGGCGGAACCGCCCTGGCAGCGCTGCTGTTTGGCGACACCAATTTCTCGGGCAAGCTCCCCTTCACCGTCGGCCAGAATGAATCCGATTACCCGCAGTTCCAGAACAGCGGCTCCGCAGCCGCCACCATCGCTTACCTGCACGGCTACCGCCTGTTCGAAAAGAACGCCAAGCCGGTTCGCTACTGGTTTGGCTATGGCATGAGCTACACGACCTTCAGTTACAGCAACCTGCAGGTGCTCTGCTCGAACGGGACGATCCCGGCAACTGGCGCCCTGAACGTTCAGGTCACGGTCACCAACACCGGCACGGTGGCCGGCGACGAAATCGTTGAACTCTACATCGGCTATCCGAATAGCACGGCGCCGCAGCGGCCTGTCAAAGAGCTCAAAGCCTTCACGCGGGTCACGCTCGCTGCTGGCGCGAGCCAGAACGTCCAGCTCTCCATACCCGCGACGGACACGGCCTATTGGAATGTCAATTGCACCAATCCTGCCGGCACCATCCCCGCCACCGGCTGCTGGACCGTCGAGAAGGTGGCGCACACGGTTCTGGTAGGGCCGAGCGCCGATCCGACTAAGCTCTTGTCAGCAACCTTCACGATCCAGTAAAAGAGCCCTGTCGGTGTTCACGAAGGCGTTGAACGAGGATATCTCCATGCACAGATCGACTGGTCGGGTGTTCGTTGCTGTGTGTCTGTTTGCCGGGGTTCGGCTCTTCGCGCCTGCTGCCCTGGCCCAGGGCGAAGAGGACTCAGCCCCACCTCCGTCGGACGAAGCCGCTCCCGTGCGAGCGGCTTCTCCGGGCAAGTCGTCCTCATCAGAGGAAGTCGCTGTGTCAACGGGCCCGTCGCTTCCTCCCCCTCCATCCAAGCCCGACCCCAAGTCCGGGCCTCCCCCCGAGGCCGGGCTTCCCGGCTGGATCTTGGCACCACCAGCGACGCACGTGTCGTCAGGACTCGACTGGCACGGCAACCTCGAACTCGATGACGGCTATGTCAGGTACTCGTGGGACGCGGCAAGCTTTCCGAGGCTGACCGTTTACGATTCGCGCGGCCGCTTTGTCCTCGGCCCGCTGCTCACCCAGGATCTGGGTAACGGCTACTTCCTGCGCGAAACCGGGCAGGTCGTGGCTTGGGTTCGTGAAACCGCTGGCTCCTACTACCAGATCAACGCCGATGACGTCTATGTCCAGGTCGGCCAGCAGGGAGTCTGGGACTTCATGGCAGGTCGGTTTCTCACCTGGCGTGTCTTCCGCAAGGGTCTTGGCTTCGACCTGTACACCCTCGAGGATACCGGGGCCCGCCTCGACAACAACTATACCGACTCAAACTGGTTCCAGCACATGTACGAGGTCAACACCATCTTCATGCGGGATCCCTCGATAGGGCCGGCAGGCCGGGCCGCGTTCCACTTCTATCCGACCCCATGGTCGGGGGTCGAACTCGTTGGATCGTACGGCCACCTGAACAATGGCCAGGATGTTCTCGGTGGCAGATTGGCCGGCGGTGCGATACTGGAGTACGTCAGTCTGCTTGTCGGAGCAGAATATCAAGCTCTTTCTTCAGACCACCAGCTGTCCCAGTCCGACGGTACTCCATGCGGCAAGTGCAACACGGATAGAACATACGGGGTTGGTGGCAGCTTGGCCGTTACCCCCATAAGGCCGATCGAGCTTGCCTTCAGCATCGCGTATAGCTGGGACCATGATTATCCGGATATTCTAGACGAGCTTGAAACACTCAAAAAGACGCATAGCTTGGGCGGCTATCTGCAAGTTGACGCCGGTTCGTTCTTCATGCCCCGCTCGCTCTTCCTCGGTGGTGCGTTTTTCCGCACTGAATACCTCAGTACCGGTGGTACGGCCGAGTACCAGCGCCACGATCAGCTTGCCGCCTACCTTGCCTACCCCCTCGGCTTCAACAACGCAGTCGTGAAGCTGGTATTTTCCGAAGCCACCGGATACCAGGAACTAGGCACGCAAGGGAATTATGCGTATCTTAATGCCCGCATGTATTCGGTGCGCCTCCGTTTTGCCTACTACTATTGAAGCCCGGCGCCGAGATTCCATCCGACCGGGGCGGACGCGCCCGACCACTTGATGCCGACGAAACCACCGGTTGTTTACCTGTAGGCCGTACCAGCCTTCGCTCGTTCGAACGAAGATAGGCCTCGCGCCAGCGTGTGGCTGCGGACTGCGCTGGCATTCATGGACGCCTGATCGGTAGGCACCAACCTACCACCACGCCGCGCCGGGAATCGCTCGGGCGGGGCAGCCGGGCATCAACGTGACTTGCTCGCGAGCCCGCGCCGCCATAACTTAGCCCGTCCCGCCAGGCGCGGGGCGGAAGGACCTCCTTGTTCAGCTACATTGCCAAGAAGATTTTCGGCACGAAGAACGCGCGCGTTCTGAAAGGTCTGCGCCCGCTCGTCGCTCGCATCAACGAGCTCGAAGCGGAGATGCGCAAGAAGTCCGACGAGGAACTGCGCGCCATGACGCCCGAATTCCGTCGGCGGCTGGACCAAGGCGCGAAGCTGGACAGCCTGCTGCCCGAGGCCTTTGCGGTGTGCCGCGAGGCGGGCCGGCGCGTGGTGAACATGCGGCACTTCGACGTGCAGCTCATCGGCGGGATGATCCTGCACCGGGGTTGCATCTCTGAAATGAAGACCGGCGAGGGCAAGACCCTGGTTGCCACCCTGCCCTTCTACCTGAATGCGCTGCCCGGCAAGGGCGTGCACCTCATCACGGTCAACGACTACCTGGCCCGCCGCGACGCCGAGTGGATGGGGCGCATCTATCGCTTCCTGGGCATGTCGGTCGGCGTGATCGTGCACGGACTCTCCGATAGCCAGCGCCAGCAGAACTACCGCTGCGACATCACCTACGGCACCAACTCGGAGTTCGGCTTCGATTACCTGCGCGACAACATGAAGGAATCGATCGAGCGCTACGTGCAGCGCGACCTCAACTTCGGCATCGTGGACGAGGTCGACTCCATCCTCATCGACGAGGCGCGCACGCCGCTCATCATCTCGGGCCCGGCCGAGGAGAGTGCCGGACTGTACGCCAAGGTCAACGGCATCATCCCCGGCTTGCGCAAGGACATCGACTACACCGTCGACGAGAAGGCCCATTCGGCCATGCTGACCGACTCGGGCGTGGATCGGGTCGAGAGCAAGCTGAACGTGGGCAACCTGTACAACCCAGAGAACATCGCGTGGCTGCACCACGTGACCCAGGCCCTGCGCGCCCACACGCTTTACAAGCGCGACGTCAACTACCTGGTCGAGGACGGCGAGATCATCATCGTCGACGAGTTCACCGGCCGCAAGATGCCCGGCCGGCGCTGGTCCGATGGTCTGCACCAGGCGGTGGAGGCCAAGGAAGGCGTGCAGATCCAGGAAGAAAACCAGACCCTGGCCACCATCAGCTACCAGAACTACTTCCGCCTTTACAAGAAGCTGGCCGGCATGACCGGCACCGCCGACACCGAGGCCGAGGAGTTCGCCAAGATCTACAAGCTGGAAGTCTCGGTCATCCCCACCAACAAGGCCATGATCCGCAAGGATCACCACGACGTGGTGTACAAGAACGAGCGTGGCAAGTTCCGCGCGGTGTTGGCCGAGATCGAGGATTGCCACCAGCGCGGCCAGCCGGTGCTGGTCGGCACCATCAGCGTAGAAAAATCCGAGGTGGTGGCCTCGCTCCTGCGCAAGAAGGGCATCCCGCACAACGTGCTCAATGCCAAGCAGCACGAGCGCGAGGCGCATGTGGTCGCGCAGGCCGGCCGCAAGGGCGCGGTGACCATCTCGACCAACATGGCCGGCCGCGGGACCGACATCATCCTGGGCGGCAATGCGGAGTTCATGGCGCGCGCGGAAGTCGACCCGGAAGCCGCGGGCCAGCCGGGCGCCCAGGTCGACGCCGAGAAATTCTCGGTCGCCTTCGCCAAGTACAAACCCCAGTGCGACGCCGAGCGCGCCGAGGTTCTGGCCGCGGGCGGGCTGCACATCCTGGGCACCGAGCGCCATGAATCGCGACGTATCGACAACCAGTTGCGCGGCCGCGCCGGCCGCCAGGGCGATCCGGGCAGTTCGCGCTTCTTCCTCTCGCTCGAAGACGATCTCATGCGCATCTTCGGGGCCGAGCGCATCAGCGGCCTGATGGAGCGCCTGGGGATGGAAGAGGACGTCCCCATCGAGCACCCCATCATCAACCGCGCCATCGAGAACGCGCAGAAGAAGGTCGAGGGCCACAACTTCGACATCCGTAAGAGCCTGCTCGATTACGACGACGTGATGAACCAGCAGCGCAAGACCATCTATGCGCTGCGACGGCAGGTGCTGGAAGGGTCGTATGTGCCGCTTCTCTCCGAGGCGGAGCAGAAGGCGGGCCAGCAGGCGCCGGTGCCCGAGGCGTCGGGCCAGGAAAGCGTGGACAAGCTGGCCGTGACCCTGCGACCGTCGCTGGCGCGCATGGCCGAGGCCCTGACCCACGAGGCCGCGCCAGCGTCGGCTGACGGCACTCCGGCCGCAGCCAGTCCGGTCACGGTTCCACTCGATCCGGCCAAGTTCCGCTCCGCGCTGTACCGGCAGTTCGGCGCTTACCCCGACGTGACCGGCATTGCAGAGGACCGCACCGCGACGCTAGATCGCCTAACGCGCGAGGTGGCCTCGTCTCTGATTCAGCAGCGCGAGCGCGTCCTCGACCTGTCGGAGGAGGTTCTGCAGGAACTGCTCGACGCGACCTGCCCCGAGCATGTCCACGCCGAGGACTGGGATCTGGAGGCCCTGGCGGCAGGCATGAAGGAGCGCTTTGGCTTCGAGCCCACCATCGAAAGCAAGGGCCTGCTGGAACGGGACAAGCTGGCGGCGCTGACCTGGGCACAGCTCGAGAAGATCATCGAGGCGCGCGAGCAGGAGTTCTCGCTGCCCTACTTCCTCTACTTCTTCCGCTACTTCATGCTGGAAGAGATCGACCAGCGCTGGATCGAGCACCTCAAGAACATGGAGGCCCTGCGCGAAGGCATCGGCCTGCGCGGCTACGGGCAGAAGGATCCCAAGCAGGAATACAAGAAGGAAGGCTTCGTCATCTTCGGCGAGATGATGGCCAGCATCAGCCGCAACCTGTGCCAGAAGCTGTTCCACATCCAGATCCGGCGCGAAGAGAGCGAGGCCCCGGCGGCCTCCTCCTCGGAATCGGGGTCGGCAGCGGCGGTGGCGCAGCAGATGGCGGCCAAGCAGGCGCGCCGCCGGCCACGTGCCACCATCGAATCGGGCGGCGGCCCGGCGCAGGCGGCCGGGGCGCAGGCGTCGTCGGAGCCGCAGCCCATGCGCAGAACGCAGCCCAAGGTGGGCCGCAACGATCCCTGTCCCTGTGGAAGCGGCAAGAAGTACAAGAAATGCCACGGAGTCGCGGCGTAGCCACACCGCATTCAAACCTGCGCTGGGTTTTTTCCAACCCGGTGTAAACTCCCCGCATGATGCCAAAGGTCGGTGGTTTCGTTTGGTCAGCCGCTGTGCTCACTTCCCTGTCGTGGGCTGGCTGTGGATCGGATCAGCCCCTCTGTGCCCAGGTGGGTCAGCAGCTTCCCCTTGGCGACTCGCCTCTGGCGCTCACGCGGGACGCAGTGCTGGTGCGCGCGGGCGATGGATTCGTGCTGGCCGGGCTGGACGGGACCACGGTGCGATGGGGCCAGCTCAGCAGCAGCGGCGATATCAGCGGCGAGTCGGAGTTCGCCCTGCCCGAGCAGCCTGTGACCGCGGCGGGCGGGCAGTCGCTGGGCCCGCTCTTCGCTGTCACCAGCAAGACCGCGCCCGGCGATCAACTCGTGGTGGTGATGGGCGTGCTCCAGGCCGGCAGCACGGATCAGTACGAGGTGCACGCGTGGATCCACGATCCGGCGGCCGCGGTGCCACTCACCATGCAGGTCCTGGGCGTACAGGCCGCCGCTCCCACCTCGGGAACGGTTCGTTTGGTCGCGGGCAGCTCGCCGGACGGGACGCGGGCACTGGTCGCGTGGGGCGTGGAAGGCCCGCTTGCGCCGATCCAGTACCGGGTGCTCGGTGCCGACGGAGCATTGGTGGGTAGTCCAGCAACCATCTATGACGCCACCGACCCAAACAACATCGCAAAATGGAGCTGCCTCGATACCACGCAGAATGCTCCGGATCTGGCCATTACCTTGGTCGAGGCCCCCACCCAGGGGCATCCGGGCCAATCCGCTTGGCGCCGTTTCCAGATAGCCGATGACGGCTCCATCGGTGGGGGAGTTCAGATCGATCTTGACTCTCTTGAGGTGAGCGATGGCCGCATCGTCTCGACGCCCACTTCCGACGGCTATCTCCTGGCCTGGCAGAACAACACCACCAACGGCGGCACGTACTTCGCCAGTCTCACCCCACCTCCCCCCGACGCGGGCCCAGACGCTACCGACGAAGTGACCTCGCAGCTGGTGCTGGCCTCCGCGGCCTATGGCGGTTATCCGAACATGCCCAAGCTGGCCTGGGTTGCCCCTGCTGGGTACGATTTCACCATCGGACTGGTACGGTCACTGGGACCGGAGGTGGTGCGATTCGACGTCTTCGCAGACCCCATGGGAAGAGCGCTCTACTTGCCCAGCGTATCTGGAAACACGAGTCCGGTGTCTGCCTGGGTTGGTAGTGACGCTGTCTACGTCACCTACCTGGACATGCCAGGCTCATCTACTTACGGCGATGCTGCGGTTCCCTCGGGAAGTCAGCGTTACCTGGTCACGGTGCTGAGTCCCGCCGAGTTGCCATAGAACACCGCTGCGGTGCTCCACGAGCCACCCAGGGCGAACGATCGAGACACGAGCAAATGTGATCCCGCCGGGAAATAATCTTGGGCTAGGATCTGTTGACAATTCGTAGCCCGACATGCTGTTCCGCACTGCCCCATCCAAGCCCGATTTTGAACGCGAGGTGATGCCTCATCTGCGCCTTCTCTACGGCGTGGCCCTGCGCATGACCCGGGCCGAGGGTGACGCCGAGGATTTGGTCCAGGAAACCGTGCTGCGCGCCTACCGTTTCTGGGACAGCTTCGAAGCTGGCACCAACTGCAAGGCGTGGCTTCTGCGCATTCTCACCAATTCTTTCCGCAACCGCTACCGGGAGCGCGAGCGCGAACAGGAGATCCTGGACGAGGTGGAATCCTGCGACGCGCATCTCGGTCAGTTTCAGGGTCAGAACCCGCGCGACGCCGAAAGCGCGCTCTTCGGCCGGATGCTCTCGCGCGACGTCGAGAAGGCTCTGGCGGATTTGCCCGGCGAGTTCCGTTTGCCGGTCATCCTGGCCGACCTGGAGGACCTGTCATACAAGGAAATCGCCGACGTGATGGGGTGCCCGGCGGGAACGGTGATGAGCCGGCTGTATCGCGGGCGACGGCTGTTGCAGAAACGGCTTCATGACTACGCGGTCGAGTCGGGAATCATCCGCGGTCAGCAGGAGACGGCCGGGAAGGCCGAGGCGCAGGTGGTCGATCTGGAAGGTTTTCGCAAGATGAAACAGGAGGGCGGGTGATGGGGATGAACTGCTCGGAGGCGGACGCCATCATGTACGCGTTTGTCGACGGCGAACTGTCCGGGTCCGATCGGACGGCCTACGAGGCCCACCTGATGAGCTGTGACGCCTGCGCGCGCGCCACGCGCTTGCAGTCACGTTTCAAGGCGGCCCTGCGCGGGCATCTGCCGCGGCCGGAAGTTCCCGAGGGATTGCACCAGCGCCTGCACCGTGCGCTTGAGGCCGAGCCCACGGTGCGACGTCAGTGGCCCTGGCAGGCCTACCCGCGCATCTTCACCGTGGCCATCGCGGCGGCGGCGGCGGTGGTGCTGTTGGTGGCAAGCCCGCGGCGCAGTCCCTCGTCGCCCGTGCTCGAGCAGGCCCTGTCCACCTTCCATCACGACGTGCCGCTCGACGTGCTGTCACAGAGTTGCGCTGCGGTCACCGACTGGTTTCGCGGCAAGCTCGACTTCACCATGCCACCGCCAGCCGGCGCCGATCGGGCGCTCTGCCAGGGCGGCCGGCTGGTGAATGTGCGCGAGCGCTTTGCAGCCTATGTCGTCTATCAGGCTCCCGCCGGCCACCGTCTGGGTCTGATGGTGTTTCCGGCCGATGATGACCTGGCCTTTGGCCCACGCCGCCGGACCCTGGGTGGACGAGACGTGTACGTGGGCAGCAGCCGTGGCGTATCGACCGCCGCGTACCATGGACCGGACGGGCTGACCTACGTGTTCACGGCGGATCTCGACGAGGACGCGCTGGCCCACTGGGTTGAGACGGTGTACCTGCAGCGGCGATAGGCAATTCACATGGGAACCCTGGGAGGGTTCGCTCCGCCCTTCGGCCCCCCACGCCCACCCCCACCCCGCTCGCTGCGCTCGGCCTCGCCAAACCCTGCGATGGTGCGCCGCCGGCGAGGGCGCACGCGAAGCGCGCGGGGCGGGCAGGGTGGCGGGTCGTCCCGAAGTCCCCGAAGGGGGCGAAGCCGGCGGGCTCCCCACGCGGCTCATTGCGTCTCTGCTCAGACGCCGGTATGGTCTGACTTGGTGCCCGGGCCCATCCGTAGTAACGTCCCCTTACTCATGGCGACGAGAACGCTTCTTTGCGTAGAGCCGGATCAGGCCGCCCTGCAAGTCCTTTCTGCGACGCTGGCGCCCTACGGTTTCGAAATCACGAACATCACCAACGGCGACGAGGCGGTGGAATGGAGCCGGAAGAACCTTCCTGCCCTCATCATCGTCTCGGTCGAGCCCAAGAAGGTGGGCTATGCCATCTGCAACAAGCTCAAGCGCAGCGCGGAGCTGAAAAACATTCCACTCATCCTGACCTCATCGGACGAGGTGCCGGCCAAGTTTGAGCAGCACAAGACCTTCAAGCTGCGGGCCGACGAGTACATCTTCAAGCCCTTCGACGCCGACGAGCTTTGCCGCAAGGTGGACACGTTGCTGGGCTTGGGCGTGCCGGCTGCTTCCACGAGTGAGGAGATGTTGCTGAGTTCCGACCTGCTGTCGTCGGAGATTGCCATCGAGGCGGACGACATCGTCGACGAGTCGCACATTCCCACTCCGCCGCCAGCCGCGTCGCCCGCGGGTGGAGCGGTGGTGGAGATGGAGGCAGAGGCCAGTGACTCGTCCGCCCTTGGGTCCGGCCTGGACGCGATCTTCGACAAGGAAGCCCAGGCGGCTTTTGACGCCCTCGAGATTCACGAGCAGCCCACCGTGAGCCGGCCGAGTCCTGAGCAAAGCGACGAGAAGGCTGAACCCTGGGACGAACAGGCGGCCACGTCGGTGGTGCCGTCGGATCTGGTATCCGATCTGCTGGCGCCGGCCAGCGAGTCCGATCCGTCTAGCGGCGCGGGCACTGTGCGCATGATGCCGGGGATGGCGCCGCCTCTCGAACCGCCGGAGGACGTACCACAAGCCTCTTCACCTGAGCCGCAGGTCGATATCCCGCCCGGCGTGCTGCGCGAGTCAGACGCCGAGGCCGGTCCTCCGCCCGAGCCGGACGCGGTGAACGCCACCTCGGTCGAGACCCTTGCCTTGGGTGACGCCCCCGAGGGGCTGCTGGCCGACCTGCAGGAACGCATCCACAATCTGGAGAACGACAAGCGCCGCCTGCAGAGCGAACTGGAAGAGCTGAATGGACGCCTGCAGGCACAACCTTTCCACAAGGAGAGGGATCTGCTCGGTCTGCGCGAGACCATCAATCGTAAGGAGAAGGATCTGCTCGATCTTCGCGACGCGCTCGACGCAAGAGAGCGGCAGATGCTCGACCACAAGGACCGCATTCGCGAGCACGAACGCGCGCGCCGCGACCTCGAGGAGAAGATGCTCGCTATGGAAAAGAGCCTGGTCTACGCCAGCGAGCGCGTGACCGCTCTGAGCCAGGACAAGGATCGAGCCGTCGAGCGTGAACGTGCGCTCAAGGTGCGTCTCGACGACAGCCACCTCGAGCTGACCAAGGCGCAGGACGAGCTCGATTCTCTGCGCAAGCGTCTCGCGACCGCCGAGGATCGGTCGCGTGCCGAGGTCGAGAAGATCCGGCAGGACCTGGAAACCCACGTCTCGGACATGGAGCAGGTTCACCGGGCCGAGATTGCGCAGATGACCAACGAGCGCCAGGCGGCGGAGGCGGCTCGCGAGGAACAGTTTCGCACCGAGAAGGCGCGCATGGAGATGGACCGTGCGGCGGAGTTGGAGGCGCAGCAGCGACGCGCGGCCGATGAGACGGCGGCCCTGGAGGACCGCCACGACGTCGAGTTGACGCGTGTGCGGCGCGAGCAAGAGAAGGCCGTCGCCTCGCTCAAGGAAGAGTCGGCGGCCCAGCTTGCGGCCGAGCGCCTGGCCCATGAAGCGGCGCTGGAGGCCAAGGAGCGCGACCACAAGAACGAGATCCAGGCCCTGCGCCGCAGGCTGGAAGATGAGCTGGCAGGCGCGGAAGCGCGGCGCCAGCGCGAATTGGAAGAAGCGGCCGCGCGCCAGGCGACCGAGTTGACCGCAGCCGACGAGCGCCGCCGGGGCGAGCTGCAGGCGCGCGATGAGGAGCACCACAACGCCGTCGCCGAGATGGATCGCCGGCATCTGGATGAGAAGACCGAGCTTTCCGAGCGCCACCGCGCGGAACTGGATCAGGCCGCGGCCCGGGCTGCGCGCGCCGAGGGTGAGTTGGCGGCGCGCGGGCAGGAGTTGGGTGAAGTCAGCCGGCGCGTGCTGCGCATGGAGGGCGAGCTTGACACCACACGCGCCGACTTGCGCGACCGCGAGGTCAAGCTGGCCCAGGCGCGCGATCGCGTCGCCGAGATGGAAACCAAGCTGGCTGATTTCGAGGACCAGATCCTGCGCGCCTACCAGAAACTGCGTAACGACGACAAGATCGTGGACAAGGCGAAGCGGGCCCTGGCCGTGGCGCTCACCCTGCTTGACGATCGGGGCGCGGCCGCGCCTGCGGCAACATCCTCGTCGTCTCCCACGCGCTCCCCCGACGAGGGGTAGCGCGATCTTGTGGCAGTAGCGTCGTTGGACGGGTTCAGGCGGTAGGCGCATGCGCGAGGTGACCGGCAACCTCAGCGGCCTGAAGCCCAGCGAGCTGAAGGCCCTGGAGCGCGTGTACCGACGCCGCGTGCCGCCGCACGAACTGGTGTCCGCCGAATTGGCCACGTTCATGTGCGGGCTGTCGCGCGAGATGGCGCGGCAGGTGGGCGTGCTCATCTCGCGCCGGGGCGACATCGAACACGTGGTGGTGGGCGATGCCTCGCGCATCATGCTGCCCGCGGTGGGACGCGTGCGCGCCGGTCACGGACGCTTCCGCGGCCTGCGCCTGGTGCACACCCATCTGCGCAACGAGGCCATCTCGCGCGACGATCTCGTCGACCTGGCCCTGCTGCGTCTGGACCTGGTGGCAGCGGTGGGTGTGACCCAGGACGGAAGGCCGGGCGATCTGCACATGGCGCACCTGATGCCTCCGCGCGAAGAGCGGTCACCGTGGACCGTGCTGGCGCCGGTGCCCTTTCACCGCGCGTCAGTCGATGTCGAGCAACTGGTGGGCGCGCTGGAGGAGGAATTCGACCGCGCCTTGCCCGCGACGCGCGCGACCCTGGGCGCGGAGCGTGCCGTGCTGGTCGTGATGGAGTCGCGCCAGACACGCGCTTCGGGCAGCACGGAGAGCCGAGTGCATGAGTTGCGCGAGCTGTGTCGGACCGCGGGGATCGCGGTCACCGACGTGGCGGTTCAGCGCCGACCCGAGCCTGACCCCAAGTACCTCATCGGTCGCGGCAAGCTGGAGGATGTTCTGGTGCGGGCCATGCAGTACGACGCCGGCCTGCTCATCTTCGACCCCGATCTGACGCCGGGACAGGCCCACGCCATCTCCGATTTCACCGATCTCAAGGTCATCGACCGCACCATCCTCATCCTAGACATTTTCGCCCAGCGGGCGCGTAGCCGCGACGCCAAGCTGCAGGTCGAACTGGCCCAGTTGCGCTACCGGCTGCCGCGCCTGCAGGAAGAGAACACCATGATGAGCCGCCTGGTGGGCGGCATTGGCGGCCGCGGCCCGGGCGAAACCAAGCTGGAGATTGGCCGCCGCCGCGCGCGCGAGCGCGTGCACCGGCTGGAGCACGACATCGACCAGACCCGCCGCCAGCGCGCCGGCCGCCGCGCCGAGCGTACCCGACGCGAAGTCCCCATCGTGGGCATCGTGGGCTACACCAACGCGGGCAAGTCCACCTTGCTCAATACCCTGACCGGCAGCGAGGTGCTGGTCGAAGACAAGCTCTTTGCCACGCTCGATCCCACCACGCGGCGGCTGCGTTTTCCGCGCGAGCGCGAGCTGATCCTGGCCGACACCGTGGGTTTCATCCGCGACTTGCCCAAGGACTTGGCGCAGGCCTTTCGCGCCACCCTGGAAGAACTGCAGGACGCGGACTTGCTCCTACACGTCGTCGACAGCGCGGATACAGACCGTGAGGCGCACATCGCGGCCGTGGAGCGCATCCTCAATGACCTCGACCTGGCCAGCACGCCCCGTTTGCTCGTCTACAACAAGATCGATCGCTTGACTCCCGACGAGCGCGCTGGCCTCGCCGCTACCCCGCAGGCCATCGCGCTCAGCGCGCGCGACGCCCAGACCACCAGACCCTTGCTGGCCGCCATGGAGGAGGCGCTTTGGCGCGAGGGCCGGATGCAGCGCGGGACACTGCGGGAGTAGGCAGCATCGCGATCAGTGTGCATAGCAATTCCTGATCCCCAGCGGCGCTCATTCGACATAGCAATCCGAGCTGCACAGCCCGAGCGGGCGCCTCCTGGGAGCAAATACGCCAGAAATGTCAGAGTCGTCTCACATTTCCGAGAGTCGGAAGGGCTCGAAGCGCGGCAGGCGCTGAGTCCTGGGCGCAGGTTGGGGTGGCATACGCCTTGCTTGGTCGCTCCATTCTGGCCAATGGCAAAGGAGGATTCGATGTTCCACAACTCAATGGCTTTCGTGATAGTCCTCATTGGCTGCGCGGCTGGGCTTGCGTGCAGTGGACAATCGGATCTTCGCAGGGAGGGCGGGAACCGGCCTTCCGCCGAGGCGAGTGCCGAAGTCGAGGGTGAGGATGCCGGAACATTCACGTGTATGGGTTCGAACAGGATGTGCACTATGACGGAGGTATGCTGGATAGCGGGCGGTTGCTGCGAACACCTTCCTGTCAACGACGCTGGCGAATGCGACGATGGCCAGCCAGTGGGAGGTGGCTGTGTAGGGCGGTGCGTGCTGCCTATTTCGAGTTGTGTCGCGTCCGACGCTGCGCCCGCTGGCTGCGAGAACATGGCGGGGATGACTTGTCAGACCTGTCCGTTTCCCTTGCCGTAGAAGCCAGCGCTTGATCCACGCGCACAAATCACAAAACCGGGATCGAGTGCCTAGCCGAATCTCTGCACGACGGTCAGGCTTCCGGTCTGCAGCCGACCGCGAAGCTTACGTTTCCGTGCGCGGCGGCGCAGGTCGGAGCAGCCTCGTGCCTGGAGTGCGAAAGAGTTAGGATTTCAACAGGGATAGCTGGCGCGCCTTGCGGCGGCGCGGGGCCGAGCGAGAGGTGACGAGCAAATCGGCTGGCAGGTCGTCGAGAAACGGACAGGGGCGATTCTCGACCGTACGTCCGGCCAGGGTGCGGCGATGCGCGGCAGTCAGTATCAGACGCTGCTGCGCGCGGGTCATGCCGACGTAAAGTAAACGGCGTTCCTCCTCCAGGTCGGCAGGCGGCAGCCAAGGCAGGCGCAGGGGAAGAAGGCCTTCTTCGCACCCGGCAATGAATACCAGCGGAAATTCCAGGCCCTTGCTCGCGTGCAGGGTCAGAAGCGCAACTTTCTGCGGGAGATGCTGCAGGTCAGTCTCGCGCGCCAGCACCATTTCTGACAAGAAGGCGGCCGCATCGGCGCCAAAGGGCACGGCGAAAGCCTGCAGCAGTTCGAGCGCACGCAGGCGGCGCGGGTCGGCTGCGGCGTCGGGGACCAGCGTGGCGAGCAAGTCTGCGACAGGGGCAGAATTCACATCTGCGGCCTTCTGATCAACATGGCGGCGCAGCTTGGCCAAGATATCCGCCACGTGCGGGCGCGCGGCAAAGGCGTCGTCGCCCCGGCGGTGGCAGGGAATCCCGCTCCGGTCGAGCGCCTCCTCGATGGCGTCGGCCTGGGCCGAAAGCCGCACCAACACCGCGATCTGATGGAAGGCCAGGCCTTGCCCGTCGGCGGCGCGGCCCGCGTCCATGGAAAGAAAGCTGGTGCCCGCAACCTGCGCCTCAATTTCGGCGGCGATGAACTCCGCCTCGGCGTGCTCGTCGGCAAGAACCTGGCGAATGACTCGGTTTCCGCGCGCTGCCAGCGGCTGCAGCGGGCGCGAGGCGCGCCCCGGCGTGCGTTCGATCACGGCGGTGGCAAGGCGCACGACCGGCGCGAGAGAACGGTAGTTGCGCGCGAGCGTGAACGTGCGAGCCCCGGGATAGTCGCTGGTGAAGTGGCCGAAATACGCCGGGGCGGAGCCGCGAAAGCCGTAGATCGCCTGATCCGGATCGCCGACCGCGCACAGATTCGTCGACGGGCCTGCGGGCGCCAGCAGACGCACCAATCGGTATTGGGCCGCATTGATGTCCTGATACTCGTCTACCAGCAGGTGACGGCAGCGACGACGTGCGAAAGCGAGAGCAACTTGATCCGTCTCCAGCACTCGGACCGCGCGAGCCACCAGATCGTCGAAGTCGACCGCTCCCGCGACGGCCAGCGCCTTTTCGTACGCGGCGTAGAACGCGGCCAACTCGGGCGCTGCGGCTTCTGGCGCGATCAGTGCGGCCTTGGCCGACGAGATGGCGCTCGCTGCCCGCGCCAGCGACGGTGCGCCCACGCCCGCCTCCGCGTGTACCTGCGCGAGCAGAGTTTGCCGGCCCGCCTCGTCGAGAATCGCGAAGTCGGGCGGCAAACCCGCCGCAGCGGCGTGCGCCCGCAGCAGATCGAGCCCCAGCGCGTGGAAGGTCTGCACCGAAGCGCCATCGGCGCGCGCGCCCAATAGCCTCGCGAGGCGCTCGCGCAACTCGCTAGCTGCCTTGCGCGTGAAGGTGATGGCCGTGATCTCGCCTGGCGTGGCGGCGCGGTCACGCAGCAGGCGCGCGATGCGTTCCACCAAAGTGCGCGTCTTGCCGGTGCCTGGGCCCGCCACGATGAGCAGCGGCCCCTCGCCATGGGCAATGGCTGCTTCCTGTTCGAGATTGGGACCACCGGCAAAGTCCGTCGGAGTTTCTTCACTAGCCGGACGGCGCGCGGGCTCGGTCTTGGGCTTCTCGGCAGGCGCCACAGCCGTTCCACCAAAAGAGAAGGCTGTCTGCGCGAGCAGGCGAAGACGCTCTTCTTCATCGAACATGTGGACGACGCCGTACTCGCCGTCAAACCCAGCCTGTCGCCTGACCTCACCCGCGCGCATGCGGCGCAGGGCCTCGGCCAGCAGCGGCGGTCCCTCGCGGCCAACATCTTCCAAGGGCGCATCCCGGAGCACGGTCAGCTCGGGCCCGACTCGCGACACCAGTTGCTGCCAGGCGCTCGCCACGCGCTTGCTGCCCACTCTCACGCCCAGCACTTCGCCCAAGACCTCAGCCAGTGGCACCAGGCTGGCAAACGGCTTGGCGCCCTCGGGCCGAAACCCTCCGGGGCGGTCGGCGAGCGCTGCCACCCGGCCCAGCACACCGCCGGTGAGAGGCTTTCCGCAGCGAGGGCAGGTCTTGCCGCAGGCCGCGGCCTCGTCGGGCGTCATCACCACCTCGCACTTGCGATGGCCATCGGCGTGGTACTTGCCCTCTTCGGGAAAGAACTCGAGCGTGCCGAGAAAGCCGGCTCCACGATCGCGGAGCGCGTCGCGCATGGCAAAGTAGGTGAGATCGCAGTTGAACAGGTTGGCCTCGCGACCCAGCTTCTCGGGCGAATGGGCGTCGGAGCTGGAGACCAGCGCGTAGCGATCCAGCGCGGAGAGGCGCCAGTTCATGGCCGGGTCCGACGAGAGACCGGTTTCGACTGCGAAGATGTGGTCGGCGAGATCGGCGAAGCACTCGGAAATCGAATCGAAGCCCGACTGCGAGCCCAGGGCCGAAAACCAGGGCGTCCAGATGTGTGCGGGAATGAGAAAGGCGTCCGCCGAGGAAGCGAGCGTGATTTCCAACAGGTCGCGCGAATCGACGCCGAGGATGGGGCGTCCATCGGATTCGATGTTGCCGATGCGGGCCAAGTGCGACGACAGGCGCGCCGCGGACTCGAAGTCCGGCGCATAGATGAGATTGTGCACCTTGCGCACCCGATCGCCGCGGCTGTAGATGCTGCTCACCTCGACCGACAACATGAAACGCACCGGCGCGCGACAGGCCGCGGGAACGTCGGCGTCCACCGCCCGGGCCAATTCCGCGCGCAGGGCATAGAGACCACCGCCCGCGGGAACCAGCTTGTCGCGCAACTCGGCGAACCAGCGCGGATGGGTGAAGTCGCCGGTGGCGACCACGGCAATCCCTTTGCGCTGAGCCCAGCCATGGAGTTGCTCCAGGTTCAACTGCCTGCTGGTCGCCCGCGACAGATAGGAGTGGATATGCAGGTCAGCCACGAACCGCACGGCGGACCGAGTGTACCAAGCCGACGCCGGCTGGCCACCCCCCTGCCCGCACGCCCCCATACACCATCAAGGTTTCATGGGAGGTGCTACAATGGCCATCCGGGGGATTTTGCTTGTCCGCGCTCAAAGTCATCTGTCCAAAATGTGCAAGAGCTCAGGAAGTCGCCGACGAGATTCCGGCCGGCGGCACTGACCACGTCTGCGTCTACTGCCGCACGGTTTTCAAGGTCAGACCACCCACAAGTCGGCTGACTGACGACCTGCCGGCGGCGCGCGAAGCCGTCCCGCGTCCAGGCGATTTGCCGGTTTCGCGCGACGCAATCCCGCGTCCGGGTGATTTGCCGGTTTCACGCGACGCAATCCCGCGCCCGGGCGATTTGCCGGTTTCGCGCGACGCAATCCCGCGCCCGGGCGATTTGCCGGTTTCGCGCGACGCAATCCCGCGCCCCGACGATCTCCTGCAGTCAAAGGGCAAGGCACGGCCGGGGTTGCTGCTCGGCCCGGAAAGGTCTTCCAGCAAGACACCTCCGCTGGGGTTGGCGCTTGAAGTGTCGTTGGCACCGCACTCCCCGGCGGCCGGCGGCGGACCTCCCCTGGCCCTTGACCTGGATTCCTCACCTTCGCCTGAGTCCCGACTGGGTCCCGCTCCATCTGGGCTAGCGTTGGACCTGGGTGGGCCTGCTGACGTGGCGCCCACTCCCAGGCAGGCAGCAGCAGGACCGCCCAAGCCGCCTCCTGCGGCCATGGCAGCGAAGGGGCCTGGCGCCGCCGCACCCATCACGGGCCGCGGCGGAACTGCTCCGCCGCCAATTCCCGCGTCAGCTCGGGTGGCGCCGGAAGTGGCTCCGGTGCCCACGTTGGCGCCGCTCACGCCGACCGGCGCGTCCGCGCCCAAGTTGGCGCCGCTCGCGCCGACCGGGGCGTCCCCACCCGAATCCGCGGCGCCGGGAAGCAAGCGAGCGTCAGGCAACGTGGATCTGGGATTCAGCCTGGAGCTGGAGGGGGATTCTGGTTCCCAAGCGGGAGGCGCGGCCCTGCCCTTCCCGGGCGCGCGCGTCGCCAGCGAAGGCCTGGCCGAGGCGGCGGCCGCGGACCATTTGCCAGCCTTGCAGCCGGTCGCGGGGCGAGGGCCTTTGCGCGGCGGCGCCCTGCGGCCTGTGGCCAAGAAGGCTCGGATTCCCAAGTGGGCGATCGCGGCTGGCGTCGGGGTCGTGGTGGCGGGCGTCGCGGCCGTCATTTTCCTGTTGCCGGGGCGCCGGGCGCCCAAGGTCGAGGAGGTCATCGGCCCGATGGCGGCGGGCTTGCTCGACGACAATCCAGCGGCCTACCAATCGGCCGAGAATCAGCTCGCGCAAGTCATCACGCCCCTACAGGACGAGGGCGATGCCCTGCGGAGCAAGGCTGCGGAGATCACGCTTCTCGACGTCCTGGTCCACAGCGAGGACCCCTCCAAGACAGCTCGCGCCGAGCAGCTTCTGCAAGCGATCAAGCCTTCGCAGAAACCGGTGGCCGGTCTTCTGCGGGCCAAGGCGCTCTTGGCCGTTGCCAAGGGCAAGCCCAAGGAAGCCGAGCCTGCCCTAGGAAATGAAGGCGGGCTGGCCGAGAACCAACTCGTCGTGGCCCTGGCTCGGATGGCGGATGGCAAGGCCTCCGCCGCACTGGATCCGCTGCATCGGTACGCAGCCGCCCGTCCCAAGGAACTGGTCGCGCAGTACGTGCTGGCGCGGGCGTCGGATGAAGCCGGCAAGCCCGAAGCGCGTTCGGAGTATGAAAAGGTTCTGAGCAAGAACCCGGAGCACTTCGGCGCTGCCCTGGGACTGGCGCGGACGGCGGCTACACCGGAACAACGCCTGGCCGCTGCGCAGGCTCTTGTCGATAGAAAGCAACCAGCCGCTTCGCCTAATGAGCTGGCGCAAGCCAACTTCCTGTGCGGCCAGGCCGCATTGGAATTGGGGCGCAGCCACGACGCGGAAGTGACCCTGCGCAAAGCGATCTCGCTGGACACACGCCTGACCTCAGCCCACTTGGCGCTGGGCGAGTCGTTGCTCTACGAGGGGCGCTACGACGAGGCGTTGACCACGCTCCAGGCTCCGGGAGCCGCGGTGGAGGCAAGCACGGCGGGCAAGTTCGCCCTGGGCGGCGCCTATCTGGCCACGGGGAAGCTGGAACAGAGCAGCAAGCTCCTCACCGTGGCCACCAAGGCCGCGCCCACCGACCCACGGGGAGCCTTCTGGGACGGATTCGCCGCTTCCACAAGGCAGCCCCCGGATTTGGTGGGCGCCGGCCAGGGCTATCGCGAGGCGCTCAAGCGCGATCCCAAGTTCTTGCCCGCGTCGCTGAAGCTGGCCGCACTTCTGCAGCAGCAGAACAAGGCGCAGGATTCGCTGAGCGTCCTGCGTGCAGCGGAAGAGGCCGGTGCTCCCCCTGCCATCCTACAGCTAGCCTGGGGTGACGCCCTGATTGTGGCGAAGGAGCCGGTGAAGGCCGAGGAGGTTTTCCGCAAGGCGCTGCAAGCGGATCCCAAGTCTGTCCAGGCGCGGCTGGGCGTGGCGGCCGCCCTGCAGGCAGAGGACAAGCTCACCGAGGCGAAAGCCTATCTTGAAGAGACGCTCAAGGAGATGCCGACTACGCTCGGGCTGCGCGAGCGGCTGGCTGCGGTTTGTCTTGCCCTGGGCCAGAAGGACGAGGCGATGCTTCGCTATCAAGACGAACTGAAGGCCGGCCGGGTGACGCCAACCCTACGTTTGGCCCTGGCGCGGCTGGCGCTCGACCTGGGCAAGTTGGAGCTGGCCCAGAGCGAGGCGAAGAAAGTCGCAGACGAGAATCCGCGCAACGCCGAGGCTGCCTACCTGCTGGCTCGCGTCCACGAGACACGTGGCGAGTTGGGGGCGGCGCTCGCCGAGTATCGGCGGGCGCTCATGTGGGAAAAGCTTCCCCCCTATAACTACGGCTATGCCAGGGTCCTCTTGAAGGTGGGCAAGGAGCAAGAGGCCTATGCCGCGCTCGACGCTGCCAGTAGCCTGCCCGAAGCCCGAATGGAGCGTGGGCGCGAGTATTTTCGGCACGGCGAACTGGACAAAGCCCTGGTGGACTTCAAGGAGGCATCCAAGATGCTTCCCGACGCGGCCGAGCCGCTCATCTTCCAGGGGCTCTGCTACGACAAGATGGGACAGCAACCCAAAGCTGAAACCGCGTGGCGCGATGCAATTCGCGTGGCCCCTGACGCCTCGGAGCCGCACTATCGCCTGGGCCGGCAGGAGATGGACCGCGGCCATCCCACGGCCGCCATCGATCACTTCCGCAAAGCCATCGCCAAGATGCCGGCGAATGCTTCGTGGGCAAGCGAGCTTTATTTTCAGCTTGGCCAGGCGGAGTTGCTGACCGGTTCCAAATCAGGCGCGCTCGCGTCGTTCAAGAAATACCTAGAGCTGGCGGCCCCGGACGCCCCTTCCCGACCCGAGGCGACCAAGCAAGTGGAGCGCTTGTCGAACAAGTAGTTGGGGCGTTTTTCGTAACCAGCCACATGCCTCTCATATATGCCCCCAATGCCCGGAGGGAAACAAGAGTGACTCTGAAGCGTTGCGAGGATAAGAATTGCGCATGCACATATAGATGTGCATACTAGGGCCATGGCCAAGACGAAACGCGTGCAGGTGCTCATGGAGCCGAGTGAGTTCGATGCCCTGGGCCGCGTCGCTCGATCCCGCGGTACCTCTGTTGCCAGTCTGATGCGCGAAGCTGTGTGCGTCCAGTACGCGTGCACAACCGATCGCGCACGCCGGTCCGTCGCCGTGCAGCAGTTCTTGCGGCTGCCCGATACCCGGTTGCCCGCATGGCGGACACTCAAGAAGGAAATTGGGGAACGTCGTGGCCAGCGTCTTCCTTGACGCCAACGTCTTTCTCTACGCGGTGGGAGGGGAAGGTCCCTACCGACAGCCGTGCCGGGCTCTCCTGCAAGCAGTTGGCGACGGTGGACTCGAAGCCGTGACCAACACCGAGGTACTGCAGGAAATCCTGCACGTACGCTCTCGACGCCTGAACATCAAGGACGCAGTCGTCGCAGTTCGCTCTGCCAGCGATCTGGTGCGCGAGGTTCTTCCGGTGAGGCGAGAGGATGTTCTGGAGGCATGCAAACTCCTCGAACGGCACCACGGCCTGGGAGCACGCGATGCCCTTCATGCCGCCGTCATGAAGAGTGCGTCGGTCCATCTCCTGGTCTCGCTCGACGGCGACTTCGATGTGATTCGGGAAATCAAGCGTTTGAGTCCCACCGACGCGCTCGCCCTCGCTCGGCCGTGAAGAGCGTGGCGGGTCTGGATTCCATGCGATAAGAAGATCCTTCGCATGAGCTTCTTGGCCTATGTCGAAACCTACGGCTGCCAGATGAATGTGGCCGACACCGAGATGGTGCTCGGCCTGCTGCAGGGGGCAGGCTATCAGCGGACCCACGATCCGGCGGCGGCCGATGTGATTTTGATCAACACCTGCGCCGTGCGGGAAAGGGCCGTGGAGCGAGTCTGGGGCCGCGCCAGCACGCTGGCCACCTACAAGGTTCGGCGCCCCGACGTGGTTCTCGGCATCACTGGCTGCATGGCGGAGCACCTGCGCGGCCAGGTGCGTGCCCGGGCGCCCTTTGTCGACTTGGTCGTGGGGCCAGATGGCTACCGGCGCCTTCTCGCTCACATCGAGGAGGCGCGCGCCGGCGCCAAGATCGACGACACGCTCCTCGACCCCGGCGAAACCTACCAGGGCCTGGACCCAGTCCGCGATGCAAATGGAACCGTGGTCGGTGCCATCGCCGTCCAGCGCGGCTGTGACCGCTTCTGTTCTTTCTGCGTGGTGCCGTACACGCGCGGACGCGAGCGCGGCACCGCAGCAGACGAGGTGATGCGACGGGCGCGCGCGCTGGTCGCAGCGGGTGGCAAAGAAGTTCGGCTGCTCGGCCAGACGGTGACCTCCTACCGGCACGGCGACGTGGGATTTGCCAGCCTCCTGCTGGCACTGGCCGGCATCGACGGACTGGAACGGATTCGCTTCATGTCACCCTATCCGCTGGGATTCTCGGACGACGTGATTGCGGCCATGGCTGGCTCAGCCAAGATCTGCAAGCACGTGCACCTGCCTTTGCAGTCCGCGTCCGACACGGTGTTGGCGCGCATGAAACGGGGTTACAGCCTGGCCCAGTACCGCGAGTTGGTGCGCGCCTTGCGCGCGGCCTTGCCTGGCGTCGCCATCACCACGGACCTGCTGGTCGGTTTCTGCGGCGAGAGCGAGGACGAGTTCGCCGAGACGCTGCAGGCCTTGCAGGAACTGCGCCTCGACAATGCCTTCACCTTCGCCTATTCCGAACGACCAGAAACCCTGGCGGCGCGGACCATGGCCGACGATGTTCCTGCCGAGGTGAAGCAGCGACGCTTGGCCCAGGTGATCGATGTGCAACGGCGAATCACCGGCGAGAGCCACGCGACCCAGGTGGGGCGGTGCGAGCGGGTTCTGCTGGAGGCGCCCTCGCGTCGCTCCCCCGACGAGTTGCTGGGCCGCACCGATGGCTTTCGCTCGGTGATCGTGCCGGCGGGAGCGAGGGCCAAGCCGGGCGCTCTGGTGGACGTGAGAATCGAGCGCGCCAATCCGGCGACACTCTTTGGGAGCATCGTGGAATGAGCCAGGCGCGCATCGCGGTCAGCTTCGTCTGCACTGGCAACATCTGCCGCTCCCCCACCGCCGAGGCGGTCATGCGCCACCTCGTGCGCCAGGCTGGTCTTGACGGCGCGATCGACATCGACAGCGCGGGCACCGGTTCCTGGCACGTGGGCGAGGCGCGCGATGAGCGCAGCCGGTCGGTGGGACTGCGACGGGGCATGCCCCTTGCCGGTAGAGCGCGCCAGTTCCAGCGCTCGGACTTCGCGCGTTTCGACTACGTGCTGGCGCTCGACCGCGAGAATCTCGCCGATTTGCTCAAGCTGGCCCCCGACGCCAATGCGCGCGCCAAGCTGCACCTGCTGCGCGAATTCGACCCGACCTCACCGCCCGGTACCGACGTGCCCGATCCCTACTACGGCGGCATCGACGGTTTCGAGCGCGTCTTCGAAATCTGCGAGACGGCCTGCCGTGGCCTGCTCGAACATTTGCGTCGTACCCACGGGCTTGGGTGATGGCCGGGCGAAAACTGGAGGAGGCGGTAACGCGTGCCATGGGCAGCGTTGTGCGGTCGTCGTGCGCGGTGTCCGGTGGCGACATCAACAGCGCGCACGAGATGACGTTGGCCGATGGGCGGGTGGTGTTCGTGAAAAGCAATTCCGTCGCGCATCCGACCATGTTTGCGGCCGAGGCGCGCGGCCTGGCCTGGCTGGCGCAGGCCCGCGCGTTGCGGGTTCCCGAGGTGCTGGCGGTGGGCGAGACGTTCCTAGTGCTTGAACGCATCTCACCCGCGCGACGCCGACCCGATTTCGACGAAAGGCTGGGCCGCGATCTGGCGGCCCTGCACCGCTTCGGGGCGCCGGGCTTCGGCCTCGATCGCGACAACTTCATCGGGCGCCTGCCCCAGGCCAACGCAACCGCGCCGAGCTGGCCGGAGTTCTACCGCAGCCGCAGACTGGAACCGCAGCTTGCTCTGGCGCGCGACGCCGGCCTGTGCAGTTCGGCCATGGCCCGCGGATTCGACCGCCTCTTCACCGTGCTGGACGAACGGGTGGGCCCGGCCGAGCCCCCGGCCCGTCTGCACGGCGATCTGTGGAGCGGCAATGTGATCGGGGACGAAACCGGCGTGGCTTGCCTGATCGATCCAGCCGTGTACGGCGGCCACCGCGAGGTCGACTTGGCCATGATGCGCCTCTTCGGCGGCTTCGGACACCACGTGTTCGCCGCCTATGAAGAGGCCTGGCCGCTCTCTCCCGGTCACGAAGACCGCGTGCCGCTCTATCAACTCTACTTTCTCATGGTTCACGTCAATCTTTTCGGCGGGCCGTATGTGTCGCAAGCCGAGCACGCTCTTCTTGCCATGGCGTAGTCGTACCTCCCGATCCTTTCACGGCCTTCACCGCAAGCTATTGCCCGGACAGGTACCCTACAGTGGCGGGACCAGGGATCCGGCCGCGGCGGGCAACGGCGCTGCCAAGGCGAAGATGATGTGGCTGCCGGTTTCCTCGACCACGGGATAGTGCTCGAAGAGGTAGCGCGCCACCGGCAGACGGCCGAACACCACGCGGTCGAACACGATGCCGTTGTACTTGGGTCCGTCGTAGCCGAGCGGCGCCACATAGTAGCTCGCGCCCTCGCGGCGCAAAGTCTCCAGCTTGCGCGGGGCCAGTTCGGGCGCCAGGCCGAGATCGTCGACGGTGAGCAGGCGCGCCTTGCGATGGGCGTAGTAGGTCAACATGCGCGCGACGGCATCGCGGCTGCCCGAGATGAAGACGGCATCAGCAGGCAAGCGCCGGTCCACCGCCAGGCCCGCGTCCATCACCGTCCAGCACCAGGTGCCACGCCAGAAGCGCGAGTCCTGATCATTCTCACGCTGGACGACCTGGTTCCACAGCAGACAGTACAGGGCGAAGACGGCCAGCGCCGGGCGGTGAATCACGGCCGCGTAGCGCTCGGTCAACCAGGCGGTCGCGATGCCCAGCAGGCAGGCGACGATGGGCACGCTGGGCGCCTGGTAATAGAGATGGCCGCTCATCTGGCCGGCCATGAACCAGTAGGCGATCCAGCCTGCGCCCCAGGCCAGGAGCAACTGAGGCAGGCCGCGCGCGCGCGCGTCCGCGTTTCGCCGCGCCACCCGCAACCCGAGCACACACAGCAGCGCTCCCAGCGGCGTGATGATGCACCACACATATCGGCGAACGAGCAGGCTGACCATGTGCCACGCGTAGCTGCCGCTGGTGAAGAGCCGCACCAGGTTGTTCACCGGCATGGTGTCGCCGCCCTGGCCGATCCAAGAGCCGCGCAGCTCGTAGAAGTAGACCGACGGGAACAGCACGGCGAAGCCGAAGAGCCACGTCGGCCAGTTCCACAGCGCGCGCCAGCGCAGCCGGCGCCAGATCAGGTACGCGATGGGAATGCCGATGAAAGCGTGGCTAACCTTGAGCAGGATCAAAATGGCAAACGCGGGCGCGGCCAGTGCGAATTGCCCCCACGCGCCCCGCCCGGCCAGGCTCCAGCGCCAGACCCGGTATAGGCCGAAACAGGCCAGCGCCATCAGCGTCGGCTCGCTCAGGAAGAGCTGATCGAAAAATCGATTGTAAGGCAGGAGCGCATACCAGCACGCCGCGAGCAGTCCGGCCCGCTCCGACCAGCCCTGGCCGACCAGGCGGAAAAGAAGGTAGATGGTGGCGAGAGCCATGAGGACGCTCCACAGGCGCCCAAGTAGCGCGATCTGCCGGTAGTAGCGCTCCGCAGCGACGACGTCACCACGCGCGGGTGCGTGCGCCAGGCCGACCAGTTCCAGCGCCCGGTAGCCGGTGTGGACGATGAGCGGCAGGATCTGACATTCGACCACCACGTGGTCCTCGGTGATCTGGATGGGCAGATTCCAGAACGTGTTGGTGCCCTCCAGAAACAGGCGCGCGGGCAGCGCGTTCTGCACCTCTCGGTTGGAAAAGTACTCGACGAACGGCGTACCCAGCAGGTCAGCGCGCAGCAGGAAACCCAGGGCGAGAATCAGTCCGATGAACAGTCGGCGCCGAGGCATGGGGGCATGATGCGCCGGCGACCGTGGCCCTGTCCACATCTGCCCGAGCCATCCGCTCTCCCGGCGGTGTATGGTATCTGCAATGCTGATTTCGCCGCGCACCGGAATGGGCGTCCGACGTGGCACGCGCCTGCCCTCTCAGTCCGTGCTGCAATGACCGTCGGTGTCGGCAAAGCTCCAGGGGCCGCAGCCGTGGTTGCGGTCGAATATGCCGGGCGCGACGTGCGCGCGGCCGTGCGGCGCGCCCTGGAGGCCGCGGACTGGACCCACGCAATCCCGGCGGGAGCAGACGTCTGCCTCAAAGTCAACCTGGGCTGGGATCTCTTCATCCCGGGCTCCATCACCTCGCCTCTGGTGGTGGAATCCCTCATCGAGGCCATTCGCCCGCATGTCGGCAAGCTCTACGTGGTCGAGGCCGATCAGGTTCTGGAGGACATCGAGCGAGCCTTCCGGTCGAGCGGCATGGCCGAGGTTTGCCGACGCACGGGCGCCACCTGGCTGAACCTGTCGCGCGAGCGGACCGTCCCCATGCACAGATCCGACAACGTGGTGCTCAAGCGCATCGACGTGCCCTGGGTGCTGCGCGAAGCTTTGCTCATCACGGTTCCGGTGATGAAGACGCACGCCAAGACCGGCCTCACCGGTGCGCTGAAGAACCAGTGGGGGTGTCTCAGCAAGCTGCGACACGAGTATCATCTGGTGCTGGACCAGGCGCTTGCCGATGTGAACAGTGTCTTGCGCCCTGCTCTCGCGCTCATGGACGCCACCATCGGCCTGGAGGGCAACGGGCCCAAGTCGGGCCGGCCCCGGGTGGCCGACCGCATCCTGTGCTCGGCCGATCCGGTCGCGCTCGACACTGTCCAGGCCGTCATCATGGGTCTCGATCCCGCCTCCGTCTCGCACCTGGCGGCGTGCGCAGCGCGGGGCATCGGAACCAATGATCGGACGGCCATCGAGGTACGCTCGTCGGAGCCGCTGCCTCCCCTTGCGCCCTTTGCGCCTGCGCGCCACAACCTGGTCTCGAGGGTGGAGACCTTCCTGCGCCGCTCCCCGGTCAAG
Organism: uncultured delta proteobacterium; assembly: GCA_963755125.1. Lineage (GTDB taxonomy): Bacteria > Myxococcota_A > Polyangia > Fen-1088 > Fen-1088 > Fen-1137. Next base: position 402,161 of record CAVWIP010000010.1, read on the forward strand.
CGCCTGGTATTCAACACGCCGCTGCTCCGGCTGCCCTTGTTGGGGGCGAAGATGTACTACCGTGCGTGGGCTCGACGCTACGCGGGCTTGGCCTGGGATGCGGCCGCAGCACACCCTGTATATGGCCCGCAGTGGCGGGCACTGGTCCGTCCCTGGCCAATCCGGGCGGCTCGATAGAGCGAGACCGAGCGCATGTCGAAAGAAAGCATCGTGATCCTGGGAGGTGGGATGGCCGGAATGGCGGCCGCGTACGCCCTGGCCCGCAACGGCCGGAGCGTCACCGTGGTCGAGGCCGGTCCCCAGCTCGGCGGACTGGCGGGAAGCTTTCACCGCGACGGGCACTCGTTCCCGCTGGGGTATCACCACATCCTATATCGTGACCGCCATCTGTTGTTCTTCCTGGATGTCATCGGAGCTCTGGAATCGGTTCGCTGGCGCCGCGTGCGCATGTTGTTCTGCACGGGCGGGCGTTGCTACGATCTGGCGTGTGTCTCCGACTTCTTACGGTTTCCCATGGGCCTGGCGGACAAGGCGCGTTTCGTCGGTCTGATGGTGCGCGCCTTCCGCAAGCGGAACTGGACCGACTGGAATGGCCGCAGCGCCCAGGATCTGGTGGACGGTTGGGCCACGGCAGGCGTGCGGCGCGCGCTGTTCGAGCCGCTCACACGCATCAAGTTCGGCCTTCCCTGTTGCGAAGTCAGCGGGGCATGGCTCGGGGCTCGCCTGCACCATCGCGAAGGCTCGGCCCCCCTGGGTTACATTCCGGGCACCAACTGGACCGAAGTGCTGTGCGCGGGACTGGCTGGCCGCCTGAGCAGCCTCGGTGTCCGTCTGGTCACCAGCGCCAGGGTCGCCGGGTTTCGCACGGGCGGCGGCGTGGTCAGCGAGGTGCAGACCGAGGCGGGTGACTGGATCGGGGGTGACGTCTTCGTCAGCACGATTCCCACGGAGATCCTGATTGCGCTGCTGCCGGAAGAGGACTCGCCCGGCATCCGCGAGGTGGAATACACGGCCCTGTCCTCCGTGATCTGCGCCGCCCCCAAGCGACGCCTGCCAGACTTCTACTGGATGAATCTGCTGTCGCCCGATCGCACGGCCAGTGGATTGTTCATGCTCGACTCGCTCAACCCCACCATCGGCGAAAGGGGCGAGTCCTACGTGAACTTCGTCACCCACACCCGTTCGCGGACGATGCCCTTCTTCAGCCAGTTGCCCGAGGACGAACTCTGCGCCCTCACCCTGGCCGACTTCCGCGAAGTGTTCGGCGAAGACCTGAGTCCACGCTGGACCCAGGTCAATCGGTTGCCCATGTACTCGCCGGTGTTCTTGCGGGACTATCGCAATCCAGGCCTGCACAGCACCCGCTTCAGGAACCTGTACTTCGCCGGCAACTTCTGCACCTTCCCGTCGGTGGCGTCCACCGGCACGGCGCTTCACTCTGGGCTGGAAGCCGCGCGCCTCCTGTTGAACGGTGGCGCCAGGCAGGATGACATCGCCGAGGCCGCACAGCGATTCCGACCGCCCCCCATGCGCTTCGATTAGGGTGCTGCCGCCGCAACCCGAGCCCGGACAATGTTTGCCTGACCGCTTCTGGCGAAGTGATCCCAGCCAGAGCCATGCCCTCGACCTGACGGTTGACGAAAACTCGCAGCGCGTTTGGCGCGCCAAGGGCTTCCCGATCACCGCGACACGCGTCCTGCGCGATCGCGACCCGGTTCTGGCCGATGAGAGCGATCTCATCCTGCGAGCCGTGGAGGTTCGCGATTTTACTCCGCCCGGCCGCTGATGATCGCGGGTATAAGGATCTCGTCATGCCCCGGCGGCGGAAGCACGCCTTCAGCTACCACGCAGGTGTCACCCTGGATGGCACTCCGCTTACCTGCGATGCTGTGGGGTTTGCCACCGATCTGGTTTTTCTCTCGCACGCACAGGCGCTGGCGCCTGGGTCATCGTTCAGGCTATCGCCGCGCCGGGCGGGGCGACGCCAACTGCTGGCCACCGAGGGCACGCTGGTGTTGCTGGGCGCAGCGGGAGAACGCCTGCGCGCGCGCACCTTGCCGGCCGGCTTCGGACGGCCATTCAACCTGGGCGATCTGCGCCTTGCGCTGGTGCCTTCGGGGTACTTGCCGGGCGCGGCCTCCTTGCTCTGCGAGGCACGGGGCCGCCGACTGCTCTACGCCGGAACCATCTGCCGTGAGCGAGCCTTTGCCAGCTTGTGCCCCGCGCAGGTGCGGTCCGCAGACGCCGTGTGCCTCGACGCCACTTTCGGAGATCCGCGTTTCGTCTTTCCACCACGCGAGGAAGCCGAGGCGGCACTGCGGCACTTCGTCGAGGTGGCATTGGCCACACGGCGCGCTCCGGTTTTGCTGGTGTCCCCGTTCGGCCCGGCGCCGGCAACCGCGGAAGCGCTACACGCCGCCGGCATCGCTGTGCGCGCGTATGGCACCATCGTGAAGGTGCTGGCCCGCTTTCGTCAGGCGGGCGCTTCCTTGCCGCCACTTCGTCGCTTTGCGGGGAAGCTGGGCCCCAACGAGGTATTGCTCTGGCCACCGGAAGCGCGCGAGGCCCCGGCACTTGGCGCGCTTGACTCTCCGGTTTTTGCTTTCGTTTCTGGCTTCAGCGTCGAGCGCACGGCAGTCGATTGCATGCGCGCTGATCAGGGCATTGCCCTGTCCAACCAGGCGGGATTCGCAGATCTGGTCGCGTATCTCGAAGCGACCGGGGCGCACGAAGTCGCGCTACACCGGGGATTCGCGGAAACCTTCGCGGCGATCCTGCGCCAGCGCGGCTACGACGCATACGCCATCGACCCTCCGCGCCAGATGGAGCTGTTTCGAGGCTAACCTGCTTCGCTCCACGGTGGAAGTGCGCGTGATTCCGATCTAGAAAGAACCACCGTGTTGAACCTCGGCTTTCAGGAGATCCTCGTCATTCTTTTCGTAGCGTTGATCTTCCTCGGGCCCAACATGCTCCCAGAAATCGCCTCTGGGCTAGGCAAGGCCATCCGCGAGGTGCGCAAGGCAGCGGCGGACATCAAGAACGAGATCGGGCTGGATGAGGCTATTCGCAAACCGCTGGCCGAGCTGCGCGAGGCAACCATGCTTCCGCCCGAGGAGCTGAAGCGCCGCGATGAGGAACAGGACGCCAAGCGGAAGGCCGAGCGTGAGGAGCGAGAACGCAAGGCGCGCGAGGAAGAGGAAAAGCAGCGGGCCGCACGCGAGGAGCAAAAGCGTCGCGACGATGAACTGGCGGCCAAGAAGCGCGCCGAGAACGAGGAGCAGGAGCGCAAGTCACGCGAGGAAGCTGAGCGCAAGGCGCGCGAGGAGGCTGAAAGGCGGCGGATCGAGAGCGAGGAGCGAAAGCGTCGCGACGACGAGCGGGCCGCCAAAAAACGCGCCGAGAAAGAGGAGCAGGAGCGAAAGTCACGCGAGGAAGCCGAAAAACGGCGCGCCGAGAAAGAAGAACAAAAACGCCGCGACGATGAATTGGCCGCCAAAAAACGCGCCGAGAAAGAGGAGCAGGAGCGCAAGTCACGCGAGGAAGCCGAAAAACGGCGCGCCGAGAAAGAAGAACAAAAACGCCGCGACGATGAATTGGCCGCCAAAAAACGCGCCGAGAAAGAAGAGCAGGAGCGCAAGTCACGCGAGGAGGCCGAAAAACGGCGCGCCGAGAAAGAAGAACAGAAGCGTCGCGACGATGAATTGCCAGCCAAAAAACGCGCCGAGAAAGAAGAGCAGGAGCGCAAGGCACGCGAGGAGGCCGAACACCGCGCGGCAGGCGAGGCCGCGGCACAGGCGGCTGGCGCTGCGGAGGTTCGTCCTGCGGCCGGCGGTCCTCTGGTTTCGGGCGTGACCATGGTCATGAACCCGCCGCCCGATGCCAATCGACCACCGCTGACACCCGAGCCGGAGCTTCTCACGTTGACGCCCGATCCGGTGATGGTCGAGCCACCGCATGCTCCTGCCGGAGCGCGCCCGCCTCCCGTGCCAGCGGCATCACTGCGGTCTGCAACGGCCAACCATCTACCGCCACCGCGTTCCAGTCAGGCCGACGCGAAGTTGCCCGAGTCGGTCCCGCCGCCGTTGCCGCGGAAGAAAGGCTAGCGGAGCATGCCAGCACGAGAAGACGCCGGACAATCCGACAAGACCATCGTTACGGAAGCGCCGACGGATATGCTGCCCGCCGCAGGGGAGCCTGCGCCCACCACCGCCCCGGAGCCTCCGGTGGCGCCCGCGGCCCCACTTTCGTCGGAAGCCCGGCAGTCCAGTTCGGGCAGCAAGGAAGGGCTGGACGGCAAGCGCATGAGCCTGCTTGCCCATTTGGCCGAATTGCGCACACGCCTGCGCAACGCCGCCATCGCCTTTGTGTTGGCCATGATCGGCTCGTTCGTTCTCGTCGAGCGCTACTTCGATTGGCTGACGCGGCCCGTGCGCAAGGGCATGAAGGACGCCGGCCACAATCTCAACTTCTATGCCAAGAGCCTGACCGAGCCCTTCTGGGTCTACATGAAGCTGGCCATCGTTGGAGGCCTCATCATCGCCGGACCATTTGTGTTCTGGGAGATCTGGAGGTTCGTGGCGCCGGGCCTGTACCGCAGGGAGAGGCGGCTCACCATTCTCATCACCGGGGCCACCGCTGCCTGTTTCGCCGGCGGCGCCGTGTTCGCCTACGCCTTCATGTGTGAGCCCGCCGCCTACTACCTGACCAGGATGCTCACCAGCTTCTCGGGTGATCTGCCCTTCCGGCTCGACCCCATGATCATGATGGATGAGGTCGCCAACTTCCAGATGATGACCCTGGCGGGTTGTGGCCTGGCCTTCGAACTTCCCGTCGTGTTGTCGATCCTTGGCTGGATGGGCCTGGTTTCCAGCCGTGGCATGCTCAAGTTCAACCGTTACGCCATCGTCTTGGCAGTGGTTCTGGGTGGGGTGCTCACGCCCAGCACTGATCCGTTCACCCAATGCCTGCTGGCTGCCCCGATCTTCGGCCTCTACAACATCTCAATCCTGGTGGTCTGGCTCATAGAACGAGCGCGGCGCCGGCGGGATGAGGCCCTGGATCGAGGCGCGTCCGTCGCCAGCGGCTAGGTGACCTTGTACCAGCCCGCCATTGCGGCCACTGATGTGGCAGCCCACACCAGGGCGATGTTGCGCAACGAGCGGTCCCGCGACCGGCTGACCTGCGCGTCCAACTCGTCAAACTGGTGCAAGATCTCGTCGGTGCCTGGCTGGCGCGAAAGAACTTCCTGCCGCACACGGAGTTCACGGGCGTCGGCGGAACCGGGGCCAAAAGCGTAGTAGGCCGCCGGAAGCAGGCCCAATAGTAGAGCCACGGCGAGGCCGATGAAGGCCCGCTTGGCCGGCTGATCGCGCAGATTGGCCACTTTCAGGCTCGCGGAAGCGTTGCGACTCTCGAAGCTCATGGCCACTTCGCGGGCGGTCGACATGCACTTGCGACAGCCCGAAGCCTTGGTCTTGTCATAGTACAGGCCGTGCTGCGCACACCGGACCAGATTCAGGTTTCTGGGATCTTCGTCCATGGCGACGCCCGAAGCTCCCGTGGCGCCGATGTCGCGCAGGCTCCCGGCAGACGGCGTGCCCCGAACCGGCATGACGTCGTCGGAAGGCCGCGTAGAATCGCCGCGCGCCAACTCGAGCTTGGGCCCTGACGCGGCGTCGGTGTGGAAGGCATCGGTACCGGGCACCGGGCTGTTGTACTGGCCGGCCGGCGGCGGCGTTCGCGCGCCACGCGGACGTGCGACTATCCCTCCAGGTGGTGGCGGTGCCAAGCGAGCGCCAGTGGCTGGCCGCGCCGCAAATGGATTTGAGGATGGGCGTGGTGTGAAGGGGTCGGATGCCGGGGACGAAGCAAATGGGGACGCACTAGATTGGGAGCCGGTGGCCCGGCCAGGTTGCAAGGGAGAAAAGGGACCACCATCCGCGGCGGGAGCAGGCGGCGCGACAAGAGGCGGCCCAAAGCCCGGCGCAGCGGCCGAGGGCACCGGCGGAGTCGAACCCGCTGCAGGAGATTGGGGCGCGGGCCCGACTGGCGGCATGGGCGCGGCCGGACCTCGCCCAGCGGGCGATGCTGGAGGCGATGGCGCCCGCGGCGGCCCGGCAGCAGGCCGGATGACCGTGACGGCCCCCATGACCTGAAGCTGATGCACCAGAGCCTGCGCCTGAGCCTGCTCCAGGCTTTGACCCGCGCGCAGGTTCTTGGCCGATATCGCCTTGGTCACCGTGGTCAGCGGGACACCATGCTTCGACGAAAGCGCAGAAGCCAGGCGTGTCTCTCCCGCCGGGCTGGGATCGGCCGAGCCCACCACGAACACGTCGAAGAGCTGACCGGCCATGCCCCTAGTATATCGGCCCTTCCAGGGCTGCCAAGCTGCGTAGATGAATCCCAGCGAAAAAAATTTGACGGCGCGAGCGAGATCTCCAGGATGGGAATATGGCAGTGGTAGCCGTCCGCTCCTCGTCCTCAGAAACCGACTCCCTGGCTTCTCCGAGCGTGCTGACTACGTTGTTGCGGCGCGCCTCGTTGGCCCCGGGCCTGGAGACACGTCGAGCTCGACCGGTCCGGCGCCTGCAAGACCTGCCTCCCGGCGACGCCATACCGGTGCGAAGTAGCATCGTCTTGCGCAGCGGAGCAGCGTGCTTGCGCTAGATCAGCTTCCTTACTGAAACGGGCCGAACGAGCGATCGCGCCGCTTGAGAAAACCATAGCTGGTGGGTCGCGCTCCCGGGATCACGGCATTCACCCACTGGTAGCCCGTCGGAATCCAGGCATGTTCCTCCGCGCAAGGACTCGGCAGACAGTACTTGTGTGTGATGAGGGTGGGATTGCGCGACAGCATGTACTGGTCACTGCCCCACTTCTGGTGGCCCGGGCGGTCCGAGGCATTCATGTGCGGGTCATGGGCAATGTGCGCATCGACCAGACCGAAGACGTCGTAGGCAGGGATACCCGAGTAGTACGGGATGACGCCCGCGCCCCCCACGGTCATCAGGTCGTCTGGACGCGCGTTCTTGCCGAACCACTGTCCGATGGGAATGCGATCCTCGGCGTACTTCTTCAGGTAGCCGGGGGTGTCGATCCCGTTGTCCGCACCGATGAAAGTGGCAGCTACCCGACTCACGCGCAAGCTGCCCGCCCCGAAAGCGGCCGCCAGCACCGCGCCGGCCAGCGCCAGGACCGGCCAGCCCACGACGGGCCGCAGGCGTTGGGCCAGGCGGCGCATCGACTCCTGCGCGACCACGGCACCGAGAGGCAGCACCGGCAAGATGAAGCGATAGAGGCCCATGAAATCGCCGCCCACTTTGACCACGTAGGCGGCGAACGCCAGCCATAGCAGACCGGTCAGGCGCCAGAGATCCCGCCGCGGCTGATCGGTTGCGGCTGGCCTGCCAAGCAGTGCCAGCAGGAAGAAGAAAGGCACGCCGTAGTCCTCGGCGAAACGACGCAGGTAGTATCCGCCCCGCATGAGGGTGCCGGAACCGCCGGAGGACTTCACGTAGAACGTGTTGGGGAAGAACCAGCCGTAGTAGCGCCAGCGCCAGATGAAATAGGGCACGAACATCGCTGCGAAGAGCACGAGCCACGCCCATTCGGCACGGCGCGGACGGAAGCGGCGCTCGCGACCAACCGCGATGAGCAGGCGAAAAAAACCACCAAGAGCAAGGAAAAGCAGCCCTTCGGGCCGAGTCATGGCGGCCATGGCAAACGCCGCGGCGCTGGCACAACCGCGCTGCGAGGAGATCTCGGCCAGCAATAAGTCGAATCCGAGCAAAGACAGGAAGGTGAAGAGCTGCGTCTCCAGCCCACCCGTGCACCAGCAAGCAAAGGCGCCCATCGAGGCGAGCAAGGCGGGCGCCACCAGGTGCCAGGCCGACGGGCGCTGACCCGACAGGCGCAGGGACATGCGCACCACCAGGGCCAGGGTGCCGACGCCAAACCCCACGCCAAAGAAACGCGAGGTCGCCACCGGGCCCAGGCCCAGCTTGATTCCCGCGGCCAGCAGCACAGTCCACAGGAAGTTGGTGAAACCTTCCACCCGCTCGCCCAGGTTGAACACCAGTTGGCCATGCTCGGCCAGATTGGCGGCATAGCGAAAGGAGATATAAGCGTCGTCGGTTACGAAGTCGAAGAGCCGCGCGTGCGGGAGCAGCACCGCCGTTGCGGCCAGCACGGGCCAGTAGCGTCGGAGGACGACGTGCATTGGGCTGGCAGGTTCTTCGTCGAGTGACGTCGCGCTAGCCAAACGTGCCGCCGTTCCAACCCCACATGGCGCCGTCGGCGTTGGTGAACTCGATGTAGATGCGCCTTTCGGGAACACCAAGCCCAGTGGCCAGCTCCTGGCACAGAATCTTGGAAAGGTTCTCCACCTGATCGGGCGACAAGGTACCCACGTTTTTCAGCTCGGCGTAGCAGGCGGGCGCGCTGCTACCAGCAAAGCTCATTTCCGCGCGGGCGGCCAAGCCGATCATGACGTAGCTCTCGGGTTTTCCAAGGACGCGCGCCACCAGCGCAGACAGACTCTTCAGCAGTTGCGCGCGCTTGTGTTCGTCCGCGGAATGGGCCGATGTGAAGACATGGAGCAAGGGCATGGACCCATCCTAGTCCAATCCGAGCTGCGCTCAAGCCACGCTACCCGACCGCGGCCAAGGCGGCCTGCAACTGGTCGCGGGCGTGCGCTTGCCCCTTGCGCTCGCACTGCTCGATTCCCTGGCGCAAGAGATCTCTGGCCTCTTGATTCCTGAGCAAGCCAATCAAGGTGTCGGCTGCTGGCGCATAGGCCGCGATGTAGTCCGGGTGGCCGTCAAGCAGCGCCTCGAAGATCTGCCACGCCTCATGCAACTGGCCCTGCGTCCGCAATTCCATGGCCAAGCCGTAGTGCGCGAAGGGATCAGCCGCCCCCTGCGCCACCAGCGAGCGCAACATCTCCAGGCGTGCAGGCATCACGTCAGGACAGCGACGGCCGCGCGGGACCAGGAACTTCCTCGTCCAGGTCACAGCCGACGATGCGGTTGCGGCTGTCCACCCGGACCACTGTGGGCCTCCAGCTCCGGGCCTCAGTCTCGTCGACAGCCTCGGCGAAGGTGGCGATGATCACCGTATCGCCAGGATGGGCGTGGCGGGCAGCGGCCCCGTTGACGCAGACCACACCGGAAGCGGCCTTGCCGGGCAAGGCATAGGTTTCGATCCGGCTGCCATTGGTCACGTTCCAGATGCGAACCTGCTCATAGGGCAGGATGTTCGCCGCTTGCATCAAGGTCTCGTCGATCGTGACCGACCCTTCGTACGCCAAGTCCGCATGGGTGACAGTCACCCGGTGCAGCTTGGATTTGAACATCGTTCGCTTCATCGAGCACTCCGTCCCGGCCGGTTTCCCGGTCCAGGCAGTTTTCTTAATCCTGGACCAAAGTGACGCGGAGTCAACACCTGCGCCAAGAATCTAGCCGCGACGAGCCAGTTGCAACAGTCGCGTGAGGAGCCCGCCGGCTTTGCCCCCTTTGGGGACTTCGGGACGGCCCGCCACCCTGCCCACCCCGCACGCTTCGCGCGCGCCCTCGCCGGCGGCGCACCATCGCGGGAGGGTTTGGGAACCCTTTGAGGGTTCCCATCTTAGAAGTCTTGACCGTCAGCAAGCCTTGCCCCAATGTCGAAGGCATGAGACGTCAAGCTGAAAAGGTTGAGTGAAGGCCAGTGACGCACAAGCCGTATAAGCGTTTTATCGGGATCGACCTCGGAGGAGGGAAAGGCAAGAAGACCGCTCTGGCCGTGCTTGACCGAAGCAAAGGCGGGGTGACCGTCGCGGCCCTGCACCCCCGCGCGGACGAGGCGCCGCTCTACGATACCGCGCTGATCGCAGCCGTGCGCGAGCGAGCCGAGAGCGCAACGGTCTGTGTGGACGCGCCTCTGACCCTGCCCCCTTGCGTACGCTGCGACGTGGCCTGTTGCCCCGGCCAGGAAAGCTGTACCGACGCCGAGGTGGTCACCCTGCGCCGCCTGCTCGGGCTTGGCCCTGGGTGCAGCGGCGTGGGCCGTCGAGGTAAGCCCGCGTTCACGCCCTACACCCAGCGGGCCACCGAAGCGTACCTTTTGCGACGACGTGGGATCTTGCCGCGCGAAGCTCTGGGCCAGGGAATGGGCCCGCTCACAGCGCGCGCCAGCCATCTGGTGCGCGCGCTCGCCGATCGATTCACCTTGAACGACAGCCTCATCGAGGTGTTCCCGCGGGCCACGCTCGAACTGCTTGGCTTTCGCGACCGCTACAAGAAGCGCGTCGACAAACGCATAGAGATCCTGGCCAGACTGCGTGATTTGAGCTTTGCGCCCGGTGTCTGGCGCGAGGAGTGCCGTCAAAGCGATCATGTCTTCGACGCCGTCATCTGCGCGTACACGGGCTACCTGCGCAGCCGCGACGCCTGGCCGGTGTCGCCAGAGGTGGCGCCGCTCTTCCCGGCTGCGGGTTGGATCTGGGTTCCACCCACCGAGGCTGAAGCAGTGGCCGCGCCCCGCGCCGCAGCCGACTGAGCTTGCGCGGAGACGATGCTACTCAGCCGCGGCGTCTTTCTTGGGTGCGTCGCGGTCCTGGTCGGCAAGATCCTCTGGAGAGGAAGGCCCGGAGACGGGCGAGCCGAGCAACAGCGTGGCACCACGTTCGCGCAGGAACTGAAGAAACACAATTGCCGTGGGCAACTCGGCGGCTGGTATGTCGTCGAGCATCTCGCGCGCCTGACGCCGAAGGATCTCGCCTGGCGCCTCTCCGGTGCGGGTCAGATGCGGCACTTCGGGCGTTTCCACATGCGCAGTCACCTGACCCCAGGGTGGAGGACTCGCAACCTCGATGTGCATGTGTTCGAGCCAGGTTTGGATATGCAGGTGCAGAAGCTCCGAGCGATGGACGAACCAGCGCTCGCGCTCGGCCGGAAAGGCAAGCAGCACGTCCTTGAACCTACGAAACGCACCCTTGCCGTCTATGGCGACCAGCAGCCGTTCGCGCAAAGCCTGGTCTTGCACCAAACCAACGAACCGTTCCATCCAGCGGTACTGCTCGCGTGACGACGCTGGGTCCACCCGGACAAAGCGATCCGGGTTGTTGGCCACCTTGGCCCGCCGGGCCGCGGCGTCAGGCTCGCCTTCCACGATCGAAAGCAAATCCCCGTTCTCGAGGTCAAGGAAGCTTTCCTGCTCCGGAGAATTGCGCTCGAACGCGATCTCCAGATCGCTCCAATTGATGGTGACTGGCGGCATGGCTAAGAACTCCTCTGGCGCCCCCCTCCCATTGGAGTGCGCAGAAAGATAGGAATGCACTGCTAGCCTAGGATTATGGCCCGCGGTTTGCAACGTCTTTGGCTGTGCCAGGCCCACCGCCGGCCAGACCCTTGACACAAAGGCGTCGCTCCATAAGAATAAGTCGCGTACTAATTTCGGAGGTTCCGTGGCACGAGTCACCGTCGAAGACTGCCTGGATAAGGTTCCCAACCGCTTCGCCTTGGTCATCTTGGCCGCCGAGAGGGCGCGCCAGATCTCAGACGGCGCAAGAACCCTGGTCACGTGCGACAACAAGCCGGGTGTCGCGGCGCTGCGCGAGATTGCGCAGGGGCAAGTCCGGTTCAACGAGTCCGTCGAGGGCACCATCAGGCAGTATCTGAGCGAGACACGCGTGCATGCCGGCCGTCCCGACCGCATGCCTGACAAGCAGTAGCCTTCTCCCACGGCCAGGGCAGAAAATGTGGTCGAGGAAGACCACTCCGCGCCATACCTTTGGATGATCCCGTGGCGGCGGACAGCCCCGGAAAGGGCTACCGGATCCGACGGAGGTTCGGCGCGAAGCGATCAGACATGGTGGCGCCTTTGCCGGCCGAGCCGAAATGTGTGGCCATGAACTTGTCCATGCGTGCGAGGCGTGCGGTCATGGGCATCTCGGGATGGGCGCTGGCCATGCGGCCGATCAGGCGCGCCATGCCGCGCGGGTCGTAGCCGGCGTGGTAGAGCACGACTGTGCCCATGAGGTCCGCTTCAATCTCGTATTTCTCCAGGCGTGGCTTGTGCACCACGGCGTACGCTTCTTCGGCAAACTCGTCGAGATCGTCCTCGACAGCGTCGCGACTGGTTTCCGCATCGAGTTCGTCCATGGCGTTGTCGGCGCGCAAGCGCACGGCTTGGACCTTCATCTCGCGCAGGCCATGGCGGCGCACGACGTGGATCATCTCGTGGGCGATCAACCCCGCCAGTTCGGCCTCGTCCCGGCACAGCGAGAGCAACCCACGCGACAGGAAGATGTACCCACCCGGGACAGCGAAGCTGCCCACGCCGTCGCTGTCGAGAATGTAGACCGAGAAATAGGTGTCGTAGAAGGTCGTCTCGGTGAGTAGATAGGTGGCGACCAGATTGATATACCTCTGCAGGCCGGGGTCGCGCACCAGGCCCGTGGCTGCCACGCGCGCGGCCACTGCCAATCCCACGGCGCTTTCGCGCGGCCCGATGTCATAGCCCTGCTTACTGATGGTCTTGTCCTCGGCTGCCGCAAGCGCGACCGCGTTTGAACGAAAAGGCAGAAGAGGCGCGCGAAAGGCCCAAAACTCCGCCGCGCCAAAGAACGGCCCTTGATAGCTATAGAAGCTGTCCAAGGCACCGCGCTGCACGTTCTTGATCTGTCCGGCGAAGCCCTTGACCGCTGCGCCCACGGTGCCGCGCGAGGCGCGCGCATCCGACCATTCCTTGCTCATGGCTTCCAGGGTTCCGGCCTGCTGCTTCTCGTCCAGGCTGGCCTCGGCCAGCCACCCGGTCTTGGCCCCAGCCTGCACGCGCAGCCAACGGTCCTTCTCTTCCAGCGTCTTGACCTTGGTGTTGACCGGAAGGTTGGCCACCACGGGAAAGAAAGTGCCTGGCCCCTCGCGGAGCTGATTGTTGGATCGTTTTGTGTAGAGATCAGCCGCCCACGCCACCACCGGAATTGCCGCGGCCAGCAGCATGGCAAGCACTCTGTGGGATCGCCTCATGGTGGCGCCAGCGTATCACCGAGGCGGGCGGTTGGGCGCCTTGACTTGCCCTGCGGCCCTGGACGGGGAAGAATCCCGGCTCGGGAGGATCCATGATCTGTTGTAGGTTGACCGTTATGACTGTGCTGCTCACCACCACCGCATTGTCCGCCCAGGCTGCACCCAACGGGGCGGCACCTGCCCCGCCTCCGGCCAAGACCGCGCCCGAGGAGGCCCCGGCTGTGCCCAAGAAGGTGACCACAGTGGAAGGAATCACCGAGTACCACCTGCCCAACGGGCTGCGCGTGCTGCTTTTTCCCGATCCCACCAAGCCGACCGTCCTGGTCAACGTGACCTATCTGGTGGGCTCGCGGGTCGAGGGTTATGGCGAGACCGGCATGGCCCACTTGCTCGAGCACATGCTGTTCAAGGGTACCCCTAGCCGGCCAGACATCTGGAAATTGCTGCAAGCCAAGGGTGCCAACTTCAACGGCAGCACCTGGTGGGATCGCACCAACTACTTCGAGGAGCTGCCCGCTTCGTCGGAGAGCCTGGAGTTCGCGCTGGCCCTGGAAGCCGACCGGATGATCCACAGCAGGATCGCGGCCGAGGATCTGGCCAAGGAGTTTTCGGTGGTGCGCAACGAGTTCGAGATGGGCGAAAACAACCCGGCCAACGTGCTGGAAGAGAAGATGATGGCGATCGCCTTCCAGTGGCACAACTACGGCAAGTCGACCATTGGCTCGCGCAGCGACATCGAGCGCGTCCCGGTCGGCAGCCTGCGCACCTTCTATCGCAAATACTACCAGCCCGACAACGCCATCCTGATCATTGCCGGCAAGTTCGAGCCGGCTCAGGCATTGCAACTGGTGAGCAAGCACTTCGGTCCCATCCCGCGCCCGTCGCGCAGCCTGCAGCCCACCTGGACCGTAGAGCCGGTGCAGGACGGCGAGCGCCAGGTGACCTTGCGCCGAACCGGCGACGTGGCGCTGGTGTCCCTCGTCTATCACGGCGTGGCGGGCGCTGACCCGGAGCGCATGACTGAGGACGCCATCGCCGACATTCTGACCAACAAGCCTAGCGGTCGTCTGTACAAGGCACTGGTGGACAAGGGCCTGGCCAGCGAGGTAAGCGGCAACGTCTACCCGATGGCCGAGCCGGGCGTGATCGTGCTGTCGGCCAAGGTGAGCGCAAGCGTGGCGCCGGAGAAGGTGCGCGACATCATGATCCGCACCGTCGAGGGCCTGGCCGGAAGCAAGGTGACCAAGGAGGAAGTGGAGCGCTGGCGCGCGGGCTGGATGAAGGACTTCGACCTGGGTCTGACCGAGACGGCGCGCACCGGTGTCCTGCTGTCCGAGTATGCGGCCATGGGCGATTGGCGCCTGCTGTTCCTGGCACGCGACCGGGTCAAGACGGTGACTGCGCTGGACGTGGAACGCGTGGCGCGCGCCTATCTCAAGCAGTCCAACCGCACCCTGGGCCTGTTCCTGCCTGACAAGACGCCCGACCGCGCTCCGCTGGCGCAAACGCCCGATGTGGCAGCCCTGATCAAAGACTACAAGGGCAGCGCCGCCCTGGCCGAGGGTGAGGCGTTCCTCGCCACCGTCGAGAACGTGGAGACGCGAACCACCCGGACGGATTTGGCCGACGGCCTCAAACTGGCCTTCTTGCCCAAGAAGACCAAGGGCGGCTCGGTTCGCCTGGTACTGAACCTGCGCTTCGGCAGCGAGCAAGACATCAAGGGCAAGACTACGGCTGCGGCTGTGCTGCCCAACATGCTGATGCGCGGAACCAAGAAGCACAGCTTCCAGCAGATCAGGGACCAGCTCGATCAGCTTCGCGCCGAGGCGGATTTCGGCGGCGGCTATTCGTCTCCCGGCACGGTCAATGTCAGCCAAATGCGCGTGAAGACCACGCGCGAGAATCTGCCCGCGGTGCTGGATCTGGTGACCGAGATCCTGCGCGAGCCGGCGTTTGCCAAGAGTGAGCTGGAATCCCTGCGCAAGGAGATGCTGGCTCGCCTTGAGGAACAACTGCAGGATCCGCGCGCCAACGGCCAAGTGGTCCTGATGCAGAAGCTGTTCCCCTTTGCCAAGGACGACGTGCGCTACGTTCCCAGCGTGAAGGAGAGCATCGAGCGGTTGCGCAAGCTGCAGGCGCCCGAACTGGCCCGCATGCACAAGGCGCTGTGGGGGATGAGCACCGCGCAGCTTGCCGTGGTGGGTGACTTCGACCCGGCCGCGGTCAAGGCGCAGCTCGAGAAGGATCTGGGTGCCTGGAAGTCGCCCAAGCCGTACCGGCGGATCGCGCTCGCGTACCGTGCCAACGCCGCAGCCGACGAAACCATCGACACCCCGGACAAAGAGATGGCCTTTGTCATCGCGGGCAGCACCTTGCCGGTGCGCGACGACGATGCGGCGTATCCCGCACTGACCATGATCAACTACATGCTGGGGGGCAGCCCGACCTCGCGCCTCTTCGATCGTCTGCGCCAGAAAGAGGGCCTGTCCTATGGTGCCGGCTCGCGCGTCTTCGCCCATCCCATCGACGTGAACGGGCACTTTCTGGCCTGGGCCATCTGCGCACCCCAGAACATGGACAAGAGCCTGGCGGCCATGAAGGAGGAGATCCGCAGGTTGGTCAAGGACGGGGTCAGCGAAAAAGAGCTGGACGAGGCCAAGAAGAGCTACGCCAAGAACTGGGACAGCCGCATGGCCGATGACGATTTCGTGTCGGCTGAGCTGGCGCAGGATCTCTTTCTGGGGCGCAGCTTCGCGTACTGGCGCGAGCTGAACGACAAGATCCAGAAGTTGACCCCAGGCGAGATCAATGCAGCAGCGCAGAAGTTCATCAAGCCCGATGCTCTGGTGATGGTGCGCGCGGGCGATCTGGCAAAGCGAAAATAGCCCGCGAGCCAGTACCACCAGGACGGGCCGGAACCAAAGGGGTGGCCCGCGCCGTGCTATTCTCGTCTTCTCACTGTGTCTGCATCGAGCCTGCTGCAATGACCGCACCGGTTGCAATCCTGGCGGGGGGACTCGCCACCCGACTTCGCCCCATCACCGAGACGATTCCCAAGTCGCTGGTGGACGTGTGCGGCGAGCCCTTCGTCTCCCACCAGCTCAGGATGCTGCAATCTCACGGAATCACCGATGTCGTACTGTGTGTGGGGTACCGAGGGGAACAGATCGAGCAGGTGGTCGGGGCTGGGTCCGCCTTCGGCTTGCGCGTGCGCTACGCCTTTGATGGCGAGCGGCTGCTGGGCACTGGCGGGGCGGTACGCCGCGCGCTCCACCTGCTGGGTGATGAGTTCTTCGTGCTCTACGGCGACTCGTACCTGGCTTGCGACTATCAGGCAGTGCTCAGCAGCTTCCGCGCGTCAGGGAAGCTGGCCCTGATGACGGTGTACCGGAACGACGGCCAGCATGACACAAGCAACGTGGAGTATGACGCCGGGACGATCCGGCGGTACGACAAATCCGAACGGTCTGCGGCGATGCACCACATCGACTACGGTCTGGGCGTGTTCCGCCGCATGGCTTTCGCGGACGTGCTGGATGGCGCCCATCTCGACCTGGCCAAGCTCTACCAAACCCTGCTGGCAGGAGGGCAACTGGCAGGCTATGAGTTAACTGAGCGATTCTATGAAATCGGTTCCGTCGCCGGCCTGCAGGAATTTCGCGCGTTGATGGAAAACAGGTGCGGGGCAAAGCCATGACATTCACCGAGCAGTTTCTCGACGAGGCTGCGGCCGTCGTTCGTGATCTCGATCGATCGGCGATCGAAGGGTTGGTGGAGGCGCTCGCCTCGACCCGCGCGCGGGGGGGAAGGCTGTTCATCCTGGGCGTGGGTGGCAGCGCGGCCAATGCCTCGCATGCCGTCAATGACTTCCGCAAGCTGGCCGGGATGGAAGCCTACGCGCCCACCGACAACGTGAGCGAGTTGACGGCCCGGACCAACGACGAGGGCTGGGCGAGCGTGTTTGCGGCTTGGCTGCGCACCAGCCGGCTGCGAGCAGCCGATATGATCCTGGTGTTCTCGGTGGGCGGCGGGGATCTCGACAAGAACGTGAGCCCGAATCTGGTGGTGGCCCTGGAGTACGCCAGGCAAGTCGGCGCGACCGTGGGAGGCATAGTCGGCCGCGATGGCGGCTACACGGCCAAGGTGGCGGATGCGTGCGTGGTGGTTCCGACGGTGAACACCGCCCACGTCACGCCCCACACCGAGGCGTTTCAAGCGGTGGTCTGGCACCTCCTGGTTTCGCATCCGAAGCTGAAAGCAGCAGGCACCAAGTGGGAAGGCCTGCGATGACGGGGCGGGCGGCGTTGTTCTTGGACCGGGACGGCGTGGTGTGCCGGGCCGTGGTTCGCGGCGGCAAGCCGTTTCCCGCGCGATCGGTTCAGGAACTCGACATCTTGCCGGGGGTCAGGGAGGCGCTGCAGAGAGCCGGAGCCCAGAAACTGGTCCGCATCATCGTCACCAACCAGCCCGACGTTGCGCGCGGAACGCTGGCGCGGGACGTGGTCGAAGCCATGCACGATCGGCTGCGGGCCGAGCTGGAGATCGATGACGTGCTGGTGTGCTGGCATGACGACGCCGACGGATGCGCGTGTCGCAAACCGAAGCCTGGATTGCTGCTGGAAGGTGCTGGCCGGCACGGGGTGAATCTGGCAAGGAGCTTCATGGTTGGAGACAGGTGGCGCGACGTGGAAGCCGGCGTACGGGCGGGGTGTCGAACCGTGTGGATCGATTGCGGCTATGATGAGCAAGCTCCGCTCACGGCGCCGGACCACCGGTGTCACAGCCTGGCGGAAGCCGTGGAGTGGATAGGCGCACGCGTTCAAAGGTGACTGACATGCAACCGAACTTGGATTCCCTGCGAATCAAGATCTTCGCTGACGGGGCCGACCGGAAGGCGATGGTGGAGCTTTACTGCAATCCACGCATCAAGGGATTCACCACCAATCCCACGCTGATGCGCAAGGATGGAGTGAGCGATTACGAGCGCTTCGCTCGGGAAGTTTTGGAGGCGATCCGCGATCGGCCCATCTCGTTCGAGGTGCTGTCCGACGACCTGGACGAGATGGAACGTCAGGCGCGCAAGATCGTGTCCTGGGGCTCAAACGCGAACGTGAAGATCCCCATCACCAACACCCGGCGAGTCTCTTCGGTTCCCCTCATCCGGCGTCTGGCGCGCGACGGAGTCAAGCTGAACGTCACGGGTCTGACCACGCTCGATCAGGTGACTGCCGCGGGCGAGGCCTTGGCCGAGGGAAGCACCTTCTCCATCGTGTCGGTCTTTGGTGGCCGCATCGCGGACACGGGAAGGGATCCGGTTCCCATGATGGCCACGGCCGTGCAAACCCTTCGGCCCCTGGCTCACGTCGAGTTGCTTTGGGCCAGCCCACGCGAGTTGCTCAACATCTTTCAGGCGGACGCCGTCGGCTGTCACATCATCACAGTCACGGCCGACATACTCAAGAAGCTACCGCTGGTGGGCAAGGATCTGGACCAGTACTCGCTGGAAACCGTTCAGATGTTTCGCGATGACGCCGTGAAGGCCGGCTACGTCCTGTAGGGGACAGCCGCACGGCCCTGCGCTCGCTTGGTTTGATTTCGTGTCCAGACCAAAGAAGTCTGGCGTGGAAAAAAAGAAGCCGAGGAGTGGGATGCGATCCACTCCTCGGCCCGCCCGGAACAGATCGGGCGACAAATCAGGTGATGGATCTCGTGAGCCAGCTTCCCATGTTTACTGCAGGACTCGGACGAGCGCCGCGCTCGCAGCTGGGACATACACTGAAACGGTGTTTCCCGAGACCGTCTGAGTGTAGGGTGCATTGCTAGGCCAATCGCCCGCCACCGAAACCTGGGCGCCGGCAAGGGCCACGTTCCCTGCCCCTACCGTCAAGTTGCCGGCAGGCGTCCCCGCCAGATAGATCGCGCTCGCGCTACTCACTGCGGATCCTAGATCCACAGTCGCGCTGACTCCACTCGAGGCGTTCCTGTTGTTGAGCACCACGCTGGTGGATCCGCCCGCCTGGATGGCCCACGCCGTGAAGAACTGGGCGCTCGTGGTGACAGTCGTGGAAATCATCGGGCCGGTGCCGGCTTGGGTGAAGAGGAGCATACCGTAGTATTCCGGCTGTACCTGCACCACGACGCCGCCACTCTCCTTGACCGGTTCATAGTAGAAGGGAACCGTTCCATCCATTCCATTCTCGCTGCCGTGGAAATTGACGCCGCTGAAGCCACGCTTGGCAGCCTCGAACATGTAATCGATCGCCCAGAGAGCCGAGATGAGCGTGTCGCTTACCCCCTGCTGACCGTGACCGGAGCAGGTGTTGTTCTCGTCCATGCGCCAGCCTGAGATGTTGTCCTGTATCGCTGCAGCCTGGATCGTATCAAAGATGTTGGTAAGTGTGGTCGTTGTTATCTGGAGGTTGGGCACTGAGCAGTTCGACGTATTGGCCGCGGCAACGTAGGAGTGCTGCGAGAAAAGGGTCAAACTGCCCGGATATTGCGCCGTTATGGTGTTAGCAAATGGTACAGCGTACGTTACGTCAGCCTTGGTGGTGCAGGCCGGGCCAACCAACAGAGCGCCTGTGGCGGTGATGGCATCGGCAAAGCTTTCGTAGGAGGTTGTTTGGTTGGCCCAGGTATCAAATTTGTCGGGCTCGTTGCCGATCTCGATTCCCACGATGCTCGACGGACACGTGCTCATGACATAGGCCGTCTCTTCTGAGGAGAGGGTCACGTTGCCCAACTGGAAATTGACGCCATAGATAGCCTTGCTTCCCGTTGCAGCCAGAAAGCCGCACAGTTGGTCCACTCCGCCGGTCGTGATCTTTGTGGTGAACGGCTGCCCATTCGGCTGCGAAGGTGCGGGCCCTGTGCCAGCCCAGGTGCAGCGTTCGACGTCGTTGGCTCCAACCCGCACCATGGGAGAACCAAGAAGCTTGTAGAGCCCAATCATGTTGGTGTTGTTGCTGGTGAGCGAGCCATTCATGATGTGCGTCTTCTCGTAGCTGAACCCGGTGAAGTCAGCACCGATC
This sequence comes from uncultured delta proteobacterium, assembly GCA_963755125.1. Classification (GTDB taxonomy): domain Bacteria; phylum Myxococcota_A; class Polyangia; order Fen-1088; family Fen-1088; genus Fen-1137. The sequence goes on from CAVWIP010000010.1 coordinate 422,199, forward strand.
GTCCCTAGCGTGGTGCTGGGGTCCACCGTCACTGTGGCCGGGGTCCCCGTGCCGGTAGGACCGCCGGGGCCCCATCCTGTCGTCGCGGCTGAGGTCCCGCCCGCGCTGGTGGAAGATCCGCCTGCGCTGGTCGTGGTCCCGCCCGCGGCGCCGGAGGTGCCGCCGGCAGTGGTCGCGCTTCCGCCCGTGCCGTTCCCGCCAGTTGCTCCCCCTGGGCTGGCACCCGAGCCACACCCGGCCGTGAAGGCTGCGCCGAGCAGCACCGAGCCCGCGAGGCGATAGAGAAAGACGGTCGATGATCGGCTCCTGCTGTTCATGAGAATCTCCTTACGATGGGTGGGGGCAGAGAGGACAACGCGACCGATGCCTCGTCACCCAGTTGAACCTTCCGTAGTTGACACATTTTCCTACGCGATCCCGCTAGTGGCCAGAATAACCAACCGGGCGGGCGTGGACGAGTTAGAGCGAAAGCATGATGCATCGTGAACCTTGACGTGCACAAACCACCGACGACCTCGACTGTGAGGCCATCGGCGGCGTTGGCACGCGCTGTGGATTAGCGACCGTACGACTTTACCGGAAGGCTATTGGGCGAGCAGCCCGTTCACGACCGGCACAGCCACGGACGTCACCGTCGCGGTAGCTTGAGTTAGGCCGGGGCTGGTGGCGGTTAGCGTGATAGTCCCGGGGGTCATCTGCGAACGAATGAAGACTCGATTGATTCCGCCCTCGGTGTACAGGTAGAGGTTGTTGGTCGAATTGGTCATGCTTTCGTTGACCCCGCCGCGCCAGGTTCCGGGACCGGTCACGGCGAAAGTAATCTTGGGCTCGTTGACTGGTGTGTTGTCCGTTGCCTTGGTGGTGGGGCCGTAGGTGGGAACCCGCTCTCCGTTCGCATCCACGACCTCGACGTCGAACATGGCCACGTCCGCGCCGTTGGCCAGGAACCCGCCGGGAGCAGTGTAGGGCGTGAGCTTGATGGCGGCGGCCGGCCCAGCCGTGGTCAGCGTGTGCTGGCAAACCTGCTTGCCGGTGGCGTCGTACCCCACAGCCTGGACGGTGCCCGAGGCGAAAGCGACGTTCGCCCAACTATACTGATATCCATTGGTGGTTTTGGTCACCTTCCCTTGTGACGTGCCGTTGACCAGCAGGTCCACCGACGAGACGTTGTTGGCCACTACGTACATGGTCTTCTTCGTTCCCGCCGGATAGGTCCAGTGCCCGATGATGTGTATGTCAGGCTGCGTGTTGCCAACGACACGGAACGCGTAGTAGATTTCTTTTGGCAGCCGCACCGCGTCAACCTTGCCGCCCACGCGACAGACACAACTGCTGTCCTCACGTCCGTCGGCATTCTCGTCCGCGAAGTAGATTGAGGCGTAACCTGCGTAGAAAGAATTCGTGGCATCCGTGTTGCGGATGGTTTCAACATTCAGCCAGTCGTTGAGCCGGGCCACTTGCCCCGAGTCGTCCGCAGTACCATCGCCTATCGCGAAGACCTCGGAAGTCTCGTTATACGTGTCCAGCGGCCCTGGTATGAAGCCGCCAACGTGCGGGGGCGAGTACTGGTCCCAGATTCCGCGCAAGGACTCATCGCGGAAATCTTCTTCTTCGATGCAGGGACCCTTATCCCGGAACCCAGTGGAGCAGCCTCGGAAGATCGCACTGGTGGGGGGACTTCCATTGTAGGCGACCATTGTGCCATACCAATCGGCATAGGGTTCGGCTCCTACGTCTGGCGTGTCGCGGTCACCAACACCGCGGCCACCGTTCGGATCCAGGGTGTTTCTGAGAGTCTGTAGCGCCTGCAACTGGGTATCGGAAACACTGCCATTGCCCGCCTCATACATGAAAGCGCTCGGATTGTTCCGCACGTAGATCATGCTGGACTGAAAAACGCCCATCCTCGCCGTCCACTGGGCATCCGTCGGATCGGTCACCTCCTTGTCGGCACCCGGCACAATGCTGATTATGCCGTACTTGTCACCTGATCTGAGGTCTGCGATCTGGGTCGTGACGTGCATCCAGCGAATGTAGTTGGCGTTGGCACCCCGGATCAGATTGGCGTGGAAGTCGTGCATCCAGTCCGGTACCGCCTGGCCGAGGCCTGCCCATGAGTTGGTCGTGCGTTGGGCGAATCCAAGAAGATAGACAAACCGACCATTGACGTAAACTCCGCCCGTACCTGCACCTCCCTTGAATTGAACCTGGCGGAAACCCGTGAGCGTGCTTCTGCCATTGACCACGGTCCCGCCCACAGTGATCGTCGTTTGGACATTGTAGAGATTCGGATACAAGTCACTCCACAGCTTCGCTCCCGTCAACGGCCCGCTCGCCGTGAGTATTGTGGTTCCAGTCGTCGGCAGGGACGTTGCAGTTCCTGAGAATGAGGTCAGCGTCGTGCCTGTGGCTGCGTCGACGACTTTGACGTTTAGTGTCGCACTCGCCGCGCTGCCCGATTCGTTGCTCACCTCGGATTCCACGTTCAGCGTCAGATCGCCCGTGTCACCCTGCGCGGTGTTGTTGGTGATATTGGCGTAGCCAGTGCCGTAGATGTAAATGCCCTGCGTTTGCAGGTTCTGGTAGAGCGGATAGGTCTGATAAATCTTGCCCGGCACGTGCAGCCAGACATGCCCTGTCAATCCGCCGTAATCCGGGTAGGTGGCATTCGCGTTCCAATACTCGCCGCCCCCGCCGTTGTCGACGGCAACCGCGAGAACGTTGTCGGTGGTCCCGTCAGCTTTGACATTCGCGGTGATATCGATGCCGACTGGTGAGACACCGTCGCTGAAGGTTCCGACCTGTGTTCCGTTGATATAGAAGGTGGCACTTTCCCGAACCCGTTCGAACTCGACGATGAACTTGTTGCCAGCGAATGTGGCGGGAACCGTGAAATGCTTGCGGTACCACGCCGGTCCGGCGTACATACCGTGGTCTCCGCCGCTGTGGTCGATGAGAACTCTGTAAGAATCGACGTCGTTGTAGGTGTGAGGCGTGCTGACCGAAGTCCAACCAGTCTCGGTGAAGGTTGTAGCCTGGGCCCCGCTTACGTCCTGCTTGATGAACATCCAGCCCGGGTCCATGCTGTACTCGGCTTCGCTCGGAGGAACAGGGCTGCCGCCGGTGTTGATGCCCCCGATGGGTGTGCCGCCAGTGGCCACGCCACCTGTGGGCGAGCCACCGGAAACTGTGCCGCCGCTGGCTCGGCCAGCGCTGCCGCCAGCAGGGCTCCCACCAGAAGCCGAACTACCGGCTCGTCCACCGGCCGGGCCGCCGCCAGCAACCGTGCCAGCACCAGGCTGACTGCTTTGGCCACCGCCTGGGTTGCCAGCGCCGGGCTGACTGGTCTGACCGCCAGCAACCGTGCCCCCGCCGGGCTGACTGGTCTGCCCGCCACCTGGGCTGCCAGCGCCGGGCTGACTGGTCTGCCCGCCACCTGGGCTGCCAGCGCCGGGCTGACTGGTCTGCCCGCCGGCCGGGCTGCCGGCGCCGGGCTGACTGGTATGCCCGCCGGTAGCCGTGCCACCACCGGGCTGACTGGTCTGCCCGCCGCCGGACTGGCTGGTCTGCCCGGCGACTGGATTGCTACTACCGGTGCTTCCGCCGGAATTGCTCGAACAGGCGGCAGCAACTAGCGTCGCTGAGCAGAGGATGGTCAAAAGGACACGTTGTCTTTGCATGAAGAACTCCTTCTAGGTGTTAAGGGGGAGCAAAGGACTAAAAAGGGTCATTGGGGGCCATCCCAAAGGGGACCGCTGGCCGAAATTGGGAAGCAGAGCGGGCGAAATCCGCTTAAGTTCCTGAAATCATGTGGTCGAAGCTCGTAGGTCTGCGCGGCAAATAGGCCCGCGGACTCCGTTAGCGTGCAGAAATTCATCGCCGCTCTCATGCGGCCGCACGGCCGTACGATGAAAGCGCTCGGTTAGACGGTGCTCGACGAATTCCTTTCAAGAAGCTCATCCTCGCGAATGCATGCGCGAAGCGCGCGGGTGAGTAGGAAGCGGGCTGTCCCGACGTCCCCTCGTGGGGAGCCTGGCGAGAAATACCCCAGGCGTGGCTAGGCGATTACCCAGCACGCGTGTTCCCTGGCCGATGCTGAACTGGCTGCGGAAGACGCCAGGATCTTCAGCGTTGGACGCCCGAAGACATTACCTCGGGGCATCACTCATCAGTGAACACTTGAACAGGTACACCGGATGTCCACATAGGGATCCATATCCCCGTGTGTGGCGTCGTCGCAGTTCCAAAGACAAATGGCATCCTCACACGTTGAGTTGGGGTTTACGTCGAGTCCGGCGGGCGACCACTGGTTCAAAGGGGAGTTTGGCTTCGCGCAAACGAAGTCAGCGGACGAGGAGAAGCTTGGATCAGTCGCGACGCAAACCATCATCGCTGTGTACTGTCGTCCCAAATCCGGATTGACAGCGGAAGTATTGTTGAAGGTAGTCGTGCAGTTCGACACGCACACATCTTGCGTGGTGGAGCAACCCTGCAAATTATAAGCAAGGGCGCAATTATGTGCACAAGCTTGGGCCAATCCCATTGTAGACGTTCCGGTTGCCCCAGCGGCCGAAGTACCACCAGATGAGGTTGTGCCTCCGGTCGTTGCCGAACCGCCTGTGGCGGAAGCACTGCCCGTAACACTAGTGCCACCAGTCGCCGTGGCGCCGCCGGCCGTCGCGCTTGTCCCGCCGGTTGCCGAGGCGCCCCCAGCCGCAGTCGTTCCGCCAGCCGCAGTCGTTCCACCCGTAGAGGCGCTGCTGGCAGTACCAGTGGTGCCGCCCTTGGCCTCTGTCGAGTTGCCGCTGCCGCAGGCCAAGACACAAGAAGCTACGCCCAATACTAGAACCAGTGATCCAACGTTATTTTTCATCATGGAATCCCTCACTGAAAACGAAAGTAGCCGAGCATGGTGCTTGTCGCAAGAGACTTCTTCGCCGTCTGACCTCGACGGGGTTGAACGGCCGCAAGAACTCATTGTTGTGGATAAGGGGCTGCCATCCGGTAAGACGGGTCAACGGCGGTCGAAAAAAAAGAGAGGTAGGGCGACGTCTATAACGCGAAACCGAATCGCACGGCGGCAAAAGGCCGCCAACGCCAGGGTGTCCACAAGACGCCGGCTCCGTCGGATCGGTCCACGAGGTACCGGGTGGCCAGGAGGTCAAAATCCACGCCAACGCGTAGGGAGACAACCACGACACCAAAGGTCTGCTCGAGCGTGGCCATGGCGAGAACCAGGGGATCGGTCGCCCATGAGGCCGGCCGTGCACCGGTTCCGTTGGGTGTCACATGCGTTGCGTCTACCCCGGCTCCCAGCCCAAACGATGCTGAGAGACCTGAAGTGATGGCGGTTGGAAAGGCCACAGACATCCGAATTCCAGATGAGAGGAAGCGCAAGTCCACCTCGTCGCGGGTGACGGTCCGAGGAAACTGCTGGAGCAGGTTCACACCCAGTCGAAGCCGAGGCCAGCGCCGTTCCGCACCCAGTTCCGGACCATTCGCGACGGAATCGGCCGAAAGCATGGTGGCAGAGTAGCCGGCCATGATCGCCCATCTGGGCCGCGGGCTTGTCGCTGGCGGTGACGGTGGTGGGGGCGGGGGCGGTGACGGTGGCGGTGGCGGTGATGTCACCGGGGCTGGCGCCAGGGAGCGCTCGAACTCGTCGCGGCTGACGCCCAGGGCGCGCCCCTTCAAGATGGCCTCCACAGAGCTGTCCACCACCAGGCGAATCAACTCTAGCTCGACCACGTCCGGATCCGGGTGAACCGCCAGCGGGCGCACATAGACGAGCCCGCTTCGCACATCTAGGAGATACATCGCGGGTGGGCCTGCGGTCAGGTCCAGCCACAGGTGCGCGACGGGTCCGGTGGGAGAGCGATCGAGGGGGCAGCGGGCGACGTCGAGCGGATCGATCCGGTCCGCGCTGACTGCGACGAGGTCCACGCCCTGGCGGTCGAGGGTACTGCGAAGCACGGCGAGAACTCTGTCGCTGGCTGTCGGATCGCCAGCCAGCACCGCATTGATATGCTCCCGCTCCTGCGCTGCCCCGGCTCGCGGCAGCGCAGCGACTGCGCCGACCAGCAGAAAGAGCAAGCCGACCCGCTCGGGACGTGCGGGGCTTGGCGCAGTCGCAACGCCGTTTTTCCGACCGCTCACGCCCAGACCACGCTCAGCGAGAATGCTCGATGCCAGGGACCGCTTCCTGCGAGCGGCGGATCTGGGACAAGCGCTCTTTGGCCTGGCTGGCGTAGACGGTTCCGGGGTGGGAATCGAGCAACCTCTGCCAGGTTTCGCGCTCGGCGGGAAGGCGCCCCATCTGTCCCAGCGCCGTCGCGCGGCCAGCCAGGGCTTCTTCCGAGGCCTCTCCCCCATTTGCCAGGTGCTGATCAAATTGAACGAGGGCCTGGGCAGGGCGCCCGCGGTCGAGCAGCATGCGGCCAGCCACGGCGTACGAGATCCGACTCTCGCGCGTCTTGGGGAAAAGCTGCTGCAGTTTGCGAAAAACCGCGATGGCTTCGTCCACCCGGTTGCGGTCGCGTAAGCTGGATGCCTGCTCGAACAGCGAGGCGGCGCTGGGCTGCACGCGCGGCGCCCGGGGAAGACTGGGGCGTTCGTCCATGATTTCAGCCGGCAATGACGAGGGCGATTCCGACACAGCCATCGCCAGCTGCGCGGGCGTCCGCTTGGCAGGTCGTCCCACAGTGACAAGCACCGGCTCGCGAGCGGAATCTTGCCTGGGCCACAGCGCCGCGCTCGCCACACCACCCACAGCCAGCAACAGTCCGGCGGTTGCCAACACCCAATGTCTTCGGCCGGGCGAAAAAACCGCCCATGGCCAGCGCGCGCGGCCGAACTGAGCCAACGCCTGATCCACGGCCAGGCCGTTCAAACGGCTGCCCCAGGGCTGCGGCACACAGGCCTCTTGCGCCGAGCGAACCAGAGCCAGATGAGCCTCGCATGCGCTGCAGGTAGCGAGGTGCTGAGCCAGTGCCCGCTGTTCGCTCTCGGATATCTCGCCCTTGAGGGCCCGGTCGATGGCCTCCTCGGGATGCAGGTCGAGATTCATGCTCGGCCTTTCCAACCGCCAGCTTCCCCGTCGAGCCGACGGCGCAGGTAGTCCTTGGCCAAACGCAGGCGGCTTTTGGTCGTGTTGACCGGAACCTGTGTGGCCACGGCAATCTCTTCCACCGAGCAACCCAGAACCATGCGCATGAGAACAGTCTCGGCCTGCACAGCCGACAGCTCGTCGATCAGCGCGCGTACCAGCCACAGGTTGGGAAAAGCGTCATCCCCCTCGGCCAAGTTCGGGACGAAAGTCTGCTCGGCGAGGGTGCGCAGCCGCTGCTCTCGGCTTCGTGCGCGCTTGCGCGCGGCGATGGACGCCCGCAGCGCGATGCGGTTGGTGTAGTGGACGATCGCGCCCTCGACGCGGTACTTGGGCAGGGCGCGCAGGATCTCTATCAGGCATTCCTGGACCGTATCCTCCAAGTCGACGTGGCCAGCCCCCAATACGCCGCGACAGACGTTTCGCACCGAGGGTGCGATGGCTTCCAAGAACGTGCGCATGGCTCCGGGGTCGCGCGACCGGGCCGCCAACGCCAGCGCGGTCGGATCGGACTCGTCCCTCTCGGACGCGTGCACCTCGGCGGCGAATCGCACTGTGCTTCCCGCAAAGGGCATACCCAATTGTAGCGCCGAAAGATGCGAGATTGTCAACCTATTGGTCGGGTGAACCTCACCGCCATGCTTCATAGATGAAGCCGGGCTCGCCGACAGCCTCCCTGCTGAAGAGAATATGGGCCCCGTCCTGAGACACCCAGGGATAGCGCTCCGAGACACTCGTGTTGAGAGAGTCCAAGGGAATCGGCGTGCCGGAAAAAGGCGTGGCCAGGTCGGGTCGGCTGACTTCGACGAGATCCCAGGTTCTTCCGCTGGTGGGGGCTCGAGAGCTCCAGATGAGAGAAAGCGAATCGTGGAAGAGCGCGGGATCCGCGTCCGCCATGCCCGAGTTGATGCCAGAGAGAGCCTGGACATTTCCCCAGGATTTAGTCGGGTCGGTACGGGACGCGGAGTAGAGGCTGAAGTCTTCAGTGCCCTGCGGCGCGGAGCAAAAAGTCATGAAGAGTCCGCTGGGATCCACGCTGGGTCCCCTGACGTCTAGGGTGGACGAGCTAAGCCCATCCACCAGCGTAAGGGTACCCCACGGCTGTCCCCTGGCTTTTCGCTGCGAGACGAAGGGTTGGTATCCCGCGCCCGCTCGGTCACTCGCAAAGTAGAGGGTGAGGCCATCACCGGACACCTCTGGATCCTGGTCGTTGCCAGAGCCCGTGATTTCTGTCACAATCGTGGCCGCGTTCCACGGTGCATCCCTTGTGGTCCGCGTGCTGGCCCAGATGTGGAAGTCCGACTCACCCGCCTGTTGGCAGGAAAGATAGATCTCCAATTCATCGCTAGTGAGCGAGGGACCGCGGGCGCCGGTCGTGTCGCTGACCAAGCCCGTGACCAGCGTCGGCGCGGAAAAGGGAAGCCACTGGTCTGCCACCACCCGGTCTGCCTTCATGCAGCCCATCGTCCCGAGCAGTATTCCGGCCACGGTGCCGATCTGTCGGCCTGTCATCCCGCACAGTATGACCTCGCTTTGCGAAGTATTGTAGCCCTCGCGCTCAGAAACCTGATAGGCCTGCCTTCGTCGTGGCCGACAGACATGCGTTTCGGCCGGAGGGCAACGGCGGTAGTCTTGCGAGATCGGCGGCATCCTGCCGCGCTCTCCAGCGGTCGCTCCACGCGGGAGTCTCACATCGCTGCCACGCGACCCAGCAACCTTGCCACGCCTTCGGCGAATACCTGCTCGTCCACGATGAGACTGAGCACCAGGGTGGCGCCCATGCTCAAGTCGAAGAAGTAGCCCGGTTGCACCAAGACCCCGTCCTTCTCAACCAGTGTGCTGGCCCAGGCCTCGTCGCTCATGATTTCCGGCACACGCAAGATGGCGCACCAACCGGCCTCCGCGGGCAGCAGTGTGCAGGGCGAATGCGCGCCCAGAGCTTTGAGCAAAACCTGCCGGTTGCGCTGCACGCGTTCGAGAATCTGGCGACGGATAGCCGCACCGGCCTGCAACAGGCCAGGCAAGGCCATTTGCACCGGCGTCCCCACTGACAGGTACGTATCGGCGATCAGTTCCAGGCGCGCCAGCGCGTCGCGGACCAAGGAGACTGGCCCGGTGGCCGCAATCCAGCCCAACTTGAGGTGAGGCAACCCGCACGACTTGGACAGTCCGCCCAGCGAGAACACCAGCGCGGGTGAGGGCTGGCCCGCAGCCGCAGTGACCGCGCCGGCAGACGGCGCGAGCGGGAAGTCGGCAAATACCTCGTCGACAATCAGCGCTCGACCGTGCTCGGCCACTAGCCCGGCAAGACGATGGAAATCGTCGCTGGAAACGAAGGAACCGGTGGGATTGTTGGGGCTGACCAAAATGATGGCAGCACCGTTGGTGAAATCCAGGCTGTCGAAGTCGATGTGCCAGCGCCCATCGAAGCGCAGCCGGTAGGGCCGCGGGTTGAGGCTCTCGAGACGGGCCAGGTACTCGAACAGTGGATAGCTCGGCTCGGGGCACAGCACGCTCTGGCCTGGATCGCCGAGCAACTTGAAAAGCAGAGCGTACGATTCGCTGGAGCTGGCGGTGAGAGCCACTTGACTGACGTCCAACCCGACCCCGCGACGGGCGTAGTCCGCCGCCACGGCCGCGCGCGCGCCGGGCAAACCGAGGGGCGCAGGCTGATAGGGGCTGCCTGCAACTTCGGCAAAGGCCCGCGTGATCTCCTCATCGGGGTAGCGCAGACCCACGTGCGTGGGGTTGCTGACAGTCAAATCCAAGAGGGGCCGGCCCGCGGCGCGGGCCGCCGACTCGGCGCGAGCCAGGGCGTTTTCTGCCGTGGCCCAGTCAAGGCGTCGGGAAAACAGGCGCTGCATGCGCTCGCCCCCTACAGCCGGCCCACGTCTTCCGCGCGCAGCCAGCCTTCCAGCCCATTGGCCAGCCGCACGCGCACCCACTCCTGATCGCGGTCCAACACGCGCACGCGCAAACCGGCATGCACCTCAAAGCTGGTGCGATAGCTGGTGTCAGCGCCTTCCTTGACGGCCACCATGTCCGGCAAGACGATGGCAAAGGGGATGCGGTCCAGGTTCACGCGTCCCAGCAACAGCGCACCCGCCAGCAACGCACCCGTGCCCAAGATGGCAGCTCCCGCGGTCAGTGCCGCGCGTGAGTCGTCAGCCGCGCGCCGACGCAGAAACAAGAGGACGAAGCAGCCCAGGTACACCCCGACAAAGAGCCAGGTCTCGGTCGATGCGGTGAAGGAGGTGACGACGCGAATCCACAGAGGTTCGCGCTCCGCGCTTTCGATCTTGTCGAGCACACGGCGTTCAGCCAGCTTGCGCGCTTGGCCCAGATTGAAACGCGCATCCTCGTCGTCCGCATCGATTTCCAGCGCGCGCTCGAACGACCAGATGGCGCGACCCAGGCTGCCCTGGCGAAAATGGGCGACGCCCAGGTTGTAGTAGAGATCGCGCGAGGCCACGTTCTGCCGGTCCAGTTGTTCGTAGGCGGCGATGGCGCCGGCCAGATCGCCGTGCAGATAGGCATCGTTGCCTCGCTTCCACGCCGCGTCAAGCAGATCAGCACGCACTCCCCGCGCGGAAAGCAGCAACACGAGCGCCAGCAGCAGAATCGCCGTGCGTCGGATCACGACCGCGCCTCCTGCCCTGGAAGCGGCCGCAAGGGCGCCTTTTCGATCTGCAAGATGATCTCGCCGGCGCGATCTCGGGCTGCGCGCACTTCCTCGGGCGACAGGCTGCCCGGGGAAAAGCGGGCGCGGTCGCAATCCTCCAACGCGGCCAGAGTGGCATCAACCAACGTGGGCGCCATCCCCGCTCGCTCCAGGGCGGAGCGCAGCTCGTCCCACGACAGGCCTGCGATCTGCGTATTCAGTTTGCCAGTGAGAAACTCCCGCAGCACGCGCTCGATCTCGCCGAAGGCCTGCGCCAGCCTGCCTTCCGTGAGATGGGCCTCGGCCGTACGCAGGCGGCGGCGCACCAGCCGGCGCAGCTTGCGGCGGCGCGTGCCCTCGGTTTCCTTGCTCAGCCGCTCGCGTGCGAACCCGAGCAGAGCGGTCAGCGCCAGGGCCAACGGCGGCACCGCGACCGCGACCCACAGGCCGTGCGACTGGTAGAAGCTTGTCCCTAGATCGCGGCGCAAGGTAGGACGATTGCGCAGGGGCCGGATGTCCAGTGCGAGCACATTCTCGCCCCCGGCCGCGACCGCGGCCGAACCCGACGCGACGATTCCCGTCGGGGCGGCATGCGCCCCCGTCGGCTGCGCGGCATCGCCGCTCACCTCGATGCGCAGCGAATTGCTCTTCTCGGTGCCGTAGCTGCCGCGTTCGGGGTCGAAGAAGGCCAAGCTGAGCGGCGCAATGTTGGTCACGCCCGGTCGCTCGGGCAGAAGCAGGTATTCGATCACCTTGCTACCCTCCACCCGCTCGCCTGGGTTGAGGGTGACCGACACCTTAGGCTCGTACACTTTCCAGCCGTCCAGGCGAGGCAGGGTCGGCGCGGCCAGCTTGCGAAGATTGCCTTGCCCGTTCACCGTCAGCTTGAACGTGACCGCCTCGCCCACGTTGACCCGATCGCGGTCGACTTCCGCGCGCAGGGTGAAGTGGCCAACCGCCGAGGTGTCGAACTTGGGCGGCTGGCCCGCGGTGGGCAGGGGCAGAACCTCGATGGTTAGAGGCTCGGTCTTGAGGCGCTCGGTGCGCAAGGTCGCGCCGAAGAAGTCGACCCGCGAGATCTCGGATTCGAGCGGGCTGATGGTCAGACGCCCGGGATGCAGCGGAAAAAGCGCCTTCTTCATCAGCGGGGCGACCAGATAGTTGTGTCCCTCGTAGCTCTGCTCGGTCAGCGAAAGCCCGGTGTGTTGATTGGGGACTGGGAGGTCCTCGACCCAAAACCCGTCGGTGCGCGGCTCGGCCGTGGTGCCATACTTGTCCTGCCGTTCGGTGAGGTACAGGAACCACTCCACCGTGATCTGGTCGCCGACGTAGGTCCTGATCTTGTTGCTCTGGACCCGGAGGAAGTTGCGTCGGCCCCGGCCCGGCTGGGTGTCGGGGGCAGGAGCCTCGTCGTCTCCACCCAGCCCGGGAAAGGGCAGGCCAGGATTGAGCATGCCGTGGGGAAAGCTGCGGGCAGGACGCCGCGCCGCGGGCGCTTGGCCCGAGTCAACCACGGTGATGGCGATCTTTTCCGTGTGCAGCTCCTGGCCATCCACGCGCACGCGGGCTGGACCGACGTTGAACGTGCCTCGGTCGAGCGCCTGCACGTCGTAGTGCCAGCCGTACACCTGGCGCACGAAAGTGCCGCCGCCGCCCATCTGCATCTGGGTGGACTGGCTCGGCCGTTCGGCCAAAGTGCGGAAGCCGCGCAAGTCCGGCGCGCGATAGCCATCTACGCGGCCTCCTTCCACCGAAAGGGTGATCTCCACGGTGAACGATTCGCCAGCCCCGACCTGGGTGCGGTCCACGCGCGCGACGAAGCTCGGCTGGGCAGCGTGGGCCACGCCCGCCCCGATCACGATCATCAGCCCGACGATCGATAGAGCGCGAAGCCGCATCACTACCAATCCTTGGCCGGCGGCGCGCGGCGCACGGCGCGCAGACGGGCGCGCATCTTCTCCAGATCTTTGGGGCTTCGCTCCAGGCTGTCCAAGACTGCATCGATCTCGCTCATTTCGGGAGCTTTGTCATCCTTGGGCTGGGCAGCCGGTTGTTCTTGCGGCGGCTGGGCTCCGGCGTCCTGACCCTGGGGTGGCTTGGGCGGCTCTTGCTTGGGCGCGCCCGCATCTGGCTCCTGCTTCTTCTCGTCCTGCTTCTTGTCCTGGTCTTGCTTCTTCTGATCGTCGCGTTTCTTCTGGTCGTCTTGTTTCTTGTTGTCCTTATCCTTGTCCTTGTCCTGTTGCTCCTGCTTCTTCTTGTCTTCCTCCTGTTTCTTCTGCAATGCCAGTTCAAGGTTCCACTTGGCGTGCATGTCGCCTGGCTCCAGGCCCAGCGAATGCTTGTAGGCGGCGATGGCGTCGGCGTAGCGGTCGGCCTTGAAGTAGCTGTTGCCCAGGTTGTAGAAGGCCGCCGCTTTCAGCGAGGGAGACTTGCTCTCGGTAGCCCGCATCAGCTCGGCAATGGCCTCGTCGTAGCGAGACAGCGCAAACAGGGCCGTGCCACGATTGAAGTGCACCGCCGGGTCAGCCGGCAGCGCTGCAGCCGCCTGGTCGTAGCGGGCCAGCGCCTCCTCTGCCTTGCCCTTCTGCAGGCTGGCGTTCCCGTCGGCCACCGAGCGGTTGGGACGTTCCAGCGGATTCCACGCCGCCAGCAGCGGCAGAAATGCCAGCGCGGCGGGGAACGCGTGTGCGGGCTTCACGGCTCGACGCTTCGCCCTCATGTCTTCCTCCTGCGGCGTTCGTTCAGGCAGGCTTCGCCAAGCAGAATCACAAATGCCGGCAAGAGCAGGTATTCACAAACCTCGTCGTAGCGCTTGACCAGACGGGCTTCGTTTTCGGTGCGCTTCAACCCGGCCAGTGCGGCCTCGATCGCCTCCACCCCGAAGTGGCGCGCGTCGGCGCGCAAATACTCGCCGCCCGTGCGTGCCGCGATCTTGGACAGCAGATCCTCGCCCAGCCGCGAGGTGACGTACTTGCCCTCGCGATCCTTGACATAGCCCTGGGCCTGGCCCTCTTCATTCACTTCCGGCACCAGCTCGCCGGAACGCGAGCCGATGCCCACGGCAAAGACCTTGACCCCCAGCCTGGCCGCCTCGTCGGCCATCTCCATCGGCTCGCTGTCCGTGTCCTCGCCGTCGGTGAGCAGCAGGATCGCCTGTCCCCGAGTCTCGCCGCCCTGGGCGCGCAGGCGCTTCAACATGTCTAGGCCCGATTTGAGCGCGCGGCCGATGGCAGTGCCGCCCACGGGAATATCCGACGGGGTCATGTCGCGCCAGAAGAGCTTGACCGCCGCGTAGTCCGTGGTGGGTGGGTAGGTCAGGGTCTCGCCCGCGAAAGCCACCAGCCCGATGCGATCACCGGCCAGCCGGTCCATCAGCCGTTCTAGCTCGCGCTTGGCGCGCTCCAGGCGCGAGGGATAGATATCCTTGGCCAACATGGACTTGGAGAAATCCAGCGCCACCACGATGTCGAGCCCGCGTTGCTTTTCTAGACGTGCCCTGCCACCGGCCTGGGGCCGCGCCAGGGCCAGGGCCAGAAACGCCAGCGCCAGCACGACCATGGCCGCAGCCAGCACCTTGCGCGGCACTGACACCGAGGCTGCCATGCGCGCGATGAGCGCCTGCTCGCCCAGCCGGTTGAGCAAACGGCGCCTCCGGGCAAAGGCAATGGCATAGGCCAGCACCACGGCCGGAGCCGCAAGCAGGAGCCACAGCAAATGCGGGTTGGCTATGCGCATTTAGGGCAGCCTCCGCAGGCGAGACAGGCGCAAAGCGATTTCCAGCAGCAGCACGACGAAAGCCGGCCACAGAAAGCGCGGGTACAGCTCAGCATAGAGCGCGCCGCGATCGCGGATGCGCGACTTCTCCAGTTCTTCGAGGATGTTCTGGAATCGCTGCGCCAGCGCGCGGGTGTCGCTAGCCAGATAGGGCGAGCCTCCCGTCATGCCCGCGATCTGTTCCAGCAGTTTGGGGTTGACCGCGTAGCGCTGCTGCGGCTGGTTCACGTCGTCAGCCTCGCGGCTGCTGTCATGGGCGCCGGCCAGGATGGTGTAGATTTTCACGCCCATTTTCTGGGCGAAACTGGCGGCCTGCAGCGGCGAGATGTTGCCCGAGTTGTTGTCCCCGTCGGTGAGCAGGATGACGACCTTGGACTTGGCGTCGGACTTGCGCAGACGCGCGAACGCCACACCCAGCCCGTTGCCGATGGCGGTGCCACGTCCGTCGACAATGCCTGGCTGCAACTCGGCCAGCATGCGCAGGAAGGTGCCGTGGTCGAGGGTGAGTGGCGTGTACGTGTACGCTTCACGGCCGAAGATCACCAGCCCGATGCGATCCCCGCGTCGGCGTGTGACGAAGTCCTGGATCACGGCCTTGGCCGCTTCTAGCCGATTGGGCTGCAGGTCGGTCTCCTCCATGGAGCCGGACATGTCGAGGGTGACCACGATGTCGATGCCTTCCAGCTCCAGATCGTCGTCTTTCTGCGAGGTTTGCGGACGCGCCAGCGCCAGAGCCACCGCGACCACGACGAACAATCGCAGCACCACGGGCAGATCGGCGAGCCGCGCGACCCACCCAGGCTGCAGGCGGCCCACCTCACCTGCGCGCGAGTACACCAGCACGGGATGGCGCGCCGGCGCACGCCTTATGCCGGCCCAAATCACCAGGGCGCCGGCGAGCGGGATCAACGCGAGGGCCGCTGGATGGACAAAGCGCAACAGTTCAATCGAACGAAACCACCACAGATAGACCAACGCCGCCGGTAGGAAGATGGCGGCAAGCAGCGGGTAAGGAATCCGTCCGCGCGGCGCACGCGCCTGCTCCCGGCGCTCAGGCATGAGGCGCCTCCACGGTGGTGCTCGCGACACCAGCGGCCGGGACCGGCGGCTCGGGTCGCGGGCGCGTCGACTCCACGATGCGGATGCCGGTTTCCAGCGCCCCGCGCGCCTCGGCCATGGATGGCGAAACCTTCGCGAATTTCACCAGGTCGCAGCCCGCCAGCCAGCCTTCCACCTCGCCCAACACGAAACCGCGCATTTCCTGGATGGAAACCCGACGGCGCAGCCGGAGCACCAACTCCTCGGTGGTCAACTCCAGCGAGTCGAAGGCAAAGCGCGCACCCAGGTATTCGCGGATGATCTCGGACAGCTCGAAGGTGAAGGGGCGCAAGTCCTCGCTGCTTGCCAGGCGAGCGCCCAGGCGATCGAGCCGCTCCAGCGCCACCTCGTGCGCCGGCCGCGGTGGAGGCGCCGGGCGATGCGCGGCCCGCGCGCGCAAGCGGCGGCGAATGAACAGCGCCAGCGCGGCACCCAGTGCGGCAGCCGCTAGGCCGCCGGCGATGTAGGCGTAAAGGTAGTCACGCTGGATCACCGGCACCGGGCCAGCGTTCTCTTTCAACTTGGGTTCGGGCTCGTTGGCGATCAGGCTGGTGATGGTGACGGCAATCGGCTGCGTGCGTGCACTGAGAACCTCGCCACCCTTGCCGAAATAGGTCACTTCCACCGCAGGGATCTGCGCCGCGCCCGGCTGATACGCCGCCACGGTCAGCTCGAATTCGCGGCGCATCTTGCCGTCGCCCAGATCCTTTTCTTCCAGGTGTCGCGAAAGCTCGGTGAAGGGAGACAGATCGACGTTCTCGGGCAATATGACCGGGGTGGTGATAGGACTCACCGCCGTGATGGAGAGGTGCAGGGCATCGCCCACGTGGGCCTCGGCCTTGTCCACGCGCGCGGTCACCGTGGGCGCGTCGGCCCGCGCGGAAGCCACCAGCGCAGTCGGCTGTGCGTCGGCGTGCGCCCCGGCGTCGGTCGGCGCGGCGGTCAGCAGGCCGGCCAGGATCCACTCGATCAATGCCGCAACCTCCGAGCCCGCGCCTCGAAGAAACTGGTCAGCGCGGGCAGGTACGGGCGATCGGTCCGCACCGCGATAGCGTCGAGCGACAGGCGGCGGAACAGACCCTCGCGCCCCTCGCGTGCCGCGCGACTCCTGTCGGCGAAGACCTTTCCTTCGGGCCCCGAGGTGTCAAACACCACCACCTCGCCGCTCTCCGGATCCTGCACCTCGAGCAAGCCCACCTGCGGGATCTGCTCCTCCAGCGGATCGGTCACCGCCACCGGAACCAGATCGTGACGCCGGGCTGCGATGCGCAGCGAGCGTTCGTATTGCTCGGGCGGCGCCAGGAAATCCGAAACCAGGAAGGCGACCGCGCGGCGGCGGGCGATGCGCCCCAGAAAATCCAGGCCCAGTCCCAGGTTGGTGTGGGGCGAATTCGGTTCGTACGACAGGATCTCGCTGATGACGCGCAGGACGTGCTTCTTGCCCTTCTTGGCTGGCACGAAGCGCTCGACCTTGTCGGTAAAGATGATGAGGCCGACGCGGTCGTTGTTGCGGATGGCGGAAAAGGCGAGCACCGCGGCCAACTCGGCGGCCAGCTCTCGCTTCTCCTGTCCCACCGACCCGAAGCGACCCGATGCCGACATGTCGACCAGCAGGAGCACGGTCATCTCGCGCTCCTCGACGTACAGCTTGACGTAGGGCGCGTTCATGCGCGCCGACACGTTCCAGTCGATAAGCCGGATGTCGTCGCCCGGGATGTACTGGCGCACCTCGGAGAACGCGATGCCAGAGCCCTTGAACACCGAATGGTACTGGCCCGCCATCCGATCGCGCACCAAGCGCTCGGTCACGATCTCGATGGTGCGGATCTTCCGCAACAGCTCGCGGGTCAGCATGGCGACAGAGCCTAGGGAACCTCGATGCGCTCGAAAAGTTTGCGCACCACCTGCTCGGAAGTCATCTCTTCGGCCTCGGCCTCGTAGGTCAGAATGACCCGGTGGCGAAGCACGTCCACGCCGATGGCCTTGATGTCCTCGGGCGTGACGTAGCCGCGGCGCCGCAGGAAGGCGTGCGCGCGCGCCGCCAGGTTCAGGTAGATGGACGCGCGCGGGCTGGCGCCGTATTCGATGAAGTCAGCCAACTCGGCGAGGCCGTAGGCCTTCGGATCGCGCGTGGCGTGCACGATGTTGACGATGTAGTCGCGGATCTTCTCGTCGATGTAGATCTGGCTCAGCACCGAGCGCGCCTCGGCGATCTGGCGTGGCGTGGCCACCGGCGCGGCCCGCACCGACGTGCCCGTGGTCATGCGGTCCATGATCGCACGCTCCTCCTCCTTGCTGGGGTAGCCGACCTTGACCATCAACATGAAGCGATCGAGCTGCGCCTCGGGCAAGGCATAGGTGCCTTCCTGCTCGATGGGGTTCTGCGTGGCCATCACCAGGAATGGGTCGGGCAAGGCATGGGTCTCGTCGCCCACCGTGACCTGCCGTTCCTGCATGGCTTCCAGCAGCGCGGACTGCACCTTGGCGGGCGCACGATTGATTTCATCGGCCAGCACCAGGTTGGCGAAGATGGGCCCCTTCTTGGAAACGAACTCGCTGCGGCTCTGGTTGTAGATGACCGTGCCCACGATATCCGCGGGCAGAAGGTCGGGCGTGAACTGGATGCGCTGGAAGCGCATGGCGAGCGAGTCGGCCAGGGTCTTGACCGTCAGGGTCTTGGCCAGGCCGGGCACGCCTTCCAGCAGAACATGGCCACCAGCGAGCAGGCCGATGAGAATGCGTTCGACCATGGCCTTCTGGCCGACGATGACCTTGCCCACTTCCGCGGTCAGGTTTTCGACGAAAGCGGATTGCTGCTGGACCATTTCATTGATGACACGGACGTCCATGCGATCTCCTCGGGAAAGGGGAATTTCCGAAGACGTATAACTACTCGGAGCCCCGCTATATTTCCAGAAAGCAACCGGGGCTACGCCGGATGCTGCTGGGTCAGGCAGTGCAAGGTGCCGAAGCCCAGCACCAAGTCCACGGCGTGAATACCAACCACGGGACGGTCATGGAAGAGCTCGCCGAGGATTCCCAGGGCGATGCGATCCGCCGGATCGTTGAAAGTGGGAACGATGACCGCGGCGTTGGCCATGTAGAAATTGGCGTAGCTGGCAGGCAGTCGCCAGTCGCCGCAGTAGAGCGGCGCCGGCATGGGCAGAGCAATCACTTCGGGACGCGCTCCGTCCTGCAAGCGAGCATCTTGCAGCCGTTCCCAGTTCTCGCGCAGGGGCGCAAAGTTCACGTCGCGCTCGTCCTTCTCCTGGATGACCACCATCGTTCTTGGGTTCACGAAGCGACACAGGTCGTCGACGTGGCCGTGGGTATCGTCGCCTGCAATCCCGCGGCCCAGCCAGATGACATTGGGGGTGCCCAGGGTGTCGCGAAAGACGCGGTCGTATTCCTCGCGACCCATGCCGGGGTTGCGGCACTGGGTCTTCTGATCCAGGAAGCATTCCTCCGTAGTCAGCAGGGTGCCGCGGCCGTTCACGTCGATGCCGCCGCCTTCGAGCACGATCGGCTCGCCCTCGCGCGTGACCGGGAAGAGCCGCATGCTTCGTCGCTTGGCAATTCGCTCCGCGATGCGGTTGTCCTGCTGCCAGTTCGGGTATTTGGCCCAGGCGGTGAACTTGAACTTGGCGACGGCGACTTCGGGCCTGCTTCCCGGCTTGCGCACGCAGATGGGCCCGAAGTCGCGTGCCCAGCCCCGATCCGAAGGGGCGCGGAAGAACTCCACGTTGGCGAGGTTGGCTTGGGCGCGGGTAAGGATTCGTCGCGCCCTGGCTTCTCTCGACGGTTCGTCGACAATGATGCGCACATTCTCGCCTTCAGCGATCTTGCGCACGATCTCGCCATAGACCCATTCGATGGTGTGAAGCTTGCCTGGCCAGTCACTGCGACAGTGCGGCCAGCCCAGCCAGGTGGCCTCATGGGGCTCCCATTCGGCAGGCATGGCGAAGCCAAGCTGGGCGGGCGTCTCAGGGTCAGGTGCGCGGAACTCCATCGCCCGTGGTTATAGACGGAAACCGCGCGAGCACAACCGACAGACTATGGCCCGCTCGGAGTCACGGACAGATGGAAGGCGTGTTCAGTTGGCTGCGGATGCCGGAGATGATGCTGCCCCAACCGCTGCCTGGGTTGTACTGACTGATCGAGATCACACCGTCGGCGATGCGTGCGTTGATGTTGGCGGCCACATCCCAGTTTGGATCGAGACCCGCAGAGGCTCCGGCGGCTCCGTATCCGGTGTCAGCCAGGATCGGCTTGCCGGTCACCTGGTGCACCCCGGCCCAGGACATGGCGTTGGTGGTCCGGATAAGTGTACTGTTGGCGTCGGTGCCTCCACCCGAGGTGTTGATGAAGGTGAACAGGCTCATGTCGAAATTGGGGTACCAGGCGGAGCCGTTGTTGGGAATCCACGGCGAGATGTCCATGGAGAAGAACGCGTTTGGCAACGAACTCTTGAGCGCGTTCACCAGGGCTGTCATGTTGGTCCCTGCTTGTGCTGGCGTCCAAGGCTGGGTCTGTCCACCGGCGTAGTACTGGTACCAATCCGGCTCCATCTCGAAGACGATGGGGCGTCCACCCAGGCAGGCCGCAAAACCCGTCGAGTTGCTCGTGTACTGCGAAAGAATCGTTGCCCAATCCTGTGTGATGTACTGCGCGCCATAAGTACACAAGGTGCCACCACTGCAGCCGCTCACGTTGCAGTCGCACAGTTTGTTCTGGTTCTTCACGTAGTTGGCAGCGATGTAGGTGACATCCACCGGGACCAAGCCGGCGAGCTTGCCACCTGAAGCCGATTCGGTGCATACGGAGCCCTGGCTGAAGGTTCCCATCATCCA
Source organism: uncultured delta proteobacterium (assembly GCA_963755125.1). Classification (GTDB taxonomy): domain Bacteria; phylum Myxococcota_A; class Polyangia; order Fen-1088; family Fen-1088; genus Fen-1137. Next base: position 442,687 of record CAVWIP010000010.1, read on the forward strand.
GCCAGGGGTGAAGAAGTCGAGCTGAGAGATCAACGACGCGCCATTACTTATCGCTATCGAATCGATCGTGCCGAAATGGAAGCGGCATTGGCTGAAGACCTTGCCCGCCGGTTGCGTGCTGGTGCTTCCGCCGGTCGGACTTCCGCCGGTCGCAGTGGTGCCGCCCCCTGCTGTCGTCCCGCCCATCGCTGTTGTCCCACCCCGGTTGCTCGCACCGCCCGTCGCGGTCGTCCCACCAGCAGGCGTGCCGCCCGTCGCGGTCATGCCGCCCCTTGCGGTCGTCCCACCCGCGGTCGTGCCACCCGTCGTACTCATCCCACCCACGGTCGTACCGCCTGTCGCAGTCGTCCCACCCCGGCCAGTCACGCCGCCCGTCGGGATACCACCACTTCCACCGGTCGAGGCCGTGGTGGCGCTCGTCGAGCCCCCCGTTCGCGTGGATCCCCCTGCGCTCGCCGGTCCCGTCGAACCGCCGGAACTCGCTGGTCCCGTCGAGCCGCCCGTGCTCGCTGGCCCGGTCGAGCCACCCGTGCTCGCTGGTCCCGTCGAGCCACCTGTGCTCGCGGGTTCAGTCGAGCCGCCCGTGCTGCTGTTGCCGCCGGATGTGACAACGGTGGTCTGCGAACCCCCAACACCTGAATTTCCTGCCGTCGCGCTTGTGCCTGCGGCTGGACTGCCGGCTTGTGGCGTGCTCTCGCCACTGCCTCCCGTGCATCCCGCAACCACCAGGCAGACGAGCGCCGTGCACAAACATAATCCAGAACTTCGGTGATGCATTTCTCGATCTCCTTGATGGGCGGGGGTGAGCATGGTCCTACGCGACGAGAGCTATCCCTGTTCCTAGCAGTAGCGCCCGACGCTGATTCGGTTCAATCGGCCGGGCGTGGACACCGCCACGAAGTTCGCGGGAAACTCCGGGTGGCTGGATCAAAAGTCACTTCTTCTGTTGGAGGGGGGAACGCGGCCGATTCGTTCCGAAATCTGACGTCATAGCCCGTTGCATTGCACTAAAAAACGGGTTCCCCCTTTCCGGAGAGCAACCAGGCCCATGACGCGCTCTACCAGCGGCCGGTCTTGCGTGCCTCCGCTTTGGGCATGCCCTTCAATGCCTGCAGGTTCTTTTGGATCTCATCGTCGGGCAGCACGTAATCGGTAAGCCCACCTGACAGGTACGCATCGTAGCCAGACAGATCCATCAGGCCGTGGCCGCTGTAGTTGAAGAGAATGACCTTCTTCTCGCCACTTTCGCGGCACTTGTTGGCCTCGTCGATTACCGCCGCGATGGCGTGGCTGGTCTCTGGCGCACAGATGGCGCCCTCGGTCTTGGCCCAGATCATGGCTGACTCGTAGCACTTGAGCTGGGCGATGGCGCGGGGCTTGAACAAGCCTTCCACAATGCCTTGGCACACGAGCGGCGCCATGCCGTGATAGCGCAACCCGCCCGCATGGATGGGCTTAGGAATGAAGGTGTGCCCGAGCGAGTGCATGGGCAGAAGCGGCGTCATGCACGCCACGTCGCCGTGGTCGTACACAAACTGGCCCTTGGTCATCTTGGGGCAGGCCGCAGGCTCGACCGGGATGATAGTCATTTGCGCGCCGTTGATCATGTCTTGGGCAAAGGGGAAGGCCAAGCCGGCGAAATTGCTCCCGCCGCCCGCGCAGCCGATCACGATGTCAGGCAGCTTCTCGCCCGCCTTCTTGAGTTGGGCCTTGGCTTCGAGGCCGATAATGGTTTGGTGCAGAAGCACGTGGTTGAGAACGCTGCCGAGCGAATAACGGGTCTGTCCCGTACTGTCGGTCACTGCCGCCTCGATGGCCTCGCTGATGGCGATGCCGAGGCTGCCGGGAGTGTCGGGCATGCTGGCCAGGATGGTCCGGCCGGCGTTGGTGAGATTGCTGGGGCTGGCGATGCAGTTTGCCCCCCACACCTGCATCATCAGCTTGCGGAAGGGCTTCTGCTCAAAACTGATGCGCACCATGAAGACCTTGCACTCCAAGCCGATCAGGTTGCAGGCGAAAGCAAGCGCGCTCCCCCACTGCCCGGCGCCAGTCTCGGTGGTCAAGCGCTTGATTCCGAATTGCTTGTTGTACCAAGCCTGAGGAACCGCCGTGTTGGGCTTGTGGCTTCCCGCCGGGCTGACGCTCTCGTCCTTGTAGTAGATGCGTGCCGGCGTCTTGAGGTACTTCTCGAGGTAGAGCGCACGCCGGAGAGGCGAGGGCCGCCAGCGGTAGAGAATGTCGAGGATCTCCGATGGAATGTCGATCCAACGCTTGGTGCTGACCTCCTGTTCGATGAGGTTCATCGGGAAGACCGGCGCCAGCATGTCCGGGCCCACGGGCTTGCCGTCAGGTCCGAGAGGCGGCAGCATCGGCGTAGGAAGATCGGCCGCCAGGTTGTACCACTGCCGCGGAATCTCGCTGTCGTTGAGAAGGATCTTTACGTTTTCCATATCTTTCATCCTGTCAGAGGTGAAGCGAAGCGCGACGCCGCAGGAAGACCTGAGGGCCGCCGGGCCAACCGGGCCGTATTCATATCATATCTCCCTGTCACAATGCGGCCCGGCGTTCTGACGTCCTGACGTCCCCGAAATCGCGCGTTCGCGAGACTGCGCGATGAAGTGTCTTCAGCCCATGCCGCACCGGGGATCCTCTCGTAGTCCTGCGCGGCAAGTTTTGTCGCACAAGTAGGCACAAGGACGATATATCCCGACACCATGTTGGTTGTGCGCTGGGCCGCAACCAAGCTTTCTCGAAGGGAGGTTTCGTTTCTCAGGTCTGGTAGCGCAGTTGTTATATTGACGATGGGTTGGTACGCTCGTGGTGTCTTTTCACTCACCCCAGATGAGGCGCGTTCCATGTCAACAAACACGACTTTTTCCCGTCTCGTTAACTCTGTTCTGAGCAGCCATTGCGCCCTAGTCCTGGCGGGCGCGGTTGTTCTGTTCGTGGGAGCGAGCTGTTCGAACGCAACGATTGACGCCCCTCCAAAGTCGTCGGGAGGCAACGGCGGCAACGGTGGCAATGGCGGTGGCGGCGGCAGCGGCGGCGGCAATACTGGGTGTGGCCAGCTTTGCACCAACCCAGGAAGCACACCTATTTCTACAGAGCCGATCAACACCAAGAATTGCGGCAACGGCGTGCTGGACACGGGTGAGCAATGCGATGACGGCAACAGGACCAATGGCGATGGGTGCAATGCCAATTGTCAGCTTGAAGCCAACTACTTGTGTCCAACCCCGGGGCAGCCTTGCGTTGATCAGCGGAAGTGTGGAAACGGGATTCTGACTTCTGACGAGGCTTGTGACGACGGAAACACGGTCAGCGGCGACGGCTGCTCAGGAGACTGCAAGACCGTTGAGCCCGGCTACCAGTGTCGCATGCCAGGAAAGCCATGTGTTCCGCTCTGTGGCGACGGCGTGATCACCGGCAGCGAAACCTGCGACGACGGAAACACGGTCAGCGGCGACGGCTGTTCGAGTACTTGCCAGCTAGAGCCCGGCTCCTCATGCCCCACACCAGGCCAGCCTTGCACCAAGGCTCAGTGCGGGAACGGAGTCAAGGAGACGGGTGAGCAGTGCGACTGTGGCAACGATCCGACAAAGCTGCCGACTGGTTGCGAGGGTCAGAACGGCCTCTTCTACGGCGACGGAAAGGGCTGCTCCAAGACCTGCACCAAGGAGCCCAGTTGTCTCGATTCCTCCGGCAACACCCAGGCTTGCAGTACCTCCTGCGGCGACGGAAACATCGACCCTGGTGAGGCTTGTGATGATGGCAATCAGGTGAGCGGTGACGGCTGCTCGAGTACCTGCACGGTAGAGTCTGGGTTCACCTGTACCCCCACGCAGCAAACGGACTCGTCGCCTTGCACACTGCCTGCGAACGCCGGCAAGCAATGTCTTGAAATGCCTATCATCTATCGCGACTTCCAGCCCGAGAATGTGTCTCCTGGTGGCCACCCCGACTTCTATTGGCTGGGCAACAAGTGGAACGGTTCCACCTCGCCCACAACCATCTGTGTCCCAAACTCGGGCGGGCCGGCCAAGGGAAACGACTCGACAGCGCGCTGCTGGGATATTCCAAGCCCCAATCTCTCGAACGGCAAGCCGGTCTTGAACGCGAATCGCGCCAACAACCTGTGCGCCTGCCAGTTCAGCGATTGGAACATCGCCAATTCGGGCACCTACATTCCCAGCACATACACGATGGCTGGCAATGACAGCCCGCTTTCCAACGGGGCTGGCGGCTACCTGGGCGGCAACGCCGGCACCGCCATCACCTTGACCAATGAATCCGGCACTGTCTCTGGCACCCTGGTCGGTTACACCGCAAGCAGCCCCGGCGGCCCAATCTTCAAGGGAACGGTGCCCATTGTGAAGGACGCGAACAGCTTTAAGCAGTGGTACACCGATGACAGCACCGTGAACAAGACCTTCATCTCGGTTCTCGAAATGCCGGCCATCGGGACGAATCTCTACCAGTACGCCAGCAAGACGCATCTTGCAGGTGCCGACAATGGGTTCTTCCCCCTCGATACACTGAATCCCAGCCAGGCCACGCTGTGCGACCTGTGGCCCTACTGGAACCATGGCAATGGCACGCCCATCTGGACCACCTGCCAGGGTGACCAGTATTTCTTCCCACCCCGCGTGACTCAAGCGGATTGCCCGAACCAGAACCCGTTGAGCAACGGCTGCTGGGTCATGAACACGCCGGGCGTGAAGAACGACTCCTACTTCACCGATGAGGCGCGCTACTTCTTCGTGTACAACAGCACGACCGGCTTCACCTTGCAGTTCTACGGCGACGACGATCTCTACGTCTTCATCAACGGCATCCTGGTCCTCGATCTTGGGGGCGTTCATCAGATGACGCCGGGCAAGGTCGTTGTCTCGGGTGACCCGGCTACGGCGAACATCATAGAAGGTGGCTGTCTCGACACGGCCGGGAACCTGCCGACACCAACCCAGGCCACTTATACGGCGGGAGGGTGCACGCCCACAAACGGGGCGACCCCACCGCCTCCCGGACCGGACGACTTCCGCACCCGAACTGCCAACCTCAACATGAACAACGGCAAGGTCTACGAGATTGCCATCTTCGGCGCCGACCGGCACCCGCCCGAGTCGAACTACCAGCTCAGTCTCAACGGCTACACCACCACGCTGTCAAATTGTAGTCCTCGGTGCGGCGACGGGATCGTGTCAGGGGGCGAGCAATGCGACTGCGGCGATGGAACCGGCACGCTTCCTGCGGGGTGCACGGGGCCGAACAACGACACCACCTATGGCGGTTGCAAGACCGACTGCACGTGGGGACCCTTCTGTGGGGACGGCGTAACGCAGAGCCCGCAAGAACAGTGTGACAATGGCAAGAACAACGGGGCGGACCTCTCGCCGACCGGATGCACGTTCGGATGCATGACACCCCACTACTGCGGCGACGGCATCCTCGACACGAACCTGGGCGAGCAGTGCGACCTGGGGCCGAACAACGGCGTGAAGCTGAACGCCGCCGGGGTTCCAGACAACGGCCCGGATGGCTATATCCAGTGCACTACTGATTGCATTATTCCGCAGGTTCAGCAGTGACGAATCACCGGTAGGCCGCCAGTGGCGTGGCTGCGCCCTTTGGACTGTGCCGGGGCACAAGAAGAAGAACAAGGCGTCACGCATGAAGGATCTGTGCGGGTGTCTGCCACGTGCTATGCTGCGCCGAGCAGTGGAGGTGCGGTTTCATTTCAGATATTGGGCCTGGATGCCGAGGATATGAGCGATGACAAGGGTTCTGTTGGTGGATGACCATGCGGTAGTTCGGAGAGGCGTTCGCGACATTCTCACCGAGGCGCTGGGAAAGGTTTCGTTCGGAGAGGCGGGAAAGCCCAGCGAAGCCCTGGAGAAGCTGCAAAAGGAATCCTGGGATGTGGTGGTGCTCGACATCTCGCTGCCTGGCCGCGGAGGGGTCGAAGCGCTCCGGGACATGAAGCGGCTCCGTCCCGCAGTGCCCGTCCTAGTGCTGAGCATGCACGCCGAGGAGCACTACGCCTTGCGCGCCTTGCGCGCCGGGGCGTCCGGCTACGTGAACAAGGAGGGAGCCGCCGAGGAGTTGGCCGGGGCTGTGCGCAAGGTGCTGATGGGCGGGACTCACGTCAGCGCTCGTCTGGCCGAGACGCTGGCCAAGAGCCTGAGCACCGGATCTTCACGGCCCGCGCATGAGCGCCTCTCGGATCGAGAGCTTGAAGTCATGCGCGGCCTTGCTGCCGGCAAGACGGTCAAGGAAATCAGCGCCGGGCTGGCACTGAGTGAAAAGACCGTCAGCACCTATCGCACGCGCCTCCTGGAGAAGATGCAGATGCATTCCAACGCCGAGCTCATCCAGTACGCTCTGCGCGAAGGCCTGGTCGACTAGCCCTTCCTGCCGCGCGTGTAGGACGCCGACCGACAGACTAATCGGACAGCTCCCGGCTGTGGCGAAGCGGCCGAGGTGGGACACTGGACGCATGGCAACCAGTTCCGGACGGCCCACGCGAATTCTGCTGGTGGACGATCACCCCGCTGTCAGCCAACGCATCGGCGAGCTCCTGGCCGGCACGATACCTGACGCAGAGATGGTTTCGGCGGTGTCCGGCGAAGAGGGTCTAAGCCTGGCGTGGACTCAGCCGTTCGACCTGGTCCTGCTTGACCTGCGCCTGCCGGGCCGAAGCGGCATCGAGATCCTGAAAGAGCTGCGGGCCATCAAGCCCCTTCTGCCCGTCATCATCGTCAGTTCGTTGCCCGACTCTCCCTACGCAACGCTGGCACGGCGGGCAGGGGCCATTGATTTCGTGACCAAGAGCGCGTTGGTCCAGGACTTGGGGCGCGCCGTGAAGTCGGCGCTCGGGGCCCGGGCCCCAACATAGGGGGATCTGGCTGTGACGTTCAAGAGCAAGGAGCCGACTGGGGAAAAGACCCCGGGAAGGATCGAACCAGGATTGACGCCTCTACGCAACAGCCCGACTGACGGCAGGAGCGATCTGCTGCTGGTGATTGATGGCGCTGGCAGCATTCGCGAGGTCAGCCCCTCGGTTGCGCCCCTTCTGTCCTATCGCCGCGGCCAACTTCTGGGTACCAGTCTCATCGAGATCCTTCACCCCGGTGACGTGCCGGTCGTGCAATCCTTGCTCGGCGACCTGACACAAGCAGTGGAAGCGCCCGCACGGGTGCAAATGCGCCTGCGCCAAGCCGATGGCAACTGGCGCACCTTCGAGGCGCGGGCCCGGGCTGTGGCAGGCCCCAACGACCAGGCCCTGCTCGTGCTTGACGCGTGCGATGTGAGTCCAGGCCAGACCGATCGGACGGTCGAGCTGCCGGCAATGAAACTCGGCGGCCCGCTCGCGCAGGTCGACGATCGAGTAAGGCCCGGCGATCACGCTTCGTCCGACGAGGTACCGAGCCCCGATCTCATCGAGCGAGCAGGCGCGCGCGGTGAAACCGTGCTGGTGGCGCTCGACGATCGTGCGGTGAGCACCCGGGCGTGCACTGTCATGCGCCTTCTGGGCTACGTCGTGCTCGAGGCCATGAGCCCTGCCGATGCGGAAGGGTTCGCTCGCGTTCATAAGAGCGAGATCCACCTGCTACTCGCTGACCTGGCCACGCCACGCGTACACGGACGCGAGTTCGTGCGTTCGATGAAGGCGATTCTGCCTGGATTGAAGGCGCTTTTCGTTTCGTGTCAGCGCTACGGATCCCTGGCTGAGCGTCGGGTCTTCGAAAGCGGCGGCCGTCTCTTGCACGAGCCTTTCACGCCCGAAGAACTGGCCCACGCAGTTCGCCGCGCGCTTGAGAGCGCGGAGTAGGGACGTTCGCCACCCGCGGTCCGCGGCGCGCGCGTCGTTCTCTTGACACGCTTCCTCCAACGCCGGCCTCCCGCGTTGGCCGTCTATCGGCCTGCATCATCGAACCGCACACTCTCCTCGCCACGAGAGTTGTTTCCGTGCGATCCTAACTGCCCTATACACCTGAGGAGGCCAAGTTGGAACTCAACAAAGACTTCGTCAGGCTCCTGCGGGCGCTCGCCGACGTCGACGCGCGCTATCTGCTCGTGGGAGCCCACGCCGTGGATTTTTACGGCCAGGCACGCACGACCCGACACATGGACATCTGGCTGGACGACGGGCCTGACAACCTAGAACGCGTCTACCGGGCATTGGCCGGCTTCGGCGCTCCCGCCCTGGCCGTCGAGCACCTGAGTGCAGCGTCCCCGCTCGAGGTGGTGTGGATCGGTGTTCCCCCCGACCGCATCGATCTGGTCAAGGGCATGCGTGGCCTCCACTTTGCCGACGCATGGTCGCGCCGGTCGACGACGAAAGTCGACGAAGTCAGCGTGCCCATCATCGGCCGGGACGACCTGATCTCCGCCAAGCGGGCCACGGAACGAGAGAAAGACCTGGCGGACGCGGAGGCGCTGGTGGCGCAGCGTCCGGGATAGCGAGAATCCCATCGAAGCCTGTTGATCGTGTGCTGCTGCGGGTCTACTCTGCCGGCGTTGTGTCGTCCCATCGCTTGCCGGCGCTGGCCGTCCCCGCCAGCCGATTCCTGGACGGATTCGACGGCCCGAAAGCGCACCCAAACCTGGCGTTGTCGGGCCGTTATGCTCAACGCGCGCCAGCCGCGTAGGCTGAAGCCTTCTGAGGAGATTGTCATCATGCCCACCTTCATCGAGCAGATTCACGCCAAGGCCAAAACCAGTCCCCGCAAGGTCGTCCTGCAAGAAGGCGAGGACGTTCGCATCATCGAGGCTGGCGCGCTGGCCACCAAGCAGGGCATTGCAGAGATCACCCTGCTGGGCGCGCCCGACAAGATCAGGGCGACCGCGGCGGCGGCGTCCCTGTCGCTCGACAAGATCAACATCGTGGACATGACCAAGCCGCCGAATTTCGATGACTACGCCAGCGCCTACTTCGAGTTGCGCAAGGCCAAGGGCCTCACCCAGGATCAAGCGGTCGCGCAGATGAAGGATCCGCTGTGGTACGGGGCCATGATGGTGCGCAAGGGCGTGGTGGACAGCTTCGTGGGCGGCGCGCTCTACACCACGGGCGACGTGTGCCGCGCCGGCATCCAGATCATCGGCATGCAGCCCGGCCTCAAGACCCTGTCCAGCTTCTTCGCCATGGTGGTGTCCGACAAGTCGTTCGGCAAGGACGGTATCGTCTTCTTTGCCGACTGCGCGGTGGTCATCGCGCCCGACGTGAACCAACTGGCCGACATCGCCATTGCCACCGCCGACAGCTACGCCAGCCTGACCGGCGATACCCCGCGTGTCGCCATGCTGTCCTTCTCCACCAAGGGCAGCGCCAAGCATGCCGACATCGACAAGGTGACCGCCGCCACCGCCGCCGTGAAGCAGAAACGGCCCGGGTTGATCGTCGACGGCGAGTTGCAGGGCGACGCCGCGCTCATCCCGGCCATCGGCGAGCGCAAGGCCAAGGGCTCGCCGGTGGCGGGCAAGGCCAACGTGCTCATTTTCCCGGACCTCGATGCAGGCAACATCAGCTACAAGCTGGTCGAGCGGCTGGGCAAGGCGGAGGCGGTCGGGCCCATCTTGCAGGGCATGGCCAAGCCGTCATCCGACCTCTCGCGCGGCTGCAAAGCTGCCGATGTGCTCAACGTGATCGCTATCAATGTCGTGCGCGTTCAGTACGCGCAGAAGCAGTAGTTCCTGGAGTTCACGTCATGAAGGTACTGGTCATCAATTGCGGCAGTTCGTCGCTGAAGTTCAAGCTGTACGATCTCCCGGCGGACGATACCCCCACGCTGATGGCCGAAGGCCTGGTCGAGGAAATCGGTCGCGAAAAATCCAAGTTCAGCTATCGCGACAGCCGCTCGCCCGAAAAGGTCGTCGGCGACGTGGTGGCCAAGGATCACACACAGGCGGTGGCAGCCATGAAGGACATGCTGCTGGACGCCGAGCACGGTCTTTTCAAGAACAAGATCGAGGTCGACGCCTGCGGGCACCGGGTGGTACACGGACGCGAGTTGTTCTCGAACTCAGCCCTGGTCACCCCGGAAGTGCGTGGGGCCATCGAAGAGTGCATCGGCATTGCACCGTTGCACAACCCACCCAACCTGGCTGGCATCGCGGCCTGCGAGAAGATATTCCCCGGGCTGCCCCAGGTCGCGGTCTTCGACACCGCCTTCCACCAGACCATGCCGCCGCACGTGTACACCTACGGCTTGCCCAGGGACCAACTCGACCGCAATCACGTGCGCAAATACGGCTTCCACGGGACCTCGCACGAGTACGTGGCCCGGCGCTGCGCCGAGCTGATGAAGAAGGACTTCGCCAAGCTCAAGATCATCACCTGCCACCTGGGCAACGGGTCTAGTATCGCCGCGGTCAAGCACGGCCAGTCCTTCGACACCTCGATGGGGCTGACCCCGCTTGAGGGTCTGCTGATGGGCACGCGCACGGGCGACATGGACCCGGCGGTGGTCCTCTACATCATGGACAAGGACAAGCTCTCTCCGCAGGAGATGAACACCCTACTTAACAGCAAGAGCGGCGTCAAGGGCGTGTCTGGCATCAGCAATGACATGCGTCAGCTGATCGCCAAGGCCAAGGAGGGCGACGCGCGGGCACAGCTCGCGCTCGATATGTTCGACTACCGGCTGGTGAAGTACATCGGGTCGTACGTGGCGGCCATGGCCGGCTGCGATGCCATCGTATTTACCGGCGGCATCGGCGAGAACGATGTCGCCATGCGCGCGCGCGTGCTGGACCCGCTGCGCTTCGTCGGCGTCGAAATCGATCCAGAACGCAACAGCTCGGCCGCCAAAGAGAAGGTCATCACGCGCGACGGCTCGCGCATCTGCGCGTGGGTGGTTCCCACCAACGAAGAACTGATGATCGCCCGCAAGACCAAGGCCATCGTCGAGCAAGGTCGCAGCCTCGTTCGATAGGATTCACAGGTAGCGCGCGTCGCCGATCGCCACGGCGGTCTGGATTCGTCCGGCCAACCAAACCTTGGCGGCCGCAACAGCTTGTTCGAGGGACTGCCCCCGCGCCAGCCCGACGGCAACGGCCGTGGCAAGTGCACACCCGGTCCCGCGTGGGGTCCTGCCCGGCAACCGCGTCCCCTGGTATAGCCGCTCGCCTCCCCGAGAACGAAGCACGTCGGTTGGCGGGCCGCACAGGTGGCCCCCCTTGACCAGAACGGCGGGCGCACCCCGCGCGGCCAGTTCCTGCGCAGCCCGGCGTGCGTGGTCAACAGCTTCCACCGCCAATCCGGTGAGCCAAGCGGCCTCTGCCAGGTTGGGTGTCACGAGCGTAGCCCGGCACACGAGTGGGAGCAGATCAGCAGGCGCACCCTCGAAAAGGGAGCCACCGGCCGAGGCGGCCAGCACAGGGTCAAAGACCACTGGTCCTTGCCAGGCCTCCAGGCCAGAGACGATAGCGGCCGCGATGCTGGCGCCCGCCACCATGCCGATCTTTACCGCGGTCCGACGGGGAGGGCAGGCAGCCAGCGCGTGCTCCAGGCCCGCTCGCACCATGTCCGGGGAGCGCGGTTCAACCCCTTTCACTCCGCTTTCGTCCTGCCGTGTCCAGGCCGTGCCTACAAGCGTGGCGTGGGCACCCAAGGCCCTCGCTGTGAGGAAATCTCGCACCAGGCCTGCCCCGCCGCTTGGGTCCAAACCGCCGACCGCCACCACATGCGGCCCATCGGAAGGCACGGCCTCGTTCTCGGCTGGCCCTGCGCGATAACCCCTGTCGTTGCAACGAGGCTCTTGCATTTTCAGGCGAATCCCTTCTAGTCTGCCCCGGTCAGAAAGGGGGCGGAATCTGGGCGCCGAGATGGGCAAAGGAGCGGACGCGACACATTCTGGGGTACAATCGTCTATACCAACGTGGGGGTAGTTCTTCCTCAGCCGATTTCATTCGGCAAGTACACGCTGTTCGAGCGCATCGGTCGCGGTGGTATGGCCGACGTGTTCAAGGCGCGGGTTCAGGGGCCGGCAGGCTTCGAGCGCATCTTTGTCGTCAAGCGCATCCTGCCCCACCTGTCGGACGACCCTGCCTTCACCAAGATGTTCATCGACGAGGCCAAGCTGGCGGCCCGACTCACTCACCCCAACATCGTCCAAGTGTTCGAGCTAGGGTCGGTGGACAACGAGTACTTCATGTCCATGGAGTACGTGCGTGGCCGCGATCTGGCGGAGACCATGCGCACGCAGTGGGCGCGCGTGGGTCCGCCGCGTCCCGAGCTGGTGGCCTACGTCGGCCGTGAGATGTGTCGGGCATTGGCCTATGCCCATGACTTCACGGACGAGGACGGCACCAGGCTGGGAATGATCCACCGGGACATCTCGCCCTCTAACGTCATGCTCTCCACCGATGGGGCGGTGAAGATCCTGGACTTCGGCATCGCCAAGGCCCTGGGTGGGGACAAGGACGAAAGCACCAAGACGGGAACCCTCAAGGGCAAGTTCGCCTACATGGCGCCTGAGCAAACCGTGAGCAATGAGATCGATCGTCGCATCGACATCTTCGCGACCGGCATCGTGCTGCACGAGATCCTGACGGGTCGCCGGCTGTTCAAGGGCGAAAATGATCTTCAGACTATCGAGAAGGTTCGTCAGTGCGATGTGCCGCCCCCCTCGCTGCACAACCCGCTATGTCCGCCGGAGATGGACAACATCGTGCTCAAGGCGCTGGCCAAGAATCCGCTCGACCGCTTCCAGTCGGCCTCGGAAATGGCCGATGCGCTCGACGACATCGTTCACGCCGCTCGTTTCCAGCCCACGCAGTTGGCCCAGCTCATGGGCAGCCTGTTCCCCACCGACACCGGCGTCGACGCTCGTTCGTCAGGCAGTCAACGCAGCCAGCCCGGCACCGCCTCGGTGAGCCCGTCACGTTCCAACACCAGTTCACTGCGACTCAGCGCCGTGGGGTCGCAGTCAAATTCCAGACCAGGGCGCGCGACCTCGGCCACGGTGCCGCCGGTGCCGCTGGCTGGGACCGGCTCGCTGCCTCGCATGGGAGGGCTGACGCCGGTGGTGCCGCCGCCCATCCCTGACATCGACCTCCGGCGCAAGCCCTTGCTGGCGCGCAAGGCTACCTGGGCGGCGATAGGCGTGGCTCTGCTGGTGGGAGGGGCGTTCTGGGCTGGGTCGCGCGGTTTCCAGCGTCAGACGTCCGTGCCGGTGCGTGGGACCACCGTGACCCTTCCCCCCTCTGCGCCCAAAGCCGAGACACTCGACCTGGCGATCCAGTCGAACCCGTCGGGTGCGGAGGTTTTTGTCGTGGGCGAGGATCAGGTTCTGGGCAAGACGCCGTTTCGCAAGAAGTTTGAGTATCGCGAGGACAAACCGACGTTCCTGGTGTTCCGCTTGCCGGGATATCGCGATCTGAGCCACGAGGTGCGTCCCGATTGGTCTGGCCTGGTGGTTCTGGAGTCAGTTCCGGGACCGCCAGCCACCGAAGTCAAGCCGCCCGTCGCGGCCAAGCCAGGCAAAGAGAGTTCTTCATCCCGATCGGGTCATCGCAGGAACCGCCCAGGCAGGGACTACGACCCGTTCGACGGCGGTGGCAAGCAGCGGCCGGGCCGCAACTTGGGGCGGGCTGAGAACCCGTTCTGAGCCACTCTTCTCCGACTGCCCCTGCCATGTTCTCCGGTCGTCGGATCGCCGTCGTGGTGCCTGCCTTCAACGAGGCAGAGAAGATCGCACGTACCCTGCGTTCGGTTCCTGGATTCGTGGATCACGTGATAGTGGTCGACGACACGAGCACGGACGGTACAGCGCGCATCGCCAGGCGCAGCCAGAGGCGCGGCCTGGAAGTACTTGGACACCAGCGGAATCGCGGCGTGGGTGCGGCCATCGCGACCGGCTACGCGCGGGCGCGCGTCCTGGGCGCGGACGTGACGGCGGTGATGGCAGGGGACTCGCAGATGGATCCAGCAGATCTGGCCGCGCTGGTGGGCACGGTGGTTTCCGGCCGCGCTGACTACGCCAAGGGTAACCGATTTGCCTGGCCGGGTGTGTGCCGGGTGATGCCGCTGCCCAGGCTGGTGGGCAACTTCGTGCTCTCGCACTTGACCCGACTGGCCTCGGGCTACACTCACCTCTTCGACTCACAATGTGGCTACACGGCGGCCAACCGGGAGGCTCTCGACGCCATTCTGGCCGGCCCGGTTTTCCCCCGCTACGGGTATCCCAACGATCTGTTGGTTCGCCTGGCTGCGGTGGGCGCACGCGCCCTCGACGTGCCGGTGCGGCCCGTCTATGGGCCCGCCTGGCGTTCGGGCATCCGCATCTGGCGCGTGCTGGGGCCGCTTGCCTTGTTGCTCGTGCGCGCGTTCTGTTTGCGCATGGGCCGCGGCCTCGTGCGACGGCTGTGGCGGTCCGAGCCCCTGGTTGAGCTGCCTCCGACGTGATCGGCGTCCTGTGCACATCCTACCCGCGCAGTCCCGACGACCCCGCCGGCTCGTTTATTCGCACGCGCGTGCGCGCGCTCCTCGCCGCCGGACAGGCAGTCGAGGTGATCGCAGCCGGCCCGGGGAGCGAGGCGAGTGAACCCAACCTGCGCGTGTTTCGGGTTCCCGCAGCGGGTGCCCGAGAAATCTTCTACGACGGCGGTGCTCCCGAGGCTCTGGAGAGCGGCTTGCCGGAGCAGCGCAGGCGTGCGTGGCTGGAAGCCGCGAGCTTCACCGCACGCATGATGGCGCTGACTGCACGGCGCGCCGCCGGGTGGAGCGCGGTCGAGAGCCACTGGCTGATCCCCTCGGCCCTGGTGGCCTGCGCGGTGGCGCCCCACTTGCGCCATCGCGCGCACGCCCATGGGGGCGACGCTTTCTTGCTGGCGCGCTTGCCTGGGGGTGCGAGCCTGGCCCGCATTCTCTGTCGCAGTGGCGCTGAATTGGTGTTCGCCAGTGCGGACCTGCGCGATCGCTTCGCGGCCCTGGGTGGCGACACTCCGGAGGCCCTCCGGGCGCGCGCCGGCGTGCAGCCTGCCCCCTTCGATTCGTTGCTGTTTCGCCGGCGCCCTCCCGCTGAGCGCCACGTCCTGCGCTGTCGTCTGGGACTGGTGGGGTTCACGGTGCTGGCGGCGGGCCGGCTGGTTCCCATCAAGGGGTTCGACGTGTTGGTGCATGCGGTGGGGCATCTGCCTGCACGGGTGCGGCCGAGCTTGGTCATCGTGGGTCAAGGCCCCGAGGAACACAGACTGCGGAAACTGGCTGCTGCGTGCGCGGTGGACCTTCGCTTGCCCGGCCTCGCCAGTCCGGCAACTCTCGCCGAGTGGATGGCCGCCGCCGACCTCTTCGTTCATCCCTGCCGTTCGTTGTCCAACGGCCGCAGCGAGGGTGCGCCAGTCGTGGTGCGCGAGGCGCTGGCCGCCGGATTGTCTGTGGTCGCGTCGGCGGTAGGTGGCCTGCCCGAGTTGTCCGGCCACGAGCGTCTCACCCTGGTCATGCCCGAAGATCCCTCGTCCCTGGCCGCAGCCATCGCCTTGGCCAGAGCATAACGCGGCAGCCTGCCACGACGAGGTGCGCTACAAAAAGTCCGAGTCGGCGGACGCTGGGTATCACATAGGTACACGGATTTCACCGGTGGGTGCCCCTAACAATCCAACTGATGAGTCAACCGCAGCAGATGAAGACGGACTCTCGCGCTGGTCGCGGGGACCTGTCTGATCTCTGCCCATTTCTTTAACAGCGCCCAAGCGCGGAGGTGAGAAGCATGGAGACTAATCTGAAGTCAGCTCCGTTGTGGATTCTTCCGGAAAACGCAGGAGTCCCCGACGTCTCCGCACTGGGGAGCCCAGCCAGCCTGCGGCGAGTTGACCAGCCGAGTCCCGCCAAGCGAGCAAGCCCCGGCGTGACGACCAGAGAGTATCGGATCCCCAACCTGGCCCGCGCCTGCCAGGTCTTGCGCCTTTTTGCGTCATCAAACGATCCTCTTTCGTCTTCTGCAGTCGCACGCCGCCTCAAGATGCCGCGCACGACCGTGTTGCGAATCCTGCACACACTCGCGGCCGAGAGGTTCCTGCAGCGGCGTGGCTTCGACTTCACGGCCAACCCTGAGCTGCGCACGGGGTTGCGTTCGATGGCGGACGCTGCCCTTTGCGCTGCGGCGGTGCCGGCGTTGAACGAGATCTCACAACTCACCGGAGAAACTGCGTATCTCGCGCTGCCGGCTGGTGACAAGGCCGTGGTGGTCGAAACCTGCGACAGCGCTGGCACCCAGCGCGTGGCTGGCACCCAGCGCGTGGGCAGCAGGACAGGCTCTGCGATGGAACTGTATTGTTCCGCTTTCGGAAAGGTGTTTCTGGCCTTCGGACCGCGAACTTGCTTGGAGACGGTGTCTAGCGGCGTGCCTTTGCGGGCGCGAACCCGGCATACCGTCACCTCGGCTGAAGCGCTTGCGGCCGAGTGCGGCCGGATCGTGCGGCAGGGGTATGCCCTGGACAACGAGGAGTATGAAGAGGGCGTGCGCTGCCTGGCCGCGCCAGTCTGGGCCAGCGGCAATGTGCTGGCCGCTGCTATAGGCGTGTCGGCCTCGGCGGCCACTTTCACTGGACAGCGAATCTCCGACGTCGCTGTGCTGGTGCTGCAAGCGGCGAAGAAGCTCACGGGGACCCTGGCCCAGCGGACGATCGCGTAGAGCCAGCAGGCTGAATTGCTCGGCTGACCTCTCGCGAGCGGCCTTCCGGGGAACTGTGCGCAGGCTGCAACCGGTTGTGCCGCGCCTTCCTGCGGTATGACCCGCGGACAAACCCTGCTAGAGTCCATCAACGGATGTCTCTTCTAGTCGCAATTCTGGGGCTCGCATTGCTCATCGTCCTGCACGAGGCAGGCCATTTCACGGTCGCCCGCCTGTTCGGCATGCGGGTCGAAAGATTCTCGATCGGCTTTGGCAAGGCTGTCGTGTCCTTCAAGCGCGGCGACACCATCTACCAGATCGCGCCCATACCGCTCGGGGGCTTCGTGCAGATCACGGGGCTCAACCCGCACGAGGAGTTCGACCGAAACGATCCCTATGTCTATCCCAACCGGCCGCGCTGGATGCGGCTATTGGTTCTGGTGGCGGGGCCGGCGGCCAACTACCTGACCGCATTCTTGATCGCCCTAGTCGTCATGATCGGATACGGACAGCCCACGGGAACCACGACCATCGACGAGGTGCTCCCAGGCAGCGCGGCCCAGGCAGCGGGCCTCCGCGCCGGCGACGCCTTGGCAGAGATAAACGGCAAGCCCGTGTCTGAGCCGTCAGCGGTTACCAAGATGGTTCGGGGTTCCGCCGGCGCGCCCGTGACCGTGAAGGTGATGCGCGGGGGCAGCCCGGTGACTGTGACGGTAGCTCCTCGCAAAGATCCGGCAAGCAGCGTCTACATGATCGGGGTCAGGTTCGGGCTGGTACGCGCACGCGGGCCCGTGCTTCTAGCGGTCAAGGAGTCGGCGCTGCTCCCGGTCGCGGTGGCCACCGGCATCCTGACCAACCTGTGGGATCTGATCTCGGGCAAGGTCAAGGGTGGGCTGACCGGACCGGTCGGGATCGCACGCGAGATGGCCAGCGCGGCCCAGCAGGGAGCATCGAGGTTCCTCGAACTCGTGCTGCTCATCTCGGTGGCGCTGGCAGTATTCAACCTGCTCCCCATTCCAGGTCTCGATGGAGGCAGGGCGGTTTTCCTGGCCGTTGGTGCCGTCCGCAGGCGCGACATCAACCCCACGCTCGAGGCCAAGATTCACATGGTCGGCATCATGCTGCTCATGGGCCTTCTCGTCGTGGTCACCTTCGGCGATCTGAAGCCCCTGGTGCTCAAGCTATTCGGCTAGTCGCCGCGATCCTTCGATGCACCGGCGCAAGACGCGCATCCACCGCGGGCTGGTCGGCGACCGAGCGCTGGTGGGGTCTGGCTATCTGTCGCGGACTGATTTGCGCCTGGAGTACGAAAGCGAGATTGCGCCGCGGACCGAGGCGGCACTCGGCCGCATCCTGGGACAGGTGGCGATCGGCCGGCCCCGGCGCGCACTTGATCTCGGCGCGGGCACGGGCGCGGCTGCACGAATGGTTCGAAGTTACTTCGGCAACGATGTCGAGTTGGTGGCCGTGGACAAGGTTCCTGGACCCGGGATCCTGGTTGCCGATGTGCTTTCTGGCGTGCGTCCCGCGGGCGTCGACGGCCGCTTCGACCTGATCGTGTCCGCGCATCTGCTGAATGAGCTCGGTGAGAATCTGGACCTCGACGGACGGGCTCGGCTGGTGGCGGGCTGGTGCCGCGATTTGCTGGAACCGGATGGGACGTGCATCGTGATCGAGCCGGCGCTGCGCGATACCTCGCGGGCACTTCTAGGCGTGCGCGATCGGTTGCTGGCCGCCGGACTTCACGTGGCTGCGCCATGCTTCTGCCAGTCGGCCTGCCCGGCGCTGCAGCGCCAGCGCGACTGGTGCCACGACAGCGCCGGGATGCTGGTGGCCGGCCGCTCGCGGGTGGACTTCAGCTATCTGGTTCTGCGCCGGTGCGCTGCAGACAGAATCGAGCCCGGCCGGTATCGCGTGGTGAGCGACCCCATCAAGGACAAGGGGCGCCTGCGCTTCTTCATTTGCGGCGCCACCGGCCGCTTCGTGCTCATGCGCCTGGATCGCGATCGCTGTCCCGCGAACCAGGCCCTGGACCGAGCGCGCCGAGGCGACATTCTTGTCCTGCCGAACGCGACTGTGCGCGACGACGGCTTCCGAGTCGTTGCCGACTCCGTGGTCGAGCTTGGCTACGTGCCGGACGAGTAGTCGTCCTGGTACTTGATCTGCTCAGGCGTGAGCTTGTCGATGCGTATGCCCTGGGTGCCGAGCTTGATAGCCGCCAGTTCCTGATCCTGTTCGGGCGAAAGCTCGTACACCGCCGGCTTCATGGTCTTGCCGTCGCGAGCCAGCTTGCACAGAGCCAGGTACTGGTTGGCAAACGACATGTCCATGACCTCGGACGGGTGCCCCTCGGCCGCAGCCAGGTTGACCAGTCGGCCCTGGGCCAGGACGTAGACGCGGTTGCCGTTCTTGAGCACGTACTCTTCGTTGGCGAAGCGGATTTCACGCTTGCCCTTGGCGCGCGCCTCCAGCTCGACCAGATTGATCTCGCAGTCGTAGTGGCCGGTGTTGCACACCAGCGCGCCTTCCTTCATCACGTCGAAGTGGCGACCCACGATGACGTCCTTCATTCCGGTCGCGGTGATGAAGATGTCGCCCAGCTTGGCCGCCTCGTCCATGGGCATGACACGAAACCCGTCGAGAATGGCCTTGAGCGCAGCCGTGGGCTTGATCTCGGTTACGATGACGTTGGCGCCCAGACCACGGGCGCGCATGGCCACGCCCTTGCCGCAATGGCCGTAGCCCGCCACCACGAAGGTCTTGCCCGCGATGAGCACCGAGGAAGCGCGCAGGATGCCGTCCAGCGACGACTGGCCGGTGCCGTACACGTTGTCGAAGTCCCACTTGGTTTCGCTGTCGTTGACCGCGATGACCGGGTAGAGCAACTTGCCCGCCTTGGCCATGGAGCGCAAACGATGCACGCCGGTGGTGGTTTCTTCGGTGCCGCCGATGACCCCCTTGGCCAACTCGCGGTGGCGGTCGTGCACGCTGAAGATGAGGTCGGCGCCGTCGTCGAGAGTCAGCGTCGGCTTCATCTCCAGAGTCTTGTCGATGCACCAGTAGAACTCGTCCTTGGTGAGGCCGTGCCAGGCATAGATGGATGTGCCCTCGGCAGCCAACGCCGCGGCCACGTCGTCCTGGGTCGACAGAGGATTGCAGCCGGACCACGACACCTCCGCGCCAGCCGCCAGAATCGTACGGATGAGCACCGCGGTTTCCTTGGTGACGTGCAGACAACCCGCCACCTTCATTCCACGCAGAGGCTGCGTCTTGCGGCCCTCCTCGCGCAGACGCAACAGAACCGGCATGCGGCTCTCGGCCCATTCGATGCGCAAACGGCCGGCATCAGTCAGCTTGGGATTGGCAATCTTGAAGTTGGACATGGGGCTGAAAAAGCTACGGGCGAGGCCCGCCTTCGTCAAGCAGATTGGCCCCTGCGCGTGTTTTTGCGCCCGGAGCGGGCTAGAATGCAACTGATCATGGCCGAGGTGGACCCTTCCCCGTCCGAAACAACGCCGCACACGCCGGCCGGAAGCGCGGCTGCGGCAGCCACCGCACCATTCGATCCGTTGGTGGGGACCGTTCTGGCCGAACGATATGCGATCGTTCGCAGGATCGGCGAGGGCGGCATGGGCGCGGTCTACGAGGCACGCCACGCCATCATCGGCAAGCGCGTGGCGGTCAAGGTGTTGCTGGAGAAGTTCCTGGAGAACCAGGAGCTGATCGCCCGCCTGTTGCAGGAGGCACGGCTGGCAAGCTCCATCGGTCACGAGAACATCGTGGACGTCACCGACTATGGCACCACCAGCGATGGCCGCGCCTTCGTGGTCATGGAGTTCCTTGACGGCGAGTCTCTGGCCCAACTGGTGATGCGAGACGCGCCTCTGCCGGTGGAGCGGAGCCTGGCCATTCTCCGCCAGGTTTGCAGCGCGCTGTCGGCAGCCCACGCCAAGGGCATCGTCCACCGTGACGTGAAGCCCGAGAACATCTATTTGGTGAGGCGGGGCGAGCTCGACTTCGTCAAGGTGGTGGATTTCGGTGTGTCCAAGGCCGTGCACTCGCGCGAGGAAGGTGCGGACATGCAGCGTCTGACACGCACGGGTACCGTGCTGGGCACGCCTCTGTACATGTCGCCCGAACAGGCGCGCGGCGGCGACGATGTGGACCACCGGGCTGACATCTGGAGCGCGGGGCTGATGCTGTATGAGTGCCTGACCGGCGAGGTTCCCTTTCGCGCCAACAACTATCTGGGCGTGATCTCGCAGGTGCTCACGCAGGAAACCGTGCCGCCGTCGCAGCTTCGGCCCGAGCTGGGCATACCGGCCGCGGTTGACCGCGTGGTCATGCGCGCGCTGGCCAAGGACCGCGAGCAGCGCTACCAGCAGATGGCCGAATTCGAACACGATGTAGAACGGCTGCTGGCCGGGGATTCCACCGTAGCTTTGCGAGAGGCGTCTGAGCCGAGCGCGGCGCCAGCCGGGCATCGTCTGCGCTGGCCGCTGGCGGCGCTGGGCGTGTTGGCCCTCGGCGTGGCCGTCGCGGTCGCGTTGGCGGGCAGCGGACCGCAAGCGCAGACTCCTGTGGTGGCAGAGCCGCCGAAGCCGGCGCTGCCCGTGGCGCAGCCAACGCCTGCGCCCCAGCCGACCCCGGCCGTGCTCGCGCCAGTGCCCTCGGTGCCTGAACGCGGCCGGCGCGTGGCCAAGCCGCATGGTTCTCGCGCCGCCAGCGCTGTCGGCTCATCCGCCCCTGTCCAGCGAGGCAAGAAGTCCAAGGCCGACGACACCGTCGCACCTTCGCCCTACCAGAGTGACGATTGATACGGATCGCGCTGGCCCACGCTTGCCTCTTGCCGATGACCACAACCTCGCGCTCACGTGCTTGCTTGTTCGCGGCGATGTTGCTGGCGTTCTTCGTCGCGGGCACGCCAGCGCAAGCGCAAGAGGCCGATCGCGCCGCGCAAGCCCGCCAGCACTACGAAGCGGGCGTCGGTCTGTTCGAGGCTGGCAACAAGGAGCAGGCCCTGGTCGAGTTCCAGCTCGCGCACGAGCTTTCGCCCAAGAAAGAGAACCTGTTCATGATCGCGCAGTGCCAGTACCACCTGGGCTTGCTCAAGGAGGCACGCGCAAACTACCAGGAGTTTCTGTCCCAGCCGTCGAGCGGGGAGCTGGCCGACATCGCCCGCCTGCGCATCGACGCCATCAACCGCCGGCCCGGCATCGTCGCGATCAACACCGTGCCTGACCAGGTGCAGGTTCGCATCGAGGGCGAAGGCCAGGTCTTCACCGGCGATGCGCCCAACGAGTTTCGCGTGCCGCGCGGCCACTACCGGGTGACGGTGAGCAAGGCCAATTTCGCCAGCCAGGACCGGGACATCGCCATCGAGGTGGCCGAAACCAAGCCGCTCTTCTTCAAGTTGGATCCCATTCCGGCGCGTCTCGAGATCCACACCGTGCCCCGCAACGCCACCCTGTACTTACGAGGCAACCGCACGCAGAACCCCTACGCGCAAGACGTAGAACCAGGGAACTACGAGATCTACGCCGAGGCCAACTACTACCTCCCCCGTCGCGACACGGTGTCGCTGGCGCCCGGGCAGCAGCTCAAACTCGATTTCCCTCTGGTCTACGTGCAGCGTTCAGGACGGCCCGAGCTGATTGGCTTCTGGATCGGCATCTCCGCGCTGGGCGGCGGCATGGCCGTAGCCACGCGGCTCAGCCCCAACAACCCCGGCAATCTCACCCTGGTGGTCGCCGGCGCCCTGGCGGGCGGAATCGGCGCGGGCGTACTCTCGGCGGCCCTGGTTCCTAGCTACATCAGGGACAACCTGGCGCTGTTTCGCATCGGCGCTGGTTGGATTGGCGATCTGGAAGGGCTTTCCTTGGGGCTGGCTCTCACGCAGAACCTTTCCGGCGCGTGGGTGGGAGGCGTGGCAGGACTCGGAGTGGGCTCAGTGGCGGGCTGGTGGCTGGACGACCACGCACCCAACTACGGTCGCGTGGCCATGATCCAGAGTGGAACTTTCTTGGGTGCGCTGGCGGGGGTGCTGGCCATCCCAGCGGTGGGATACGCCTTGCAGTACTGCAGGCAGAAAGGCGCCACCACACCCTGTAGTACGCCCGACGCGCCTAAGTATCTGTACAAAGACCGCATCGGCTGGGGCATGCTGGCCGGCATGAATGTAGGGTTGGCGGCTGGGTTGGCGCTCGCCTACCTGCCCGACCAACGAAACTACGGTCCAAGCTGGCAGCGGGTCATGCTGATCGACCTGGCTGCGGTGGCGGGTGGTTTTACGGGCGCGCTCGTTCAGATGTGTACCAAGAGTGGGTTCTGCGGGGACGCCGCTATTGGGCCAAAAATGGCCCGCTATGCCCTTGCTGGAAGCGCAGTCGGCCTGGCGACTGGCTTCTTCCTGACCTGGAATTACGACAAACACCGCGAGAATCTCACACAAGGCCAGCCGGCCCGCGGCGTTCCGTTGCCTGGGGCACTGCCGGTGCAAACCACCGACGGCCGCTGGGCGCTGGTTCCGGGTCTTGTGTCACAGGGCCAGTTCTGAAGTCCATTGAGACGGGAAACACAATCGGTGACTGTGCGGCCATTGCCGACGCGTGGTGAGATCACGGCTCCATCGCCTTGCACTGTGGCGGCCGCTCTGCGCGCGCACCTGCCCGGTCAGAGCTGGAATGATCTGCGCGCCATGTGCCTGTCCGGCAAGATCAGCGTGAATGGCGAGCGAGAGTTGGACCCGGCACGACGATTGGCCGGCGGCGAGACCGTGGCCTGGAGCCTCACCGCGCCCGACCCGCGCCGCACGGCAACCCGACCCGAGTTCCGCATCGTGTACGAAGACGGCCATCTCATCGTCATCGAGAAGCCGGAAGGCGTGTCCAGTGTTCCCTACGAGCGCAAAGAGAGAGGCACGGCCCTGGACATCATCCGCGAGGCCTGGCGCAAGCAAGGCAAGCGCGGCACCGCGACGCCGCTGTACACAGTCCACCGTATCGACAAGGACACCTCGGGGCTTCTGTGTTTTGCCAAGACCAAGCTGGCTGAGCGCGGCCTGCACCGGGTGTTCAAGCAGCACCAGGCCGAGCGGGAATACCTGGCGGTGGCGCACGGGCAGGTGCGGCCTTCTCGCATCGAATCGCGACTGATCGCCGATCGTGGCGACGGGCTGCGCGGCAGCACGCGGCGGCCACACGAGGGGCAGCATGCGGTCACCCACGTCGAGATCATCGAGAGCCTAGTCGCGTGGGGAGCCGGCGAGCTTCGCTCGCCGCGTACCATCGCGGGAGGGATGGCGAGGCCGAGCGAAGCGAGCGGGGTGGTGGTGGCGGGAGGGGGGCCGAAGGGCGGAGCGAACCCTTCGAGGGTTCCCATATCAGTGGCAGCGACCCTGTGCCGCGTGCGTCTTGAAACCGGGCGCACCCATCAGATTCGCATCCACCTGGCCGAACAGGGGCACCCGCTGGTGGGAGAAACTGTGTATCTGCGCGATCACACGCGCGCCGGCCGCCGGCTTCTGCCGTCCCATCGCCTGCTGCTCCACGCCGCCACCCTGGGGTTCGATCACCCGGTGACGGGCGAGCACCTGCACTTTGCCAGCGAGCTGCCTCCGTCGTTCAAGACCGAGCTGCAGCGCCTGCGACATCGCTGATGCCGCCTCTCGGACACTAACGACACGGACGCGTCGGCCCAGCGTGTAGCGAGAGATACACGATTGCACCCACGAAAATCAGGATGAACGCCGTTATCCAGTAAGCCGCCGGGCGGGCGAAGTTGAGGGTCCACCCGGTCCCGATGCGTTTGGGCACCCACAGCCGGTCGTCGTCGGGGTTCACATAGAAAAGTCCGGCGCGGTAATGGTCGGGATCGTGAACGTGGGGCATGTGGATTTGCATTTCCCGAATCATGAAGACCAGCCCCAGCCCGAGAAAGATGAAGAAGACCACCAACCCGGTGTGCAGCGCCGTCATGCCCCACAGGGCCATGCCCAGGCAGGAACCGAGGAGAAAAGACATGCCAAAGGTCAGAAAGCCGCGCAGGGCCTGAAATGCCGCCAGTTGCGCCCGGCCCGATTCCTTCTTGGCCGCCGCGGCCACCGCGCCGAAGAGAAAGAGCACCAGCCAGCTCAACACCGGGGCGGCGAAAACCACCAAAGGCAAATGGGCCTTCGATGTCCAGCCGTTGGGATTGCCGGCGGCATTGAAGTGCGTGGGCACGGGGTCGGGCAGTCTGGGCAGCAACCGCACATAATGGACAAGCAGGCCGGTCAAGCCCGCGAGCGCCCAGAGATCCCATTTTGAAAACAGACCGGGACGCCGCGCATTCATGTCCGCTCCACCAGGGGAAGTCGCTAGTCCCCGAAATCGGTGCCCACCGCGCGCGCGGCCAGCACCAACGGATCGTCGGGCGGCACCCTGCGCTGCTTGCCCGCCACGGACTCGATGGGAACTGCGCCCAGCTTGCCGCCGCTGAGCACCACCAGTTGCCCCTCGGCTCCGCGCATGAGCAGATCGAGAGCGTGGTGGCCGAACAAGGTGGCCAGCACGCGATCGCCGGGCGTGGGCGAGCCGCCGCGCTGGATATGACCCAGGATGGTGGCACGCGCCTCCAGCTTGGTCGCCGCCTCGATGTCGGCCACCAGCTTGTTGGCGATGCCGCCCAGGCGGATGGGGTCAGGACTGGTCTCAATCCGGCGCTGCACCACCACGTCGCCGCCCTTGGGCTTGGCGCCTTCCGAGACGCAGATGATGGAGAAGCGCTTGCCGGCCCGGCTGCGCCGGTGCAAGACCTCGCACACCTTGGCGAGGTCGTAGGGGATTTCGGGCATGAGGATGATGTCCGAGCCGGAAGCCACGCCGGTGTACAGCGCCAGCCACCCGGCATTGCGGCCCATGACCTCGACCACCATCACGCGGTGGTGGCTCATGGCGGTGGTGTGGATCTTGTCGAAGCACTCGCAGGCGGTGTCCACCGCGGTCTCGAAACCGAAGGTGCGTTCGCAGCCTTCCAGATCGTTGTCGATGGTCTTGGGCACGCCAATGCAGTTGATGCCGTGCCTGATCAGGTTGGCCGCGCCGGTCATGGTGCCGTCGCCCCCGATGCACACCACCGCGTCGATCTCGTTGGCGCGCAGGTGGTCGTACACCCGATCGGTCACATCCGCCCATTCGATCTTTCCGTTGCGATCGAGGGCGAAGTGTTCGGGATTGGCCTGGTTGCTGGTGCCCAGGATGGTGCCACCCAGGGTGAGGATGTTGGAGACATCGTTCCAGCTCAAAAGCCGCATGCGGTTCTGGATGAGCCCCAGAAAGCCGTCCTCGATGCCATAGACCTCGAGGCCATAGATGTGCATGGCTGTCTTGGTCACGGCCCGGATGACGGCGTTCAGGCCAGGGCAGTCGCCGCCGCCGGTGAGCACCCCGATGCGCTTGATGGTGGGCATGCGGAGCATTGTACGGCATTAGGCCAGGGTGGCGAAGCACGGCCGGCGAAGCACAGCCATCGAACTCGCGCAACGCATTGGTCGCGTCGCCAAAAGGCTTGGCAGGCAACCATTCGAGGCGGAAAATAATCGCGGCGCTTGGCCACTACCCCCGAGGAGGGGGACATGCAAAGAATCAAATTCCTCAGTCTGATAGTGTTCGTTGCGCTGGTCGGGGCGAACCATGGCTGTGGCAAGTCGAGCAGCGGCGGGGCCGACGGCTCGATCCCGACGGGAGGTGCGAGCGGCGGGGTCACCAGCCAGGCAGGCTCAAGCGGCGCGGGTGGCACGGTTTCGAGCAACGGCGCGACTGGACCGGAGGCTGGCAGCGCAGGCACAACGAGCACGGGTGGCGTCACCGGTTCGGGTAGATCCAGCGCGGCAGCCGATGCCGCGGTTGGTGGCTCGACGGGAATCGGCGGCACCGTCGCCTCCGGCGGTTCCAGGAGCGCGAGCGATGCGGCCGCCGGAAACTCGGCGGGAACGGTTGGTGGCTCGACGGGAATCGGCGGCACCGTCGCCTCCGGCGGTTCCAGGAGCGCGAGCGATGCGGCCGCCGGAGACGCGATCAGGACCGATGGAGCAAGCGGAGGCACGACCGGGGCGACCGGTGGTTCAGCCGGCGCCAGCAGCGTGGACGGTGGCACGGCCTCCGGCGCGTGGTCGATGGGTTACTACGCGAGTTGGGATCCCGACCAATACCCAATTTCGGAAATCGAATGGTCCGGGCTCACCCACATCGCGATGGCGTTCTACCTGCCCAATCAGGACGGCTCGATGACCCTGTCTGGAGGGAACCCGCAACTCGCGACCAATCTCATCGCGGCCGCTCACGCCAATGGGGTGAAGGCCATCGCCTCGATCGGTGGCTCCGATTCGCAGAGCGGTTTCCAGGCGGCGACTGCCAGCGGCACCGTGGCCACCTTCGCCGCCAACCTGGTCTCGCTGCTGAGCAGCACGGGCTACGATGGCATCGACATCGACTGGGAGCCGATGGACACGACCGACGAGCCCGCGGTGATCGACATCGCCAATCGCATCCGCAAGGCAAAACCGGGCGCCCTGATGACGATTCCCATCGGCGCCATCAACGTGAATCTCGGCGCCGATCTTTCGGGGTACCCGGCCATCGCCGCCGCGTACGACCAGCTCAATATCATGTCGTATGGCCAGGCGGGAGCGTGGTCGGGCTGGAAGAGCTGGCACTCGAGCGCGCTCTACCAGACCGATTCCGCCACGCCCACATCCATCGACTCCACGGTGAAGCTCTACCTCGCGGCGGGCGTGCCCGCGGCCAAGCTGGGCATCGGCATCGGGTTCTTTGGCCTGTGCTACTCGTCGCCGGTCACCGGCCCCGACCAGGCGCTGAATGGTTCCACGATAGTCGCGAGCGACGGCACGATGTCCTACGCGAACATCATGACCGAATACTACAGCGCAAGCGCGCGTCAGTGGGACAGCCTCGCCCGCGTGCCCTACCTGTCATTCAGTACACCGCACGCGCCCGATGGATGCACCTATATTTCCTACGACGACGAACAGTCGATTGCGGAAAAGGGCGCCTACATGAAGGCCAATGGCCTGGGCGGCGTCATCCAGTGGGAACTAAACGAGGGGTACTTGCCGTTGGCAGCGGCCGGGCAACAAAATCCCCTGCTCACGGCGATTCACGACAACGTATTGCACTGAGCGAGGCGACCGGGTGCCCGATCACCGGCAAGGGGCCGGCATTTTGCAACAACAACTATCAGCGCACAACCGCCCATCCCCCCAACTGCCCCGCGGCTTTACCCGCCACGACGCGATTCCCGCGCTCCTCACCTTGGCTGCGATGGTGATCGGGGCGCGTATCTTCCTGTTCTTCCTGTTTCCGTACGCGCTACAAGTCGGTTTCGACGAGGGCTACGAAGCCGCGGCAGTTGAGCGGATCATCGACGGACACTGGCTGCCGTATGTCGACTGCTTCAGCCATCGCGGCCCCTTCCTCTACTGGACGCTGGCGGTCTTTCACCTGCTGGTTGGCCGCTTCGAGTACACCGGGACGCGCGTCATGGGCCTGGTCTGCTCCTTGACCACCACGGCCACCATCTTCCTCGGGGGCTGGTCTGCCGGTTGGCCTATGGCCGGGGCCATCGCCGCTGCCTTGAACGTGTTCGTCGTCGCCGTGCTCTATGTCCCGGGTGGCGGCGTCGGCGTGCACTGCGAGCCGGTGGCGGTTGCCTACGCGACGGCCGCATTCTTCCTGGTCGCGTACGGGCTCTGCCGGGCTCGCTCCCCGCGCGCCAGGACCGTCCTGCTCGCGGTGGGCGGCGTCTTGGTGGGCACCGCCGGATTGACCAAACAGACGATGGCTGTCGCGTCGATGCCAATGATTCTTTGGATTATCGCGCGCAGTTTGCAGGGCCCCGAATGTCCGGTTTCGGACCGGCTGCGCGGCTGGCGCGCCCTTCTGAACGTGATCCCATTCGTGGCGGGTGGGCTTGGTCTGGTCGCGGCCGTGCTCGCCCGCTACGCGATAGCCGGGCAACTCCGAGCGTTCTTCTTCTGGTCCACGACCTTCAACACCAAGGTGTACATGGAACCCTACAAGGGCAGGATTCTGGCCAGCCTCAGCGATTGGTTCTTCGATCAGCCCTTTGCGATCATGGGCGTGGCGCTGGCTCTCATCATGGTAATGGCGCGCCCCCTGTCCCTGGCGGAATGTTTCACCCTGCGTGGACTTGTGCGGGGCCTGCTGGGGGCCGCCTTCGAAGTCACCATAGGGCTCATGGCTTTGCTGCTGCTCTTTGCGGCGGCCGGCCCGCTTCGATTCTGGCCCCACTATTTCGTGCCGGTCTACCCCATCTTCGGTCTCCTGCTCGGCGTCTACATCGAGCGGGGGCTGCGCAGGAGTGGGGCGGTGCCGCTTCTGGCCCAGGCGGCCGTTGCCGTAGTCGTGGGGGCCCTGCTCATCTTGTCGGGCAGCAACAAGCTGTCGGCTCTTCGCGAGGAGCGGGCCCATGGCGGGTGGCCCGATCCGCGGCCCGATCCGGCCTGCGCGGAAATCGATCGTATCGCCGGACCCGGTCAAGGCCCGATCTTCGTGTGGGGCACCGCCGGCGATATCTACGTCACCTGCCGAAGA